>NZ_AP023033.1:1725000-2925000 GCF_019670125.1 Agarivorans aestuarii
TGTGGTTAGTCTTTGGACGAAGCTATTGATCGAAGCCCCGGTAAACGGCGGCCGTAACTATAACGGTCCTAAGGTAGCGAAATTCCTTGTCGGGTAAGTTCCGACCTGCACGAATGGCGTAATGATGGCCAAGCTGTCTCCACCCGAGACTCAGTGAAATTGAAATTGCCGTGAAGATGCGGTGTACCCGCGGCTAGACGGAAAGACCCCGTGAACCTTTACTACAGCTTGACACTGAACATTGACCCTACATGTGTAGGATAGGTGGGAGGCTTTGAAGCGTTGTCGCTAGATGATGTGGAGCCGACCTTGAAATACCACCCTTGTAGTGTTGATGTTCTAACGTTGGTCCCTTATCGGGATTGCGGACAGTGTCTGGTGGGTAGTTTGACTGGGGCGGTCTCCTCCCAAAGAGTAACGGAGGAGCACGAAGGTTGGCTAAGTATGGTCGGACATCATACGGTTAGTGCAATGGCATAAGCCAGCTTAACTGCGAGACAGACACGTCGAGCAGGTACGAAAGTAGGTCATAGTGATCCGGTGGTTCTGTATGGAAGGGCCATCGCTCAACGGATAAAAGGTACTCCGGGGATAACAGGCTGATACCGCCCAAGAGTTCATATCGACGGCGGTGTTTGGCACCTCGATGTCGGCTCATCACATCCTGGGGCTGAAGTCGGTCCCAAGGGTATGGCTGTTCGCCATTTAAAGTGGTACGCGAGCTGGGTTTAGAACGTCGTGAGACAGTTCGGTCCCTATCTGCCGTGGGCGTTTGAGAATTGAGGGGAGCTGCTCCTAGTACGAGAGGACCGGAGTGGACGAACCGCTGGTGTTTGGGTTGTTATGCCAATAGCATTGCCCAGTAGCTACGTTCGGAACTGATAACCGCTGAAAGCATCTAAGCGGGAAGCAGGCCTCGAGATTAATTCTCACTAGGACTTTAAGTCCTCTGAAGGGCCGTTGGAGACTACAACGTTGATAGGCAAGGTGTGTAAGTGCTGTGAGGCATTGAGCTAACTTGTACTAATTACCCGTGAGGCTTAACCATACAACACCTAAAGGGTGTTGCTTATAGATACCTTATTTTTTGACCATGAATACTTGTTAGTACTCGTGAGATATTTTTAGCTTTTTCGAATGTTAAAGACAACAGTTTTTGCCTGGTGGCAATAGCGTTGTGGACCCACCTGATCCCATGCCGAACTCAGAAGTGAAACGCAACTGCGCCGATGATAGTGTGGGGTTTCCCCATGTGAAAGTAGGTCACTGCCAGGCTCTCATTATCGAAAAGGGCTTCCCGATTGGGAAGCCCTTTTTGTTTGTGTTTAGCATGGCCTGCTTTCAAAAGTAGGGCGGAGGCGGTTAAGGACAAAACGCAGTTTTGTTCCGCCGAAGCACAAGCAGCTATGCTGCGCACCTGACCACCGCCAGGCTCCTATACTAAGCCTCGTCATACGACGAGGGCTTTTTTATTGCCTGCGGTTTAGTCCCACAAAAGCCTTCCAGATATGCTCACACTCAATCCTCAATCACTTTCTCAAGAGTGCCAACCGAGCACATCACAGACATCGTCCTCTTGCACATACAAGGTCGACCAGTGATTACGCTTGGCTTGCTTCTTAACGAGGGCTCAAATCATAAATGTGTAGCTATCCAGCTGCGCGGAAATTACTCTTCGTGCTTATTGAGTCGTTTAACGAAGTGAACGGATAAGAAAAAGAAAGTGAAGGAATTGGTGTTGGCAATTTTAATAACAAAAAGGCAGCGAATGCTGCCTTTTAATACTATTTCTGATAGCTTATTGAGCTGTAGAAGTAGTTGTAGAAGTTGAAGTGCCAGTTGTTGAATCATTGTTTTGATTCGCGGCAATACCAACAACTGCAGTTGCAGCAACAACACCACCAACTACACCAGCTGTAACACCAGCGCCACCAGCAGCTCCGCCAGCTGTACCAGCAGCTGCTTCTTGTGCGAATACGTTAGAAGATAAAGCTAAAGCTGCTACACCAGCTAAAAGTAAAGTTTTCATGAAATTTCCCTGTATTAAATATATTACTGTTTCATTGTATTACTGTGTGGTGATTCTTGCCACATCTACTTACATTTTTATCACTGAAAGTGATAAATTTCCAGCAATAACCAACTAAAAATTAAAGTTTTAACTCAGCAAGGTACTTCTTAAAGCGGTCTCTTAACTCTGGGTGGCGTAAGCCAAATTCGACGATGGCTTTCATATAGCCAAACTTACTGCCGCAGTCATGGCTTTTACCTACCATGTAATAAGCTTGGGTGGTTTCTTTTTCCATCAAGCTTGCAATGGCATCAGTAAGTTGGATTTCGTCACCAGCACCAGGAGCGGTTCTTTCTAATTCTTTCCATATTTGAGCCGATAATACATAGCGGCCAACAACCGCCAAGTTTGAAGGCGCTTCTTCAATCGCTGGCTTTTCTACCGAACCTATCATATCTGATGATTCACCCGGCTTTAGCTTCTTACCATCAATATCTACGATACCAAATTTACTCACGTCCTCTTGGGCGACTGCTTCAACCATTACTTGGCTCGAGCCAGTCTGGTTAAATTTAGTCACCATGTCAGCTAAGTTTTCAGTACGCAGGTCTGAGGTTGAATCATCGAGCACAACATCGGGTAGAAGGACAGCAAAGGGTTCGTCACCTATTAGGGGATGAGCACATAGGATTGCGTGTCCTAGGCCTTTTGCAACGCCTTGGCGAACGTGCATGATGGTAACGTCTTTGGGGCAAATTGAACGTACTTCGTTTAGTAGTTGACGCTTTACCCTTTTCTCTAATGTGGCTTCTAGTTCGAAGCTAGTATCAAAATGGTTTTCTATAGAGTTCTTACTAGAGTGGGTTACTAAAATGATCTCTTTAATGCCTGCAGATATAGCTTCTTGAACAACATATTGAATCAAAGGCTTATCTACAATTGGTAACATCTCTTTAGGGATGGCTTTGGTTGCAGGTAGCATTCTTGTTCCTAATCCTGCTACCGGTAGTACAGCTTTTTGTACTTGTTGGGTCATTTTCAGTCTCTTGAAAAATAAGGTTAAATACCGATGCACTGTAACACGCCAAAATGACATTTTAAATTGAGATATTTGCGAATAGCTATACCTGTGACATTTTTTTTGGGATGGGGAAGTCATCGCCCTTGCAGTGATAGCGAGCTACGGACGATGCCAAAAGACTAACTTAGTCTACGTAGATCCTGTCTTTGTTATCCAAGTAGATTTTTTCACCAATGCCTGGCACTAGCACAATCTGTTCAATGTTTTTGAAATTGCCATGTTGCTTGCGGTACTGAACGATCGCGATGGATTTTGACTCACCAACGCCTTTTAGAGAATCTAGTTGTTCTGCACTGGCTGTATTTAAGTTGATTGGTGTTAGATTTTCATTAGCTAAGGCTGATTGTATATTGATTAAACTAAATACAAGCACCAGTACCAGCTGAATTAATTTCATGGTTCATTCTCCTTTTTGATAAAACCATGAATAACAGTAGAAGATATGTTTTATATGCGAATCACTCATTTGGGCTAAATTGTGACGCTAAGATGACAATTGGGCGATAGCTCGCCCAATTAGATTAAGGAAGTACTTTTTTGAAGGGCTTTACACTTACCTTTGCGTAAACGCCTGCAGCAACATAAGGGTCAGCATCAGCCCAAGCTTTTGCATCAGCCAAACTTTCGAACTCAGCGATGACTGTTGAGCCAGTAAAACCGGCCTCTGCAGGATCTTCAGCATCTATGGCAGGCATTGGGCCGGCAACTAATAATCGCCCTTCGTTGAGTAAAGCGTTTAAACGCTCTAAGTGAGCGGGGCGAGCTTGTTTGCGTTTATCTAAACTATTAGCGACATCTTTCGCATAAATTACATACCACATGCTATTAATCCTTTTTCTCTGTGAGTGATTCTTTTTGTTCTTTTGGCAAATGCTTATAAAGGTAAACCACCGTACCAACCGTGAATACTAAGGTTAATCCAAGTAGACCAAATACCTTAAAGTTAACCCAAAACTCCTCTGAGAAGCTAAAGGCTATATAGAGGTTTAGCGTGCCACAAGCGATAAAGAATAATGCCCAAGCCACGTTTACTTTGGACCAAATATCGTCAGGCAAAGTCATTTCTTTGCCAAGCATTTTTTTGATAAGCGGACTACCAAATGCAAACTGACTGACTAAAAGTACTAAGCCAAATATCCAATTAATAACGGTAGGTTTCCATTTGATGAAGTCGTCATCGCGCAGAATTAAGGTTAAACCACCAAATACCAAAATAAGTACAAAGGAGATGAGATGCATTTTCTCAACTTTTTTGTTTTTGATGTATGAGATAGCCAATAGCAGTGCTGTAGAGATAATTAATGCTAGGGTTGCCGCGTAAATGTCCTGCATTTTATATACAGCGAAAAAAATAATTAAAGGGATAAACTCGAAAAATTGTTTCATAGTTCCTCAGCGCCAGCTGTTAATAAAAAAGCCGCTAAAAAGCGGCTTTTGATAGTAGCAAGATCTTTGGCTAAACGGTAGCCGCTTTCATGTCACAGGCAAACTGCTTGAGTGTTACAAGCATTTGCGCTTTGTCATCAAGGTTGTTTTCGATGATTTTAACCACGGCTGAGCCAGAAATGGCGCCAGCTGCTCCAGCTTCAATGGTTTCTTTTACCTGCTGAGGCGTAGCTATTCCAAAACCCAGTAAGGCTGGCGGCGCATTATGTTGCTTAAGCTTGTTTAACAGCTCTCCCACTGGAGCGCCTGCTTTAGTTTCTGTACCGGTAACACCTGCTCGGCTAACGAGGTAGGTATAACCTTGCCCATATTCAGCTACCTTGGCTAAAGTAGCTTCATCGGCGTTTGGTGGCGCTATAAAGATGCTTTGTAAGCCATGTTTATCAGCGGCTTCTCTAAATGGCGCTGATTCACGAATAGGTACATCTGCCACTAGCACCGAGTCTACTCCTGCAGCGGCAAGCTTTTGATAGAAGGAATCAATGCCGGTTGAATAAACCAAGTTAGCGTAAAGCAGCAGTCCAATAGGTACTTGTGGGTGCTTTTTACGAATCGCACTTAGCATCTCTAAACACTTAGGCGGAGTCACATCAGCCGCTAGAGCACGTACATTGGCACCTTGAATAGTTGGGCCATCGGCTACAGGGTCAGAGAAAGGAATACCCAACTCTAGTGCATCAGCACCTCCTTCAACTAAGACATCTACAATTGCTAGCGATTGCTCTAAATCTGGATCACCAAGTGTAACAAAGGGAACAAAGGCGCCTTGTTGTTGGCTGGCTAATTGCTCGAATAGGTTAGCGTAACGTTGCGTCATTATAAGCTTCCTCTTTGTTCGAATATTTCGGCTACGGTGAAGATGTCTTTGTCGCCACGTCCCGATAGATTTACTAACAAAATTTGTTCTTTGTCTTTATCTTGCTTCGCTAATTTAAGCGCGTAAGCCAAGGCGTGAGCAGACTCAAGAGCCGGAATAATACCTTCACTTTCAGCTAAAATTTGGAAGGCTTCTAAGGCTTCTTCGTCAGTTGCTGATTCATAACCGGCTCTGCCAATGGCGTTTAAGTGAGCGTGTTGCGGACCCACAGACGGAAAATCTAAGCCAGCAGAAATAGAATAAGACTCTTCAATTTGACCGTTTGGATCTTGCATCAATAATGAATGCATACCAAAGAACATACCTTTACGGCCGTGTTTAAGCGGCGCGCCATGTTGGTCGGTATCTATGCCTTTGCCAGCAGGTTCAACGCCAATTAGTTTTACCTCTTCTTCTTTAATGAAGTCAGCAAACATGCCAATGGCGTTAGATCCGCCACCAACACATGCAATGACTGCGTCAGGTAAGCGACCTTCAGCTTCAAGGATCTGTTGTTTAGCTTCTTCGCCAATCATTTTCTGGAACTCACGCACAATGGTTGGGAATGGATGGGGGCCAGCCGCAGTACCTAGCAGGTAGTGAGCGCTGTCGTAACTAGCAGCCCAGTCACGTAATGCTTCGTTACAGGCATCTTTCAGAGTTGAAGAACCACTATGCACAGGAATAACTTCTGCACCCATCAACTTCATTCTGAATACATTAGGTTTTTGGCGTTCACAATCAACGGCACCCATGTAAACACGACACTTAAGGCCGAGCAGGGCACAAGCTAAGGCCGTTGCCACGCCATGTTGTCCAGCACCCGTTTCAGCAATGATTTCTTTTTTGCCCATACGCTTAGCAAGCAATGCCTGCCCAAGTACTTGGTTGGTTTTATGGGCGCCGCCGTGCAGCAAGTCTTCACGCTTAAGGTAGATCTTAGTTTTAGTGCCAGCAGTTAAATTGCGGCACAAGGTTAGCGGGGTTGGTCTGCCTGCATATTCGCTTAGTAGTCCATTAAACTCTTTTAAAAAGTCTGGGTCTTCTTGGGCATCAATAAAAGCTTGTTCTAGTTGGTCGAGTGCTGGCACTAATATTTGTGGCACAAACTGCCCACCAAACTCGCCGAAATATGAATTTAATTTACTCATTGTTGACTCTTATTCGTTAATAATGGTTAACAGTGACTAATCTCTTGAGACTAGTACTGTCTAATCTGTTCGAACGCAGCAATAATTTTTGCTGGGTCTTTAACGCCTGGTGTTTGCTCAACACCGGAGTTTAAATCTAAGCCTGCAGCGGCGTAGGCTAGCGCACCTTGGATGTTGCTTGGGCTTATGCCGCCTGCTAGCATCGCACCTTGGCTGTGCTCACCTAATAGTTGCCAGTTGAAGGTTTGTCCGGTGCCGCCACATTGGCCGGCGACTTTGCTGTCGAACAAAATCTTGTCGGCATTGTTAGGTGCTTCTGGCAGGGCATCACTCACCCCTAGCGCTTTCCATACTAAGCTGTTATTCAGTTTGTTTTTTAACTCTGTAATATATTGTGGGTCTTCGCTGCCATGCAACTGAACGGCATGTAGTTTCAGCTTATTGGCAATTGTTGCCACTTCTTCAACCGAGCTATTTACAAATACACCAACAAAATTAAGCGGAGCGACTTGGGTGAGCTTTTCTGCTTGGGCTAGGCTTACGTAGCGCGGTGACTTCTCAGCGAAAATTAGGCCGCCGTATACTGCACCTGCTTGATAAACGGCTTGTACGTCTAGCTCGCGGGTTAATCCACACACCTTGTTTTCGCCCAAAATAAGCTTGCGGCAAGCCATGTCTACGTCATCTTGGCTCATTAGTGAGCTGCCTACCAAAAATCCGTTGGCGTATTTGGCCAGTTCGCGAACTTGTTGGTGCTGATAAATACCGGACTCTGAGATGATGATTCGATCGTCAGGAATTTGTTTCGCCAGCTCAGGCGTTCTGTCTAAGGTTATCGATAAGTCACGCAAGTTGCGGTTGTTAATACCGATAACTTTTGCATTTAGATCAATGGCGCGCTCAAGTTCTTCTTGGTTGCTTACTTCGGTAAGTACGCCCATGTTGAGCTTATGAGCAACCTCGGCCAGCAAGCGGTACTCGTTGTCATCCAATACCGACAACATCAGTAAGGTGGCGTCGGCTTTGTGATAACGCGCTAGGTAGATTTGGTATTCGTCAATGAAGAAGTCTTTACAAAGAACCGGCTGCTCAACTTGTCCACGTACTTGAGTCACGTAGTCAAACTCACCTTGAAAGTACTTAGTATCGGTAAGCACAGAAATGGCTGCAGCATAGTTTTTATATACGCCAGCAATTAGGTCTAAGTCGAACTCTGGGCGAATCAAGCCTTTAGATGGAGAAGCCTTTTTACACTCAAGAATAAACTTAGCGGGTGAGCCTGATAGCGCATCATAAAAACTGCGCTCTGTGGGCTTAACCTGATCTATAAAGCTTGCTAGTGTTATGCTTTGCATACGCTCTGCTAACCAAATTTCTTTGTCAGCCACAATTTTATCTAGAATGGTGGTTTGTTTTGTTTCTGCTTGGCTCACTGACTCATCTCCGCCAATTGGTTTGCTAGGGTTAGTGGACGACCAGAGGCCATTTCATCTAAGGCCATTTTAACGCCTTGAGCAACATCATCAGCTTTACCTGCAAGCTTAAGTAACAAGGCAACATTAACTGCAACAGCTGCTTGTTGTGCTGGTGTCGCGGTGCCTTGCAATAACTGTAAAGTGATGGCTTTGTTTTTTTCAGGAGTGCCACCTTTAATGGCATCTAGATCGGCTTGCTCAACACCAAAATCAGAAGGGGTTAAGCTATATTCGGTAATCTTGTCGCCGTTAATTTCAGCAATTTGAGTTTCACCATGAATGGCTACTTCGTCTAAGCCTGCACCGTGAACCACCATGGCTTTTTTCATGCCTAGTTGTTGCAAGGTATGCGCAATAGGCGAAATAAGCGCCGGGTCGTAAACGCCCATCACTTCCATGCTTGGGTGAGCCGGGTTTATTAGCGGGCCCAATACATTAAATATGGTGCGAGTTTTTAAGGTTTGTCGCACTGGCATCGCGTGGCGCACACCAGCGTGGTATTGAGGAGCAAACAAGAAGCACAGGCCTAGTTCATCTAAACAACGGCGGGCTGTTTCAGGTGTCATTTGGATGTTAATGCCTAAAGCCGCCAACAAATCTGAAGAGCCCGATTTACTCGATACGCTGCGGTTACCGTGTTTGGCAACTTTAACCCCAAGGCTAGCCGCGACAAAAGCCGAAGTGGTTGAGATATTAATGGTGTTGTGGCCATCACCACCTGTGCCAACAATATCTGCAAAGTCGTATTCAGGGCTTGGGAAAGGCGCAGCGTTGGCAAGCAAGGCTTTGGCTGCACCCGCAATTTCCTGCGGTTGCTCGCCTTTAATTTTTAGCGCGGTTAACAGTGAAGATAAGACAATTGGCTCTACTTCACCTTGAATCACCTGACTGAACACTTGCTGCGCTTGTTCAATGCTTAAATCTTTTCCTTGATATAGCTGCTCTAAAATAGCCTGCATTATGCTTGCTCCTGTTGGATTGCCCAGTCTAGGCTGCGGGCTAACAGTGTTGCCCCTTCGCTGGTTAAAATGGATTCTGGGTGAAATTGAAAGCCAACAACCTTATCCTGCTCGTTAATGATTGCCATTGGCATTTTTTGGTAGTGGGCACTTACCACTAGGCCTTCTGGCATCGAGGTAGCTACCAAGGAGTGATAACGCGCAACTGGAAGTGGGTTAGTTAAACCTTCAAACATTAAACGGTTGTCGTGCTCAATAGCCGATGACTTACCATGCACAATTTCATCAGCTTTACCTACCACACCACCGTAGCTTTCTACTAGCGCTTGGTGGCCAAGGCAAATACCAATAATAGGCACTTCACCTTTACACAAATTAATTAGCTCTAACATACAGCCTGCTTGCTGTGGGTTACCTGGCCCCGGTGATAAAACCAATACCGGCGGTGTAGGGCTATCATCAATATGCTGCTTAATTTCTTTGGCGCTTAAGTGATTGCGGTAGATGCTCACATCTAAGCCTTGGCTGCGAAACTGATCAACAAGGTTGTAAGTGAACGAGTCAAAGTTATCGAGCAAAAATACACTATGAGTCATGGCTAACATCCTTCAAAGTTGAACCGTGAGCACGGGCTATTGCGTTTAGCACCGCTGCTGCTTTGTTTCGGGTTTCATCTGCTTCGGCCTGAGGCAGTGAATCATACACCACACCTGCACCAGCTTGAACATGTGCGACCTGATCTTTAACAAAAGCAGAACGAATAACGATACAGCTGTCCATGTCGCCGTTACCTGCAAGATAACCTACCGCTCCGCCATAACTGCCTCGGCGTTGCTGCTCCACTTGGCGAATTAACTCTGAAGCACGAATTTTAGGCGCGCCCACTAGGGTTCCCATGTTCATGCAGGCTTGGTAGGCGTGCAGTGCATCTAGGTCACTGCGTAAGGTGCCTACAACTCTCGATACCAAATGCATAACGTGGCTGTAACGGTCTACTTTTAGTAGGTCTGCTACGTGGCGAGTACCCGGCTCACTGATTCGAGCAACGTCATTACGGGCTAAATCAACCAGCATTATGTGTTCGGCGGTCTCTTTTTTATCTAGGCGCAGCTCTAGCTCTAGTCGTCCGTCTAAATCTTGATTGATTGAGCCATCGGCATTAAAACCGCGTTTACGAGTACCTGCAATGGGGTAGATTTCAACATCGCGATTATGGCTAGAGTACTTAATCGCACTTTCTGGAGAGGCGCCAAACAATACAAATTCGCTGTCTTGCAGGTAGAACATGTAAGGGCTAGGGTTGGTGATCTTTAGTTCGCGGTAAGCAGCAAGGCTATCGGGACAAGAGAGTTTAAAACTGCGAGATGGAACAACTTGAAAAATGTCACCTTGGCGAATGTAGTCTTTCATAGTTTCTACATTCTGGCAGAAGTCTCGGTCGCTAATGTCAGCTTCAATCTTTCCTTGGTAATCACTAAAATCTGGCTGCGCTTGTTGGTGATTTTTGTGCTCACATAATTCTACTAAGTGGGCTAGGCGTTGATTTATTCTAGCTTGCTCACCTTCGTTATATACCGAGCCAATTAAGTGAGTCACTTGTTCTTGGTGGTCTATTAGTAGCAATGTTTCGGCGAGGTAGAACTGATAGTCGGGGCAAATGTTGGTGCTTTCGGCGACGTCTTGTAGTTGCTCAAAGCTGGCGATGAAATCATAGGCAAATACACCGCCGATAAAAACGCCTTTATCATGAGAGGCTAGCTCACCGTAAAGTGTGGTTATTAATCGTAAGGCATCAACAGGAGAGCTCGCTTTTAAACGAGAATCTTCATCCAAATTAGCGGCTGGGAGTGGGTAATCTAAAACCAGTTGAGTTGCACTATGTTCGGTGATTAAGCTGTTGTCACTGTGTTCTACAACCGCCGAGATAACCGCTTCACCATTGAGTGATACCGCAGTAAACGTCACTTGACGACCTTTACAAGTTATCTTTAAGGCTGCATCGGCCAAAATTAAACTTTGAAGGTTTTCTTTGCTGTCTATCTCGCAGGATTCTAGCAAAACGTTGTGCTGACTCTCTTTGCAAAGCTCTTGATATAAGCTTAGTGGGTCAAGCACGTAGCTAGCATCAATTAAGTTGTTGCTTAGCTGCACCCTAGGGTGATTACTCATGGTTCGTTACTCCTCGTTAAGGCCGTAGCGCAAATATAAAAAAAGCCCGCATTAAGCGGGCTTTTTGTTGTTCTGTTCAATGTATTGGAAATACAACAACTCACACCCGTTTATTTCGGAGTGCGCCACCACCAAGATTTGTTGGTAAGAAGAAAAGTTGTCATGCTTATTCCTAGTCATTTTGATAGACTAAGTTAACTGTAAATGACATCACCAAGTCAAGAAAAAATTTAGGAAATTTAATGCGATTTGATTTGCATTGCCATACTACTGCCTCGGATGGTGGCTTAAGCCCAACTGAAATAGTAATGCGTGCCGAAAACATGCAAGTCGACGTATTGGCTATTACCGACCACGACACCACCGCTGGCATTGCAGAAGCAAAAGCTAATGCGAAGCATGTGCAAATTATCACTGGCACCGAAATCTCTACTGCTTGGCATGCTTTTGATATTCATATTGTAGGCTTGAATATCGATGTGACGTCTACAGAATTACAAAGGCACTTGGCTGAACAACGAGACAAGCGAGAAGTTCGAGCTCAAGAAATGAGCCGCCGTTTAGCAAAAGCCGGTATCCATGATGTTTACAGTGATGCAAAACAATTGGCGGGTACAGCCCCGATAACCCGTTCCCATTTTGCTAAGGTATTGGTGGAACGTGGTATAGCGGCTAATTTCAATAAAGTATTTGATAAGTATTTAAGCCGTGGCAATACCGGTTATGTGCCTAATAATTGGATGAGCATGGGCGATGCAATAGAGGTTATTCATCATGCTGGCGGTGTTGCTGTATTGGCTCACCCAACTCATTATGATTTGTCGAATAAATGGGTGCGTAAGTTGTTGGCCGAGTTTGCCGAATTGGGCGGCGACGGCGTAGAAGTGGCAATGCCGCAAATGTCTAAAGACCAATTACTGTGGCTAGCCGATTTAGCCGAACAAAATGGATTACGTGCTTCTCAAGGCTCTGATTTTCATCATCCCTCTCCTTGGCGTGAATTAGGTAGAGGCTTACAATTACCAGAAAAGTGCCAAGCTATTTGGCAGTTGTGGCCTGGCTTCTCTCCTGAATCCAATCGCTAGGCCCATTAATCGCAGGGACAGTTATGAGTCAGTTTTTCTATGTACACCCCGACAACCCTCAACAGCGCTTGATGAATCAAGCGGCTAATCATATTCAGCAGGGCGGGGTGGTGATCTACCCAACCGATTCAGGCTATGCCATTGGTTGCCATATTGGCGATAAAGCCGCATTAGAGCGCATTTGCCGTATTCGTCAGTTAGATAAAAACCACCATTTTACTTTGATGTGTCGCGATTTATCTGAGCTCTCGGAATACGCACGAGTGGGTAACCAAGCTTATCGCTTGTTACGCAACAATACCCCAGGACCATATACCTTTATTTTTAAAGGTACCAAGGAAGTGCCACGTCGTTTACTCAACCCTAAACGTAAAACCATAGGTATTCGAGTTCCCGACAACAAAATTGCATTGGCGATGCTGGAAGCTCTTGGTGAGCCACTAATGTCATCGAGCTTAATTTTGCCGGGCAATGACTACACCGAATCTGATCCGGAACAAATACGCGACCTATTGGAACACCAAGTAGATTTAATTGTTAACGGTGGCTATTTAGGCGAGCAGCCTACTACTGTTATTGATCTTTCAGAAGATGAGCCAGAGATATTGCGCAGTGGCTCCGGTGATACGAGCCCATTTGAATAATGTCTGAACAGGCTTCTCCTACTCAGCAATTAACCCTAGCCAGCGTAAATGGTGAGCCTTGGCTAGACATGCCGGAGGATTTGTTTATTCCGCCGGATGCCATGGAAGTGATTCTGGAGCAGTTTGAGGGGCCTTTGGATTTATTGCTGTATTTAATCCGAAAGCAGAAGTTGGATATTGAGCACTTACCTGTATTAGCAATCACCCAGCAATATATGGAATATATTGAAGCAATGCGAATGCTCAAATTAGAGCTCGCAGCAGAGTATTTGGTAATGGCAGCGCTGTTAACCGAAATTAAATCGCGTAGCTTGCTACCAGTACAAGAGCACGAACAAGTTGAGGAAGACCCACGGGCTGAGCTTATTCGGCGTCTTCAAGAGTATGAGTTATATAAAAATGCCACCGAAAAAGTAGATAGTTTACCAAGACAGCAACGAGATACTTACACAGCTACCATCAACCGCCCTCAAGATATGCCAATCAATGTTATTTACCCAGAAGTGACGATGGATGAGTTGATTCAAGCTATGCGGGGTATTGCTCAGCGAGTGGCTAACTTTGAACATCATGAAATTAAGCGTGAAAAACTGTCTACTCGGCAAAGGATGAGCGATATATTGGCCAAGTTACAACAACACCAGTTTGTCGAATTTAGTCAGTTGTTTTCCTTATCTGAAGGTCGTAGCGGTTTAGTGGTAAGTTTTTTAGCAATACTTGAGTTAGTCAAAGAAGGTTATATCAAGTGTGTGCAAAGTCAGCCTCTGCAGCCTATTCAAGTATTATTAGTTGATGCGGAGATCTCTGAGCATGGCTAAACCCAATTTAGTTAAGTTAGTTGAAGCCGCTTTGTTTGTTGCTGGCAGACCGCTCAGCGTTAAAGAGCTGCAAGCCACGGTGTTGGCAGATGTAGGATTAGCTAAAGCACAAGTGAATATGGTGCTTGAAGAGTTGTCTTTGCGTTATCAAGATTCGGGTATTGAGTTGGCCGAAACCGCATCCGGGTTTCAATTTAGAGCGCGCCAAGAATATGCGCCACAATTAGCCAACTTATGGGCTGAAAAAGCCCCGAAATTTAGCCGAGCAATGTTAGAAACGCTCACTTTAATTGCTTATCGCCAGCCAATTACTCGCGGTGAGATCGAAGCGATTAGGGGAGTGGCAGTGAGCAGCCATATCATAAGTGTATTGAGAGAGCGCAATTGGATCCGCAGCGTTGGACATAAAGAAATTCCCGGCCGTCCTACCTTATTTGCAACTACAACAAGCTTCTTAGATTACTTTGGTTTGAAAGATCTGGCCGATTTGCCAGAATTAGATCAATCTTTACTTGAAAAACTGCCGCAAGACTTTCAGACTTAGCGCACATTACCACCCGGATAAGAAATATGAGTGAAAAACTTCAAAAAGTCCTGGCCCGTAGCGGTTTAGGCTCACGTCGTGAGATGGAAGCTGTAATTGACGCAGGGAGAGTAAGCGTAGATGGGAGTATTGCCACTTTAGGTGATCGCATCGAAGAAGGGGTTGAAGTAAGGGTGGATGGCCGCATCATCGACATCCAAAAAGTCGAAGACACCATTTGTCGAGTATTGGCTTACCATAAGTCTGAAGGTGAAATCTGTTCTCGCAATGACCCTGAAGGGCGAGAAACTGTATTTGACCGCTTACCACGTTTGCAACATGGTCGCTGGATTGCGGTAGGTCGATTAGATATCAATACCTCTGGTTTATTGTTATTTACTACCGATGGCGAGTTGGCCAACCGTTTAATGCATCCAAGTTTCGAAGTTGAACGCGAATATGCAGTACGGGTATTTGGTGATGTAGATGACGAAGTAATTCGTAACTTGCGCACCGGTGTTGAATTAGAAGATGGCCGAGCAGCATTTACCACGGTTAAGCGCCAAGGCGGCGAGGGTATTAATCAGTGGTACTCCGTGACACTAAGCGAGGGTCGTAATCGCGAAGTGCGCAGAATGTGGGAATCTCAAGGCATGCAAGTGAGCCGTTTGATTCGGGTTCGTTATGGGCTTATTCCTTTACCTAAAGGTTTGCCACGCAGCGGCTGGCAAGAAATGCCCTTAGATCAAGTAAACTACTTGCGTAAGTTGGTACAGCTTAATAAAGAAGAGAATACGATTATCAAGGTGGAAGATCGTGTTCGCAGTACCCAGCGTATTAGAAAGTCGGTGCGTAAACACCGCTCTCGCACGCAAAGCCAAGCGGCAAAGAGAAGGCGTTTAAAATAGCCCTTTAGCCAATAAAAAAGCTCGCTTAGTTGCGAGCTTTTTGTTTTGGCCTTGCGTCAGTTCGCAAAGATGGGGCCTGCGCCGCTAGACCATAAAATAACGGTTGAGATGAGCACGGTCACCAACATCACCAAGCCAACAGTAACTAGGCTACTGGCAAAGATGAAGCCTCGCTCTTCTGGGATGTGCATAATGATAGGCACACCCGTGTACAGCAAATATACGGCGTAAGTAACGCCAACTAAGCCGGCAACCATAACAAACCAAGGTTCTGGATAAAGCGCGGCAAAGCCCACCATATAAATTGGTGTGGCTACGTAAGCAGATAGCTCTAAGGTTTGCTGGTAGGTGGTATCGGTATTAAACGTTTTTGCCATCCAAAGCGCTGCATAAGCTAAGCACAACACTACGGTAACCATGGCAGCATACATAGCCACAGACATGAAAATGGCACTGTCGCTGGTTAATGAAAAGCTGTTTGCTCCCACCTTCCAACCAATGTGTACGGTAGAAAAGTAACCACAAATGGCAGGAATAAGTGCCATAAGTAATAAGTGCGACAAGCTCGCTCCGATCCCTTCGTGGTGCTTGTCAATGTCTTGCCATTCTTCTTTTGTATGTGAAGCTAGTCCCCAAACATGACTAAATAACATAGGCGCGTCCTCGCTAAAATTAACATTAATGCAACATTAATGATTAAGTTATGCGCGATGTCTATGAAATCGTCAAGTAGTTTATTAATTAAACGATTCTGCTGAGAATCTGGGTAAGAGTAGAGTATTCAAGTGCTTGGCTTGGTTTATTAACAATTTACCTAAGCAAAGTGCTAGTACTTAATGTTTAAATTATTGACCAAGCTCAAGCTTCTGTAGCTGACCTTTCGCGCTAAGTTCTAAGCCGTTTTGATCAATTTTTAATACACTCATTTGTTGGTACCAATCTCCAAGTACTACACGATACTTGATTGTATTATTGGTTTGCTGAATAGAGTGGATATCAGGTCGGTGGGTATGACCGTGGATCATGTAGTCGATAGCCTGACATTCAAAGCGTTGTTCAACGGCTTGTTGGTTAACATCCATAATGCCAAGCGATTTGCTGGTGTTGGCTTGTTTACTTTTACTGCGGATTTTGTTGGCAATTTTTTGCCGAACAAATAGAGGCAGCAATAAGAATAAGCGCCTAAGCCAAAGCTTTTGAGTCACCTCGCGGTATTCTTGATAACCTACATCGTCAGTGCATAAGGTATCGCCATGCAAAATTAAGACTTTATGACCGTAAAGATCTACCAATTTCTCTTCTTCAAGCAAGGTCATGCCGCAGCGTTTTGCGTAAGCCTTGCCTACCATAAAGTCTCGGTTGCCATGAATAAAGTAACTTGGCACACCTTTGTCAGATAAAGCTTTTAACGCTTGCTCTACTTGCTTGGCCACCGGTGTTTTATCGTCATCACCAATCCAAAACTCGAATAAATCGCCCAAAATGTAGAGGGCTTCGGCCTTAGGGGCTTGTTGCTGCAAAAAGTCGAGAAAGGCCTGAATAATGTCAGGCCGATCTTCACTTAGATGTAAATCTGAAATGAAATAGGTGTGCACGTAAGCTTATTCCGCAACACTTACAGAAGTGATTAGTACTTCTTCTAAAGGCACGTCTGAGTGAACATAACCAAAGTTACCAGTGTCTACGCCTTTGATTTTGTTGACTACATCCATGCCTTCAACCACTTCACCAAACACGCAGTAACCCCAGCCTTCGGTGGTCTCTGCTTTAAAGTCTAGGAAGGTGTTGTCATTCACGTTAATGAAAAACTGGGCAGAAGCTGAGTGAGGATCCATGGTGCGGGCCATTGCCAAGGTGCCAGTTTTGTTAGATAAACCGTTGTTCGCCTCGTTTTTGATTGGCGCTTTGGTTTCTTTCTCTTCCATGCCAGATGCAAAGCCACCACCTTGAACCATAAAGCCATCGATTACGCGGTGGAAGATAGTGTCGTTGTAAAATCCATCTTTTGCATAAGCAATGAAGTTAGCAGCTGTTTCAGGCGCTTCAGCGGTGTTTAGTTTAACCACGATGTCGCCAAAATTTGTATGTAAAGTAACCATTGTTTCACCCTTTTTTGGTAAGTGCACCGATTCTAAACTTTCCCATGTCTACTGACTAGTCACAGCGCTTAATTCGGCTGTTTTTCCTCAAGCGCAGTGTTAGAATAGCCAACCTTAGCAATAGTCAGTAAATGGAACAGGAAACCAATTAGATGTTACAGATATACAATACTTTAACCCGCAAGAAACAAGCGTTTAAGCCCTTAGTCGAAGGGAAAGTGGGTATGTATGTTTGTGGAGTTACCATTTACGACTACTGTCACATTGGCCACGCGCGTACGTTTGTCGCTTTTGATACGGTTGCTCGCTACTTACGTTGGTCGGGGTACGAGCTTAATTTTGTTCGCAATATTACCGACGTAGACGACAAAATTATTAAACGTGCAGCTGAAAACGGCGAAAGCTGCGATGCCTTAACCGAGCGTTTTACTAAAGCAATGCATGCTGACTTTGATGCACTGAATATGCTGCGCCCAGATATTGAGCCTCGGGTAACAACGCATATGCCAGAAATCATTGAGGTGATAGAAAAGCTGATTGCTAATGGCCATGCCTATGTTGCCGATAGCGGCGATGTACTGTTTGAAGTGAGCACCTTCGCTGATTACGGCAAGCTGAGCTTACAAAACTTAGAAATGCTACAAGCAGGCGCGCGGGTAGAAGTAGAAGAGGACAAGCGTAATCCTCTAGATTTTGTATTGTGGAAAAGTGCCAAACCTGGTGAGCCTATGTGGGATTCTCCATGGGGTAAAGGCCGCCCTGGCTGGCACATTGAATGTTCAGCAATGAATATGAAGCACTTAGGGGATGTATTTGATATTCACGGTGGCGGTTCAGATTTAGCCTTTCCACACCATGAAAACGAAATTGCTCAATCTTGCTGCGCTCATAAGACCAATTACGTGAACTACTGGATGCACTCTGGCATGGTTCAGGTAAACAAAGAGAAAATGTCTAAGTCTTTAGGTAACTTCTTCACCATCAAAGATGTGTTAGAAGTGTATGATCCTGAAACAGTGCGTTACTTCTTGTTGTCTGGTCATTACCGCAGCCAGTTAAATTACTCTGAAGACAACTTAAAGCAATCTCGCTCGGCTCTTGAGCGTTTGTATACTGCCTTGCGTGGTATTGAGCTGGTAGCTGTAGACGAACAAGTAGCAGCTGCTTATCGTGAACCGTTTAAGGCTGCGATGGATGACGATTTTAATACGCCAGAAGCCTTGCCTGTTTTATTCGAGTTAGCAAAAGAAATTAACCGGGTTAAAGAAAGCAATGCAATGTTAGCCGGCCAGTATGCTAGCTTGTTGTTAGAACTTAGCGCAGTGCTTGGCATTTTGACTCAAGATGTAGAAACCTTTTTGCAAGGTGAGCACGATAGTGAAGTGGCTGAGATTGAGGCTTTGATTGCAGCGCGTAACCAAGCGCGAGCTGATAAAGATTGGGCTGCAGCAGACATTGCACGTAATCGATTAACCGAAATGGGTATTGTGTTGGAAGACGGTGCGGCAGGTACAACTTGGCGTAAAGCCTAAGCAAGGTTTACAGATAACAAAAAGGCAGCCTAGGCTGCCTTTTTTACATCTTGTATTTCTTTAATAAGCTTTGGTATTGCTCGCCAGAGGTTACTTTGCTTAGTGCGGCTCTAAAGCGTTGCAAATAATCTGGGTCAGTCCCTTGGCTAAATGCATAACAACCCTCTAATTTACCTAGCTGGTGAACAGGTTCAAATAGTTCACTTTCAAATCCTAAGGCTTTAGCCGTTTGCTCGACGACCTCGGGTTCAGAAGCAATAACATCAACACGCTCGCGCTTTAACATGCGTAAGGCTTTTTCTAAGTCTTCGGTAAGTGATATCTGCTCAAACTCAACGCCTTTATAGAGCAAGAGTTGTTCGCCAACGCCGGCCTTCATAGCGCCAAATAGGAGTTTTGAATTTGGTCCAATTTGGTCAATTTTGATAGCGCGTGACTTTAACGCGATGAGCTTAATATTGGAGGTGGTTATGGGGCAGGCCCAGTGAAACATGTGTTCTCTACGGGGGCTACGCATGGTAAGAAACAATGCCATATTGGGGCGATGCTGTAGCAAATAGTAGGCTTTTTCCCAGGTTTGCACTTTAATAGGTTGAGGATCTTCGCCCATCTCTTGCCACACTAAACGCAGTAGTTCTACAGAAATACCGGTTAGGTGAGCATCTTCTACATAGTTAAAAGGGCGCAGGTTTTCCGTTACAAAGCTAATGTTTTCTGCACGAGCGGCAAAAGGTAAGGTTAAACACAGCAATAATAAGTAACGGTGGAGCATAAGTAATCCTAATCTAGTCCCTTTGTTAAAATTAGCTTACTTTTGATTAAGTTGCAGTGAAAATGGCGAATACTTGATCTGAGTATTCGCCCAGCCAACTATTTGTCGTGGAACTCTTCACAGGCTTCTAAGGTGTTTTGAATAAGCGTTGCTACTGTCATTGGGCCAACTCCACCAGGTACTGGCGTAATAAACGCGGCATTTTGACGAGCAACTTCATATTCAACATCACCAGCTAGTTTACCGTTGTCTAAGCGGTTAATGCCTACATCGATCACCATTGCGCCGGGTTTAATCCATTCGCCAGGAATAAATTGCGGTTTACCTACAGCAACAACTACTAAATCGGCGCGACGCACATGCGCTTCTAGGTCTTTAGTAAAACGGTGACAAGTGGTGGTAGTGCAGCCAGCTAGCAATAACTCTAAGGTCATTGGTCGGCCAACAATATTTGAGGCACCTACAACAACGGCTTCTAGACCGTAAGGGCTGACACCGGTTGATTCAATAAGGGTAATAATGCCTTTAGGAGTACATGGGCGTAGTGCTGGAATACGTTGAGCTAATCGACCAATGTTATAAGGATGAAAGCCATCTACATCTTTGTCAGGGCGAATACGCTCAACCACTTTGGTTTCATCGATACCTTCGGGTAAAGGCAATTGCACCAAGATTCCGTCGATTAGTGGGTCATCGTTAAGTTTGTCAATTTCGGCTAATAGCGTTTGCTCATCAGTGTTGTCATCTAAGTCGATAGACTTCGAAATAAAGCCAACGGCTTCACATACGCGGCGTTTGCTGCCCACATAAACTTGAGAGGCTGGGTTATCGCCAACTAAAATCACGGCTAAACCTGGAGCACGTTTCCCTTCAGCGACTCTTTGCTTAACACGCTCAGCAACTTGATCTTGAACTTGTTGAGCGATTTTTTTTCCATCAATTATTTGTGCAGACATTGATTCTTCTTTAACGAGTGATTGACCATGCTAGAGGGCGCTATTTTGGCATGATAGGCGAATAAATGTCAGATCTTTTTTTTAGCAAAAAGGATGGTTTTAAAAAGAAGTTGAGTGAAACGGCGGAATTTATAAGGCGGATAAAGCAAAAGCCTGCTTGCGCAGGCCTTTATATAACTAAGCAGCAACCCAGAGTAATACAGCGATTACTTGTGGTGATAAAATCCGTAAACACATTACCAAAGGGTACACCGTAGCATAGGCTAAGGCCGAGGCACCGCTGGTACTGTGAATAGAGTTAGCAAATGCCAACGCTGGTGGATCGGTCATCGAACCTGCCATCAAACCACATAGGCTTAGGTAATTCACTTTTAGAACGTAACGCCCAATAAAGCCGATAATAAGTAGGGGAATAAGGGTTATAAAAGCGCCATAGAACATCCAGCTAAGGCCATCGCCCTCAACTAAAGTTTCAATGAAGTTAGCACCCGAGTTAATACCTACAACCGCCAAAAATAGCACAATTCCTATCTCTCTAAGTGCTAAGTTAGCACTTGGTGGCATAAACCAGTAAAGGCGGCCAATACTGCCAATTCTCGCAAGAATAATTGCCACAATAAGTGGGCCTCCAGCTAAGCCGAGCTTAAGAGGAGCCGGTAAGCTTGGAATTGCTAAAGGCAAAGAACCCAGTAAAACACCTAAGCCAATACCAATGAAAATAGGTAGCATTTGCACATGCTGTAACTTGCTACGCACGTTGCCTAAGCTTTTGGCTACTTTTTCAATATCTTGGCTCGGGCCTACGATATTAAGAATATCGCCAAACTGTAAAATGGTGTCTTTGTTAGCAACCAGCTCAACACCGGCACGGTTTAGGCGCGAGATAATTACGTCAAAGCTATGTTTTAAATCTAACTCGCTGAGTTTTTTACCTAAAATCCGCTCTTCGGTGACTACAACCCGTTCACTGCGAAGCAAGGTTCCTTTAGTAGAGAGAGACTCACTGATCTCTTGGCCAATGATTAAGGTGGCTTGTTCCAGTTTGTTGCGATTAGGCCCTACCAAGTGTAGGTAATCACCTAGGTGCATTAGCATATCGGCGCCTGGTACTTTTAGCTCGCCATCAGATTTTACTCGCGAACAAATGACATCTTCGCCAATCAGCTTACTTAACTCAGAGAAGGCAATGCCATTTAGGTTGGGGTTTTCAATAATGACGTTGATATCAAGCAAGCTTTGCTTCTTTTTACCTTTAGTATTATCGAAATCTTCTGCTTCTTGTTCAATATCAACGCGAAAGGCAAGGCGAATGATCCACATGGTAAGCAAAATGCCCAAAATGCCAAAAGGGTAGGCCATGGCGTAACCTAAACCGAGTACGGTGGTTTCCTCGGTAGCCATTCCTAGCTCTTGTAGGATTTGTTGGCCAGCCGCTAGAGAAGGGGTATTGGTAACCGCGCCACTATATATGCCCAAGAAAACATTTAAAGGTAGGTCAAAGATGAAGTGAAGCGCTACTGCAGTTATGCCTCCAAGAACAACAATGCCAACAGCAAGCAGGTTTAACCTTAATCCACTGGCTTTAAGCGAGGCAAAAAAACCAGGCCCAACTTGGATACCAATAGTGTAAACAAATAGGATAAGGCCAAACTCTTTAATAAAATGCAGGGCGTGTGGGTCTAAATGCCAGCCAAATTGCTTAATGAAGTGACCAACAAACAGGCCTCCAAATAACACTCCGCCTATGCCTAAACCAACGCCGCGAACTTTTATTCCACCAAACCATAGTCCTATAACCGCAACAGCCGATAAGACCAATATGGATAACGCAACTTCACTCATGAGATTCCATTCCAATCGCAAAAAAAATTTGTGTTTAATTCTTCAGCAAGAGACTACTACTTTAGTCGTAGTTAACTATTGATTTGGATTAATAAATAACAATGATCTAAATAAACAGTGGCTCCGTTATGAAGATGATGAAGTTTTTATAGCTAATGATTGGTTTTAGGCCTCTGTTTGCTGATTATTACCGCAGGATATTGTTGAAATTCACTCATTTTGGCTATGCTGTAACCAATCGGTAAATATCAGTAAAAAACTGTTTGACGCTGACCAATCAAGTGGGTAGTATTCGCCTCCGTTGAAGGGCACAATCAGTGCTTTAAAACAAATCGGTGATTAGCGTAGTTTGATAGCGCATCGTCGCGAAGCTCATAAAGAGCGGGACCAGAAGGTATAACCTTCTAAAATATCAAAGCAATCGGTGATTAGCGCAGCTTGGTAGCGCATCTGGTTTGGGACCAGAGGGTCGGGAGTTCGAATCTCTCATCACCGACCAAATTTTTGAAGCCTAGTGTTTACACTGGGTTATTTGACGCTAAAGATGCGCCCTTAGCTCATCTGGATAGAGCAACGGCCTTCTAAGCCGTAGGTAGTAGGTTCGAGTCCTACAGGGTGCGCCAAATACATGCTCTAGTAGCATAAAAGTTTGTGGTGGGTATAGCTCAGTTGGTAGAGCCCCGGATTGTGATTCCGGTTGTCGTGGGTTCAAATCCCATTACTCACCCCATTATTCGACTACATTGCCATAGCAATGTTGCGAAAATAGTTTTGCGGAAGTGGCGGAATTGGTAGACGCGCTAGATTTAGGTTCTAGTATCGCAAGGTGTGAGAGTTCAAGTCTCTCCTTCCGCACCATTATTGGTGTAAGCGTGGGTAACGCTTAAAATATACCAACAAGTTTTCGGTGATTAGCGCAGCTTGGTAGCGCATCTGGTTTGGGACCAGAGGGTCGGGAGTTCGAATCTCTCATCACCGACCACTACATAAAGCCTCGTCAGCAATGACGGGGCTTTTTTGTATCTGTACTTTGCGATGAAGAGGGCTCAGGTTTAGAGTCAGGAGTTCGCTTTTTTGTATCTGTACTTTGCGATGAAGAGGGCTCAGGTTTAGAGTCAGGAGTTCGCTTTTAAGTTTTGCTCATATTGTAGTACCTGCTTACTTCTGGGATAGCAACAAAGTAGAGCTTCATTCATTCGATAAAAGCCTCGAGGTACTGGAGTTACCTTTCTTGGCCACTGGCTTTAAATATCAAGCGAGCGAAGCGATGAACTGTATTCGCCAGGGTAAATTGCAAAGTGATCTTAATACTTGGCAAGACACCCTAGGCACCCAGCGAGTGATGGATGAAATCTTAGCCCAAGTAGGTGTTAGTTACCCATTTCTTTAGACGGTCGTTAATGCATTTAGCTAAAGCCCCGCCTTAGGGGCTTTTTTAGCAACCGTCGTCGACTAGCTCGTACTGCGGAGGTGTGGTTGCGTTGCTGGCTTGGGTATATTGAAAATAGCAGTTGTCGTCAGTGACTTGGCCATTACCATTTCTGTCGTAACCCAAATAAGTAAAAGCGAAGCCTTGCTCTTGTAAAACAAAGACATCATCAATGTCGATGCGTTTAGTAATATCGGTATTATCAAGGTATCGCCATTTTAGTCTTACGTCAGGACTATCTGGGTTAAATACATCAAAAGTGCCATCTCCATCCATGTCTACGTCGATTAAATCATCGCGATTAGGCACCTGTTGCGACACATAACTTGGCATGTAGGATTTAAGGGTGAGGAGGTCGTTGGCTGTTTTTACACTAACGCTGATTTGTTCAATGGTTTTTATTCGAGCATCACTGGATAGATTTAGTAGCTTAGGTGCAGCAGTAACCGCAAGAATACCGATCACGATAATCACTACAACCAGTTCTATTAAGGTAAAGCCTTGGTTCTTCATTAATCCCTAAACATTATTACAGCATCCGTTTTCGGCGAAGTATAAAAGTTTGCTTATCGCTTGCCTAGCTTTGTAGAGTCATTGGTCTAATTTTGTGCGGGTGCGCTAATTATAAGCGAGCGTTATATCAACAAAGGCCTGTTTATTAAGCGGGAGCTTTGGGCTTTATGTAGTGAAAATCGCCAAACAGGTATGCGTAGCAGCAAATATTTACGCGATATCTGCGATTATCTAGCAATCAGTCTCGACCTTGGCGAAAACCATGGCTATAATGCGGCGTTTTGAAATTATGGGTCCTTAACTAAGGACAGCTAGTTCGCCAATGCGAACCGCTAAATTCCCATTGTTTACGTAAGTAAATTGTCAGCAGGGTGCTGACTATAGCCGAGGTAATAAAATGCAGGTTTCAGTAGAAACAACTCAGGGCTTGGAGCGTCGTGTTACGATTTCGATTGACGCTACGCAAATCGAACAGCAAATTGAGCAAGCGCTTAAGCAAGAATCACGTCGCGCTCGCATCGACGGTTTCCGCCCTGGTAAAGTGCCAGTAAGCGTAATCAAGAAACGTTACGGTGCAGCTATTCGCCACGATGTAACTGGTCAAGCAATGCAGCGTTCATTCTACGAAGCTATCATGCAAGAGAAGCTAAACCCAGCAGGTGCTCCAGCACTTCAGCCTGGTGATACTAAAGATGGCGAGTTCAGCTTTAGCGCTACTTTCGAAATTTTCCCAGAAGTAGAAGTTGCTGGCTTAGATGCTATCGAAGTCGAAAAGAAAACTGCGACAGTTAACGAAAAAGATGTTGATACCATGATCGACACTTTACGCAAGCAGCAAGCTACTTGGAAAGAAACCAAGGGCATGATTAAAAATGAATTCCGCGTTAACCTAGACTTCTTAGGTAAAATTGACGGTGAAGAATTCGAAGGTGGCAAAGCTGATGGTTTCGACCTAGCAATGGGCGCTGGCCGAATGATTCCTGGTTTTGAAGATGGAATCATGGGTAAGAAAGCTGGCGAAGAGTTTACTATTGAAGTTAACTTCCCAGAAGATTACCACGCAGAAAACCTAAAAGGTAAAGCGGCAACTTTTGATATCAAAATCAACAAAGTTGAAAAGCCTGAACTAGCTGAAGTTAACGAAGAGTTCGTTAAATTATTCGGTATCGAAACAGGTGAATTAGACGCACTTAAAGCTGAAATCCGTAAGAACATGGAACGTGAACTTGAGCAAACGCTAAAAGCGGGTGTTAAAGAGCAAGTTTTAGCTGGTCTTATCGAGCAGAACGAAATCGACGTTCCAGCTGCACTAGTGTCTCAAGAAGTTGAGCAACTTCGTAAGCAAGCAATGCAACGTTTTGGCGAAAACGCACAAAACGCACCAGAGCTTCCTGATGAGCTATTCACTGAGCAAGCACAGCGCCGTGTTCGCACTGGTCTTCTACTAGGTGAGTTAATTAAAGTTAACGAACTAGAAGCTGACGATGAGAAAGTTAAAGAGCACATCGCTTCTTTCGCATCAGCTTACGAAGATCCAACTGAAGTACTTGAGTACTACGCTAAAAACGAAGAGTTAATGAACAATGTTCGTAACGTAGTATTAGAAGAACAAGCGATTGAGTTTGTACTTGATAAAGCAAAAGTGACTGAAAAAGAAGTAGCTTTTGATGAAATTATGAACAAGCAAGGTGCAAATTAAGGTCTAATTTGACTTAGCCACCTTTATCTCGCATATAATGGCTCGTATGTACTACATACGAGCCATTTTTTTTAAGGAAGAGCGCATCAATGTCTAAAGAAGTTAATCAGTCTGCATTCGACCCCATGGCGGCTTTGGTGCCAATGGTTATTGAGCAAACCTCTAAAGGGGAGCGCTCTTACGATATTTATTCTCGTCTATTAAAAGACCGAGTTATTTTCTTAACTGGCCAAGTGGAAGACCACATGGCCAATCTTGTGGTTGCTCAGCTGTTATTCTTAGAATCTGAGAACCCAGAGAAAGACATTTTTATTTACATTAACTCGCCAGGCGGTTCAATTAGCGCTGGTATGGCGATTTATGACACCATGCAGTTTATTAAGCCTAAAATTAGTACCGTGTGTATGGGTATGGCAGCAAGCATGGGTGCATTTTTATTAGCGGGTGGCGCTAAAGGCAAACGTTATTGTTTACCAAACGCCAAAGTGATGATTCACCAGCCACTAGGCGGTTATCAAGGTCAAGCATCTGACATTGAAATCCACGCCAACGAAATTATTAAAACAAAACGTCGCATGAACGAGTTGTTGGCCGAGCATACTGGTCAAAGTTTTGATACTATCGCTGCAGACACTGATCGCGATAACTATATGACAGCCGAACAGGCTAAAGAATACGGTATCGTCGATGATATCTTTGCGCGTCGTGAATAATTAGTTCCAATTCACGGTCTGTACAGATAGAGCATAGAGAAAATAGCATTCTTCGCGGTTTGATTTACACTGTAGATAAAAGCGTAGAATGCTACATAGTTTGAGGTTAGCGAATGACAGATAAGCGCAAGGGTGATGGAGATAGCAGTAAGCTGTTGTATTGCTCCTTCTGCGGTAAAAGCCAACATGAAGTGAGAAAGCTGATTGCCGGTCCCTCCGTCTATATTTGTGACGAATGTGTTGAGTTATGTAACGACATTATTCGAGAAGAAATAAAAGAAATATCGCCTAATAAAAAAGAAGGCAACGCCTTACCTGTTCCTAAGGAAATTAGAGAACATCTAGATGACTACGTAATCGGTCAAGACCACGCTAAAAAAGTATTAGCGGTAGCGGTTTACAACCATTACAAGCGCCTGCGCAATGGCGATGTAGCTGACGGCATCGAGCTAGGTAAGAGTAATATTCTCCTAATTGGCCCTACCGGTAGTGGTAAAACTCTATTGGCAGAAACGCTTGCTCGTTTACTAGACGTGCCGTTTACTATGGCCGACGCCACCACATTAACCGAAGCGGGTTATGTGGGCGAAGACGTTGAGAATATCATCCAGAAGTTACTTCAGAAGTGTGACTACGACGTTGAAAAAGCTCAACGGGGCATTGTTTACATTGATGAAATTGACAAGATTTCGCGTAAATCAGATAACCCGTCAATTACCCGTGATGTATCTGGTGAAGGTGTACAACAAGCCTTACTTAAGTTGATTGAAGGTACTGTTGCTTCGGTTCCTCCTCAAGGCGGTCGTAAGCATCCTCAGCAAGAGTTTTTACAGGTTGATACCTCTAAAATCTTATTCATCTGTGGTGGTGCGTTTGCCGGCTTAGATAAAGTAATTGAGCAACGGGCAACTACTGGAACCGGCATCGGTTTTGGTGCTGAAGTGAAGGGCGAAGCGGATAAAAATTCGTTGAGCGAAACCTTCTCTAAAGTAGAGCCAGAAGATTTAGTTAAATACGGTCTTATCCCAGAGTTTATTGGTCGTTTGCCAGTAGTAGCTACGTTGACTGAACTAGATGAAGACGCATTAATTCAAATCTTAAGCGAGCCTAAGAATGCCCTTACCAAGCAGTATGGCGCTTTGTTTAAGCTTGAAGATGTTGAGTTAGAGTTCCGAGAAGACGCGCTAAGAGCTATCGCTCATAAGGCGATGGAACGTAAAACCGGTGCTCGTGGCTTGCGTTCAATTGTTGAAGCCGTATTGCTTAACACCATGTACGACTTGCCATCAATTGATAACATATCGAAGGTAGTTATCGACCAAACGGTGATTCAAGGTGAGAGCGATCCAATCTTGATTTATACCAATGAAGATAAAGCCGCTAGCGCAGACTAGTTTACGCGGGTGCTAAAAAAGCCAGTCTAAGGACTGGCTTTTTTGTTTTTATCTGTCCCGTCCGGAAATAGGTTGACATAAAGAGGACTTCTTTATGACAACACCCATTAACTCAAGCCGTAAGCGCACACAACGAGATTACACCTTGGTCTTTAAATTAGGTGTCGTAGAGCGCGTCGAAAAAGGCGAAATGACTTACAAACAAGCTCAAGCCCGATTTGGCATTCAGGGGCGTTCAACAGTACTGGTTTGGCTCAGAAAACATGGTAGGCTTGATTGGTCAAAACCATTTCAGCATCCCCTTATGCCTAATTCAAAAGAAACACCAGCCGAAACAATCAAGCGCCTTGAGCGTGAGTTAGCCGAAGAGAAGCTACGTAACCAAATCCTCAATGGTATGGTCGATATCATGGACAATGAATACGGAGCGGGCCTTAGAAAAAAGTACTTATCCGGCACATCTGGCAAGCGAAAACCGACAGCGAAATAAACCTAGCTGCTGCATGTCGCGCGGCGGGTATTTCACGGCAATCTATTTATCAGGCGGTCGCCCGAATAGAAAACCGTAGAGCGACGTTATCGGTCATCAAAGACTGGGTACAGTACTGGCGTAAATATATGCCGCGATTGGGTGTACGCAAGCTCTACGTGTTGATAAAGCCTAAACTCCTTGAGCACGACATTAAACTTGGACGAGATGGGCTCTTTGCCTATTTGAGACGTGAGGGTTTGCTGGTTAAACCAAAGAGAAGCTTCACCAAAACGACATTCAGCAAGCACTGGATGAAGAAACATCCTAACCTGCTGAAAGAGGAAGGATTACATGATGCAGAGCATGTACTGGTTAGCGACATGACCTATCTTGAATCAGACCAAGGTGTGCACTATCTGTCGTTGGTGACCGATGCCGCTTCTCGTAAAATAGTCGGTCATCACTTGAGTGATGACATGAAAGCTGACAGCGTAGTGAAGGCCCTGAAAATGGCGGTTAAAGATAAGCGCTATATCGCTAACGCGGTACACCACTCAGACCGAGGCTCACAATACTGCTCGGCAGCTTATCAGGATGAACTGTTGATAAACCAAATTCGACCATCGATGACAGACGGTAATGATTGCTACCAAAATGCGTTGGCGGAAAGGATAAACGGAATACTGAAGCAGGAGTTTTTACTGTACCGATGTAAAACGCTTAAAGAAATGAAGATACTTGTAAAAGAATCGATAGCGATATACAACGCTATGAGGCCGCATCTGAGTTTAAATATGGAAACGCCCAATCAGGTGCACAATAGAAAAGGCAAGCTACTGGAGCTGGCCTAAAAATCGTCAACCTATCTTAGGACGGGTCAATCGCTTAGGCCTTTTGCCACACTAACAAAAGGTTGTTAGTCGGCATTGCGATACGTTCTTTCAGTTTTAATCTGTTTAGGCCTGCCCAGGCCTATAGTTGCTCGATGTCGCGCAAGCCACCATAGCCTTGTGCTTGCAACATTAAATCAAACTCTCTATTACTCTCACTGCTGTATTCACTAGCTAGTCTAAATGGCCCATAGTGAAATAGTTGCCCTTTAGGGGGGAAGTGCTTACCAATATCTAAGTACATAAGCTCTACAAGCTCTTGAGACATTATGTGGGCAGTATTGGCTGTGTACACAGTGTCACAGGCAAATGGCCAATTATCCTTTCCTACTTGATAGTTCAGCGGCTGTGGTTGCTCAGTGAGCTCCATCTGCTTTTGCCAATACTCTATGGCAGCTGTATCGGCTTGTTGATCTGAGCACTGCCAATAAAGGTGAGGTAGGGCTTTAGCAACATAAGCTGCGTGCTGCCCCGTGCCAGAACCTATCTCAAGCAAGCGGCGAGCGTCTTGCAGCCTTGGTTTAAGTTGTTCAAGTATTGCTTGTTTGTTGTTATCGGCAGCACGATTGAAAAAGGCTGGCGGATGCTGCTTATTGGTCATCAGGGTTTTGATGTAAATAGGCTTTTTCGCTTAGGTGTTGCTTTTGGGTATTGGCTTTTAGCTTCACTTTATAGTGCAAGCCCGCTTTGGCTAACATGTGGGCAGCAATGGGCGCGGTGATAAGCAGAAACATGGTGATCAATATTTCCTTCAAGCTCAATCTACCCAGCTCAACACTAAAGTAGACCATCGATGCAATTAAAATGCAGCCTACACCGAGGGTGCTCGCCTTAGTGGGGGCGTGTAAACGGGTGAAAAAGTCTGGCAATTTTGCTAAACCAATAGAGCCAATCAACATAATAGTTGCACCAAGTACAAGTAAAACACTGACAATTACTTCTAATAAACTGGTCATCTGTTGGTCCTATTCGATGATATCGCCACGGAGTAAGTATTTACAAAACGCCGCGGTGCTTACAAAACCTAGTAGTGCAATCAGCAGTGCACTCTCGTAGTAGCTGACAGAACCTTGGTAGAGGCCTAACAATATAATTAAGGCGATGCTGTTGATGTACATAGTATCTACCGCAATAATTCGGTCTGGCGCGGTTGGCCCTATAATTAAGCGCCAGGCGTTTAATGCTAAGGCGATACAAATTAAACCGCTGGCAAAGAGAGTGGCATACATTAACATTTAAAAATCTCCTTGAGTGGGGCTTCATAGCGCTGTTTTATCTGTGTTATTAGTTCTTGTTCGTCATCTAAATGAAGCACATGCACATAAAGCCAATTTCTATCATCAGACAACTCTACACTGCAGGTACCTGGAGTGAGTGACACGCTGCTGGTAAAAATGGTTAAGGGTAGCGGCTCACTAAAGGAGATGGGCACAGCAATAAAAGCGGGCTTAAGCTTTTTATTACTTTGCAATACTCGTTTAGCAACATCAAAATTTGATACCACAATATCCACCAGTAAGCGCAGCATATAAGTCACAACTTTAAGTGGGTTTTTAGCGATCGGTTCTTCCTCGCTAAGTGGCGCGACAATCCAAGGGATCACGATGGCAAACACCGCACCTAAAACCATATGGCCACGGCTAAATTCATGAAGGATTTGCCATACTAACCACAACAATAAACTGTGGTAAGGAGTAGGGAACCAAACAAATTTCTTTTGTGTTTTTATCATTTGGCTACCTCATTAAGTTGCTGCAAGCTTAAGCCATTATTTAGTTGCTCTGCGGCTAGCTGAGCATAGTCGGTGAGTGGGCCACCAAATAGCACCATTAAGGGCAGTAGACCAACCAAAATACCAATGGCTAGATACTGAATCGGGTGTCCTTGTAAGGCACTGGTATTCTCGCCACTAGTGCGCCAGAACAATGATGTTCCCGCGCGTGATAGAGCTATTAGTGAAATCAATCCAGCTACTAGAATCAGTGACCAAACCCATGTCATTTGTTTAGCATCAGTCACCGATTGCAAAATTAGTGCTTTGCCGACAAAGCCCGATAAGGGCGGCATGCCGATTAGACCTATCGCTAGCAGTGCAAAAACAAAGCCTAACTTAGCCGATTGTGGCATGGCTCTGGCCGTTACGAAGCGGTCTTCCGCTTTACCTCGCTGCTGCTGTATAAGCCCTGCCAGTAAAAACATCGCTGCGCAGGCAATGGTACTGTGTACTAAATAGTAAATCCCCGCAGTGCTGGCTTGAACACTGTTTAGGCTAATGGTCACTAATAAGGTTCCCACCGACACAATCACCAAGTTGCTACAAAGCACTCTTAGGCTTTGGCTAGCTAATACAGAGATAGCACCGATAGCGATAGTCAACAAGGCAATGGGCCACAACCATGGAAGCGCAATGTTAGCCAGCTCGCCAGCTTGGTCACCAAACATGACTCCGTGAACTCGCCAAATACTGTAGATGCCTACCTTGGTCATAATGGCAAATAAGGCTGCCACCGAGGCGCTTGTGCTTGAGTAAGCCTTTGGCAGCCAAAAGTGCAGTGGTAGCATGGCAGCTTTTAAGCCAAACACTGCAAGCAATAACAACGCACCCGACTTAGTAATTAGCTGCTCGCTATCTGATAAAAGCGGAATTTTGTCAGCCATGTCTGCAAAGTTAAGCGTTCCTAAGGTGCCGTATAAGGTACCTAAGGCAAACAAGAATAGAGATGAGCCAATTAAGTTTAAAAACACATAATGGATGTTGGCCTGAATTTTCTGTTTACCGCCGCCATGAATCATTAAGGAGTATGACGCAATCAGCAGTACTTCAAAAAATACAAACAGGTTGAAGGCATCACCGGTTAGAAATGCGCCGTTAATGCCCATTAGCTGAAACATGATTAGTGGATGAAAGAATGCACCACTTTTGTCTTCCCCCGCACTGGCATACAAAATCACCGTTAGGCCTAGTAAAGCGCTTAGGGCAATCATCAAAGCTGAGAAAGCATCTGCCACCAACACAATACCAAAAGGTGCCGACCAATCGCCTAAGGCATACATTTGAATGCCATCCTGTTGAACCTTAATTAGCAAAGAAATTGCCACAATAACCATTAACAGGTTGGCTGATATAGTGAAAATGCGTTGCTTTTCCAATGAGCCGCTAAGGCTAGGGAACAGTAATATCACACCTACAAAAAATGGGATAAGAATGGGGAAAATAACTAAATGATCAAACAAGCTCATTAGGCTTTTTCCTCCCGCGCTAAACGGTCAATAGGTTCTTCTCCGTCAACGTGGTCATTACCTAAATCGGCACGCCCTCGCATTGCTAAAATCACCGCAAAGGCGGTCATTGCAAAACCAATAACAATGGCGGTTAACACCAAGGCTTGAGGCAAAGGATCAGCGTAATTGCCGCTGCCATCTAATACGGCTGGAGCGCCAATCGTAAGTCCGCCACTGGCAAACAAAAATAAGTTAACTGCGTAAGACAGCAAGGTTAATCCTATAACAAGGGTAAAAGTGTGCCCACGTAGCATCAAAAAGATGCCACAGGCAGTCATAAAGCCGACACACACTGAGTAGACTACTTCCATTATCTTTCTCCTACGGTGAGTCGTTCTTTGGTGGTGAGTTTGCCTAAGTTGGCCAAAATCAATAGGGTGGCACCGATCACCGTTAGGTAAACACCTAGGTCAAAGACCAAGGCACTGGTAAGTTCAAACTTGCCAATCCATGGTAATGAAAAGTAATCAAACCAAGAGGTTAAGAATGGGCGGCCAAAGGCCCAACTACCTAAACCGGTAATAGCAGCCATCACCAAACCAATCGCAATAAAGTAGTGATAACTCACGCTAACTCGTTTACTCATCCAATCCACGCCGTGGGCCAAATATTGTTGAATCAGCGCAATAGCGGTGATTAGACCTGCAATAAAGCCACCGCCAGGTAGGTTGTGTCCACGCATAAATATGTAGGCAGAAACTAATAAGAATAGCGGCAGTAAGCTTTGTGAAACAACTGAAAGCAGAACCGGGTACTTATCAGTAGCCCATAAGCGACCCTCGTGATCCTTAGTGCGCATCGATAGGCGCATGCGGGCAATCAGTTTATAGATGCCTAAAGCTGCAATACCGAGCACGGTAATTTCGCCGAAGGTATCAAATCCACGAAAATCTACCAAAATAACGTTAACGACATTAGTGCCACCGCCGCCAGTTTTAGCGTTGGCAATGAAGAAATCGGAAATGCTGTCGAGCGGATGAGTCAGCAGAGCAAAACAAATACTGCCAACGATACAACCAATTGCTGAAGCCAAGGCTAAGTCACGCACAAAGTGACTGGGGCGGCTCTTGCTGGTGGGAGTATGTTGCGGGAAGAAGTACAAAGCCAACAGCAGTAAAATCACCGTTACCACTTCTACCGACAGCTGGGTTAAAGCAAGATCTGGTGCCGAGAAGTAAGCAAAAGTAATTGATACCACTAAACCCACTAACGACAGCATTAGCAGCGCTATCATCCGGTAGTGGCTCCATATTATGGTGGCCAGTGAACCAGCTATTAACAATATAGCGGCTACGATTACTGCGCCATTAAGTGGTGTAGTGGGTAAACTACCTTTGGTTGTTTCCAAGTCTAATAGTGGTGGTGCAGTTAAGGCTAAGGCAAAAAAGCATAACCAAAATGCGTAGCGCTGCAGTGAGCCCGATTCTAAATAAGCATTAGCTTTTTGCGCCCAAGCCACACAGCGTTGAATAACGCCTTCAAATATCAGCTTGGCATCAAGGGCGGGGAACAAGCCTTCAAATCTAAATAGTGGCTTGCGGTTTAAGTAAATCGCCAAGCCACCTGCGATGGCTAAACCACTCATCAACAATGGAATGTTGAAACCGTGCCAAAGAGCTAAACTAAATTCGGGTAAGGGGTGGTTCAATACAGCCAGTGAAGCACTGTCTAGCAGTGGCCCAATGGTGAAGTTAGGGAAGATACCTACAATTAAACATAAGGCTACCAAGATTTCGACCGGCACCCGCATGTAACGCGGTGGTTCATGCGGTGTTTTGGTTAAGCCTTTAGGTTCGCCATTGAAAAACACATCGTGAATAAAGCGTAACGAGTAAGCTACCGCAAAGGCACCACCAATAGTGGCGAGCACTGGAATAAGCCAAGACAGTGAGCCTAAAATGCTTTGGTCCAGAGTTTCGGCAAAAAACATTTCTTTAGACAAAAAGCCATTAAGTAAGGGCACACCTGCCATTGAGGCCGAGGCCACCATCGCCAAAGTGGCGGTAATGGGCATGTATTTCCATAAACCGTTCAGTTTGCGCATATCACGTGAACCGGACTCATGATCAATAATCCCAGCAGCCATAAACAAAGAGGCTTTAAAAATGGCGTGGTTAATAATATGGAATACTGCTGCAATGGCCGCCAGTTGAGTATTTAAGCCCAACAGCAATACAATTAAACCTAAGTGGCTAATGGTTGAGTAGGCCAGCAAACCTTTTAAATCATGCTTAAACAGCGCGGTGTATGCACCCAATAACAAGGTAAACAAACCGGTCATTGATACCACAGCAAACCAAGTTTCTGTGCCAGCAAGTACCGGGTAAAAACGCGCCAGTAAGAAAATACCGGCTTTAACCATGGTAGCAGAGTGCAGATAAGCGCTTACTGGAGTAGGCGCTGCCATGGCGTGGGGGAGCCAAAAATGGAAGGGGAACTGGGCCGATTTAGTAAAGGCGCCTAACAAGAACAAAGCAAGAATGGCAAAGTAGTAGGGATGTTGTTTAACGAGTTCACCACTGTTTAACACCACATCCAGCTCATAGCTGCCAACTACTTGGCCTAGCAGCACTATGCCACCCAACAGAGCTAATCCGCCCGCGCCAGTAATGGTTAGCGCCATGCGAGCACCTTTTCTTGCGTCACTGCTATGAGACCAAAAACCAATCAGTAAAAAAGAGCTGATACTGGTTAATTCCCAGAAGAACCATAGCTGCAACATGTTGTTAGACATAACAATGCCGAGCATGGCAGTCATAAACATGATCAGGTAGCAGTAAAAGCGTCCCATATGGTCATTTTCGCTCAAGTAGTAGCGAGCATATAAAATGACCAACAAGCCAATGCCTAGTATCAGTAAGCTGAATAATACAGACAAGCCATCAAGGCGAAAAGATAGGTTAAGCCCTAGCTGTGGGATCCAAGCGATACTTTGGGTGAAAAATTGGCCATCCAGTACTGCTGGCATGTCGAACAAAATCAAGGCCAGTGCAAGTGCGGGGAGTAAGGCAGTTGCCAGTGCACAGGTACTTCGGTTGAATTTGTTGGTTAGCAAAGGAACAATGATTCCCAGCATGGGTAAAAACGGTACCCAAAAATAGTGCATTTAATGCAGCTCCGTCAGCTAATTGTTTGGTATTTATGAAAAATCATAGTCATTATTCGAATGAATATCCATGCTTAGTTTACACTAGTTAAGGAAAGTTACCCCTTGATTAAGCCTGCTTATTTTGTTTCTTGAGCTTAGTGGTGATGAGACATAGACTAGGCGAAAGTCCACACTCAAAAGGATGATTTTAGGTGTTCTCACGCAAGCATTTTTTAAGTGTCGTTTTTTTAAGCTTTTGCATGTTTAGTCAACTTATCTATGCAGAATCAAACACTAGCACTAATTGGCCAAAACAACAGCAACGCATTGAAGCCCTATTGCAAGCTATTGAACAAGCTGACCTCACCTTTATTCGCAATGGTTCCGAACATAATGCTAAGCAAGCTGGTGAGCACTTAAGAATGAAGTTAAAGCGAGCGCAAAACAGCTGGTTTGCTCCAGACAAAGAAACTTGGACCGCTGAAATGTTCATCGACAAGCTGGCCAGTAAGTCTTCCTTTAGTGGCAAACCCTACCAAATTCGTTTTACTGACGGCCAGCAAGTAGATTCTTCGCTTTGGCTTTATCAGCAACTCGCCAGCTACGATCAACAGCAGGGAGCGCAATGAGCAAAACCAATTATCAGCGTAAATTTGTGCCGGTGATTCGCTACTTAGAAAAAAACTACGACAAGAACCTAAATTTAAACGAAGTGGCAGAACTGGCGCATTTGTCGCCCTATTATTTTCATCGCGTTTTTAAAGCGGTAACCGGGGAAACGCCAGCCGATTTTATTCGCCGCTTAAAGCTAGAAAAAGCTGCTACCCAATTGTTCTTTCATAAAGAAGCGGTAACCAAAGTGGCCTTAGATTTTGGTTTTTCAAGTTCTCAAGCTTTAGCGAAGGCTTTTCGTGGTTATTTTGCCTTAAGCCCAAGTGAGGTGAGAAACTGCGAAAGCATGGAACATTACAATCAGTTGTTAAGAGACAGCAAGATTGGACACCTGTTACGCAACAATGGACACGCTTTAAGTGCTAACTCCCAATATGATGAAGATGAACATCAAACAAGGAGTGAAACCATGAAAACTGAACATTTCGAAGAAAAAACTTTGGCTTACATTCGGGTAACTGGCCCCTATGGCGAAGGGTATGCTGCTGCCAGCGAGCGACTTTATGGCTGGGCTGGACCGCTGGGTTTAGCAGAAGGCGATAGTATTTTTATCTATCACGATAACCCTGAGCTTACCCCAGCAGAAAAGTGTCGCACCGACGTATGTTTGGCTGTGCCAAAAGACCTTATTCCGCCAGCAGGCATAGAGCTGCAAACTTTACCAGCAGGTACGTATGCGAGTATGCGCAAACTGGTTACCGATACGTCTCAATATGGGCTTTACTGGCAACAGCTGATGACCCAAGTAGTAGAAGCAGAGCTAACAGTAGATAACCGCCCATGTTTTGAGTTTTACCATAGCTACGATCAAAGCTCTCATCATGCTGATGTTAGTTTTTGTACCTCAGTAAAACTATAAGTACTCGCAGCGTTATGCTGCTTACCGTGTGATCGAGTTCATTTTGTTTTTTGCAGCCCACTTGGGCTGCCTTTTTATTCCCTCCCAAAAGTCCTTTTAAAACATAGCGGCTAGTTGTTCCGGCTCTGCTATGCTCTGGTAATGATTAGTTGATGTGTGCTGTAGCGATAGCTTTTGTTGAGTTATTTTGCTTAGGCTACTAAACAGCAGCTAGTGTAAATTCGTTTTTTATTGCCTAAGGATTGTTATGGATACCAGCAATTTTATTAAGTCTCGTGCGGCCATCGCTTGGGCGCCTAATCAGCCGCTTTCAGTAGAAACCGTTGATGTTATGCCGCCTAAAAAAGGCGAGGTTCTGGTGAAAATTGTTGCCACTGGGGTTTGCCACACCGATGCATACACCTTATCGGGTGCCGATTCAGAGGGGGTATTCCCTTGTATTCTCGGTCATGAGGGTGGCGGCATTGTTGAACAAGTGGGCGAGGGGGTTAACTCGGTTAAAGTGGGCGATCATGTTATTCCACTGTATACCCCGGAATGCGGCGAGTGTAAGTTTTGCTTGTCTGGAAAAACCAATCTTTGCCAGAAGATTAGAGCCACCCAAGGTCAGGGCTTAATGCCCGATGGCACTTCTCGTTTTTACAAAGACGGTAAACCGATTTTTCATTATATGGGCTGCTCAACCTTTAGCGAATACACCGTTTTACCCGAGATATCTTTAGCAAAAATTAACCCCAGTGCAGATCTAAAAGAAGTTTGCTTATTGGGCTGCGGAGTCACCACCGGCATGGGCGCGGTGACAAAAACTGCCAAAGTACAATCCGGCGATACGGTTGCCATTTTTGGCTTGGGTGGAATTGGCCTCTCTGCCGTCATTGGCGCAGCAATGGAAAAGGCTTCACGCATTATAGCCATTGATATTAATGAATCTAAATTTGAGCTAGCCAAGCAACTGGGCGCTACCGACTGCATTAACCCACAAACCATCGACAAGCCAATTCAAGACTATATCGTTGAGCTCACCGATGGTGGCGTAGATTTCTCGTTTGAATGTATTGGTAACGTAAACGTGATGCGCTCGGCCTTAGAATGCTGCCATAAGGGCTGGGGAGAGTCGGTGATTATTGGTGTAGCGGGTGCTGGTGAAGAGATTAGTACTCGACCTTTTCAATTAGTGACCGGCAGAGTTTGGCGCGGCTCAGCCTTTGGTGGGGTAAAAGGGCGCAGCGAGTTGCCCGATTATGTAGAGCGTTATATGGCAGGAGAATTTAAGCTTAGCGACTTTATTACTCACACCATGAGCTTAGACAAAATCAATGAAGCATTTGATTTGATGCATCAAGGCAAAAGTATTCGTAGCGTAATTCACTATTAAGGTAGCCGTTGATGACTATTCAATTACTCGCCAGTAACAAAGTGTTTGGCGGCTTGCATCAGCGCTACTCTCACCAGGCAGAATCTACCCAGTGTGAGATGACTTTTGCGGTGTATTTGCCACCGCAAGCCACTGCTGAACAGCCCGTACCATTATTGTATTGGCTGTCTGGCTTAACTTGTAGTGACGAGAACTTCATGCAAAAAGCTGGGGCATTTAAAGTGGCTGCCGAACTAGGTATGGCCATTGTGGCCCCAGATACCAGCCCGCGAGGTGAAGGTGTAGCCGATGACCCAGAAGGTGCTTACGATTTAGGTTTGGGTGCTGGGTTTTATATTAATGCTACGCAGCAGCCTTGGGCAAAGCATTACCAAATGTATCGTTACATAAGTGAGGAATTGCCCGTTTTATTGGAGCAGCATTTCCCCGTTACCCAGCAGCGGGCGATTGCCGGTCACTCGATGGGCGGACATGGCGCTTTATCTATCGCCTTTAAAAATCCTGAGCGTTTTTCATCGGTGTCGGCGTTTAGCCCAATCTGTCAGCCCACTACTTGTCCTTGGGGGGAAAAAGCCTTTACTGCGTATTTGGGCAGTGATCAACAAGCGTGGCAAGAGCATGACAGTAGCTTACTGATTAAACAGCTCACGCCGGAGCAGCGGCTGCCATTGTTGATTGACCAAGGCAGTGATGACAATTTTCTTGCTGAGCAGTTGAAGCCAGAAACCTTGGTTGATGCCGCCAAACAGCTTAATTACGCCATCAACTTTAGAATGCAGCAAGGCTACGACCATAGCTATTTCTTCATAGCTAGCTTCATTGAAGATCATCTGCGTTTTCATTATAAATACTTCTAACTACTTACTTTTATTAGTCTATGTGGACCCTTTAGCCCGCTAAAACATAGCGGGTTTTGTTTTTATCTTTTTCGCAATGCTTCATGTTTTATTTGAAACAAATTCACCACTTCATTCATTTGAAGATTTTTAGTGTGAGAGTCTACAAATTCTGATCAACTACTTTAGGTTTTGGCTAGGTTTAGCTAATGACTTATTTTAGCCTGATAGCTTGTGATGAGACGTAGTTGAAAAGGTTAAGCATGGAAGTGATTAAAAAAAGTCTTCAAGGTAGTGTCATACTCGTTAGCGGTATTTTGCTTGCAGCCTGTGGCGGTGGCAGTTCAACAGGAGCAGCCAGCGATGCGCAGGTAGAGCTAGATAGTGCTTATTACGCCGATGTTTATGGTTGGAATGCCAGTGGTGGGCTTAACCAAACTCAACTAGGTCGTGGCCTCAACCTAGGAAATTACCTAGAAGCGCCCAACGAAGGAGAGTGGACCGGTGGTCGATTGTTGGTACAAGAGGACTTACAAATAATCGCCGATGCAGGCTTTAAAACCGTGCGCATTCCAGTACGTTGGTCAAATCATGCAGCTGAATCTTCTCCTTATCAAATAGACGCCAGCTTCATGGCCCGAGTTAAGCAAGTGGTCAATTGGAGCTTGGCTGAAAATCTGCAAGTCGTGCTTAACGTTCATCACTATGAAGAAATGATGAACGACGGCGAGAACATGCAAGAGAACCATATACGTCGCTTAGTGGGGGTCTGGCAACAAATCAGTGAAGAATTCCCGTTAAGTGAGTATGGCCAAGAGCAAGTGGTATTTGAGCTACTTAATGAGCCAAATGGCACCATTGACTACGATGATTGGAATGACATCATTGCTCGCCTAACGCAGTTGATTTGGACCACTATGGCCGATCAGCAAAACAATGGTAGTGAGCAGCGTACTATTATGATTGGCACCGCTAATTGGGGACACCCCGATGGCTTAACCCAATTGCAATTACCTAGCAGTGTTAACTCCGACAACACTATTATTACCGTTCACTATTACGAACCGTTCCACTTTACTCACCAAGGCGCCGATTGGGTATCGGGTTCTAATGATTGGATTGGCACACCATGGTTAGGTACTGCTTCAGACCAACAACCCTTGATTGATTTGTTCGACAGGGTAACGGCTTGGAATGAACAAGCAGGGCGAGGCTTTGAGATCTTCATGGGAGAATATGGCGTGTATTCACTGCATTCTGATCCCGACCATCAACGTGCCTGGACAGCGTTTATTTCTCGCGAAGCAGAAAAGCGCAATATAAGTTGGGCATATTGGGAATACGCTTCTGGCTTTGGTGCTTACGACCCTGAAGCCGGTGCTTGGCGACCAGCCCTTATTGAAGGTTTAATTCCCACTTCACTGTAGTGACTCCCTTTCAGCGCTAGCTAATCCTTGCTAGCGCTAAATATTTCCGCACTGGCTATTATCTTATTGCTAATCAAACACTATAGTTTGTTAGTAGGTTTACAATATCAATATTAAATTCAAGCTATTAGCTAACGTCCTAGTAGCCTATTAACTGTTAAAACTGTGATAGTAGTGATGAAAATTAAGCCCTGGCTGAAGCGAAGTCTAATTGGTTTTACCGTGTTAGTTGCAATTCTGCTGCTCCCCCTTGTTATCTTGTTGGTGGGCTTAAAAGTAGAAATTGGCGACAGCCGCCAACTGGTGACTAAGATACTTAGTGAGCAGCTGCAGCGCGATGTACGTATTGAGGGCAATATTCAACTTGAATTGTCTTTTCGTCCCGCTATTACCGTGGAAAACATCCATATTGCTAACCCTCGTAGCTTTGGAGAACAAAGCTTTGCCCAAGTGCGTAAAGCCAGCGCGCAAGTTCAAGTATTACCCTTATTAAGGCAGCACTTAGAAATTGAGCAAATACTGCTAGATGGCTTTTATCTTGACTTGATAAGAAATGTTGCCGGCGAGAATAATTGGCAGTTTGCTAGCGGCGCGCCAGAGCAGAGCACTGCAGCGGCTGCCGCAGAATCTAGTGAGCAAGAAACCAGCAATGATTTTACCTGGCAAGGCACTAATTATAGTTTCGAGATTGAAGACCAAATCCTGATAAGCGACGCCAGAATTAGCTATGCCGACCAAGCCGCAGAGGCGGTACTCAGCTGGCAGCTAGAAGAGTTAAAACTAACCTCCTTAGATAGCGAGACCTTGGCGATGACAGCCAAAGGCAGCATGTTAGATGAGCGTTACTCCTTAGATTCAACCTGGCAGTTAGAGCCCTTATTGCAGGGGCGAGCCGGCGACGTTCAACTTAATATGCAGGTGGCAGACGCTAGTTTTGGCCTGTCAGGCCAGTTGGCGCCGCAAAAAGAAATAAACAGCTATTTGGAGCTGAAACTTGATTGGCAAAATGCCGATTCGATTGCCCGATTGCTAGGCGAAAATTTATCGCATATTGCACCCATTAAATTGGCGACCCGTTTTGATGGTAAACCTGGTAGCTATAGTTTATCGCCAATTTCGGCTACTTTGGGGAGTAGCCAACTTTCTGGTGAGCTGGCACTTACCGGGCACCAGCCAGTCGCTATTAATGGCAACTTAGAAATAAACCAAATTGATTTAGGCGTTTGGCTTCCCAGCGTTGAGACGAATCAGTCTTCAGAAGAACCTTTAGTTGATACTCCCACCCAGCCGAAGCCAAATAAGCCCGCTGCCGCGCAAGTTCAAGAAGCAGAAGCCTTACCGTTGTTGCAGATAGTCCGCTACTGGTTAAATCAAGCCGATGCCGATTTATCTTTAAGCATTGGCAAAATACTAGGGCTGCCGTTAGAGGTATCATCGGTTAGCTTAGGTTTAAAAGTAGAGGGTGAACAACTAAAAGCACCGCTGCGCGCAGTGGTTGATGAGATTCGCTTTCGCGGCAACCTTAAAGCCAGTGTAGAAGACGACAGCTTAAATACATCAATGCGTTTGGTGGCACAAAAGTCGCCACTAGATAAGCTGGCTAGCCGTATTCCATTGTTAGCCGGCAGTACTGGAAGCATTGGTCGCTCGGTTCTGCGCATTAGTGCCACCGGTAGTGATGTGACACAGTTGTTAGCCAGTAGCCAGTTTAACTACAAAATTGAAGACAGCCGTATGAGCCTGCCGGCAGGTACTAAATTCGATATTAAAAGTGCTAATTTACATGCCAGTTTAGACAGTGAGCTCGAGCTAAACCTTGACGGTGTACTACTGGATATTCCGGTCAACGCGCTTATCCATACCAGCCCTCTAAGAGCAATGCTCAATCAACAAGCGTGGCAAGTGCGCATGCAGCTAGACTCGCCCGCAATAGAGCTAAACTTAAATGGAGAACTACCTAGTGGCGTGTGGCAGCAGGGAGCAAGTCTACAGTTAAATGCAAATTCTCCACGTATTGGTTTGTTAGCGCCTTGGTTAGGTGTAGATAGCAAGGCTCAAGGGCCACTTAAGCTTGAGCTAGCCATGCAGGCCCAACAAGGAAAATCTTCACTCAAGGTTGGCCAGCTGCAAATAGCAGATAGTAAGGGCACGATTCAAGCCAGCTGGGATAAAAGTAAAACCGAGCAAGGTCTAGTAAGCCTCGAGTCAGCTTGGCAAGGCATCCACTTGGCTCAATTAATGGACTTGATGCCCAGTGAGCCTAATAAACCCAAATCAGAAGACAAAACAGCTGCGAAGCCGCTTAGCGAAAAGGCCACTATTGATATTCGTGTGCCCATATTACCGCAAGGCTTTGCTATTCATGATGCTGATCTTGCGATTAGTATTGAAGAGTTATTGCTAGGAGAACATCAATTTGAAAACCTAGAATTGCAAGCCTCAGCACGTGATGGCTGGCTACAGCAAGCGCCATTTAGCGGAGAGTTTGCCCAGAGCAAAATAGCCGGCAATGCGACACTCGATTTACGTAGCTCACCACTTAAGCTAGATTTTAGTATTGCTAGCGAGCAACCCAACATCGCGCAATTGCTTAAACAACTTAATATTGCCGAGCAAGCTAACCTTGCTTTAGACCGTGCCGAGCTGGATTTGTCTTTGCAGGGAGATGATGTGGCGCAGCTATTAGCAAGCACTACACTTTCTGCAAAGCTCATCGGTGGCTATTGGGATTTAGTTGACCCAAATACTCAAGCCAGCGCAAGAATTGAACTAGATGAAGGCAGTTTAAGCGCTAGCCCTAAAAAGCCTTTGGTCTTAGCCTTAAAGGGCGAGCTAAAACAACTGCCCCTGAATGTACAACTAAGCACGCTAAGCTTGGCTGAATTTACTCAAAAACCGAGCGAGCTACCTCTCAAGCTTAGCTTGGATGTGAACCAAGTTAACTTACAAGCTAAGGCCACACTGCCGCGCCCGGTGTCGCTTAATAATTTGAGCCTTGCAATGCAGCTCACTAGCCCTAGTTTAAGTCAGTTAGACAGCTTACATGGTGTTCAGCTACCGCCATTTGGCCCGATAAAACTAGCCGGTGAATTGCAGATAAACGAGCAAGGCTACGCTATTAATAACATGCTGTTAGCGGTAGCAAATAGCGAGCTCACAGGCTTAGCTAACTTAAGTACCGTAAACGTAAAGCCCCAACTCGATATTGCGATTAGTGCCAATAATATTCAGTTAGATGATTTTAAAACGGGAGATTGGCAAGGGCTTGAGCAACGCGCAGCTTTGCCAGCTGAACAAACGCAAAGTAATGCTGAGGAGCAAAATCAAGTTGGCTCAAACGATGTCGCTCAGCCTTTGTTGAGTCAAGCTGTGTTCCAGCGTTTAAACGCCAATTTTTCTTTAGATGTTGAGCGGGTTAAATCTGGTAAAGATTGGTTAGGCGAGGGCAAATTGCATTGGCAGTTACACGATGGCAGCTTGCGCTTGGCGCCTTTGTGGTTAGCTCTACCGGGAGGTGAGATTGATATTAATGGCGAGTTAAGCGCTACAGGCTCTGGATTTTACAGCCAGCTTAAAGCAGAGATAGAGAATTTTGATTACGGCCTGTTAGCCAGACGGATAAAACCCGATACCGAGATGCGTGGCAGTTTTAGTCTACATCTAGATGTAAACAGTGAGTTTGAACAGCTTGAGCAATGGTTAGAGAGTGCCAACGGTAAGGTAGGTTTTGCGGTTTGGCCTAAAGAATTTGAAGCCGGCATTATGGACTTATGGGCGGTAAGTCTGGCTAGTGCTGTAGTTCCCGAACTAGATGATTCCGATAAATCGGTACTTAATTGCGTGGTTGCCGCCTTTGATAGTGATAACGGTAAATTGGTTCAAAACGTACTGTTAGCTGATACCTCACGCATACGAGTACTAGGTGAAACCGAAGTGGACTTTAAGCAACAACAAGTAAAAATGGTGCTGCGGCCTAAAGCTAAGCGCGCCCAAATATTTGGCTTATCGACGCCGGTACAAGTCACCGGAAGTTTTGAAGATTTTAAAATTGGTATCGTAAGTGGCGGCTTAATTGGCACTACCATTCGCTTTGTTACCAGTCCAGTTGTGTCGCCGCTGCGTTGGATAGTGGAAGCGCCGCTTGATGCCGATGGCAGTGAACTGTGCCGTCAAGCTTGGCAGCAAGCTAAACAGGTAGATATAGCAAACTAATTTTCTGCGCTAGAGTTAGGCAGGGGGATTAGCTAGTTGAAAAAGCGCTGAGTGACAATTATTTATGAGCCAAATTGGAGTTTGCTCACTAAATGCAAACCTTTCAGTTGCTTAGGCCTAAGTTAGCTTGATAAGTCGATGCTTCGCGCTAATCTTAAAGACAGCTGGTATTTAAGGAAGCACAAAATGCCCTCTCTAATCAAAACCCTACTCTTGATTGCTGCATTAAGCTGTTCTCTGCAGGTAGCTGCCTCAGACATAACTATTTGTAATCGCTTGGTGGTTACCGGGAACGCCGAATATCCGCCCATTTTGTGGCGAGACCAAAATAACCCCGGCAAGCTCACTGGCATTGCTGTCGAGCTACTCGAATTAGCCTTAATGGATACCGAGATTAGTGTTGACGCTCGGGATCGAGGCGTATGGGCAAGAGCATTGCAAGAAGCCAAACATGGTGAAATAGATATGTTAGCGGGCGCCTTTCTAACCAATGAGCGACAAGAATACATGGACTACATTGTGCCGCAGTTTACTGACGTTCCCAGTGTTGTTTGGACCAAAAAAGGTAACGAATTTAGTTATCAAAAATGGGAAGACTTATTAGACCGCCGCGGAGGCACACTGGTTAACAATAGTTTTGGACAAGACTTTGATACTTACGCCAAAGCCAATTTGAAGATCCTAAGTAGTGCTTCGGCAGAACGCTCCTTCGCTATGTTGTTAGCCGATCGCTTCGACTATGTGCTTTACGAGCTCTATCAAGGTTTAACCATTTTGGAATCTGCAGGCCTAAAATCTCAAGTGGTACCTTTAGACAATCCCATATCTGTAGAAGGTTTATATTTCACCTTTTCTAAAAAGTCAGGCTGTAATAGTGAGGAGTTAAGGCGGCACTTAAGCGAGCGGGTTACCCAGCTGACTAAGTTTAATACCTTCGAACGTTTATTCGACAAACACATGCAAGCGTGGTTGTTACAGCAATCTAATTTTGGTGTGGAACCGCGTAACTAAGCGCTAAGTTACTGGGCCGAGCTATTGAGCTTAGTTATCTTTGCTTGAAATTTTTTCTGCGCTAACAGCGGTGTTGGCTTCTTGCCAACCTCGAGTGTCATTAATTAGCTGTTCAACCATTTCTACCTTACCAACAACATTACCTTCATCTAAGACCACCAAGCTATTGTTCTGCTCTTCAATCTGAAAATTTGTGCAGATGATTTCATTGTCTCGATATCCGGCAGAATTAAAAAAGTGAATCTTGTAAGTATTCATGCCTTCGCCTCGATTTGAAGAGCAATAAATTGCCTTTCATCATTATTTGGGAGTTTTGTTGTATTTTAGGAGAGAAAATCGCTATTAAGCAATCGTAGTGAAGAGTATTGTTCATTTGTTTTGATGTTCATCGTTCTTGTCTAGTGAGTAACTGAAATGCTATTGCTGTTGGCGATTATTTATCTGGCCTTTATTAGCCTGGGCTTACCTGATTCGTTATTGGGCTCTTCCTGGCCAATCATGCGTGGCGACTTAAATGCCAGCCTTGAGTTTGCTGGTGTTATATCTATTGTGGTGAGCGCGGGAACCGTGGTGTCGAGCTTGTTATCCACCCGAGTGACCCATCGCTTTGGTACCGGTAAGGTGGTTGCCTTTAGTGTACTAATGACCGCATTAGCATTGTTCGGGTTTAGCTTAAGCCTAAATCCATGGGTACTAGTGCTGCTAGCTGTGCCTCTTGGCTTGGGTGCAGGGGCAGTAGACGCAGCCTTAAATAACTTTGTCGCGATAAACTACAAAGCAAAACACATGAACTATCTGCACTCTTTTTGGGGTGTAGGCGCAACAGCTGGGCCATTAATCATGGCGCTGTATTTAAGCCAACTGCAAGGCTGGCGCGAAGGTTATGCCACCATTTCCTATATTCAATTTGCCTTAGTGGCGGTGTTGCTTTTAGCACTGCCGCTGTGGAAGCGGGCAACCAGCGAGAGTTTGGCGGCTGGTGGAGAACAGCCCGCGCCTATAAGTAATCGCAATGCCGTAACAATAAAAGGCGTTAAACTGCAGCTACTTACCTTCTTTTGCTATTGTTCTTTAGAGGCAGGAACCGGCTTGTGGGCAGCTAGTTATCTGATCAGTAAGCAACAAGTGAGTGCCGCTAATGCAGCCTTTTGGACAGCCATGTATTTCTTGGGCATTACCCTGGGGCGCTTTATTTGTGGTTTTGTCTCTGAGCGAATAGCGGAAGACAAACTGGTGCGCGCTGGAGTGCTAAGCATATTGGTTGGTGTTGTATTGTTGCTTATTCCTGGCGGGGCAATGCTGGCGAAAATTGGCTTAATGTTGATAGGTTTTGGCTGTGCGCCAATCTACCCAAATACAATCCACCTAACGCCGCAACGTTTTTGTTAAGCATGCATCGCAGGCGATTATTGGTTTGTCGATGGCTTGCGCTTACGTAGGTACAACCCTAATGCCACCGTTTATTGGGCTGCTGGCAGCTTCTAGTTCCTTTGTTGTGTTGCCAATCGCCTTGTTAGTGTTTAGCGCTCTAATGCTGTTTAGTACCGAACGCCTTAAGCATTGGCCAAAATCACAACATGGCCACTAGCCACAAGCTAAACTGGTTTAATAATTAACAGTGCGGAGTGGGAAATGGCAAACGAAGATATTGGTGAACTAGTATTTAGTTCGCAGCAGATAAGCCAAGGAGTAAGCGCGGTAGCCAAGCAGCTTAACCAAAAATACCTAGGTGAATCGCTGGTGGTTATAAGCGTAGTGCCGGGCGGGATGTTATTTACCGCCGACTTAGTGCGCCAGTTAGATCTTGACCTAGCCATCGACTATATATCTTGCCCACATACCCCGGGTAGTAGAAATAACGATTCCAATATCGAGTACCAGCAAAACATCAACATCGAGAATCAACATGTGATTGTTATCGACGATGCCATCGAGTCGGGAGGCACCATGCAGCGCTTAATTGCTCATTTATCTAAGCACTATGCCCCCAAAAGCTTAGCAGTGGCCTGTTTATTAGTGAAACCTAGCAGGGTAACTATTACCGCAGAACAGCATTACGCATTTGAAATGGACAACGATGATTTACTCGTGGGTTACGGCTTGCCTTGGAACAATCTGTATAGAAACCTGCCTTATATTTCTAAACTTAATACTTTGGACAAACAAGGCTTAGCAATATCTGGAGATAACCAGCATGGCAGGAATTAGCGATTTGGATGAACTATTGGCTTCAATGCAGCCCAAACTGCTTGAGGCTGAATATGTGTTTTGTAGCGTTAAAGGAAACATGGGCCAATATATTGAGCTGGAACCCGTAGCGTCTTTTATCGAGTCGGAAGGTTTAACGCTTGTGCTTAAAAAAGCAGTGGCCGAAAGCGCTGGTTTATTGTTTGAGGGCAGTTACAGCCAAATTACTCTCACGGTGCATTCCAGTTTAGATGCGGTGGGTTTAACCGCTGCAGTTTCCACTAAGCTCGCTTCAAAAGGCATAAGTGCTAATGTTATAGCAGCTTACTATCACGACCATATTTTTGTTCAATCTAGCAAGGCGTCAGCAGCAATGTTAGCGCTACAAGAGTTCGCTGTTTAGCTCGAATAACTGGCTTGTGTGAATAAACAGAGGTTTGAGAGTACAGAGCTAAGACGTGCTTGTTTTAATTAAGATTAGAGTTTGCTGAAGCAAATCAAAAGCCGCTCTTAGCGGCTTTTGATGTTTTAGGCTTTGGCGCTTAGCGCTGGTTGGCTGAAGCTAATGCCATCCCAACCGTTTTTAATAAACTGGCGAATATTTTGGTGGTCGTCACTGTATGGCGTAGACAATACATCTTGGTAGTATTGACCAAACAAGGCTAGGGCTTGTTGTTTGCTTAATCCGTTTAATTGACCAAAAGCAAATACTTTGCATGAACCTGAGTTTTCACCTTCGGCATTGTGTTGCTTGCCGTTGCTAAATGCACTTGGCGTGAACTCGTAGTTTGCATCAATAATTTTCATACTATCTTCAAAGCGAATTTGATCGGGATCTTTAGTAAGAACTTCAACAAAGTTAGCGATATCTGCCTGTGCCATGAGTTACGTCCTGTAGTATTGATTTATTCGCGCTTACCTTATTTGAGAATATTGCCTCGGGTCAAGAAAAAATCATCTGTTTTAACTATTGTCATTTTGAATAATTAGCATTGCAAAAAACACCAGTATTGCGCCAGGCAATAATCTCCATGATAGTTGCTCAAACCCCATACTTACCGTAAGCACTAAAACCAATAGAGGCGTTAAGTAACTGTAGGCTGCCACTTTGGTGGGGCCAAGGCGCACCGTACCTATTTGCAGCAAGAAGAAGGTAGTTAGGGTGGTGAACAAGGCTAAATAGCCAATGCCAGCATAAGCTTTTAGGGGGACTGCTAACCAATTAATCTCATTTAAGCTGGTGAGTGAAAGCAGCAACAAAAACAGGCTGCCAAATGTTAAGACCCAAAATGTCATTAGCTCTTGTGGCTCGCCTTGGTAAAGCTTTTTCATTAAGGGGTTATAAATACTTAAAGCGATACAGCCGAGCAAAAACAGCAAGTCTCCTTGATTTAGCGTTAATGCAAATAGCGCATTAACATCACCGCGAAATACAATCCATAAAGCGCCCAAAGTACCCATTGTTAAACCTACCGCTCTCTGTAGTTTTATGGCTTGGTCTAGGATAAAAAAGCTAGTAAGGGCGGTAATGGCAGGCAATGTTGTATATAAAGCACCGGTGTTTAACGCGCTGGTATGGCGCAGCGCTTCAAACATACACCAAAAAAATACCACCAAAGGCAAGCTAAGTAATGCGTATCCCAATAAGGTGTTACGCGAAGGTAGCGTCAATCCGTTTTTGTAAAACACATAGGGGGCAAATAACAAAGCCGCAGTGAGGAAGCGCAAAAACATCATCACTACTGGAGGTAATGCGTGGGTAATCGCAGCGCCGACTGGGAAAGAGCTAGCGACTAGCGTAACCATTAGCAGCATCAAGCCATGAGTCGCTAAATGGCTGTTGTTTAAGCTTGGCTTAGTGTGAGTGTAGCTTGGGTTTAGCATGGCAAATACCGCGTTATTCAGTCATGCCGCCAGTGTAATAATATTTATATTGACTGATAATCCCTCTATTTTGATAATAACTGTTGAGATTAAGTTGACAGTGGTGAGCGCATGGACGGATTTGCAGCAATTCCTGTATTTGTAGCAGTAGTTGAACATGGTGGGTTTTCGCCTGCAGCGCGTAGTTTGGGGATCTCCAAATCGGCAGTAAGTAAGCGGATCAATCTACTCGAACAGCAACTTGGGGTTAAATTACTGCACCGTACTACCCGTAAACTGAGTTTAACCGAAGCGGGTAAGCATTATTTTGAGCATGCGGCAAAAGCCAATAATGCCGCAAAAGATGCCCAAGATGCGGTTGCCCAACTGCAAGGGGAGCCACAAGGTTTGCTGCGCATCAATACGCCTATGTCTTTTGGCCGTTTACATATCGCACCACTGATAGCCAAATTTTTACAGCGTTATCCCAAAATTACTATTGATATGGTGATGGACGACAAAGTTGTCGACTTGGTCGCCGAAGGTTTTGACGTAGCAATAAGAGCTGGAAACTTGCCCGATTCATCATTGATTGTTCGTAAACTTGCCCCATTAAAAAGCGTGTTATGCGCCTCTCCAGACTATTTAAAGCAACATGGTATACCGCAAACCATTGAACAATTAGCCGCCCACAATTGTCTGCAGTTTAGCTATTCTCGTGATGTAAAAGAATGGACATTTATGCGTGATGGGCAATCACAATCAATAGACGTAAAAGGCAATTATCGAGTGAATAATAGTGAAGCTTTGCGCGAAGCCATGTTGCAAGGATTAGGTATTGGGCGCTTACCCACTTTTGTGGCTGGGCCAGATATTGTAGCGGGGCGTCTAATTAAGCTACTAGACCAATACCAAATGCCAAACCAAAGCATTTACGCAGTGTTTTCAGAGCGTCAGTTTTTGCCTGCCAAGGTGAGAGCTTTTGTCGATTTTGCCATAGAGCACTTAGCTGCAGAACAGCCATATTGGGAGCTTAAGCCCAGCTAAAGGCTGAGCGTTTTACTCTCGCTTTGCGGTGAGCTCTGAGCTCATTACAGCTCGCTGTTATTAGCCCCAGTTATCGCTTTATCTAGCCAAGTTTGCGCATGTTTAATTGGGCCTTGTATGCCCTTTAGTGGCGCATCTGGGCGATCGGCCCTTACTTTAGGGTGATTGTTTAGTTTAAGCAGTACTTGTTGGGCGTAAGCTAGGGTTTGTTGGTCTGGCATCGGTGTTATGCCATCGCGAATACAGGCAATTAGCGTACGATGCAGACCGCTGGTTAAAGTCCAGATAGTGTTTAACCTAAATCCTCCGAGCTGGCTATCACTCGCTAGTTCATCTAAAAAGCGGATCAAACCTGGCAGCATAGATACCGGCCTTTTTTCCCTAATGCTTACCGCGGCTACGTAAAGCTCTTCTGCTGAAGCACTTAAGCGAAGATAGTCTGCAAGAGAGTCTGTTTCCGATAAATTACGCGCTTCGGCGATGATGGCTTGCCTAGCTTCAGCTAGTTGGCTAACCGGGGCATGAGGGTCAAAGTTTTGCAGAATATCGTCGAACTGGCGCCTATCGTTTTCGATCTCAGACTCTAGTTCAACAATCTTTTCTTTACCTTTCTCCACTTCTTGTTTTAGGGTTTGTAGCTCTAGTTCAAACTGGCCAAATTTGAGCTTAGTGATTCGCTTACGCAGCTCTGGTTGAGTCGCAATGTAAATCACTGCTGCTAGTACCATAAGCTCCCAAAGAGAGGTATTACTCAAAATATTGCTAATGATGCTCATGCTAAAACCTAGTTATTTGTAAGGCTCTCTAGATCTTAGACCAAGCAGGATAAATATTGGTATTTTCAGTGCTTGTGCGGTTTATTCGCTTCGCCATTTAGGATTAATAATCGCCCAGCGTTCGTGGTCTTTCCATCCTTTACCACCAATGTTTAAGTAGTTTTTGGATAGCCCTTCTTTAACAAATCCGGCTTTTGCCACTAATGCTATTGAGGCTTTATTACCTGGTTGGATATTGGCCTCTAAGCGATGCAGATTGAGTTCTTCGAAGGCTTCTTTTAATACTAAACGGATGCCTGTTCGCATATAGCCATGGGCTTGGTGGGGATGAAATACTTCGTAACTAAGGTAGGCTGATTGAAAATGACCTCGGATGATCGACGAGATATTGAAGGTACCCACTATTTCACCCGTTGCTTGCAGGCAAACAAAATAGCGGTGTTCTTCTTCTAAATAAGCACGCACATTTTTTGGCGGATAGCTCCAAGGGCGATGAAATATCTCACTGTTTTGATAGCACTCGCTTAGCTCTTCTAAATCGCTGCGCTCGGGTTTTCTTATATACAGTTCTTGGTTCACACCTTTTACCTTAGCTTGCTGAAAAGTCGCTAGAAACCTAAGTATTTTAGCCAATTATTTTTGCTAAAGGCTAATCAATATTCCAGTTATTGCTCACAATTTTTGTTGATGATAAGGGACCCCTAAAGCGTTTTTCTAAGTATATTGTGTAGTTTTACTCAACAGTTTCTTTTGTAAAAGCGGGATTATCATTTAAACGCCGTGGAATTAAGCTGGTGGCAACTTAAGTCAAAGTCTTAAGTTTTAGCAAATTAATTATCTATAAAGCTTAAGGAACAACCATGGAACTATTTACAGCCATTGAGCAACGCCGCGCCGTTAAACATTTTGATTCAAGCGAGCAAATGAGTGAACGGGATTTCCAGAAAATGATGGAAGCGGTGTTGTTATCGCCAACCTCTTACAACATTCAGCATTGGCGCTTTGTGAGGGTTAGTAATGCGGAAGTGCGCGAGCAAGTTAGCCAAGCTGCTTGGGGGCAACCACAAGTGGCCGAAGCTTCGGAGTTGTTGGTATTATGTGCCGATACTCAAGCCTGGGCCAAGCAACCAGAACGTTATTGGCAAAATGTAGACGCCAAAGTGCAAGGTGTATTGGTAGACATGTTAGCTAGTTTTTATCACGGCAAAGACCAGTTGCAACGTGATGAAGCGATGCGCTCGTGCGGCATGGCAGCCCAAACCTTAATGCTAGCAGCGAAAGGCTTGGGTTACGATACTTGCCCAATGATAGGTTTTGATGCTGGCCAATTGGCTGAGGTTATTAACCTGCCTCAAGATCATGTGATTGGTATGATCATCGCTATTGGCAAAGCGGCTAAACCGGCAGGTGTACGTGGGGGACAATTAGCGATGCACCAGGTGTTGATGCATAACCATTTTGTTTAAACTTAAAGTTAGAGATAAACCCAGGCTGTATTTGTAACAGCTTGGGTTATATATTCCGTTGAAATCCGCTTTAGTTGCTTAAATGTTGATTAAATAATTTTCGTTCGCCATCAGTCATTTGGGTTTTGTTCAAAAACGGCATATCTTGGCTAACAAATGAGCGTTCTACAATCCGTGCTTTCCAGCGCTCTACATCTTGCCAAGTATCTAAATTTACCCCTCCAGGTGCTGCGGTGAAGGTGTCGTCTGTAGGCACGCGGCTGTGACACGTGGTACAGCGCTGTTGAATAATTGCCATTACTTGGCCCTGCTCGGCGTTTAGCTCGTTGTTGATTTGACCTTGAGTCTGCACAGGGCGATTAGCGTTACTCCAGCTTAAAAACACCGCCAGTAACAGCAAACCTGCAGCGCCGCTGACAATAATGCTGGGCTTTTGAACGCCCTGGTGTTTTAGGTTGAAGTAGTGGCGGATCCAAGCGCTTAAGCCGATCAGCGCACAGAGGATTAACCAACTATGGCTGTGCTGATAAATCATTGGATAGTGGTTACTAATCATCAAGAAAATGACTGGCAAGGTGAGGTAGTTATTGTGCACCGAGCGCTTTTTAGCTTCTAGACTGGGCGCAGGGTCAACGGGCTCGCCAGCGCTAACTTGTGCCACCATTTGTCGCTGTCCTGGGATGATCTTGATCCACACATTAGCCACCATAATGGTGCCAATTAATGCGCCCATATGGATAAAGGCACCACGACCGCTAAATACTTGAGTAAAACCAAAACAAAACAGTGCACCTATAACTATTAAACAAAGGCTTAAAGGCAAAGGTTTGTTAGCAATGGGTGAGCGTAGTAAACCCTCATAAATGGCAAAACCAAGCGCAATGCCGCCAATACCCAAACCAATCGCTTGATAGCTGGTTAAAGCCATAACTTGTGGATCAATTAGGTAGGCATCGGCGCGAAGGTAGTACATCCAAAACAGCAGCAATGTGCCGCTAAGCCAAGTGCTATAGGCTTCCCATTTAAACCAATGGAGTTTTTCTGGCATTTTTTCTGGGCCTACTTGGTACTTGGCTACTTCGTAAAAACCGCCGCCATGCACCGCCCACAAATCACCTTTAATGCCTTTTTGCTTTTTCCATTCTGGCGGCGTTTTTAAGTTGTTATCTAACCAAACAAAATAAAAGCTAGCGCCTATCCATGCAATGCCTGCAATGACATGAAACCATTTAATAAAGAGGGCTAACCATTCATACAGCTGTGGCCACATAGTGTTGTCCTTTTTTGTAAACTTGCTTACCTGCTACATAGGTGGCGTTTATAACGCGGTCATCACCTAGGGTATTAATGGCAAATAATTTCTCACTTAAGCTGCTGGCTTTATTAAAGCGCTGGCTAAGCATCGGAGTGGGGTGCATATCTAGTTCAATAAAATCGGCTTCGCTGCCTGCATTTAAATTGCCCACTTGCCTTTCAATACCCATTGCCACTGCTGCGCCTTGAGTACATAAATACAACGAATCGAAAGGGCTTAAGCTGGCTTGTTGCAGTTGGCAAACTTTGTAGGCATCGGCTTGGTTTGCAAACATACTTAAGCTGGTGCCACCGCCTACATCACTAGCAAGCGCTACGGCCACTCCATTGGCTTGGGCGCGTTGGTAGTTAAATAAACCGCTGCCTAAAAACAGGTTAGATGAGGGGCAAAAGTTAATGGTTGCACCTGAGCTTGCCAAGGCTAAATATTCACGGTCGGTAAGATGAATGCCATGGCCAAATAGTGAACGTTCGCGCACCAAGTCATGCGCTTCGTATACTGCCAGGTAGTCAGAGTAGTCCGGAAACAGTTCGTTAATCCACTGTACTTCGGTGGGGTTTTCCGACAAGTGGGTTTGAATAAAGCTATCTGGGTGTTCCTTGGCTAGCTGACCCGCTTTAGCTAGCTGTGCTTCGCTGCTGGTAGGCGCAAAACGCGGCGTTATCGCGTAGAGTTGCCGGCCATTTTTGTGCCATTGCTCCAGCAGTTGCTTGCTCTCTCGATAGCCAGATTCAGCACTATCTTGCAGGGCGGTGGGGCAGTTTCTGTCCATTAACACCTTGCCGCAAATCATTCGTGCATTGTAGCTTTCTGCCGCCTCAAAAAAGCTGCTTACCGATTGCGGGTGAACGGTGGCATACACACTGGCGGTGGTGGTGCCGTGGGCAAACAGTTGTTGCAAAAAAAACTCGGCTTGGGCACGAGCATAGGCGGCTTCAACAAATTGTTGCTCAGCGGGAAAGGTGTAAGTGTTTAACCAATCCAATAGTTGCTTGCCATAGCTGGCAATAATCTCTACCTGGGGGTAGTGCACATGGCTGTCGATAAGCCCAGGAATAATTAGGCCATGATGCTGAATAACAGCCGCTTGTACTTCGGGGTTGCTGCGTAAGTAATCTTGCGCATCCCCAAGGTGTTGAATAAGACCATCCTCAACAACCAACATGCCATCATGTAAGTATTGGTAGTTATCGCTAGGTGCAATAGTGGCTTTTGGAAAGTGTAAAATACTCCCGCGGTGGAACTGTCGCGTCATCTTAGCTGCCTCGATAAGTGGAATAGCTAAAGGTGCTTAACAGCAGCGGGATGTGGTAATGGGCTTGTTGCTCATCACTAATAAACACGACATCCGCTAAAGGAAAAAAGCATTGCTGGAAGTGCGCTAGGCAGTATTCTTCGGTAATGAAGCGTAGGCAGTAGCAATCGCTGGGTAAGTCTAATTGTTCAAACTTATAACGCCCGTCTTGATCGGTTAAGCCTTTGGCTAAGCTTTGGCTTTCGCCAAAGCGATAAATTTCTACCGCAATACCTGCTGCGGGCTGGCCACAAGTTGTATCTAGTACATGACAGCTTAAGGTGCTCAAAATAAGTTCTCCATTCTACGCAGGCTAATGCTTTGTTGTTGTTCGGCAGCATTGTGTAATTCTTGCTCGCGACTATTTCCGTAGCGTTGCTCCAATATGTGCAGCATTTCCTCGGCGGATTTACCGCTAGCAAATACGATGAAAATGAAGCCATAACGGTTTAAATAACGCTGATTAAGTTCGAGTAAAGCACTAAGAGTGGCTTGCTGAGCATGGTTGACTTGTGCTTGCTCTGCTTCGCTTAAATGCTTGGCTTGGTTGTATTTTTTTTGAAGGCTGGTTAAATCACCAATCATTGGATGACCCGCAAAAGCCTCCAGCCAATCGTTCTCTGTTAGCTGGCTAAAGGCTTGTTTCGCCATAGACATAAACTGCTCAACCGACTGAAAGGGGCGCAATGTTGCCATGGTGGTTTGCCATGTTTTGCTACTGCAAATACTGGCCATTTCGCTGACGAATTGACTGTGCGGCAGATTGTTTAGCTGCTTAAGATGTTTTTCGTCGTCATTCATTGAGCTGTTCTCCCGCAAGTTGTTTTCGCAGAGTATTGCTAGATTCCCATTGTTGTTTTTGCTGGTCCCTGTCACTGGTTTTAGCGTGTTTTTCTAGCAGCGTGATCAGCTGAGCGCTAATCGATACCGCGACTTGCATAGGTAATTTCCCACTTACATCGGCTAGGCCAATAGGGCAGGTGAGTTGATCACAGCGTGCCGGATCTTCAAGTTGTTCGGCTAAGCGATACTTAAATCGTTGGGCTTTAGTTTGAGAGCCAATCACGCCTACAAAGGCTAAATCTCCTCGGCGCAGCGCAGCTAAACTAAGCGCGAAATCTAAGCTATGGTCTTGGCTTAGAATGACAACATAAGAGTTGGCTTTTAGCTCTGCTACGCTATTTTCTGGCTGCGCGTGATAGTGGGTGTTTACACCAAATTGGCTAATTGAATCTAGCCATTGCTGGCGATTATCAATGACTTGCACTTGTACCGGCAGTTTTGCCAGTATTTCACATAAACAATGGCTTACATGTCCCGCCCCATAAATGGTGATAAGTGGCTGATCAACCAAGAAGTATTCGAACAATACTTGTACTGCGCCCCCACAACATTGGGCTAGATCCGCAGCTAAGGAAAAGCGTTCAATGTGATTAAACTTTGCTCCCTTTTCCAGTTGCTCGCGGGCATGCTTGATCACCGAAAACTCTAAATTTCCACCACCTAAGGTATCGAATTGCTGTTGCTGACTGATCACCATTTTAGCGCCTGTTGCTCGCGGTACAGAACCCGCTTCGGCCACAATGGTCGCAATACAAAATGGCTGCTGTTGCTGCTTAAGATAGCTGCAGGCATCCAACCAGTTATTAGGTAGAAAGCGAGATTGCCAATCACTCATCTTGCGTCTCCATAAACTCATATTGCTTTTGGCAAGCCATTAAAATGCGCTCGCTGGTGGCTGGAGAATCTAACTGCGCTGGCAGCTTATGTTGGCTGATTGACGTCACTGCATCGTAAATGGCACACCAAGCGCTAATGGCTAACATAAAGGGGGGCTCGCCCACTGCTTTAGAACGGTAGATGCTGTGCTCAGGGTTGGCTTGGTCGAACAAGGTAATGTTCATTTGTTCGGGGTAGTCGCCAATGGTGGGGATTTTGTAGTTTGCCGGGCTATTACTTAGTAACTTTCCTTTTTTGTCCCATACCAGTTCTTCGTTAGTAAGCCAGCCTAGGCCTTGAATAAAGGCGCCTTCTATTTGGCCAATGTCGATGGCCGGATTAAGGCTGGTGCCTACATCATGCAGAATGTCTACGCGGTCTACGCTCATTTCCCCAGTTAGCGTATCAATGCTCACTTCGCTTACGGAGGCACCCAATGCAAAGTAGAAAAATGGCCGCCCCTGAGCTTGTTCGCGGTCGTACCAAATTTTAGGTGTTTTGTAAAAGCCAGTCGCTGAGAGTGATACTCGCTGCATGTAAGCTTGTTGCACTAACTCCGCCCAGCTAATAGTTTGCTCGGCGAGTCTAACTTGGCCTTGGTTTATGGTGATTTGCTCTGCTTTAAGCTGGTAATGTTGCTGGGCAAATTCAAGCAGACGTTGTTTGATTTCTTTCGCCGCATTATGCGCAGCCATTCCGTTTAAATCACTGCCTGAAGAAGCCGCCGTGGGCGAGGTATTAGGCACTTTGTCGGTGCGGGTAGACGTAATAAGCACATAGCTAAATGGAATGCCCAAAGTTTGCGCCACAATCTGCTGAACCTTGGTATGCAGGCCTTGACCCATTTCGGTGCCGCCATGGTTTAGCTGAACACTGCCGTCGGTATACACATGCAGCAGCGCGCCTGCTTGGTTAAGGTGTTTGGCGGTAAATGAAATACCAAATTTTACAGGGCTTAAGGCAAGGCCTTTTTTGATTAGCGAATTAGAGTTGTTCCATTGATTTATTTGCTGACGGCGCGCGCGGTAGTCTGCGTTCACTTCTAATTGTTTTATTAAGTTAAGCTGGTCTTGATGTTGCTCTACTGGCATGCCGTAGTGGGTGGTGGCATATCCATCGCGATAGAGGTTTTTGTAACGCACATCTAAGGCATCTTGGCCGGTAGCAATTGCGATGTCTTGCATCGCCTGTTCAATTAACATCATGCCTTGCGGACCACCAAAGCCGCGGAAGGCAGTATGTGAAACGGTATCGGTTTTTAATCGATTACCTACGACTTCGGCTTCACCTAAGCTGTAGGCGTTGTCGCTATGAAACATCGCTCTATCCACAATCGCGTCGGATAAATCAGGCGAGTGGCCACACAAGCCGTTCACTTCTAACTTGGCACTTTCAATGATTCCCTCGGCGCTTAACCCTAGTTGGTATCGGTTGTAAAAAGGATGGCGCTTGCCGGTTAAGGCCATATCTATACTGCGTGGTAGACGTATTTTCACAGGTTTATTGCAATGCCAGGCTGCAAGGCTGGCTAAGCACGCCCATTGAGCGGCTTGGGTTTCTTTACCGCCAAAGCCGCCTCCCATGCGGCGCATGTCTACGGTAACTTGGTGAAACGCAATGCCTAATACTTCAGCTACTAGCTTTTGTACTTCGCTAGGGTGCTGTGAAGAGGTGTAAAGCATAATGCCGCCATCTTCGGTTGGCTGGGCGAGGCTTACTTGTCCTTCTAAATAAAAGTGTTCTTGCCCGCCAATATGTTGTTCACCACTTAGTTGCAGTTCACTTCGATCTAGCACGGCATCGGCTATTTGCTTACCCATGCAATGGCTTGGGCGCACCGTTGCATTGGGCTGGCTTAAATCGCTAATATCTTGCTTACTTAGCGCTAGCGTATCGGCGCTTTGGTATTGCACTAGCTCTTGATTAGCTTGGTCGGCAATTTGCCATGCGAGCTGGTGGCTATGGGCAAGAACTAGGGCTACAGGCTGCTGAAAGTAGCTAATCTCGTTCTCGCTTAACAGCGGGTCGCCTATAAATATCGGGCCAATATCTAGGTGTCCGGGGATATCCTGGCAGCGAATTACCGCAACTACATCGGGATGTTGTTGCAGCGAATCTAATTGCTGAGCAAGTACTTTACCTTTGGCTACTTGGCTAGTGATGACTGCAGCATGCAAGCAACCACTTGGCAGGTTATAGTCGTCGATGAACTGCGCTTCGCCAGCGACTTGTTTGGCTGCACTCTCATGGGGAATCGATTTACCCACTATTTGGCTTGGCGCAGTTTGCTCGAGGTGCTGAGTCGTTAATTTACGCATGGGCGGCTAACCTCGTGGGTAATTGTTGGCTATAGAGGTAGAAGCGTTTTAATAGATTCTGTACTAGCAATACCCTGTAAGCTGCGCTGGCTCGCACGTCATCAATGGGTTTTACATACTGCGGCACTAGGGCTTGTAGCTGCTTGAGTTTGTTGTTGTTGAAGACTTCACCCAACAAACAATTTTCAAGTTCAGTTAAGCGCACCGACTTAGCCGCCACGCCACCTGCTGAGATAACGCAGTGGCTTACTCTGCCTTGGTCATCACACTCCATGGCTACAGCCAATACCACGGTGGCGATGTCATCTTCATAACGTTTACTCACCTTGTAGATTTGATGTTTAAGTGTTGGAGACAAATCTGGCAGGTGAATGGCGCTAATCCATTGTTGCGGTTTTAAGCGCGTTTCGCGGTAGCCTGTGATGTAGTCTTCTGGTGCGTAAAGCTCGGTAGTGGCGCCATCATCTACTTCAATTTTGCCGTTTAGGCTAATTAGCAATGGAGCTATGTCACCAATGGGTGAGGCATTGCCTAAACTGCCACCAAGGGTAGCGCGGTGGCGAATGGTAATACTGCCCAAGCGAGCAAAGATTTCGTCGGTAGTGGGGTAGTGCTGCGCCATAAATGCGTGAACTTTATCTAAAGGCACTGCCGCCCCTATGCGCCAACCATTGTTGGTGCGCTCGATGCCTGTGAGCTCAGGAAGGGCGGTTAAGTCGATAATTTCATCAATGCGTTGATACTGTTGAGTAACTTCTAATGCTAAATCGGTACCGCCGCCTATCCATTTGGCGTGAGGGTGTTTTGCGCGAATGCTGGCTAACTCACTGCGACTAGTAGGTTGCCAGTAGTGGTCGCTTTCTAGCTTGTCACATTGCCCCATCCAGTATTGCACGGCGGACTCATTTTCTTGGATATGATCCTTGGCCGCTGGAGCTGTTGCTACTTGCTTAGCCGCTTCGATAAGTGGCCCATAGCCAGTGCAACGGCACAAGTTGCCAGCTAAAAATTCCTCGGGGTGTTCGGGTTTAGTTGTTTGACGAGATAAGGCATATAAAGACATTACAAAACCAGGCGTACAAAAACCGCATTGGCTGCCATGTTTATCTACTATGGCTTGTTGAACGGGATGTAGCTCTTGGCCTTGCTTTAGGTACTCAACGGTAATGATTTGTTTACCGTGCAAAGAATGCAGTGGCGTAATGCAGCTGTTAATTTGCTTGTAGCTTAGCTGCTGTTGATGATCTTGGCTCACCATTACTACTGTACATGCACCGCAATCACCGCTGGCGCAACCTTCTTTACTGCCCACTAGACCTTGTCGTTCGCGTAAAAAGCTAAGCAGCATGGTATCTGCCGCCTGTTGGCTTAAGGTGATAGCTTGGTCGTTAATCATAAGTTGTAACATGATTGCTCCGGAAATTGCGTGGTCATTAAGCTGACTATTTGGTCAGCTTTTTGGCCAAATTTTTTATTCTTGCTGATCGTTTCTATAAGCGTAAGTATCGGCAAAGCGCGATAATATCCATTCGCCAGCACTAATCTCGGGATACTGACTTTGTTCTCCAGGCGCTAAACAGCTCGCGAGAGTATTCACCGGAGTATCAAAGTCTGGCTCTACAAAAAATGGCATTGAAAAGCGAGTAGTTTGCTGTTTTGGACTAAGTACTCTGTGCGGCGTCGACTTGTATCGGCCGTTGGTCCAACGTTGCATTAAGTCGCCAATATTCACCACAAAACTATTCTCCACCGGTGGCGCATCTAACCACTGTTGATTGCGATCTTGTACCTGTAGTCCGCCGGTTTTATCCTGATACAACAAGGTAATGCAGCCATAGTCTGTGTGTGCGCCAGCGCCGTTATCATTTTGTTGCTGAGGCGGATAATGAATTAAGCGCAGCACACTAATCGGGCAGGTAAAATGCTTGCTAAAAAAGTCTTCGCTTTGGCCCAAGGCTAAAGCCATGGCCTTAAGTATTTTGAGGCCAACTTGTAAGGTGAGTTCGTAATGTTGCTGCAAAAGTTGGATGAAGCCGTCAAGATTTGGATACTGGTTCGGCCCATAAAGCTGAGGAAAACGGGCTACCTGTGGATGATAGGGGCTAAGGTCTAAAGCCATATCAAAGGTTTCTTTGCAGTCTTTAGGTCCGTTTGGGTCTAGCTGTTCAGCACTTACTTGTCCCCAACCGCGATGGTTGGCCGAGTGCTGAATATTGATCTTTTGTTTTTCTTGTTCACTAAGTGCAAAGAATTTAGCAGCCATGTCTTGCATTGCTGCAAATTGCTCAGCAGGAATGCCATGACCGGTCACATAAAAAAAGCCCTTGTCACGACAGGCAGAATCTATGGCTTGAATTGCTTCTTGCCAGTGCTGGCTATCGCTATGATCTAATGACGATATATCAATAATGGGTAGGGCTAAATTCATCTCATTCTCGCAGTAAAGGCCCAGCTTAGCTGGGCACTTATTTAGGACTTAGGGTCTAGGTTTATTTAGGAATCGTTGCGTCGATGCCTTCTACGTACCACATCACGCCAGCTAGCTCTTGGTCGTTAAGTGTTTTACCCGCTGGGATCACCTCTTTGCCGCTGTTATCTTTCATAGGGCCAGTAAAGGGATGAAATTCACCTGATTTAATCTTGGCTTCGGTTTCGCTAATGGCGGTTTTTACGTCGCCGGGTAAGGCTGGGTTAACTGAAACAATTTGTAGAATGTCTTCTGCAAAACCACCCCAGTAATCTTCTGGCTTCCACGAATCTGCTAATACTTCTTCTACGGTGCGAATGTAGTGGGGTGCCCATACATCACGAACCGAGAACATGTGGGCAGTAGGAGCAAATTGACTCATATCTGACGCTTGACCAATGCCCATTACGCCGCGCTTCTCGGCAGCAATAAGTGGGGCTGGGCTGTCGGTGTGTTGCAAAATAATGTCGACACCTTGGTCCATTAAGGCGTTGGCTGCGTCTGCTTCTTTACCTGGGTCGTACCACGTATTTACCCACACAATCTTAATTTGCACATCAGGGTTTACGCTTTTCGCGCCTAAGTACACCGAGTTAATATCGCGGATCACCTCCGGAATAGGGAACGAGGCAATGTAACCAATCACATTGGTTTTGGTCGTCATGCCAGCGGCTACGCCAGACACATAGCGGCCCTCGTAGGTACGCAATACATAAGTAGACACGTTTTTGCTGCGTTTGTAGCCGGTAGCGTGTTCAAAGGTAACTTTAGGAAAACGTTTAGCGGCTTTGATAGTTGGGTTCATAAAACCAAAGGATGTAGTGAAAATGACGTCGTGACCCGATTTAGCCAATTGGGTAATCACTCGCTCTGCATCGGCGCCCTCGGGAACATTCTCAACAAAGGTGGTACTTACTTTACCGCCAAAGTGCTGTTCCATTTCAATCCGGCCTTGGTCGTGCTCATAACTCCAACCGTGGTCACCCACTGGTCCTACATATACAAAGCCTACTTTTAGTGGCTCGTCGGCGGCCATGCTGGCTGGTGTTATCAAGGTGGTTACAGCAAAGGCTGCGGCACTTATCCATTTATTTAGTTTCATTAAGAACTCCGTTTCAATTGTTCGGTGTTTCGGGTTTTGATTAGTGGTAGCAAAAAGCTGGCCACTTGGTCATGTTTTTTGATTTAAGTCAAAGAACACAGTGAATACAAGTTTTGTTGTAAATAGATGTCTTAATTGTTAGCAGCCTTATGCTTATTTATGGCGTTTTTTGGTGCAACTTATCAACGCTGCGCACCAAAGCTAAGCGTGTGTAGTTAGCTTAGCCTATGAGTCTTAATGTAGATGTAAGGAATATGTGTATTGCATGTTACTTACTAAGTGGTGGTTAGCGGGCTTTGCCCAAGTTTTACTAGAGGAGGTGATGCTAGTTGGCAAGTTACTTGCGTTATTAAGCTGACCTAGTGGTCAAATATCTGGTTGCGATTTAGCTTAATAATAGGGAGCAAAGCATGAACGCTAATAAGGAAAAAGCGATACCAAAAGAGCTGTTGTACCACCTAGACGAGAGGCCTCCAGTAGCAGAAGCTTTTTTCGCTGGGCTACAACATGTATTGGCATGTTTTGTTGGTGTGATAACGCCAACTTTGATTATTGGCGGCGTATTAGGCTTAGGCTCGCACATTCCCTACCTGATTAGTATGGCGCTCATTGTATCTGGCGTTGGAACCTTCATTCAGGCCAAAAAATTGGGCCCTGTTGGCGCAGGCATGATTTGTGTGCAAGGTACCAGTTTCGCTTTCTTAGGCTCTATATTGGCGGCAGGCTTTATTGCTAAAAGCCAAGGGGGCGGTCCCGAAGAAATATTGTCGCTAATATTTGGTATTTGCTTTTTAGGCGCTTTTATTGAGATTTTCTTATCGCAAATGCTGGTTAAGATGAAGAAAATTATCACGCCATTGGTGACCGGAATAGTGATTACCATCATTGGTATTTCGCTGATAAAAGTAGGCATGACCGATTTGGCGGGGGGCTTTAAAGCTGCCGATTTTGGTAGCTTACAAAACCTAGGTTTAGGTTTCACTGTGTTGGCCATTATTATTGCTTTAAACCGTTCAGCAAATCCTTGGCTGCGCCTCTCATCAATTGTTATTGGCTTGCTCGCTGGTATGTTAATCGCGCTATTTATGGGGAAAGTAGACTTTTCTTCGCTAGGCTCGCAACCTTGGGTGAGTATTCCTGTTCCGTTTAAATATGGTTTTAGTTTTGATTGGGTAGCGTTTTTACCGGTTGCTCTAATTTACTTTATTACAGCAATTGAATCGGCTGGCGATATTACCGCTAACTGCGCTATTTCACAGCAAGACATTAAAGGCGATAGCTACCTAAAACGGGTGCGTGGCGGTGTGCTAGCCGACGGTGTTAACTCCTTAATTGCCGCTGTTTTTAACACTTTTCCAAACACCACCTTTAGCCAAAATAATGGAGTTATCCAATTAACCGGCGTAGCTAGTCGGTACATCGGTTATTACATTGCGTTAATACTAGTGGTGCTGGGATTGTTCCCTATTTTGGGCGCTGTTTTACAGCAAATTCCTAAACCAGTGTTAGGCGGAGCCACCTTGGTAATGTTTGGTACAGTGGCGGCAGCGGGAATTAAAATTATTGCTAGCGAAACACTTAATCGCCGCAAACTACTTATTATGGCAGTGTCTTTTGGAGTAGGTTTAGGCGTGACAATGGTACCCGACCTATTACAACACGCGCCTAAATTGGTTCAAAACATCTTTGGGTCAGCAGTTACTTCCGGTGGTTTAGTGGCTATCTTGCTTAGTTTGTTATTACCTGAGCAGCCATCTTCTGTTGCGGCTCAACTCAAACCGAGTACGCAACAATCATAGAATTAATGAGCCTTAGAGTTTACTTGTATAATTAACTTAGCTTTGGCAGAATGCGGGCAGGCGCTAAGGGGCGCCTGCCCGCCAAGAGGAACTCACCCTTAAGCACATGCTTAGTTACACATCATTACGACACTGTATGTCATTCTGAATATTGTTTTGCGGGGAACAACTTAAGTATTTAGGAGCATAGAGATGTTATCTGCCGTTGAAGAACTTAAAATTCGCAGTAAAATTTTGCTTAAACAGCGCCATACTGCCGATTCCCCATTAGCAAATTTAGCTAAAGACAAATCACCACAACTAAAACATGCCTTGTTGTATGTAGCGCGAGAAGCGGGCTTTAAAGACTGGCAACACGCCCAAAGTGTATTGTCGTGCCAGCAAAAGCAAACCTTGCAACAAGATAGTGGTAAATTTTGGTATTCGCCTGCTTGTATGGCCTTGCTTAACCATTGGTGTGCTAGCTACCACGAAGCCATGGCCTTGCAAGTTAAGCAGGGTGGGGTAATTCTTCCCTACAAAAGCCAATATGTGGTGGCCAATGCTAGCTATATAGAAGCCCTAGGTTTAGAACTCAAGGATCCGCTTTGGCAAGCGCTGGAATATAATTGGTGCGAAGGCTCGCCAGCCCTGCGTCAAGAGTTAGCATACAAGCGCTTGTTGGCAATGCAAACGCAGCGCTATAAAGCTTGTTAATAGCCAATTAGTTGCAGCGTTTGCCCGCACAAAGGCTTATTATTGATATTTTTAAGAATGGCGAGCTCAGCTCGCCGCTTTATTAAGGAAGCCTTATGTCTAAAAAGATCTATTGCATTGCCATGTTTAAACCTAAAGCTGGTAAGCAAAACGAGCTGTTTAAAGTATTGCAAGCGTTAGAGCCAAACACCTTGCGCGAAGATGGCTGTATTCAATACACGGTTACGCGCCAAATTGACAACCCTTTTGCTCAGGGCACTGGTTATCCCATCGCCTTTCAAGAGATTTGGGCGGATAAAGAAAGCTTTGAAGCGCACTGCCAACGTAAAGAAATTAGCGAGTTTTTTCAAACCCATTGTGTTGCAGAAACAGGCTTAGTAGAAGATTCAAATGTTTGTGTATACAGCGATGAAGCAGAAGATTTTGACGCGCCAGTATTTGCTTAGTTTTAAGTAGATAAGAGCGCCGATAGAGCGCTCTTATTGCTCAACGATAGGTTTCTTCATCAGCGAGAAGTGAAGCTATAAGTTAACTCGTGTTTGCACGTTTATGTGTTAGCTATAGAGTTAAAGCTTTCGCCTGCGGCGACGTCATTAAGCTTCAACGAGCAAAGCTTAGCTAAGCAAAAAGAAAACTCGCCCTGCATCTTCTTAGATCCTTCGTTGCGCATTCACAAAGGAGTTGAAGTAACTCGCTACGCTCAAACAGACTTCAACTCTGATCCCTTGTTCATTTGCACTACTCGGCGAAGATGATGGGATTGAAAAGCACAGTCTTGGGAGTCGAATGTAAGGAGTGGTTTTGCCCCATTGCATGTTACGGCACACTCAAAATTACTCTTAACAAACTTATGCACCCTTAGTATTTCTACTTATGTGGACAAAGCACTGTGCTTATATACATATAAACTGTGATTCCTTCTTTCCACAAAGGCTTGCATTCTTTCGTGCTGATGTTTTTGTTATTTTTCGAGCTAGGTGGCTGATATAGCTTAGGAAAGGTGATAACCTTGTTTTTATCAAATGTATGATAAGAGGAAAAATCCCTTGTTTAAACAAGGAATTTTTCCTCTTAATAAGCTGTTATAAATTTGGAGTTTTATATGACTGGTTTAAATACTATTTATAAAGAAAGAAGAAAATTCATTGTGATAGGTTTAACTGGACGTACAGGCTCAGGCTGCACAACATTATCAACTTTGTTGAATAAAAGTCTATTCTCTGAATTTAATCCCCCAAAGCCTAAATTAAGTGACTTTAAAAGCGATGAAGAAAGAAAATATAGAATTACGCATGATTACTTAAAACAACAATGGTGTAAGTTCCATCATATAAAAATGAGCGATGTAGTTTCAACTTTTTTATTGGACTTGACCTTTGAAAAATTTGACGATTTATATAAATCGATTCTACAAAATGAAGTGGGCAGAAATGACCAAGAATTAGATGATAGATTGAAGAAGTGTTATTTGGAGTATCATACAAAACGAAAATGTGCTCGTAAGCATGCAGAAAAAAATGAACATAACTTGTATGATGAGCCAACATTTGACTTCTATTTTAAATCACTGCCAGAGTTTTCGATTAAGTTAAATAAGTTGCTAAATAAAATTGAGGTGGGTTCATTTACAAGGTTGTATCAAACAGTTGGTAATAATATAAGAAAGTCGGGTTCTGCCGACTGTGATTCTTACGATAGTAGTAAGATATATTTGTTTTCCCAGCGAGTTAACAAGCTAATAAAAATTCTAAGGCACAAATCAAAAGAGACTGACGAGAATGTTTGCGTGGTTTTGGATGCTATAAGAAACCCGTATGAAGCATTTTTCTTTAGAGAAAGATATTCAGCATTTTATTTGATGTCAGTTTCTACTGAAAATGAAACTAGGGTTAATAGGCTCTTAGCACAACCTCGAATTTCAATTGATGATATAAATAAAATTGATGAACGAGAAAATCCTGACTCGTTAAAAGGTGAGGATAGATTCTGGTCATTAAATCTTCAGCGTTGTATTGAAATATCTGATATCCACTTATATAACCCTGATGAAAAAGGGAAATGTAAAAGTTTGAAATATCAATTGGTTAAGTATATTGCTCTCATCATGCACCCTGGAATTATTACACCCTCACAGGATGAAAGGTGTATGCAAATTGCATTTAATGCGAAATTAAACTCTGGTTGCTTATCAAGGCAAGTTGGCGCAGTTGTTACTGATTCTAACTATTCAATCAAATCAGTTGGGTGGAATAATGTTGCTCAAGGACAGACTCCGTGTAATTTAAGGAGAGTAGAGGACTTGTTGTCCAATGAAGATGATGATGCATTTAGTATCTATGAAAAAAGTGTTGATAAATTTAGAGATAGATTAGGAAGCATCTATTCATTCTCTGGTTGTTCAGCTAAAAAGTTCGATGGTAAGCCAGTGTCGTACTGTTTTAAGGATATAAAGAACTCAATAGATGGGGATAAAAATCAAGTTCATACGAGAGCACTGCATGCGGAAGAAAATGCATTTCTACAAATCTCAAAATACGGAGGTATGCCTGTAAATAATGGTAATTTATATACAACAGCAAGTCCTTGTGAGTTATGCGCCAAGAAAGCATATCAATTAAATATTAATACAGTTATTTTCATTGACCCGTACCCGGGAGTTGCTAATGACCATATCTTAAGTTGCGGTACTAGTACTCCTAACCTTAAATTATTTTCAGGCGCAATTGGTCGTGCATATCAACAATTATTTGAACCTATTATCCCCTATAAAGATGAGTTGGAAATTGGGATGGAGTTAGAAGTTCCAAACCAGAAGAAGTTACTTGTTAAGGAGAATAGTGAATATAAGTTGGAGAAAAAAGCTTTAGAGAAAAGAATAAAGGAATTGGAGCTGGAATTATCTAAGAAAAATTTATAACAAGGCATTTAAACGGAACAAAAACAGTGGGTTACGTTTCGCTTCGCTACACATTATAACCCACAGTTTTAGTCCGCTTAATGCGGCGTTAGGCAGAAAAACGAGTACAAAATGAAGAAAGCAGAACTTTTGAAAGAAACTCGTAAGAGACGCCGAAAAATGGCTAAGGTGCAAAACAGAAAGCGTTTTAAGACTAAATTTACGAATAAAACAGTAGGAACCGTGAGTCGAATATTAGAAGGGAAAAAATATGGTGTGGAGCATGCGTTGGATATGCATGCAAGCAGCTATATAATAATGCCTGCTGAAGCGATTTATGAGAAAGATCTGTTAAAAGAATATCAAAGTGTCATTGATACCTGCCACATATATATTATTGGCTACCTGCCAAAAATAGATTTTGTTGGTGCAGCACAGATTGGCAAAGATCTTGAACTGTCTTTTCTTATTGCAAATCAAAAGCGTGTTCTTCGGTTTGGCCCTATACCTGATGGTGTCACCTTTAAAGTGGATGATGGATACCATTTTATGGAGGACTCAAACGGTTCTCGGTTTTGGTGGGATGACGACAAGCTAATGCATATGCTAAATCAACAGCCACCAAATTTGCACTTTGAAGTTAAGTATGTCGGTCAGGCATATGGTCAAGACGGTTCGAGAAATGCCCTCGATAGGCTCATAAAACATGAAACGCTACAAAAAATCGCAGTCAAGGGAGTGCCTGAAGGCTACAAGTTGTCACTGCTTCTGTTGGAGGTTGAGCCTGATAACACGTTGATTACAGCTTTTACGCCAAATGCACAGTTGCAGGGAACTGAAGGTTCGCGAATTAAGTCAGGCTTAGAGAAACTTTATGGTACAACTGAGTCTGAGCGCATTTCGTTGTTCGAAGCTGCAATGATCAGATACTTTTCGCCAGAATATAATAAAGAATTTAAAAATAGTTTTCCTTCAACGAACCTTAAGATACTTCAAGACTGCTACGACAAAGACATATCTGCCGTATTCGCGGAAATTTGCATTGATGAAATCCCATTTATGCTTTTCTCGGATGCTGTAGAACCGAAGCAATACCATTTTTCTAAACACGATTTGCATCAAGAGCCTGATAGGAAGGTATTCTTCAGCGTATGAGCTGCCTAATAAACTGTTAGGCAGCACGAGTGCGATTAATTAAGCTAGAAATAAGAAGGAATTCAGATGGGTACATCGATAGAGCTTAGTGTAGGGAACGTTTCTCTGTCGTATTCCAAAAATCACATGGGCATAGATTATGGATTTATTTTTCAAGATGGTGACTTAACACGTCGAAAGTCGGAGTCAATAGACTACGAATATTATGAAGAAAATCCAGAATTAAAACATGAGCTCGAAGAGGCGGAGGAGACCTTTGCCAGGGCTCTATATCGAGTTATACCACGGCTAAACATACTTGGTTATACGCTTGATGCAGCACGTGCCGAATACAATTCGTTGATAGCAGAAGCGGAAGAGATCTCAAGCGAGATTGATGGAGCTGAATCAAAAAAGGAATATCTTACGTTTGAAGAGTTTTGCCATTTGGCATGTCGCTATTCTCTTACCAGCTTAACAAACGACTATATAGAATACGACACACCAGATCGAGATACTGTTTCTCAGGGTCGTCTTGCCGCTGATATTCAGTTGTTTGATCGAATTCCTTGGCCTGGAGGCTCAGATCTCTATTGGTCTGAAGCCAGTTATCTATCTTCGAGAGTTTGTATCCTTAGTGCTGAATCTATGCTTCAGGTATTTGCGCAAAATACAGAAAATTCTGATACTGAGGTTACTTGGGAGTTTGGCCCTATTGTTGATGCCGGGTGGGTTCAGCGAGAGGAATTTCGGGCTGGAGCGTTCCAAAAGCAAAAAGTTCTGATAGCAACCGAGGGAACATCAGACACACGCATTATACAGCGAGCACTACAGGTACTACGTCCGAATGTGACCGATTTTTTCAATTTTGTGGATGTAGATGAGCGTCATCCTTACTGGGGAACGGGCAATCTAGTAAAATTTGCAGAGGGGCTATTGCGAATAGAGGTTCTAAATCAGGTCTTGTTTGTTTTTGATAACGATGCAGAAGGCGTTGACGCTTTTCGCAAATTTGAAAAGTTGAATTCTCCTACCAATATGAGGGCAATGCTCCTGCCTGATCTTGATGAATTTAGGGAGTTTGTAACTCTCGGACCTGAAGGGGAGGGTACTTCTGATATCAATGGTAGAGCTGCTGCGATTGAGTGTTATCTTGATCTTCGCTTAGATCAATATCCTCCAGCACAGGTCACATGGAGTAATTTCAAAAAAGATATCGATGCATGGCATGGTGTTTTAGATTACAAAGAATCCTATTCAAAGCATTTTTACGAACAGTCCGACAACCAATTGCTTGATGGTACATATGATGTATCCAAGCTATTGAAATTGGTTGATACGCTAATCCAAGAAGCCGGATTTTTGACCCCGGTTATTTGAGGGGCGTCTTCATGTTGGACATTTTAGAGAACTTGAAAACTTTGCCTAACAAAGCGCTGCTGTCGGACAAATTTTCCGCTGCGCTCCAAATTTGCCGCAGAGCGCGGCGTTAGCCATCCATATTAGCAAGGAGGTATTTATGGATAATATTAAGTTGGCAGAGGCATATTATGAGTGTGCTAGAAATGAAATAATTCAAAGAATTAGGCTTCGAGACTATATACTTTTGGTTTTTCTAGGAGCTGTTAGTGCGATTTTTAGCTCGGTGTTTAGGTCATCTGCTGAAATAGAAATAGTGCTTGTAATTCCTTATTTAACTCTAGGAGCTGGTGTTTTAGTGTGCCAACACAACTCAAAAATTGGATCTTTGGCTGAGTACTGCTCTGTTGAACTGGAAAAGTTTTTCCATACGAATTTGGAAGGGAGTTTACCTCCACAATGGGATAACTCAAAATCCCTCAAGGAATATTCAAAGTACTCAATAACTCTTCGGTCTTGGGGGCACTTTATCATCTTACTAGCTCCTTGCGCTCCAGCATTAATGCTTACTGTCGAGCATGCTACGGGGAGTTTTCCATTGTGTGTTGTTTGGTGGGGGTGTTTAGTCTGTTGTGGATTTGTTGCATGGCTGAAGCGACATTCATTTCATGTCAGGAATGATATACATAGTAAAATATTTGCAGCCAACAATGGCTAACAATCTGTTTAAGAGGGATTCGCAACGCGTGGCATTTTCACTATGTGTTGGCTTTAGTGTTTAAGATGGCATGCGGCGGCTTTTGTATTGCGTTGCTCACCCCTTAACAGGGCGTTAGCTTTCTTTTGAGAATGTAGAATAATGGTTGGTTACAGATGGACTTGTCAGGCTTGTGAGTCTGGTAATGAGGCAAACTTGGATAAGTGTGCTTTTTGCGGCTGCCCAGCAAACGCAGGTAGTGAAGATATAGAAAAACACAATAACCCTGAGGGCTTTAAGAAAAAGAAAGCAAAAGAAGAGTATTCTCAGTCGTTGTTTATTTACTTTTTCATTCCATTTTTTGCTGCAATCCATGCTGTAAACGGGCGGTACGAAACCTTATTTCTTCTTTTGGGGGTAACTACTGCTGTTAGCTTTAAAAACATTAAATTACTTACTCATATTTGGCGTGATAATTGGGCAAGAACATGTCTAATCACAATATCCAGTTTATTCTTGGTATTAATACTGGTTAGGATATTTGTTATACCGGATAACAGCGACTTGGTGTGGTGGTCTGCTTTGTCTTATTTTCTGTTGGTACCGATCTCATTTTACTATTTTTTTAAAAGTAAGAATGGCAAAAGAGTTTTTAGTGAGTACTACTCGAAAGCTAACATGGTTGTAAACGCGGACAAATAACAGTTGGCTTTGTTCGTGCCTCACAAATTTTAGCTAACCATTATTAGCTGGTTGCAACCGCATTATGAGTAATAAATGAAGTTTACAATTTCTAAAGAATACATAGATAAAAGGCGACGTTCCCCCTTGTTCGTTGCTTGTATAATCGTTGTTATTACAACGAGTGCATATTTGTTGGGAGACTGGACATTCTCAGGTGTATTTACATTCACTATCCTAATGCTGGCTTTTACCGTTTTACCTAATTGGGTTGGGGCTAAGCGCCATATTGAAGGTGCTCGAAATCATTATATTGAAGTCTGCGACTCTTCAATATTGAGTTATGGTGAAGGATATAAGTCAGAAACTGAACTTGGCTTAGTAAATAGTATTGTACTGAACAAGAATAGGTCTGGAATAAAGTCGATTATCTTAAAAGCTGATAAAAGGCTTATTGCTAGATTAGAAAATTATGAAAATATTGATGAGTTAGCTAATTTAATTATGGAAACTATTCCTAATGCTAAAGTCACTGAAAAACGATGGATACACTCATAACAAACTAAGGTAGCGGATAAACCGCTGCCTTGGGCGTTAATACCGAGTATGCCTAGCTTAGGTTTACCCAAAAGATCACAGCTGAAGTTACTTTCCTAACACGTTTATGCCTAAAAACAAGCGGGCTCAGCTGTTAACTCTAGTTCCTTGGTATTCGCTGTATATCACTAATGACTCTTCTGGCAGGCACTGGCTAGCTGCTTGATTGAAAGCATTAATAAAGCCGGGATTTTCATTTAAGTAGGTGTTGCCAAAATAAACTGCGATGGGCTTGCTTACTACCACTTGGCGGTCGATATAGGCGCTGCGATTAGTTTTCTCGGTAAGTTTTAGCATCGCCGCCTCGTTAGCCAAAATGATGTCGGCTCGATCGCGTATTAATCCTTCTAGCAACATTTCTGGTTCAACGGGTCGATAGGCTACTTTCACGCCTTTTGCTTTTAGCCATTGCGCCATGTTTGATCCTAGGTAAGCCCCCACGCGTGCGTTCTTTAAGTATTCGTCATCAATCGGTTGGTTAATAACATCTGCTAAATAAAAATACGCCCAGTTTTGTTTGCCAATAAAGCGGCTGGCTGTAGCGTAACTGTCACGCTCAGCATTTTGGGAACCCGCATAAAAGCCATCTAATTGGCCTCGCTGGGTCATTGATTGGGCTCTCGCCCAAGGCAAAAAGTCGATGCTATATTCCACGCCCATGCTCTCTAATGCGCAAACCACCACATTATCGAAGGGGCCTGCGGGCTTTCCATCTTGTGGCCAGGTGTAAGGGGGACGATCTTGAGTGCCCAAGTGAATAGTTTGAAAAGCTAAACTGGGCAGGGATATAAAAACTAGGCTAAAGAGAAGGTTGCGTATCATGAGGAACCATTTGTATTAACTATTACCTCAAAAGCATAGTGCAGCTCGGTGAGCTTTTCATAAATTTTAAGCGGGTAGGAAGCGACTTAAATTTAAGTTCTTTAGACTGCTTTGTTATGGATATTAGCCACCAAGTTTCTCAGGGGTTAAAAAGCAAACGCCACTGTATTAGTGGCGTTTTAAAGGCGCTTAAGCTGCTTGAATTATTGGATGAGTGTTTCAATTAACTCAACAACTTGGCCAGACTTCTGGGCGTTTAGCGCATCGGGGTGGGGTGAGGCAAATTGGCCGATGTCGTTGTCAAAATATAGGCCAGCAGCATCATTAAATTCTTCCGACAAGCTGGCTCTTACGAGTATATCTGCACCAATGCTTAAATCGCCGCCAGCAATACCATAAGCGTCTTTCACCATTTTGCTGCCAAGTAGTGATTTAGGGTTAACCGATACGACGATTGGGCCACTGTCTTTGAGCGCTAAGCCCAATTCGCGAGACCACATGGTTAGTGCCAGCTTGCTTTGCGCATAAGCAGAGTTGTCACTAAGCTGGCGGTTACCTTTTAGCGCGTCTAAATCTACCGTGGCTTGGGCTGCAGACGATAGGTTCACAACACGGCCACTTTTACCCATTAAAGGTAGTAGCGCTTTGGTGAGCTTGTATGGGGCAAGGGTGTTTACTATAAAGCGTAAATCTTGCCCTTGAGCATTGCGCGGCTCGGGGATGTTAAATACTCCGGCATTGTTAATCACTACATCTAAACTGCTGTACTTGCTCGCTACTTGTTTGGCTAGCTCATCAACTTGCTCAAGCTTGGATAGGTCGGCTACAAAGGTATCTACTTGTGCAGCATTCACGCTTAGTTGATTTTTAACAGACTCAAGTTTGGCTGGGTTACGGCCATGAAGCAGCACCTTATGACCCTGCTCTAGTAATTGCTTGGCGGTAACTAAACCAATGCCGTCGGTTGCACCGGTAATTAGAATGGTTTTGCTCATGTGCTTGATACCTATCTTAAAATTGAAAGCCTAGAAGCGAATGCCTTAAGTTGCTTTGAATAGTAGATGTTGAATCCAGCTACTACAACGGCCGTTAGTGATAAACAGAATTTAGATTTTGTTAATAATCACTGACTTGAGCCTAGTGTTGAAGCGCTAGGTGAACATGAATAAAACTGTCTGACAAAGCCTGCAGCATGCTTAAGAATAGTAAAGCTTAGTCGCTTAGTTGTTTATGCATGATTAGGCTATCAACATAGCCAAGCTCGGGGTGAAGATAAGCTTTAGGAATAGTCCCAATAGTTGCAAAGCCAAGCTTGTGCCAAAGCGCAATAGCAACGGTGTTAGTGGCTACTACAGAGTTAAACTGCATGGCTTTAAAACCCAACTCTAAGGCAACATCTTGGGAATGTTCACACAACTTACGCGCAATGCCTTTGCCACGTGCCGCCTCGCTTACCATGTAGCCACAATTGCAAATATGTTTACTGGGGCCCATGGCATTGGGTTTGATGTAATAAGTCCCTAAAATTTGCTGGTTGTGTTCAAACACAAAGCTTTTGAGGGGCAACTCGCACCAAAGCTGATAGGCTTGTTGTTCGCTCATGTCTGGGTCAAAAGCGTAACTTTGCTGCGCCTGTATTACCGCCTTAAAGCTTGGCCAAAATGCACTAAAGTCGGCTTGGGTCATGGCTCTAATCACTGGCGCTATCCTTTTCACTTAATCAATTTTGCGTGTTATCTAGGCCTATTAGACCAAATATTGTTTGCTACTGGCAAAGGCAACAAAGCTGTCGCTCATGCTGAGTTCTAAATCGTGATGATCCCAGCTGTTTAACAATGCGTGGTAGCCTTCTTTTCCTGCCAAGGTGTAGGCAGAAGAAACGCCGCGATAAACCCGCTGGGGCTGCAACGCTTGCCAGCCTTCCTCTTCTTCAAGTTGTATTTGGCTAACGCGCTGCCCAAGAGGTTTGTGGGCTTGGTAGCTATAACGCAGTTTGTAAAAGTAGGGAAAGCTGCCATCTCCAGTACCCATTAAACCATTGTTAGTGGCATTGTTAATGGCACCTTCAATGGCCATGGCTAAATCTTCGCCCTTAATTAAATAACTCATTAAGGTTATTTCGAAGGGCAGTAAGCGTCCACAAATATCAGCCTTACTCAACGGGCCTGCTTTTAGCGATACGCGAACGCCGCCAGCATTGTGCATGGCAAAGTCGGTTGGATGCTTGGCAGCAGAGGCTTGGTAAAATCCTTGGCAAATCAGCGGCGCAATTTCACTGCCATTGGGTAGATCTTTATTAGGCATTCTACTATGGCGTAAAGGCTGGGTGAGCTTGGTCACTATTTGGCTTTTCATTTGTTCAACCGCTAGACGATATTGCTGATTGATGATCTTACTGATTTGCTGATCATCAGAGCACTTTAATAGCCCCGGTGCAGCAGCCAAGTAGTCGCTAATGAGACGGCGAGTTTCATTGCAAACTATCTGCCCGTTTTGTCTGGCTTGCCAGTTATCATCGATAAGAAACTGGGTCCCGCCTTCAAGCTCAATAACCTTGCCATTCTTATCAAAGTGTAAGCAGCTTAAACCTATGGATTCTGCATGTTTACCAGCTTGTAGTAACAAGCAGCCATTCTGCCATTGTCCGTTATTGCCGGTACTTGCTAGCCCCAAATGGCCAAACTCACCGGTTAATGTGTGTGAGTGGCCACCAACAATCACACTTATGCCAGTTACGGCTTTGGCTAAAGCAATGTCGCCGTCATAGCCCAAATGGCTAAGTATGACGATGTGATTTATACCCTGTTGCTTTAAGTGCTTAACCGTGGCTTGGGTGGTTTCGATGGCGTTCAAAAAATGGCAGTCGGCATCGGGGCAACCAATGTTGTGCATCTGGTCGTGGGTGATGCCTACTATGGCTAATTGCTGGTCGCCTAAGGGCTTAAGCAGATAGTTAGCAATAGCCAGCTCGTTGTTGTAGTAATACAGATTGTTATGGGGCGCTAAAGGTAAATGCTTTTGCTGATCTTCTTGGCTTAAATCCATGTTGCCGGCAAGACAGGGGAAGTTAACCTGATCAACAAATTTAGACACCGGAGCATTGCCAAGATCAAACTCATGATTGCCGATGGTCATAGCATCAACCGACATTAAATTGAGTAAGTGGGCGTTAGCTTCACCTTTAAATTGGCTGAAATACAAGCTGCCTTGAAAGCTATCGCCAGCGTGCAAAAATAAGCTTGCGCTGTTGTTTTCTTTTGCTAGCGCTTTGTGTTGCTGTACCGCAGTAGCTAATCGTGCATACCCGCCGCAGTATGCGTCTACTTGGTAAACCTCTTGGTTTATTGTCACTTCAAAATGAACCAAAGTAGGCTCAAAATGAGAGTGGGTATCGTTGATGTGAGCAAGGTACAGCGAATAAGTCATGACTACTCCAAACTAGCGGGCAAGCATAATACGTTAGTTTGCTGGCTAGCTTGAAGTATTTGCTTCAATAATTTGGCCTGCTTATTAATGACGGCGAGCGTCAAAGGGTTTCGCTAGGCTCATTGGGGCCGCTAATTTCTGGCGAATTGGGTTGGCACTAATCATAACCATTACCACAATAGTTGCCACGTAAGGCATCATCGCAAGCAAGTTAGGCGATATGGTAAAGCCTATGCCTTGCATCACTAAGTGCAAAATAGAGGCTGCTCCAAATAGGTAAGCGCCTACCATTAAATAACCTACACGCCATGAGGCAAACACCACTAACGATAGCGCAATCCAGCCGCGCCCGGCAGTCATGTTTTCCATCCACATTGGGGTATAAGAAAGCGACATATAAGCGCCAGCTAAACCGGCCATTGCGCCGCCAAAAAGCACCGCAATATAACGAACTTTTATTACCTTAATGCCAAGAGCATTAGCCGAATACGGGTTCTCGCCTACGGCGCGCAAGGTTAAACCTGCGCGGGTTTTATTCACAACCCACCAAGTAACAGCCACTAATACAAAGCTGCCATATACCAAAATGTCATGCTGAAATAGCAAGGCACCAAGCATTGGAATATCACTTAATAAAGGAATTGAAATTGCCTTAAAACCGTTAATGGTAGAGCCAACCAAACTGGCCCCTAAGAAGGCACTTAAACCGGTGCCAAAAATGGTTAGTGCTAAGCCAGTTGCCACTTGGTTAGTATTAAGGTTTAGCGAGAGTAGCCCAAATATGCCTGCCATTAACATACCTGCAATCACCGCTAGCAATAAACCTAAGGCTAAGTTGCCAGTAAAGTAGGCACCGGCAAAGCCTGCCATAGCGCCCATTAACATCATGCCTTCTTGGCCTAAGTTAAGTACGCCTGATTTTTCACATATTAGCTCGCCTAGCGCTACTAATAGCAAGGGTGTTCCGGTTTTAATTGCTGCTACCAATATTTGTTGCAGTAGTTCCATGTCCATTATGCAGCTCCTTGCTTAGCACTAGATGAAGAGGGTTGCGCTACGCCCGCGCTGGGCTGCCAGACTATTTTGTAATGAATGAGAAAGTCACAAGCGAGTAAGAAAAACAGCAGTACACCCTGGAATAAACCAGTGATGGCAGTGGGCATACCTAGTTCTATTTGGGCTAAATCGCTGCCCATGTATAAAGTACCCATGAAGAATGCGGCGAAAATAATGCCAAAGGGATTTAGCCTGCCAAGGTAGGCCACAATAATGGCGGCGTAACCATAGCCCGGAGACACTTGTGGGATGAGCTGACCAATTGGGCCAGTTACTTCTGCAACGCCAGCAAAACCTGCCAGTGCGCCTGCGCTTAGCATTACGCTCCACACAATAAACTTGCTGCTGTAACCTGCGTAACGCGCAGCGGGTTGGTCGGAGCCAAATACTCGCAGCTGAAACCCAGGTAAGGTGCGATACAAAATGATCCCTGAGCCAATAGCAAATACCACCGCCAAGAGAATACTAATGGAAGCGCGACCATCCTCCATTATGGTCGGCAGCAATACACTGTCGGCAAAAATGGCTGACTCTGGGAAACCAAATCCGTCTGGGTCAATTAAAGGACCATGCACGCCCCACAGCAGCAAATACAAGCCAATGTAGTTGAGCATGATAGTGGTAAGAATAAGGTTGGTATGAAATAGCTGATGCAGCAGAGTAGGGATGGCCGCCCAAAGCATGCCAGCTAATGCCCCTGCTGCGAGGGTGACAAATAACCACAGATAGCCACTTTGCTCATTGGCTTGCAGTGCAAAATAGCTGCCCACTAATGCGCCAACCAGCAATTGGCCTTCTGCACCAATATTCCAAATATTGGCTTTGTAGCACAAGGCTAAACCCGTAGCACAAAGCAGTAACGGAGTGGTTTTTACCATTAACTCGCCTAGGTTGTAGCTATCACTAAGCGGGTCGATGATAAACACTTTAAAGGCGGTGGCTGGGTTTATATCTAGAGCCCAAAACATCACACTAGACACCAACATTGTGAGAACAATAGCGATGAGTGGCGAGAGCCAAGACATTAACTTTGATGACTCTAAACGGGCTTGAGTTTTAAGCATACGCTTGGCCTCCTTGCTCGCTTTCATTGTGGACAAATCCACCTGCAATCCATTTGCCAATTTCTTCGATATTGGTTTGCTCGGTATGTACCGCCGCAGAAAGTTGCCCCTCATATAAGGCGGCAATGCGATCGGAGATCATAAACAGCTCATCGATATCCTCTGACACCACCAAAATAGCAGCACCTTTATCGCGAAGCTCAATCAGTTGGCGATGAATTGCGCTGGCTGCGCCAATGTCTACGCCCCAGGTGGGGTGAGCACAAATCAAAATTTCTGGATTTTGGTCTACTTCTCTACCAATAATAAACTTTTGTAGATTGCCGCCCGATAAGCTCTTAGCTTGGGCGTGGGCGTTATGACACTTAACGTCATTTCGATGAATAATGGTTTTGGCGAGCTCCACCACTTTGTGCGGTAAAATTAGCCCTTTGCTTACCAAACCTTTGCGCGCGCTGGTAAGCAAGGTATTGTCGGCCAAACTCATCTCTGGCACTGCGCCTTGGCCTAGGCGGTCGGTGGGTACATAACTCATACCTAGCAAGCGGCGCTCGCCAGCATGTAATTTACCCACTTTGCGTTTACCAATTAAAATGCTGTCGGCGGCAGCTCTAGTATCTTCGCCGCTAAGCGCTTCGAGTAAATCTTCTTGGCCATTACCAGCAACCCCGGCAATGCCCAAAATTTCACCGCGATGTAGACTTAAGTTCACCTTGTTTAGGCCTGTACCGAAGGGATTGGTGGGTGGCACGCTTAAATTACTCACTACCATTAACTCGTCTGAGCCAATGCGTTTTTGGTAGCGTTCCGATAGTTGGGTGTCGCTACCTACCATCATGCCAGCGATAGACTCTGGCGTTTCTTGTGAAGGAATACATTCTCCACTCACTTTACCGCCACGTAATATAACTGCGCGATCACACAGCTCGGTGACTTCTTTTAGTTTGTGGCTAATAAATAAAATACTGCAGCCCTGGCTTGCTAAGGTGCGTAATACTTTAAACAAACCGGCCACTTCCTGAGGAGTGAGTACCGAGGTGGGCTCATCTAAAATCAGTAGTTTTACGTCTTGTATTAAGCAGCGCAAAATCTCTAACCGTTGGCGTTCACCAATGCTTAGGTTATGTACGTAACGGTCGGGTTCAACCTTTAGCTCGTAGGCATTGCTTAGCTCAACGATCTTTGCTCGTAGCGCTGCGGCATCTTTAACTACACCAGCATCTAAGCTTAACGCTATGTTCTCTTGCACGGTGAGAGTTTCAAATACCGAGAAATGCTGAAATACCATGCCAATGCCCATGGCTCTGGCCATGTTAGGCGAGCGTATTAATTGCTCTTTCCCTTTCCATAATAGGCCGCCTTCATCGGGCTGAATAACTCCGTAGATCATTTTGACCAGGGTTGATTTCCCTGCGCCATTTTCACCTAGTAGCGCTAAGATTTCTCCTTCGGCTAAGTCTAGGCTTACTTTGTCGTTGGCAATTACGCCGGGGTAACGTTTTGTCACCCGCCACAACGACAACAAGCTTTGCTCTGGTTTCATTTTGCGTCCATTCATTTTTGCATTCTATCCGCTTGGCTGGTCTTATTGCATAAATCTGACCAACTGTTCAAGTTCAGTGCTGTAGCTAATAAGTTGCAATTGTTGGTTTTTTGTTGTGCTTTGATGGTGCGAAGTATGGCAAGTTTTGGCGCGTTATGGTGCGTTTATCGCTATTTTTAGTAAAGCAAACTTAGTGCTAGTGATTTATAAATTAATCATTAATAATACTTTGGTATAAAGTTTCGGCATTAAAGTTCAACAGGGAGAGTGGGTTAGCATGGCTAAAGCTACGGCAGGTCAAAGTGGCGCAATTAGAAAAAAGAATGAACGGCTTATTCTTAAAGCGGCAACCAATGAATTTGTGAAACACGGTTACCAAGGCACCTCCTTACAAGCCATTGCCGACAGAGCCGAGTTACCCAAGGCTAACATCCTGTATTACTTCAAATCCAAACAAGGGCTATACAAAATCTTGCTCGAAGATATTGTAGATATGTGGAACGATGCCTTTGAAAACACCACCGCTAACGATGACCCCGAGCAAGCAATTAGTGCTTATATTCGCTCTAAAATGCGTTACAGCCGTAGCCATCCTAAAAGTTCTCGGATCTTTGCTATGGAAATTATCCAAGGTGCTCCTAACCTAAAGGGCAACTTGCAATTTCCTGTTGTAGATTGGACTAAAAACAAGTGTAGCTTGATTCAAGCTTGGGTAGACCAAGGAAAAATTGCAGCTATAGAACCTTTATACCTGTTGTTTTTGATTTGGGGGGCTACTCAATTTTACGCCGACTTTGATACCGAAATTAGAATGATTAACGGTAAAACCTTAAATGCAGAAGAGTTTGCCAAAGCCGAACAAAACGTGATTGATATAGTTATTCGCGGGATTGGCTTAAAAAGCTAAAGCAAAAAGCTGAGTGCTTGGTCAGATTTTTGCTTATGCTTTAGCTACTATGCTAACAGGACAAGCTTTAAGTAATGTCGCCACTCTCTAATCAAGCTCTACAATCAAGCCAAACTCTTTGGATTAAAAATCCTTTAACCGTATTTAGCGGAGCTATCAGCGGCCCCGATGCCGAGCGTGATTTACGCGGTGGCATTGTGATTCAAGGAAGCCAAATTATTGAATGTATTGCAGCAGGGCAGCAGCCGGTTACGGCAGTAGACCAACAGCTCGACGCCAGTGATATGGTGTTGCTGCCTGGCTTAATTAATACCCATCACCACTTTTATCAAACCCTTACGCGCTGCTTGCCGGCTGCAATTAATCAGCCGTTATTTCCTTGGTTACAAACGCTTTACCCAGTATGGGCTGGCCTTACTGCTAAGCACATCGAGGTTGCTACAGAGATTGCTTGTTGGGAGCTAATGTTGAGCGGCGCGACAACGGTGGCCGATCATCACTATGTATTTAATCATGCCTTAAGCGAGGCGATAGATATTCAAGCCGAGGTAGTAGGGCGCTTGGGAGTGCGGGCAACCTTAACCCGCGGCAGTATGAGTTTGTCACAAAAAGACGGCGGCTTGCCGCCGGACTCAGTAGTGCAAACCGAGCAGCAAATTCTTGATGATAGCCTGCGTTTAATTAAGCGCTATCACAGTGCTGAAGAAGGCAGCATGCTTAACTTAGCGCTTGCGCCATGCTCACCTTTTTCGGTGACTGAATCGCTAATGTGCGACACCGCTACTTTAGCCAAAGAGCAAGGTGTACGACTGCATACTCACCTTGGTGAAACCATTGATGAAAACGACTTTTGTTTGAGAACGCTAGGCATGCGACCGGTAGATTATTTGGAGCATTGCGGGTGGCTAGGGCCACAAACGTGGTTAGCCCATGGCATTCATTTCGATCAAACTGAAATTCAACGTTTAGGTGCCGAACAAGTTGGAATAGCACATTGCCCAACCTCTAACATGGTATTGGCATCGGGCATTTGCCCTACCTTAGACTTAGCCAAAGCCGGTTGTAAGCTAGGCATGGCGGTAGATGGCTCAGCTTCTAACGACAGCTCTAACATGATTCAAGAGTTACGCCATTCATTAATGCAGCAGCGCTTGCGTTATCGCGCCGACCAAATCACTCACCACCAAGTGCTTAATTGGGCAACCCAAGGTAGTGCCGCGGTATTGGGGCGCGATGATATTGGCGTTTTAGCGCCAGGTAAGCAGGCAGACATTGGTTTGTATAAGCTTGATGGCCTTAATTTTTCGGGTGCTCACGACCCATTAGCCGCACTAATTTTATGTGGTGCAAGCCAAGTGAGCAAACTGATGGTAGCGGGTAAATGGATTATTGAAGACGCCGATGAAACCCGCGCCCAGCTAGAACAACTTAAATTGCAGCATCACCAATTAGCCATTCAATTGGTGAACTAAGGATAACTATGAGCAACAATAACTACCCTCGAGATCTAGTCGGCTACGGCCAAAACCCGCCTAAAGCCAACTGGCCAAACAAAGCCAAAGTTGCCCTGCAATTTGTGGTTAATTATGAAGAGGGGGGCGAAAACTGTGTATTACATGGTGATAGTCATTCCGAGAAGTTTTTATCGGAGATAGTTGGGGCAGAGGCGTACCCCGATCGCCATATGAGTATGGAATCCATATATGAGTATGGTAGCCGAGCGGGTTTTTGGCGCTTGCATCGTTTGTTTGTGAGCCAAGGGATTCCAGTAACCGTGTTTGCCGTTGCGATGGCTCTGCAGCGCAACCCGGAAGCGGTAAAAGCTATGTTAGATGCTAACTGGGAAATTGCCAGCCATGGTTTAAGGTGGATTCACTATCAAGATTTTAGCGAGCAGCAAGAGCGTGAACATATAGAGCAAGCCATAGAGATTCATCAACAAACTACTGGCACCAAACCTAAAGGCTGGTATACCGGCCGCACCAGCCCGCATACGTTAAAGTTAATTGCCGAGCGTGACGATATTCTCTATTGCGCTGATAGCTACGCCGATGATTTACCTTATTGGGATAACAACTACAGCAAACCCTTGTTAATGGTGCCCTATACCCTAGACACCAACGACATGCGCTTTGCTACCCCACAGGGCTTTAACAGCGGCGAGCAATTTTACCAATATTTAAAAGATTCTTTTGATGTGCTGTATTTTGAAGGAGAAACCACACCCAAAATGCTTAGCATTGGTTTGCACTGCCGCATAATAGGCCGCCCCGCAAGGTTTGCAGCCCTGCAGCGTTTTATTCAATATACCCAGCAATTTGAAGATGTGTGGTATGCCACCAGAGAGGAAATTGCAGAGCATTGGGTGAAGGAACAGGGCTGATAGTGAAGGTAAAGCTGATAACTGCTAGAAATAGTTATTAGCTTATTTTAACTAGATTAATGATTATGTTTGTAGCTTGTATACCGAGAAACGCTGATCGATTGAGTTTTCTTATTCGCTGTCTGCAACTATTTGAATAAACGCCGCTTTAAGCTCACTTTCAAAAAACTCTAAAGTCACCTTGCGGGCTACTTTCTCTAACTCATATACGGTTCTATTACCTACTTCTGAATTTCATCATGAACTTCATCAGTTAGTTCGATAAAGGATTCATAGGGTTTAACTGGACAAATAAGAATGTGCCCAAAGTTGATAGGGTCATGGTCAGCGAATGCTATTACGTTTTCAGATTCATGAATAATCACAGCCTCAACCTCACGGCGCACAATTCGTTCAACTAATGTCAACTGAGTTCCCTGATCTTTAGGCCTTGTTATACGCTTTCTTCTTTTTGAAAAACACCAAATAGATAAGTGCCAATACATCCGACTAAAAAAAGCATCCAACCAATATTTGTAGCACCTAATTCACCCAATGCATCAAAGCCGGTAAACATCTCAATTAGTAACGATAAAGATGAAGGTAAAGCTAAGACCATAAACCAAATGGCCTTTCCGCCTAGTTTTACGGCGCCCGCACAATAAGGGCACACTCGCACACTTCTAGAAAACTGATACCACTTTGGATCATTATGAATTGGTCTGCGGCCGAGTTGATTAAATGTAGGTTTTTCGCCACACCATGGGCATGTTTTCTTTAGCACGATGCTTCCTTTCCGTATAAAGAATTTGATAATGAGCAATTGCACTGTGTGCTAGGCTTCAGCACACCGAAATAGTCGCGCAATGTATTTATCCCTCTTGATTGATTTTTTAAGTACTACTGTTGTGCAGCAACAAAAAAACCTACATATAGCCAAATACAAAATCCTAAAGTATTTAGTGCCTTACCAAGCAATAAGTGCCGAAAGTACAACCCTACACAAAACAACATAGATGCTAAAAGCAACATTAAAGCATATGCAGTATCGAAAAGAACTCCAAATGGGCCTAACAACAATGAAAAAAACAGAAGGGCAAGGCTAGGCGAAGGCTCAATGATATAAAAACTAAAAATAGTAACGCTGGTTATATAAGCAAGCAGCCACTGTATAACTTGAGAGCGTAACAAATTGCTCAAATTCACAATCCCTGGTCTTTTAGACTACGTTTACTGCTTGTTTTCATGACACTCTCCATTTCATGCTGGATAGGTGTCAACCTTATTTGGGCGGTACACATAGGCATAAAAAAGCAGCACTTGGTGCTGCTTTACTGGTTAATTACTTTATTACTAACCGTCTAACAACTCGTGGTCTTTAGGTAGCTGGTTAGCTAGCCAAAGCACTAGCTTATGGCGCATTTCTGGGCCGGTGGTTTTATCTTTTGGAAGTGGCGTTAATCGTTTGTCTTCGGCTAACAACATGTATAAGGCTTCTACTTTGTCTTTCTCTGATATGCCTGGAGGAAACTTGGCAAAACCGCGTTGCAGTGCGTATACCTCACCAATTTGTAAGGCTTTTTTGAGTAACTGAGCTTCATGTTTATATTTTTTCACTAATCATCTCGCTGCGTAGCAATTTTTCTTCAACATACGGTAAAGCGTTGGCTATTAACAGTGTTTAGCTCACTAATTGTTAGTCATACCAAAAACAATAGTTCAGTTGCTTTAAAAATGGTCATTTAAGCGAGAAAGAAAGTAATTGTTGCGACCACCAATCAGCGTTTTTTCATCAATTCTTTTTCATCAGCTCAGCAAATCGAGTAGACGCAAAGTTAAGTCCGGCGCTGCCACCTCCCAAAAGACCTCCGGTAATGAGTACGTCGGCGATTCTTATTAGGTGGCCGTGTATGCCGCTTATATCTGTTAAGTTCAGCATTACATCACTAAGAATACTAAGCCCTAGTGATGCCAGCACGATGCCTGAGATAAACACAAAAAAGGTCACATCGCGGTTGCAGGTTGATTGATGCCTAGCCAGCGAAAACTCGTAGCTGTGTTTAATACACAATAGTGCGGCTCGATATTCATCGGCGGTATCTTCTGGTGGGATAAGCAAATCAACCATTTGTTTATCTAAGACTTTTTGGGCGACTTGGATTTCTCGCTCAAACACCATTTTTAGCACGTTTAGGTGTTGGCTTTCATCGGATAGGGTTTCTTTAATGCGGGATATTCTTAAGGTCCAATCGGCTACTTTTCGGTTTCGGTAATTACTCACAAACACTGCTGCAGCGCGCTCTACTGCAACCACAATAAATAGGTATTTTAGGAAAATGTCGCTGCCTTTATCTGATAGCTCGGGATTCACTATCAAAAAGTGAATGTCTTTGTAGCCCCAGTAGAACGCAGCTATCAGGCTGGTAACAAAGATGATAATTGCCACCACTACTTGCCAGGTGCCCGTGGATTTTTTGCTAGGGTGTGAGTTGGTATTAGCCATAAGCTTTAGTCCTGATTGTTCGAGCAATCGGTCATTTGCTATTAAGCACCCACCTTAAGCTGTGGGCTCTATCTATAGTTTAGTTGCTGCTTAGTGCTTTGTGGGGCGAATCGCCAAAGTAAGGCTGTGGCTAGTGGCAAGATGTATGGCCTAGAGTGACTAAAGGCGCTAGGTCCAATGACTAAGGCTGAGAGAAGTTAGTTAACTGTAGCAATAGTGTTCTGTTGCCGTTAAAATCCCGCGCAGTAAAAATAAGGCTGTTAGCCCAAGTAAAGTGAGTTTGAAACATGAGTAGAAAGATTGAATTACTTGCCCCTGGTGGTGATGTAGAAGCCATTAAAGCGGCGGTAATTGCCGGAGCCAATGCAGTGTATTGTGGTTTAGATACCTTTAATGCTCGCAACCGCGCTTCTAACCTTTCTTTTGATGATTTGAATGGCATTTTACGCTTGGCGCATAAGTATGACTGCGAGGTGTTTCTAACCCTTAACGTAGTGATTCTTGAGCAAGAAATTCCTGCCATGGTTAAGCTACTGAACAAGCTTGTGAATACCAGCTTAAACGGCATTATTGTGCAAGACTTGGGCATGTTTAACTTGGTTAAAAAGCATTTCCCAAGTTTAGATATTCATGCCTCTACTCAGCTTACTACCCATAACGAAGGGCAAGTGGAGTTTTTGGCTAAGCTTGGTGCTTCTCGGCTTAACTTGTCGCGCGAGCTTAATCTAACGGAAATTAAAACGCTAACGGCTTTAGCCCACAAGCACGATGTATTAACCGAAGTGTTTGTGCACGGCTCTTTGTGTATCGCCTTTTCTGGCCAGTGTTATTCAAGCTCGGTAAGTGTGGGTAACTCGGGTAACCGTGGCCGTTGCAGCCAAGCTTGTAGAGATGAATACGAGATTACCAATGCCGGCAATCGCTTCCCACTTAACCTAAAAGACAATTCTGCCTATTTTGATTTGCCAGAGCTGGTGGACGCGCAAGTTGACTCGCTAAAAATTGAAGGCCGTATTAAAGGTGCTCACTATGTTTACACGGTGGTAGATAGCTGGCGTAAACATATCGATAAGTTTGTTGAAACCGGAAAGCTATTGGCCGACGATTCAAACCTATACCGAGTATTTAACCGAGATTTCACCAACTCCTTTTTGAAGGGTAACCTTACCAAGGATATGTTTATTGATAACCCGCGCGACCACAGTGTGCAGCATGCGGTACAACAATATAACGCTATATCGGTGGTAGAAATTAAAGAAGCACGAAAAGGACTTCATGCAGAGCGCAACGAAATAGGTGAAGAGCTGGCCGAAAAAGTTAAGTATCTAAGCATTGCTAAGCAGCCTTTAAAGGTTCAGTTTTCTGGTGAGTTAAACCAACCCTTGCGTTTAATTCTCACTGTTGGTGATAACGATAAAGTGTATCAATTGGTGACTGAAGAGTTGCTTAGCCAAGCCGGTAAACAATCTTTAGACCAAGCACTGCTTGAGAAGCGTTTTAAAAATTTCGCTAACCGAGATTACGATTACGCTGAGTTTGATTGCTCAGGCTTAGCCGCTAACCTAAGTTTGCCGCTTAAGCAAATTAGTGAGCTGAAAAACCAAGCAATATTGGCTTTGAACAACTCTGTACCCCATGTGCCAGCGGTAGAGGTTCCAGCCTTAGCTAAACACCCTCGTAATACTGCTAAGCCAAGCATGTCGCTGCTCATTGCCGATGAGAAAGACTTACACCTGTGTGATTTAACCGAATCAGATGTGTACTTTAAACTGCCGGAGAGCTTTAAAACTGGCAACAACAAGTACATTGATATTTTCTTGCGTAATCCGCGTTTAATCCCATGGTTCCCAGCAGTGTTAATTGGCAAAGATTACCTAGAAGCTGTGCGCTTATTGGAAGAAGTGCGCCCAGCACGCATAGTGAGCAACAATACTGGTGTGGCCTTTAAGGCTTACCAAATGGGCATTGAGTGGATAGCGGGCCCATTCTTAAATACCACCAATTCACATGCTTTAGTGACCTTAAAAGAAGAGCTTAATTGTGCAGGAGCGTTCATTTCAAATGAAATCAATCGCATGCAAATTAGAAACATAACTAAGCCTGATAACTTCAAATTGCTCTACAGCATTTATCATCCTATTTTGATGATGACTAGCCGCCAGTGTTTCTTCCAGCAAACCGTAGGCTGTAATAAACCGGCGATTGAAGATGGCTGTATGCTTAAGTGTACTAAAGCCACCACCATCACTAATGTGAAAGGTGTGTCGTTTGCGGTAGACAAACAAAAGGGCGGTTACCCAAGCATTTACAACCACGAGCAGTTCTTGAACTTTGATATTGTGAATGATCTAGCAGGCCAGTTTGATGAGTTTTTTATCGACCTAACCAACATAGGCGCGGGCTCTAAAGCCGAGCTAGATAAAACCGTATTGGTGACGCAGTTTGAGGCATTTCTGCAAGGGGATGAGCAAGCGCAACAGCAGCTAAGCGACATGGTAACGGTGTCTACTAACGCCCAATACAGCCAAGGTTTGTAAGTTCATATTTAACACTGCTAGCGCCTTGTTAGCAGTGTTAACACTAAACTTGGTGAAGTATTCCAAAAGCAGCCAAAGGAGTGAATTGCCAAGATGACTGCATTACCTATCTTATATTCTCTGCAAAATTGCCCTTATGCGATGAGGGCAAGATTGGCGATTTTATTGGCAGAGCAAGCGGTGTATTTGCGGCCAATAGTGATGAAAAACAAACCAGAAGAAATGCTAGCCTTATCACCAAAAGGTACTGTGCCGGTATTAGTTTTAAGTGATTCAAATCATCCTGAATCAGCAAATAATCAAGTGATAGACGAGAGCTTAGATATTATGCTTTGGGCACTAAAGCGTAACGATCCGAAAGACTTGTTGTACTCAAAACAAGCGGGTGCCTTAGATGAAATGCTACAAGTTATTGAGCAAAATGATCGGCAATTTAAACCTGACTTAGAGCGATACAAAGACGCTAAGCGCTATCATCATGAAGATTTAGAAGCTTGTAGGTTGAAGTGTGAACCTTTTGCACAAAGCCTAGAGCAACGCTTAACTCAACATGCTTATTTAATGGGATCTACGCCTAGCCTACTAGATTATGCGTTGCTGCCATTTGTGCGACAGTTTTCTAAGGTTAATCGGCAGCTTTACCTAAATGGCCCATATACTCACTTGCAAGCGTGGTTAAACCAACATTTGCAAAGTCGTTTATTTTCCAAGGCCATGTTTAAGCACCCACTGTGGTTAGACACCCAGCAAAATGTCCTGTTTGGTAGCTAAGGGCTGTTTAATGCTCAAAAAATTCAGCAAAATCGAATAGGGCACTCATATTTCTTCTGTGGTTTACCCAGTAATTAGATGTTCATGTTGAAAATTTGCTATTGATCACGCGTTTTTGACCGAAACTGAGGCCTTAGGTTTTACCTTACTTCTTATTAATAATACAATACTATTAATATTTTTTAAGAATCCCCCTCTCCACTTTTATTGAATAAGAGAGTTAGTATGAGTAAGCAAAAATCTCTAGATGCCATTAGAAAGATGAAGTTAGAAAATGACACTTCAGCTGGCAACTTGGTAGACCTACTTCCTATTGAAGTACAAAAGCGTGATTTCGATTTATCTTTCTTAGATAACTTAAGCGAAGCGCGACCACGCCTTTTACTACAATCTGCTGACTTAGCGGAATTCCAAGCTAAAGTTAAAGCCGACCCTTCATTTTGCATGTACAACGACTTTATCAAGAACTCGACGGAGAAGTTCTTTGATACAGCGCCTTATGAAGAGCCACAAGCCTACCCAGAAGAAACCGTCGGTAAAGCGTCTCTTTGGCGTCCTTACTGGCGTCAAATGTACGTTGACTGCCAAATGGCCCTTAACGCAACCCGTAACCTTTCGATTGCCGGTATCGTAAGTGAAGAAGCCGATCTTATCGCAAAAGCGAAAGCCTGGACCTTAAAGCTAGCTACTTACGATCCTGAAGGTGTAACGTCTCGTGGATATAACGACGAAGCGGCATTCCGCGTAGTTGCAGCCATGGCTTGGGGTTACGATTGGCTAAACGCTCACTTCAGTGATGAAGAGCGTGAAATGGTGAAAGATGCCTTGATTGTTCGTTTAGACGAAATCATGCACCACCTTAAAGTGACCGTTGATCTACTTAACAACCCATTGAACAGCCACGGTGTTCGTTCAATTTCTTCGGCAATTATTCCTACCTGTATTGCGCTATACCACGATCACCCGAAAGCCGGTGAGTACATTGCTTATGCGCTAGAGTATTACGCAGTGCATTACCCACCATGGGGCGGTGAAGATGGCGGTTGGGCTGAAGGTCCAGATTACTGGAATACTCAAACAGCCTTCCTAGGCGAAGCATTTGATTTGCTAAAAGCTTACTGTGGCGTAGACATGTTTAATAAAACATTCTATGAAAACACCGGTGACTTCCCACTTTATTGCATGCCTGTTCACTCTAAGCGCGCGAGCTTCTGTGACCAGTCTTCAATTGGTGACTTCCCTGGTTTAAAACTGGCTTACAACATTAAGCACTACGCCGGGGTTAACCAAAAACCGGAGTACGTTTGGTACTACAACCAGCTTAAAGGCCGTGATACTGAAGCGCACACTAAATTCTACAACTTTGGTTGGTGGGACTTTGGTTACGACGATCTTCGCTTCAACATCCTTTGGGATGCGCCAGAAGAGCAAGCGCCATCGAACGAGCCATTACTGAAAGTATTTCCAATCACCGGTTGGGCTGCCTTCCACAACAAGATGTGTGAACGTGATGAGCACATTCACATGGTATATAAGTGTTCACCGTTTGGCTCTATTAGCCACTCACACGGTGACCAAAACGCTTTCACCTTGCATGCCTTTGGTGAAACATTGGCTTCTATTACCGGTTACTACGGTGGCTTTGGTGTAGATATGCACACCAAATGGCGTCGTCATACATTCTCTAAAAACTTGCCGCTATTTGGTGGTAAAGGGCAGTACGGCGAAAACAAAAACACCAAATTTGAAGGTCACCAAGACCGTTACTGTATTGAAGCGGGTGGTAACATCACTGATTACGATACTGAATCTGATGTTAAGTTTGTGGAAGGAGATGCGACGTCTTCATACAAATTCTTCACCCCAGAAATTGAGTCTTACAAGCGTAAAATTTGGTTTGTGAAAGGCAAAGTATTTGTTATGCAAGACAAAGCCAGCTTCACTGAAGAGAAAGACTTAACCTGGTTAATGCATACAACCTTTGCCACTGAAACAGCAGATAAGTCTTTTGTGATTCGTGGTGAAAACGCCAACTTAAGCGTTCAATTTATTAACGCTTCTGCAGACAATATCTTGTCGGTAAAAAACGTAGAAGGCTTTGGTGAGGTTGACCCTTACGAGTTCAAAGATCTTGAAGTGCATCGCCATGTTGAAACTGAGTTCAAAGCGGCAAAACAGCATAACGTTCTTACCTTGTTAGTGCCAAATAAAAACAATGGTGAAAGCGTCAATGTTTCTCATAACATCGTTGGTAATTCACTTGAGCTAACTGTAGACGGCGAAGTGGTTAGCATTGAGCTGTAATAGCTTAATGCATTTGCCCCGATAGCCTAGCTATCAAGCGCCTTAAAAAGCCATCCTCATTGAGAGGCTGGCTTTTTGCTTTTAAGGCTATTCAGAGCATTTTTGTACTGCTTACCGCTCAACTATAACTAGGTTGAATTGGTGGCGAAAAATAGCGCTGAGGGTTGTTTGACAATAATCTATCTATCTGAAACAAAAAAGCTCAAGCCAAGGCTTGAGCTTTTCTGCTGTAATTTTCGGCAAACTTAGCCGTTAGCTACTTTTTGAAGTTGCTCTTGGCTTGCTAGGTACTCTTCATAAGTGCCTTGGAAATCAACCACCTGTTGGTCTTTAATTTCAACTATTCGGGTGGCTAATGATGAAACAAACTCACGGTCGTGGCTGACAAAAATAAGCGTGCCGTCGTAAAGTTCTAAGGCGCTGTTTAAGGCTTCAATCGCTTCCATATCCAAGTGGTTGGTTGGCTCGTCCATCACTAATACATTGCGGTTTTGCAGCATTAACTTACCAAACAACAAACGGTTCTTTTCACCACCTGAACATACCTTGGCCTTTTTATTAAAGTCGTCGGCAGTAAACAGCAAACGGCCTAATAAACCACGCACCATTAAGTCATCGTGTTTGGCATTGCGCCATTGCGACATCCAATCAAACAAACTCAAGTCGTTATCAAAATCACTGGTGCTGTCTTGCGGGCAGTAACCAATTTCGGCATTTTCTGACCATTTTACCGTGCCGCTATTGGCTTGGAGTTGCTCGATTAAACAGCGTAAAAAGGTAGTTTTACCCGCGCCATTTTCACCAATTACTGCTAATTTTGCACCCGCCTCCAAAATTATGTTGCCTTGACTAAACAGTGGGCCGTCATCAAATCCGTGGCCTAAGTCTTCTGTTACTAGAGCTTGGCGGTGCAGCTTTTTGTCTTGCTGCAGGCTAATTGACGGGCTGCGGCGGCTAGAGGCTTTAACTTCATCAAGGGTGATTTTCTCCATGCGCTTAGCACGAGAGGTAGCTTGCTTAGCTTTAGAGGCGTTGGCCGAGAAGCGGTTTACAAAGGCTTGTAGCTCGTCGATCTCAGCGCTCTTTTTGGCATTTTCGGTATGCAGCTGCTCTCTAATCAACGACGAGGCTTCAATAAACTTCTCGTAGTTACCTGGGTAAATCCGCAGCTCGCCATAGTCGATATCAGCCATATGAGTACATACCGAGTTTAAAAAGTGGCGGTCGTGCGAGATGATAATCATGGTGCACTTACGCTGATTAAGCACGGTGCCTAACCACTCAATGGTATGAATATCCAAGTTGTTGGTTGGTTCGTCGAGTAGCAAAATGTCTGGGTTAGCAAATAGCGCTTGAGCTAACAGCACACGTAGCTTCCAACCGGGAGCGACTTGCGCCATTAAACCGTAATGGAACTCTTCCGCAATACCAGCCTCTAGTAAGATTTCGCCAGCACGACTTTCGGCGCTGTAGCCGTCCATTTCGGCAAACTCGGTTTCTAAGTTGGCCACTTTCATGCCATCTTCTTCAGACATCTCAGGTAGAGCATAAATGCGGTCACGCTCTTGTTTTACTTTCCAAAGCGCAGTATCACCCATGATTACCGTATCAACCACGGTATGCTCTTCAAAAGCAAACTGGTCTTGGCTTAGCGTACCTACAGTTTCACCCGGAGTGATAGATACGTTGCCTGAGCTTGGTGCTAACTCACCGCTAAGGATCTTCATAAAGGTTGATTTGCCGCAACCGTTAGCGCCAATTAAGCCGTAACGATTTCCGTTACCAAACTTAGCTGAAATGTTTTCGAACAAAGGCGTAGCGCCAAACTGCATGGTGATGTTTGCGGTAGAAATCAAAAGATAATCCTGAGGTGAGCAATGATGCTGTAAAGCAAGCACGCAAAGGTATGCGTATAAGGTGGCGGACTATAAAGAAAAGTGTGAGCTATGTCGAGTTAAGTTGTACGTTGTTTGAGCATTGTTTTGCGTTAGCTTCGCTAGTTTAAACCTAAAATGGAGGGGACATTGTTTAGAGTTTTGCTAGTCGGAACGAGTTTTTAGCAGGTAAATCAGCCTTAAGGCTGTTTTAAATAAGTGTGCCAGCTTTGATTAGTTTGCTGGTACTGTTGAATACAAAACTCTTGGCGCTCTACCAAGTAGCTGGTGTCAATCTCGTTTAGCAATTTTGGGTAGCGTTTAGGGTTAGAGCCATAGACTAAACACAGGGTTGAAAAATAGCGTTGTAAATCAAAACTGTGTTCATTTATATACTCACTTAACTCGTAAAAATTGGGCTTGTCTTCCGATTCAAAAGCAAACATGTCGGCGGCACTTATCGCCACTTCATCGCCCAGTTCAACGTAGTTGAGCAATACAATGGTGGCTAAATTGTCTGCCGCATCTTCCTCTTTGCCAAGGATTGGTATTTGCTGGTCGGTAATGTAAGCGTGGCCTAACTCATGTAGCAGGGTGTGCAATAGGGTGTCTATGGCCGCATCTTCTGCGCTTATGCCATAGCGTTTTTGGTAGTTGTTATTAGCGAAAAACTCTAGGGTCTCGGCAACAAAGGCATAAGGAATGTAAATGCCATGAGCGTTAGGGTCATATAGGGGGCCGTCATTAATGCCATATTCTAAAGTGACGGCTTGTCTAAAGTTGAACAGTTGTGCGACTAACTGGCTAAAGTGCTGGTTTACATTACTGCGTTTTATAAGCGCACGGCTTTCTTTATCGGCTTGGCTTACCGCTGGTTGCATTACTATTTGAATGTGTGTTGCGTGTTGGTTTGCTAATGTCGGATAAGCAATAAGCCCCAATAAAATGGCAAGTATCTTAATAAGCTTCAATAGCAGGCCTCTAGGTATTTAGCGACTGGTGCTTTTAGCTTAGCTGTTATTTGGCTTGCTAGCCTTAGCTCGTGATGGCCTTATGTGAAGTTAAGTAAACCCAGAAATGAGCCAGCAAATCTGGGTTTAAAATTGAAGCTTGGGTAAGGCTAAAGCTTACTCAGGTACCGCGTAAGTACTAATGTTCATAAACACCGCTTGTTCCCTAAGTGGCAAAAGCGCTTGGTAATTAGGGCTGTCGTACCAGCTTTGCAAATTGCTCATACTGGGAAACTTAATTACTCCCACAGCATCATGCTCATTTGCACCACTAAGGTTGCCAGAAAATTTCCCCTTTATTACCAGCTCACCGCCAAATTCGCCCAGTGTAGAGGCTGCTTGTTGGCCATATTGCGCAAATTTTTCTGGGTCTTTTACTTGGCTTGTTGCAACAAAAAATGCAGTCATGTCTCGGTCTTCCTTTTAGTTGGCTTGCATAAAATCAAGATGTAACAGGGCATGTTAACTGCGCCCAACAAGGTACAATACTTATTGTACATATGTGTACAATTTAGTTTCGAAAGTTGATTTTGTCCATAGGTGTACAAAAATAAATCACAACATAGTTGTTTCATCTGAAGAGCAAGCTTAGATGGCCAACTTCTGGAGCAGGGAATTAGGCAGCTAAGTACAATTATGCTAATTTGTACACATGTGAACATATTGAGCCGTATCAGAAGACCATGGGTAGAGCAGCGAAGTTTGATCGTTCAGCAGCAATAGAAGATTGCATGAATGAGTTTTGGTTACATGGCTACGAGGCCTGTTCGGTTAAAGCCTTATCCGAAAAACTTGGCATAACGCGTTCCAGTTTTTATAACGCATTTGGTAGTCGCCAAGCGCTGTTTTTAGAAACCCTAGATCTATACGCCACCATTACCCCTGATCAAGTTTTAAACCAGCCAGAGCAACATACTAGTGTACTCGCGCTAATTAACGCATTTTTCGCAGATGTATGCCGTTTTAGAGCTGGCGATCCCGAAGCGCGCGGATGTTTGGTGATTAACTCGATCTCTGAGTTAGTGGCTGTAGACGAAGAGTTGGGCGAAAACCTAAGCAATATGGTGCACGCTAACATCGCCCGCTTCGAGAATTTACTGCAATTAGCGGTGGCTAATAAGGAGCTTGAAGACTTGCAAATAAGAGAAACCGCCTTGGCCTTACAAAGCCTGTTAATGGGGGTGAGCGTATTGTCGAAAGTGCTCACTAGCGAAGCAGAATTATTGGCGATAGTTAATCAAACCTTAACTGGGCTTGGTTTATCTAAATAAGCGAGTCAGCTCAGTAATACAAGGAAGTGTTATGGATAATTTGTTTGCTAATTTACCCAAAGATACCAGCCTAGAACACTTTAAAGACTTATTAGTTGCCGATGGCGTAAGAGTGGAACGTATTGTTTCTTATGGGCAGTCTTCACCCGAGAGCGGTTGGTACGACCAAGCTGAAAACGAATGGGTAAGTTTATTAGAGGGCTCGGCAGTTATAGAGTTTGAAGATGGAGAAGTAATTGCCTTAGCTAAGGGGGATTGCTTAAACATTCCCGCTCATAAAAAGCACCGAGTGGCCGAAACTACTGCAAACACTGCAACTATTTGGCTGGCCATTTTTTACAGCTAGTAAGCTCTTACAAAAGCGATCTAACGCAATATTTGTGCATTGTGTTTAGCATAAAGTGACCTTATCAATATCAATTTCGCTTTGGAGTACCACTATGTTTAAGGTAACAAAAGTTGCTGATAACCGTTTAGATATTGAATTTGGCGGCAAATTAGATGCTGAGGAAATGAAGCTAGCTTTGGATGAGCTTAGTAGCAAAGCTCAGGGCATTGAAAAGGGCCAAATGCTGTATCGAATCGAAGATTTTGCATTACCTACATTAAGTGCCATGGCAGTTGAGTTTGCCCGCATTCCTGAGATGTTCAAGTTGATCCGCCAGTTTGAGCGAGCAGCTGTGCTGTGTGATAAACAATGGGTACAAACCATTAGCGAATTGGAAGGTAAGCTTATTCCTGGCTTAAGCATTAAAGCTTTTGATATGAATCAGCTTGAACAAGCCGAACAATGGCTTAACCACTAGCTCGCCTCTTACAAAACTCTGCTACTCAATATTCGCCTTAGCTGCTAGTGTCTAAGTATTACGCTCTGCAGCCAAAGGCACTCTTATGCAACGCTCATTTCTTAAGTTTTCTCGGCTTGTTCAAGCTGGTTTTTTGTCTGTAAGTCTAATCACTGCATCAGCTTTAGCTAATGACGTTACCATTGTGGCGGCAGAGTTTACCCAAGACGGACAACGCAGCTGGAAGGTTGACGTGTCGTTATTACACGGAGATACAGGTTGGGATCACTATGCCAATATGTGGCGAGTTGTGGATGTGAATGGCCTTGTGTTGGGAGAGCGCGAACTGTTGCATCCTCATGTTAACGAGCAGCCTTTTACCCGCAGCTTAAGCAATGTGCCTCACCCAGCAGTGGGCTCAATGGTTTATATTGAGGCGCGCGATAAAGTACATGGCTGGTCACCGCAGCGCTTTGAAGTGGACTTAAGCCAAGCGCAGCAAGGGCATTTACTGGTAGAAATGCCCAAGTAAGGGATTTTGCTCGGGGGCTTAGCTGGGGGCAACTGGCAGAGTTGTTAGCAAGTGGCTTTTAGGTCAGCTTGGTCTTTTGAGTATTTCAGCATTAGCTTTAACTTGCTGTAAATTAAAAAATAATGAATTTTACTGACTTTTCGCTCTGTTATTGGCGACGTTTGCTGCTTTGGCTTTATCTCAGAAAATGTGAATTTGAAATAATTTGTTACGAATTTGTATGTTAGTCTGTATTTGGAAAGGGAAGTTTCAGATAAAATATGCAAATTAAAACACTTATAAATTTAGGGGCCGACGGGCACTCTTTTGCGGCGCTTAGTCGCATTAAACTCACCAACATTATCGCCTTGATAACCACTGTTATCTCTGGCTTGTACTCTCTCAATTATTGGTTGCTGCTCGATAACACTGTTGTTGCTTCGATCAACTTTGGTTTTACTTTGGCTTATTTTGCTACTTTAGCATTTATGCTTAAGGGTCATATATCTGGCGCTAAAACGTGGTTTTTCTCGGTGTTAATGGTGCACCTGCTCATTTGCACCAATGTTTATGTGACCAATCAAAGTGGTTTTCACCTTTACTATTTCTTAGTACCAACTGGTGCATTTTTGCTGTTTGAGTTACATCAACGACGAGAGATGCTGGCATTAAGCACTGCCTCGGTAGGTTTGTTCCTTTACTGCGAGAACACGCTTAATTTAAACCCGCTCATAGAGCTAGATGCTGCCACCAATCACTTGCTTTATCAGTCGGTGGTGTTGGTGAATATGATTGAAGTGGTGTTTGTACTCACCATTTTTGCGCGACAAATTGAAACCAATGAAAAACAACTTACCTTACAAGCGTCGACTGATTCGCTAACCGGTTTGGCTAATCGCCATTGCTTCTTTGCTAAGGGTAACGAAATGCTCGAGCATGCCAACAAGTTGCACCAAACAATGAGCTTGGTCTTACTCGATTTTGATTATTTTAAAAGCATTAATGATCGTTATGGTCATGTGGTTGGTGACTTGTGCTTAGTTGAAATAAGCAAAGAAATTAATGCGATTTGTCGCGAGCAAGACTTGTTTGCCCGTATTGGTGGCGAGGAATTTGTTATCGCCATGCCTAAAACCAACTTAGAGCAAGCGCAACAAGTAGCCGAGCGAATGCGCGAGCGGGTCTCTAAACACATTATTCCAATCGTGGGTGAAGCTAATTTTACCTGCACCGCCAGCTTTGGAGTGGCAAGTAGTAATGATGTGAAGTTATTAAAGACCTTGCTGCAACAAGCAGACAAAGCCTTGTATATGGCTAAGGAACAGGGGCGAAATTGCGTTCAGCTGTATAGTGCTTAAGCATATCGTTATTGTTTGATTCGTCGTTTTAGACAAGCTAAATCCGCTTGTTTATAACGGTGATTTAACTTGCCTAGCCTCTGGGCATGTTTACCTGCTGTTCTTTACTTAATACCTGAATCATAAGCTGTTAGTTGACCTTAAAGGTGCTGGTTAATTAGTTTAGTTTCGTCATGTTTTAATTGTCATCACTCGAACCGGAAAGCACTTTTATTTGTGCTTTTTTGTTCACTATTCGCCAAGGAATGGGCAATTAATAACGAGAGAATGACTATGAAAAAATCGATGATTGCTTTAACCATTGCTGCGGTAACGTTTGGCGCTGTACAAACTGCTAATGCATGTTCTCGCATTACCTTAGATACTCCACACGGCGTTTCGCAAGTACGTACGTTAGATTGGGGTGTACAGCTTGGAACGGTTGCTATTCTTCATCCAGTAGGCACAGAAGTAACAACTAAAGATGTACCTTCTTATAAAACTGCCGCAACTTGGACAGTAAAGTACCCAACGCTCGCTTTAGAAGAGCGTGAAGTATTTGTTGATACAGTAGGAGAGGCTATTAATGCCGCAGGCTTATCAGCGTCAACCTTGTATTTATATGACTCGGCAGAGTTTATTAAAGACTATAAAGATAACGGCGCACCGGCGGTAAACTGGGGTGATGCTGCAAGCTTTATGGCTGAAAACTTCGCTACAGTAGAAGAAGCTGTGAAAGCGTTTGAAGCCAAGCAATTCCAGTTTGCTTGGGTAGATGGTATTCATGGCGATCAGCATGGTTTACATATTTCGGTTCAAGACAAAAGCGGCGATATTGCGTTATTTGAGCTAAATAAAGGCGGGGAAATGCGGGTACACCGCGGTAGTGTGAATGATCAAATGCGGGTAATGGCTAATGCGCCACTTCAGCAATATCATGAAGCAAACGCACAAGCTGCAGGCGATATGAGCCTTACTGAAACTGGCCATAAAATTGGTTCTAGCATTTCATCGGCAGATCGTATGCTGCGTGGTTTGTACCATTCAGCAAACGTTGAATTTAAGCAAGATGCAAACTGGGCACAAACCGAAGGTAAGCTGCAGTCTACCTTTGACGCAGGCAACCTAGTACCCCAAGACATTATTGATCCCGCTAACGGCGAAACTTACGCTACTTGGATTCAATATACTTACAACTTTGACAATGGCTCATTCAAAATGCGTAATTTAGATACCTACGCAGAAATTCGCATCGATTTAGCAGAAGCCTTTAGCGCAAAAGAGGTTTCGTGTGCAAACTTGGTTGAGCAAGCAGAAACGCAATCTACAGCTGTATTTGGTAGCTGTGGTTAGCGATTAACCCGAACAATGAAGGCGGCTTTTAGTCGCCTTTTTTGTTGGCCGTGTCCAGAGTCCAGTATCCAGTGGAGAAACTTAAAGCATATGCGATTTTTTATGAAACGAATGTTGGAATGAAAGTAGACAGTTAATACAACACCGCTTAGGACAATGATGACTTAGGGTAAGCGTGATAATCTACTAGGGTCTGTTGATCTTTGCTGATGGTTTTTGCAGCAATTTCAACACCAAAGATCAACAGACCCTAATCATTAGCTTGAAAATAAGAGTTCGCATATGCAAGCCAAACATGAATGGAGAAAAAAGGAGAAGAGTTTCTATCTCCCGAAAAACAAACCAGAAACCCTTACCGTTCCTGAGTTTTCCTTTATAAGTATTCAAGGTGAGGGGAGCCCTGCAAGCAGTGCTTTTACCAAAAAGGTAGAGGCCTTATATGCGCTCGCTTACACCATTAAAATGATGCCTAAAAAAATGGATAAGCCACCGCAAGGTTATTTTGATTTTACCGTTTATCCTTTAGAAGGTGTTTGGGATATTAACGAAAAAGCAAAAGCCAACTTCGATGGCACCATTAATAAAGATGAGCTGGTATATCGTTTAATGATCCGCCAGCCAGACTTTGTCGACCAGGCGTTTTACCGTGATATGCTTGAGCTAGCAAAACAGAAAAAAGCTAACCCCTTTTTTGAAGAACTTAGTTTTGAGCAAATAGAAGAAGGGAAAACGGTACAAATGCTTCATGTAGGCCCGTTCGATAATGAGCCGCAAAGCTTTGAAAAGATGGAAGCCTTTGCCGTCGCCGAAGGCCTTGCGCGACTATCTAAAGTTCATCGAGAAATTTACCTGTCAGATCCTCGAAAAGTAACACCAGACAAGCTTAAAACCGTACTCAGGTTCCAAGTAAAATAACCAGCAACAAACAATAGATTTACCCCTGTTTGAAGCAGCTAAAATTTGAGCATAGTTTGCCAAACTATGTTTTACTTTTATTGGTGTAAATAGCCTTTTCTGCTTAGGGCTTTGTACAAGCTCCATGCTAATCTGAGAGCTTTCGCGCACAAAGCAAAACACTAATGGAGTAGTAGCAATGTTAGGTATTAACGAGTTCTGGCTATTTGTCGTTTCGGGTATTTTGCTGAATTTGATCCCAGGGCCAGACTCTTTGTATGTAATGGCGCGCAGTGCTAGCCAAGGTTTTAAAGCTGGCTCGGTGGCCGCGTTAGGCATTGGTGCGGGTACCTTTGTACATATAGCTGCGGCGGCGTTTGGTCTTTCTGCTATTTTAGCAAGTTCGGCTGCGGCTTTTGCCGTGATAAAAGTTATTGGCTGTATCTATTTGTTGTATATGGGCTTTTCGATGGCTCTTACAAAAAACACCCCCAATGCTATCTTGCACTTAAGCAACAATAAGGGCGCTGGAGCCAGCTATTCCAAAATATTTAGCCAGGGCTTTCTTACCAATAGCTTAAACCCTAAAGTGGCGTTGTTTTTTTTAGCATTTGTTCCCCAGTTTATCGACGTAGCCGAGCCAAACAAAGCCTTAGCATTTGTGGTGTTGGGTTTGGTGTTTAATCTTAACGCTATGATTTGGGGGCATATTTTAGCTTGGTTAAGTGCTTCTATTTCTCATCGCGTACAGGCAAGTGACAAAATTAAGTGTTGGTTAAATCGTGGTTTAGGCGGCTTATTTACTGCCTTTGGTATTCGCTTAGCTTTTTCTGAACTGAGCTAAAGACCGGTTACTTTCATCAAGGATTATGATGCAGCGTTCTAAGAAACAACTTCTGTTAATGATGGCCTTTTTAATGCCGTTTAGCTTTTCTATTTGGATGGTATTGCTCAACAATTTTGCCATTGAAGTCGCCCAGTTTACTGGCCGTGAAATTGGCATTTTGCAAAGCTTGCGTGAGATCCCTGGCTTTTTAGCCTTTACTGCAATTTTTGTACTGTTAGTGCTCAAAGAGCAAACTTTCGCTTTGCTCAGCCTATTAGTGTTGGCGATTGGTATTACCCTTACCGGGTTCTTCCCCAGTATTTACGGTTTGTACTTTACTACGGTACTTATGTCGGTGGGCTTTCACTATTTCGAAACGGTGAATCAATCTTTAACTCTACAGTGGATCCCAAAAGACGAAACGCCGGCCTTTATGGGCAAAGCTCTAGCAGTAAAAGGTGCAGCAGCGGTTCTAGCCTATAGCTCTTTGTGGGCCTTGCTTGAGTACACCGAGTTTGAATATGTCTCGCTTTACGCCATGTTTGGTGGAGCAACCATAATCGCGGTGTTGTTTATAGCCTTAAGGTTTCCGCATTACACCGCAGAACACGAACAACACAAACGGCTAATACTGCGCCAGCGTTATTGGCTGTTTTATACCTTGGTTTTTTTAAGTGGAGCACGTAGGCAAATCTTCGTGGTGTTTGCCGGCTTTTTAATGGTAGAGAAGTTCGGCTATTCAGTATCAGACATCGCCTTACTCTATCTCGCCAACCAAGTGCTAAACATTTTGTTTGCTGGAAAAATTGGCCAATTGATTGGGCGTATTGGTGAACGTAGAGCGTTAATTATTGAGTACACAGGGCTAATTTTTGTATTTGCTGGATATGCTTTGGTGGACACCGCAGAGTGGGCAGCGGGCTTATATATTATCGATCATCTGTTTTTTGCTATGGCGATAGCGATAAAAAGTTACTTCCAAAAAATTGCCGATCCTGCCGACATTGCCAGCTCGGCGGGGGTTAGCTTTACCATTAACCATATTGCCGCGGTGGTATTGCCCGCGTTGTTGGGGTTTGTTTGGCTGTATTCTTCATCCTTAGTATTTTGGATAGGGGCGGGCATTGCAGTGGCTTCATTGGCCTTTTCGTTTTTGGTGCCACGTCATCCCGATCTGCATCAAGAAACGACTTGGACAGTTAACGCTCGTTAGTTCACACCATAATGGTGATGCGTTTGTAATATAACCAATATGTCTTAAGTTTTTTATATTAGAACGACATTTGTTGATGGCTAAAGGGGAATCAAATGCTTAAAGTTCTACTCTTAGTATTTTCAATTTTACTCATGCAATCTGGCAAGGTTTATGCTGAAAAAATTGTTCTTGCAGCTGCTGCTGGCAGTATCCCTACCTCATATATAGAAAATGGTGAGCAAACCGGTATTTTAGTTGATGTTATAAATCAAGTATTTATGAGAGCAGGCTACACCGTTGAAATCAAGCTAATGCCATGGGCAAGGTGCTTAAGGTCGGTTGAAGAAGGAACTGTAGATGGAATATTTTCAGTATATATGACGGCTGAACGGCAAACATTTTTGAGTTACACCAGTGAGGCTCTTATTACTCAGGTACAAGCTTTTTTTGTTCCCATTGATTCGCCCATTGTCTTTGACGGTGACTTTCAACAATTGGCAGAGAAATCAATTGGTATTATCAATGGTACCAGTTATGGCCCAAAGGTTGATGCAGCTATAGAACAGGGCTTATTCAAGGCAGTTGATGAAGCTCAAAACTCTAAAAGTAATGTTAGAAAACTACTGGCTGGCCGCGTGGATTTGATACCTTCCTATCGGCATGTAGTCTTTAGTACTGCAAAAACATTAGGGGCCGCGCATCACATAAAGCAGTTATCACCTCCTATAGAAGCTATACCTAGTTACTTGGCGTTCACAAATAAACGTGACTTCTCCATTGTTATAGGTGAATACGACAAGGCACTTTCAGAAATGAAGAGCGACGGCACCTACGATAGGATTTTTGAGAAATACTTTCAATAATCCACGTCGCCAGTATTTTTACAGCCGTATTCGAACAATTGTGCTTGATCCTTATGTAAACCCTCAATCTTTCTATGCCGATTGTTATGATCACTTGCCTTGCAAAATGCAATCAGGTCTAAGAGTTTGCTTTGTAATGCCACTAACTAATTGATTAATAAGTTAAAAAAATATTGGTACGGAATTCGCTATTCAACACTTGAATCAAGTGGAGAATGCAATGGGCGAGTTACTACCAAGAATTTATTTAATCGTTGATGCGCTATGGCGTCGACGTTACTTAATTGTCTTGCCAATATTATTGATGCCAGTGGCGGGTGCCTTGGTGTCTATGCTAACCGACAAGCAGTATGCCTCGCATACCAGTATGTTGGTGCAAGAAACCGCCAGTTTAAATCCATTCTTAGAAGATTTAGCTGTCTCGGCAAACCTTGAAGGGCGCTTGGAAGCACTAACCACTTTGCTACATAGCCGCCATGTATTAAGCGAAGTAGCGATTGAGCAAGGTTTGATGTTCGAAACCGATAGCCCTAGTAAAAAAGAGCAGGTTATTAGTCAGCTTTCGGCATCTTTAAGTGTTCGCCAAGTGGGTAAAGATCTAATTCGCATTGACTATAAGTCACCAAATCCACAGGGCATGAGCCTGCTATTAGAAACCGTATCTAAGCACTTTGTAGAACAATTGCTAGCACCAGAACGCTCTTCGATTAAAGAGTCAGAGCGTTTTTTGCGCGAGCACCTAAGCCTTAGCAGCATGGAGCTAGAAGAAGCTGAAGAAGCCTTGGCTAATTACCGCACACAACACGCCGATGCCTTACCAGAGCAGCATTCATCGAACATTGAGCGTTTATCGCAGGTTCGCCAACGCCTTATTGAGCGAGAAGCAGAGCTAGCGGGGGCGAAGCAAAGCCTAGGCAGTATCGACCAACAGCTATCACGCACCAACCCAGTGTTAACCCGCTTAGAAGAACAAATTGTGTTAAACCGCGCCGAGCTTGCCACTTTAATGTCACGCTACACCGAAGGTCACTCAAAAGTACTTGCGGTGAAACGGGTATTGCGCCATTTAGAAGAAGAGCGCGCTCAAGTACTGGCTCAACCAGAATCAGGAGTAAGCAATAGCGACAGCTCAGCTTTATTGCAGCAGCAAATATCGATAACCGAATCTAACGGTGAAATGCTAATCGTGCAGGTGGAAGCCTTAATGATTGCCCGCCAGCGGGTAGACGCTTTAGCCGAAGAAGTCTCGCAGCTACGCAGCTTAGCGGCTTCCTTGCAGCGACAAGTGGGCTCGGTAGGTGAGCAAGAGAAGCAATTACGCATTCTTAACCGTAATTTGCGAGTAAAGCGTAGCCTTTATGAAAACCTGCTCACCCGCTACGAAATGGCGCAAGTTACTGGTGCGCTTGGTGTTTTTGAGCAATCAGACCGAATTAAAATCATCGACCGACCTTACACTCCCAGCGGCCCATCAACCCTTCCTTTGTGGATGTTTGTGGTAGCGGGCTTTGTTGGCGGCATCGCAGTAGGGATTAGCTTAGCGGTAATTGCCGAGCTAACAGATTCTAGCTTACGCACTATTAAAGACATAGAAAACATCGCCGGCGTATCGGTATTAAGCCGTATTCCACCGCTAAAAGAATCGCATTAAAGAGGATGACCCAATGAGTATTTGGATCCAAGTAGTACAGCACTTACAACCGGGCGGCATCGAAACCATGGCGCTAGATTTACAACGCATGGAAGAGGCGCATGAGCAAGGTGTCATCATTTCTTTAGAGGGCACCAAAGAGCAAGCGCTGGCAGCATGGCCACGTCTGCGCCCCTATACAGACCGCCTAATGTTCTTAAATAAACCCCCCGGCTTTAGTTGGAAAACACTCTGGAAGCTCACCAACTTGTTTCGCCAATGGGCGGTGCCGGTGGTGCACACCCACCATATTGGGCCACTTATTTATGGCGGCATAGCAGCGCGTTTAGCCAGAGTAAAAGTAGTGATTCATACCGAGCACGATGCATGGCATTTACGCCAGCAGCGTCGTCGCATATTGCAAAGCGCCATTCTTAAGTGGGTGAAACCGATGTTGGTGGCCGACGCAAACTTAGTGGCTGGCGAGCTTAAAGCCGCCTTAGGTGTGGCCGATGAGAATGTTCAAGTGATTAAAAACGGCGTGGATACACATAACTTTACACCGGGCAATCAGCAAGAAGCACGCAAAGCATTAGGCTTACCGAGTGATTGCCAAATCATTGGTTGTGCAGGGCGCTTAGAAGTAGAAAAAGGCCAAGCGGTGTTAATTGAAGCCCTGCCATTTTTGCCAGCCGATGTGCATTTAGCCTTAGCGGGGGATGGCTCTCAGCGGAAATGTCTTGAGCAACAGGTAGCCTCTTTACAGCTTAGTCATCGGGTGCACTTTTTAGGCGCTTTAGATTGCATGCCGCGCTTTTATCAAAGCTTAGATCTGTTTTGTTTGCCCTCTTATTTTGAAGGTTTGTCCTTGGTTATTTTAGAGGCACAAGCCTGTGAAGTGCCAGCGGTGGTCACCAATGTAGGCGCTTCTACCGAGGCATTGTGTCCGCGAACAGGCACAGTAGTAGAGCCGGGTTCGGCCTTTGCTATGGCCCAAGCCTTAGAGAAAAAGCTGGAAAAACCGAGCAGTGGTAACCCGCGCCAATTTGTAAAACAGTCGGGCGATTTACGTACCACCGCGCGCAATTATGCAGCTTTACGCCACCGTTTTTTATAAGGGGATGCTCATGAATACCTTAATCTACATAACCTTAATCGCGATGTTTTTGGTGGTTTATCATCATGCTTTATATCCGCTGCTATTAAAGCTGCTGAGCAAAGACAAACCGCAAATGAGCGAGCAAGAACAGCAAGATTTAGCGCGTAAATATCACCAGCGCGAGCAAGACCAGCAATTGCCAAGCATAGAGTTACTTATTCCTGCTTATAACGAGCAAGACTACATTGCTGCCAAGCTGATTAACCTCGCCACCTTAGATTACCCCGACGATCGCTTAAGCATTAAAATAATCTGCGATGGCTGCAGCGACGATACCGCCAGCGTGGCAAGAGCCTGCTTAGCAGACTTAATGTTTTGCAGCTTTTCAATTGAAGTTTGCGAGCAGTTACAAAACCAAGGCAAGGTGGCGGTGCTTAACCAGCATATTTCACAAAGCAAAGCCGACATTGTGGCCTTATCCGATGTCTCGGCGCTCATTTCGGTAGACGCCATGTTAATTGCCGCAAAACATTTTAGCCAAAGCCAAGTAGGGGTTGTGTGTGGCTATTATCACTTGCTCAGCCCTGGCTCGGTAGGCGAGCAAGCTTATTGGAATTACCAACGCGAAGTAAAACGCTGCGAAGCCAATATGGGCGCGCCCTTGGGAGCTCACGGTGCGTTTTACTTAATTAGAAAGTCACTGTTTAGAGTGATGCCAGACGACACCATTAATGACGATTTTGTGATCCCCATGGACATAGTCGCCCAAGGTTACAAAGCGGTTTACGAGCCTAATATTCGCGCTTTAGAGCTTGAACATGCTGCCGACAGCCAAGATCGCAGTCGCAGAAAGCGCATTGGCGCGGGCAACCTACAGCAACTTATTCGCCTTCGTCATATGTTGCTACCGCGTTTTAAAGGGGTGGCGTTTACCTTTTTCTCGGGTAAAGCCTTGCGCGTCACTATTCCTATTTTTATGTTAACCAGCTTTTTGGGCGCAATGGTGTTAAGTGCGCAATCTAGTTTGTTTACGGTGTTATTTAGCTTGCAGTTGTTAGGCTACTGCTTGGCAATGTTGCCGCGCTTATTGCCTAAGATCAAGTTGCCCGGTGCAATTGCTAGTTTGAATTATTTAGTTGAAGGGCATTTCTCTAGCATGATGGGCTGTGTAGATTACCTGCAAAAAAAGCTGAAACGCCGCTACTTTAGTCATTTTGTCAGCCCCTTAGTGGCTGTGGGTAAACGGATTTTCGATGTGTTTGGTGCAGCGCTATTGCTGCTTGTATTTAGCCCTTTATTCCCATTGGTGGCACTTGCCATAAAGCTCGATAGCAAAGGCCCGGTTTTCTACAAACAAACTCGGGTTGGCTTGGTGTCTAACAACGTAGTGCAGCTATTCGATATTCTAAAATTTAGAAGCATGCGAACCGATGCCGAGTTGGGCATTGGCGCGGTTTGGGCGACAAAACAAGACAAGCGTATTACTCGAGTAGGGCGGTTTTTACGTAAAACCCGTATCGACGAGCTACCGCAATTGATTAATGTACTAAGGGGAGAGATGTCGTTAGTAGGCCCACGACCAGAGCGCCCAGTTTTCTACCAAACCCTAGAAAACTCCATCCCTTTTTATAGCGAACGCACGGTTGGCGTTAAACCCGGCATTACCGGTTTAGCGCAGGTAAACCTAGCTTATGATTGTTCCATCGAAGATGTAAAGCAAAAGCTCGCTTACGACCATTGCTACGCATTAAGCCTTAGCCAATGCAGCTCTTGGCTCTATCAAGACATAAGTGTATTGATTAAAACAGTATGGGTTGTGTTAACAGGAAAAGGGCAATAGCCGTTGGCGTTCGGTAACAATGTTGTTGTAGTGCTGAAAGGTAAGGTTTTAACAGGCTCTAAGAAGTGAATATCGACCAAGTGCCGCTTGTAGGCTTCATTCCAGCCTTGCCGGCCAAAATCCGCAGGGCCCTGCTTCATAAACCACACAAAGAAGAGTAGCCAAGCCTTTGTATTTTTTGATAAGTTTGTTGATAGAACGAATATTGGTGGGGATGGTGCCATGAAATACAGGCTCATCTCTCGAATTATCAACTCAATAAGCGACATCTGTGGTCTCTTTGTGAACATCTAGTCCAATGAAAAACGTGCTAGATTTAGACATGTCGATCTCCTGTTCTGTTAAGACTTTGCATCTAACAGTGTGGCTCTAGTTTGACTAACCCACGATAAACGCAGGAGGTCGGCACCTTCACCGAGGATCATTATGTCTAATTGTCACAATTATTTATAGCTTGAAAGATATTAAAGGAAGATCCGAATCAGAGGATGAGCTAGTTGTCGGCTATACCGATGCAATAAAGCTGCTAGATATTTTCGAGCAACGTAATGCGCCGGTGCATGGCTGGGAAGGCTGGCTTAAATCTGAAGATGGTAAACTTAGCCACTCTCAAAAATATCAGGGAATCAGTGATCTCTCAGCTTTGCCAAACACATCAGCAATATCTCTTATAAGAAGCACTATCATGTGGGCTCATGCAGAGTGGCAAGAAAAGCCGGAAGTAAGCAATGCCTGTTTGTTGTTTTGCATTACTATTAATACCTATTAAAATAATTGTTGTTGCCTCATAGCTGATCTGCAGCGCGTTGACCGTAGCTGCCGCATAGCTGCATTGGTGTGGCTTGTCCCACTTTTTCATTTTTCCATTTTGCTACAATGGACAGCCGATAATAGCTATTGGAAGTGCAATGAGCGAGTTTGAGAATATGTGCTTAGGGAAGGAGTATGATGTTGATAGTCATGAACTTGCACAAATTAGAAATAAAGCATTTGAGTTACTCCAACAGATCAATCAACGACAGTTTGAAGCTGCCAAACCTTATGTTGCTGAGCTATTAGCGCATCTAGGTAAGGGCAGTATTATTTGCCCGCCTTTTTTATGTGAATACGGCAAGACCATTTCTGTGGGTGATAATACCTATATTAATATGGGGGTTACGATGTTAGACAACGCCCCTATTAAAATTGGTAGCAATGTACTTATTGGCCCAAATTCGCAGTTTTATACTCCAACTCACCCCTTAGACTATCAGCGTCGCAGGACATGGGAGGTTAAGTCTTTGCCAATTACGGTGGAAGATGATGTGTGGATTGGTGGAAATGTTGTTGTTTGCCAAGGCGTAACTATTGGGGCTCGCTCTGTTGTGGCAGCTGGTTCGGTTGTTACAAAAAATGTAGACCCAGATTCACTTGTTGGAGGCATGCCTGCAAAACGCATTAGAGCTCTAGTTTAGTCTCGAACAAGCAATTAACTGTTTAAGAGTTCTAAGGGTTCGTTGAGTTTTCGCAATGCGATTGTTGCTTATTGCACGCGCTTAAATGTTAAAATAAAACCTTTAAATGCTTGCTCAATGTAGTCGGTATGTACCGGTTTGGAATGGGTAGATGTGTAACCAAACTCGACCATTTTTGCACTCAGTTTGCTTTTTCTTCCACGCCCTGGGTCAACAATAATGACTTCACTAGAAGGTTTTGCATGCTCATTGATGAAGTTGGCCAGTTGCTCTATGTGTTCATCTTCATAGAGTAAATCGCTACCAATGATCATGTCGAACTGCCCTAGGGTGTCGTTCGTATCGGACCAGTCAACTCTTTCATAGTTAATGCTTTTATCACCATTTAACTTGGTATTTCTATTAAGAAATGTTTCAACTTCTGGGTGATAGTCGGTAGCGGTTATGTCGGCAAGCTGTTTGTTTAGCAGTAAACTGCTGAGCGCTATACCACAGCCCACTTCTAATATTCTTTTTGAACCTGTGTCATAGTCGGCAATATAGTGGGCGAGAACCAAGCTGGAGGGCCAAACCACACCAAATATTGGCCAAGAAGCAGAGCTTATACCGAGTTTTTCGGCAATGCCTTCCGGGTCGTGAAACTCTTGGTTATCGCGCAAAGTGCACAGGTGTATATCGGTTTTACCAAACTCAAGCGTTTGGTAGCATAGGCGTAATTCTGTCATTTGGCTGTCTCAACAAATAAATGAGCGCTCAGCCAGGTATCGACGATAAATGACAAAACGAGATGTTTCCTCTAGGGTATAGCAGTTGACTAGAATGACAATCTATTTAACATAATAATCAATGTTGTCGTGTTGCTGCGCAAAAACTGTTCCTCAGTCATTATCACTAGCTCGCACTCGCTAAGATCAATAAGTATCATGCCGAGTAAACTAATTTGAAGAAGTTGTAAAAGATGTCATTTCCTCCTTGTCCTAATTGCCAGTCTGAATATGTTTATCAAGATCAAAGCCAGCTTGTATGTCCTGAATGTGCCTTTGAGTGGAACCCTGAGGAAGTAGCAGAAGCCGAAAAGGTGATTGTGAAAGATGCTAATGGCACCTTATTGGCTGAAGGCGACAAAGTAACCTTGGCTAAAGATCTTAAAGTAAAGGGCAGCTCTTTGGTGTTAAAAATTGGTACCAAGGCAGTGATTAAGCGCATGGCCAATGGAAAAGACCATCAGTTAGATTGCAAAGTAGATGGTGCCGATGAAATGATGATAACCGCTCAGTTTGTTAAAAAATACTAGCATTTACAGTTGCTTAAACTCTTTACCGGCAAGCTCATTGAACTAGCTTGGGCAGCGGCTGAGTGAATAAATGGCCTCTTATGGGCATTCCCTGTTAGCTAATGACACTAAATTTAAATTTGTTGAAGCATATAACATTATAGTTTGACCATTTGTAATACATTAGTATGTAAATATTACAAAAGGTGAATAGGATGAATCGCTTTGGCTTTAAATCAAGTTTGTTGTCGGCAATGGCATCTATGCTTGTTTTATCTCTACTTGTAACAAGTTACCTCTCATACACGCTAATAAAAGATCAAATTACCGATAGTTTGCTACGTGACATTCATCATACTATTGACCAGAAAACACAAGAAATCGAAACCTCTTTTCAACGCACTACCGATGCGGTTAATCAGCTCGCTAAGCTGTATAAGGAAAAAGGCATTACCGATAACCACGTTGCCATGACCGAATACACTGCCCGTTTAGGCGGCGTATATAAGGTGATTATTGGTTTTGATGATGGTTCGTCGTTTGTGTCTAAGGCTTCTGAGTCTTTCCCCAATGGCGTAGGTCGCTCAGATAAATACGACCCACGCACTCGCCCTTGGTACAAAGCGGCTAAGCGCAGCAGCAGCCTATCGCTAAGTGATGTGTTTTTTACCCGTAGTGACGGCGTGCCAATGGTGGGGGTAATGCACCCCATCAACAATGGCATCATCATGGCCGATTTACGTTTTGACCACCTACAAAAAGAATTGAGTTCTTTAGGTGAAATAGCCGGAGCCAGTGGCTTGGTGCTGGATAAAAGTGGATTGGTGCTAGCTTCTACCAATGAGCAGGTAAAGCAGAAAGATAACATTGCAGATGTAGATGTGTTTGCTGGGGTTTATCAAGGCATTGTTGGCCAAGACGAAGCGATACAAACCGTTGAAGTGAATGGTCAAGCTACCTTGTTTGTTAGCCAGCGGGTTAAGTTGCTGGATGACAATGAATGGTACGTAATGATTGCCGTTGACGAGGCAATTGCCTTCGCACCTCTTAAAGCCACCAGTTACAAAATGGCCAGCATTATTACCGCCGCGACGTTGGTGTCGGTGATTATTTTGCTGTTGGTATTAAACCAACTGTATCAACCAATTATTAAACTGCGTAACTTGGTGACTGAACTTGGCGAGGGCAGTGGAGATTTAACCCAGCGCTTGGAAGTAAAAACCGACGACGACATTGGCATTATTGCCAAGGGCATTAACGGCTTTATTGCCCAATTACAAGCTATGTTGTTAGAGATTAACACTGCTCGTTCTAAACTATCTTCAGGTATCGACACCTTAGACAAACACAGTAAAAGCAGCAGCGATATTCTGCAGCAACATACTAACGAAACCACCCAAATTGTTGCCGCGATTGAGGAACTGTCGAACACCGCAGAGCTAGTGGCGGGCAATACTTCGGCGGCGGCTAAATACACCACCGAGGCGAATCAAAGCGGTGAAGACTCGGTGAAAACCATTAAGTCTACTCAACAAAAAATTGAAGCCTTAGCCAGTGAAATTCATGAAACCTCTAGCAATGTAGAGAACATGAATAACGAAACTTCGAGTATTCAAAACATTGTAGAGGTGATTGGTAGCATTGCTGAGCAAACCAACTTGCTTGCACTAAATGCTTCTATTGAAGCGGCAAGGGCAGGGGATCAAGGGCGCGGTTTTGCGGTAGTGGCCGACGAGGTGAGAGCCTTAGCAAGCCGTACTCAAAGTAGTACCAGCGAAATAGAACAGGCCTTAGCCAAACTTAAGCAAGAGGCAAGTTTAGTGGTCTCGTCGATTGGCAGTACCGAGCATACTTGTTCAGATACAGTAGACGAAGCCGATAAAACCTCGACCAGTTTGCAAAAGCTAGGCGATTTTATTCATCAAATTAATGAGTTAAATAGTCAGGTCTCTACTTCTGCCAGCGAGCAAAACATTGTGATTCAAGAGATTAATAAGAGCATGCATCAAATTCACGACATGGTTGAAAAGCTAAATAGTGAAGGGCAAAGCCAACGTAGTGAAACTCAAAGCATTGCCGCGATTAACCATGAGCTAGGCGCAATGATAAGCCAGTTTAAACTCTAGCTTGTTTATGCCATTAAACGCCCAAGCCAAGTGCTTGGGCGTTTAACTATTAGGCTGGCAGTCACCTGCAAATTGCAATTTGCGAAATCAGAATACTTCTTAATTCTAAAACCCTCCTTACCACTCTTTTTTATCTATATCCTTTTGTATTTATTGGGTATTTTTAGTTTGGCATAAAACTCGCTTTATCTGTCTTGAAATCAAGAATTGTGGAGCGAATTATGAAAATGCAACTAACTACTTCAAGCCAAGGAAACCTTACCGCTTCTATTGTTGGCGCATTTGATGCTGAGTCTTGCGCTGAGCATAAAGCGACCTTTGAAGGTATTTGTAGCGATGCGGCTAGCAAATTGGTGGTTGTGAACATGAGCCAAGTAGAGTTTTTAGACGCCTCTGGCATTGGCGCCTTGGTATTTATGTTTAAACGCATTAATGCGGCAGGCGGTCAACTTGTGTTACTTGGCGCTCAACAACAGCCTCGAGATTTGCTGGTTATGCTTCGTGTAGATCACATCATTACCATGATTGACACCTTAGCTAGCCAAGCGGATAGCGCTGAAACTTTACCTTCAATCGCCGCTTAAGCTGAGCCCCAGGAGCCTATTATGCGTAGCATTATCATCCCCGTATTGTTAACCATGACCACAGCTTGTACCGCCTGGCCAGAACAAGGACGCGGTGGTTTTGCCGAGCATCAACACGCTATATTGGCTTGGATGGACGGTGACACTGGTACCACCGATCTTCGCGAGCTGGGCCCAGAACATGGCCTGCAATTTGAAGCCGTATTAGTAAAACACCAGTTAGATTTATTGGTGCTTGAAGGCGCAGAGTTATGTTTTCCTGCATCGGTGACTCAAGCACGTATGCAGCAACAACGCATTTTGCGAGAGCTAGAAGGCGGCTTAACCTTTGATGCCGCTAATGACCTTGAAATTCAACAGCACTTTTTAAATATGTTGGAAAAGCGTTTAGACCGCGTAACCGAAAGTGGCGCCTGCCAAACCGACCGCTTAGGCCACATTCAATCTTCACAGTTAATGGTAAGCATTAGTGATGCACTCAATAGCAATAACCAATTTGCTTTTGACTCTAGCGAGCTTACGCCGGCTTACCGCGATCAGCTTCGCAACCTAACCCCGATTATTGCCGCCAGCAAGGTTTCGCTAATTGTTACTGGCCATAGCGATAGCAAGGGCGATAGCGACTACAAACAGCGTTTATCTTTAGCTCGCGCCAATGCCGTTGCAGAGTTTATGACCGAACTCGGCATGAACGAGCAGTTAATCGAAGTGGCTGCAGTGGCCGATTCACAACCTTATTTAGAAGGTAGCAGCGATGCTGTTCGCCATTCTAACCGCCGCGTCACCATCAGTGTTATTGATGCTGACAGCAACATCCTCGCTCAGCACGCCGCGCGTGCACATTAAGGAGCTTGTCATGAAATTCTTTAAATTATGTAAGTACATAGTGGCAGCATGGATGTTGTTTGGTTTTGTAATGAGCATTGTATTTAGCGCCCAAGCACAGGCCGCGAAGCCACAGGTTCAGGCGGGGGATGTAGTAAGAATTATTCTGCCGGGCGAAGCTTCACTTGATAAGAGTTTTGAAGTGGGACGAAAAGGCCGCTTAATTTTGCCAGAGGTTGGCCCAATCATGGTGTCGGGTTTTACCGAAGCACAAATGCAAGAAAAGATTAAGCGCGAATTGTCTAAGGCTTACCGCGATTTAGCTGGCTTAAAAGTATTGCTAGAAGAGCGCCGCATTCGCATTAGTGTGTTGGGCTTTGTTGGCCAGCCAGGTGAAGTAGTACTAGCTCAAGGGGCTGGCGTGCAAATGGCGATTCAAGCCGCTGGTGGTTTACGCTCTGGTGCGCAATTAGACCGGATGCAACTGCGCCGTGACAGCTTAGATGAAACTCAAGTATTTAACTACAAACGCTACTTAGATTCTGGTGATTTAAGTGTATTGCCAGAGCTAGAGTCGCTAGACGTTCTGTTTGTTCCTGCCTCACCAAAAATTGGTAATGTAGCGGTAGATTTTGACCCTAAAGCGCTAAACGATAAAGGCGATGCGGCGGAAGACCGTACCGCAGTAAAAGTGTTTGGCGAAGTATATAACCCCGGTAGCTTTTCCTTTAAAGAGTCAGCTTCACTAGTAGATATGCTAATGCGCGCGGGTGGGGTAACTCGTTACGCCAGCGTTGAGCAAATACGCGTGATTATTGATAGCGAGCCGCAACTGTTTAATCTAAAACGTTATTTGGATACCGGTGACAGCAATCTTCTACCTAGCTTAAGCGCTGGCACCACCATTTTTGTGCCAAAACAAGAAGAAGAAATTAAAGCCGGGGCTAATACCGTTTACGTAATGGGTGAAGTATTTAAGCCCGGTGCTTATGAAGGTAACAAATCAGCCGGCTTTTTAGATGTGCTAGCCAACTCTGGCGGCCCAACCCGTTTTGCAGAAACCCGCCAAATTCGGGTCATTCGCAGCAACGGCTTGGTAGAGCGTTTTGACTTGCAATCATTTACCGAAGGTCGAATTGCTCAGCTACCTGAAATTTCAGCCGGTGACGCCATATTCATCCCTGAAAAAACTGACTTAAATGAGAAGTCGTGGACCAAGGTTTCGCCTAACCGCGCGGTAAAAGTTATGGGTGAAGTAAACCGCCCTGGCCGTTTTGAGTGGGCCAACGAAATGAACCTAATGGACTTGTTAGCCCATGCTGGCGGCCCTAAACCTAATGCCGACATGGCAAAAATCACCGTATTGTTTAGCGATGCTAACGGTAATACTCGCTCGGTTAACTTTGACCTTAACGCCTACCTAAACGGCGAAATCAGCAATAACAGCATGCCGCGCATTGTTGCTGGAACCACTATTATGGTGCCGCAACTACCTGATGACCCAAGTGACAACAAATCACAGTGGGTGCGTCAGCGCTCAGAAGATTCAATATATGTGTTTGGTCAAGTGGTTGCGCCAGGTCGCTACCGTTTTGACCCAAGCATGCACTTCCTAGACATTTTGGCAGCAGCCGATGGCCCAGCCGAGCAAGCCGACATTAGCAATGTGCGAATTAGCCATCGCAACGGTAAACACTCTCGCGTTTCTAAACTGGATTTGGCGATGTATTTTGAAACCGGTGACGAGTCTTTACTGCCACAAGTGGTGCCTGGTGATTCAATCTATATTCCTGAAAAAGATCGCAACTGGTTGTCGGAGAAAAAAGAGAGCACCGTGCGTGTTCTTGGCTCGGTAAACAAGCCTGGTCGCTACCGCTTTAACGACGACATGACCTTATTAGACCTGCTAGCCGAAGCCGGTGGGGTTGATAGCGATGGCTTCCCCGAGAAAATCACCGTGGTAAACCTGTCTTGCTGTAAAGACCAAGCCCGCACCTTCAACTTACTTGAGTTCTCTAAAACCGGTGATTTTGGCATGTTGCCTGTGATTCGTGCTGGCGACACCGTGTACATTCCATCACGTGAAGAGAGCGGCTGGCATAAGGCTCGTCAAGGCATGGAAGATGTGTTCCGCATTGTCACCATTAGCGCATTGTTAGGCTTTTTATAAGCCTTGGTTTACACCCATTGTTAGTTTAGAGCTGGAGATAATTATGATTAGCTTACCGTCAACTTATCAAGAACTAGAGCGAGTGTATCAACGATTACCGGTGAAACAGCATTCTTGCATTGGTGTAAGTGCCAGCCAGCCAGAAGAGGGGGTGTCTACCTTGGTTGATGCCATTGCACGCCGCGCCGCTGGGGCTGGTCGAAGCGTACTTGTGGTGGATTTTAACCTCCATCACCCCCGCCATTTTGATGTGCCAGTGTTCGATTTAGGCTGGGATCGCGGCAAAGTGCTTGGGGTGATTAAAGACCAACAGTCTGGCGTAGATTATCTGCCAGTGCCAATGGACAAAGTGAGCTTGGTGCAGCTAAGAGAACCAGGTGCTATTGAGCAGTGGGTAGAGCAATGGAAGGAAAGTTATCAGCTGGTGTTGTTTGATACTTCTGCGATCAATCAAACTAATAGCGGCAATCTTCATGCCGCTCGTGCTTTATCGGCGTGTGACGCCAGTATTATCACCATGATGGCAGGTGTTACTTCTCGGCCTGCTTTTGAAACGGCCATTAACGATCTTAGCCATGAAGATATTCGCCTACTTGGGGTTGTGATGAACGATCGCTTTAATCCAAGTTTAAAAAATGAGTTATTGAGAGAAACTTCACGAATTACCGACATGTTTCCTCGTTTCAAGAGGTATCTGCAAAGAATTCTCGTTAACTCTCAACTACTTTCAATAAGGATATGATATGTTTTTCATAATACAATCGGCAAAAGGACATCGAATACCATTGAGTAAAAAGCAACAAGAATTGTTCGAGTTGAAGGATAAGCATTATAAGGCCAAGCGCCGTATGCAAATTAAAGCCACGGTACTATTAGTGTGTTTATTGCTGGTGATTTTATTCGCCTTGGTGTCTAAAGCCGAAGCAAAAACCTACACCTTTGGTATTGTACCGCAGCAATCTGCGACTCGTTTAGCCTTGCAGTGGAGTCCGCTTTTGGAGGCTGTTAGCCAACATAGTGGTCATCTCTTAGAGTTTAAAACTGCACCAAGTATTGCCGAGTTTGAAAAGCGCCTAGCCCAAGGGCAATACGATTTTGCCTATATGAACCCTTATCATTATCAGGTGTATTCAGAGCAACCTGGTTACCAAGCTTTCGCAAAATCAAAAGATAAAAAACTTAGTGGTATTATTGTGGTAAGTAAAGAATCTGATACTACTATCAATAATGTGCGAGACTTGGATTCTCAATCAATGGCTTTTCCTGCACCCAATGCGTTTGCCGCTAGTGTGGTGCTTAGAGGTTACTTAGCTCAACAAGAAATTGATTTTAATCCGTTTTATGTTGGGTCGCATGACTCGGTTTATCGGGCTGTGGCTGCGGGTTTATACCCTGCTGGTGGTGGTATTCCGCGCACTTTTCAAAGCAGCACGGTTAAAGACCAATTACGCATACTGTGGGAGTCGCCAGGCTTTACCCCTCATGCCATCGCAGCACACCCCAATGTGGAAGCGCCAGTGTTAGCCGCTGTGCAGCAAGCGTTTCTTAGTATGGGGCAAGATGAAGCGCAACAAAGCTTACTTAAAGCCTTAAATATGAAAGGTTTTGTTGCCGCAAATGATGCCGAGTGGGATGATGTGAGAGAGCTTGGGATAGGCGATACTCACCACTAATAGACCTTAGCAACAAGGATGAAACGACGCGATGACATTTAGCTTTAAGGCAAAAACAGTTCTGGGCGTCGCTTTAATTGAAGCCGTGCTGTTAGGCGTGTTGGTATATAGCAGCATTGGCTGGCTGTATGATTCAAATGAACTGCAAGTTGAGCAGCACAGTAGAATGATGTCCTCTCTGTTTGCCTCTACCACTAAAAACGCCATTATCACTACCGATTTAGCTACCCTCGATAGCCTTACCAGCGAATTCTCCGCACAAAAAGACATTGCCTACGTCATCATCAAAGACCAAAGCGATCGTTTGTTATCAAAGGCAGGCGTAGATCCCTTATCTAACCCTAGAGAAAACCCCGACTTAGGAGACCATGAACACAGCGTATTTGTTACCGAAAATGTCGTTGAGATTGGTGGGCGAATATACGGAAACATAGAAATTGGCATTTATGATCATGGCCTGCATGGGCTTATTTCTGAAGCGAGCTCTTTTGGAGTAAGTATCGCTTTATTGGAAATAGCTCTAGTGGCGCTGTTTTCGTTTTTATTGGGCTCTTACCTTACTCGCCAGCTGGGCGACTTAAGAGATGCCGCCAAAACTATTACTCAAGTTGGGCCAGGTATTCAACTTAAAGTGAAAGGCAAGGATGAGATATCCGAGGTATCTAATGCGTTTAACACCATGTCGGCTGCGCTGGAAAAGTCCCATATTGAGTTTAAGCAAGCCATTGAAACACAAGAAAAGCTAGCTTTAGAGCTTAAGCAAAACCAATCAATTTTAAAGGCAACTATCGCTTCGGCCATGGATGCGGTTATTACCACCGATAGACACGGCCATGTATTAGAGTTTAGCCAAAGTGCCGAAAGAATGTTTGGCTTTACTCGCGAAGAAATTGTTGGAAAAGATCTGGCAAGTTTTGTGGTACCAGAAGCGTTTCGTGAAGCGCACCGTCAAGGCCTTAAGCATTTTAGAAAAACCGGTGAAGCACCAGTATTAGGCCAGCGCTTAGAGTTACCCGCGTTGCATAAAGAAGGTCATGAGTTTCTTTCGGAGTTAACGATTAGTTCTGTAGAAGTGGGTGACGATACTGTATTTACCGCGTTTATGCGTGATATCTCAGACAAAAAACGCACTGAACAAGAGCTGCAATTGGCCGCCGAAGCCTTTGATGCTAACGAAGCCATTTTTATTACTAATCAACACGCCGAGATTGTGCGGGTTAACCAAGCTTTTACCCGTATTACGGGTTATAGCGCTGAGGAAGCCTTAGGCCAAACCCCTTCAATATTAAGTTCTGGCGAGCACGATAAAGCGTTTTTCGACAATATGTGGCAATACCTAAAACAAGATGGTGTGTGGTCGGGTGAAATCGTTAATCTTCGAAAAAATGGCGAACGTTTACCAGAGTGGTTAAGTATCTCGTCGGTTAAAAATCCAGAAGGTGAAATTACTCATTATGTGGCTCACTTTACTGATTTAAGTGAACAAAAAGCAGTGGAGCAATCACTAGAGCGAGCCAAGCATGATGCAGAAGCCGCAAGCTTAGCTAAAAGCCGTTTTTTAGCTAGCATGAGCCACGAGATCCGCACCCCGCTAAATGCCATTATCAACATGTATCAAATACTTAAAGAAACCGATTTGAGCTTGGAGCAACAGGGTTTTGTAGATACTGGAAATGAGGCCGGACATACACTAATGGCCTTGGTGAATAATGTATTAGATTTTTCTAAAATTGAGGCTGGTCAGTTAGAGTTTAACAACGAATGGTTCTCGGCCACCGATACCTTAGAAAGCATCGTTAAGTTATTTAATACCACGGCTCAGCAAAAGGCCCTGAAGTTTGAGTTAGATGTGGCGGATGAAATACTGCCTGAGTATTTTGGTGAACCACTGCGCTTTAGGCAAATTGTATTCAACCTAATGGGGAACGCAGTTAAATTTACCTCCAAGGGCGGAGTGAGCCTGGGGTTAAAAGCAACTCAACCTTATGGTGTAGAGCTTACTGTTAGTGACACTGGTATTGGCATTAGTAAAGAAGATAAAGAGCGCTTATTTGAAGAGTTTTATCAAGTGGACAGTGGTGCTACCAAACGTTATTCCGGTACCGGATTAGGCTTAGCAATTACCCGCCAATTAGTTGAGAAGATGGGCGGTGAGGTGAGCGTAGAAAGTGAAGTAGGGCGGGGCACTACATTTACGGTGAATCTGCCCTTTAGAGGTCGCCATGCCCCTGTTATCCAATTAGACGAGATGGCGGAACAAACAGAGCCTGAGCAATCTGTAGTAGAAGATGCCAGAGTACTGTTGGTTGAAGACAGCGCAATGAACCGTGCGGTAGTGACCCAAGTACTTAAAGATTTTGTTAAAGAGTTAAGCTGTGCTGAAAATGGTCAAGTTGCTGTTGAGCTTTGCGAGCACAATGAGTACGACGTGATCCTTATGGACATGGCAATGCCCGTAATGGACGGCTTAGCTGCAACTCGTGCCATTCGAGCAGCCAGTGGGCCTAATCAAGAAACCCCGATTTTGGCGATGACTGCCAATGCCTTTGCTGAAGATAAACAAGCCTGTTTTTCTGCAGGTATGAACGATTTTATCACTAAGCCTATCGACATCCCCTTGTTAAGGGCTAAACTGGTTCAGTGGTATAGCGAAGCACCAATTCGCTCGCAGCTCAGTGAACCACTTATATCAACGATACCAGAGCAGACAACAGTTAGTAATAACGCTGATAAACCTAAGGCGAACTTGCAGGTTGCTTCAGAGACAAAAACAGCAGCGGTGCTAGAACAAGACTTAAGTGTGTTGGTTGATAAAAAAGTGCTCGAGCAGTTGGTAAAAGATGCCGGAACAGAAGCGCTACCGTTGATGCTTTCTTTGTTGTATCAAGAAACTGAGCAGCAGAGGATAACCATAAAACAAGCTTTTGAAGAGCAGCTTTTTGACGACGTAGCATTAGCCGCTCATACCCTAAAGGGCAATGTAGCCACTTTTGGTGGCGAGCGTTTGAGGCAACTAGCATTAGCGATTGAAATAGCCGGTAAAGCATCGGACGCAGAAGCATTAGCCAATACTGTGCCGCAATTAGACAATGCCGTAGAGCAAACAATTAACGCCATTAAACAGTTTGAAAAAACAGTGTGCGCTTAAGGAGAAGCCATGGGAAGTGAGTTAACAGCCTCCGTATTATTGGTCGAAGACAGCGAAACGCTTGCCGCCACCTATCAGGCTTATTTAAGCAAAGAAAACCTAAAATTAGCGCGCGTTGCCACCGGTGGTGCCGCGATTGAGTTCTTGTCTAAGCAATCTCCGCAAGTGATGTTATTAGATTTAAACCTGCCAGATATGGGCGGGATGCAAGTATTAGAGTGGATGGTAGAACGTAGCTTGCCCACCTCGGTAATTATTATTACTGCTTATGGCTCGGTAGATATTGCTGTTGACTCGATGCGTTTGGGGGTGGTGGATTTTATTGAAAAACCTTTTGATGCCAGTCGTTTAAAAGTGACTGTGAATAATGCACTTAACCTTCATAAGCTAAAATCTTTAGTCGAAAACTACCAAGCGGATGCTGGGCGCGATAGCTTCCATGGCTTTATTGGCAGTAGCCTTGCCATGCAAAATGTATATCGCATGATTGAAGCGGTGGCGCCAAGTAAAGCCACTGTATTTATCACCGGTGAAAGTGGTACCGGCAAGGAAGTATGTGCCGAAGCCATTCATAAGCAAGGTACCCGTGCCGACAAACCGTTTGTGGCAATTAACTGTGGCGCTATTCCTAAAGACCTCATGGAGAGCGAGATTTTTGGTCACGTTAAAGGCGCATTTACCGGTGCCTCGTCGATGCGTGCAGGCGCAGCTTCACAAGCTCATGGTGGAACCTTATTTCTTGATGAAATAGGCGAAATGGACATGGAGTTACAAACTAAGCTACTGCGCTTTGTGCAAACAGGCCGTTTTCAAAAAGTGGGTGGCAGCCAAGAAGAACAAGTGGATGTTAGGTTTTTGTGTGCCACCAACCGCGATCCATGGGAAGAGGTGCAAGCTGGCCGATTTAGAGAAGATCTTTATTATCGCTTGTATGTAGTGCCAATTCATTTACCGCCATTACGTGAAAGGGGATTAGATGTTCCCGGTATTGCGCAAAAGTTTCTGCGTCGTTACGCCAAGGAAGAGGGTAAGCAATTTCGCCGTTTCTCAAGTTTAACCGCTACGGTAATGAGTAATTATGATTGGCCGGGAAATGTACGTCAGTTGCAAAACGTTATTCGCAATATTTGTGTATTACACGATGGCAAAGAAGTGCTCGCTAGCCAGTTACCACCTCCGATAAACCAATTGGTTCCAGAAGGTGCGATTGGCAAAGATGGTCGACACCCAGAAGAAGTAGTTACTGAGGAACAAAGTGATACTGGCTTAAACGGCGCTAGCCAATATCAAATTCAACCGCTGTGGATTACTGAGAAAGAAGCCATCGAACATGCGATAGACCATTGCGATGGTAATATTCCTAAAGCTGCAGAATTGTTGGACGTAAGTCCTTCTACTATCTATCGCAAAAAGCAATCATGGGAAGAAGCCGAAGCAAGCTAGGTTTGCTTTTACCAAGATGCAAAAAGGCCCTGTTTAGCAGGGCTTTTTACTTTAGGCTTGTTTGAGTTTGTTATTAGGTTTACTCGATTTTTTACTGGCGATGTTAAGTAAACGGCGAAAGGTAGGGCATTCGAAATGATTGGCTGCTTTGCATTTTGCACTGTGTCTTAAGCCATCACGCATAGTAGTGAGCGCTTTGATCGTTTTGTCTAATTCATCGGCTTTGGCATTTAGCTTGGCTCGGTCTACTTGCGCTCCAGTTGATGTGAGCATCGGTTTTATTTCAAGTAGCGAAAATCCAGCTTGGCTGGCTAAGCTAATAAAGGCCAGCTGTTCCACTACCTTGCTATTAAACTGACGTCGCAATCCTTTTCTTGAACTAGATTTAATCAAGCCTTGTTGTTCATAGTAGCGCAGTGTTGAAGCGCTAAGCCCCGAGGCCTTTACTACTTCTGCAATATCCATCTTTTTTACTCTTGACTTAAAGTCGACTTTAACTTGTAAACTAGTGGATAAGCTTACTTAGCGCAACGCTTTTTGCAGATTAGAAAGATTTTAGGGGGGTAAACGTGCACGAACAATTTTGGCATCAAAAATGGGAAAAAGACGAAATCGGTTTCCATGAAGGAGAGGTGAACCTCTTTTTATATGAGTACTTTAAGGTTCTTAAACTAGCGGCAGGTGCGCGAGTGTTTGTCCCTTTGTGTGGGAAAACGCGAGACATAGCCTGGTTGTTAGACAATGGGATGAAAGTAGTTGGTGTAGAGCTTAGTGAGCATGCCATAAAGCAGCTTTTTGCAGAGTTAAACTTAGAGCCAAAAGTAGAGAGCTTAGCTGACTGCCTACATTACACCAGCGCTAATATAGATATTTTTGTTGCCAATATCTTTAGTCTAAACAGTGAGTTATTAGGCGAAGTGGACGCAATTTATGATCGTGGTGCTTTAGTGGCCTTACCCGAAGGCATTCGCACGCGCTACGCTCAAATGCTACCAATTATCACCAACAATGCACCGCAACTAGTGGTTACCTACAACTACGAACAAAGCCAATATTCCGGTCCTCCTTTTGCGTTACCAGAGTCTGAAATAGAGCGTTTATATGGATCCATTTATGCTTTAAAGAAACTCGCTAGCAGACAGGAAACAGAAGGGTTTGCCAAGGGAATAGATGTTGAAAACGCGGTTTGGTTGCTAGGGAGTTAGATTGCTTTAGTTCTTCAGCTATTCTAACTGATTTGCAAGATGCAAAAGTGTCATTCTATTCAATGGGAGTGAGTGCTTAAATTCATATAAATCATATCGTTAAAAATCTGGCTTGGCTCTTGCTGATAAGCAATTAATAGCCTCACAAAGTAAACGATAGGATTGAATATGAAACCTTGGAAACCTCTCGCTTTCGCCATGCTTTGCTCGCCATTGAGCTCTTATGGTGCTGCGTTCTCAAGTTGCCCTACACAAGCTTTTTTGGTCCAGCAAAATGTGGCGCAACTGTTCGGTGTTAATTTGGCCACAGGCTTTTACCAAACCTTGGCCGATGATATGGGCACTACTGGTAAACTCAACGCTTTGGGTTTTAACCTCCACGACGATTACCTTTATGCTTGGAGTTACCAGCATGGCACCCTAGCCAGAATTGGTGATGACTACCAAATTGAGCCACTCATCCTAGATTGGAATGGCATTGATAGTAATGTGAGTTTTTATGTGGGCGATGTGGCTGTTAGCCACAACGCACACTACCTCTATCGCAGCGGTTCATCGCGTGGTTTATACCGTGTATCGCTAGATGAAACTGATAGTGACTACCTACAAATGCAGCGAGTAATTGATGGCAGTGCCTTAAACTTGCGCATTTTTGATATGGCCTTCCATCCTGATAACAACATGCTTTACAGCGTTGATAACAACGGTAACTTATGGAGCATTGACGCTAGCAACGGCAATAGCCAAAACCTCGCAAATGTTGGTCAAACTGGCACCTTTGGCGCGGTTTACTTTGATGTTGATGGCAACCTATATATTAGCCGCAACAGCGATGGCTCAGTATTCAAAATTGATGTCTCAGAAAGTAACCCACAAGCACAGTTTTACGCTCAAGGACCGGCATCGGGTAATAACGATGGCGCCCGATGCGCAATCGCCCCGATTGTTGCCGAAGATGAAGCCAATATCGATTTTGGTGACGCACCAGATAGCTTTGGTACTTCTTTAGCAAATAATGGCGCTCGCCACCAGCTAGTGGAGGGTGGAATTCACTTAGGCACCTACGTAGACGGCGAAGCCGATGCATATGTGTATCCGAAGAGTGATGACAGTTCTCGTTTATTAGACGATGAAGATGGCATCGCCTTTGTGACCGATGTGCAAGTAGGTCTAGATTTTGTGGTGCAGGTAGACAGCTCTGCTAATGGCTACTTAAGTGCTTGGATCGATTTAAACGGCAACGACGTATTCGATTCACAAGAGCAAGTGCTAACCGACCAAGCCGTTGTTAGTGGGGTGCAATCACTACTAGTGAGTGTGCCAGAGGGCTACGAAAGTGGTGACCGATGGGCGCGTTTTCGGATTAGCTCGGCAGGTGGTAACGCCGCCACGGGTGGCGCACCAGATGGTGAAGTTGAAGACATGCAAATCTACGTGGGTGACTCGGCCACTCAGGTTAGTTATTACCCAAGTGCTGATGGCTACGCCACAGTAGCCTTTGAAGATAACTGGCCTGCAGAAGGGGACTACGACCTTAACGACCTAGTGGTTAACCTGCAAACTAAGGTATTAAGTTTTGCTGATGGTGATGTTGCAAGGGTAGAGCTGCAAGGTGAAGTAAGAGCGGTTGGCGCAAGTTTTCATAATGGCTTTGCGATCCGTATTCCAGGTATTGATAAATCGTTGGTGGATGTTGCTGCTATTCGATATGAAATAAATGGGCAGTTATTGGATAGCCCGGTACTGGATGCAAGCACTAGCGATATTACCGCGATTATTGCCAGTAACGTGCGCGATTATATTAATAATCAAAACCAGTGTGACTTTTACAAAACACAAAGCGATTGCCGTGGCGAAGGTCAACTTCACTTCAAAGTATTGTTGCCAATGCTTGAAGGGGTTGCGGCCAGTAGTTTACCTAGCGCACCGTTTGACCCATTTATCTACGCAACCGACCATGCGCGTAACCCCTATTTTGCAAACTCACCAGGCCGTGGCTTAGAGATCCACGCTAAAAATCAAAGCCCAAGCTCGCAAGCCGACGATACCTTGTGGGGAAGCATGGATGATGTGTCCAACCCAGCGGCTAATTCCTACTACCAAACTGGCAATGGCCTGCCTTGGGCAATCATTGTGCCTTACAACTGGCAGTATCCATTTGAGCGAATCAAAGTAAGCGATGCCTACCCAAACTTTATTGAATACGCCCAAAGTGAAGGCCAACAAGCCAGTGACTGGTACTTGCTGGAAAATGCCCGCAGCGAACTTATTTATCAAGATCAGGAGTAAGACCATGAACAAGTTAATCAAAGTAAACCGTATCTTAAGTAGTGGGCTATTGGTGTTAAGCAGCAGCTTGTTAGTGGCTTGTGGCGGGGGCGGCGGTGGAGGTGGCCAAACCGAAGTTGTTGAAACTGTAGAAACTGAACCGAGTCCAGAGCCAACAACACCGGTGGAAACAGTGCCAGAGCCAAGCCCTGAACCAACACCTATTGCAACCAGCTTAGAAGAGGTACAGGTTGCAGAGAGTTTTATTTTTAGTAATCAGCAAGATATAGAGTTGCAGGTATCTTATCCAATGCTGGGAGACGAACGAGCTTACTTAAACATTTGCACCCAATGGAAAGACATGGAGCAGCAAAGCATAGAGTACAGTTCTTGTGTATGGCGTGGTCAAATTAGCCAATCACAAATGGCGCTAGATATAACCTTACCAGCTCATGCCAGCACTTTAGTTGCCGAGGTTTGGCAGCTATCGTCTGGCAACGTGACTCGAGTTCATCAAGAGTTAAGTTTGGCAGAGTTAGGTGTTACCTCACCGAGCTTTTCGTTTTAAGAGGTCAATGCGATGCAGGCATATCATCATGGTGAGGTGGTTCCTCAAGCGTATTCTGTTTGGTTGTTTATCGACAGCCAAACAGTGGGCGGTATAGAGAGCCACGTGTTCAATTTGGCCTTAGCGCTTCATCAACGAGGTCATGCTGTATGTGTTGTGTTTTGGAAGGCTTATATCAAGCCTCATCCTATGCTCAGTCAGTTAGAGCAAGCTCAAGTACCTTGGTTAATACTCGACGGCGCGATAGCTAGTTTGTTGCATGCGGTGAATGACTTCTCTCCAAGGCTAGTTCACAGCCATGGTTACAAAGCGAGTTTAGTTGGGCGCGTGTTACGCTGTATTAAACCTATCAAGTTGGTGTCTAGCTATCATGCGGGTGAAATTAGCCAAGGGCGTTTAGCCTGCTACGACTGGTTAGATCGTTACACTGCGTTTTTGTCGCAGGCCAGAATTGCTATTAGTAGAGATATAGCCAAGCGTGTTGCAGCATCTAGCAAGATAGTGAACAACTTCGTGCAAGTTCCCCCGTTTGTATCAACTTTAAAGTCTCGGCGACATAAGCGCCGTCTAACCATTGGCTTTGTTGGTCGGCTAACAGAAGTAAAGGGGCCTGATCGTTTTTACCAATTGTCTAAGGCCATGCCTGAGCTCAACTTTGTGGTGTTTGGTGAGGGGACTTTATTGCCAAGTGATGAGCACAAAAACTTAAGTAATCTAAGACTACGCGGCAAACAAGACAGCATGGATAGTTGCTGGCAAGAGCTAGATTTACTGTGTATGCCTTCACGAAATGAGGGCTTGCCGCTGGCTGCTTTAGAGGCCATGAGCAGAGGGATCCCGGTTATCGCCAGTAATGTTGGGGCGCTTAGTGAACTCATCAAACACCAGCAAAATGGTTTTATACTAGAAGGCTTTGAAGTGGAGCAGTGGCGTAAAGTCATTAAACGCTGGCAACAAAATGCTGATTTTCAGTATCAGCTTGCTAAGCAGGCCAGGCAAACCATTATCGAGCGTTATTCCCCAGAAGCGATTATCCCGCAGTTTGAAAAGGTGTATAGCCAGCTGGCTTAACGTGAGCTTGATTGTGCTTGTTTCCTGTTGCAATTTGCATTAATTCAAAATGCTTATCTGATGGATCTTAGGAAGGATAAGTATTTGCCGTTCTAAAAAACTAGCTGCATTCTCAGCTGAAAATGCAGCTCTAAAAGACCTGAAGTTAACGATTGTGGAATTACTTTTTCGTCTTCATTTTGCAATCATCTATAACTGCTTTGGTTATAGGGCCGCGAGACTGCTCGGTTTTCAATACCTTTGAACAGTCAAAATTATCGTTAAAAACATAAATGCCCATGGCTTGAACAGAGCTTGCTGCAAAGCTAAGAGCTAAAGCTAAACTTAAAACTTTCATAGTGATTCCTTTTACAAAAAAGTTTTTATTACTGTAATGAGTGCAATGGCTGTCGACTTATTAACAGAGTTACGGAAGAGATTTGGCATTAACGATGACTAGTCATATTGTTAACTGCGTCACAAATCAACTTCTAGGTAAAGGTTAGGTCAATGTTATAAAAATGTGAAGTTAAATAAAGGTCATTTTTTAATCAGATGTTGGTTCTAAAGTGTTTTTATTTTTTTGTTTTTATAATCAACGCCTTATTGTATTTGGTTTTTATTTATTTGCTTTTAGATTGACTTTATTGAAACGAAATATCATAAAGGCTTGCGTGACTTGACTGCGCGAAGAAACCTTTAGCGGCTGGTTTTGTTCAATTTTTATTGGCTTGCTTACATTTGGCATGAGCTCTGTTTTAGAAAACTTCTTTGTTGCGTGCTTAGGCCCTATATCGTTTTATTTGTTAATTACTATCTTGGCTGTGATTTGCAATTGAAATGATATAACATCACATTTATTCGTATCCCACTGTTGCTACTGTGTTTTATTTCAGCCGCTTTCAATTTAATAAATTGCTAATACTGGCGATGCTCATTATCCCTGTGGGGTTGAGTAGCCTTTCGCTCGTTCATGCGATGGAGGTGGAGCAGCATGTTCATGAAGAGCACCAGTGTGAAATGTATGATGCGATACTTAATGCAATAAGCTATCCAGTTAGTTCAGTCACTTTAGTCGCTCTTACTAAGTGCTCTCTTAGCTTTAGTACATTAGAAGAAACCGCCTGTTTTACTGCACTTCCAAGAACGCGCTCTCCGCCTCTGCGATTCTAAATTTTCTACCGAGTATCTTTTCAAAATCTCTTTTTTATAGCGTTAAATGGAATACGTTAGGAACCCTTATGACTGAAATATCTTATAAACCCAAGAACAAACTTAAGCGTGGTACATTGCTTGTTGTGTTCGCACTAGCGGTTGTTGTTACCGCTGTAATGTTCAAAGACTCCAAAAAATCTGAATCTTTAATGCCAAGCAAAGCCAATACTTTATCTATTAGTGGTCCTTGGGAAATGACCAGTTTAGATCCCTCAAAACAGGGCTACATATTAACCCGTATGCAAGTGATAGAGACGCTGTTAAACGTGGATGAACGTGGTGCTATTACAGCAGGATTAGCAACGCAGTGGCAGGTGAGTGAAGATGGGCTGAACTGGCAATTTACTTTGAGAGATGGAGTAACCTTCCACGATGGTTCAAAGCTTGACGCTAATGTAGCTGTTCACGCTCTTAAGGTTGCTCAAAGTAAGCACGGTACTTTAAGCAAAGCGGAAGTAGTGAACATTTCTGCACTTAGCGACAATGAAATTAGTATCGAGTTAGCTAAACCGTATGTGGCGTTTGCGGCGCTGCTAACCAACTATTCAAATGCCATTTTGGCAGAAAAATCCTACCAAGAAGATGGTGCGGTACTAGAGCTATATGGCAGTGGCCCATACCAAATGGAAAGCTTTTCGCCGCCTCATAAATTAACCGTGAGAAAGTTTGATGAGTACTGGGGAGAAAAGGCTCAAATCAGCTTTGCAACATACTTAACTGGTCACCGAGCCGAAAGCCGTATTTTGCAGGCTAAATCTGGCGAAGCTGACATAGTGTTTACCCTAGACCCAGCGATGCTTATCCAACTTGAATCAAGCACAGAGTTAGATGTTCACAGCAATCTAATCCCACGAACAATGTTTGTGAAGTTAAATGCTGGTCACCCCTTCCTTAGTGATGTTAAAGCTCGCCAAGCCTTGAGTATGGCTTTAGATAGAGCCTCCATTAGCAAAAATGTACTGGGCGCTGAAGGTTCTGAAACTGCACAACTTATGCCTAGCTCTATGTCGCAATGGTTTATTGAAGGAGTTGATAATAACCCTTACAACTTAGAACAGGCGCAGCAAATACTAAGCGGTTTAGGTTGGCAAAAAGGTACGTCGGGATTGTTAGAGCGCGATGGTAAGCCATTTAAAATTACGATGATGACATACGCAGACCGTCCTGAACTGGCTACAGTAGCAACGGCCATTCAAGCGCAGTGGGCCAAACTTGGCGTAGATCTAAAAGTAGATGTAACTAACTCAAGTATGATCCCAGCAGGCCATACCGATGGTTCTTTAGAAATGGCGCTTATTGCCCGCAACTTTGGCTTTAGTGCCGACCCTTTACCCATTATTAGTAGTGATTTTGCCAACGGTGGTGGCGACTGGGGAACCATGAACTGGGTAAATCCGCAGGTAGATACTGCCATTGCTGAGTTGCTAAATTCCAGCCAAGCTGAGCAGTCTTTTGCCTTAAGCCAAGAGGTGGCGCAAGAGATCTATCAAGATACGCCAGTGCTACCTATTTCTAGCTATAGCCAACATACGTCGGTTAATGCACGAGTGAAGAACTTTAAGTTCGACCCATTTGAGCGTGATTACTTCATCAATCAGATGTATTTCGAACAGTAGGAACGTAAACGATGTTGTGGGATCTAGCTAAAAAGCGCTTATACCAACTTATTTTGGTTGCTTGGGGAGTGGGTACGCTGACCTTTGTATTGATGCGTAGCCTACCAGGAGACATGGCTTATAGAATTGCGGCCAGTCGCTACGGGCAGGATAACGTTGATTCAGCAGCGGCAGAACTTGTTCGCCAAGAATTAAACTTAGACCAAGGTTGGTTGAGTAGCTACGTTAGTTGGTTGTTAGACCTACTGCAGCTTAACTTAGGTAATTCACTGGTAAGTGGATTACCGGTTAGTGAAATGGTTTTACATCAACTTGGACATTCATTGCTGCTAGCAGGGGTTGGCATTGCCTTATCGATATTGATTGCGCTGCCTTTAGGTACCTTAACGGCTAAAGAAGTATTGAAGAAAAAAGGCGGCGTGATTAATTCGCTGGTGGTGTGGTTTTCTACCTTCACCCGGGCAATGCCAGTATTTGTATTGGGTTTGATACTAATTTTGCTGTTCGCCATTGAGTGGCAATGGTTCCCGGTAGCAGGTTACGGTACTTGGCAGCATCTTGTTTTGCCAAGTGTAACCTTAGCGATTAGTTTAGCAGCGGTATCAAATCGGGTGGTTCACAATAGCGTAGGTCGGGTGCTTCGCTCACCCTTTTATCTATTCTCCCGAGTAAAAGGCTTAACCGAGAATCAAACCTTTTTTCGCCATGGTGTGAGAAATATGGCTGTGCCCGTTGTTGCTTTTATTGGTATTCAACTGGTGAGCGTGATTGAGGGGATAGTGATGATTGAGTCTCTCTTCTCTTGGCCTGGTGTTGGCCACGGGCTTGCGCACGCAATTTTTGCCCGCGATATTCCGGTTATTCAAGGCTGTGCCCTTACCATGGGGGTGTTGTTTGTATTGCTAAATAGCCTGATAGATGTGTTGTGTTACTGGATTGATCCAAGAGGTCAGCTAGAGAAATGATGAAGCAATTAAATTTAAATCAAAAGCTTGGCTTAACTATTCTGCTTGGGCTGCTGGCATTTTCGCTATTAGTGGCTTGCTTGTCTCCACATAGTATTGATGAGCAAAACTTAGCACAGCGTTTATTACTGCCAAGTGCCAACAATTGGCTGGGTACCGATCATTTTGGTCGAGATATGATGACCCGTTTAGCCAGTGCTATCGGCTTGTCATTTAGCTTAGGCGTGCTTTGTGTTGTTAGCGCATCTGTATTAGGTGTAACGCTTGGCGTTTGTTCTGCTTGGGCGGGAGGCAGAGTTGAGCAAGCTCTAGATGTGGTGGTGAATATACTACTCGCGCTACCTGGTTTGGTGTTGGTGTTATTACTTTCTGCACTGGCGCCGGGTTCATTTTTGGTGATGTACCTCGCTATCTCATTGGTGCAATGGGTTGAGTACTATCGCGTAACCCGCGCAATTACGCGAACCATTGTCGATAGCCCCGAGCGGCAAGTTTCCGCCATGATGGGTTTTGGTAAGTGGTATCAGTTTAAGCGCCACATTTGGCCAGCAGTTGCTCCGTCGGTATTTACCATGGCAGCCTTTGGCGCTGCGAATGCCATTTTAATGATGGCTTCACTTGGTTTTATTGCAGTAGGTATTCAACCACCATTGGCCGAACTGGGCTTAATGAGTGTGGAGCTATTTCCGTTTTACATTGAAGCACCCTGGGTACTCGCTCAACCCTTACTCGTGGTTGCTCTATTGGTACTAGGTTTTCATTTATTAGCAGGAGCGAGCCGTGAATCTCTTAATTCAGCTGACTGATCTTTCGATTAATGCCAAAGAGCTTGAGTTGCTTCAACCCTTATCGCTTCAGTTATACCAAGACAAACCTTTAACTATTCTTGGCCAAACAGGCTCGGGTAAAAGCTTGTTGGCTCAAGCCATTGTGGGTTTGTTACCTAGCGAATTATCGCAACAAGGTAAGGTAGAAGTATTTGGTAAAGTTCATGAGCAAAAGTCACTCACTAGCCTTTGGGGAAAACAGGTGATAATGCTACCTCAAGAGCCTTGGCGCGCACTTGACCCGTTAATGCCAGCTTATCAGCAAGTGTCTGAAGTTTACGAGTGTTTGCACAATCTCGACGAAGAAACTGCATTCAATCGCGCGATAGAGGACTTAGACCGAGTCGGCTTGAAAAGTAGCGCCTTAAAACGCCCTGGGCAGCTATCCGGTGGCATGGCGCAGCGTTTAGCGGTATCTGCGGCAACAGCTGGTGGAGCAAAGTTGGTGCTAGCCGATGAGCCAACCAAAGGGCTTGATGTAAGCCGCAGAGACGACATCATTCAATTGCTAATCAACAGTGCCAAGGGTGGTGGTTTGCTTACCATTACTCATGACATAGAAGTTGCACGCCAAATTGGCGGTGAGATTATTGTGATGAAAGAGGGGGAAGTGGTTGAACGGGGTAGTGCTGAGCAAGTATTGGAAAATCCTCAACACGCTTACACCCAATTGCTGATTGCCGCGGATCCACGCCACTGGCAACAGCGTGAGAAAAGCCAAATTGCTAAAACTCCAGTGCTCGAAACTAAGCGTTTAGCGATAGGTCGCAATGGTACAGCGCTGTCGAAGAACATCGATTTCACTATTCACACTGGCGAAGTAGTGGGGGTGGTAGGAGATAGTGGTTGTGGCAAAAGCACCTTAGGCGATACTTTACTGGGTTTACTTAAGCCGGTTGATGGCCAGGTAAACAAGTTAAAGAACGACGCCAAACCTTATCAATGGTTGAAGCTTTACCAAGACCCTCCTGCGGCAATTACGTCTAGTGTTTCACTTGGAGTATTGTTGGAAGACTTGCTCAAGCTGTATAAGCTAGAGCGCCAGCGTGTGCCGGATTTAATGAACAAACTCAACTTGGCACCAGAGCTTCTCGCGCGCAGAAGCACCGAAGTGTCAGGGGGAGAATTGCAGCGCTTTGCAATTTTGCGCGCTTTGTTACTGGATCCGGTATTTTTGTTTGCTGATGAACCCACCTCTCGCTTAGATCCGATCATTGCAAAAGAGGTGACCGACCTACTGGTGGATTTGGCGAAACAGCAAGGTTGTGCGCTGTTATTAGTAAGCCACGATCCCTACATGATTGAGAAGCGCTGCGATACTGTAGTGCGCTTGTAAGGTGAGTTAATTTACAGGTAAGCGTATAAAGGCGGCTTAGCTAAGCTGGGCCGCTTTTATGCGTTTTAGCGCTTCTTGATTAAGTTACCCAGTTTTATTGGCCTAGAAGTGAGAGAGCTAATCACCTGATCGGCTAATGAAAGAGGCTAAGTTTGCAGAAGATACTCGATGTGTTTTAAGTGTTGAACGTAGTTTCTTTAGGCTAGTATTTAGCTGATAGTATGTAGCAATAACAAGGGATAAGCATGAAAGTACATTACCTTGAGAACGTAACTCTAGAGGTTGCATCTGAGTGTAATGCTTACGCGCTTTGCAATTTATATACTTGGCTCAATTGAACACGGTTTTTGGCAACTATAAGTAATTGGCTGATTAGCTGTTTTGCACTTAACAAGCTAGTTTAAATTTTGCCTCTTTGATCTTATATTCCTCTCATAGAATAGATAAAAAAGGATGTTGAAAATGGCTAGGCTAATTATAGTTTGCGGCGCAACAGCTGCAGGTAAGACAACCTATTCTCTCTCTATTTGTGAAGATATTGGCGCAGTTAAATTCTCGATAGATCCTTGGATGCAGACCCTGTTTGCTAAGGATATGGTGGAACTCGATTTCTCGTGGATGATGGAGCGGGTAGAGCGTTGCTACCAGCAAATATGGGAAGTGAGTGAGCAAATTTTGGCACTAGACGGAAACGTTGTTCTCGATTTAGGTTTTACTACCAAAGCGCTACGAGACATTTTTGTAAATAATGCTAAGGCTTTGAAGATAAATGCTGAAGTTCACTATATAGAAGCAACATCGGAAACACGTAAGCAGCGAGTCGCTAAACGCAATATGGAAAAAGACCCTAAAGTATATTCCTTTGAAGTGACCGACATGATGTTTGACTTTATGGAAGGCAAGTTCGAGGTGCCTGATGACATGGAGTTAGAGCATGGCTGCAAGGTGAGCTTATAACTAGGTTTTTTGGTTTTGCCGCGCGGTGAAGCTTCCCCTAAAACGGCATTAGCTTAGTCGGAGGATATTAATGAAATCTGCAGTATTGGTTATTGATGTTCAGTCGATTTTATTCGACCCAGAACCTCAACCATATGAGTCTCAAGTGGTACTTAACAAGATAAATCAAGTTACCAGTTTGGCGCGCGCAAAGTCTGTCCCGGTAATCTTTATTCAGCACGAACATGCCAATTCTGTCATTGAGTATGGAACCGAGGGCTGGGCATTGCAGTCTAGCCTAGTAACTCAAACGGGTGACCATTTTGTTCGTAAAAACACTCCCGATTCGTTTCTAAATACCAACCTTGAAGAGTTATTGATAGAGCTTGCCGTTGATAGCCTAATTGTGTGTGGCTATGCCTCTGAGTTTTGTGTGGATACCACTGTTCGCAGAGCGGCTGGTTTGGGTTATCCGGTAGTGTTGGTCTCTGATGCCCACACAACTCATGATAAAGAGCACGCAAGTGGCGCTCAGATTCGAGCCCACCATAACGCTACCTTAGCTAATATCTCTAGTTTTGGTGTAAAGATAGAAGCAATAGAGACAGCTAAGCTTTGGCCGTAACCGCAAGGTTTACGCTTTAAAACTGTTTTTAATTTAAATGCCTTAATAACAATAAAACCCTAGGTTATCTCAGCATTAACAAATTACGGGTGTCCGCTAGGGTTTCTATAACGCGTCGGCGATTTGGGGAATAGTAAAGAGCCTGAACTCTTGAGAATATTGCTGATAGTCGCAGGCTTTGTTCATTGTATAGCTCCGCTTCTGCGGTGGCGATGCGAGCTTTGGCTTGGGCTAAAGCTTTTGGTGATTGCTGTTTTACCGCTTGCGCATAGCGCTGATAGATAATGTGCATGGCTTTAATGCGTAGCTGACTTTTACTGCTTTCAGAACCATCGCGCATTAGGTATTCACAATCAACATGGTTGCTAATGCCAACAGGGCCTAGTAATGCCAACTTTAGCCACAAGTCCCAATCTTCTGCCGAGGGCAGTTGCTCATCAAAGGCGAAGCATTTTAGTAAGGCTGTCCGTGATGCCATTACCGTTGAGGTGCCAACCACGTTTTCTGCAAACAAACTTGCTGCGGCATCGGGTTTAAGTTGGTAGCCCTTTTGTTGTTGGCTTAAGCCTTGGTAGTTTGGCCAAAACTCGAAGCAAGTGCCTCGGTCTTCGCCATTTTCTCCCACATGACGGTAATCGGTAAAACTAAAGCTTAACTCAGGTTTTGCTTGATGAAATTCGATTTGGCGTTGTAGTTTGCCTGCCAACCAAACGTCATCGGCATCTAAAAAAGCAATAAGTGGCGCTTTAGCTTGTTGAATGGCGATATTACGAGCCACTGCTGGGCCTTTGCCGCTGAGTTTAATGCTGCGTAGATACGGTGTTTTTTGTTGTTGGTTTTGCAGCCATTGCCAGGTGCCATCGCTAGAGTTGTCGTCTACGACAATAACTTCCAGCTTATCTACGTTTTGTTGTTCAACGCTTGCTAAGGCTTGTTTTAAGTAGCTTAAACAATTGTAAGTAGGGATCACTACACTGCATACGGGTTGGCTATTCATTAAGTTAGGCATATCAATCTCCTGGATAGTAGCTGGCATTCAGCTTGCTTATACAGCTACATAAGCAAGCTGAATGCCAGAGAGTAATGTAGATGAAAGCAGCCTTAAAAAATCAAGACCATAGCGGAATGCGACTCAAGCCTTTAGCTTGGTCATTATTGGTTGTGGCGTTGGTAGCTCTAATTTGGTTAAAGCTATCTAATCCCTTGATTCCAATAGCCTTAGGCGTTCTTCCTTTGCTTGTCGTAATGGTAATGAAACAACCGTTCTGGGTAGTGCTTGGCTTTGTTTGTTTCTCATTTTTTCGTTTACACGAAGCTTTTCCTGCCTTGTATGTTTTACGCATTCCGCAATTATTGGCCCTTGCATCTTTAGCTTGTTTGGCTTGGCATTTATTCATTTCTCGCAAAATGCAAATCTATTGGAGTAAAGAATTAAGCTGCTTAATGTTGTTTGTGGCTTTGTGTGCGGTGGGGGTGATATTTGCCAGTAGTAGACCGACAGCAATGGCATATTTAAATGGGGTATTTAGCAAGATTGCATTAATGACTGTGGCGATTGCTTGGTTAATGCGTCGCCCCGAAGATTTTGAGAGAGCAGCCGTTGCCTTTTTTGTTTGTGGCTTAATGATTGCGACAGTTGCCTTACAAAATGCCGCCGCCGGTATAGAGATGGTAGAGGGCACCCGAGTAACCATTGGCCGTTCGATGGGCTCGGTATTAGGAGACCCAAACGACCTCGCCTTAACCTTGCAGTTTCCCTTAGGTTTTGCCTTGGCCTTTAGCTTAAAGCGAGGTTTTTCGTTTACTCGCTTGCTGGCCATTGTATGTGCTGGAGCGATTATCTTGGCCATTTTGGCAACTCAAAGCCGAGGTGGATTGTTAGGCATTGCCACCATTTGTGCAGTGCTAGCATGGCGAAGAGTAGAAAATAAAGCGCTGCTAATTAGCGCCGGCGCCTTGGCTTTGCCGATATTATTTATTCTGGCGGGGGTGTCGGAGCGTAGCTCTGGTGGGGCGGCCGAGTCGGGAATTGATGAGTCTTCAATGGGCAGAATTTATGCGTGGCAGGCTGCCTTTAAGATGGCTTTATATAATCCCATTACCGGGGTTGGTATTGATAACTTTTATGCTAACTACTATTTTTTCTCATCTCACTGGGATGGTAAAAACCATGCTGTTCATAGCACTTGGTTTGGGGTGTTAGCAGAAACAGGTTTTGTGGGGTTTATTGTATTTTGCGTGCTGCTATTTAAAGTTTGTCGGCTTGCCCATCAGAATCTACAGACCCTTGCACAACATGCCACAAGCAAGCATGCTGGCTTGTTCTCCTGCGCTGAAGGGGTGTTTGCGGGTTTGTTAGGCACCATTGTTTCGGGCACCTTCCTTACTCAAGGCTTTACTTGGCCTATCTATATTTTTACTGCCTTAGTAGTGGCGATTGCTCAACTACTTCGCCAACCTATTGCAGAATGCAAAAGCCGCTAAATAGGCGTTTGTTGTTACAACCCATCCGCTTTTATCTTATTGAATTTAAATAACTAATAATGAGTGGCCTAGCTTTTGCTCTAGTGTTGCTATGACCTGAATTCGAAATCGAAATAACGGGTCGAAGAATAGCAAAAGAGGGCATTGCCATGTTTAACGTATCTATTATTGTTCCTGTCTATAAATCTGAGCAGTACCTAGCAAGTTGTTTGAGCTCACTGGCCAAGCAAACGCTGGAACATGTTGAGGTAATAGTGGTTATTGATGCCTCTCCAGACAACTGCGCAGCGATTGCTGGCGAGTTTTGTATTCAGTATCCAGAGCGCTTTCGCAAAATTGTATTGGAAAAAAATGTGGGGGTGTCGATGGCTCGCAACATTGCCATGCAGTCGGCTCAGGGTGAATACATTGGCTTTGTAGACAGTGATGATTATGCAGAGCCAAATATGTTTGAACTGATGTTTTGCAAAGCGCTCACTTCCAATGCCGACGTAGTGAGTTGTCAAATGCGCTCTTTTGAAACGCATGCCTCAAGTGTGGAATACCACAACATTCCTACCAAAGAGTATTACGACGATACCTTTGTGACAAACAAGCTGTTTCGTCGTGTTTACCTGCTTTCCAAGCAAATTAATTTTTATAGCAATGTGATTTTTGAAGATGAACCTTTTGCGTATACCGCACGCTTTGCCACCGAGAATGTCGCAGAGGTTAATCAAGTGCTTTACAACTACCGAATGAGCCCAGAAGGCTTGTGCCGTGGAGATAACCACGGTCGATTCAACCTCTATGATAAGCAGTTGATGCTGGCCAGGTTTTTAGCCGATATGGAGCGCAGGGGCGCTATTGAAGGTCATGCGGCGGAGCTACTGCAGTGTTTAGCTAATCACGCTTTAAGCGCACTTTATTATCATATTTCGGCTGTTGATTTGTTGGGCTTCTTTAGTTTTATCGACCATCTAGTGGGCAAGTACCGTTTGCTTGAGCGCTGCGAAGTTGTTCCTCAAGACTACAAAGTAAGCCGTTATTTAAAATTTAGGGGCTCGGCAACACAAATAGTATTACTGAGTTATTGGGTAAAGGCACGCCAATTCAAACAACAGTTTTCTGCAGGGCTGTTATTGCCCAGCTTGAGCAGTGAAGGAGCTAAATAATGAAAAGGGTATTTGCTTCTCAGGTCAGTGTGTCGGTGGTGGTTCCGGTGTTTAATACCGAGCAATATTTGTGGGAATGTTTAACTAGCCTAGAAAACCAGCAACTAAGTTCACTGGAAGTTATTGTGGTAATTGATGCTTCACCGGATAAGGCTTATCAATTAGCGACGCGTTTTGCTCAGCAATCCAGGTTGGCAATTCGCATTGTTAAGCTAGATAAAAATGTAGGTTTAGCTCAAGCGCGAAACATTGGAATGAGCCACGCTAAGGGTCAGTATCTAGGGTTTCTAGACAGTGATGATTACGTAGATGAAAACATGTATCAGCATTTGTTTAATGAGGCCTGCCAGCAGCAAGCAGATTGGGTAAGTTGTGGTTTTAGTAAGTTTTCTGCCCACGGGGTAGAGTGCTACGCCCATCAAAATATTAGCGAAAATACTTCGGTATGTAACAAGCTATTTCGTCGAGAGTTTATTTTTGAGCATCAAATCGTATTTCCACAAGGGGAGTTATTTGAAGATGAAATTTTCTCTTACATGGCCGAATTGTTCGCAGATACCGTGGTGCATATTGAGCAAGCTTACTACTTTTATCGGCATAATTCGCAGGGCATTTGTCGACGCGCTGGTGCCGACAAACATCGCTTGTATGCGCGTATGTCATCTATTGGCGATTTTATGCAGCGCATGGAGCAAAGTAAGTTGTTGCCTAAAGCTGCGCCGCTGTGTTTGGAAATGCTTTGTCGGCATGCTTATTTGCAGTTAAGAACTCAAGTGAGTTGGTTCGATTTACTCTGTTACTGGCGCTTTACCCAGCACCTCATCGAAAAATATCAGCTAAACAACAGTGACTCGCAAACCCTAGATAATTATTTTGTAAGCAGCTTTAGTAAATGGCAAAGCCGAGAGTGGGCACTTTGGTTAATTCGCATTCGAGCGGGGAGAGCCAATTATGCTGTGGAATAAGCTTAAGCAAGCTCGCCAGTCGCTGCAGGAAATGGGTATATACGGCGTACTCATGGTTCTGCAAAAAGGCATTGGCTTAATGATGCTGCCAGTCACCACGCGCTATTTGAGTTTGCAAGAATACGGCGTGTTAGAAAGTCTTGTAGTGATTTTTTCTCTGTGTTCGCTGCTAGAAATAAGTGCAGGGGCTTTGCCACGCTTTTACCCAGAGTGTAAAGATGCTGTGGCTAAAGCGAACCTTATTTCGTCTTCTGTTTTATTAAGTTTGAGTTACGGACTGGTGCTAGCCGTATCGGCAGGAACAGCACTAGCCCTAGTGCCGCTAGAGGTATTCTCTCAGTTAAGTCTTATTCAGTTAGCTGGCGTTTCTGCGGTTATTGCTTTATCCATTTCTTTGCAGCCTATTATGATGTGGCTGCGTATTGAGCGCCGCGCTGACAGTTATTTTTATTTAGTTGTGGCGCAAGCGAGTTGCCAAGTAGTGATGACTTTATTTGGTTTGCAGCAAGGCTGGGGAATGGATTCGGTGATTGTTGCTAGCGTTTGTGCCAATGCTTTAGGTTTAAGTATTGGTTTGTGGTTTTGCCGAAAGCAGCTCAAGTTAACGCTAGATCTCACCTTGGCCAAGTTAACCTTAAGCTATCAGCGCTGTTTAATTGGAGCCTCACTTGCGCTATTCATTATGCATGGTTTAGATCGGTTGCTACTGGCCGAGTGGTTAGGCGCAGAAACATTAGCCCAGTACGCCATTATGATTAAAGTGGTAGAGGCCACCGCCATGGCTTTTGGTGTGCTAGAAAGTTGGTGGTTACCGCGCCGGTTTACGGTGTTGCAGCAAAGCAATGGGGCGAATGAAGTGAGTGTGATTCATCAGCGTTTGCTGTTGGCGGTGATGTTATTGATTTTGTCTGCCGCTTTGTTTGCACCCATAGTGCTTAAGTGGGTGCTGCCAATAGAATACTTAGTTGGCATTGAATGGTTGCCGTTAATGTTGCTGGCTTTAGGTTTTAAGTTAGCTACAGCGGTAACCGACATAGGCTGCTATTTACCTAATAGCCCAGTTTGGCTTCCCCGAATAAACGCCTTGTCTGCGTTATTGGCTGTTGGACTGTATTACTTACTCATTCCAAGCTGGGGCGTTTGGGGGCTGATTGTGGCCACTAACAGTGTATTTGCCCTGCGCTTTATACTATTCACCGCACTGAGCTTACGCCTACAGGCCTTGCCTTATAAAGTAGCTGTGCTGCTCAGCGCTTTACTCCCTCCTTTAGGTTTGCTTCTAATCGTTCCGTTTATGGCATCTTCTATCTGGACCTCTTTATTACCGGCCATTGGCTTAAGCTGGTTGTTGCTGTGGGCAATGCCATTGGTAAAGCCCAAAATGCATTTTAAGAAGGCTTATGCTTGAGCCTCAAAGAGCGAATTGCAAACTGCAATTCGCTCTTTGTTTTTCTTTGTAAGTTATTGAATAAATTGACTTTAGTTTATTGGCATAAATGCTGCTACCTACAGCTTAAGACAACATATCTACCAGTTATAGGGGAATTATATGAGCAGCATGTTTTTTCATCATACTAAGCATTGGCTAAAAAGTAGTGACTCTGCCGTAGCAAAAAAACTATTTAGGTTTTTAAAGGCGCTAAGGTTATGTCAGCTACCTAAAGTGCCATTGTTGTTCTCGGTGCTTTATCGCCTTCAAACCAGTTTATCTAATGCCTTAAGCAGTGTGCTGCGCATATTGTGGTGGACGCCTTTGTTTAGAAGTAAAACCAGCGGCCCTTCTCAGGCCTTGTATCTATACGGTGGAATGCCACTTATTAGTGAAGGCCTAAATATTGAATTAGGCAATCGCTGCCGAATTTCTGGGGTGACCACCTTTAGTGGACGAAGCAGTGCAGCTGAGCCCGCGTTATTAAAGATTGGCGATAACGTGGATGTAGGCTGGCAAACCACCATCGCGGTAGGCCGCACCGTAAAACTTGGTAACAACGTGCGTATTGCTGGGCGTTGTTTCATGGCTGGCTATCCAGGCCACCCTCTAAATGCAGAGCAGCGCGCAGCTGGGCTGCCCGAACTTGATGAGCAAGTGGGCGACATAGTTCTTGAAGATGATGTGTGGCTAGCTACGGGCGTGTCGGTAATGGCCGGGGTAACTATTGGTAAAGGCACCGTTGTTGCTGCCGGCAGCATTGTGACTAAAAGCTTACCCGCAGGTGTATTGGCTGCGGGTGTACCTGCCAAAGTCATTAAATCGATTGAGGAGAAATAGTATGAAACACGATCTCATAGTATTTGGTGAAGATTGGCAACGCCACCCAAGTAGCAGCCAACACGTGATAACCGAATTGGCTAAAAACCACCGCATTCTTTGGATTAATTCTATTGGTTTACGTAGGCCACGCTTGAGCCTGCGAGATGCTAAAAGAGTACTAGAAAAAATGAAGTCGATGTTTGGAGCGACCAAAGCTAACGCGATTGCTCAAGACTTTGCAGAAAAAGTATCAGCTAAAAAGCCGGCCAATATTCATGTATTGTCGCCCATAGCCTTGCCTGCGCCACGCAGTCGTTTGTTTCGCTGGCTTAACCGCTGCTTGTTAAAAGCTCAGGTAAATAAACAGGTTAAGCGCCTTAAGTTAGTAAACCCTGATCTTTGGATTGCCTTGCCTACAGCAGTAGATATGTTGGGCCACCTAAACGAGCGGCAGGTCATTTATTACTGTGGCGATGATTTTAATGCACTAGCTGGCGTAGACCACCAACATGTTACTGAGTGTGAAAAGCAGTTAGTTGAAAAGGCTGACCACGTGCTAGTGGCTAGTGACATGCTGTTACGTAAGTTCTCTAAGCACCCGCATCTAGCTTTGAAAACCCGAATTTTACCACACGGGGTAGACTATAACTTGTTTGTTCGCCCTTCGAGTCCAGCACCATCTATTTTACAAGGCGGTCCGGTGGCTGGTTTTTATGGCTCTATAGCAGCTTGGTTAGATATCCCTTTAATCGTTAAAGTCGCTAAGGCTTTACCCGAATGGCGGTTTGTATTTATTGGCCAAGTGCAAACCGATATTTCTGCTTTTAAACAAGTAGACAATATAGAAGTGTACCCGGCAGTTGCACATAGTGAGCTACCCCGTTATGTACAGCATTGGCAGGTATCTTGGTTACCGTTTAAAAGCTGTAAGCAAATAGCTTCTTGTGACCCACTTAAGTTACGTGAGTATTTGGCCGCGGGGCGCCCCATTGTAAGCACGCCTTTCCCTGCGCTTAAACCTTACGCAGGCATGGTTACGCAAGTTGAAGAGCCGTTTCAAATGGTTCAAGCGCTGCAAGACAGCTTAGATACACCTTCGGCATTGCAACAGCGCAGAACTTCTTTTCAACGAATGAGTGTGCGTTCAGAAAGCTGGGGCGAGCGAGCTAAGCAGGTGCATCAATTGTTGTCTTGTTAAGAGATAAAGTGTTGCCTTAGGCAACACTTTGATGATTTTGCTCGGGCTTGTTGTTATCTAGTAGTTCTTCTGGGGAAGTTTTGCTGATACTTTCCGGTTTCTCTTTTAAGTAGTGGCGGGCAATAAATTCGCCACCACACTGTGGATGGGTTAATCCCGTAGCAACTTCACTATCTTTATTATGCTGCCAAAACTGACCAATGATGTTTAATGAGGAGTTGATAACAGCGACATCTAAGGAACCACAGCAAACACATTTGGCTTGGTTAGCCCGTTGTCTGGCAACATCAAGTTCTGCGCCTAGGGTTAGTAAGTTTTCTACAGAGCGACGGCGCACTCTGCGAAGCTTGCGATTAAGTAGCCGTTGCCAGTAGTTAGTTTTTAGGGTTTTCTCTAAGGCTGATACCTGCCTAACCAGTTCGCCCATTTCTTTGATTATGAGGTTTATATCTCTAAACTCTTCGGCAGTTACTAGCGCTTCACATTGTTTGCACCAACCCAAGGTTCTGCGCAGTGGCAGCTCCAAACCGTTATACAAAAATACCCGCCACCCGTTTACTTTGTCGGTGGTGGTGCTGTATTCACAACGATTACAGTGTACTTGAGTTAACGGTTTTTCCATGGCTGTTACCTTAGCGCAACTAAGCTTAGTGTGGATTATTTTCGAGAAATTTAAAAGCGCTTACCCAAGTTTCTATATATTAGCGAATCAATGCCGTTGAGTTACGTGTTTATTGGTGCTGATGTTATAGTGTTCGGCAAAAATAGCTGGAGAAGAGAATGGCTAATATTCCAAATAACTATGCAAGCCTTGAACAAGGCTACCGAGAGAAAGCACTAAAACTGTTTCCCTGGGTATGTGGGCGTTGTGCTCGAGAGTTCCCTTATTCTAATTTGCGAGAGCTAACGGTGCACCATATCGACCATGATCATACTAATAACCCAAATGATGGCTCAAATTGGGAGTTATTGTGCTTGTATTGCCATGATCATGAGCATTCTAAATATACTGAGGCCGCTCAGTATGGCTCAACGGTAGAGGCTGGCAGTGACTTAAAGCAAGATTTAGCAACTTCCAACCCATTTGCCGACCTTAAGGCTATGATGGACAAAAAGAAATAATTCTAGCTTTGTTGCCGCTATTCAAACTGGCGGTAATATCTACAATAATGCAGTTGCGCTAACGTTTAAGCCAACTATGCTGATTATTGGGTAGGGGAGTTATACTTTTTTTATTGACTGACAAGAAGATACGAATTTAAGTGAAAACCCGAGACTAACTGGCTTGCGGCTATTTGTTGACACTAATTTAAGACACTTTTTTAAAGAAATTTCGCAATAAATCGCTCAAATACAGTTCACCCTCTCGCCTTGTGCGACAGTAGTGGTATACTCCCCGCGAATTTGAAAAACAATTGAATTAGAGTTGAACAATGGCTGATTTATCAAAATATAGAAATATTGGTATTTTTGCTCACGTTGATGCAGGTAAAACTACCACAACTGAGCGTATCCTAAAACTTACTGGTCAGATCCACAAAACTGGTGAAGTACATGACGGTGAGTCTACTACTGACTTCATGGAACAGGAAGCTGAGCGTGGTATTACTATTCAGTCTGCAGCAGTAAGCTGTTTCTGGGATGACCACCGCTTCAACGTTATTGATACTCCTGGACACGTTGACTTCACCGTTGAAGTTTACCGTTCACTTAAAGTACTTGATGGCGGTATCGGTGTATTCTGTGGTTCTGGTGGTGTTGAACCTCAGTCAGAAACTAACTGGCGTTACGCTAACGAATCAGAAGTTGCACGTATCATCTTCGTAAACAAACTAGACCGTATGGGTGCTGACTTCTACCGTGTTGTTAAGCAAACTCAAGACGTACTAGCTGCTAACCCTCTAGTAATGGTTCTACCTATCGGTATCGAAGATGACTTCGTTGGTGTTGTAGACCTGTTAACTGAAAAAGCGTACATCTGGGATGACACTGGTCTTCCTGAGAACTACGAAGTTACAGATATCCCTGCGGATATGGTAGAAAAAGCAGCTGAATACCGCGAAATGCTAGTTGAGTCTGCTGTTGAGCAAGACGAAGACCTAATGATGGCTTACATGGAAGGTGAAGAACCTACTATTGAGCAATTAAAAGCGTGTATCCGTAAAGGTACTCGTGACATGTCTTTCTTCCCAACTTACTGTGGTTCGGCATTCAAAAACAAAGGTATTCAATTAGTACTTGATGCTGTTGTTGATTATCTACCTAGCCCTACAGAAGTTGATCCTCAACCTCTTATGGATGACGAAGGCGAAGAAACTGGCGAAAAAGCTATCGTTTCTGCTGATGAAACCTTTAAAGCATTGGCATTCAAAATTATGGATGACCGCTTTGGTGCATTAACCTTCGTACGTATCTACTCTGGTACATTGAACAAGGGTGACACCATCCTTAACTCATTTACTGGTAAAACAGAGCGTATTGGCCGTATGGTTGAAATGCAAGCTGATGACCGTAATGAATTAACTAGCGCACAAGCTGGTGACATTATTGCGATTGTAGGTATGAAGAACGTACAAACTGGTCACACATTATGTGATCCTAAAGACCCATGTACTCTAGAGCCTATGGTATTCCCAACTCCAGTAATCTCGATTGCTGTAGCACCTAAAGATAAAGGTGGTTCTGAGAAAATGGGTATCGCTATCGGCAAAATGGTTGCAGAAGATCCATCTTTCCAAGTTGAAACTGATGAAGATTCAGGCGAAACCATTCTTAAAGGTATGGGCGAGCTTCACTTAGATATTAAAGTAGATATCTTGAAGCGTACTTACGGCGTAGACCTAGTTGTTGGTCAACCTCAGGTTGCTTACCGTGAAACTATTACTCAAGAAATTGAAGATAGCTACACGCACAAGAAACAGTCTGGTGGTTCTGGTCAATTCGGTAAAATTGATTACCGTATTAAGCCTGGTGAAGTGGGTTCTGGTTTCACTTTCACCTCTTCGGTTGTTGGTGGTAACGTACCTAAAGAATTCTGGCCTGCAGTACAAAAAGGTTTCCAAGTAATGATGGAAACTGGTCCGCTAGCTGGCTTCCCACTTCTAGATATGGAAGTAGAGCTATATGATGGTGCTTTCCACGCAGTGGATTCATCAGCAATTGCTTTTGAAATTGCAGCTAAAGGCGCTTACCGCCAATCTGTACCAAAAGCGGGTCCACAACTTCTTGAGCCAATCATGAAAGTTGACGTATTCTCTCCAGAAGATCACGTTGGTGATGTTATTGGTGACTTGAACCGTCGTCGCGGCATGATTAAAGACCAAGAAGCTGGCGTAACTGGCGTACGTATTAAAGCAGACGTACCGCTAGCAGAAATGTTTGGTTACATCGGTTCTCTACGTACTATGACTTCTGGTCGTGGTCAGTTCTCTATGGAATTCTCGCACTACGCTGCTACTCCACAAAATGTGGCTGAAGCGGTAATCGCAGAAGAAAAAGAACGTCAAGCTAAGAAGTAAGCTTACTGCTTAGTAAAAAAGCCGCTCATTGAGCGGCTTTTTTTATGTTTGTGTTTATTAAAAAGCAGCCTTTGGCTGCCTTTTAATTTCTAGGCACTTAGCTACTAGAACTTGATTGAGTGGCGACCTGTTTTGGCATTTCGTTGAGCTTGCTTTTCGTTAGGCTGCTTGGCAGCTGTTAGTTTTTGGCTAGGTTTGCTTGCTTTATTTCCCTTGTTTTTCTGCATGTTTGAACCTTTCTTCGCTACGCTTTTAGGCTCTGGCTCAGTAATTGGCTGATCACAAACAACATATAAAAACTGACCGTTAAACTCGATGATGTCATCAGCATACACCTTCTTGCGTTTACGCTGCTCGAGTTCACCGTTAAGCCCAACATAACCTTCTGCTATAGCCATTTTTGCTTCGCCGCCGCCATTCACCAAATTGCCTATCTTTAATACTTTGTAAAGCTCGATAGGCTGTTCATCCACATATACTTCGGTGGCTTCTACTTCAATTTCTTCTGGGTTAGTCATTTTTAATGCCATGGGGAGGAAGAGCCCAGATTATGGCGATGTGCTGGGAATGGGTCAAGTTTGAGCTAGTGTAATCGAATGTGAAATTTACTTGGTGGTTTCACTTTCTAGTGTTTTAGTGACTGTTTATTGCTTTGGTGTTGCCTGATTATGGATTTTAGCTTCTTAATGAAAAGAGTGGTGTTGTGTTTGTGTCTATTGACAGGGCTCTGCACATTGCTAGCCTGTAGCCCAATGCCTAGTGCGATAAAGCAACAACAGCAGTTTATTCAAAGTGATTTGTTAACTAATCCCGATATCGAACACTATCAACTTACTGCGGATAATTTTACTTTGAACGTACATGCTAATGGGCGTGCAGATCAAGCAGTGATGGTGTGGATCCACGGTACGCCTGGCTCTTGGCAAGACAGTGCTTATTTAATTACTGAGCCTTCTTTAACTAGTAAAATACGTGTGGTTAGTTTTGATAGACCTGGCTGGGGATTGTCGCAATATCAAGACCAAGCTAAATCCGTTGCTAACATGCTGACTCAAGCGAAGCTGATTTCACCTCTCATTCAACACTTAAAGCAAAAGTACCCTGAGCTGCCGCTAATTCTTGTAGGGCATTCTTGGGGCGCGTCCTTAGCGCCTATTATTGCCGAGCATAACCCCCAGCAAGTTGATGGTTTGTTATTGTTGGCTGGTGGAATGAGTAAACAGCTTACTCAAGCGCGTTGGTATAACAAGTTTGCTAGAAGTGGTGTAGGGCACTTTTTATTGTCTTTATCTGATTTGGGGAAACAACTAAACCAAGCTAATTTGGATATGTTTGCCCTGCAAGATGGCTTAGCTGATTCGGCCGAGCGTTTAGCTTCGCTTAAAATACCTGTGGTGTTGGTACAAGGTGGCAAAGACCATTTGGTTGATCCCAAAAATGCTGATTTTGCTGAGCAATATTTACCAACTCAGCACTCCAAAGTTATTCGCCTAGTTGAACAGGGGCACTTTATGCAAGTTGAGCAAGTTGCATTAATTAGCCGCTGTACTTTTGCCTTGGTAAATAACAAGCTAAATGACTGTGGTTAAGCCCGCTAGTTTGCAGCAAATTGCTTGATGCTAAAGTTAGCAAAGTCTGCATGTACACTTGGTTTAAGTTTGTTTGCTTCAACAAGTGAGCGATAGATTCCCCATTTAGGGCGAACAAAATGTTGTTCGCTCACACCTCGCCACATGTCTAGCTTGTCATCGCGAAAGTTAAATATTTCTGCTCCATCGCTTAAGCGAACGAGTGTTAAGCTGAACCAACCTAGTTCGCTGTATTTGGCTTGAACCTTGGCTTCTAGCCACTCTCCTTGAATCATGTCTCAATCTGCTCTTGCTAGAATACGAGTTTGGCGTAATGGACTATGTCTTACTTCTATGCCTGCTTTACCGTTACGAGTATTTCCGGTTAGCGTAATAATTGGCATTGAATCTTCACCGCCTACGGCTTTTAGTTGAAACAAATGGGTGAACTTGTTGGTAACCTGCATGTCATTGCTAACGCGAAACTTCCAACTGTATGAGAAATGACGGCCTTGGTAGCCTTTTAGCGCGTCTGCTGAGCCGCCATAGACTTTAATTTCATTGCGTTGCCTATCGATATACTTTCCTTTATTGCCATCTAAATCTCGGTGCAAAATAAAGCGAAAAAAAGGGCCGTATAGCTTGTCTGTGTACTCTTGTAAATGGAGTTCACCTTGGTGGTCGTTTTTAAAGCGATCTGGTGATTCTATGGCGTTCTTGCCAAACTGCTGACGAATTAGCTGGTAAGCGGATTGTCCGTAGTCTGGGCCATCTGCATCCAAGTTAGCGCTTGCTAAAATCTGTTTGTTTTCTGGATGCAGCGCTTGGCTCTGCAAATCATCGTTAAGTTTGCTGGAGCTACAGGCAGTTAAGACAACCAACATCGCCGCAGATAGCCCGGTTTTTGTTAGCGTATTTACTTTTAGTTTCATCACAATATGCTACTGGGTCGCAATTTGATTGCTTGCAGGCAAGTATTCTTTGAGCTTGAAAATGGCCAGTTGCCCGAGTTGTTGCTCAGATTTGGCTTTTAATGATTCGCTCGCTTGTTCATTGTGCTCTGCATCTTTGTGGGCTGAGTGGCCTAACTCTGCAATCTTGTGCCACTTGCTAGGTTGCGCACTTCGTCGGCGACTACTGCAAAACCTCGGTCTTGTTCGTCCGCTCTTGCTGCCTCAATGGCGGCATATTTGACCAATCAGCGCTACCGCAATCAGTAAAATAAATAGAATTGCAAAACCGGCTAGTGTTCTCATCACTACAGAAATTTGCATGGGCCATCCTTAGCGTTTAGTAGAATTAAATCTCGTTCATTACGCAATATATTTTTGTTGCTATGGTAATACAATATAGCCGTGCCATGGATGTGATTGGACTAACACTTATGTTGAGGGTGTGAACCGTAATAAGAGCTTGAGTAGTTATTATAGAAGCGGGTTACGGTTAGTCGTTCTGAAGTAATAGCAGCAGAATTCATAAGTAGTGAATCAGCTAGGCAATTATCCTTTCGATTCTTTCAGCATTAGATTTAGTTGCTATTCATTTTGTAAATTGATGTGAGTCAAATTTACTTGTAAGTGGTCAGAGTAGTCTATAGCTTCAGCTATAACTCAAATTTCGTTTAGCTTAATAATTCTAATAATAATTGTTTGTAGTTTGTGTAACTAAACCTTGTCGTTTCTGTTTTACAGTTAGTTAAGGCTTATTATATGCATTTATCCACTCCACAACTGTTGGAGATTGTTGCTGCTTTTCCCGATTCCACTTTGGTGTTTACTGAAGACGGCTATTGTATTGCGCATTTGGGCGACCAAGAAACCCATGATTTCTCAAGCAGCCGCTTATTAACCGGTCGCTTTGTATCTGATGTATTTAGCGAAGAAAAAGCTAAATGGTTCTTACAACAAATCCGCAATAGTATTTTTGAGCAGCGCTTGCGTGTTTCGGAGTACGCCATTTCACCAGACGATATTCGTTTACCCAACTGTGAAAGCGCCAAACTAGAAAGAGAGCATTGGTTTGAAGCTCGCATTCTACCCTTAAACTCTTTTATTGATGGTCAGCGAGCAGTGGTCTGGGCGGCGCGTAATATTAATGAACGCTACAAGCTGGAGCAACAACTGCGGAGACTTAGTGAAACCGATGAGTTAACCGGTGCGTTTAACCGCCGTCGTTTCTTTGAAAGTTTAGCGAATCATTACCAAACCTTTCACCGTCACTTTCTTGATTGCAGCTTAATCATGTTAGACATTGATAACTTTAAGAGAATCAACGATCAATATGGTCATCCATGTGGTGACAGAGTGCTTAAGCAAGTGTATCAGCAGATTTGTACCCAACTCCGTGAGGTGGATATTTGCGCGCGAATGGGCGGTGAAGAGTTTGCCATTTTACTTCCCAATACTAAAACATCAGAAGCTCTACGCAGCGCCGAGCGGATAAGAATAGCGATTGAAGAATACACCTTCACCACACTAAATCATCAGGTTGATGTTACGGTTAGTTTAGGAGTGAGTAGCATAGAAGTGACCGACAGCAATTGCGATAGTGTATTACAGCGCGCCGACGATGCTTTATATCACGCCAAGAAAACTGGACGAAATCAAGCTGTTCAGTTCCTAGAAGAATTTAGTATTTAAGCTATAAATCAGAGATTTAGTTAATCCTAAGACGAATACCTAAGATCAGTTTGTAGTTTACCTCGCCTGTTTTCTATGAGATAAATGTCACTAATTTTTGCTGAAGAATTGCTCAGAGTTTTATTCTGTTCTCACGCCCAATTTCGTGTCGAGCTTTTTGTTTCAGTTATCAAGGATAGATTAAAAGCCCAAGGAGTGGTGTAGTTGAAGTATTCAGCTGGTGTTTTGTGGTCGCTATGTTTGGCTAATTACAGCTTTGCAGCAGCTGAGCCCTTGCCTAATTTGGATTTAGAATCGTTAATGGCTACAGATGTGCAGGCAACATCTGCGATGAAACGTGCCCAATCAGCGTTCACCACCGCGGCGTCATTATATGTACTAAGCAAGGAAGACATTCGCGCATCGGGTGCGGTATCGGTGGCAGAAACATTAAAGTTGGTACCGGGTTTAGAAGTGCGGCAGCTAGACAGTAATCAGTGGGCTATCACTGCGCGTGGTGTTGCTGGGCGTTATACCAGTAAACTGTTGGTAATGGTGGATGGGCAAAGCGTTTATAACCCATCTTTTGCTGGGGTTTATTGGGAAACCTTAGATGTACCTCTCTATGACATTGAGCGTATTGAAGTTATTCGAGGTCAAGGTGGTTTATTGTGGGGCAGCAATGCCACCAATGGGGTGATTAACATTATCACCAAAAATAGTTTAGACACACGCGAAACCTTGGTGCAAGTAAGCAGTGGTGACCAACTAAATTATGATGTAGGGCTGCGCCACGGTGGAAATATCGGCTCCAACGGTAGTTACCGCATCTATGGTAGCGTGCGAGATTCTGACGCGGCCAAAACGGGTAAGTCGCTACCTGCTAATGATGAAGCCAAACAACAGAGTATTGGTGCACGTTTTGATTTTGCGCCTAATGATGATTTGTCTATTCTTACCCAGCTCAGTTATACCCATACAGATATGGGGCAAAATCTTAAAGCTCTATCTCTAGCCACAAACCAAAACACCCTATATGCCGAGCGCTTTGAGCGTGATGACGGGCGTATTATGGCGCGGGCAGAGCACCGGGTATCTGGCTCTTCTAATCAAATGTTGCAAGCTTCGTGGGCTGTTCAAAATGGTAAACAGCTATATTTGGAAGAACGATTTCAAACATTGGATATTGATTATCAAATGAATAGCTTGTGGGGGGCTACCCAACTTGATTGGGGTTTAAACTACCGTAATAGCTATTTACCTTTTGAAGAAAACTACATTATTAGTAGTGACGAAGATATCGACCGTTTAGAGCAATATGGCGCTTTTTTACAGCTGCAATTTGCGCTTATTCCTGAGCAGTTAGATTTAAGTTTTGGTAACAAGTCTGAACACAACAGTTTTACCGGTTGGGAGCATCAGCCGGTTGCACGTATAACTTGGCAGCCCAATATCGAGCATGTACTTTGGAGTGCTATATCGCAAGGCGTGCGGATCCCATCGTTGGCAGAGTTTGATTACGATTCTGCTATTAATGGCACGCGTGTTGGCGAGTATTTTCAAACCGGTATCGACGCTATTGATAGCTATCACGTGCGCACGGTGTTAAACGGCAATCAACATGTTGAGCCAGAAAAGTCTCTTTCTTACGAACTGGGTTACCGTTTTAGCAAACAAGATTGGTCATTCGACCTAGCCTTATTTCATACGCAATCTAAAGATGTTTTTGCAGTGCAGCCTAATCCAGACAGTGCCAACTTGGATCAAATCGCAGCTTTGTTAGCACAGGGTAAAATCATCGAGGCGCAGCAAGCTTTACGAAGCACAGTGCTTGAATTTGACGTTGCATCTAATGCTGATTTAAATGTGAAAGGTGGTGAAGCGCTAGTTGCTTGGCGACCAAGTGCCAATTTTCGCGCCGAATTAGGATACAGCCAAATGGCTTATCGTTATCGCTTACAAGAAAATACTCAGCCTGCTATAGGATATGACTCTGACAGCAAACAGATTTTTGCCAAGACTGGCTGGCAACCTTTTAAGAAGCACTCCTTTTTTGCCTTGTTCCGCTCCATTAACAGCGATGCTTATTCAGTAGATGATTATAACGCGCTAGATCTAAGTTGGGCTTGGCAGCTTATGCCGCATAGTTCGCTGTCATTAACAGGCAAAAATTTATTAGCCGGTAGCCACCTAGAATACAACAACACCTCAGAAACCTTTACTGTTCCAAACTATATTGAGCAAAGTGTCGTGCTACGATTTATGGCGGAGTTTTAACCAGTGTTGGCAATAAGGCGCTTTGTTAAGCTAGTCATTACCTTGGCTATATTGGGCCTTGCTAGTGAGGTGAGTGCTGCTGATAAAGAAGCAGCCTTAAAGGCTGGGTTTATGTTTAATTTTGCGCGTTATAGTGAATGGCAAGGTTTAGCTAAACCATTGGGTTATTTTAAGCTGTGTAGCCCAGACATTGAGTTTGTCGATACTGCTAGTTGGGTGCTCCATAAGCAGCGTATTCATGAATTAGAAATACGGGTGAGCCTAGTTGAGTTGGATTCGTTATCGATAAATCAATGTAACTTACTGTTTGTCCCCGCTGCCTATAGAAAAACCTGGCTAACTGTAGACAGAGCTTTATTGCCTCACACCATGTTGGTTGGGGAGACCCCAGATTTTATTCATCAAGGAGGGCACATTCGCTTCTTCTTACTAGCTGGAAAAATCCGTTTCGAAGTTGCCCCCGAAGAACTTAAAAAGGCCGATATAACCATGAGCTCAAAGGTATTGAGATTGAGTCGCGTTGTTAAGGAGGAGCAGTAGAGATGTCTTTTCTTAGCATAAATACCATGAGTAAAAAGCTGCTAGTCATTTTGATGAGTATGGCGATTTTTTCTGCTGCTATGGTGACGGTAGTGTTAAGTGCCTACGAATTTGTAAGTGCCAAGCGAGAACAAACTCAAAGCTTACAAAGCATAGCCGATACCTTGTCGCCCAACATCACAGCGGCTTTGTTGTTTGATGACCGAGATGCCATGCAGGAGATGATTTCTTCATTGTTATTACGTGAAGGCGTAATCAGAGCAGCCATTACCGATACCGAACAGCAAAACTTGGCAGTGGTAGAAAGTGATAACTACCAAGAAGAGTTAGCAGAAGAGGCCGATGAACTGATAGAGGTAAGCAGTTTGTTGATTCTTGATGAGCAAGTTTATGGTGCGCTTACAGTACTGGCAAATGACAGTTACATAGACCAACGAATTGGATTTTACGGTCAGTTTCTCGCAGTGCTATTGGTGATTACTTTTGGCTTAAGTTTGTCTTTTTCTTTGTTCTTAAAACGAGGTTTCTTACGTCCCTTATTGCACCTTTCTGATGTTGCCGAGCGGGTGACTGCGTCAAATGATTATAGCCTGCGCGCTCAGCAGTCCAGTGATGATGAGGTGGCTAATCTCACCGAATGCTTTAACGGCATGCTGGAGACCATAGAGCTGCGCGAACGGATGCTGGAGAAGCAGGTTAGGCTGCGAACCCAAGAGCTGGAAGGGGCTAATCAGCAACTATTACAATATGCCTATACTGATGGGCTTACTGGCCTGCCTAACCGCCATTTTTTCTATGAAAAGTTACAAGCTCTGGTAAAAGAGAAAACCGAGTTTGCACTAATCTTCATTGATTTAGATGGTTTTAAAGAGATTAATGACACCCTTGGTCATGACTACGGTGATATTCTGCTTAGCCAAGCAGGGCAACGGATCCTGCGCTGCGTGCGTGAACAAGATACGGTTGCTCGTTTGGGGGGAGACGAATTTACCATTGTGATTGAAGGTGTTAACGAGCAAGCGCGGGTATCTAATATTGCAGAAACAGTATTACAAGGCTTGGCAAAGCGTTTCACCATTAAAACAGAAGCAGCTCATGTGAGTGGCAGTATCGGCATCGCCTTTTCTCCACTGGATGGGGACAGTGTCGAAGCGGTGGTAAAACATGCTGACCAAGCTATGTATGTATCAAAAAGCCGCGGTCGTAATTGCTATCAATTCTTTTCTTCTGATATGCAAGTGGAAGCTCAGCAGAAACGGCGTTTGTTAGAAGAGCTACGTACCGCTTTAGAAGAAGAACAGTTCGAACTCTATTATCAGCCGATCACCTCGCTAAAGTTTGCGGCGCAAGAAGCTAGAGTTAACAAGGCTGAAGCGTTGTTGCGTTGGAACCACCCACTGCGCGGTGTGGTAGGGCCCGATGAGTTTATTCATGTGGCGGAAGAGGCCGGGCTGATTCGCGAGATTAGCCAATGGGTAATGCAGCAAACAGTTGCTACGGTTTCTCAATGGTATAAGCAAGGGCTTGATGATATTCAGATTAGTGTGAATACCTCGCCGTCGCAGTTTAATGATGGCGGTAAGTGGATCGACGACTGGATCCATGCCATTGCCTTACATGAATTGCCAGCTCACAGCATTATGATTGAGATCACCGAGAATGTATTGATGACCACCGATGACTCGATTAAAGATCAGCTCACTCGCCTACAACAGCGCGGCTTTGATGTAGCCATTGATGACTTTGGAGTAGGTTATTCTTCGTTGTCTTATTTGCAGCAGTTGGATATTGATTTACTGAAAATAGACCGCTCGTTTATTCAGCATTTGACCACTGACAATGACAGTGTTGCCTTGGTTAAAGCTATTGTGACAATGGCTCACCATTTAGGCTTAAAGGTAGTGGCTGAGGGGGTGGAAACAGAGCAACAACGACAGCATGTTTTGAACGTAGCGTGCGACTACTTACAGGGCTACATATTTGCCAAGCCCGTTCCCAAAGATGAGTTTTATCAGCGTTATTTATTGGGCAATGCTGAAATAACATAAACGATGAGGCCCATTTGTTTTATATAGAGGGCCTCAATTTTTAAGTTTGCTTTAGCGCTCCCAATAGGCTTCTTCTAAGCTTTCTTCTCGCTCCGGTAAACCGCGAGAAAGGCGAGGGCTATGTTGGGCTAGTACTTCGTAACTTACTCGGTTGGCGTATTTACAGATTTGCGCAAACGAGGAGTAACTGAGCGCTTCAAAGCGATGCTTACTGGATTGTTCAACATTACTGCGGTGAAATACGTTTGCTGCCATGTCGTGGAGCAGCGCCGATAAAGCGCCATCTCCGGCGCCGTTAGTGTTGGTGATTTTTTCTGGACCACCCATGAATGGCGCAATGTGCGAGTACACCTTAAGTGCTTGTTGGCAATCTGCTTTTAACATTGGGCGAGAGAATTCATATTGGTTGAATTCTGGAATAGCGCCAGGCAGTAGAGTATGGCTAGTGGTTCGTTTAAAAGACTCATCGGTGTAGCCCGCCATAAATAAGCCGCGAGAACCAGCGGTACACAAAATAAGATCGCACCACTCTAAGGCTGCTTCACAAGCCAGTAAAACATCACTCTCACCAGTTAGGGCTTCTGCCTCTTCTTCGTTCATGGCAAGCACAGTGACATGTTCACGAATGAATTGCTGCCACCACTGTGGGTCATCTTCGATTAAGAAGCGGGTGCCTAAAGTCAGCACCACTGGCACTTTGGCTTGATGAGCATACTCTATGGCCTGCATCGCTGCTTGTGTTATTGGATCGTCACCTGCGCGCATAAGGTAGGCGGTTAATGCTAGCGCTGCACCGGTTTTTACCAATTTTTCATCAATAAACTCTGGAGTAAGTTTATCCATGTGGCCCTTAGAAATAGCAAAGGTGCGCTCACCGCAATCACTAATTAGAGTAAAGCATCGGCCAACCGGACCATCGACGGCTTGTAGGTGATTAAGGTCAACCCGTGAAGAGGTATTACATAAATAGCGGTAGGCATAATCACCAATGGTAATGTTTTGGCTCATTACGCCAAACATCACTGAGCGACCATCGGCTAGGGTGGAGTAGTTGTGCAAGGTATTGCCGATAGTACCGCCAGCAAACTCGGCAGTAATTAGCTGTTTATCTTGTAGCTCTTGGTAAAGCGCTTGAGCTGCACTGTCATCAATGAGCAGTGAATTGCCTTTAACTAGTTTATGACGATCGATAAATGCTTGGTCAACGTGAGCTTCGATATCCACTAGGGTTTGGTCAATACCGGTAATATGCGTGTGCTTGGGGCTAATAACCGGATTGAGTTCGTTGGTTAAAGGATCGCGAGATTCAACCGGGAAATAGTGTTTGGATTTACGTTGGCCAGGAAATTTCATGCAATGATCGCTTGTTCTATTTAAGGCTTACTGTAGCAGTGAACGTGTGGCACTGCTCAAAAGCGAGCGATTCTAGCATAGACCAATCAAAATATTGCTTTGAAGATCAATATTAGATTTAAATATTTTATTTTTATTAAATAGCGTGTTGATTTAGCTGTTATCGGGCGCTTATGCATTTTGCAAAGCTTCGTAAGCTAATTGAGCCGGGTGGGTATTGTTTCCGCTCATTCGGCGATAATGTGCAATGGTTTTTGCAAGGTATGCTTGGTGCTTGGGATTAGATAGTTGCCACATAGCTTCACCCACCTTGCTTATTGGTGAATGCTTAGCAGTAGATAGATGGAGTATTTCATAATGGCGTTGGTTTTCTTCTACCAGTTGTTCGTGGATTAAACCAATTTCTTGGCTATGTAGGAATTGACGAAGCTCATATTGGTAATGCACAGGGCAAAGGATTAACTCAAAGTTAAATTTAGGGTTATTACTTAGAATTCCCTTGAGTAAATCAATACATAACTCTCCGCCAACCCCTGCAATAATCACCAGCTGCGTGCCGTTGCCTTTTAGTTCGAGCTTGGCTACGTCTTCACAATGTACTTGCCATTGGCTTGTTGAGCCATTTGACGTATAGGGAAGGTGGTGGCTCAAGTTTTGTTCTAAGTGCTGACAAATTTGCGGCACGCTATCAACAAAGTGCACGCAGTTAGCACTATTGCGTTTGACTAAATCTGCACCGAGCAAACCATGGTCGCAGCAACAATCCCATATATCGTGATATTGCTTGGTAACGCGTTGGCTAATTGCAGCTAAGCGGCGACTTGTTTTCACTTGTTTCTCCTAAGTAAGGCCATGAATACTAATTAATTGTTATTAAGTGGCAAGAAATTTTTCCAGTATTTTCAGGGCTTAATATGGTTATTTGGCTTAAGGCTATTAGCAAATACTGTTATTTGACAAATATGTGACTTTAGCGGCTGCTGCAGCTGTAAAACATCAAGCTGCATTATTTTATCCTTACTTTGTGTTGATTGGCTATTTTTTGGTTTGTTACTACGCTGAATTTTGGGGGGTTTATCTGTTAGCACATTTTTCTTCCCCAATTGTTAAGAGTTAATGAAAAAACTCAAACCAAGGAGTGAACAATGAAGAAGGTAATTGCAGGCTTAGCACTTAGTGCTATGGCAGGTAGCGTTTCGGCCGCTACCATTTACGAAAACGGCAAAACCAATGTGAGCATTGGTGGCTACTTAGGTATAGAGGCATTTTATCAAGCTGGCTATGGTGACGGGGCAAACAAAGATAGCTCGTTTGAATTACAAGACAGAGCTTCACGTATCCGTTTTGCTTTTGAACATGAAATGGTACAAAACTGGATTGCTGGGGCGCAGCTAGAGTGGGGCTTTAATCCCGTTGAAAAAGCAGAACCACTATTCACCAATCGTTTAGGTAACATCTACTTCAATAACGATAGCTTTGGTTCAATTCGAGTAGGTAAGCAATGGTCTGCTTATTATGACATTGCGGTGTGGACCGATCAGTTTTGGAAGTTTGGTGGTGATGCGTCGGGTACGTATGATGGTCGAAATGGTGGTGATGAGTCAGGTATGGGGCGCGCTGATGATGCATTAACCTACCGAAAGTCTTTTGGTGGATTTGGCTTAGCAGCTCAGTACCAATTTGAAAACGATAACTCAGCCAGAGACTATGGCTACCAGTTAAGTGGTAAATATGATTTTGACTTTGGATTATCGATTGGCGTCGCTTATGCCGCTAATGGTTATGACAACGCTAAGGCTGGTTATGTAGGAGCCGTAGATCAAGATAAAGCTACATCTTGGTTAGCGGGTGCGGTGTATGAGTCTGATATGTTCTATGTTGCAGGTACTTACGGTGAGTATGAAAACTTGAGCAAGATGTTTAGCACCCTAGCAGATAAGGCTAATGGTGTTGAACTGATAGGCTTCTATAAAATAGACGACGGCCTTTACCACGTTTACGCTGGTTATAACGGCTTGGAAGATAAAACCAGTGGCAGCCAAGGCGAGTTAAGTTACGCAGTAGGCGGGGTGGGGTGGAAACCTGGCCAAGTATTGTTAGCCCTTGAATATAAGTTTGGTTTAGAAAACAAGGACGCATTGGGCGCAGACAAAAAACAAGACGAAATGTCGATACAAGCCCGATACTACTTCTAGCCTAGTAACTCTAGCTAGCGGCTTAAGCTATTCGCAGTTTTATGCTGTTTGAAGAACTTGACTGTTTTTATTAAACAAAGGTCGCTTGTTATAGCCAACAAAAGGCATTGCACAATTTTTAGCAATGCCTTTTTTCTTCTCAAATACCAGTAATTATTCTTGGTCAACTCGCCACAGCGCCAAGACCTGCTACAATCCTTTCTTTTTTGCACGAGATTTAAGATGAAGTGGGTAACCGTATCTTTCTTGGTAATTATTGCCTTAGTTAATTTTGGCCCTAGGGTTAATGCCATGTTCTATTCAAAACCAGATACCACGGTATTGTTTAATAGCGGATGCTTTCTGCATGGTGAATTACGGGTTGACCCAGTGAGTCTTTCATACTTTATTGTGTTGGATGATGGCCAAGAGTTGTCGTTTGCCGATGATAGCTACGCGGAGATATCTTCTGACGAAAATCTGCTTGATGTTTCTGAGCTGGATTTTTGTGTGTAGTTAACAAATTGTTAACTCAAACTGCGCTAGCCTGATTCTTCAGGCTTTTTTGTACTTAGCTTTGTTTTCTTGAGCCCCTCTCTATTGTTCAATGCAATCTTTTATTGCTTCCTTAAGTGCTGATTTCCTGCGTCTAGATCTCAATTTTCACTTGTATTCAGGGACTTTAGACTAAAGATTAATACCTAGTCTGTTAATCGTTTGTTAACTTTTTCTTCGATAGGCTTGAATTGAGTTTATATGTGTATCTATTCCACTAGCCGCAGATAAAAACTTAATGATGTGTTCGGCCGTTAACATGTTGTTTACATACTTATTGGCACAAAATCGCAAGCTGTTTCAGCTTGCTTGGAGAAATATCATGGAAGAACAGACTACATATTGGCAAGAAAACTTGCGCCTAATATTTACCTGTCTCGTCATATGGTTTGTGGTTTCATTTGGCTTTGGCTTACTACTGGTCGAGCCGCTAAATGAAATTCGCTTAGGCGGATATAAACTGGGTTTTTGGTTTGCACAACAGGGCTCTATTTATACCTTTGTGGCTTTGATTTTTTGGTATACCGCCAAAATGAATAAGCTCGACAAAAAATACCATGTTGAGGAGTCATAAATGGACGAGTTAAAACTCTATACTTATATCGCTGTATTTGGCTCCTTTGGCCTGTACTTTGCCATTGCTTGGTGGGCTAGAGCAGGCTCTACCAGTGACTTTTATGTTGCGGGTGGTGGTGTTACGCCAATCCAAAATGGTATGGCAATTGGTGCTGACTGGATGAGTGCAGCTTCGTTCATTTCTATGGCGGGTTTAATTGCCTTCCTAGGATATGGTGGTTCTGTTTTTCTAATGGGCTGGACCGGCGGCTATGTGCTGCTAGCTATGTTACTAGCTCCTTATATGCGTAAGCATGGTAAGTTTACGGTGCCTGAGTTTATCTCCGATAGATACTATTCAAAAAGTGCGCGTATTGTTGCTGTAGTGTGTTTGATCATCGCATCGCTTACTTACATTATCGGCCAAATGAAAGGTGTTGGCGTTGCCTTCTCTCGCTTCTTAGAAGTTGAGTACGATATGGGCTTATACATTGGCATGTTTGTAGTTTGGGTTTACGCGGTATTGGGCGGCATGAAGGGGATTACTTACACCCAGATTGCACAATATTGTGTACTTATTTTTGCTTACACTATTCCAGCCGTGTTCATTTCACTGCAGTTAACTGGTAATCCTATCCCACAGATTGGCTTAGGTAGTACCTTAGCCGATGGTAGTGGTGTGTATCTGCTTGATAAGTTAGACATGGTGGTTACCGATCTTGGCTTTAAAGAGTATACCACCGACAACTTAGGCGGCACCTTAAACATGTTTGCCTACACCTTGTCACTAATGATTGGTACTGCAGGCTTACCTCATGTAATCATGCGCTTCTTCACTGTACCAACAGTTCAAGCTGCCCGCTCGTCTGCAGGTTATGCTTTAGTGTTCATTGCCTTGCTCTACACTGTTGCCCCTGCGGTAGGTGCTATGGCTCGCTTTAACCTTATGAATACGATTGTTCCATCAGCGGGTGACAACTTGGTGTATAACGAACGTCCTCAGTGGTTTAAAGATTGGGAAAAAACCGGTCTGTTGAAGTTTGAAGACAAAAACGGTGATGGCAAAATCCAATATGTTGCTGATAAAGAAAGCAACGAGATGGTGAAAGTAGACCGCGATATTATGGTTCTTGCGAACCCAGCTATTGCTAACCTACCTAACTGGGTAATTGCATTGGTTGCTGCTGGTGGCTTAGCGGCTGCGCTCTCTACAGCTGCAGGTTTGTTGTTGGCTATTTCATCCTCGATATCCCACGACTTAATGAAAGGGGTACTCACGCCTAACCTCTCAGATAAGAATGAGTTACTGGCAGGGCGAATAGTGATGACACTTGCCATCTTGGTGTCCGGTTACCTTGGTTTAAATCCGCCTGGATTTGCCGCAGGTACCGTAGCACTGGCCTTTGGTTTAGCCGCTTCGTCTATCTTCCCGGCGTTGATGATGGGTATCTTTGCTAAGAAAATGAGTGGTACCGCTGCGGTAGCCGGCATGTGTTCAGGTATTGGTGTAACTATGCTTTACGTGTTCCAGCATAAAGGCATTATGTTTATACCAGGTACTTCTTTCTTAGGTGATATGGGGCCAAACTGGTTCTTAGGTATTTCGCCAAATGCCTTTGGTGTAGTGGGTGCATTGGTTAACTTTGGTGTTGCCTTCGCAGTATGTAAAGCAACCGGTCCTGCACCACAGCATATTCAAGATATGGTTGATAACTTCCGTGTACCACATGGTGCAGGCGCAGCTCACGATCATTAAGCTTGAATTGAATTAATCCCTAGTAAGCAAAAGGCTCCCTAGAGGGAGCCTTTTTTTGCGGCGGAACTTGGTAAAAATAATTAATTTTCAATATGATAGTGTTAAAGAGTGAACTTGGTTAGCATCACTCAATAAGGTTGATTACAGGAAGTAACAATGAACAGACACACTAAGTTGGCTATGTTGGTGATGCCGTTTTTGGCAATTGGCGGGTATATCGCATCGGATATTTATTTAGAACATGATGCGGAAAAAGATCGTATCTTCCAGCTGAGTACCTATGGTCACTGCGACATTATTAACCAAAAGTGTATTCTTGAATCAGGTGATTTTCAGCTCAATATTAGTGATGAAGCAGGAACAACTACGGTTAATTCTACCTTCCCTTTAGATAGTGCAACCTTCTTTATTGTAAGTAGCTCAAATGTAGTGACCGCTTACCCACTAGGCATGAGTGATAGCCCTTATTACTGGAAAAGCCCCACCGAGCTTCGCGAACTGATCCCTAATCAGGGTGATAGCTATAAGCTACGCATTATTGCCAATATTAAAGGCGGAAAATACATTAGTGAGTTTTATAGCCAAACTGTTAAGTAGCTGCGCGCTAGGAAAAGCAAACAGCTGGTGCTAACATTTAACTAATAAAAACAAAGCATTGTTCCTAGGTACTGCATGCATATTACTCCCGAACGTTTAGTTTATTTGGTGACAGTAGCAGAGACGCGTTCTTTCTCAGCGGCTGCGCGTAAACTAGGGGTTAGCCCTTCAGCAGTGAGCCAATTGATTCAAAATATGGAGTTGGATTTAAATATTCGACTTTTTGATCGTGTTTCTGGCCAAGCGCCAACCTTAACCGACGTTGGACGCACGCTTTATGTTCAGGCTTTGGAGATTGTTCCACGCTTACAAGCTATGGAGAAAAAAGCCCAATCTTACCATGAGGGGATTGAAGACAAATTAACCATTGGCGTATCGGGTTATAGCTTTTTTCCAGAGTATGGAGAGGCGATAAAGAGCTTGTTAGCTAAGTTTCCGCAATTAAATGTGAAGATCATTGATGTAGATGAGTTCGACTCCCATAATTTTGGTGAAGACGGCGAGGTAGACATTCTTATTACTCCTGCTGAGCTTATCCCACGTCGTGGAGTAGAGAGTGTTATGATTGGCCGAATTAAATGGTTGTGTGTTTGCGCGCCAAGCCATCCGCTTGCCAAGATAAAACATGCTTTATCTATTCAAGATCTCCTTTCGCAAATTCAAATAACTCCTGCAGTGTCTAACTTTATTACTGAAGATTTAGCTGAGTCAGTGCGCCTTAGTTCTCAGGTGGTTAATTGTTCAAGAATGTATCAATTTAAGCAGCTGTTGCTTAATGGCGTTGGCTTTGGTTTGTTCCCCGAGCCTTTAGCTAGAACCTACATCGCCAATAACCAACTGGTTGAGTTAGAGCGAGATTTTATTGTGGATGACTTTGAGTGGCCAATTGAAGTGGTTTGGAGTCAAGCTCTTGGGCCTGCTGGGGAATGGTTTATTGAGCATCTGACGGAGTAAAACAGCGAATAAACTAGCGATAAATCTAAGTAAATAGCTAACCGGATCATTAAATGTTTAATTTGTTGTGATTAATTGCAGATGATCAAATACACTTAAGCAATAAACTAAATTTCCCATAGAAAGAAATAGGAACCAGTAGTGAGCTCTAATCAAAAATGTCCATCTTGCGGTGGCCATAAACCAGCATTAATGGCCTGTCGTGATTGTGGATTTACCTATAGCGTAACCAGCCGTCCACCGGCAGCTACCAAACCTGCGCCTCAAACTAAGCCTGTGCCAAGAAGCGAATATAGAGCGGTGGTCGAAGAAGGTGGTGCTAAATCAAAAGTTGTGATTAAAACTAAAAAACGCCGCACTTATACCATTCCTAGCGAAGAGTAGCCGTTTAGCTTAACGTTGCTATTTTCTGCAATATCGCCGTTATTCCGTTGTTTCTCGATTCACTTAAATGATGCGCCAAGCCAAGCTTTTCTAAAGTTTGGCTAAATATTGTTTGAGTGCTTTCAGTTTGCTGGACGAAGCTGGCTAACACAATCACCAGTAAACCCTTTATGATTTTGGCATTGCTATTTATGAACAGCTGTTCATTTGCATAATACAGCCACACATCACTTTCGCAGCCTTGCACTAAGTTTTCTTCTGTTTGGTATTGAGAATCCATCGGGCTCAGAGCCTTACTTAACAGCAGTAGTTGACGGTAGCGCTCTTCCCACGAACTACAATTAGCAAAGCGCTGTTCTATTTGCTCTATGCTTAAATCCACTTGTGGCGCTTTATTCATCAAACAACTCCATTATTTTATCAATTACCTCAATCGCTTGGTCAATATCTTGCTGATTGTTATATAGACCAATAGACAAGCGAATACTGCCTTCTGGAGACAAACGACTGCTTAAGGGCATTGCGCAATGATGGCCACAACGCAAAGCAACATTGTATTGGTCAAATAGGGTGGCAGCATCTTGCGGGTGAACTCCACGCAAATTGAAGGCAATTAATCCTACTCTCATCATAGGTTCACCAACTAATTCAACCTTAGGGTGCTGTTTAAGCTGCTGCAGTGCATAAGCTAATAATTGGCGTTCATGACTAAGACGCTCTTTTATAGGGAATTGCGCTAAAAATTTGATGGCAGAGGCCAAACCTATTGCCCCGGCTATATTAGGCGTTCCCGCTTCTAGGCGATAGGGAAGGCTGTTCCAGGTGCTTGTTTCAAAAGACACCTTACTTATCATCTCTCCACCAAATACGCTGGGCTCGAGCAGTTCCAGTGCTTCTTCGCTACCATATAGCACGCCAATGCCCGTTGGGCCGTATAACTTGTGCCCAGAAAACAAGTAATAATCACAAGCTAAACGATTAACGTCGATGTCTAAGTGGGCTACTGCTTGTGCGCCATCTACAACTATTTTTGCGCAGTGTTGGTGGGCAAGCCTAGATAATTCAGGAATGGGCTGCATAGCACCAATACTGTTTGATACATGGGCAACGGCAATAATTTTACATTTGTCGCTAAGTTGCTGGCGAAGGTAAGCTAAATCTATATCGCCATTATCGAGTACAGGAATTACTTTTAGCTTCGCCTTACGCTTAAAGGCTAATTGTTGCCAAGGTACTAAGTTTGAGTGATGTTCGAGCTCGCTAACCCAAATTTCGTCGCCTTCATCAACTAGATGGGCGAGGCCGTCTGCCAATAGGTTCGCTGCCTGGGTGGTTCCGCTGGTCCAAATAATGTTTTGCGCCTTAGCACCAATAAATTCTGCAAGTGTTTTCCTTGCTAATTCAAAGGCATTGGTGGCATGTCGAGCAAAGCTATGACTTGCTCTATGTACATTGGCATGACCTTGGCGGTAATATTGTTCAATGTCTTTTAAGACAACTTCAGGGACTTGAGTTGAAGCTGCGCTATCAAGGTATGCAAATGGCTGATTAGTACCGTTTAATGACGGGAAAAACTGTCGATAGCGAGTATGCTTAAGTGAAGTCACAATGATTCTTTGTTTGGCAATTAAAGCCGATATTGTAGCCCTAGGCGCAAATCTAAACTAGTTTATATCGGTGTTCTCTTTGATTTAACAACAGGAGTTAAAGGAAAGATGCAACAGCCACAAGTTATGCTAGCGTGGAAAAGCGTATTTATGGGCTTTTCTTCCTCAAGCCAAGAGCGGCAATTTGCTAACTGGCAGTGGCAACAACAGCGCCAACATCTCTTTTGGGTTCAATCGCTCTATTGCTTGTGTATTATCTCTTATCTTTTTCAATCGGGTGTACTTGCTGCTTGGTGGCAACAAGCCAATATAGGCGCATCTTTAGCATTAAGTGTTTGGTTTTGTTGTCAAATAGTGGTCACTTGGCTTGGTTTGAAATTGGTCACAGCCCGCTCAGCCCATGTTTTATTAGCTGCCCATGCAATAATACATTTCGCGTTAGTCTTTGCTTTAATGCATGGCGGAGGGGCGCTGCAGTTTAATGGCGTTCCAAACTGGTTAGTATACAGCCTACCGGTATTGTTTATTTGTTTCTATTTGCCCATCTTACTCGCTGTCAGCTTGATAGTTGTTGCTACTTTGCTCACCTTGAGTGTGGTTGAGCCCTTAAACACAAATCAAGTACAAAATTGGCCTTATGTTGAGCTGCCAAATGCCTTAGTTCACAGTTTGCTAGTATCTATTATTGTTTGTCTTTGTCATGCTTTGTGGCGTCATCGCTATACCCACGAACAAGGCTTAGACTTGTTCCAAGAGAAAGAACAGCCAAGCAGTGAAAACTTACCTTTGTTTAAGCAATCGATAGATACCGATGAACTTACTGGCTATGCAAATTTTGCTCGCTTTAAACAGTTTTCTGAGATAGAAATTGAACGTACCTCTCGTTATCAGAATGCCTATTCTATTGTTTTGATTAACGTCAATCATTTTAGCCGATACCGTGATAAATTAGGCGCTGATGAAGCGGATAAGCTATTGGTTAAACTAGCGAATTTTTTGCAATCTAAAATACGCAAAGTAGACTTGTTGGCCCGTTGCGAAAAAGATCAGTTTGTTATTGGGTTACCCGAGTCTAGCCTATATCAAGCTTTGGATACTGCTGAGCGGATCCACGATGCATTAGGCAGCGAGTTTTGGCTCAGTTATCTTGATGAGTTAGAGCTTGGCTCTCGTTTGGGGGTAGCTTGCGTAGATGGCGCTGCCAACAATATTGAGACACTAATGAACAAAGCTGAAAACGCAATGAACAATCATCGAAGTGCCAGCGCCCTAAGCTACGGACGCTAGAACGAAATCTTAATCAATCTAAAACAAATGAGCATTCGCCTAAGGAGTGGGACTTAATGCGTATATTGTTGCCTCTGCTATTGTTGTTATTTTCTTCTGCTAGTTATGCCGCTGATGGCTTTAATTTAACCTCGTCGTGGGTGGGCTATAGTGCGCTGGTTATTTTTGCTATCGCTTATTTATTGGTGATGAGCGAAGAAGTTATCCATTTACGAAAATCGAAACCAGTGCTGGTAGCCGCCGGCTTAATTTGGTTTTTGATTGCGATTTATTACCGCGGCTCTGGGCACGAAGAGCTGGTAACCGATGCTTTTCGCCATAACTTACTCGAGTTTTCAGAATTAATGTTGTTCTTGCTGGTGGCGATGACGTATATCAACGCCATGGAAGAGCGCCGCTTATTTGATGCTTTGCGGGCCTGGCTGGTCAGTAAGAAGCTGAGTTATCGCAAGCTGTTTTGGTTAACCGGCTGCTTAGCCTTTGTTATTTCGCCAGTGGCCGATAACCTCACTACCGCACTACTGATGTGCGCGGTGGTAACTAAAGTAGCGCAAGGCAACAGCCGATTTATTAACTTAGCCTGTATTAACATTGTAGTGGGAGCTAACGCTGGAGGGGCATTCAGTCCCTTTGGTGATATTACAACCCTGATGGTTTGGCAAAAAGGCTTAGTCACTTTTGGTCAGTTTTTCGATTTGTTAATTCCATCTTTTGTTAACTTCGTTATTCCTGCTTTTATCATGTCGATGTTTGTCTCCGCAGATGCGGTAGAAGCGGAACATGAGGAGGTCGAGCTTAAGCGCGGCGCAAGACGAATTGTCGGTTTATTTCTAATCACTATTGCCACTGCCGTAATGGGACATAGCCTGTTCCATATGCCTCCGGTTATGGGCATGATGATGGGCTTAGGTTATTTACAATTCTTTGGCTTCTTCTTACGCAGAACCTTAGCCACAAGCCTACATAGAAAGGCCGTTGATGCTATTTCTCATCGAGATGATGCCCGACTAAAAGCCTTGGGCAGTGTGGTTCCCTTTGACATTTTTAACCGGGTAGCACGGGCGGAGTGGGACACCTTATTGTTCTTCTACGGCGTGGTCGTGTGTGTTGGTGGCCTTGGCTTTATTGGTTATTTAGAAATGGCATCCAACACCATGTATCTAAATTGGGACCCAACTTACGCCAACATCGCTGTTGGGGTATTAAGTGCCATTGTAGATAATATTCCGGTGATGTTTGCAGTGCTTACCATGGAGCCTACGATGTCTTTAGGCCAATGGCTATTGGTGACGCTAACCGCAGGGGTTGGTGGTAGCATGTTATCAATTGGTTCTGCAGCTGGTGTTGCCCTAATGGGCCAAGCCAGAGGCCACTATACCTTCATTAGCCACCTTCGTTGGGCACCAGTAATTGCACTGGGTTACGCGGCATCTATTGTTTGTCACTTGGTGTTGAACAAAGCCTTGTTTTAATTTGAACAGAAATAAAAAAGCCACCTAAGGGTGGCTTTTTTGTCGCTAATCTATCTAGTCTTGGGCTGGGCAGCGGGCTATTTCTTGTACCCCGCCATTATCGTCACTTTGTTCGAGAATCACGTCAAAGCCCCATAAGCGATGTAGGTGTTTAATCACTTCATCTTTGCTTTTCCCAAGAGGAATGCCTTGATGAGGAACGTAACGCAAGGTGAGCGACCGATCACCGCGTAAGTTAACATTGTATACCTGAATGTTAGGTTCAATATTGCTTAGGTTGTATTGGGCACTGAGCGCTTCTCTTACTTGCTGATAACCATGGTCGTCATGAATGGCTTTAACCTTTAGGTAGGGCTTGTTTTCGTCATCATCTAGGGTAAATAATTTTAAGTCACGTATTACCTTGGGTGATAAGTATTGGCTAATAAAGCTTTCATCCTTAAAGTTCCGCATGGCAAAATGTAGGGTTTTAAGCCAATCGCTGCCGGCGATATCAGGGAACCACTTGCGATCCTCATCGGTGGGTGATTCACATATCCTACGAATGTCGGTCATCATGGCAAAACCCAAAGCATAGGGGTTTATCCCATTAAAATAAGGGCTGTTATAAGCGGGTTGCATCACTACGCTGGTGTGGCTGTGCAAAATCTCTAGAATAAAGCGCTCGCTCACTTGTCCGTGGTCGAACATATGATTGGTGATGGTGTAATGCCAGAAGGTGGCCCATCCTTCATTCATCACTTGAGTTTGTTTTTGTGGATAAAAGTACTGACTGATTTTTCTTACAATGCGAACAATTTCTCGCTGCCAAGTTTCCAATAAGGGGGCATGTTTCTCGATGAAATAGAGCATGTTCTCTTCAGGGGAGGCGGGAAAACGCTGACGTTTTTCTACGTTTGGATCTTCTTTTGTAGGAATGGTTTTCCACAACTCATTGATTTGGCTCTGTAAGTATTCGGCTCGAGCGTCTTGACGAGACTTTTCCTCTTCCATTGAAATTGGGCTGGGTCGTTTGTAACGATCGACGCCGTAGTTCATTAAGGCGTGGCAAGAGTCGAGCAAATCTTCAACCGCCTGAACGCCATGGCGAGCTTCACATTTGCTAATGTAGTTTTTGGCAAATACCAAATAATCAATGATTGAGCTGGCGTCGGTCCAAGTTTTAAACAGGTAGTTATTTTTGAAGAAACTATTATGGCCAAAGCAGGCATGGGCGATAACCAAAGCCTGCATTGGCATGGTGTTTTCTTCCATCAAGTAAGCAATACAAGGGTCTGAATTAATAACAATTTCGTAGGCCAGACCCATTTGACCACGTTTGTAGGTTTGTTCGGTTTGGATAAATTTTTTACCGTAAGACCAATGATGATAGCCAATGGGCATACCTACGCTGGAATAAGCATCCATCATCTGTTCGGCGGTAATCACTTCAATTTGATTTGGATAAGTATCTAATTGATAGTGTTGTGCAACCTTTTCAATCTCTTGATGATAAAGCTCAAGCATTTCAAAGGTCCAATCTGGTCCATCGGGCAACATCTTAGTTTTGCTCATGAGGGCCTCACACAGTGGTTTTTTTGAAGAGATCTCTAAATGTCGGCAATATTTCTTCGGCATTTTTCACATGACGAATAGAGAAGTTAGGGAAGATTTCACTGAGCTGTTCGTATTCGTGCCACAAGCTTTGGTGGGCACGGCTGGTTATTTCTATGTATGCGTAATGGCGGCTTAGAGGGAGCAGTGTTTTCTCGAGTAATGCGCGACATTTTGGGGAGTCATCGGCCCAGTTATCGCCGTCTGAAGCCTGGGCTGCGTATATGTTCCATTGGTTTTTCGGGTAGCGTTCTTCAATAATTTTATCCATTAAGTTAAGCGCGCTAGAAACAATGGTGCCACCAGTTTCTTGAGAGTAGAAAAACTCATGCTCATCAACTTCTTTAGCTTGAGTGTGGTGGCGAATAAACACCACCTCGATTTTTTCGTAACTGCGGGTCAAAAATAGATAGAGCAGTAAGTAGAAACGCTTGGCAATGTCTTTGGTTGCTTGGTCCATAGAGCCAGAGACATCCATTAAACAAAACATTACTGCTTGGCTACTCGGCACCGGGTGTTTGGCAAAGTTATTAAACTTAAGATCGAAGGTATCGATAAAGGGAATGTTTGAAAGCTTGCGTTTAAGTTCTACGATCTCTGCTTTTATTGCTTCAATCTCACTGTGCGGAACGTGAGCGTCAGACTGTTTTTGTTCTAATTGCAGCTCTAAAGCTCTTAACCGTTTGCGCTTATCGCCACCCATGGCCATGCGTCTAGCCAGAGAATTTTGCAAAGAACGAACAATGTTGATATTGGCGGGTACGCCGTCGTTGGTAAAGCCGGCTCGTGCGGTGCGATATTCAACAATGCTATCAACATCGGTTTCTTGCAGGTTAGGAAGCTCTAAGTCATCAAACAAGATGTCGAGATATTCGTCTTTGGAAATATTAAACTGAAACTCTTCGGTGCCTTCTCCTTGGTCGCTGGCCTCGCCATCTCCAGGGCCGCCGGCTCCTTCACCTTGTGGTGGGCGTTCAATCTTATCGCCGGTACCAAATTGATCGTTGCCGGGTAGGGTGCGCTGACGTTGCCCTCCATCTCCTTGATGAAAAAAGGGCTCGGTAATGTCTTTATGAGGAATGCTTATGCTTTCGCTGTTCTCCAAATCTTGGATACTGCGTTGATTAACGGCATCGTTTACTGCACGTTTAATTTGGCTTTTATAACGGCGAATAAAGCGCTGGCGGTTAACCGCGCTTTTATTCTTACCATTTAAACGTCGATCGATAAAATGAGCCATAGGCGCCCTCCATCAAATCTAAGACGATTTACGAACGCGTAAATACCATTCAGATAACAAACGCACTTGTTTGCGGGTGTATCCTTTCTCCATCATCCGAGCAACAAAGTCATCGTGTTTTTGTTGGTCGTCGGCAGAGGTTTTAGTATTGAAGGAAATAACTGGCAGTAAGTCTTCGGTATTTGAGAACATTTTCTTCTCAATCACTGTGCGAAGTTTTTCGTAGCTGGTCCAGTTAGGGTTTTTACCGTCATTGCCAGCACGAGCACGTAAGACAAAGTTAACGATTTCATTACGAAAGTCTTTAGGATTACTAATGCCAGCTGGCTTCTCTATTTTCTCAAGCTCGGCGTTTAGCGCTGCTCGGTCAAATAGCTGGCCAGTATCTGGGTCACGATATTCTTGGTCTTGAATCCAGAAATCGGCGTAAATCACGTAACGATCAAAGATATTTTGGCCGTATTCAGAGTAAGACTCCAAGTAGGCGGTTTGAATTTCTTTGCCAATAAAGTCGACGTATTTAGGAATTAAGTAGCCTTTTAAGTGTTCTAAGTAGCGGTCCGCCACTTCTTGGCTATATTGTTCACGCTCTATTTGTTGTTCAAGAACATAGAACAGATGAACCGCGTTAGCTGCGACTTCGGTGGTATCAAAGTTAAATACTCGAGACAAGATCTTAAAGGCGAAGCGGGTGGACAAACCTTCCATGCCTTCGTTAACCCCGGCAAAGTCTCTATATTCTTGATAAGACTTGGCTTTTGGATCGGTGTCTTTTAGAGTTTCGCCATCGTAAACTCGCATTTTTGAATAGATGCTTGAGTTCTCTGGGTCTTTAAGCCTCGATAAAACTGAAAACTGCGACAATAACTCTAAGGTGCTTGGCGCACATTTAGCAGTGTTTAATTCACTATTATCTAGCAGTTTTTGATAAATTTTTATCTCTTCGCTTACTCGTAAGCAATAAGGCACTTTTACAATATAAACGCGGTCTAAAAAGGCCTCGTTGTTTTTGTTATTTTTAAAGCTTTGCCACTCGGATTCATTTGAGTGAGCCAAAATAATGCCTTCGAAGGGAATTGCCGAGAGCCCTTCGGTACCGTTGAAGTTGCCTTCTTGGGTTGCGGTGAGTAGAGGATGTAGTACTTTAATTGGCGCTTTGAACATCTCTACAAATTCCATCAAACCCTGATTAGCTCTACACAAGGCTCCTGAGTAGCTGTAGGCATCGGGGTCGTTTTGAGCAAAATGCTCTAACTGGCGAATATCAACTTTACCCACCAATGAAGAAATATCTTGGTTGTTTTCATCACCTGGTTCAGTTTTAGCGATGGCAATTTGATTGATGATGGAGGGATAGCATTTAACCACCTTGAACTTACTAATATCTCCGCAGTATTCATTTAAACGTTTGGCTGCCCAAGGCGACATAATGTTTTTTAAATGGCGCTTACTAATGCCGTATTCTTTCTCAAGAATGTTGCCATCTTCGTTGGCGTCAAATAAGCAGAATGGATGGTCGTTTACTGGAGAGCCTTTCAAGCGATAAATAGGTACTTGTTGCATGAGGGCTTTGAGTTTTTCCGCTAAAGAGGACTTACCGCCGCCAACTGGTCCCAACAAGTAAAGTATTTGCTTTCGCTCTTCAAGGCCTTGCGAGGAGTGTTTTAGATAGGAGACGATTTGTTCAATGCTATCTTCCATCCCATAAAATTCTTTAAATGCAGGGTAGCGAGCAATAACGCGGTTAGAGAAAAGCCGGCTTAGGCGTGAGTCTTTAGAAGTATCGACCATTTCTGGTTCGCCAATGGCGAGTAAAAGCCGTTCTGCAGCACTGGCGTAAGTACTTGGTTGTTCTTTACAAAGTGTTAAAAACTGATCGAGAGATAACTCTTCTTCTTGAGCCTGCTCGTAACGCTGTTGATAGTGGTCAAAAATACTCATGGCCTAGGCCTCCTAAATACAAGCTATCTCTATAAAAGATAGAATTTGGAAACAAAAGATTTCATGAAGCGCTAAAATAAGTTTATACCATGGCAAAAATAAATTTATAAAAAATAAGCATTTTTTTAAAAATCCTTAGTCATTAATTGTTGCCATCCTGTCCCTTATAGAAAACCCGCGCAAGGCTCTTTGAGTATAACAAACAGGCATAATTTGCTTCGCTTTATGTAAGTAAAGTACGTTTGCATAAACAAAAGAGATCGAAAAATGCATCGTTTCTTCAGCGTGTTAGGCCGCTCACATAAAGTTAATGAATTGTAAAATTTATGGTTGACCTAAAAATTCAACATGCTAATTTAGTTCAGTAGCTTGAACCTTCTAGCTTTGGTCGGCGAGCACTACATCGAGGGGAGTAGTGTTGAAGGTTTCCAAAAAGCACGTTTCCATTGGCTCTTGCTTTGCAAGAGCTCTTTTTTTGCCTTTTTCTCCGTAGTTAGCCATCTTTATGCGCGTTTAGACTAAAGGATGATAACAATCATCCATTAGTATTATTCATTAAATTCAATTACTTAATAAGAAAGTTTTTGCTTTTAAGCACGCTAGTGCTATTGAGTGTCTCATCTATACCAAAGTATAAGTTTCAAGCGACTAAATGCGCCCTAAGTTAGTTCGTAACAAATTGTTAACTTTTGGTCTGCTTTGTTGGTGTCACTTTCGATTTCAGCATCTTAGCTCCAGTAGGGTAAATATTGCTTGGTATGGACATTCAAACTTGGACCTCCTTATTCGTCGCGCTTAGTTTTACGTTGTATATGGTGATAGCCATTTGGGCTAAAGCCAACAATACCCAAGATTTCTACGTTGCTAATGCCAGCATTCATCCGCTTACTAATGGTATGGCCACCGCAGCGACCTGGATGTCGGCAGCTTCTTTTATCTCTTTGGCGGGGGTTATCTCATTTCTCGGCTACGATGGCGCCGTTTACTTAATGGGCTGGACGGGCGGATACGTGCTGCTCGCGGTGTGTTTAGTGCCCTACTTACATCGTTTCGGACAATATTCGGTTGCCGACTTTTTTGGTCAGCGCTATTACTCAAAGCGGGCTAGAGTGCTAGCGGTAATATGTACGGTGTTCATTTCATTTATTTATGTTGCTGGGCAAATGCGCGGCGTAGGTGTGGTGTTTGCGCGTTTTTTAGAGGTGAACGTTAATCTGGGTATTTTGCTCGGCATGGCAATTGTGTTCTTTTATGCGGTGTGGGGGGGAATGAAAGGAATTACCTATACTCAGGTAGCTCAATATTGCGTACTGGTTTTTGCCTTTTTAGTCCCGGCTGTTTTTACATCGATAGCCTTAACTGGGCAGGTTTTTCCACAGTTTGGTTTAGGTAGTAATGTTACAGGAACTTCAAATCTTTACTTATTGGATAAGCTTGATGGCTTATCTGAAGAGCTAGGTTTTGCAAGGTTTACCAACGGTACTCGAAATCTCAGTGACCAGGTGTTTATCACTGCTGCGTTAATGATGGGAACCGCTGGATTACCGCATATAATCGTGCGGTTTTTTACCGTAGCTAAAGTTGGTGAAGCTAGGGTATCTGCCGGTTATGCGCTAGCCTTTATTGCTTTGTTATACACCGCTGCGCCAGCGGTGGGAGCTTTTGCAAAAGTAAATCTTATTGAGTCTATCAACGGTTTGGATTTAAAAGGAATTGCGCAAGAACAGCAGCCCAGTTGGTTAGCTCATTGGCAACAAGCTGGGCTAGTGGAATGGAGCGATGAAAATGGTGATGGTCGCTTATTTTACTCGGGTGATCAGCGCAATGAAGTCACCATTAACCAAGATATAGTGGTGTTGGCCTCACCTGAGTTAGCGCAGTTGCCTAATTGGGTGGTGGCCTTGGTTGCTGCGGGAGGCTTAGCAGCGGCACTGTCTACCGCTGCCGGCTTGTTGCTGGTGATAGCCAGCTCGATATCTCATGATTTGGTCAAGCAAACTTGGCAAAAAAAACTTAGCGACAAACAGGAGCTGAAGCTGGCACGCTGCTGCGCAATTGTAGCAATTTGTGCGGCTGGCTATTTAGGCATTAACCCTCCAGCCTTAGTTGCGGAAGTGGTTGCGATTGCTTTTGGTTTGGCGGCTAGCTCGCTGTTCCCGGCTATTGTTCTGGGTATATTTGTTAAGTCTATTGGGCGTACAGCGGTAATAAGCGGCATGCTAAGCGGAATGAGCATCACTTTAGCTTACGTCGCTTTCTTTAAATTTGTATCTCCAGCTCTCAACCATACGGAGCACTGGCTTTGGGGGATTTCGCCAGAGGGAATTGGTGCTCTGGGAATGCTAGCAAATTTTGCGATTGTGTTTATCGTTCAGCGCTTTACGCAGCCAGCACCAGCTTCTGTGCAAGACTTAGTACTTGCATTGCGTAAGCCTTAAGCTAAACCTTAGCTGTGCATTGTTTTCCCTGTCCACTATCTACTACAGCCTTGTTGTTACTTTTCTCGCTAATTACATCGCACTTTGCTAGCGGCTTACCTAGGCTATACAAGAGTGTGAAAGGGTGATTGCTTTTTTTTAACTTACGGTTAACAATCGTTTGCTGTTAAAACTAAGTTTCTGAATTTGTTATTTAAATTACATGGACGTAATACGATGAAATTGATTTTTGTGCATGGCTGGAGTGTGACCAATACCTCCACTTACGGCGAGCTTCCGCAATCGTTAGTGGCTAAAGCTAGTAGCGCGGGTTTGCAGATTGATTTAGAGCATATCTATTTAGGCAAATACATTAGTTTTCACGATGAAGTCTCGATGGATGATATATCGCGCGCCATGCAGCAAGCTTTGCAAGATTTACCCGGCAACGAAAGCAGTATTCAAGAGTTCTCTTGTATTACCCATTCAACTGGTGGGCCGGTGGTGCGTTCATGGGTTGATAAATACTATGGCGCTGCGGGTTTAGGGTCTTTGCCTCTAAAGCATTTAGTGATGCTTGCACCAGCAAATCATGGCTCAAGCTTAGCGGTATTAGGTAAGCAGCGAGTGGGCCGAATTAAGTCTTGGTTTGCCGGTGTTGAGCCAGGGCAAAGAGTATTAGATTGGTTGAGTTTAGGCAGCCAAGGGCAGTGGCAACTAAACGAAAACGGCATGGCATATGATTATGTTGGCAACAGCTTTTATCCCTTTGTACTAAGTGGTCAAGGTATTGATACTAAGTTTTATGACTTTTTAAATGGCTATTTAGTGGAGTCTGGCTCTGACGGTGTGGTGCGGATAGCGGGCGCTAATATGAATTATCGTTATTTCGCGCTTGACCAGTCTGAAGAGCTGCTAAACGGTTTTCAAGGTAAGGCTTATCGATTAAAACCTAGTGAATTAGAGCCCGTAAGACGACCAGCCGAAGTGCCTATCGGGATATTAAGTGAGTTTAGTCACTCAGGTCCTAAGATGGGCATTATGGCTAATAAAGCCAGCTCTGCTAATCATCATATCGTTGTTGACCAAGTGCTTGCATGTTTGCAAGTAAACAGTGCCAGTGATTACCAGCAACGCAGCGCTGAGCTAACGCAGTTAAGCCAAGCCGAACAAGCCAAAGTGCCGCTCGGTAAAAAGCGAAGCATTGGTAAATATTGCATGTTGGTTGTGCGGGTTAGAGACCAAACTGGCGAGCACATTCACAATGAAAACTACGATGTTTTGCTACTAGCAGGTAAAGGTTATAAACCGCATCAGTTACCGGAAGGCTTTTTTGTAGATAAACAAATGAATAAAGCAACACATAGCTTGGTGTATTACATTGATGCCGACAAAATGTCGCAAATTAAAGATAATTGTTTTGGGCTTCAAATCATGGCTAGGCCAAACAAAGGATTCTCTTTTTACACTAATACTCAGTTTCGCTCAGAAGGTTTAGCCATCGATCAAGTGTGCGCCGCTAACCAAACCACCTATATCGATATCACTATCCATCGCGATGTAGATAAAAACGTATTTAGATTTGCGTCTGCGAAGGCGCCCCGAGAAAGCTTTAAGAACATTAAACCCTCTGGTGATACCATTTCTTAATAGTATATAGGAGAAACTGAGTTGTTTAAGCTTATGGCAATAGCGTTAGGGCTGTTTTACAGCATCTTAGCTAATGCAGGTTGTGCTAGAGATGAGTTTGAGTGTCGAGTTTACCAAGGCGATGAGGTAAAGCTCATGCCTTGTGAGATAAAAATTTGTGCCAGCGCTAACGATTCAACCATCTATTGGGAACTGCAAGATGGCACCAAGATTTATGACCATGCGGAACAAGGCTTTAATGAAGTCACCATTAATAAGGAAGCTGCGCAGCAGCTTCCTGACATCTTAAAAGACCCAGTAACTTGTTACAGTGCATTGGGTAAGGCGATGGTTATATGTGCTGACGACGTATCGTTATAGGCACTACAGCATATAGCGAAGTCGTAAGCCAAAAATGGTATCTCCAGCAGTGTTTATGCCTTTGGTGGCTGCTTTGGTAAAGTAGTATTGAATATCAGGCGCAATGCTTAAACGATTAGTCAGTTTTATATCGTAGTAAATCTCGATGGACTTTTCGTTTCCGTGTTGTTTACGGATCCTATCAACGGGTTCTACCTCGGCATATCCAATGCCTAATACATCTTGGTTATCTAATAAATCATTTACCACTAGGCCAGCTACAGCAACTGCTTTAGTTTTTGCCGCGTAACGTTGATAAGAGCGATTATAGCGAGCAAAGATGCCGAGATTTCCAAAGTCCTGGCTTACACTCACCGATAAAGTTTGACCCGCCTTATTTGCCTCTAGGTCATTTACTGAGGTATGTGCATTACTTGTATCGTCGATGTCTGCAAGGCTAATTTTGTATTCACCTTCACCAAAATTAAAACTTGGTGTTAGGCCTAGCTCGAGGTGGCGTACAAATTTTCCATCACTAAAGCTACGTATGTCGATATCTTTGCCATTAGGTTTCGCATCGTTAAACCCCGCCTGCACATAAGCCCATTGGTTTTGTACTGACAGTGTTGCTCCTAGTGCACGTTGACCACTAGTCCAACTTAAACCTTGGTGTGAAAATGGCGAGGCCATAAAGGTGCTACGATCATCACTTAGATATTTGTTGGTTGCCCATAGTCGGGTGGTGTAAAGGTGTCCTAGGCGATAGGTGAGTCCATTATTAAGTAAGCTATGTTCCCACCATAAGCCGTTAATTGCGGTGATGTTTTGGTCTGGTCCTGTCATTCCACCATTTGGTTGACTTGGTCCTAATCCGACATCGTCGGCAAATTTTCGGGTATAACTATTGTTAAGCATGTTTACCATCACGCCGGCAAACACTAGCTTGCCGTAACCATGTTGGTTTTCCCAAAATCGCTTGGTGATAATGAGGTCGGTTTCGTTATCTAGGTAGTTATTACCGTGACCGTCGGTTTGGGCTATGGGCGCAATCTGGATTTGATAATCTAAGCCATGATTTACCGACAAGTAACGTTTCATACTTTGATAATTACTTAGCTCATCGACGCCACTCAGCATGGGTTTGTGGTTATAGGGGGAAACCTGTTTGGATAAGTCAGTAAATAGTTGCGCCTGCAAGCTGTTACTTAGCCCAGTTGCCAACAATGATAAACAAACCAAAATGTGTGCGCTTTGCATGATGATGTCTCAGTAAATATTGAGTGACATATTCTCTTATGCAAGCATCGATTTGTTGAGTAAATTACGGTTTACTCATTTTAAAACAATTGCTTAAGTGCTTATTGCTGCTTGTGTGTTACCTAAAGTTACCCCTCTGTGATTTTACTCTCTAGTTAACGCTCCGGTGTGTAACTGCTTAGCTGTTTGGCGTTGATTTACTGTTGCTGTAGTTTTTAATACAGGAGCAAAGTTATGTGGGTGTGTTTATGCGAACAGATTAACGATGAAGCATTGGCAAACAGTTATGCGCAAGGCTTAAAAACGGTTAAACAGCTGAAACAAGCCAAGCAGTTGGGTAGCACCTGTGGTAAGTGCATTCGATTAGCAAAACAAAAGCTTGCTCAATTAGATAGCTCTATCATTCAAGTAAGCTTGCTAACTTAGGAATACGGAGTAGCGAAGCGACTAAACTTTAGTCATTATGAGTGTTGTACATGTATTAAATGATAAAAATTCATTTAATACATAGAGCTAGAGCGGCTACACTGATATTTGTAAATTTTGCTTACTAACTCGGAGCTCTACTATGTTTAAGGCACTCGTTCTCGATCAAGTTGAGAAACAAACCACTTCTAGCATTCGCCAACTTAATGATACCGACTTGCCCGAGAGTGACGTAATTGTAAAAGTTGATTATTCCTCACTTAACTATAAAGACGGCCTAGCCATTACCGGTAAAGGTAAAATTGTTCGCAATTTCCCCATGGTACCCGGAATTGATTTAACCGGTACCGTTGAGCAATCTCACGACCCTCGTTACGCTGCTGGTGACAAAGTGGTGTTAACCGGTTGGGGAGTTGGTGAAGGGCACTGGGGCGGAATGGCAGAAAAAGCCAGTTTAAAAGCGGATTGGTTAGTTCCTCTGCCCGAGGGCTTAAGTGGTAAGCAAGCTATGATGGTAGGTACTGCTGGTTTTACCGCTATGTTATGTGTACAAGCCTTGATTGATGCTGGTATTACGCCAGAATCGGGTGAAATCCTGGTTACAGGTGCCAGTGGTGGCGTTGGCTCGGTAGCCGTTACCTTACTTGCCAAGTTGGGATATAAAGTGGCTGCTGTTAGCGGTCGAATAGAACAAAATGGTGCTTTATTAGAAGAACTAGGCGCTAGTAGAGTTATCGACCGTAGCGTGTTTGAAGAGCCAGCGCGCGCCTTAGAAAAACAAGTTTGGGCCGGTGCAGTTGATACTGTGGGTAGCAAGGTATTGGCTAAAGTACTGGCTCAAATGGATTATAATGGCGCCGTTGCCGCCTGTGGCTTAGCTGGCGGCTTTGATTTACCAACCACGGTTATGCCGTTTATTTTGCGTAATGTTAGCTTGTTAGGCATAGATTCAGTGAGTTGCCCAAGTGCTAAACGGATTAATGCGTGGCAGCATTTAGCTGAGTTGCTACCAGATAGTTACTACCAGCAAGCGTGCACCGAAGTGGAATTAGAGCAAGTTGCAGAATACGCTGAAGCTATAACGAATGGCCAAGTCACTGGGCGGGTGGTTATCAAGCTTTAAAAACTTAAAAACTTAAAAACTTAAAAACTTAAAAACTTACGTCTAAGCCGATCTATAGGGTCGGCTTTTTTATTGATCTGCTTTTGATTGCTTAGCACTTATTCTACTAATCCCATGTCTTGCACACGTTTACTTATTAAGCGGCTACATTCTTGTTTAATTACATTGCGCAGCCAAACTTGCGGAGCAGAGTGCTCGCAGCGTGGGTGCCATAACAGTGAGTAGTCAAAAGGCTTAAATTCAAAAGGCAGCGGTTTAACTACTAGTTGATTCTTTTCTGCGACTAAATAGGCTAGGTCAGCGGGAACCGTAATAATCACCGGCACTTGTTCACTAATTGCTAGGGCCGCTTCTAGGTGATAAGCACGAAGTAATAGCTGAGGTTTATCTTGACCAGATAATGCTTCATCCAGCAAGCTTTTCACTCCATCACTAATGGCTATCATCGCATGGGGATAAGCCAAATACTCTTTCAGAGTGAGTTCTTTATCTGCCAATGGGTGATGCTTAGCAAGTAAACAAAATACACTCACTAAACCCAAGCTTTCTTTAGCTAGAGGTGCCACTGACTGGGTCGGCCGACAAATCGCCATATCGCAGCCATCTGCTGATAACTGTTGGGCGAGTTGTTCATGCTGCAGAGGAGCAAACTCAAGGGAGATGTTAGGCGCTTCTTGATAGATCCTTGCTAGGGCAAAGGGCAAAATGGTTTGCATTGCATAGTCGGTAGTTGCGATGGTGAAATGCTGGGTGCATTCTGCTGGGTTAAACCCATTGGGGCTGAGTACCTGACGCAGGTTTTCTAAGGGGCCTTGTAAGGCTTGATTCAATTCTAAGGCTCGCTCAGTAGGCACCAAACCTTGGCCTTGGCGAATAAACAAAGGGTCATTGAGTAAGTCACGTAGGCGGGTTAATACTCTACTCATCGCCGATTGACTAAGACTCAAGCGGATAGCTGCTTTACTTACGCTACCTTCCTCGATGAGCACTTTTAAAGCTATGAGTAAGTTTAGGTCACGACGATAGATTTCTTCTAAGTCCATAATACTAAATACTGTCTAAACAATTGCTTAAGTATGCGTTATTTGCACAGGAGTCGGTATAAATCTTTGCCTTGAAGAAAGCCTTATAAGAATTAATAACGAAGATGATTCGGTGCTGGAAGGGGAGTTTAGCGCTTGGTTAAGTATTCTAACCGACAAACTGCGTCGGTTAGAACGTTAGTCTTATTCATGTTTTTTATCTTAATGGTGACTTTTTAGTATGGCTGCTACGTCCATTATTACTAAGTAAGAGGCGACTAATGCCAGGAATATTCCTACAAAAATCATAATGTTGTCCTTATTCTCGCGTTTAATTATTAAAACCAACAGCTCCGACAACAAGGCAATGAAGGTTTTAATGATGTATATCTTTCTTATTATTTTTTGCAGCGTATTTAGCTTAGAACAGCTAATCCCCCGTCTTGCTATTAAAGCTACAAGCTCAAATAGTCATACAATTAAAGCCTATTTTTTGAACATCTGTCTGTGAGATTGATCTTGTTTTGCTTAAGCAATGGCGTATTTCAACCAAATTAGTGAAGCTAAACGCCCAAAGAAACAAAATTTGTTAGCGTTAAACCAGTAATAGCAATATAGCTACTGCCGACAAAACTAAGCAGGCATAAGGCATATTTGTATTACCAATCCTTGGGTGATTTGTAACTAAACCGGTATTTTCTCTCTGCTAGCGATACAAAATCAGACGCAGTTAGCGTACTTTTAAGTCAGCTGGTTTGAGATTTAACCCAGCTATCACTGCTGCGATTAAGGGATTTAGTTATCGACGTTGCGCTGTTCAAGGTCGCAATCTATTAAGTAATTAAACAGTTATTTTATCTTGTAGCCTGCCTGTAACATCGTTCCTCGCAATATCAATAATTTCATCGCTTACTCTGCTTTTATCTAGATTTTACAAGTTGTGAAGACAAAAAGATTAATCGCAAATAGTGCGAAGTCGGTCACTTTACAATCACAATCTTTTGCCACATTATAGTTTTGTATTACTAATACAATATGATCATTTTTACCGTAGTTAGGAGGTTTAAATGGGAACTTATCGCCGGCTAATCATTTAAGAGAGCGAATAGTCTGGAAAGGAAAAGTCATCTGGATGTATTTCGTTAAATAGGTTTCGGACTGTTTAACTACGGGTGACCTTAGCAATATTAGTATTTTAACTATTACAATAATATTATTTATACCTACAAGGAGGTTTAAATGAAACCGTCTAAGCTGCTGCTAATCCCTATGAGCACAACTTTTATGTTTGGTTGTTTTGAGGCGCCAGAAGTATACGTTCCGCCACCAGAGCCTACTTATGCTATCGAAAACACCGATTGGAATATCTCTAGCGAAACCTCGAATATCACAACGTCGTCGACTGAATACGCACAAATCTATAAGTTTGTAGATGATGTGTTAACTATCTATAGCTACGATGAAACTAACGACCTTTATACCTACACGACTCAATCTTACACTGTTTCAGAAACCACTATTGCCTATGGTGATGTAGACGGTACATATGTAGTTGATGATGCAGGTGCTCTTGCAATTACTTACACTTTAAATGGAGTGGACTATAACGACTCCGGAGCAGAAGTAACCGACGAAACTATTTTGGCGGCTATTGCTGATGCAGAAAAAGAACAAACGCCAGGTGTAGAAGTTCCAACTGCTGACTATGAGTGGGACTTTGCCGCTATCGACGCTGATGCTGCACAGGGCGATAAAGTATTGCAAATGAGTAAAGCCGACAACAACCCAAGAGCGGTTGTTGATGGCGCTGTGGATACGAATGGTGCTGTATCTATTTCTCAGTCTACTGAATCTGGTTCTTACGGTTATCACTACACTACCATGGATAGCACCACAGACCCTCTTGCCGCTATTGATGGTGTAATTTCAATGGAAATTACTTTTAAAGCTGATAGTGCCAGCTTTAATGCTGATCTTGGCCAAGATCTACAGTTGTTAGAAAACACTGATAGCAATACCGGTTGGAAAGTAGTTGTAAATAAAAGCACTTTGATACCTGAACTACGTATCTACAATGGCGATGGTTCTACCAGCATAAAAGCCACTTCGGTTGTAGAGGACGATACCTACATGCACCTTGTTGCTACTTACGATGGAACAACGGCCAGCATTTACATTAACGGGGAGCTCGAAGGTACTGCTGAAGTAACTGACTATATTGCAAATACTAAAGAAGGCGACAAAGTATACGTTGGTGGCGGTTCTAACAGCTCTCAGAAAAACTTAGCTGGCGCTATTGATAGTGCAGCATTTTGGCTAGAGACCCTTTCAGCTGAGGAAGTTGCAGAGCGTGCAAAAGACTTTGGCTTTGGGGATACCGATCCTGAGACGCCTACAGGCCCAACCGCTGATTTTGAGTGGGACTTTAGCAGCGTTGATGCAGCACCTTCAGAAGGTGCAAAAGTTTTACAAATGAGTAAAGCTGATGACAATGCAAGAGCTGTGGTTGATGGCGCAGTAGAAGCTGATGCAGCGGTGTCTATAACTCAAACCTCTGCTGATGGCTTGTTTGGTTATCACTACACGATAATGGATTCAACTACCGATCCTTTAGCCGCTATCGATGGCGTTATCTCAATGGAGTTGGTATACAAGTCAACTAGCGCCAGCTTCAATGCAGACCTTGGCCAAGATTTACAGCTACTTGAAAATACCGATAGTAATAAAGGTTGGAAGGTTGTTGTAAACAAGAGCACCTTGATCCCAGAGTTACGTATCTATAATGGTGACGGCTCAACATCAGTTAAAGCAACTTCAGTACTAGAAGATGATACCTATACTCACCTTATAGCCACATATGATGGTACTACAGCAAGCATATATGTAGATGGTGTACTTGAAGGTACTGCTGAAATCACAGATTACATTGCAAACACCAAAGAAGGTGACAAAGTGTACATCGGTGGTGGTTCTAACAGTTCGCAGAAAAACCTTGATGGCGCAATTGATAATGCAGCGTTCTGGTTATCAACGCTAACAGCTGAAGAAGTTGCGGCGCGAGCAGAAGCATATGGCTTTACTGCTAACTAGTTGTTGCTAATCAATAAACCCTCACTACTTAGTATGAGAGGGTTTATTAAAAGTTCTACTTCGGTGTTATACAACCACTCACTATTGCTCAATTAGATATAAATGGAAACATCGCCGACCAGCAAGCTAGTTGAGATGCAATAGTCGAGAATTTGTAAATCGCTAACAATAGCAGTTCTAAAATGCACCTTACTATGGTGCATTTTTCTTTTCCGTAAACGCTCTTCTAAAAGTAAATGTGTCGCCTTCGAAGGTTTACATGCTATCAAGACGTTCTAACACTTCGTAAAGCAATATAGCTACACCCTAAGTTAGCAATGTCGCCCACCTGCTTACTTGCCATATTATATTTTTCATTTGAATGGATTGTTGAATTAATGGACTGTAAAAAGTGATCCGTTAGACGTTTTGTTTCAACAGCAATGCTGATGATCACATTTTGAACGGTTTAGCCTACACAATGTATTAAAATGATATTGTAATACAAATTATTGTGTTCAATGTAGAGTTATAAACATGAAATCATACAGTCTAGCAATGTTACTTAGTGGTGGTTGTTTACTGAGTGCGAACGTTCTCGCGACTTCAGTAGACTTTCGCCATGAGTACAAAAGTGATACCAAGCAGCATGCTAGCCGAGTAAAGATGGCCCATACCTTTGAAAATAATTTCTCTATGGCTTTAGAGCTTAAATTTAAAGGAGAAGAGGGCAAATTCATGGAAGACTTACAATCAAACGGATCTGAAATCGACCTTGGCTACCGCTATAAAATTAACGATCAATGGGCGCTAATTCCTGGTATGCCTATAGAGTTTGGTCAATCCGGTGCTACCTACAAACCGCAGCTCCGATTAACCTACACCCCAGAAAAGGTAAAGGGATTGTCATTAAGTGGCCGTTACCGACTTGACGTAAAACCGGGAGAAGATATTAAGAAGTATCGCCATCGCTATACCGCCAACATTGGATATAAGTATCAGCAATGGACCTTTGGTCTAGAGGGTAACTATTACTATTCCGACAATTCTGAATATCACCTCTATAACAATGGCCGAACTAATTATGAAAACAACTTTACCATTCATTACAGCATGGGCAGTTGGACGCCGTGGTTAGAGTTTGGTGATGTTTCAATTTCCGATCAATCTAGCCAACGAGAGTTAAGAAGCCGCATAGGCCTACGCTATAACTTCTAAAGTGTGATCTGCGCATTTGTATTACAAATTATCAAGGTGTAATCTATTTGTATTACTAAAGAGGCCGTTGGCTCTCTAACATTACTTAACCTTTAATTGAGAGTGTAGATATGTCTAATAAAGTTGCATTAATTACCGGAGCAACCGGTGGAATTGGTTTTCAAGTGGCAAAACGCTTAGGTGAAGACGGCTATACCGTTGTTTTGAACGGTATCGAAGATGAAGCCGGCGCAGCACGCGTTGCTCAATTACAAGAATTAGGTATTGAAGCAGAATACTATAGCTTTGACGTTACTGATGAAGTAGCTGTTACCAGCAACGTGACTAGAATTGGTGAAAAGTTTGGCAAAATTGACGTGCTGGTAAACAACGCCGGTGGCTTAGGCGGTCGTAGCCCAATGGAAGAAATGACCACGGAGTTCTACCGTTTTGTAATGGCCCTAAATTTAGATAGTGCATTCTTTGTATCGCGTGCTGCAATTCCATTCTTGAAGAAAGGTGAAAATGCTTCAATCATTAATTTCACCTCAAATGCAGGTTGGAATGCCGGTGGTCCGGGCGCAGGCATTTATGGTGTTTCAAAGGGTGCTGTACATACTTTAACTCGCGCTTTAGCCAAAGAGCTAGCGCCAGCGGGTATTCGTGTTAACGCAGTATCTCCTGGTACTATTGATACGCCATTCCACGCTCAAATTAAAGAGACGAAGCCTGAAGTATTTGCTTCATGGAAAGATAGCATTCTACTGGGTCGCTTAGGTCAGCCAGAAGAAGTTGCTTCTACAATTTCTTTCTTGGTCAGCAAAGATGCTTCATTCATCACAGCTGAAACAGTACAAATTGGTGGTGGACAAGCTTTAGGTATCTAATAGTTGCCTTTAGCGCCTTAAAAATACAAAGCCACACTTAGTTTAAGTGTGGCTTTTTTAATGTCTCACGATGTTCTTTTAGTCTTTTTTAAGCCAAAGGGCTAAGACTTTAGTATTTAAGTGTTACAAATATAGCGATCAAGCCTGCATTTGACGGCTTTTTTTGTATCTGGTCTACTACAAATCGAGTAGTATTAGTCATACTAAATGTAGAATGAGTTGTGTTAGCAATGATAAATCTAGTGGATTGGTTATTGCTAACACAATATTTGATTAAGGTTATTTTATGTCTAACGAATTTATGCAAATAGAAGGTGCGTCTCGCAGTCTTCATTTGCAAGTAGCGAGAGAGATCGCCCGTGGCATCTTGTCGGGAAGTTTGCCCCAGGGCAGCATTATTCCCGGTGAGCTAGATCTGTGCGAACAGTTTGGTGTTAGCCGCACTGCATTACGTGAAGCAATTAAATTGCTTAACTCTAAAGGCTTATTAGAGTCTCGCCCTAAAATTGGCACGCGAGTGCGCGACCGCGAATATTGGAACTTTTTAGATTCTCAATTACTCGATTGGATGATGGGCTTAAGCAATACTGAAAAATCCTACCAAGAGTTTTTGGCCTTGCGCAGAGCAATTGAACCCGAAGCCGCAGCTTTAGCAGCGCGAAATGCAAGTGCAGAACAGCGCATGAGTTTATCGGCTGTTTTCCAAAAGATGTCAGATGTTGCTGCTGGTGTAGACGACGTTAACTCATGGACAGACGTAGACATGGAGTTTCACCGTTTAGTATTTCTATCGACAGGTAATAGCTTTTATATTCCTTTTGCTAATGTTCTACGCACTATGTTTATTGGCTTTATTGACCACTCATCAAAAGAAGGTGGTACCTGTATAGATGAGCATAAAGCAATTTATGATGCCATTATGGCTGGTAATGCAGACAAAGCTCGTGAAGCCAACTTAGCGTTATTAAATAACAGCAATCACCGTTTACCTTCGGACACCGCTGCTTAATACACCTTACTGTTTCATTTAAAATGCCGACAATATGATTGTCGGCATTTTAGTTTGTGCTTTTTATGTAGCACTTAGCTTTTCTCCATCTCTAACTTGCTCTCTAATTCCTCTTTAAACGAAATTCATGAATTTTATTTCATGCTTTCAAGAACTTATTTGTCTATAAAAGGACAAACTATAGAGATAGCGCGTAGTGAAAGGGAGAACAATGCAACAACTTGCCGAGAATATTTGGATTGTAGAGGGGCCTAGTGTTCCTTTTTTAGGTTTACCTTATTCTACCCGCATGACCATTATTCGCCTCGATAATCGTAAGCTGTGGATCCACAGCCCAATAGCGTTAAACGATAAGTTGTTAGCAAAAATCGCTTTGCTAGGAGAGGTTAAGTATTTGGTTGCGCCAAATCACCTGCATCATCTGTTTATTGAGCCCTGGCAACGACAGTTCCCCAATGCTCGCTTGTATGGTACCGAGCAACTAATTATTAAGCGTAATGACTTGGATTTTGATGGCGCTTTAACCAACAACCCAAGTGAAGTTTGGCCTTGGCAAGAGCAGATTAAACAAGTGCTTTTTACCGGCTCTCCACTTATGCAGGAGTGCGTTTTTTACCACCCAATATCTGGTGTTTTAGTCGTAACAGATTTAGTTGAAAACTTTAACCTAAGTGGCTTTAATTGGTGGCAAAGAACGTTGGCTAAGCTAACTGGAATAGTGGCTCCAAACGGAAAAATGCCTTTGGATTGGCGACTGAGTTTTATGTTTGGCAAGGCAACTGCACGCCAGCATTTAAAGCTGATTCTCAGTTGGCAAGCAACTACCTTGGTGATGTCGCATGGTGACATTATCCAAGAAGATGCCACCAACTTTTTGCGGCAGTCTTTTGGTTGGTTAATCAAAGCTGAATAGCTGACAAGAATAATAGGCTAGTTGTTGATGGCAAAGCCTATGCCTAAACTTTGATTATGTTTGTTGTAATCAATTAAGGATTCACCATAACCATTGAAATATTTTAGGTAAAGCGCCAACTCTTGGGAGATGCCGTAAGACCAGCGTAGATCTAAAGCGCCTTTATTGTCTTTCTTAAAGTTATTTCGTCCCAAAAAGCTTAAGCGATGACGTTCATTTACCTGCCAACTAGCCGTTAACTCTCCATAGCCATAGTAATCTTCCATGTTGGGGTTATCGTCTTCCGATTCATCTTCTTTGATGCGATACCATGGTTTTAGCGCTACGCTAACGGGATCTGCATCAAAGCCAAACTCACCATATATGCGATTCCACGAACGCGAGCGGATTTGTGTTTGGCCGTTAGATTCATGCACTAAACCAAAACGCATCCATTCCGGCGACCAAGCTGAACGCTGTTCGGCACTGCTATTCCACTGATAGAAAAATTCAGGCTCATAATTGGTTTCTCGGATAGAGTCACCGGAGCGTTCGTAAGGTTGCCAGAAAGTTTGCTGGGTGTAAGCAAAGCTCAAATTATCGCTGTCGGTAAATAAGGTGAAGGGAAGTGTGAGACGAAAACTAAACTGAAATTCTACTTCCATTTTTTCCGGTTGTTGACCGGGAACGCCTCCGGCTAAATCGGGAATGGCAGGCGAGGGGTTGTATTTGAACGGCAGAATATAGTTATCTCTAAACATACTCATGCCAGCAAAGGTCCATTGGCTGCTGGTTGACATCATTTCACGTCGGTCGCCGATTCGATTAAGCGCAACACCTAGGCCAAAAGACTGGTTGTGGATGTTGTAGTCAAGCATTGACTCACCATAGCCATTAAAATACTTGGCGTAGAGAGAAAATGCGGGGCTAATGCAATAAGAAAAGCGTAGATCTACAGCACCCTTATTGTCTGATTGCAGATTATTGCGACCCATTGCCGTGATGCGGTGGTTACATTGGTCATCACCAAATAGGTAGCCAAGGGTGAGTTCACCGTAGCCATAGTAATCGGTAAAATCACCGCCGTTATTCACTTCGGGTCCTACCGGGATCCAAGGTTTAAAGGTGATTAACCAGTCGTTGTAGGAGGTATCAAACTGGGCATAAATTCTCTCCCAGGAACGATCAAATTCACCGTAAGAGCCATTAGCTTGGTGGCTAAAACCAAGGCTTGCTGCGCGCAATAGCCAGCGGTTTTTGTCGATGCTAAATTGATCGGGGCGCCAAGTGTAAATGAGCTCTGGTTCGTAATTGGTATCACGAAAAGGGGATGAGAAGGGTTTATTGTATACCTGCCAAAAGCTTTGTTGGGTATAGGCAATGCTAAAGTAGTCTCGCTCACTTAACAGGCTTTCAGCTACGATGAGCTTGCCACTGATCTGAAATTCGGTTTCTAGGTTGTCGATACCTCTGCCATTTTCGGCTTCTTTGGTGGCCAATACCGAAGAGTAATCGCCTAAGCTTGGTGGATTAGGGTTGTATTTCCCTAGCAAAATATAGGTATCACGATAGGCAACTAATCTAGGACCACCGTCTTGCTCTGCCAAGCTAGTACTTGATAGCGATAGCAGCAAGATACTAAGTACTGTTTTCTTCATTCCGTCCCTGAAAATCTTTGTTAACTAGCAAGCTAGCGTTAGATCAATGATTTAACATTTTTATGTTAGCGGGGAAAAGAAAAAGAAGCGAGTAAACCAAACAGAAAATACTTAAGCTTTAAGCCTATTGATATTGAAAAAGGACGCAGAAGCGCCCTTAAATGTTAGTACTGGCTTGTTTAAGAAACGCTATAAGCGATAACAAAACCGAGCACTACGATTACTAAAGTAAAGGCGAATTGAATCGCTGTGGATAACAGGGCGAGTACAAAGCCTGCTACGGCGGTGGTTCTAAATACTAAAGAGAACAAAATGCTGGTTATTACTATTGCAACTAAGGTTGGGAAAAAACCTTCGCCAATGGCCAATTCGGTAAAAACACTGGCGGCTATGGCTGCAATTACAGCAACAAAGCAAACGTCTATTCCTGAACGCTCAATTTTGAGTACCTGAGTACCCAGTTTAATTGGCGCTAGCATTATTAATGTAAGTAGAGAAAGCGTTAATACTATCGTCATTCCTTTAACCTCTATACGTTGATAACAGTCCTTGTTAATCGGTAACCTACTGCAAATATCTTACTAATTAGGTATGGCAAAAGAGTAAGCCAAGCGATGTTTCTACACCATTCCCCATTTGGGTTAAATTACTTGTTTGTTAATTAATCAAAGCCTGCAAGCTTGACTAGCCAGGGGATAACGACAGATGAAGATTTTGTTACAGCTGAGTTGGTTAATTATGTTTTGAGCTTTTAGTGAAGCAACAAAAAAGCCCCGCATAGCGAGGCTTTGTAGGAAGCGAAGAAATTAAGCTATGTGAACAGCGCCACTCCAGCGTAGGATTTCTCCATTAACTTCTAATTGATGCTGAGTTTCTGGTTTCACGTTTGCCTGGTTAGAAATACACACGGTAATTTGTTTTCCAGACACCAAATGAATTGCTACAGCTGACGCCACTTTGTTGTGAGCCAATACTTCAACTGACACCACTTGGCCGCGTGCTTCGGTACTTGCTTCAATGGCTTCATTAAAGTAGCCATGAGTTTCGAACACGTTGGCAAACAAGTGATCTTTAGCTTGCTGGCGTAGCAATAATACTGGTTCGCTACGTAAGTTGAAATCTGGATCGTTAGCACCGGTGCGCGCCATAATCACTTGGCTATTCGCTACCGCAGAACTCACCATCGAGTAATAGCTATTACCTTGTAACCAAGTGATTAAGCTTGAGCCATCAACTTCAGCAGTTGCTTGGTGCCACAGGTGCTGGTAACCATGGCTTTCACCAAGTGGTTTAAGGCGAGCGTTGCATTCGTAGTTAAAATCGCTGCGAATAAACTGGCCAGAATAGTGTATTGCGTAGTCATAGTTATGCTCTTGCTCACTCACTAGGCGGAATAAATCCAGGACTAATGGCTTAGCAAAACCTTCCACTTCAAACATGATTACACTGCGCTGTTGGTCTACGCCAGGGTAGTAGTTACGCACAAACGCACTCATTGCTTGTAGCTTGTTGTCACCACTTACAAAGAAGTGTTGTTCGCCCCATTTTTCTTCAGCAGTGGCAGTATTACCTTGGTTTTGGCTTTGGTAATCCACTACTACTGTGTTGTGAGCAATGGTTTGCTTAGCGTAGCTTTTGTTTTCTGGAATATAGCGACCACCAAACTTAGGCTCTATATTTACCCAGCGACCGAAGCCGTAATCATGCAAAACTTCTTGGCCACGGTTGAATAGGTTGAAGTGCAAGCCATCAAAGTGGCCGTGGTCTAATGCTGAATGTAGCTTGTGGTCACTACCATGTTGGCCAAACCATAACAGCGCCATGCTGTCATCTTGCTGAGCATCTCGGTGTCGTAATATAGCTACGCCACCGCGGTCGCCTTCGGCGCCATCTGTTAAAACTAAGCTGCCCCAGTTAAAGCCACCAATGCTTGCTGCGTTTTCGCTAGCATCCGATAAGCTGGCTCCAGAGCCATGTACCCAAACTTTGGCTTGGTGTTTAGCCATGGCCACTAAGTTGGCGTCACGTAGGTAACGGCTAAAGCACATGCTAGTGGCAATTAAGATACCTTCGTCTTTAATGTCCATGGATTTAGATGAATCATTAAGCGCTGGTAATACACCATTTGGAAAGGCAGTGGCCATTACTGCGTAAGTAGTGGTTTTAATCACCTGGTCTTTGAGTTGGTAAATACCAATCTCTGGTTGGCGACGCTCAATGGCTTCGGCAAACAAGAAAATTGGACGCAAGGAAAAGCGATGATAGTAAGGGCCTTCCATGTAGTAACCGTCTGGTGAGAATAGCTGAGTGAGCTGGGCAATAAAGCCGCCGCTCACGCTATCACCTTTAAGGCCATACAGGGCTTTGTCTACACTGGCTTGGTCTTGAATTGCGTAACCACAAATACCAACACCTGCTACCGCCCACAAACCGTGGTTATGCACAATGTCAAAGTCGTGGGCATATACATCAACAAACAGCTCAATCATTAATTTGAATAAATCGTTTTCGATTAGTTGCTGCTCGTCTTCTGCCAGTTTATGACGAATACAAGAATAAGCACACGAGGCATACAGCATCCACATGTTTTCATTCAATGTTTGGTGGAATAAGCGCCCCGGTGGGTTGGTGTCTCGGCTAGTGTTTAGCTCTAAAGTAGGGTACACCTTGGCGTATTCAACCAGCATGCTACGTGCGTAATCTAGGTAGCGTTGGTCTTCAGTAATTAAGTATAAGCGGCCGGCTAAGTCCAAGTGGATATAGTTTTGCTTGTGGCGATTATGCTCGTAACCGCCGGCTTCACCGTGGCCGGGGATCTCAATGCCCAAAGGCATGTAAGCTTCAAGCGCTGCCACTTCGGCTGCGATAGACTGACCCATTAGAGAATCAGTATTTAAGTGCTTGGCCAGTTCTTTTGCTTCTTCAAAGCTTATCAATAATGGTTGGTAAGTCATGATTAACCTCGGTTCTTTTCTAAAGCCAGAGATCCCTGCCAGCAATAAGTTTGTTGATTGAATTCTATACTGTGCTGGGTGTCAGCACTTACATTGCGTTGGTTACTAATCATTACAGTGAAGTTGATGCCGTCACCGATTATTTGCACTACGCTGCCGACGTCGTTACTTACTAGTACGCTTAGTTGGCTTACTTTGCCACGTGCGTTAGTACTGGCTTCGATGGCTTCATTAAAGTAACCATGGGTTTCTAATACGTTAGCAAACACCGTTGATTTTGCTTGGCGACGCAAGATAAAGCTGGTTTCACTACGCAAGTTAAACTCTGGGTCATTGGCACCAACGCGGGTGAAGAATAGCTCGTCGCTTGTTTCACTGGCACTAATCCAAGAATAGTAACTATTGCCTTGCAGCCAACTTACTAAGTTGTTCTCAGAGGCTTTGCCTTGTGCTTCGTTCCACAAATGTTGGTAACCAAAGTTGTTACCCATTGGCGCGAGCTCATTGTGCATTTGATAGTCACTGGTGCACCGCACAATTTGCCCTTGGTATTGCAGGGCGTAGTCATAACTATGTTCGGTGTCACTGCTTAAACGGAATACATCCAATAATAGTGGTGCGTCTAATGTGTCATCATTAATCAATACCAAACTACGTTGTTGGTCTACACCCGGGTAGAAATCATCGGCAAAGGCACTTACCGCTTGTAGGTCTGCATTTTGGTCTGCAAAGAAGTGGGGGATACCGTGTTTGCTATCAGCCAGTTCTACATCAAAGTTGTTTTGACAAGATTGGTCTACCGCAACCGCATTATGAGCAACGGTTTGACGTGCGTAAGATTTGTTTTCATCTAAATAGCGACCACCAAACTTAGGTTCTATATTTACCCAGCGGCCAAAACCGTACTCTTTTAGTACCTCTTGTCCACGGTTGAAGAAGCTAATGCCTAAGGTGTCGAAGTGACCATGGCCCATGCCGTGTTGGCCATAGTTCATCACCAGTTGGCTAACGTCACCATCTTTGCTTTGCATGCGAACAAAGCCTTGAGCGCCTCGGTCACCCTTAGGGCCTTCATTTAACTCAACGCTAGGCCAGTGAGGAAGGGCAGTGTTAGTTGATTCTTGATAGGCTTTTGATAGCGCGCTACCACAGCCATGTAACCAAACTTGCTGCTGGATTTTGGCCATGCCAAGCAGTTTATCGTCGTGGCCGTAGTGTTTGTAAGCCAAGCTTACTGCTACTACTACGCCTTGATCTTTGATGTCCATGCTTAATGACGCATCGTTTAACGCAGGGAATACGCCGTTCGGGTAGGCGGTCGCTAACAAGGCTTTAATGGTTTTGCCAATCACTTGGTCTTTGTAGTTAAAGATGTCCAACTCTGGGCGGTGGCGATGTAATACTTCAGCAAACAAACACAAAGGGCGAATCGCATAGCGATGGTAGTAGGGGCCTTCCATGTAGTAGCCTGAAGGAGCGAACAACTGGCTAATTTGGGCTAAGAAGCCACCAGTTACGTCATCGCCTTTTATCCCATGTACCGACATGTCTACATATTGTGGTTTGCCTATGGCAAGGCCGCAAATACCTACGGCCGCTACCGCCCACAAACCATGGTTGTGGATCCGGTCAAAGTCGAAGCCATATTTATCGGTAAACATATCTAGCATAGGTTGGAATAACTGACCTTCGATATGCTTCACTTGTTCTTCGCTTAACCAGTGCTTAATGCAGCTATAGCCTAAGCTGGCATATAATAGCCAAACATGCTCGTTGAGGATTTGGTGGAACAAGCGACCTGGTGGATTAGTATTTCGCTGGATATGGAAACCAAAGCCCAAGTACTTATCAGCATACTCACTTAATATATCTGCAGTGTATTGCGCGTATTGCTCATCGTCAGTGATTAAGAACAGGCGGCCAGCTTGGTTAATGTATTGATAGTTCTGCTTGTGACGGTTGTGCTCATATCCACCCGCTTCACCATGACCTGGCACTTCAATCGGATTAGCCATATAAGCCTGAGTGTCGCTAATCATCTTGTCTAAACTTAAGCCCATCAAGCTATCATTGTTAAGCTGCTGGCTAATTTCAGTAATTTCCTGCTGATTTAGTAACACTGCATTTAATTTCGCAAGCATTTGAAACCTCATACATATCAATTTATTGCTATAAAGTAATACAAATAAGTGTTGAATTCAGCTTGATCAAGTAAAACAGTGAACTTACTCACATTATATATTTTTCCTTTTAATGGTTAGCAGACCAAGCTGAGTAGTGGCCTAGGTCTAGCAATTCCCCGCATTTCCTGCCTGAATAATAATCAAAACAAACTAAGCAAAAAATAATTGGATCTTCATCACACATAAAGTGTTTTTGTATTACAATATAATTTAATTGTTTTACACTGAACGGGATTTAAATTTCACACACTTAACTTTTGACCTTCAGAGGCGGCTATGAGTATTGATATCGTTGTTGTACTAGCCTACTTCGTATTTTTAATTGCGATAGGTTGGATGTTTCGTACTTTTACATCTTCCACCAGTGACTACTTTAGAGGCGGCGGTAAAATGCTGTGGTGGATGGTAGGTGCGACAGCATTTATGACTCAATTTTCAGCATGGACCTTTACTGGAGCAGCAGGGAAAGCATTTAGCGACGGTTTTGCCATCGTTATCTTGTTCTTAGCCAACGCGTTTGGCTACTTTATGAATTACATTTATTTCGCTCCGAAGTTTCGACAACTTCGCGTAGTTACCGCAATCGAAGCGATTAAAAAACGTTTCGGCCGTACCTCTGAGCAATTTTTTACTTGGCTAGGCATGCCCGACAGTTTGATTTCTGCCGGTGTATGGTTAAACGGTTTGGCAATTTTTGTTGCCGCTGTTTTCAACATTCCTATGGAAACCACCATTATTTTCACCGGTGTAGTATTGGTGATAATGGCCGTAACCGGTGGTTCTTGGGCGGTTGTTGCGTCTGATTTCATGCAAATGCTAGTGATTATGGCGGTAACCATTACCTGTGCCATTGCCGCTTACTTCCATGGCGGAGGCTTAACTAACATTATTGGTAACTTCCATGGCGACTTTGTGATGGGCAGTAACCTTAACTATGTAAGCATTTTCTTATTGTGGATTGTATTCATCTTTGTGAAGCAATTCGGGGTAATGAACAACAGCATTAACGCATACCGTTACCTTTGCGCAAAAGACAGTGACAATGCACGAAAAGCGGCTGGTTTAGCCTGTGTATTGATGATTGTTGGTCCGCTTATTTGGTTCTTACCACCTTGGTATGTAAATGCCTTTATGCCTGATTTTGCGGAAGCTTATAGCACCGTAGGTGGCAGCGATGCAGCCTACTTAGCCTTTGTTCAAAACGTAATGCCAGCAGGTATGGTGGGTTTGTTAATGTCGGCAATGTTTGCCGCTACGATGAGTTCTATGGACTCTGGCCTTAACCGCAACGCCGGTATCTTTATTCGCAACTTCTACTCGCCAATTGTTCGTAAAGAAGCAGCCAGCGAAAAAGAGCTTATTGTTGCCAGTAAAGCAGCCACGATATTTATGGGCTTAGTTATTATCTCGATTGGCCTATTTATTAACTCGCTACGCCATTTAAGTCTTTTCGACATTGTACTAAATATTGGCGCCTTAATTGGCTTCCCAATGTTAATTCCAGTGCTATTGGGTATGTGGATCCGCAATACGCCAGATTGGGCCGGTTGGGGAACACTCGTCGTGGGAGGTGTGGTGTCTTACGTATTTGGTATCGCCTTAACTTCCAACGACATTCAAAACTGGTTTGGCTTAGAGCAAGCGCTAACTGGTCGTGAATGGGCTGACTTGAAAGTAGGACTTAGCCTAGCTGCACACGTGATATTTACCGGTGGCTTCTTTATTGGCTCAACCTTGTTCTTTAAAGGGCGTACGCCAGAGCGTGAAGCTGAAGTAGCTGAGCTGTTCCGCGATTGGAATACTCCAGTACATGCAAACACTGAAGAGCAACACAACCTAGATACTAAACAGCGTTCAATGTTGGGTAACCTAATTAGTGTTGCTGGTTTCGGCATCATCACCATGGCATTGATTCCAAATGACATTTCCGGTCGAGCACTGTTTGTTCTGTGCGGAACCATAGTATTGGTAGCCGGGATCTTGTTGGTACAAGCAGCCAGAAAACCCAATAAAAGCTTACAAACAGAAGCGATAACGGAATAAACGCGAGAGGCTTAAGCCAAGGCGAGCTCGTCTCGCCTTGGTAAAAGAAGGATTTACCTTAAGCACAACTGAAAACTAACCATAACGAGAAACATTATGACAGCATTTTTTAATTCAGCAGAAACTCCTTGGGATGACCTTGGCGATGGCGTTACCCGTAAAATTGTCGGTCACACAGACCAGTTAATGGTTGTTCACGTACGATTTGAAAAGGGTGCTATTGGCGCTCCACACGCCCACGAATTTCACGACCAAATTGGTTACGTGGCAGAGGGTAGCTTTGAAGCTGAGATCAACGGCGAAAAAAGAATAGTTAAGAAAGGCGATGCTTATATCGCCCCGCGTACTTTCATGCATGGTGCGGTTGCGCTTGAAGAAGGTAGCGTATTAGTAGATTGTTTCTCACCACCGCGTGAGGACTTCTTGTCTTAAGAGGAAACATTCATGACTGAGTTAAAAGTCGCCTTTGTTGGCGAATGCATGGTAGAACTGCAACAACAAGAAAATGGTCTTCGTCAGAGCTTTGGTGGCGACACGCTAAATACAGCGGTTTATTTTTCGCGTATTAGCCAAAATGCCAAAGCGAGCTATGTTACCGCACTTGGCCGCGATGCCTTAAGCGAGCAAATGATCGCAACATGGCATGCCGACAATATTGATACCCACTTGGTACAGCGTTTAGAAGACAAGTTACCTGGTATTTATATGGTGCAGGTAGATGAGACTGGTGAGCGTAGCTTTCTGTATTGGCGTAACGATTCCGCTGCTAAATTCTGGTTAGAGCGTGCTAGTGACGCTTTAATTGAAGAGCTGACTAATTACGATGTAATTTACTTGTCGGGAATTAGCATTGCAGTGTTGCCAGAAGCCTCTCAAGAGAAGCTTTTCCAAGTTTTAGCTCAGTGTAAAAACAACGGGGCGCAAGTTGTATTTGATAACAACTTCCGCCCAGCTTTGTGGCAGAGTAAACAGCAAGCGATAGATGCTTACGCAAAAGTATTAGCCTGCACCCATACAGCTATGCTTACCTTCGATGATGAGCAAGAGATTTATGATGACGCTCATATAGAGCAGTGCATCGAGCGTACATTGGCATTAGGCGTTAGTGAACTGGTGATTAAACGCGGTAGTAAAGATTGCTTAATCGTTACTGAAGATGGCGCGATTAGCGTACCGGCGACTAAGGTTGCCAATGTCGTTGATACCAATGCCGCGGGTGATTCGTTTGCAGCCGGCTACTTGGTAGCCCGTTTACATGGCTCGAATACCGAACAAGCCGCACTAACCGGCCATAAAATGGCAGGAACGGTAATTCAGCATAAAGGTGCAGTAATTGACGCCGCACATATGCCAAAGATTCAGCTATCATTTACCGCAGATGCGGTATAAGAACTAGGAACAAAACATGAACTTAAATGAACAACTTCAAGCGCTTAAAGTAATTCCTGTTATCGCTATCGATAACGCTGATGATGCAGTGCCATTGGCCAAGGTATTGGTAGATAACGGTTTGCCTTGTGCTGAAATCACTTTTAGAACACCTGCTGCGGCTCAAGCTATTGCAAATATGCGTGAAGCCTACCCAGATATGCTAATTGGTGCTGGTACTGTGCTAAACAGCGCTCAAGTAGACCAAGCTATTGATGCCGGTGTAGATTTTGTAGTGAGCCCTGGTTTTAACCCAACTACAGTGCGCTACTGTCAGCAACGCAACATGCCAATTATTCCTGGTGTAAACAACCCTTCATTGGTTGAGCAAGCGATGGAAATGGGCTTAGATACTTTGAAGTTCTTCCCTGCAGAGCCTTCTGGCGGTGTAGGCATGTTAAAAGCGTTAACAGCCGTTTACCCAGTTAAATTTATGCCAACGGGTGGTGTATCGGTTAAGAACATTAACGATTACCTAAGCATTAATGCGGTATTAGCTTGTGGCGGTACCTGGATGGTTCCAGCGAATCTAATCAAAGAGCAAAACTGGGATGCAATCGCTGAGCTAGTTAAAGCTATCGATTTAGGCTAGTTTTTTTAGCTATGTTTATTAAGCCTCGCTAGCCAACTAGCGGGGCTTTTTTGTGCTGTATCAACATTCACTTTGCTTAGGGTGATAGAGTTAAGTTATCTATCAGCTAAAGCTTACTTGCCCATGGAATACATACAGCTCGGCCCTAACAACATCGATAGTGAACACATTTGTTGCGGCTTTTCTGATAAGAAATGCGCCAACAGTTACCATGCCAAAAAACGTTGGATGAGTGAGCAATTCGAGCAGGGTTTAGTATTTCAACGCTTAAACGAAAGAGCCAAAGTATTTATTGAATACCAAGCAGCAGAGCAGGCGTGGTTGCCCATCGTTGCGCCGCAGTATTTAGCACTGGGCTGTTTTTGGGTATCGGGTAAGTACAAAAAACAAGGCCATGGAAAAGCCTTGTTAGCCAAAGCTATTGCAGCCGCTAAAAGTAGCAATAAGCTAGGGGTAGTGGCGGTCGTTGGCAGCAAAAATTACCACTTTATGAGCGATACTAAGTGGTTGCTTAGGCAAGGCTTTGTGGTGGTTGATGAAGCGCCTAATGGCTTCCAACTATTGGCTTATCAATTAGGTACTGCATCAGACGAGCAAACTCCGCGCTTCGCATCTTCGGTGCATAATGCAGAACTCAATGCTGTTCATCAAGGCTGCCTTGTTTACTATTCAAATCGCTGTCCATTTGCCGAGTATCATGTCTTAGAGTCTCTGCAGCAAAGTTGTGCCAAGCGGCACATCCCGCTAACTATTATTAAATTAGATAGTGTTGAAAAAGCACAAAATTGCCCTTGTCCACAAACTATCTTTAGCCTTTATTATCATGGGCACTTTGTTACCACCGATATAAGTGCATGCATGGACAGTCGCTTTGACAAATTTATTGCGCCCAAGGTGCAGATTTAAGGAGAGTAATGGCTAAAGTCATTTTTCTGTGTGGTTTTATTGGTTCCGGTAAAACCACCTACGCAAAAAAGTTAGCGGCTGAGCTACCGGCATTTCGCTTTACTATGGATGAATGGATGATTCCTCTATTTGGCGAGCACATGGAACGTGACGTGTTTGATGCTCGAAAAGCGGCTCTTTATAGCTTGTTTCAACAATCGGCTTTGTCCTTACTAAAATTGGGTACCTCGGTGATTTTTGACTGTGGTTTATGGCAACAAGCAGAGCGAACAGAAATGGCCAAGTGGGCCCAAGCCGAAGGCTTTGAGTTTGAGACTCATTATCTAGATGTAAGCTTTGAGTTGTGTTGTGAGCGTGCCTATTCACGCAATATGCAGCGCGGTGAGCACGCTTACGAAATGACACCCGCAATGATGGAGATGTTTTGGCAACAGTTTGAGCTTCCTAGCAAAGAAGAAGCGCTTATTTGGGTTTCCAGTTAGCTCTTGCTTGGTTATCAATGAATGAATCTAAAACCTGAGCGATTTGATGACCAAGGTTCTTCATTGAAGTATGACGATAGCTGCTACAGCTAAGATCACTGTTCTAAGTCATCTCACTGATTTCTCGTTTATGTTAAACTTCCCCGCTTGAATTTAGTGTTTACGCTCTGAACACTAATCACACCGCAAGTTTGTTATTTTTAACACTATTTACAAGGGTTAAAAATCTAATCATTACCACTCAATGGGGGTCGGTCTTCGTATTCGTTTACCTGAATAAGTAAACCTTTTCTATATGCATTTTAAATCTCAAAAATACAGTATAAATTCAACTGATTATGAAGTTGGTCAAGACAACATAAGCAAGTGGGGTATGGATATACATAACTCCGTTTTTATTGCTTCAGCTGGCTTATCTATTCTATTTATTGTTGCTCTTCTCATCCTTTCGCCCGCAGAAGCAAAGGCCGCTATTGATACCGTTAAAGCTGCTGCTTTATCCAAATTCGATTTTGTTTTCATGTGGAGCGCAAACATCATATTGATTTTTGCAATCGGTATCGCTTTTTCCCCATTAGGGAAAATTCGATTAGGTGGTGATAAAGCCACAACTGATTATTCCACCGTCTCTTGGATTGCCATGTTGTTTGCCGCAGGTATGGGCATTGGGCTTATCTTTTGGGGGGTAGCCGAGCCAACGGCGTTTTATACAAACTGGTTTGGCACTCCCTTAGGTGTAGAGCCTTATACAGCGGAAGGGCGTGAATTAGCGCTTGGCGCATCCCTTTTCCATTGGGGATTTCATGCTTGGGCGATATACGGAATGACAGCCCTGTGTCTTGCGTATTTTGTGTATAACAAAGGCCTGCCGCTTTCAATTCGCTCCATTTTCTATCCGCTGCTTGGTGATAAGGTATGGGGAAGGATCGGTGACCTTATTGATGTGATGGCTGTATTGGTTGTTTTATTTGGCCTTGCCACTTCACTTGGCCTCGGCGGTTCTCAAGCGGCAAGTGGAATCAGCCATGTATTTGGTATCGATAACAGCCTTTTCCTTCAAATAGCTATTATTTTGACCATCATGGGGCTAGCCATTATCTCCATAGTGAGAGGCATGGACGGAGGCGTTAAACTGTTGAGCAACATCAACATGATCATTGCCTTTGTATTCCTTGGTTTTCTTGCCCTGCTTAACTTCACCACTGTATTAGACTCATTGCTGACAGGCCTAGTGGGGTATGTGAAGAACATTATTCCGTTAAGCGGGAACTCTGGTCGAGATGATACCACCTGGCTACATGGCTGGACGGTATTTTACTGGGCTTGGTGGATAGCTTATGCGCCAATGTTTGGTATGTTCGTAGCGCGAATTTCAAAAGGGCGAACAGTGCGCGAGTTCCTAGTTTGTGTATTGTGTATTCCTACCGTAGTAACAGCGGCTTGGATGTCATTTTTTGGCGGTATAGCTATCCAACAAATCATAGATAAAGTTGGACTGCTTGGTGCTGACCAAGGTATTGCCGACGTTTCATTAAGTTTGTTCTATATGCTTGATGCTTATCCAATGGGTAATATCTTATCCATCATCGCCGTTTCACTGATCATCATTTTCTTTGTTACGACCCTTGATTCTGGTTCAATCGTCGTCGATAGCATGACCGCGGGTGGTAAGCTGGAATTACCTGTAATGCAGAAGGTTATTTGGGCCGTTATCTCTGCGCTTATCGCTATGATGATGCTGTGGATTGGCGGTACCGACTCAGTGCAGGCGCTGCAGTCAATAACCATCATCGCCGCGCTGCCTTTTGCAGTTATTTTGGTAATAGGCTGTATCAGTTTAGTGAAAGGTTTACTTTCTGAAGTTGAGAAACCTCTAGTAAGCCAAAGCAAAGGCGCTTAATACTTTAAAGGGTATATCTCGGCAAGTCCGAGATAAGCTCTTTTGTAAAACCGCTTACCGCTGTTCGTGTCAGCCAATATTTGGCTGGCACGACGGTGGGCAAAGATGGTTAGTGGACTTATAGATGCCCGGTCGAATCTATCCCCAAAAGTACAGGGGACGTCTAGCAATTAACCTCTATACTCACGTGCTTTAACTTAGCGATGTGTTGTAGCTTTTGTTTATACTCTATTAACGGAGATGGCGTTTCACAGCGCAGCGAAATAACAACTCCGAGAGATTTTTCCCCAAGATGCCAAACGTGCAAATCAGTTATCTCTGTATCCTCATTTTCTAAAGCTTTACGCACACTTTGCTCCGTGGGTAGGCACTGTTGATCAAGTAGGTGACTGCTAGTTAAGGTAATCAACCCCCACGCCCATTTACTAATGACTAATGCGCCCACTATTCCCATAACAGGATCAAGCCAATTTAGCCCTGCATACTTACCTGCAAGTAGTGCAAAAATTGCAAGTAACGAGGTTAAGGCGTCAGCTAAAACATGCATGTAAGCCGCACGCAAATTGTGGTCGTGATGAGAATGCTCATGTTCATGGCCATGGTGGTAATGCACATCCTTTAAGATCCAAGCGCTTGCTAAATTCACCGCAAGGCCGATTATCGCAACCAATATTGCTTGATTAAACGCAATTGCTTGAGGCTCAAAAAATCGAGCGATGGATTCAATCGCCATAACCAGCGCAACCACCGCAAGTGCTACTGCACTTGCAAAGCCGCCAAGCGAACTCACCTTTCCTGTCCCAAAGCTGAACTTAGAATTATTAGCATGCTTGCGTGCATAACGATAGGCGAAAATAGTGATAGTAAATGCTGCAACATGTGTTCCCATGTGCCAACCATCGGCGAGCAAGGCCATGGAACCAAACCAAGTTCCTGCGACTATTTCTATAACCATAGTGAGCGCGGTAAGAACTAATACTATTAAAGTACGTTGCTCCCCTTGGTTACTATGGTGAGAAAAATCGTGTTTATGCGGCCGGCTACTGATATCAAATACGGCATGATGATGGTGACTCATGATGTTACCTACTGTCCCTGTGAGTAAATACTGAGAAGAAATACTAACAGTTCTCACTTGCATTTATGCAGTCTCTAAGTTGTTCTAAATGTTTTAGATCAAAAAAGGCTTAATTTTAGCTAGAGCTTTCAGATAAAAAGTATTAAATACGCGCTTTGATTTACCAATTAACCATTTACAAAGAGAGTACGCTTGGCCGAGTTATCAGGTAGTTTTATTGCTTTTACATTAATTTTTTTAGCTGAGTTTGGCGATAAGAGTCAACTAGTCACAATGACCTTAGCTGCTCGATGTGGCGGACGCACTGTTGCCTTAGGGGCGATTAGCGCATTCGCCATTCTTAACCTACTAGCGGTTACTGTTGGAGCATCCATTGCAGCTATTATCCCCGAGTTTTGGATGAGTATTATTACTGCGTTGTTGTTTTCGGTATTTGGCATTCAATCCTTGCTTGCCAAGGATGAAGGAGAGGACCAAGGTAATGAAAAACTCAAATACTCCAGCGTATTTTGGTCTGCATTCAGTTTGATTTTTATCGCCGAATTAGGTGACAAAACTCAATTAGCGGTTGCCGGCTTGGCAACTACCCACACCGCTTGGTCAGTATGGCTTGGTGCTAGTTTAGCCTTGGTGGCAACAACATTGTTGGCCGTAGCGCTTGGTAAAATACTACTTAAAAGGGTTAGCAGCGTATGGCTGCACAAAATTGGCGGTGCTTTGTTTTTAATATTTGCTGTAATCACATGCTGGCAAGCATTTGCGCATTAATAGTAGTGTGGAACCGATTTAGATCATCAATACAATGCCCATTAACAAACATGCAACGATAATTGGCCAAACGCCACGCTTAAGCGAAGGTTTCATCGCAACATTTAACACCTTGTATCCGGTCAGCATTGCGTTTAGGTAACCTCGTTTTCTGAAGCTAAAGTAAGCGATGGTAACAACATGCAGCGCAATTAATCCAAATAGGTAGTTCACATTGCTAGCATGAATGGCTTTAAACCAATCGTAGCTACTCTCACTTACGAAGGCGTAAAGAGGTCCATCTGAAAGGATATCGTCAGAGTTAAACAGTCCTGAAATAAGCTGAATGGATAATAAAGCCCACAAAGCCAATACCATGTAAGAGCCAAGGTAGGAATGTCCAGAGTGCAGACTTACCTTACCCTTGAGTTCGTTTTCAATTTCATTATATGCACCTTTGGGATGGAGTCGCAGTGATTTGAACAATGCTGTACTGCTACCTATAAGTCCCCACACAATACGGGTCACTAGGAGTGTGAGTAGCGCTAATCCAAACAGCATGTGCAAATCAACTTCATCGAGTTTTATACTTAGCCATAAGCCTATTACTAGCAGCAATTGCAGCCAGTGATAGAAGCGAATAAATCCGTCCCAGACCAATACTATTTGTTTTGTTTTCATCGTCAAACTCTTGCATTAAGCCCAGCACCTAGCTGGACTTCTATATTAGTACGGCCATCTTATATGGACGGCCGAATATAGCTACTTATCGCAATCCATTCGGTACTCTTTATGGCTTAGTTTACTATGCTTCTTTATCTCAACTAGCGTACCTTTAACCAGCTTTTTATTGTCGACTTGTTGTAATCTCTCAAACAATAAAACCAGTTCATCCATGCCTTTCATATAGCTCATGTGAGCCATATGAGTTTGATGATCCATGCCCTCCATTTCACCATGATCCATATCGCCATGATCCATCTCGGCCATTTCTTGCATATGACCTTTGTGCTCAGCCATCTGATGCTCATTGTCTTGTAACTTTAGCGGAATGTGTTGTTTGGCTTCTTTAGCATTACTAAGTAGCTTTGCAGCATGCTGTTGCATGGTGGCTTGGTCATTTTCCTTAAAAGCATCCACATAGGCTTTGAGTTCAGATTTCATGTCTTTCATGACTGAGCCCAGCTCGGTGTCTTTACAGTGTTCACTATGCGCGTTTGCTGTAACGCTGATTAGCGCAAATGCAGATGCTGTTAGTATTGAGTTAAATTTGTTCATTTAATTTCTCCGTGATTGTTATTCGCTAATCAGTTTGCGTAAGGATACGCGCTTCCATAAATAATAAACTGAGGGCAGCACGAGCAGGGTTAATACCACTGCTGAAGCCATACCGCCGATCATTGGTGCAGCAATACGCTGCATCACTTCCGAGCCAGTTCCTTCGCCATACATAATCGGGATTAGACCAATAATCACCGTTGCAACGGTCATCATTACCGGTCGTACGCGCAGGCCCGCACCTTCCACAATGGCGGTACGTAATTGATATTTAGTGATAAGACGGTGCTTAGCTAAGGCCCCTTCAAGAGATTGATTAAGATAAATCAGCATGATTACGCCAATTTCTACCGCTACACCGGCAAGGGCAATGAAACCAACCCCTACTGCGATGGAAAAGTTGTAGCCCAATAAATACATCAACCATACGCCACCTATCATGGCTAAGGGCAGGGTGCCAAGGATCAGTAATACTTCGCCAACCCGCCTAAAGGCCATGTACAAGAGCAGCACAATGATAGCCAACGTGGCTGGCACCACGACTTTTAAGGTGGCTTCTGCCCGTTCCATATACTCATATTGTCCAGACCAACTGACCGAATAGCCCGCAGGTAACGACAAGCGCTCCTGAACATAGAGCTTGGCCTCTTGTACGTAGCTGCCAAGGTCACGGCCTTCAATATCGACGAAGATCCAACCATTAGGTCTAGCGTTTTCGGTCTTAATCATTGGCGGCCCGTCTTCAACATATACTGAAGCGACATCACCCAAGGTCAGCCTAAGCCCATTTGGGGTGATTACCGGCAAGCTTTTTAGTTGTTCAACGCTGTCTCGGTAACGTTGTGGATAGCGTATGTTAATTGGGTAACGCTCCAAGCCCTCTACCGTTTCAGATACATTCATCCCACCTATAGCTGTGGATACCACCGCTTGTACATCGGCAATATTCAAGCCATAGCGAGCAGTGGCTAGGCGGTCGATATCTACTTTGACATAGCGTCCCCCGGCAACACGCTCAGCGTAAGCGGAGGCGGTACCAGGAACATCACCAAGGATTTCTTCAATGTCCTTGCCGATGGCTTCGATAACACCGAGGTCTTCACCAGATATCTTAATGCCAATAGGCGTTTTAATGCCGGTTGCTAGCATGTCGATACGGGTTTTAATCGGCATGACCCAAGCATTGGTAAGCCCAGGGAAGTTAACTAAACTATCGAGTTCTTGGCGCAGCTTGTCGGTGGTAATGCCATCACGCCATTGTTCTTGAGGCTTGAGTGTTATGAAAGTTTCAATCATAGTTAGTGGTGCGGGGTCAGTCGCCGTTTCCGCACGGCCTACCTTGCCCCAAACCCGCTCAACTTCCGGCACAGTCTTAATCAACTTGTTAGTCTGTTGTAAAACTTCTCGCGCTTTACCGATACTTATCCCTGGGTACGTGGTAGGCATATACATTAAGTCACCCTCATCCAATGGCGGGATAAACTCGCTGCCTATCTTGTTGATTGGGTATAGGCCTACACCGACTAAGGCCACTGCGACTAGTAGTACTACCACCGGCGCTTTTAAGCTGAGATTAAGTAGCGGCTTATAAGCGGCTATGAGCAGTCGATTCAGCGGGTTTTTATGTTCAGCGATGACTTTACCGCGAATGAAGTAACCCATAAGAACCGGCACAAGGGTAATTGCCAATCCTGCTGCGGCAGCCATGGCGTAGGTTTTGGTATAGGCTAAAGGTGAGAACATCTTGCCCTCTTGGCCTTGCAAAGCAAATACCGGCACAAAGCTAAAGGTAATGATCAATAGTGAGAAAAATAAAGCTGGCCCCACTTCAGAGGCGGCTTTAGCTATTACCTCCCAGCGGTTGGCATCATTCAGCTCAGTTTTTTCCATGTGCTTGTGCACGTTCTCAATCATCACAATGGCACCATCTACCATGGCGCCAATCGCAATGGCGATACCACCAAGCGACATAATGTTAGCGTTAATGCCCTGCCAACTCATTACAATGAAGGCAATGATGATCCCCACGGGTAAGCTCACCAGTACCACTAGCGAACTACGAATGTGGAAAAGGAAAGCCGCACACACCACAACCACAACCACAAACTCTTCAATCAGTTTGTCTTTAAGGTTTTCAACGGCGCGTTCAATCAAGCCTGAACGATCATAAGTGGTGACAATTTCTACGCCATCAGGCAGTGACGCACTTAAGCTATCAAGCTTGTCTTTAACTGCTGCAATGACTTGCTGGGCATTTTCCCCATAGCGCATTACCACAACACCACCAACCACTTCACCTTCTCCATCCAGTTCAGAGAGACCACGGCGCATTTGCGGTCCTAGCTGAATATCAGCAACATCACCTAACAACAAGGGGGTGCCTTGTGGGTTGAGCTTTAAAGGCAACTGTTGCAAGTCTTCAACTGAACTGATGTAACCGCTACTGCGGACCATGTACTCCGCTTCCCCCATTTCAATCACACTGGCTCCGGTTTCCTGGTTACCCTGAGAAATGACCATTTTCAGCTGGGCTAGGCTTATCTGATAAGCTCTCAAGCGATCTGGGTCGATACTTATCTGGTACTGCTTGACCATGCCACCTACCGTCGCTACCTCACTAACACCGGCGACAGTCTGTAATTCGTACTTCAAAAACCAATCTTGAATGCTGCGCAGTTGACTGAGGTCATGCTGACCAGTTCGGTCCACCAAGGCATAACTAAATACCCAGCCAACTCCAGTAGCGTCTGGCCCTAACGCCGGCTTGGCGGCAGCGGGGAGATTAGGAGCTACCTGCGACAGGTACTCCAGTACTCGCGAGCGTGCCCAGTAAATATCGGTGCCATCTTCAAAGATGATGTATACATAGGAATCACCAAAGAAAGAATAGCCACGCACTGTCTGTGCCCCCGGTACTGACAACATTGCGGTAGTTAAGGGGTAAGTAACCTGATCTTCAACGACCTGCGGGGCCTGCCCCGGATAGGAGGTTTTAATGATGACCTGTACATCGGACAGATCAGGAATTGCATCAACCGGTGTGTTTTTAATGGCAAAACCACCATAGACCAAAATGGCTAAAGTCGACACCAATACTAAAAAGCGATTATGTATCGACCAGCGAATAATGCTCGGGATCATTACTGCTCTCCCTCTTCATCATCAAAGTCCAGCCAATCTAAGTCATCATCCACTAAAGTACTGGTATCAATCTCAGCACTCTGCTGTTGGCTATGATTCATCTGTGAATGGTCCAATTGTGAGTGGTCCATCTGTGTATGGTCCATGGTGCCGTCATCCATATTGCTATGGTTCATCTGTGAATGGTCCATTTGTGAGTGATCCATCTGTGTATGATCCATGGTGTCGTCACCCATATTGCTATGGTCCATTTGTGAATGGTCCATGGTGCCATCCTCCATGCTGCTATGGTTCATCTGTGAATGGTCCATTTGTGAGTGTTCCATCATGCTGTGGTCTTCACCCATATCCATTTGTTCTAAGGCATTAAGATTTAGCTCACCAGGTTGGAGTTCAGAAATGGGAAACTGCTTGCCCTGCTTACGAATGGTAAATGTTAGCTCTCGTCCCGGTACAAGCTGCTCGTTTACTTGAGCGGGTTCCAGTGGGAAGTCCATCACCATCCCAGGCCAATCCCATTCAGGTACTGGCTCATGGGCAATGGTTAATGCAGCTTCTTTCACTGCAATCACGACACCACTGGCAACCACAGAATCAGCTAGGCGATCTGGAGGACCAATGCGACTAAAATCAGCACTCAAACTAGACTCGGAATCCAGCATGAATTGAGCACTGGTAACGATGATGTCTCCATTTTTCAGGCCATCTAGTATCTCCACTTGTCCCTGACTTTCACGGCCGACTTCCACTCTTACGCTTTGATACTTGCCAGCTCCGCGCTTCATCACTACTCGATCAAAACGGCCACCTCGGATCACCGCTTCGCTTGGAATGGTTAAGACCTGTTGAGCCTTGGCAGATGACACTCTCACGCGAGCGTACATGTTCGGTTTTAGGCGCTCGTCAGAGTTAGTAAACTCCATTCTTACGCGCAGGGTTCGGGTTTGCGGCTCTAGGTTGGGGTAGATGTAATCAATCTCACCTTGCCAAGTTTGTCCGGGGTAACTGTCGACACGCATTTCCACTTGATCCCCAAGTGCTACTAAGCTTGCTTGAGACTCGAACAGTTCACCTATTAGCCAGATGCTATCCAATCCTCCAGCTTCAACCAAGGTTAGTGAAGGAGTGATGTAAGCCCCTTCTCTAACGCCAAGTTTAAAGATATAAGCAGAGCTTGGCGCATACAGTTCAACCAGCTGTTCACTGCGGCGTTGCTTGGTCACGCGGCTAACTTGTTGTGCCGACATGCCCAATACACTAAGGCGAGTCTTGGCTGAATTAATTAATCGCTTATTACCCATGTTCTGCGCATTCAACAGATCGTCCTGGGCCTTAACCAACTCAGGAGAGTAAATAGACAGTAGATATTGGCCAGCCTTAACTCGCTCGCCTTCTGTTTTCACAGCCAGTTTTTCAACCCACCCAGATACTCGGCTATTGAGCTGCCACTGAGAGTTCTCGTTTACTGTGAGCATGCCTACGGTTTCGATGCTCGTGGTAAAATCGTTAAGCTCAACTTTAGCGGTTCTCACGCCAAGATTGTTTTCAACAGCGGGATCTATAGTGACTAAACCGGGTTTATTGGCTGACTGGCTTGCCTCAAAAACCGGGACTAAATCCATCCCCATAGGTGATTTCCCGGGTTTATCACGACGATAATTCGGATCCATAGGAGCCACCCAGTAAAGGGGCTCTGCTTCATCAGATGCTGTAACTGAGGCTTGATTGCCTACAGGGTGTTGATGCTGCATCAGAGTATTTGCAAAGTAACCACCGATCAGACCTAGCGATAGAAATAGACTGCTTAATACAAATTTGTTCATTTGGTTCTACTCCTACTGAGCCTGAAAATATCGAACTTGGGCAAGGGATTGGTATTGCTGGGTTTGAAGTTGTTCAAACTCTAGTAGCAGTGCGGTTTCGTCCATAAAAGCATTGACCACCTGATCAAAACTCACGGTATTAGATTGATAACCCTGAATTGCAGCTTGGGTATTGGCTCGCGCTTGCGGTAGCAAGGTTTGTTGATAACGAGCTAAACGCTGTGTGAGGTTTTGGAACTGTGCGACCTGACCATTAAGAGCGCCGTTCATGCTCTTAAGCAGTAAATCTCGTTCGGCTTGTTTGATACCTTTGCCTCGTTCGGCTGATATCACTGCTTGGTCTTGGCGTTTATCGGTAAACAGTGGTACGTCCATAGAAAGAAAGCCTGAGACTAAGTCGGGACGAGTACTACCGTCCATATCAAGAGATCGACGATGGCCGTAACCTAGTTCTACTTTAAACGCTGGTTTGTAAGCTTCATGGGCAATTTCAACTTGTTTGTCTGCTTCCTCAATAGCGGCTTGCTTGGCCAACACCATAGGATGTTGGGTGAGCAAACTATAGTGTTCTGTGTTGCGAGCTGCTGCGTATGATTCGGCAGTACTCCACTGAGGTAAGGCAGGATCAAAAGGCTGATAGGCGCTAGCGCCTAACCAAGTGGCTAATTGCCCTCGATAGGCCTGTTCTTGTTGAGCGAATGCAGCGATTTTCTCGTCGAACTTACTGAGTTGAAGCTCTGCTTGAAATAGATCTTGGCTTTGCTTGTAGCCAAGTTCAAACTGGCCACGCACATGTTCAACATTACGTTCAAAAAGTTGTTTATTTTGATCTAACAATTGTTGTGCCGTGTGGGTAAATCGCACGTTTAACCACATTTGGCGGATTTGCTGGCTCAACTCCAAGCGACGCTCAGCTGCTTGATGTTCTGTTTGCTGCTCCAAAATTTGATAACGCTGACCTGTTAACTCGCGCGTATCGCCGCGGGTAAATTCTTGTGCGACACCAATACTAAGCTGAGTCATTGGGTCTTGGTCAAACTTAAAACTGTCAGTTGGCAAGTTGGCTAAGCCGAATTTCACCATGGGATCTTTTAACTGAGCGTTTTGAATCCCCATGGCCGCGAACTGCTCTTGACGTTGCAGATATAGCTGAGTCGATGGATCTACGCTTAATGCTAGTTCAACAGCGCGTTCAATCGTTAAAGTGGTGGCTGTCGCTGTGGTGCTTGCTGTTAAAGCAATAGCAAGCACAACCTCTTTGTAAGAGGATATGTACATGATTTTTCCTTACTATTTGATTAAAAAAAGATTTAAAAATCAAGCAGTAAGAGGAGGCCGAAAAGGTAAATCCTGTAGGGAAGGATGGAGATTAAAGGTGTAGAAACTAAGTGCTGCACCTTTTGGTAAGGGGGTAAAGTGCAGGCCTGAAGAAATGTAAGCAGGTGTCGCAGCGCACAAAGACAGCTGGCAATCTAACTTGCACAACTCACTAAGCTGAGCAGCAGCCTCATGGCTATCACTAACAGCATCATTGTGGCAATCCATACTGGTATGCATGACTCCCTGTTGAGCATTGTGTTTTTGCTTGTGCGAGGAATGCTCCGAAGCGTTGGCCACGCCGGATACCATTTGCAAACAAAACACAAAAATCAAAAACAATGCTTTCATAGGGTTAGGATAGTAAGGCAGAGTTAGTGATAATCGCAAGTGTTTTTGGAGAATTGAGTCAATAGAATTTTAACTGCCGTATTAAAGGCAAAGTCGATTCATTAGAATTCTACTAACATCTAATGATGCTTTTTCGAGTTAGCAGCGTTGCTAATCTATTACTTTATGGCTTAGGTCAAATATCGCTAAACCATTTAGTTGGGGCAAACCATAAATGAAGCGAAGTGCTCCATTTTATTCAACGAGCAAATGCTTCACTATCGGGCACAACATTTAACAAGGTCGATTAACAATGCTTAAGCAGGGTAGTGACGTTATAGTTCATAAATTAATGGCGTAGCTCCCTTACCAGTAGGTGCGGGAGTTACACACATTAGGGAATGATTACCCAATAACTTCAAACTTGGCTTTGTGCAAATCTCTATCTCTTGAGCTTGAACCCACCATCAGTTCAAACTCACCCGGTTCTACTAGGCGTTGAAGATCGCTAGTGACTAAGGTGTATTAGTTACAAACTATCAGTTCTACATTGGTGGTTTAGTTATCGCTTACTTTGTTGTAGTTTGGTTGTATCAATGTAACGAAGTGTGATTTTGTGACTATCAGTGAAAATGCGTTAACTAACAACAGCAGTTATCTTTTGCACTCTAGCATTAAGCACAGCGAGCTTGCACTTGATGCTAGCTCTCCCTTTCAAAACCCGGTGTTCTTGCAAGCCTTAGAGCAGCAAGCATGTGTGGGAGCGAATAGCGGCTGGCAACCACATCATATTGAGTTGCCCGATCACCAATTACTGTTTCCAAGCTATTTAAAGTCACATAGTTATGGTGAGTACGTGTTTGATTGGGCCTGGGCAGACGCTTATCAGCGTTACGGTTTAGACTACTACCCCAAGCTAGTTACCATGCAACCCTTTACGCCTATCGCTGGGCAAAAGCACTTTGGTAAGGCCCTTACTGATAGCGCTGTTGCTCAACTGGCTGATAGTGTTGTAAATATTTGCCAACAACAGAGCTTAAGTTCGTGGCACTGTAATTTTATTGAGCAAGCTTTTGCCGATCAATTGCAAGCCAATGGCATGATGACCCGTCACGGGGTGCAGTTTGAGTGGCGCAACCAAGGCTATGCTAGCTTTGAACACTATGTCTCAGGTTTTACCTCCCGCAAAAGAAAAACCACTAATAAAGAGCGTAGAGTAGCTAAAAGCAGCGTGGACGAGATTGTTTGGCGAACTGGTAGCGATATAGACTACCAAGCTTTAGAGGCATTTTATCTTTGCTATCAAACTACCTATATGAAGCGTGGACAAAAAGGCTATTTGTCTTTTAGTTTTTTTCAGCAGCTAGCTCAGAAAATGGGCGACAACATGCTGCTGGTGACAGCAGAAAAAGACCAGAAAATTGTGGCTAGTGCTTTGTTCTTTTTCGACCAAGATAACTTATATGGCCGCTATTGGGGCTGTTTGCAAGAGTTAGACATGCTGCATTTTGAGTTGTGTTTTTATCAAGGTATCGAGTTTGCTATAGCCAAGGGAATACAGCGGTTCAACCCTGGTACTCAAGGTGAGCACAAGCTGTATAGGGGTTTTGAACCAGTGACCACCTATTCCTCTCACTATGTTGCTCGTAGTGATTTTTCCGCCGCAATAAAGGCCTTTTGCATCGAAGAGCAGCTGCACATCGCACAATATGCTGAGCAGTGTAAAAAGCTGCTCCCCTATAAAACCCAGCCCTAAGACAAATGGAGTCAGTCATGGATGTAGATCTACAATGCCGATGTGGCAAGATAAAAGGGCAGATAAAGCAAGTAAGCCCTAGCGCTGTTAAGCAGCTAGTGTGTTATTGCGAAGATTGTCGCAAGTTTGCTCAACATTTGCAGAGCGAAGGAAGCTCGATAAATCAGTATGGTGGCTCAGAGCTATATGTAGCTGCACCAGCTAAGGTTGAAATAGTAGAGGGAAAACAACAGCTAGCCTGCTTGCGTTTAACGCCTAAAGGCATTTATCGCTGGTATAGCCAATGTTGCAATACACCTATCGCCAATACCGTAGGCATTAAACTGCCCTTAGTTACGGTTTATCAAGACTTTGTAGATGCAGAGCATACTAGTTCTTTACAGAGTAACAGTGAGCACTTAGGTGCAGTAAATGAGCATCAAGCTTTAAAGCCGCTTCCTGAGGCGCTATTGGGAGCATCCCCGCGTAAAACCAAATTTAAACTGATTGTTAAACTATTAGGCTGGAAACTTAAAGGAAAAGGAAAACCCAATCCTTTTTTTGAAGACTCGGGTAGGGCAAAGGTAAAACCCTCGATACTTAAAAGCTAGTCTCTATAGTTAACTAGCTTCTTCTAGAACTGACTAAATAAGCCCTCACTAGCGGTGAAGGCTGTTAGCAATTACCTGCTAGTTTTTTTCGGGTTTTTGTAATGCCCATTGCCCTTTTTAGACTTGGGTTTGTAGTTGAGAATTGAAACAGGCACTTCTTTGATTGGCTCAAAACCTTCTATCACTTTACGTTCTATTAAGTGGCCAATTCGGCTTTCAATCGCACATAGGTTTCTAAAGTCATCTTTAGAGACAAAAGAGATTGCTTCACCTTGAGCACCAGCTCGACCAGTTCTGCCAATTCGATGCACATAGTCGTCTGCTTGGTCTGGTAAGTCGTAATTGACCACTCGGCTTAGCTCTTCAATGTCGATACCACGAGAAGCGATACCGGTAGCCACTACAAACTTAATTTCTCCAGATTTAAAGTCTTCTAGAAGCTTGTTGCGCGAGGCTTGGCTACGGCCGCTATGCAATGCTTCGGCATTAATACCACGCTTTTCGAGCTGGCTTACAAGCTTGGCTGATCCATGTTTAGTTTGAATGAAAATCAGCGCTTGTTGCCAATCGCCGTCTTTAATCATTTGGCTTAACATGGCGGATTTCTTGTCTTTGTCCACCGTGACTAGCCACTGGTCAATTTTAGGTACACTGTCTTTGTTTTGAGCCAGTGAAATTTCAAGCGCTTCACCAATAGAGGTTTGTGCCAGTTGCTTTACTTGCTTCGACAGGGTAGCGGAGAAAAGTAAGCTTTGGCGCTGCTCGGGGAGTCGGTCAACAATTTTAGTGATGTCGTCAATAAAGCCCATATCTAACATGCGGTCGGCTTCGTCTAGCACCAAGGTATCTAGTTGGTCAAAATTCACTGCACGTTGATACATCATGTCTAGCAATCGACCGGGTGTGGCGACTAGGATATCTACGCCGTAAATTAGGGCCTGTTTTTGTGGCTCAGAGTCTACTCCGCCCACCATTGCCAGAGAGCTTATTTCAAGGTGCTTAGCGTAGTCTTGAATGCTTTGTTCAACTTGTTGGGCTAATTCGCGCGTAGGTGTTAGCACCAATGCTCGCACTCGTTTTCCGCGCAGTGGAGTTGTTTGTTGAGTAATGTTTTGCAAAATAGGCAATACAAAACTTGCAGTTTTACCTGTACCTGTTTGCGCTGCCGCAATCAGGTTTTTGCCATTTAACACCAACGGTATCGCTTTAGCCTGAATCGGCGTAGGCTGTTGGTAGTTTAATTCGTTTAAGGCTTGCACCAGTGGTGCGTGTAAACCAAGTTTGGAAAATGGCATGGGTATCTCTATGTCGAAGGAAGCAATGGCTAGGGTAGTGCGCTGCAACTAAATCATCAGCTGGCGCTATATTAGCACGTGTTAGGGCGTTAGCTGAATCATTGGATATGATGTTTTATTTGCGCATAGCTAATCGGAGTGCTTATGATTTCTTGTGATAACTATGATTACATCGAAATAGCCTGTATGTACCGCTACCTAGTGAGGGTATTGTTGGTAAGTGGTGAGCAAATTCAAGGTCTCGCGTTAGACACTAAGCGTAATCAACACAAGCAAGAATGTATCTTACTCGAGCAAGCTAATCAGCAAATTTTAGTGGTGTTAGATGACATAGAACAGTTAGAGGTCTTGGTAGATAACCCTCATTTTACTAAGGTGAGCTTTACTTAAGCCTTACAAAACAAAAGGCGAGCATGGCTCGCCTTTTATTTTACTTAAGAAGCGCTAGTGTTATTGGCGCTGATGTAAACGTACATTCAGCATGCGTAAGGTCGCTTGAATACCAGCAAATACCTGGTTGGAGTTAACTCCGCGGGTATGGAACTGTTTAGCATCATCTGCCCATTGAATTACACATTCGGTTAGAGCGTTCGCTTGACCACCGGGTGGAATCCGAACTTCGTAATCAATCAGTTCTGGCATGGTGAGCTTAGAATCACTTAAAGGATGGTCGAGTGCTTTCATAAAGGCATCAAAGCCACCGTTACCGTGTCCTGAGCTTTTATAAACTTTATCACCAATGCGTAGGCGAATGTTAGCGGAAGACTCTAAATCCAACCCACTGGTAATTGAGCAGTTGAGTAGCTCGATATGGGCGAAGTCATTGCTCTCCATGATATCGGCGATAATGAACGGCAAATCGTTAGGTGTGATAGTGGCTTTTTGGTCACCCAACTTAACGATTTTGTCGAGAAGCTTTTTCTGATTCTCGGGCGATATTTCAATCTCCATTGCTTCAAGGTTTTTAATGATTGAAGCTTTACCAGCCATTTTCCCTAAAGCGTAACTACGTTCACGACCAAAGCGCTCTGGGCTAAGTTCGGTAATGTATAAGCCGCCTTTGTGGTCACCATCGGCGTGAATACCTGCCGTTTGAGTAAATACGTCTGCACCAACAATCGGGGTATTAGCGGCAAGTCGTTTACCGGAAAAGCTTTCAACCAGTTTGGCAATATTGTGAATTTCTTTCTCATCAATATTGAGTTTAAAACCTAACTTGTCTTTTAGTACTACCGACACTTCAGCTAAAGAAGCATTACCGGCGCGCTCGCCTAAGCAATTCATGGTGCAGTGCAATGCCGCCACGCCAGCTTCTGCGGCTGCCATGCTATTGGCGGTGGCTAAGCCGTAATCGTTATGCGGGTGAAAATTAAATTTAATATTTGGGAAGCGTTCAATCATGTCAGTTAAGCTATCAAACACTTCTTTTGGTGCCATAACCCCTAAGGTATCGGGTAACATGAAGTGCTCTATGCCTAAATCTTTAAGCGCATCGACTAGCTGGTATACGTATTCTGGGCTGTCGGCATAGCCATTTGACCAGTCTTCTAGATAGACGTTTACACTTAAGCCTTGGGCCTGAGCATAACTCACCGTTTGTTTGATGTCGGCGATATGCTGCTCAATAGTTTTACCTAGCTGATTAGTACAGTGGTTTAAGCTGCCTTTGGTCAGTAGGTTAATAATTTGAGCGCCAGATTCAACAATCCAATCAACGCTTTTGTTGTGATCAACAAAACCAAGAATTTCGATTTGATGTAGGTGACCAGCGTCTTTAGCCCATTCGGTAAGCTGTTGTACCGCAGATTTTTCACCGTCTGAAACACGTGCAGAGGCTACTTCGATACGATCAACTTTTAAGGATTGGAGTAGGGCTTTACCTACACTGACTTTTTCTTGAGGGAAGTAAGACACACCTTGGGTTTGTTCGCCATCGCGAAGGGTAGTGTCCATGAGTTGTATTGAGCGGTTTTGCTCCATAAACCATGTCTCGCAGTAAAGAAATTCGCTAAAGAGTAGGCGCTACCTAAGTAGCGCCTAGCTGCAACTATGCGCTTGGCCACAACCAAGGTAGTTGTTGTTTGTGTTTGGCTTCAAACTCGTCGATCTTGTCTTCGAATTTTAAAGTCCAGCCAATGTCGTCAAGGCCTTTAGATAAAGTCTCTTTACGGAATGGGTCTACATCAAACGCGACTTCTTTACCGGCCGGAGTTTGTATTACTTGATTCTCTAAATCGATAGTAATTGAAATCCCAGGCGCTGCTTCTACTTCGTCCATTAATGCTTGTAATGTTTCAGCATCAACGATGATTGGCAAAATGCCATTTTTAAAGCAGTTGCTGAAGAAAATGTCAGCGTAGCTGGTTGAAATAATAGTATTAAAACCGTAATCAGCAATTGACCAAGGTGCATGCTCTCGTGAGCTACCACAACCAAAGTTATCACCAGCGATTAGGATTTTAGAACCTTTAAACTCAGGGCGGTTTAATTCAAACTCTGGGTTCTCAGAGCCATCTTCTAGGTAGCGCCAATCGTGAAAAAGGTGAACGCCGAAACCGGTACGTTCTACTTTTTTCAAAAACTGCTTGGCAATGATTTGGTCTGTATCTACGTTACTACGATTCATTACCGCAGCAACAGAGTTGTGTTTGTTATATGGTTGCATAATTAACTCCAAAAATTTCACTCACATTGATTAATCAACGTGTTTACATTATTTCCAAGTACGTAAATCGACGAACTTACCTTCAACGGCTGCGGCTGCTGCCATCGCTGGTGATACAAGGTGGGTACGACCCCCTTTACCTTGTCGTCCTTCGAAGTTTCGGTTTGAAGTTGATGCACAGCGCTGTTCAGGTTGAAGGTAATCACCGTTCATCGCTAGACACATTGAGCAACCCGGCTCACGCCATTCCCAACCCGCTTCAATAAGCACTTTATCAATGCCTTCTTTTTCGGCTTGTTCTTTAACAGGGTAAGAACCTGGTACGGCAATAGCTTGTACGCCTGGCGCTACTTTTTTACCTTTAGACACAGCGGCAATCGCGCGGAAGTCTTCGATACGACCGTTAGTACATGAACCTACAAATACCACATCTACAGGGAAGTCGGTCATTTTCTTACCGGCTTCTAGGCCCATGTAGTTTAGCGCGCTTTTAGCCGCTAAAGATTTAATTGAATCTTCGATTTGAGCAGGATCTGGAATTGGTTGATCCACAGGAAGTACTTGCTCTGGTGAGGTACCCCAAGTGACTTGTGGTGCAATTTCTGCTGCGTCTAATTCAACTACAGCATCGTACTCAGCACCTTCGTCGGTAGTTAGAGACTTCCAGTATGCAACCGCTTGATCCCAGTGTTCACCTTGAGGAGCAAACTCTTTGCCTTCTAGGAAATCAAAGGTTTTTTGGTCTGGTGCAATAAGACCAGCACGCGCACCGCCTTCAATCGCCATGTTACATACGGTCATGCGACCTTCCATGCTTAAGGCTTCAATTGCACTACCGGCAAATTCAATCACGTAACCAGTACCGCCAGCAGTACCAATTTTACCGATGATGGCTAGTACAATGTCTTTCGCGGTAGCAAATTCAGACAGCTCGCCATCTACTTTAACCAACATTGTTTTTGATTGTTGTTGTTGGATGGTCTGAGTTGCCATGATGTGTTCAACTTCAGAGGTACCAATACCGAAGGCTAGGGCACCAAAGGCACCGTGAGTAGCAGTGTGGCTATCACCACAACAAACCACCATACCTGGATGAACAAAACCGTGCTCTGGCACAACGATGTGAATTACACCGTTATTAGCATTGTTCATATCGTATAAGTTAATGCTGTTATCGGCACAGTTTTGCGCCATAACTTCAATTTGTTTTTTGCCAATAGGATCAGGCAAAGATGCGCGGTCGGCTGCTTTAGTTGGAACACAGTGGTCCATAGTGGCCAAAATGCTGTGTGGGTTGCGAACCGGGCGGTTAGCCATACGCAGACCTTCAAAGGCTTGCGGGCTTGTTACTTCGTGCATGAGGTGACGGTCAACAAAAAGGATAGATGCGCTACCTTTTGGTTCGTGGACTACATGCGCGTCCCAGATCTTTTCGTACATTGTTTTTTTCATGGCTTCCTTTACACCCTGTCTGTTGCTCTCACTCGCGCTATTCTTATTTATTTAGTCAAGCTTTAAGCGAATACTACTAACTTAAACTGTTTCTTTTATCTGTCTGCAAATTGTGATTTTTAAGCTAATTATTCTGCAAAAATAACCACAATAAAGACCCGACATCATAAAACAACATCACAGGTGCAGCAAGGGGCACGCGCCAATGAATGTTGATATAGCGGTGAACTTGCTGTTTTACCAAATGAAAGCGCTGTCAGTCATAAAATTCGCAAATAATCATGCTTTGTTAGTGAAAACTTAAGTAGCTTTTGTTTTCATCACTTCAAATGGTTGAACGAGGTGTTTGCACGCAGCTTGCGTTAGCTAAATGCCATGGAGGTTGAATGAAAGGTTTTAAACTAGGTTTATTGAGTGCGGCGCTAGTAATGGCGGGCGGTTCGGCAAACTTGTCGGCGGCGATGATCAAAACGCCACTTTATATGAATTATGCCGATAGCGGTGTCAATGTTGAGCAGCGCTTAAAATTTGCTGGAAAAAGCAAATATAAAATTACCGTTCCGCTAGAAAAAGGCACTTACAACATTCAGATCTCAGACGAAGGCCAACAATGTGGCTTACGTTTTGGCCCTGTCGACAAAAGCAAACTGCGCTTTTCAAAACCTCAAGACTTAAATAGCTGTGCTAAAGACAAATACTTCGAACTGAAAATTTTGTTCGCTGGCAACTACGAGCTAATCTTAGATAATTCAGATGCCGACAAGCCTACCGTGCAAGTATCACGCAAGGCGCAAGCATCTACCTTTAAACGTAAGCCACCATCTGTGGATTGTATTGCTTGGGATGGTCAACCAGTAACAGTTGATGTGAGCTCTACCTTCGCTAACGGCCAAACCGTTAAAGATTTTTATTCTGGTCAAACTCAAAAAGTGGCTAATGGCCAAGTGACCATGCAGCCAGATCCTGCCAGCGGCGGGGTATTGTTGCTTGAAGCGGCGGATGCAGAAGCTAGCGAGTTCTCTTGGGACAATGCTAGCGTTTATTTCATCATGACAGATCGCTTTAACAATGGTGATACTAGTAACGATTACCCACTAAATCGTAAAGCCGATGGCAAACAAGAAATTGGCACCTTCCAAGGTGGTGATTTTAGCGGCATTACTGCCAAGCTAGATTACATTAAAGACTTGGGCATGAACGCGATTTGGGTAACGCCTATTGTTGAACAAATCCATGGCTTTGTGGGCGGCGGTGATAAAGGCAGCTTCCCATTTTATGGTTATCACGGTTACTGGGCGTTGGACTTTACCAAGATTGATCCAAACTTAGGTAGTGAAGAAGACTTTGGCCGTTTTGTTGATGAAGCCCATAAACGTGGCATTCGCGTATTAGTAGACGTGGTAGTTAACCATGTTGGTTATCCAACCATGGATGACATGCAAACCTTTGGTATTAACGCTATGGCGCCTGGTGCGCCAGTGCCGAAGAAGTGGACCGATTGGCAACCAGACTTTGATAAAGGCCATAACTGGCATCGTTACAATAACTTTATTCGTTGGAGCTCTAGCGAATGGGTAGAGAATTGGTGGGGGCCAGATTGGGTTCGCAGCGGTATGGCTGGTTACACAGCGCCGGGTGGCGATGATATCACCATGAACCTAGCGGGTTTACCTGACTTATTAACCGAGAGTACTAAACACGTAGGTTTACCGCCGATCCTTAAAAACAAAAAAGATACTAAAGCGGTAGAGCGCGAAGGTTACACCGTTTTGGATTACTTGGTTGAATGGCACACCAACTGGGTCCGCGATTACGGTATCGATGGATTTAGAGCAGATACAGTAAAACACGTTGAAGCCGAAGTATGGGCCAAGCTAAAAGACTCTGCTACTGAAGCGCTAGCCGAGTGGAAAAAAGAAAACCCAGAGAAAGCCATTGATGACAAACCATTTTGGATGGTGGGCGAAGTATGGCATCACGGGGCATACCGTGACTTTTACTTCGACAATGGTATGGATAGTTTAATTAACTTTGAATACGCAGGCGATAGTGCGGCGCTTAAGGGCTCACAGTGTTTGGCGCAAAACGAAAAAATGTATGCGACCTACGCGAAAGATATAAACAGCGATCCTACATTCAACTTGCTTACTTACATTAGTTCGCACGATACCAAGTTGTTCTACTCAAATTATGAAGATATCCCACTGCAAGCAGGTGCGGGTACGGCATTGTTAATGATGCCTGGCGGAGTGCAATTGTATTACGGTGATGAAAGTGGACGCCCACGTGGGCCTCAGTCTGACGCTTTTGACTCTCCAACTCGTTCGTTTATGAACTGGGAGCAAATTGCTAAAGATAAAGACCGCCAAGCCTTAGTTAAACATTGGCAAACAGTAGGTCAGTTCCGAGACCGCCACGTTGCCATTGGCGCTGGTGAACACAACAAGATTAGTGATCAACCTTATGCCTTTAGCCGCAGCAAAGGCGACGATAAAGTCGTGGTGGTTTTTGCGGGCATTAAACAGTAAGAATAATAATAAACGGTAATAGTAAGGCGAGAGCGTAATTACACGGTCTCGCCTTTTTTTTAAGCTCGAATACGAGCTTGGCGCGCAGCTAAAGCAAATAACCCCAACACAATTAGCCAAATACTTAGTGGCTCAGAAACTTGGCTAGCCACTTGGCTGTCTCCATTAATCACAATATCTCTAAAGCCAAACGCTTCATTACCGCCATTTTGATTGGCGTTAAAATACAAGCTTAATACCGAGCCGCTGCCAACTAGGCTCTGACTAAGCTGTTTAAACTGATTGTCTAGCACTTGCTTGTTGATAGATAGCGGATCGTTTAGTTGATATTGGTTCCCGCTGGCCATGGTATAGCTTTGGTTGGCTTGTTCATCAACTGCGCTGCTAAAGAGTAGTTGTATGGGCGAGGCATCAATGGCATAGCTAAAGCTAAAGTAATCAGATGTTTCAAAATCGCCCATAGCCGCCATGGAAATGGATATGGAACTTAAGGCATAACCACTGATATCAAACAGCCAGCTGGCTTGTGCATCCCCGCTTGGATTGTCTGGGTTAAGGGTATCGCTTACACCAAAGAAGCTTGCTTGGTCAGTGTGTGAATCAACAATCCCCAGGCTATCGCTTGGATTGCTTTGGCTTGAATCAATAAGGCTATTAGGAATGCTTAAGCTGGTATTTACTTGATACTTGTTAAAGCCATCTTGCGCGCTGGTAAACTGTTGGCTGAGAGGGTTCTGATAATCGACTAAGTTAAGGCTACTGCTGTTTAGCATATCGTAGGCGATGATAGTTGCGTGAACCGGCATGGTGAGTAGTATCAAGCTTATAGAGAGTAGCTTTCTAGTGATTAGCATTAGGCATTCCTTTGTAAAATGAATACCTAGTAAATCAATAATTGCGCCAAAAATATAAAAGTTTTAAAATTCAATAGTTAAGAAAGCGATAGTGCTTAAAGGAAAAGATCATGTAAATATTAATGACACTTTTATTACCAAGTGTCATGCAGTGTCCTTATCTCTTTATTAACTTGTTTGTAAATAATTTGGCTTGCAGCTTGACTAAGCGTATTTCTATTTTGATATTAGCCACTTACAAATACCCAATTATTACTGTAAAAAATCCTGACCAGCAAGCTCTAGATTAAGTGCCGAAAAATTGAACCAAACCCGCTAAGCTTTCGTTCTAAATAGCAATGAATGGGGGACTTAAGATGAAGCGATTACTAACACCTGTTTTGTTATTCACCAGCAGCCTTGCCATGTCTTACCCAATGGATAGTGACTATTGGGCACATCGAAGTGTACTGTTTTTTGCTCCACAGCAAGATAGTGCGGTAGAGCAGTTCTTAGCTGATGAAATGCGTTACCGCTGCCAGATCCGTGAGCGAGATTTAGTGGTGATGGTTATGACGGCCAAACAGGCTCATGGACAGGCAGAGCAAGTAGGAAGCCACGGCGTTTCTTATCTTAGGGATAAATATCGGGTGGAAGAAAACAAACATATTGCGGTGTTAATTGGTAAAGATGGTCACGAGAAACATCGTTGGGGAGCAAAAACAGATTGGCAAGAAATATTCGCAATTATTGATGAAATGCCAATTCGTAAACAAGAAATGTTAAACAGTGCGAGCGTTTGCTCGGTATAAAAAAAGAACCAAGCAGAACACCTGCTTGGCTTTAAAGAAGGAAAGCTAAATATTTACGAAAGGCTTAAAACTTGTACTTAACACCAACACGAGTTTTAAGTTGGCGCTGGTCTGTTTTAGAGCTCACGCTTGAGTTCCAAAACTCCATATATGGACGCCAATTCTCTATCTGGTAACCGATGAATATACCGGCATCCCAGTTATCGTCGCCGTTGTTAAACTGTGGATCTTTGGCTTTGCCTGCAATTGCGTCCCACTCGTAAGTGTGGCTCTTCCAGTAGTTTGCCTCATAGTCTAACTTAAGGTTTGGCATGCTCTTAACTTTGTAACCACCAGTTAAGGTGATTTTAGATTTGTACCACGTTTCACCATTTTCTTTACCATCAGCATACTGACGGATTTCGTAACGGTAACGTAAAGCAGTTTTTAAACCAAAATCGGATTTATAACCCACTCTAAATTGTGGTTTGTAGGTTACGCGCTCATCACCAAAGGTAATTGGCATACCTGGATGGATGTACCACTTTTTGTTGATTTTGTGTTGGTAGCCCCAATCGAACTCTGAGTCACCACGTTGTAGGTTTTCGAGAAAACCGCCATATTCTCCGTCATCGTTCTTGCCACTAAAGAACTTCATCTCTACGCTGTAGTTCCATTTACCAGCGTCGCTTACTTTGGTTGAGTCACCGATTTTAATACGGTAGGCGTGAGCTTCAGATTCATGTTTGTATTCGCTACGTAGGTCAAGTTGACCTGCAGCTACAGGTGCTGCGATTAATAGCGCACCAATTGCAATTGAAAGGCTTTTCATTTTTGTCATGATAAATTCCATTTCCAAGTTAAGGCCCAGTAATGAGCCCAGTTTTTATATTTAGAGAGTTAGGGTTCTAATTATTGTTTTGGGTATAGCTGTTCTATATTTCTTTCGGCCAATATCTCAGCTAAGCTCTTTTTCACCGTGAGCTGTGAAAAATCACCAGACTTAGATAGCGCCAACAGGTTCTGGTCATTCATACCTAGGGCCGCTTCACCTTTAGTGCCGCCACCAAGCACAAGTTCAAACTCAGCGGCTATAACGCTAGAGCTAGTTGCTATACAAAGTGCAAGAGCTAAAGGTTTATAACTTGTCATCATTAGTCCTTATTGGGCGACATCATTACTGGTATTAATGTAATACAAATATGCTATTGGGATTTTGGATTTGTATCTGTGAACCTGATCAGATTATTAAATATTTTTGTATGATTAAAAGGAAAAGGTTAAAAACTGTGGGCTAGATAAGGTTTCCATTGGAGAAATGTGAACTTTTACCCAGTTAATGGTTTTTCTTAAGCAGGCTCTGTCGACGAATCTTTAACTTTAAAGTTATAGCTGGGGCTCGGTTAGCAGCGCAATGTAACTTTTCGTAATAGTGATAAGCTATTGATTAGATGTTTTATTGACTTAATAGAGCTGCAAAAGTAGCCCTAGGCATGTAAGTAAGTGACTGATTTTCGTAATACTTAGCACTACTCACGGCGGCACTATTATTGAATTATGTGAAAAATTGGCGTTTATTTGTGCAGGGGTAAACTCAAACTGCGTGAGTGGTGTTGACAGTCTATAAAGCAATATTAAGCTTGTTTTGTACTACATATAATAGGGTTGTTAAGCAAACAACCCTGTATATCAGCACTTAGTGTTGCTCTAAGGGTAACCAATCTACTGTTACGCCTGCTTGGCTAAACATGTCTTCACTGACTTTAATTTTGTCTCCCCAGCGTGACAAAAAGTCCTCAGATTGCTCGGGACAATGAACTGTGGCAATACCTGTTTGAATGATTTTGGCTGCGCAGTTAGGGCAGGGGAAGTGAGTCACCCAAATCTCACAGCCAGACAAATCGCGCTTAGCAAACAAAATAGCATTCTCTTCGGCATGTAAGGTTTTGAGTAGCTTCATTTCGCGGTTGTCGGTTTCGGCACTATCAGAAATGCCATGGGGATAGCCATTAAATCCTAAAGACACAATGCGATTGCTCTCGGTGATAACCGCACCCACCTGGGTTGATGGGTCCTTGCTCCAAGAACCCACCAGTTCAGCCATTTGAAAAAAGCGCTTAGCCCATTTAGAAACCATTTGTCTTACTCCTTAGTTAACGCGGCTATTGTGCGGTTGAAAGGCGCCCCTTGCAAGTATTGATAAGCTTTTGAAAGAATGGCGTAAACTAAATGAATGAGCTAATCACTAAATTGCTTAATCGCCTGAGGTTTGCCATACAACCAGCCTTGGTGCAAATAGACACCTTTTGATATGAGGTAATCGGCTTGTTGTTGGTTTTCTACCCCTTCTGCAACGATTTGCAGATCCAAATTGAGCGCTAAGTCGATAACCCCATCCAATACTTTGGCTTGTGGTGAGTCGGTGTTTATGGCGATAACAAAGCTGCGATCTATTTTTAGGGTATCTAGTGGCAATTGCTGTAAATACTGCAGGCCAGCGTAGCCGGTACCAAAATCGTCGATAGCCAGTTTAACACCCTGCTGCTTGAGCCTTTGTAGCGACAGTTGCACCTGTGGAGAGTCTATTTCTACCAATTCGGTTTCGGTGACTTCTAAACATAGATTAGGAAAGCCAGCATGTGCGCTTAGCACCTGATTAATGAAAGATGCGTCTTTTAGATGCTGACCGGTAATGTTGATGTTCACTTTTAACGAAGGCTGCCTAGCAAGCAAAGAGTGTAGATCGTTCTTTAAATTGCTAATAACTTGTTCGGTAAGCGCAACCTGTAATTTGTAGCGATCAATATCGGGTAAAAATGCGTCGGGGTAACGCAAACCATCCACTGGGTGCATCCAGCGCACCAAGGCTTCAACCGCGACTAACTGCTTATTGTGGGTATCATAAATCTCTTGATAGTAATTTATAAACTCATGATTTTTAAGTGCTAGCTTAAGCCGAGAACGTTGGCTTAAGCGTTGGCTACGATGCCGGTATACCAAAAACATGCTGCAGCATAGCAGTAGGGTATACATGCTTAACTGCACTAGGCTTAAACAATAGACACCTTTGTATAGTTCAGAAGTTGGGCGGCTGGCAACGAGGGCTAAGCCTGGCAGTGCAGGAAAAACTTCGCTAACAAAATATTTATTGCTGTCATCATCAAATTGCGCGAAACCGCTGGTTTTACTTTGTTGTAATGGGAACAAAGGGCTATTTAAGTTTAGCGGCAAGCTGTAACTACCACTTACAAAAAGGGGAGTGCCATTTTGGCTGTCGCTTAAAGCGACGATGTCACTAGATTGGCTGGTATCTTCGATAAATGAACGGAATACCTCTAGCGGTATTGCTGCGTTAACTTCGCTGCCATCGGGGCGGGTTTTGGCAACAACCATGGCTGGTTCTTTGGTGTACTCTAGAGCGAGAGGCCCAAAGTAGCGCAACACGTTAGAATTAATTGGCTTAAGTACGTCGGTGGGAGGATCTAGCTTCCCCCAGCTGGAGCACAGCAATTTGCCGTGTTGGCTTACCAAGCCCATTTCTGCAATGTAAGAGATCTTAAAGTGAACTTTGCGCAAGGCGATTAAAGTATCTTCTTGGCACTGTTCACTTACATGAGAGAGTTGCTCAAACTGCTGGTCAATGGCCTTTAGGTTATGACTAATGTTGTTGAAGGTTATTTGATAGTCGTGATTAAAAGCTTCTCGCCTTTGTTGTTTGCTGGTTTCAACAATCCAAAAATAACTAATGATGATGGGAAACAGGCTGCAAAGTAGCGCAAATAACGCAGGCTTAAGTTGTAGCTGTTTAATCCGACAAAACATCAATAAAGTACCTTGGCCTGCAACAGAAATTAAGCGCTTAGCTATTGTGCTGCTTAGTTCAAAAATAATTTCGAGTGGCAAATTTACTTCATTTTTATGAAAGAAATGTTACAGCTGTTGGTAAGAAGAGATTGATAGTAGAAAAGGCAAATAAAAGGCTACAAAAGAAGGACTTGTAGCCTTGTAACTTAGTTATTTCATGCTTGCGATGAATTTGTCAGATTCGGCTATCGCTTTGCTCATTTGTTTAATTACGTCGGCAACTTCTTGCTCTAATCGAGAAAACTCTTTGCCAACCGCGCCAATGGCTCGAGCATTTAGATTATGTTTTAAGTAAAGCTGATTATCGTTTAAACGACTAAGAACGGGATCCATTTGCGCTTCAGCTTTGCGCATGGCTTTAAGCATGGCGGCGTAACGTTTACGCGTATCTGAAAGCTGCTGCTTACTTTCTGCTTTTAGGCTGGCTGACTGGTATTGCTCTAACTCATCTTGCCATTCATCAAAAAGTGCTTCTGCAACACTGTCTACTTCATCTATCCGTTCACTTACGGTTTCGGCTGCGGCTTTTGAGTCTTTATATTGGGCATTTACTTCATCGTAAACATCTTCTAAATCGCCGCCATCAAAATTAGTTAAGGTTTTTAGCTGTTCAAGAGCCGAGGTGAATTGTTGCTGTGCATCTTGTTGGCTTTCTTGTGCATCTTCTACTCGGTCAACTAATATCTCGCGTTTGTGGTAGCCCACCTTTTCCATTGCGGAGTAATAGGTGGATTCACAAGCAACAAGGCCGGTAAGTAATAATAATATGCTAAAAATTCTCATTAGTTACTCCCTGGTGTAAATCTCGCTGCGTCAATAATTGCCCAAATATGAACGATCACCGCAATCACAATGGGCACAATTAACCACCAAAGCGCGTAGCCTGCAGCGGTGATTACAAAAAACATTAAAGCCGACAGAATTCTGCCTTGAACTAATTGGCCTAAACCGGGGATAAAAAAGCTACAAATAGCGGCAAGCACGTTGCCAGTAGAACCTTGATCAGACACTGTTCTTCCTTGAATTAACTCGAAACAATAATTGTATGTTGCCAGAGTCTAAGGCGCTATGCGAGTTTCGCTGACGAATTCATTTCTTTGACAGCTTGCTTGGTGTCAAATGCGTATATTCATTGCCTTAAAAGCATGGCTTGGCGATAATGCTGGCTCTGCAATTAGTAAAGCACTTGTGCTTGTTTCTGGTTTAACTTACGGATATTGAATGAAATTTCTCCACACTTCTGATTGGCACCTTGGGCGCCAGTTACACAATCAGTCTTTATTGCAAGATCAAGAGTATGTGTTAGAACAAATTATTCAAATTGCTGAGCAACACCAAGTGGATGCCCTTATTGTGGCTGGAGATATATTCGACCGCTCTGTGCCTCCAAGCAACGCAGTAAAACTGCTTGATGACACCTTAGATAAACTCGTTAATCAACTAAGCATTCCGGTGATTCTTATTGCTGGAAATCACGATGGCGCGCAGCGCTTAGCTTTTGCATCTAGGCAGATGCGTGAAAGCGGTCTTTATATAAGTGGCACCGTAGAGCAACAAATACCGGCTATTAAACTAGACGCCAAAAACGGCGAGTCAGCGGTATTTTACCCGCTTCCGTATGCTGAGCCAGCCACTGTGCGAGATGTTTTTGAAAGCGAAGCAACTAGCCATCAAGAAGCAATGCAAGTGCTGGTTGAACAAGTTAAACAACATGATAGCGAAGGCTTAAAAAAGGTGGTGATTGCTCACTGCTTTTTAGATGGTGGCGATGAGTCCGAATCTGAGCGCCCGCTTAGCATTGGCGGGGCCGACAAGATTTCTCCAAAGCTATTTAGCGACTTTGATTATGTTGCACTAGGCCATTTACATGGGCCTCAATACAAGGGCTCACAGCAGGTCCGTTATTCCGGTTCTCCATTAAAGTATTCCTTTAGCGAGCAGCATCAGGCTAAGTCTGTGACTCTAGTTGAGTTAAGTGAAGGTGAATGCGATATCGAGTTAGTCCCCCTTGAGGCCAAGCGCGATGTGCGAATTATCGAAGGCTATCTAGAAGAGCTGTTGGCGAGCGGCAGTACAGACGCCGGCCGAGAGGACTACTTAATGGTGCGTTTGTCAGATAAGTCAGCCATTTTAGATGCCATGGGTAAGTTACGCGAGGTATACCCAAATGTTCTGCACCTTGAGCGAACCGGCCTGATGGCGAATACAGACAAGCTTGAGCTTAATCGAGAGCACATAAAAAAAGGTGAATATGACATGTTCACCGACTTTTTTGCCCAAGTATCTGGCGACGAGCTAAGCGCTGAGCAGCAAGCCTTGTTAAAGCAAACTATCGACCAACTGCACCGCGGAGACCAATAATGCGCCCAATTACTTTACGCATGAGCGCCTTTGGCCCCTTTGCTGGAACAGAGTTGATAGATTTTCGCCAACTTGGTCAAAACCCACTATTTTTGCTCAATGGCCCTACTGGCGCAGGTAAAACCACCATTTTAGATGCAATGTGTTTTGCCTTGTATGGAAAGAGCACAGGTGACGAGCGCGAAGCTTCACAAATGCGTTGTGATTTGGCCGATGAAGCCCTACTAACTGAAGTGATTTTTGAGTTTGAACTAGGGGCAAAGAGTTATAAAATTCGTCGCGTGCCCGAACAAGCACGTCTTAAGAAATCAGGTGATGGTTATACCCAGCAAAAGCCCGAAGCACAGATAAGTTTAGTTAATGATGATGGTAGTGAAGAGCTGTTGGTGCCCGCCAAAGTGTCGGAAGCCAATAGTCAGATAGAAGCACTTACCGGTTTAGATGCCGACCAGTTTCGCCAAGTGATGGTATTGCCGCAGGGCAAGTTTCGTCAGCTGTTAATGGCTGACTCGAAAGAGCGGGAAAAAATATTTTCTCAATTGTTTCAAACGCATATATACAGAAAAATTGAAGATAGCCTTAAAAGCCAAGCGGCTAGCATTCGCACAAAAGCCTTAGAGCAAAAAAATATTCGCGAAGGTATTTTGCAAAGCGCCGATCTAAATGAGCAGAGTGATTTAAGCGAAGAGTTAGCCCAGTTAAGCTCGCAACTTGAACAAGCCTTAGCGAAAAAACAGCAAACTGAGGTTCAGTATTCAGCAGCAAATAAAGACTACGAAGCGGCTAAATTACTCGATGAAGACTTTAATTTACTGGCTAATCTTAAAACATCTTTAAGTGCTTTAAACAAACAAAAAGCCAATATTAGCGAAAAGCAAACTCGCTTAGACCAAGCCAAAGCCGCGCAGGCTATTGAGGCCTTTGATACGGCAAAAGTGCAGCGCTTTAACGAGGCTAAGCAAGCCAGTTTGGCACAAAGCCAGGGTGAAGCGGGATTAAGCTTGGCTCAACAAAACTTGCAACAAGCGCAGCAACAGCTTGAGCAAATGCCAGAGAAAGAAGCGCAACTAGCACAAGCTCAAGAACAGCTACTATCGCTACAAAACTTTAAACCACTTATTCAAGAGCTAGAAAAGCTTAAGCAGCAACAAACAGCTGCCCAAACTAAACTAGACAGCCAAGCAGAGCAAGGCAAAGGTTTAAAGCAGCAACTAGCCGAACTAGCGAGCAGTAAAGTCGCTTTGAGCGAGCAACTTACAAGCAGTCGCCAATTGGCGGAAACGCAAGCTGAAAAACAGCGGCTTTTAGGCCTAGCCCAACAGTATCTTGAGCAGGCTGATGCTTTGGCAAAACTCAATCAACAGTTAAGCGAGAATAAAGCTGAAGTTGAACAATCTGCCGAGCAAGGTAAGCAGCTTAAGGCCCATTACCAGCAAGCTCAGCAGCAGGCCAATCAAGTTCAGTTAACTTGGCACCAAGGCCAAGCGGCCATTATGGCGCAGCGACTGCAAACTGGTGACGCTTGCCCTGTATGTGGTAGCACTGCACATCCTCAACTCGCGGTGAGTCAGCAAGCATTGCCCAGCGAAAATGATGTAGAGCAGGCGCGTAACAATGAGCAAGTAGCGCGAGACAAACTAGAAGAAGCTCGCCAGCATTACAAAGCCTTAAAAACCAAGCAAAGCGAATGGCTAGTTCAGCAGCAGAATCTCAGCCAGCTCTTGGGAGATAAAGCGGCAATATCAGTTCAACAGCTTCGCGCGGAACTAGATGCTGTTCAGCAAGCATTGGCGGCCGCCCAACAAGCTCACTCGCTAAGTAAACAACAGCAACAACAACTCGAGCAATCAGAGCAAACAGAGTTAAGGCTGCAAGCTCAAGTGGAGCAGGCGAGAGACTTATATCAGCAAACCAAAAGCCAGTTAGATGTGTTGCAAGGGCAGCGTGAGAATGCTGAACAAAATCTACCCGAGAAGTTTCAGCAGCCGTCAATTCTTGATGAAGCAATAAACTTACAACAGCAGCAAATTGAGCAACTTAAGACATCTATTGCAGCGATAAACGAGCAACACAATGTTGCTCGTGAAGACTTAAGTGCTAAACAATCGGCAGCTACAGCAGCAAAACAGGCGCTGCAGCTCGCTCAGCAAGCTTTAAGTGAAGCGCAAGCTACGTTTTCTGAACAATTAGCAAAATCCAGTTTTGCCAATGAAAGCGCCTTTAACATGGCTTTGGTTAGTGATGATGAAATGGCAGCACTTGCAAAGGAGCTAGAAGAATATCATAGCGACTTAACAACAGTGTCTGCGCAATTAGAGCAATTAAAGGTCAAACTAAAGGGTAAAAAGCAGCAAAATCTTGAAGATTTAGCGCAAGCGCTTAACAAACTGCTAGAACAAAAAGATTTAGCAGATGCTGAGTGGAACAAGCTCAATAATCGTCACTTAAGTTTGTTAGAGATTCAAAATAAGTTAAATCATGCCGATAAGAATGCCCAATCTCTCGCTGACCAATACCAAGTAGTAGGCACTTTAGCCGATGTGGCTAACGGCCAAACCGGTAACAAAGTGAGTTTGCAGCGCTTTGTATTGAGTGTTTTGCTGGATGACGTATTACTGCAAGCCAGCCAGCGCCTAAGTGTTATGAGCAAAGGGCGTTACCAGCTTATTCGCAAAGAGCAGCGGGCGAAAGGCAACAAAGCCTCTGGTTTAGAACTAGAAGTGGAAGATAGTTACACCTCTAAAGTACGCTCTGTAGCAACCCTAAGTGGTGGCGAGAGCTTTATGGCTGCGCTAGCCATGGCATTAGGGCTGTCTGATGTGGTACAAGCCTATGCGGGTGGCATAAAACTAGATACTCTGTTTATTGATGAAGGTTTCGGTAGCTTGGATCAAGAGTCATTAGATTTGGCGATTCGAACTTTGGTGGATTTGCAAAGTGCAGGCCGAATGGTGGGGGTGATTTCTCATGTGTCAGAGATGAAGGAACAAATCACCAGCCGTATAGATGTGCTTAAGCATTCATCTGGCAGCACTACTCAGTTACACCTTCCTTAAACAAAAAAAGCCAGGCAATGCCTGGCTTTTCGTTCAACTACATACAAACTTAGAAGTTGTAACGTAGTGAATAAATGAAGGCGTTTTGGTTGCCCACAGTACCTAGCTTGTTATAAGCGTAACGGTATTGGATACCGGTAGTTACGTGCTCGGTGGCATCCCACCAAAATGCTAATGCACCATTCATTGATACATCATCAGTTTCGCCAGAAACGTCGGTGTAATCTGACTTACGTGCAAATTCAGATTCGTGCCAGTTAGAGATCCAGAATTTTTGGTCCCAAGCTGTAAAGTTGTAAACCGCGGTCCAACCGAACATACCACCGTTAAAACCAGTGAAACCGTCGTTCCAAGAAGGGTTTGTGATAGTCATGTGAGCACCAACCCAAGGAGTAACAAACCAACCGTCACCTTGGAAGCGGTATTGACCACCTAGTACAGTATTGTTTGCAGCAAAACCTTTTGAGTCAGTTGCGTAGTGTTGGCCGTATAAACGGAAATCAGTATCAGCGATTTTGTAAGCAATAGTTCCTTTATATGCTGTACGTAGTTCATCGCTTCCATCTTGAACGTTTTCTAGATCGAAGAAGCCGTATACTTCACCCCAATCAAAACCTGCGCCACCTTCTAATTCAAGGTAAGCAAAATCTTCTTGGAAACCAGTACGGTCTTGAGTGTTTTTAGACCAATCTAAGTAGTTTACGCTGATGTTACCAAAACCGTAAAGATACTCGGCGCTGGCAGGCGCGCTGGCTAAAAGAGCGGCAGCTGAAAGTAGTGCAATTTTTTTCATAGGGTAGTTCCTTGTTCACGTTTAAGTGAATTACCGTGTGTGTTTTGTTTTGAGTTCGGCAGAAAGTTTATATTGGAAGGGAACTAAAGTTATGATTCGGATCACAAAAATCCGCTCACTTATTGGTCAATTAAATCTTATTAACCAAATATGTTTATGGTATTTAGCTTTTCACAAAAAAATAATAAAAATATTTAGGTGACAAATATCTAAAATTCAGGCTCTTAGGCTAATTGTTGAGCACTAAGTTAAATTGGTGGGGGATATTTTGAGTTTAATCTTCTGGTTTTGCTTGTTCTGCAAGTTTTTTTTGGCAGTCCTGGCTCACTATTTCTAGTGCTTTAAGTGCGAGTTCTGGCTCAATGTGGTTTTCTTCAAGTAATTGAATTAAATCTACAGCCAACTGAATGTGTTTTGGAGCGGAGTTAAGAGACATAGAGATCCGGGAGAGCTAAAGCTATAAGAAAATGACCTGAGTTGACACAACTCAGGCCAATATTCGTTAGGTTATTACTGTTGTTGGATTACCCAAATTTGAAACTGCTTACGGGTAGCTGCATCGGCACGCTGATACCAAAATTGCAGCATTTGTAATTCGGTATTATCACCTGCTGGAACTGCTACATCGTTACTCGCTGCAGCTGGGTTATCGTTAGAGGCTGCTACTGCTGTAGCTGCAACAGCTGTTGTTGCTACTGCGGCAGTGGCATTGCTGTTGCTATTTGTAGAGCTTGCCGCAGGAGTGTCTGCTTTAGCTACCACGGCAGTGGTTGTGGCGGCAGCTGCTACTGGAGCCGCTGTACCTTGTTTAGCTTCAATGGCTGCAATCTCTTCTAAATAATCACGAGAAAACTGCATACCTGGTTTTAAAGGCAGAAGATAATAACTTGAGTCTACAGAACCACCGTTTTCATCTTTTAAACTAAAGCTTGGCTTATCAGCAAATTTTTTGGCTTTGCTAATACTGCGGGGTTGTTGAGCTTTTAAAACGATGTCTTGGCCATCTTTAACGTTTAAGTTGATAACAATGGGTGTTGACTTAATAATTTCTGAATTGCTGTTAGAGCCTACGTTGTCTGCGTAGCGAACCACAACTTGATGAGGACCAGCATTTAAGTCGGCGCTAGTTTTGCTAAGGCTAAGTACACCAGTAGACTGTTTATCTACATACATAATCTCAAAGTGACTAGGTGTAGAAAAGCTCGCGGCAAAGGCGTTGAAGCTTGCAATACAAGCAAATGTTAAGCTTACAGTCTTCCCAAAGAATCGCATGAATTACTCCTTAAAGCGTGATTCTAACTGATTTATTTTCTGTTCCAGTTTCCAAGTGGTTTTTTGACACTCACCTAAACGACTTTTTAAGCTGAGAATCTCCGCGCTTAGTCTAGCAGTATCTGTCTTGATATTACTACGATTAAGTACTTGGTTTTTTTCCGCAATTTTTTGTTCTAATTGCGCTTCAAATTGCTTTTGTTGATTGAGCTTTTCGCGCAGTTGATTTTGATCGCCAGAGTTGATTACTTTATTCAAACGATTTTGCCAACTCTGGATCCGCTGCTGCTGGGGAATGGAGCGTTGTTTTTGTTTGCGAGTAACTTGATTGATTTTGCCTTGTAGCATGGCAAACTTACCCACAAATCGGTCGCAGTATAGTTTGAGCAAGTCTATGTCTTTGGTTTTTTCACCTAAGCGACTAATTTGAAGGAGATCTTGTTCAAGCTCGCTAACATAGTCACTAAACAGATCACTACGACAGCTAAATCGCTCATCAAGTACTGCGGTTTTTGCGTAGGCGCTGCGCTCACCTTGCAGATCTCGATGTTCGGCTTGCTCTTTTAGTTGGCGAAGTTTTTGCGCCAACTTTTCAAGTTCTAACTCAACCATGCTTGCCAAGCCAGTTTACCGGCAATAACCATTACCACAGTAATAAACACCGGACGAATAAACTTAGCACCAAAGTGAATCGCCGAATGCGCGCCAACTACCGCACCTAGCATAATACTTACACCCATGGTTAAGCCAATTGCCCAATTTACGTGGCCCAGGTATACAAAGGTTATAAAGGAAACAAAGTTACTGGTGAAGTTCATCGCTTTTGCTAAGCCAGAGGACAACAAAATGTTCATCTTATATAAGGCCATGGATGAAACCGTCCAGAATGCGCCGGTACCTGGCCCGGCAACACCATCGTAGAAGCCTAAGCTTAAACCTTGGCCAAGCATCTGCTTTTTAAGTTTCTTGTCTGCTTGGGGAAGCGCAGCATGGCCGTCGGCCTGTTTACGATTAAGGATGGTATAAACCGCGGTTGCCATAATCACCAGAGGTAATAGCTTTTCTAACCACTCGGTGCTAATAAAATCTACGATGAAGGTGCCAGCAAAAGCACCAATTGCGGTAGCAACAAAACTCCAAAGCCAAAACACCGGGTTAAACAGTTGCTTGCGATAAAAGGTCCATGCTGCGGTACTTGAGCCAAAGCTTGCCGCAAGTTTGTTGGTACCTAACGCTATATGTGGAGGTAGGCCAATACTTAATAAGGCGGGAATGGTTAATAGACCACCACCGCCAGCAATCGCATCAATAAAACCTGCGGTTAGGCCAATGCCTACAATAAGGATTAATACAGAAGGGTCGAGTCCCAGTTCTAACATTAATGGTCACTTCTTTTATAAGGTGGTAATGCAGCTAATAGTTGCTTGCCGTATCGACGAGTTGTGAGTCGACTATCGAGCAGCACGATTCTACCTGAATCACTTTCTTTTCTCATTAACCTTCCGCAGCTCTGTACCAGTTTTCGACTGGCACTGGGCAAGGTGAGTAACATGAACGGATTTTGGTTGCGGCTTTCTAATAGTTCAGCATGGCTGGCCATTACCGGCTCGGTAGGCACGGCAAAGGGCAGGCGAGCTACAATAAGGTCAGTTAATAAGTCACCGGGTAGGTCAATGCCTTCACTAAATCCAATAGTGGCTAGAATAGTACTGGTTTGGTTTTGTTGGCGGCTTTGTCTATGTTTGGCTAAGATTTGCTGATTAGTGAGTTGGCCTTGGATCCAGAGGTTGTTAATTTTTTTGCCTTCTAGCTGTTCAGCGACTTTGTCCACCAAACGATAGGAATTACATAGCACCAAAACCCCGCCTTGATTGTGCTGAGCTTCGATGATCTTTTGAGCAACATTATTGGCAAACTCAGGATGATCAGGCTCAGCGATATTATTCGGAACCTCTAAAATAACCTGTTGGTAGTTAAAAGGAGAGGGCAGTTTGACTAATTGTTCCTTGGCCAGTTTAGCCAAACCAACTTGATTTAAATAGTATGAGAAGTTACCTAGAGCACTAAGTGTTGCTGATACGGCTATGACCGAAAAAGCGTCTTGCCACAGCAGCTGTTGCAGTAAACCACCAATTTCTATTGGTGAACTACAAAGCTGTATTTCTTTATCTTTACGAGTAAACCAAAAGGCATAGTTTTTTTGGTTGTTTTCGTTCGCATAACTAAACAACACCTCCAACCAAGACTCAGCTAAACTTTGCATGATGCTTAATCTACTCAGTAAAGCTTCTGCCTGGGCAGACTTCATTTGATTGTTGGCAACGTTCTCTTGGATAACCCCAGAGTAATGTTGCAAACTATTACTGAGCTTATTGGCTTCTTTATGGTAGTTACTGGCTAGGTTAATAATTGCTGAGGGAGTTTTTCCTAGTGCGAAGCGCCAATGCTGACTGTTATCAAATGATTCTTTATTCGCATTGGCAACATCCTTAAGTTTGTTAAAGCAGCGGTTTAGTTCTGCGCAAGCTTCCTTTAGTTTTAGGCTGCTTCCTGCAATGGCATTTGGGTTTAGTATGTTCGCTAATTCTTTGTCGAACAGCTTTAGGTTCTCTAGCTCCTTCAATGCGTGATTTAGCATTAGTTGCTTAGCACTAGCTTCTCTTGCTATCTCTGGAAACTGATGAGCTTCGTCCAATATATAGATGCAATCCTCAGATGCCGGCAGAATATGACCACTGCCGGCATGAAGATCGGCGAGCAACAAACTGTGGTTTGCCACAATAACATCAGCTTTCTTTAAACCTTTGCGTGCTTTATGAAAAGGACAAGTTCTATGCCTAGCCGATTGAACCGAGCAACTTAGTGTATCAACCACCACATGTTGCCAAATTTGCCAAGGTACTTGCCCCGGCCAGCTATCTCTGTCGCCATCCCATTTACCTTGCTGCAAAGCAATCGCCATTCTTTTGGTGAGATCTAATTGTTTAGGGGGGAGGCCTAAATCGGTGCTTGTAGCCGCAACCAGTTTATGTGCACAACAATAACGCTGCCTGCCTTTCGCTAAGGCAAATTCAAACTCGCCATGTGCCGCTCTATGCACAGTGGGTAAATCGCTTTCTACTAGTTGTTGCTGCAGAGCAACGGTTGCGGTGGAAACCACCACTTTTTTATTTAGCGCTTTCGCTAAAGGTATAGAGGCCAATAAATAAGCTAATGATTTGCCGGTTCCGGTGCCTGCTTCTGCTAAAAGTACCCGCTGTTTACGATTAATGTCCCCAGCAATTGTTTTGGCTATTTGTGCAATAAGAGAACTTTGTGCAGCCCTCTTAACAAATTTTGGGTTTTGCTCCTGAAGAGTATTATACCAATGGCGAATTCGTTGTTTGTTCTTTTCTGTTAACATGAATTCCTCAATGTTGTTAACAACTTATAAATAAGCGCTTGTGCTTCTCATATATATTATAGGTAAGTGAGGCAACATAAAACACTGCAAAAAAATCAAATTCTTAGCTTAAATACTGTTGGAGCTAGATCACGTTTTTATCTCTAATACATTCTTTTATTGTGCCTGATTGTAGATTGACCACTCCAAAAGCACGTAGATACAAGGTTTTACGTGATTTTATAAAAGTTCAATTTTTTATTGCAAAAATTTTTCAGCTTGATAATGTATTGACCAGACAGTGAGAAATCACTGTCGCACAGGGAATTTAAGGAACAAGTGTTTAATTGCTAAGAAGGCACAGGAAAAATGAAAAAGACAATTCTAGCGGTAGCAATACCAGCATTATTCGCAGCATCTGCACAAGCTGCAACTGTATATGACGCTGACGGCGTATCTGCTGACCTATATGGTCGTATGCAATTCGATATCGCTAACGATGGTAACGACACTGATGGTGTTGGTTCTGCTCGTTTCGGTTTTAAAGCTAAATCTGAAATTGCTCCAGGCGTATCTGGTCTAGCTCGTGGTGAGTGGCAAATCCGTGCTGAAAACAGCACTTCAGACGCTAAGCAGCTTTCTGCTCGTCACGTTTACGCTGGTTTCGAATTTGATGACGCTGGTACTGTAGTATTTGGTCAAACTGATACTGCTTTCTACCAAGCTGTTGCCGCTACCGATATCTTCAACACTTACGGTTACGAAGCATTCAACCTAATTGAAGACGGTCGTCAAGAAGGTCAAATCGTATACAACGGTGAGTTTGGCGGGTTCTACGTAGGTGCTTCTTACCAGTTCCGCGATGAGAACTTCAAAATTGACCTAGGTAACCCTAACTCAGGTGTACCTTCTGTACCTACTAACGAGAAACTTGATTCTGGTTACGCTGGTACTTTAGGTTATAACTTTGACTTCGGTCTTGGTCTATACGGTGGTTACCACGTAGAAAAATTCGCTGCTGGCGAAGATAAGAAAAACATGGCTCTATCTGCTACTTACTCTTGGGAAGACCTATACTTAGGCGCTGCTTATGTAGGTACTGAGATGGGTGACGCAGAGCTTAAAGGTTACGACCTAGTAGCTTCTTACGACATCAACGCTGTTTCTCTTTACACCGGTTACGCTGCTCAAAAAGCTGAAGGTTCAATTAGCGACCAAGGCGATACTGCTAAAGCATTCAAACTTGGTGCAGCATACAAGTTCAACAGCAACATGAAAGCATGGGCTGAGTACTTGAACAATGGCCTTGAAGGCGCTGACAACGAGTGGACTATCGCAGTACAATACAACTTCTAAGTTTATTGTTGCGATGAACGCTAATTAAGCGTTGTATCCAAACAAAAAGCTCACTTCGGTGAGCTTTTTTAGTTTTACCCCACACCAAATAACTTCTAGTCTTGCCTGCAGCCCCTCTCTAAAAACCTTTTTAAATCTTCAAGTTACTTAATATTTTGTTAAAAAATAGACATTATTTAGATGATTATTTCGCCAGGATGCCTATTGTGGTTTTAAAAAACTAGAAAAGTTCATAAAAACTTCAAAAAAATGTTGATTTCATTCTCATTATCAGCAAATATGTCCGCCGTGAGAAGGACTTCACTGCTCAGGGAAACCATTCCAAGGATGTAAGAATGGGTCATGGAAGAGATAAATTATCAATCTCAAAATAGGCAGTGGAACATTGAAAAAGACTATTCTAGCAATCGCAATCCCAGCATTATTTGCAACTGGTGCAACTAACGCTCAAGAAATTTACAACGACGGTGAAAACGCATTTTCAATCGGTGGTCGCCTTAACCTTATGGTTGAGTCTGCTAACAACGATGGTGAGCGCGATCTTCGTTCAGAAAACAACTCTTCACGCATTAATCTAAACTTCTCTCGTAAAATGAGCGATAACGTTACAGCTCGCGCTACTATGGAATACGGTTTAGACAACCCAAGTGGTAACAGCGACTCTCCTTTCTTCAACCGTTTAGGTTTCATTGCTGTTGACCACGCAGACTACGGTTCTGTTTCTTACGGTAAGCAATGGTCTACTTACTACACTGTTACTGGCGTAACCGATGTATTTTGGGTTTACGGCGGTACCGCAATGGGTATTTACGACAACGGTGACAAAGTAGGTACTGCTCGAGCTAACGATGCACTACAATACAACGGTAGCTTTGGCGGTGTTAATTTAAGCGGTCAATACCAGTTCGCTGACGAAACTGAAGATCGCAAAGACAGCTACTCTGGTGCTATTTCTTACGACTTTGATTTTGGCCTAAACATTGGTGCAACTTACCACCAAATGAACCGTACCGAATCTGCTAAAGCAACTTTAGATACTGGTGACAACAAATTAACCGCTTTAGCTGCTAGTTACAACCAAGGTCCTATCTACGCTGCTGTTTCTTACGGTGAATTCAAAAATCACGTTTCTTTCGCTAAAGACACTGTTTCAGACAAAGCTATCGGCCACGAAGGTGTATTCGCTTACACGCTAGACATGGGTCTACAGCTTTACACTGGTTGGAACGTTCAAGAAGACAAAAACTCTTCTGCTGACCTAAAAACTGCTTTAGTTGGTGCAATGTACGATTGGAACAACGTTCTTTTGTACACCGAGTACCAAGACGAGACTACTAAGTCTGTATCTGGTGCTAAAGAAGACGACAACCGCTTAGCTGTGGGTGTACGTTACAACTTCTAATTCTTCTAAGAAGATGGAAGTAAAAAGGCCACCTAAGGGTGGCCTTTTTGTATTTACTGGTTAAAGTGCGAAACTTTCGCGCCGCTTAAACATACGGTGTTTGTCACTACAGCGTTGACAGCGTTGAGTGCTTGGGTCGTTCTCTAAACGGCTAATTTCAATCTCTTCTTCACAGTCGCTACACAAACCATATAAACCTAAGTCTATTTGGCAAAGTGCTGCGTCAACCCTTTGTAATTGTTTTAACTGAGTCGTTAGCTCTGAGAGCTGCAATTTCAGGGCCTGGTCAATAAGTTCTTCGTTAGTTAAAGACTGCAATTTGTCAGCTGTTAGTTTTAAACTGGTTTTTTCTGAGGCAGTTAAAATTGAGATTATTTCAGACTTTAACTGCTCTAATTGTTGCGTGAGTCGCAACTGATAATCTCTAAATTCCACGTTTAAGCCCAATTATTAAATGAGCTAGCAGTATAAACACCGGGTCTAACCCCGAGATATGATGTGAATCAAAACGAAACACTAAAAAGCTATATAACTACTTTTATTAGGGTTTTGTTGATCTAATACAGAATATGAGCAAATAGTGCGAAGAAACGTAAAGCCAAGCTTAAGGAAAGGTCAATCTTTGCATTGCTGTAAGCGGATTTGCTTAACAATAGAATTGGTATCTTTTAATACTCTGATGTTGCGAAATAGATCGTCGGCTTCGGTGTAGTAGCCAGAAAGATATCTTAACCACTGTTTCACCCGGCTTTGGTAGTACTTGGCTTTTTCACTGGTGATTTCGTGTTGAGAATAGCGGATGAGTAGCTCAATCACTGCTGACCAAGGCAATGGTTCTTCGTCACCTCGTACTACTTTAGCAAGGTTCGGAATAGTAAGTGCGCCGCGGCCAATCATTACATCTTCACAATCGCTGGCTTCTTTGCACTGTAAGTAGTTTTCTCGGTTCCAAACTTCTCCATTAGCAATAATAGGAATAGAGAACTGCTGTTTAACTTGCTTTATATAGTGCCAATGCGCTGGCGCTTTGTAACCGTCGAGCTTGGTCCTAGCATGAATGGTTAGCTCATTGGCGCCTGCTTCTTGCACAGCTTGTACAATATCAAAACAGTCATCTTTGTTTTCCCAACCTAAGCGAATTTTGGCAGATACAATATGCTGCTTGGGTACGGCTTTTCTTACTTCACTTACAACATCATAAATCGACTGAGGGGCTTTTAACATAGAGGCACCACCGCAGCTTCCAGTAACAGTATTGCTGGGGCAGCCAAAGTTTAGATCTAAACCATGAGAGCCAAGTTCGATAGCTCTTACCGCATTTTCTGCCATGGGACTAGGATGCTGGCCTAACAGCTGTACTCTAACCGGGGTGTGGCCTGCTATTAAACCTTGCTCCTGTAGTTCCGGGCAGTACTTGTAGAATACTTTGTCGGGCAGGGCTACGTCAGTAACACGAATGAACTCTGTTACGCACCAGTCGTAGCCACCACAACTAGACAAAAGCTGGCGCATGGAAGCATCTGCGACACCTTCCATTGGGGCTAAAACTACGCGCATAGTAAACCTTGGTTTGAAAAAGCGGCCATTCTAACGGTTTGCGGCGTCTCCCGCTAGCAAATTAGCAAGGTAAACTATCTTCCTAGATATGTTAGTTGCTCAGTTTATTTCCATGTTTTTGCTGGGTGTTTGTAGAGATGATGCTCACGTATAATTGATTTAGATCAATGTTGATTGAATTTAGTTTAAAGGTGAAGTTTAGATGGACCAGCAGTTTAAAGAAGATTATAACGTATTCTATTTCCTAGGTTTTGTAGTAGCTTTGCTGTTGCCAACCTTACCTTTGAGCTTGTCTCTACTAAAAATGTTTGCTTAGTTTTTAGCTATTATCTAGCTTAGCACTGCGTTGCTTTATTGCCATAAACTGAGATAATTAAAGATTGTAAATACGCCCATCCTGTTTGGGCGTTTTTTTTGGAAAATGGAAGCCGGTATGAGCAGCGCTAATCTTGAGTATATAAAGAACGCAATTAAAACTATCCCTAATTACCCAAAAGAGGGGATATTGTTTAGGGATGTTACCAGTTTAATTGAAGATCCTAAGGCTTTTGCCTTGGTTATTCATGAGTGGCAACAGCGTTTTGAAAATCTCGGCATCACTAAAATTGTTGGCACAGAAGCGAGAGGGTTCATTTTTGGAGCGCCGTTAGCGCTGGCTTTAGGGGTTGGCTTTATTCCAGTTCGTAAACCTGGCAAGTTGCCTCGTGAAGTCATTGGCGAAAGCTACGAACTTGAATATGGAATGGATACCTTAGAGATCCATACCGACGCTATTCAACCTGGTGACAAAGTACTGTTGGTTGATGATTTAATTGCAACTGGCGGAACTGCTGAAGCGTCGGTTAAGTTGATTCGCCAACTCGGTGGAGAAATCAACTATGCGGCCTTTGTTATTAATTTGGTAGACTTACCTGGCGCACAGAAATTAACGACACTCGGAGTAGAATCAACTTATCTAGTTGAGTTCGAAGGCGAATAGGACAACAGCATTTAATGAATTATCAAGCCCTAGCGAGAAAATGGCGGCCAAAAACATTCCAGCAAGTGGTTGCCCAGCAACATGTATTAGCAGGCTTGATAAACTCTTTGGATCAGCAGCGCCTGCACCACGCCTACTTGTTTAGTGGCACTCGTGGTGTCGGTAAAACTACCATTGCGCGCTTGTTTGCTAAAAGCCTCAATTGTGAGCTTGGAGTCTCTTCTAATCCTTGTGGTAAGTGCAGTAATTGTGTGGAGGTTGACCAAGGTAACTTTGTTGACTTGTTGGAAATTGATGCCGCCTCACGCACCAAAGTAGAAGATACTCGTGATCTGCTAGACAACGTACAATATAGCCCAGCCAAAGGGCGCTATAAGGTGTACTTGATTGACGAAGTACATATGTTGTCTCGCCATAGCTTTAATGCGCTGTTAAAAACCTTAGAAGAGCCACCAGAGCACGTTAAGTTTTTGCTGGCAACCACCGATCCGCAAAAGTTGCCAGTAACGGTATTATCTCGCTGCTTGCAATTTCAGTTAAAAGCGCTAAGCGAAGAGCAAATTTCTCAGCAACTTGCGCATATTTTGGATGCTGAACAGCGCCAATATCAGCCAGCAGCACTTACCGCGTTAGCGCATGCCGCCGATGGCAGTATGCGAGATGCCTTGAGCTTAACTGATCAAGCGTTAGCCTTGTCTAACAAAGAGCTAGCCTACCAGCAAGTACTTAATATGTTGGGAGTGTTAGATCCTCATCAGTTACGTCAGCTTCTTTGTCATGTCGTTGCCGGACAAACAGAATCGGTATTCAGCAAAATCTCAGAGTTAGCGAGTATGTCGCCTGATTACGAGCACTTGCATCAACAATTAGCTGAGATTATTCATAAAGTAGCGATGGCGCAGGTGCTACCAGCAAGTCAGCATGATGAAACAATTCAAATGCTTGCAGAGCAGGTAGATGCTCAGTTAGTCCAACTTCTGTATCAAATAGCTATCACTGGTAAGCGAGATTTTGCTTACGCGCCGAGTCCGCGTAGCGGCTTTGAAATGACCGTGTTGCGAATGTTGGCTTTCCAGCCTGCTGAGCAGGCCGAGGTCTCGACGCCAACGACTACTAGCGAAAGTGGCCCAAACACTTCAGATTTAGCTGATAAGAGTTTAGTTAAAGAACAGCAAGAGATTATTGAGCAAGCCACCCAGCAAGGCTATGAAATGCCTACAACTCCTGCGGTTTCACATGCTAGGAATAAGGCACCTACTCCCGTTGATAAAGACGAGCGGGTAGTGCAGCGAGAGCAGAGCATTGCTAAGCTAAAAAATCAGTTGCGTGGTGATAATTCTGAGCAACAGCAACAGCAACAGCAACAGCAACAGCAAGTTGAACAAGTTGCATCACCACAGGATGCTGTCAGCCCTGTAGAGCCAGCAGCAGAAGCGGGTATAGGGAATAGGCCACCAGTGGCAAGCCATCCGGCGCCTTCCCAAACACCACCTTCATCAACTCAAGCTGCTCCTCAGGCCAACACCAAGCAAGCCGCTGTTAGTGCAGATCAAGCAACGGTTGATGATAGTTATTATGCTCAGTTTGCTGAGATGAATGCTGACGCAGAATATGAAGAGCCTAATTACGCTGCCGAATATCAAGTTCAGGACTTACCGGCTGCATTGCCTAAGTCTGCTCCATTAGATGTACCTCAAGCACCGGCTAAAGAAGAAACAGCATCTTTATTGCAGTTAAGAAGCCAGCTACGTGGGCGAGGAAAGTCCGAAAAAAAGTCTAAAGAGGCGGGCGCCTCCAGCACTAAAACGCCAAATCTAGCTCAACAAGCGCCGAGAGAGCCGATCAATAGTGAGGCTGAAAACAACCAAGCAGACAATAATCAGCAAGCCACTCAAGTGGTGGTTGTTGAAGAGTCAGTCAAGTTTAGCGCTAGCACCAGTGATAATGACGAACGTTGGTCTGAGATGGTTAAGTTTATGGAACTTGGACCTATCGCTCGACAAATTGCGATTAACTCCCTCTATAAATTGGATGGCAGTACCGTAACGTTGCTGCTAAAGCCTCAGTTATCTCATTTGCCTAAGCCCAGCTCGGTAGCAGAGCTAAATCAGCAATTGAACGCATGTTTGCAACAGGGTATAGAGCTAGAAATTAATGTTGGTGAAAGCCCAAATGGCAAAACACCTTTAGAGTTGGCACAGTTACTTCATCAAAAAAATACCAATGCAGCCATTGATAGGTTATTGGGTGATCCTAATATCCAAGTATTACAGCAACGCTTTGGTGCAGAATTAGATAACGACAGTGTGAAATACCACTGAACAACTTGATTTTCGACATTAATCTAGATGTAATGTCGCAGTTATAACTAATAGAAGAGAAGAGAATAGTTATGTTTAAAGGCGGAATGGGTAACCTAATGAAGCAAGCGCAGCAAATGCAAGATAAAATGCAGCGCGCTCAAGAAGAAATCGCCAAAATGGAAGTTACTGGTGAGTCAGGCGCAGGCTTGGTGAAAGTTGTTATGCTTGGTAACCACAACGTTCGTCGTGTTGAGCTAGATGAAAGCTTAATGGACGACGACAAAGACATGATTGAAGATCTACTGGCTGCAGCGGTTAATGACGCTGTACGTCGTGTAGAAGAAACTAGTAAAGAAAAAATGGCTGATGTAACTGGCGGAATGCAAATGCCTCCAGGTATGAAAATGCCATTCTAAGCTAGCTTAGAGCAGCAAATTAATTAGGCCGCATTGCGGCCTTTTTTGTGCAACACTTAGCTTGCACGAACTTAGATTAAAAAGGTAGCAAGATGAAAGTATGCGGTGTAGAAATAAAAAGTAATGAAGTTATTGTTAGCTTGCTAACGCTGGAAGATGGATTGTTTCAAATTCCAGATTGTCGTGTGCGCCGCCTTACTTTAAGCGATATTAATAGTACTCAGCATTTACGTGATTTCCAGTTTGCCTTTACTAAGCTGATGAGTGATTACAAGGTTGAAAAGGTAGCGATTAAGCAGCGTCCAATGAAGGGTAAATTTGCCGGCGGTGCGGTAGGCTTTAAGTTAGAAGCGGCTATCGAGCTAATTGGTGAGCTAAATGTAGAGTTAGTATCAGCCACTAAATCTAAGCAAGTACTTAAAGATAATCCAATGCCAGTAGAGTTTGCTGCAACGGGCCTTAAAGCCTTTCAAGAAGCATCATTTACTACTGCATATGTAGCCTGCGTGGCTTGAACTTAAAGCTCTGTTTAAGGGCTGGAGTGAATTACAGCTAATAAAAAACCGATGCTTTGGCATCGGTTTTTTTGTTTAAAGCTTAAGGCTTAAGTCTAGTAAGCTTCGTTGTGTACAGAGAGTACTGCGCGACCAGAAGGATCAGCGTTGTTTGCAAAGCTCTCATCCCAAGCAATTGCTTCAGGCGTTGAACATGCTACAGATTTACCGTGAGGTACACACTCTGCTGCAGAATCCTGTGGAAAATGCTCTTCAAACATACCGCGGTAGAAGTAAGCTTCTTTGGTATCTGGCGTGTTAATTGGGAAGCGGAAGGCGGCATTCGACAATTCTTGGTCAGACACTTCTAATTCAACCAATTCTTTTAGGCTGTCAATCCACGAGTAACCAACACCATCAGAGAATTGCTCTTTTTGACGCCAAGCCACTTCAGCAGGTAAGTAACCTTCGAAAGCTTCACGTACAATGTGCTTCTCGATTTTCTCGCCAGCACACATCTTAGCTTCTGGGTTGATGCGCATTGCAACATCCATGAACTCTTTATCTAAGAATGGTACACGGCCTTCAATGCCCCAAGCTGCAAGAGATTTGTTAGCACGGTTACAATCGAACATGTGCAGTTTCTCAAGCTTACGAAGAGTTTCTTCGTGGAACTCTTGGGCGTTTGGTGCTTTGTGGAAGTACAAGTAACCACCGAATATTTCGTCAGCACCTTCTCCAGAAAGTACCATTTTAATGCCCATCGCTTTAATCTTACGGGCCATTAAGTACATAGGAGTAGACGCACGAATCGTGGTTACGTCGTAGGTCTCAAGGTGGTAAATAACGTCTTTAATTGCGTCAATACCTTCTTGAACCGTAAAGTGAATCTCGTGGTGAACCGTACCTAAATGGTCGGCTACTTTTTTCGCAGCAATTAAGTCTGGCGAGCCCACAAGGCCAACTGCAAATGAGTGCAATTGTGGCCACCAAGCTTCAGAGTTGTCATTATCTTCAACACGCTTGTCGGCATACATTTTGGTAATTGCAGAAATCACTGATGAATCTAAACCACCAGATAGCAGCACACCATATGGTACGTCACACATTAGCTGGCGTTTAACGGCAGCTTCTAAAGCTACTTTTAGATCTTCCACGCTAGCGTCGTTGTTTTCTACGTTTTTGTAGTCCATCCAGTCACGCTTGTAGTACTTAACAGGTTCGCCGTTCTTGCTGTACAAGTAGTGGCCGGGAGGGAACTCGCTTACGGTTTTACAAATTGGCGTCAGCGCTTTCATTTCTGAGGCAACGTAAAAGTTACCGTGCTCATCGTAGCCAGTGTAAAGAGGGATGATACCAATATGGTCACGACCAATGAGGTAAGCATCTTCTTCAGAATCGTATAAACAAAAACCAAAGATACCGTTTAAGTCGTCTAAGAACTCAATACCTTTTTCTTTATACAAGGCTAAGATGATTTCACAGTCAGACTCTGTCTGAAATTCAAAATCAACATTAAGCTGAGCTTTAAGATCTTTGTGGTTGTAGATCTCGCCATTTACTGCAAGAGCGTGAGTTTTTTCGGGATTGTATAGAGGTTGTGCGCCGGTATTCACGTCAACAATTGATAGACGCTCATGCACTAAGATGGCATTTTTTGAAGTGTAAATACCTGACCAGTCCGGGCCACGGTGGCGTAAACGCTTTGACATCTCAAGTGCTTGCTTACGCAATACACTGAGGTCAGATTTAATGTCTAGAACTCCAAATATGGAACACATACTCTTCCCTTAACTACTTTGTGTTTACTCTCGAACAAATGGTACTTCGCCATTTGTTCCAATATTGCCCTCAATTTGCCAAGATCAGAAATTATTGCAAGTCCTGAATGACATTTTTTGCTAAAAAAGGCCAGAAAACTAATAATTTTTAACAAACTGGCTATTTTTGTAAGTCTTTTTGCAAATTTTAAGCTTTATTCATGTGGTTTATTGTTAGCAATGAGTTGTGCATGAACGTGGTCAGCAAAACCTGCACCGGCCTCATTGTATAGGTTAAATACTTCATCCGCGCCTAGGCGCTTTAGCTTTTCAGCATCATCGGCAAACTGGGCAATCGCGGCAATTTTAGCACTAAATTCACCTTTCTTAAGTTGCTTTAATGCATATTGGTTACCGTGGTGATGTGGCATGGCCAGTAACACCAGTTTTAGATCTTTTGAGGGCGCTAGCTTTTCCCAAAAATCAGAGTCGGTGGCATCGCCTTGAATGACCGCTCGGCCACTTTCGATTTGATGTTGGATCTTTTCTAAGTCGGTATCAATACCTATGACTAAGTCTGGATAATGTTGCTGCAGCATGTCGTACGCGCCTTCACCAATACGCCCCATGCCCAATATCACCACTTGCATTTGCCCCAACTCAATTGGCTGATCTTCTAAGTGCAATTTTGAGCGTTGTAAGCGTTTAAGCGAGGGGCGGATAAACTGATAAATAATATCGGCATTTTTGTGGATTGGTGCAGCCAGCAAAAAGCTAATGCTAACGGCCATTGCTAAAGTAGCCATCCAATCCCCATGTAACCAACCTAATTGAACGGCTACAGCGGTAACAATTAAGCCAAATTCGCTGTAGTTTGCCAAACTCATCGCACCCAAAAATGCAGTGCGCGAACGCAGTCTAAATTGCAGCAAGTACAATAAGTAAAATGCTGATTTTATGACTAAGATTCCAACTAAGAATAATGCAATGTAAATTGACTCAAAACTAAGCTCGCTAGATAGACCAATAGACAAGAAGAAAGCGACCAAAAACAGCTCTTTAAAGCTAAATAAAGCTTTAGCCATGCCACTAGCAGCAGGGTGGCCAGCTAGTAACATACCAACAACTAACGCGCCTAAATCTGATTTAAGACCTACGCTGTCGAACAGTTGCGCGCCTAGTACAAAGGTTAAGAAAAAGCCGAGTACCAGTTGCAGTTCTCCGTGTCCCACCCGGTTCAATAAGCGATATAGCAGTGGGCGAAGCGGAAGCAATAATAGTAATAGAGGGGCGTACATAGTTGGCAATTTGCCAGTGGTGGCTGCCAGAAATACTACCGCAAAGATATCTTGCATAATTAACACACCTATCGCCACACGGCCATAAAGTGCATTCATTTCACTTTTATCTTCTAATACTTTTACCGCAAACACAGTGCTGGAGAAACACAGAGCAAAAGACAATATAACAATACCGGTTGTCGATAGCTCGCCAATACTGCTAATGCCAAACCATTTTACGGCAGATAACGTGCCTATAAATAACAGCATATTGGTGCCCATATGGGCGGTGGCGGTTCCCCAAACCTCTCGCTTAAACAAGGTGCGAACGTCTAGTTTTAAACCCACGGTAAACAGCAGCAAGGTTACACCTAAGTCTGCTGCTGTTGAGATCATTTCATTTTGTTCAAAGCCCATTTCGCGTAAGGCGAAACCTGCGGCTAAAAATCCTATTAGTGGAGGCAAGTGAGCTAAATGTGCAAGAAATCCTGCCAGAAACGTCACTGTTATTAGTATAGATATATCCATTAAATGCTAAATCTTTATCGCTATATTATGTCGATTGCTGCTACGTTAGGAAAAACATAGTTTGGCCTAAAGGGTACCATTTCAATGTCGGCTTCACTGCTCACACCAGATAGTACTAAAATGGTTTCTAATCCAGCCTGAAAGCCTGCCAGTATATCGGTACGCAAATTATCACCAATAATAACGGTATCTTCGGCATGGGCGCCAATTTTGTTTAATGCTGCTCGTACAATCCAGGCGCTAGGTTTACCCACAACAAAAGGCTTTCGACCAGTAATACGTTCTATTGGCGCGCATAGCGCCCCACATGCAGGGCTCATATTTGGGCCGTGGGTGTCGGGGTTGGTAGCAATAAACTGGGCGCCTTGGGCAACAAATTTTGCCGCGTGTTGAATCATATTCCAGTTGTAGTTTTTGGTTTCACCCACCACCACAAAATCTGGGTTGATGTCGGTTATGGTAAATCCGGCGCTATAAAGCTCATGGATTAATGCACCTTCACCGATTACGTAGGCCTTGTTGCCATCTTGGCGTTTGAGAAAATCTGCGGTAGCCATTGCTGAAGTGTAAAAGCAGCTTTCAGGGATATCTACGCCGGCAGTTTGAAAGCGATTTTGCAGATCTTGCGGAGTCTGAGCAGGATAATTGGTTAAAATCACTAGCTTGGTTTCATTAGCCAGTAAACGCTCGATAAATGCCTTGGCTCCGTCTATCAGTTGGTTGTCGTGCAGTAATACACCATCAATGTCACAAATAACTGCTTTGCTCATTCTTTTTCCTTAGAACCCTATTATCTGTAGTTCAGGGTAACGTAGTGTAGCTAAAAAGCGTTAGAGAAAAATAACCTTACGGCAACAAATAGCTTATATTCATTACTATCCAAGCAGTTGAAGGAAAAGATTGATGTTTAATCAGCAAGAATTTATCAAAAAGATAGCAAAGGTTGAGTTGCACCTGCACATCGAAGGGAGTTTAGAGCCTGAGTTAATGTTTAAGCTCGCGAAACGAAACAATATTACTTTGCCTTATGCCAGCGTTGATGACTTAAGAAAAGCTTACCAGTTTAATAACCTTCAAGAGTTTCTAGATTTGTACTATCAAGGTGCAGAAGTGTTGCAAACAGAACAAGACTTTTTCGATCTAGCATGGGCTTACTTTGAAACCTGTCACCGCGACAAGGTACTGCATACAGAAGTGTTTTTTGATCCGCAAACTCATACAGAACGTGGCATTGATATCAGCACCGTGATAAATGGATTAAGCCGAGCTAAACAGCAAGCACATGAGCAATTTGGCATTAGCTGTGAATACATTCTATGTTTTTTACGCCACCTATCTGAAGAGTCTGCCATTGCTACTTTAGAAGCCGCCAAGCCATATCTTCAGCATATTGTTGGTGTGGGTTTAGACTCAAGTGAACAAGGGCATCCGCCAGAAAAGTTCCAGCAGGTTTTTGGTATGGCTAAACAACTTGGGCTTAAGCGTGTCGCTCATGCAGGCGAGGAAGGGCCAGCTGCCAATGTAGCCAATGCTTGGCAACTACTTGATGTAAGCCGAATAGATCACGGGGTTCGCTGCTTAGAAGACGAGGCTCTGGTTAAAAGACTAGCTGCGGCGAAAATGCCATTGACCGTTTGTCCTTTTAGCAACGTAAAACTAAAAGTAGTTGAGCACTTAAGTGAGCATCCATTGCCGGAAATGTTGGAGAAAGGTTTAGCGGTAACGATTAACTCTGACGACCCCGCCTATTTTGGTGGCTATCTTCTCGATAACTTGCTGGCCTGTAGCGAGGCTTTTGCTTGGAGCCCGCAGCAAATTGCCCAATTGTGTCACAATGCGGTTGCTGCAAGTTATGCCAGTGAGCAAAGAAAAAGTGAGTTAAGTCAACTAATTGATAAGTGTTTGTTAGAGTTTAGCTAGAGACCTTGTGTTTTAAGGCAGGCTCGCGCCATAGTTATATTAAGCGCGAATAATAAGGAGATTGTCGATGTTTGTTGTGTTGTTTCGTTGGAAGTTAAATGAAGAGCATATTCAGTCCTTTAAAGAAGGCTGGTCAGAGATTATTCATTTTAATATTGATAAGTGTGCGGCTTTAGGTTCTCGTTTGCATAAGGCCTCTGATGGCACTTGGATTTCTTATTCGCAGTGGCCCAGCAAAGATCACTGGCTACGTTCTAAAGAATCGGAATCTATGGTGTTAGACGCGCGCCAAAAAATGCGTAAAGCGATTATTTGGCAAGATGAGCCCCTACTAATGGCACCGCAACTGGACCACTTTGTATCGAGTAGTTTAGATGCCACGCATTCTATTTTGTAGCGCATAGCCTTTGGAAAACTTGCTTTAGCGCCGTTGCAGAGTAAACTGGCGCGCAGTTTTATCAAATTCTAAAGGTTGTGTTGTTAGACTATGTCGAAGTTTGAGTCTCAAGCATTTTCTATATCGTTTTCCAAAACCTGGTTAGCCCCTAAGCATTGGGGCACCTGGTTGGTAGGCGGACTCATCATTCTGCTGGCTTATTTGCCAGTAAAGCTACGAGATAAAATTGCCGTAGCTATTGCCAACCGTATCTTTAACCTCAAAGCCTTGAAGAAACGCCGTGCAATTGCCGACACTAATTTGCAGTTGTGTTTCCCCGATATGACCGCGCAACAGCGCGAGCAATTAATGCAAAAAAATATGCAGATTTTTGCTCAGCTTATTTTGGGAGCGGGTGAGATGTCTGTGCGCTCAAAACGCTATCTACAAAACCGAATTGTAGTTGATGGTGAAGAGAATATTCAAAGCATTCTCGACAATAACGAAAATTTCATCATTTTATTACCCCATACTTATCCAGTAGATTTTCTCGGAACGTATTTCTGCACCCGTGGGCACGACATGTGCACCATGTTTAAAAAAACCGGTGACCCGATTGTTGATTGGGCGATGGCTAAACAGCGTACTCGTTTTGGTGGAGTTATTTTTGAACGTAATGCAGGCATTAAAACACTAATAAAGGCGGTTCGAGCCGGCTATGGTTGTATTTATTTGCCAGATGAAGACTTTGGCCCAGAGGCCAGTTTAATGACGCCGATGTTTGCTACTAAAAAAGCGACCTTGCCGGTTCTGGGTAAGATGACCAAATTAAGCGGTGCCAAAGTTGTACCCATTTATGCGGGTTACGACAGCGAATTACATAAAGTTAAGTTGTTCATTCATCCTGCTATGCAAGACTTCCCCAGCAAAGATGTCGCGCAAGATACCTTGCGAATGAACCAAGAGGTAGAGAAGTTAATTTCTCGTTCGCCAGAGCAATACATGTGGACCTTAAAGTTATTGCGTACCGTTGAAGGCAGCGATAAGCCGCGCTATTAATTTGGTAATCGTGCTCTAGCGAGCGAGGTAGGTGATTATGCGTTGTGCTCGCGCAGAGTTTGGTTTTTGTAGTTACGCACTAAGCTAATGAAATCTTCTGGTTCTCGGTCAAGAATATCTTGCTCAATTAATAGGTCATAGCCAGTGAGCTCTCGAAGCTTTTTCATTCTGTTTGCGAACATGCCGGTGAGTCCGGTGTAAATTTTCCCACTGCTTGATTTAAAATAATCGTCTTCAATTAAATGGTCACTCACTTTACTGTCTTGGCAATGCGTACAGCTTCTTCGCAAGGATGCGAGCAAGGCCGCTCTTTGCTCTGTGAGTAAATGTGCTGATAGGCGAGGGGACAGACTGTCGAGTAAATAATCTGGGTCACTCAAACGTAAGCCAACGTAATTCATATCCTGCCAATTTAGCCCGTCATTTAACCTAGGTACATCGATACGTTGCAGTTTATCCCAGGGTAAACACCAACCGCCGTAGCGATGGTGAAATTGAATGTGGTCGTAACACAATACAACTGAATACACCGGTTGCATCCATTTTTCTACGCCAACTCTAATCCCTAAGTATGCTAAAAAGAAAATCACCGAGGCTATAAGTGACACCAATACCGCAGGAACGTAGAGGGTACTTATTCCTATCAACACTAGTAGAGAGCCAGCTAGAACTAAGGTTTTAGCGTTATTGCTGGCCTTGCTTTTTATCCATACTGATTTTGGCATTGTGTTACCTCAATCATTTACCGTGATACTTAGATATACGGACCGGATTGGCTAAATGTTCATTACAATGGTTAGTGAAAGAAGAAAGCTCACTTCACCTTAGCGTATCATTTTTTAGCGGCTTGTTTAGCATTGAAAATGGCCATTTGCTCATCGGTAGCTGGCAGTTGGTGGTGCTCTTTCCACTCAGAGTATGGCATGCCATACACTTTTTCTCTTGCTTGATCATAGTTAAGGCTTTCACCTTGCTCTTCTGCAGCTGCCATCATCCACTTGGCTAAACAGTTTCGACAAAAATCAGCTAAGTTCATCAGCTCAATGTTTTGTACTTCTTTGTGTTGGTCTAGGTGTTCCAGCAAACGGCGAAAAGTGGCAGCTTCAATTGCTTGTTGTTTGTCCATGTTACTTATCCTTGGTAAAAGTTAAGCCAGTGTAAATGCACAAAAGCAGCGAATCAACGCTGCTTTTGGTATTGCCCGTTAGCTAATTTAGCCTTTGGTAAGCAAATTATTTAAATTAATAATGGCCGCATTGGCACGTGATACATAGTTAGCCATTACTAGGGAGTGGTTAGCCATCAGGCCAAAACCAGTGCCGTTCAAAATCATTGGGCTCCATACGGTTTCTTGGGTCGCTTCTAATTCGCGAACAATTTGGCGAACCGCTACTGTAGCGTTCTTCTTCTCTAATACGCCTTTAAAGTCTACTTCTACTGCTTGGAAAAAGTGCAACAATGCCCACGCTTCGCCGCGAGCTTCGTAGAACACGTCATCAATTTTCCACCAAGAGGTTTTCACAATGCTTTCAGATGGCGCAAAGGTAGACTGTGCAGCACCTTCATCGCCCACTAAGCTAGTGTTAATGCGTTCTCGGCCTACCGAGGCCGAAAGCTTTTGCGACATGCTGCCAAGGCGCGATTGTACTTCGTTTAACCAGGTTACTAAGTTGTCGGCGCGCGCATAAAACTGGGCGTTTGGATCTTTAGGGTCGGCTAACTGGGTTCGATAAATAGCCAGGGCGTCGATAGCGTCTTGGTACTCGCGCTCGGCACTGGGAAGTTGCCATGAGGTATGATCAATATTGAATTTAGGCTGGGCGACTTTTAGCTGAGGGTGTTCAACTGATTGTGCTTGAGAGCGGCTAAAGTCTTTACGCATAATCAGTGATAAATCTCGAACTTGGTTTAATGCACCAAGCTCCCAACTTGGCATGTTGTCCATAAACACGCTGGGGGGCATTTTGTCATTACTTAAGTAACCGCCCGATTTGTTTAGCAGGGTTTCGGCCACAAACATCAATGCGGTGGTAGTAGCATATCCGGTTACAGCTTCTTCACCGTTTGCCACTGCTTGCTCAAGTACATATTCTTTTAATTCTATTCGGTCTGGCTCAATGCTCCAAAACACTGCAATGATGTAGTTAATGATGAAAAACACCAAAAAGAAAACAACAACCTTACGGCCAGTAAGCTGAAACATAAATACATCCTCAACAAGATTTATGTTCTCAGCATAGTCAAGTAAGCAATTTAATCAATAGCTTATGCAAAATCTAATTGCGGTGAGACAAGAGAGCCTTAACTGCCATAGGTTGGTTTTCTAGCTAAGTAGCGAGCAGCAAACTCAAGGTGTTCTAAAGCATTTAGCAAATTATCCTAATAATTTAACCAAAAGCAGTGCTTACGGTTTTTTTAGTAACAGATAACTGCCATTATCTGCCGCAGATTATTGATTTACAGGGAGGTAAGGTTTAAAAGGTTGAGAATTTCGTGCACATCTCTAAGTTAGTAAAACCCAGTATTACAGTATTTGCCCTCATAATGTCAGCTCACGCTGCTGCGCAACAACAAGAAACGCCCAACGCCTATCCATGGGCTGCGGTATTTCTCGATTATCAAGATCCCGACCAACCAATGTTAGGCCTTACTGTAACGGTAAACCATTACGACAAAAACTATCCTAACTGGGGGTACTACTTGGGTTACGCTAGATCAAAAGAAGAAGATCTAGGCTTCGAAGCACCCGCCGAGGGCAAAAGAGACTTAACCATGTTAAGGCTAGGAGTGAGTTACAGCTTAACCAATAATCTGAGCCTTTACGGTGGCGGTGCAATGTTAGAAGACACCACCGAATATACCGACGGCATTACTCAATTTTGCACAGACTGCAAGCCCGAATGGCATTCCGATACCAACAGAGACTGGGGCGGCGAAGTTGGGCTTCGTTATGCTCTAACTCGGCATTTAGTGTTTGGCATTGGTTATAACTCGGTGACAGAGGGTGGAGTATTTAGTATTGGTTATCGTGGCTAAGCATCATCTACCTGCTTTGAAATTAGCCAAACAGCTCGAGTGAACCAGAAAGCTACTTTTTAGAAAAATCGCATAGCGAGTATCAAGCAAAGTAAGCAATATATTTACCTCAATAATCATATCCAGCAGCAATGCTGGCTTTTTGTTAGACTGGATTGGGCTAAATCAACAAGCGGTCACTTTTTATTAAACTATTGTATTTTATAACAATATCTTCTGATAGACTGCGCGTTTTATCAATAAAGGGAATTTAACAACAATGTGGATGTTGTTTAATAAGCGCCAAGGAAAGGGTGCAATGAAGTTATTGGCGTGTATCGGTCTATTGCTGCCAAATTTAGCCAGTGCAGAGTTTGCTTACGGCGAATACGCCAAAGAGAATAACTGGGATTTATTGCTTAGCCTAGGGGCAACCTACGGTGGAGATACCATCGCCGAAGCTTACTATGTCGATGAAAACAACAATGTGGTTGATGACGCGGTATTAAAAGGCGGCGGGCTGTTTAAAGCAAGCGTTGGTATTGATTGGCCTCTAGTAAAAGACCTTCGATTGATTACCAATGCTGGTTATCACGTAGATACCCAATTTAGCTTCGCCAGCACGTCTAGCGGTAACCAAGGTATGTGGTTTACTCGCTTTGTTGTTGAGGCCTTGCCTTACTACCAAATTAATGATTCTTTTAAACTAGGTGGTGGTCTTACTTATCACATGAGTAACAAGGTGGGTGGCCAGTTTATTGGTAGTGACGAGAAGTATTACGCACGTTATGAAGACACGCTGGGTTATACCGGCTTTGTTGGTTATATGTTAGGTGAATCGCGTTCATGGATAGAGCTACGTTATACCTATATCAAGTATGATTTAGAAACCGCTCCTTTCTTAGCATCATTTTGCACTGCTGATTGTGATGGTAGCCATGTGGGCCTTACTTTCCATTGGGCTGTGCTTTAATAAGGTAGCGCTTCAGCTATTATGCCACTAACAACTAAAAGCCAGCATAATGCTGGCTTTTTTGTTGCCTCTGATACCTTGTTTTGAAGCTAATAATGACCAAGCTCAAGTTAGCTTCAAATATTCCCTTGGCATGTGCGCCAAGTCCGTCTATGGGGCATTTCCGCTGCTAAGCTTAAAGTGATTAAATAAATTACGAGGAGCACATCATGAGCTATCGTCACATTTTAGTCGCCGTCGACCTCTCTGAAAACAGCAGACGAATAATCGATAAAGTCATCCTGCTAGCGAAGCCACTCGATGCAAAAGTATCACTGATTTTTGTTGATGAAAGCACTAACGATTCAGCTTTCAGTGGGCTAATTGATCTTGATTTAGCCGCCATAGAACCAATGCATCCTAGCCTTAAAGAGTTTGCTAACAAGCTTAACGCCTTGGTGGTGGATACTAATTACACCATTGAGAACCAGTTTGTTATGCAAGGTGATTTAAGTGCCCGCTTAGATGAAACAGTGGCCGAGGTAGGCGCTGACTTAGTCGTATGTGGTCATGATAATGGGTTCTGGCATCGTTTAGCATCTAAACATCATGAGCTGGTAAATAACGTCTCGATAGATCTGCTGGTTATACCTATCGATCAGTGAGCTGTTAAGCATAATACTCATCGGGTGTAACCAGAGCCTGATGAGTATTTCTTTGTTTAACACTTCATCTCTACTGCGCTTTTTGGCCCTCTAATGTTGATGAAGGCTTAAGTGTTTTAGCTTTACTTGTGATTAAAAAGCCCTTGGCATTTTCATGCCAAGGGCTTGTGTTTATAAACGGAGTTGTTTGCTTACTTAGGCTTATTGAATAAGATTAAGTTTATAGAAGCTTACTTGTGTGTAATCACCAGCTTCTAAGCCATTATTGCTACAGCCCGAGCTCCAAGTATTGGTTTTAGGTTTAATATTACACTGGTTGTAAGCACCTGCCTTAAAGTACATCCAATCTTGCGCGTAGCTGGTATCTAAGTCTGAAGCAGAGTTAGGTTCAGCCAAGTTAACCTTATACGTGACAACTTGCTCATTGGCTTCACCTGGGTTTTTGGTAAAGGTGAGGTTCATAATGTTGTCAACAATATCAACGTCATAAGAGAACAATTCACCCAGCTTGATGCCGCCAACTGGATCTTTATCTTCTTTGGTCAAGTTGTACTGGCCGAAGATGTTATGAGGAATATCGAAACGGTCTTTCTTGTCTTTAGGATTAATTTCATAGTTCCAGAATAGCGAACCATGCTCATGGTTTGGCAATTTGCGGAAGAAGATCTTTAAAGGTTCATTATTTGAACCATGGATCTGGCCAATAACCACCGAGTGAGCACCCATTTTTGCATCGTTACCACTTAGGCTTACATGGTCAACACTTAAGGCTGCGCTCATGCGTCCGCCAATAGAGCCGTAAGCTGCTGCATTGTCGTGAGCAGCTAATACAAAATTGGTGCTTGGATCTTTGTATCCAGTAGGTAAGTTCACGTTTAACATTGCACGTAATTCACTACGAGCGTTTTTGCTGTTAGGAGTGGTCACGGCTTCATTAGGTACTTTAAATACCATGGCGCCAGTTTCAGCGTTGGTGTAAAACCATTCTGGATGTGAGAACGGATTTTCTGCATCGTTTAGTTGAGATGCATACACTTCCATGGTTTTACCTTCGCGCTCAGGCTTGGTATCAGGGTAGGGTAAGTTAATCTTCCACTTACGCATTTCGAAGTTTTTCGCCGGGGCTTTAGAGGCATCCAACTTCGACATTAATTCAAGCTGGTAATCGGTCGGTGTATTCGCTGCGCCAGCTGTACCTGCAAACAGTGCAGCTACGGCACAAGCGACATAAATCTTTTTCATGATAGTTCCCTGTTAGTTAAATGTAACTCGTAGACGGAGTTTTCGTGAACAGGGAAACGTTATAATACTATTGTATTATTAAATATGATGGCCTTGGCAATTATTCATATTGCTCTTTGTTTTTGAGAGTTTCATTTATAAATTTTGCTGTACATCACAGTTTGTTGTGGGAACAACTTGTATCACATGCGCAATGTTCGCCGGTAAACACGGCGATTTTAACTGATAAGTGAAAGCAAATTAGTGCTAACAGAGGCTGGCTCTGCTAGCTGTTAGTTTAGTTTTTATCTAAAGGGCAGCTCAGTAGCTCTTGGTGATCAACAAGACTACATACTTGTATTTGCTGTTCAGTGATTAAAGCGTAACTGGCTTGCCAGTCTTGTCGAGGCATTGATACCGAGCCGGGATTAAGCACAAAGTGCCCGTCTTGTTGTTGGGCTTGCGGAACATGGCTGTGGCCGCTCACCAATATGTCTCCAGGGCTTAAAGGCGGCAGTTTGTTTGGTCCATAATTATGGCCATGACACAAAAATATTTTGCGTGTTCCAAAAAGCATTTGGTTGTATTCAGCTAACAGTGGAAAGTGACACAGTGCCTGGTCTACTTCGCTATCGCAATTCCCTCTAACCGCAATAATTTTATCAGCGATGTTGTTTAAGTCTTCCGCCACCTTTAAAGGTGCATAGTGAGCGGGCACGGGGTTACGAGGCCCGTGGTTAAGCACATCGCCCAAGCTGATTAAATGCGAAGCTCCGCTGCGTTTAAAAGCGGCTAAAGTGAGTGTTAGGGCTTGGTAGTCGCCATGAATATCAGAACATACAAACAGCATAAGTTGTCCTTTGAGTGAAGCTGAGAAGAGCTGCTAAAGCCAGTTTAGCGCCTTGGGCGTTTATTTTAGCGCTTTAAATAGGAAACTGAACAGGCAAGAACAACTAATAGTGAGAACTCCCTACGCCAAGTCCTAAGATTCCGGTAATGCAGAATCATCCTGTCCAGTTAACAATTCATCGAGCTAGTTCTAACTCATTACTTTTGAGCCTTGGTGCACACTATCGTGTTAAGTGGCTTTTATTGTTGTTCGAATATGCTAAATATTTATTAGTATGATGATACTACATTAATGAGGCCTTATGAAAAACCATCTACTCGCTCTATCTGCTTTACTTGCTGTTTCCACATTGGCCTCAGCCAATGTTCAATTTTCTGATAACAACGGTAGCTTGGGCGAGCCGGTTAACTATCCTCAGTTTCAACATGTTTTAAGCGAATCTGAGCTGCAAATTTCAGATGCTGAAGGTAAGAAAGGCAATAAGGAATACTTTGCGCTAGATGGAGATTTTACTGGCATCGTAAATCCTTACTTTTATGTAGACAAAACTAGCGAAGCGCTGGTCTTTAAAATGAAGAACGATCATTTACGTAATGAAGTTCGGGTGCATAAAAACTTCCGTACCGATTTATCCGATCATTTTTACTCATTACGCGCAGACGTCGAAATGATTGACCCTGAAGCGTCAATGAAAAACTCAGACTCAAAACAAGATGAGATTACTTTTCTACAAGTGCATAACAAGGGCTTAGATGACGAAGGCACACACAATGTACCTCACCCCTTATTGAGGGTGGTATGGAAGCGTGATGCTAATGGCGTGAAAGGTCATTTTTGGGCAATAATCAAAAACAATGCAGTCATTTGCAAAGGGGCCTTTGGTAAAAAAAATAAAGACAAAAATATGTGTAAGCCTGATGTTGCTTATAGCCACATAGATTTGGGTAAGGCGCCGACAGACAAAACTACCGCTTTTGATATTACCGTAGGCAACAAAACGCTATCGGTTGACGTAGACGGTACCAACCTAGTTAAGCACGACATTGATTATTGGCGTCACCTGTTAAGTTACTTTAAAGCCGGCGTATACAACCAATTTACCCATGGTATGAGTGAAGCACATTTCTACAAGCTTGAGTACTCAGCAGCTGAGCCTAAATAGAAGCCTGTACATGGTTAGCTCTCGCGTGTCACCACGCGAGAGCCCTTAGCCTGTTAGCAGCTATTTGCTTGAGTATCTTCACTTTACACCGCACCAAACCATGAGGTAACTATGCCCCTTTCTTCTATCTACTTATATTTTGGACTGGCCAAGCTTAAAAACCCTGTTGTCGCAGGATTAGCGGTAAGCATGTTGTCTGTAAACGCACAGGCGGTAGCCAGCCAAGCGCCCCCGCAAAGCGTGATGGCGCTTATCGAAAGCAAATCTGAACTGCTTTCCTCCGAGGCATTAAACAGTAACCAACATTGGTTTACAGCCTATACCAATGAAGCGGGAAAATGGCAGCATGAGTACTCTAAAAACTGGTGCAGCGGTTTTATACCGGGCATCTTTTGGTATCTAAATGCACTAAGTGATAATGGCCAATGGCAGCAATATGCTGAGCATTGGACAGAAGGGGTAAGGTCGCGCGCTTATGCCACTGACAATGATACTGGCTTTCAAATTTTTAACAGTTTTGGTTTAGGCTACACCATTGGTGAAAAGCCTAGCGATGATTACAAGCAAGTATTGATAGATGGTGCCTCTACCTTAGTAAAACAGCGTTACAACAAAGATATCGGCGCATTTCGGTCTTGGCGGCAGGGGATTAGTAATCCCACTCGGCTGCCTTTTGAAGTTAATATTGATCAGTTGATGAATATGGAATTGGTGCTTTGGGTAGGCAAACATGCCAACAAGCCCGAGTTCACCAAGATGGCGATCTCTCATGCCGATAAAACTTGGGAGCACGGCGTAAGAGAAAATGGCAGCACCTACCATGTAGTGAGTTATAGCCCTAGTGGAGAAGTAGTTAAGAAAAGAACCCATCAAGGCTGGAAAACGGAATCAACCTGGTCAAGAGGCCAAGCTTGGTCGGTTTATGCTTATGCTATGTATTATCGTTACACGGGTTTAGAACGGATGCTAGAGCGCTCAATCAAGTCTTATGAATACTTTATTGAAAGCACCAAACAACAAACTCAAGATTGGGTGCCGTATTCAGACTTTGACGCTCCAATAGATGATGATAATCCTCGAGATAGTTCTGCTACGGCGATTGTGGCATCAGCACTGATCGAGCTTTACAAGATTACTCAACAAGAGAAGTACTTAAACGACGCACAACAAATGCTAGCGTCACTTTCTACACCGAAATATTTAGCAATGGACAATAACTACCAAAGTATTTTGCTGAAAGGCTCAGAAAAATGGGGCGAGCCAGAAGTCGGCACTATTTTTGGCGATTACTTTTTCATAGAGGCTTTATATCGTTGGCAACAATGGGCACCCCATAAGCTACCTAAGCATTTTGGTTTGTAATGACTAAAAGCCTCTACGTGAGGCTTTAGTTACGCTTGCTGGCAGATAAACGCCAGTTTTGCCGCAAGCGCTTCAGCAAGTTGCTTATGTTGCTCAGGGCTTAAATGAACGCCGTCTTGTTGTTCAAGTTTAATAATGCTATTTACATCAAAAAACGCGCAGCTAAGCTTTTTTGCTTTAGCTTCGAGTAAGCCAGCAAGTTGCTGAGACTTAGCTTGCGAGCCTTTAAAGTGCTGACCGAAAGGGCCTGTTTCATCTATTGCTGGTGGAGCAACTAACAACACCTTGGGGCTTGTTATTCCTTGGTTTACAGAGTGCTGGTCTAGCTCAACAAGCATTCGCTCAAGGTTGTCACTTATCTGCTCTACTGCAAGTTGAAATTCTGGATAAAAATCATTAGTGCCTAACATCAATACTAAGCAGTCTGGCTGGTGCTTTTGGGTGTCTCGCAATAAGGCATTTATGCCGCTGCTTAAACCAAAACTTGATGAACTGGGATAGGTGGTTCTGCCGGGTTGCCCATCTTCAATAATTTGGTAAGCCTCGCCAAGCAAGTTGCCCATAACCCCCGGCCAACGAGAGTTGGCTGGCATACGTTGCCCAGTAGTAGGGGAGTAACCCCAAGTATTAGAGTCGCCAAAACACAGTACTTTATTGATTGCCAAAGTGTGTTCCTTATTGTTGTGTGGCTAAAGAGTATAAAAAAACCTGCTAGTGCAGGTTTCTATTTAGCGATAGAACTGAGTTCACTTAGCTTTGTTTTCTAACAAATTTAGATTTAAGCATCATGTGGCCGTGACCATCTACCTTACAGTCGATGTCATGATCAGCATCTACAAAGCGTTTAATTACCGCTTTAGTACCTACTTTTAGCACTAACGACGACCCTTTCACTTTTAGGTCTTTAATCAGGGTAACTTTATCGTCTTCTGCCAGTAAATTGCCTACAGCGTCTTTAAGTACAATGGCATCAGGGTCAACAACTACTTCGTTAGGGTTCCACTCATGCGCGCATTCAGGGCAAATAAGTAGTGAACCATCTTGGTATACATAGGCTGATTCACATTCTGGGCATGGAGGCAGATCGCTCATGATATTTTCTCTTTAATCTTTAGTTTATGGTGGCAAAGCGAAGGTAACGCTTTAAGCCATAGCAGTACTAGTAAACTAGTACCTAATATTTGTAGGGGCATTATAAGTAAGAATGACTCTGCCAGCTAGCGCTTAGCTAAGATTGCTGCGGGTAATGAGTGTATCCGAGTAAATTTTCACCCTTGGATGGCCTTTCAACATATTCCAAGTATGTAGTTTAAAACTGTCGCACTTAGCACAAAGCTTACATTTACTTGTTTGCTTCATTTCATCTCTCTTTGAGTTTTAACCAAATATCAGCCACTTAAGTTTGGTTTTCCACTGGCTTTGATATTGCAGCCTAACTTTCAATAAGCAGAAAATGTGGAGAAGCTATGTTACGCGAGATAATAGAAATAGATGAAGCGCTATGCGACGGGTGTGGTCAATGTGTGCCTGCTTGCCATGAAGGTGCCTTGCAAATCATCGACCAAAAAGCTCGCCTAATTAGCGACTTAATGTGTGATGGCCTAGGTGCTTGTTTGGGACATTGTCCCACAGGCGCAATGACTGTGGTAAAGCGTGAAGCTAGCGCTTATGACGAACGAAAAGTCATGGAAAACATCATACAAGGTGGGCCAAATGTAATTAAAGCCCATTTAGAGCATATGCTAGAGCATCAAGAGTTTGATTATTACCAAATCGCTTTACAGGTATTGGCGGAGCAGGGTATTGAGGTGCCCTCGCATAAACAAGTATCCGATGAGGCCTCAACTACAGGCTGCCCCGGTAAAAAAGAGCGGGTACTTGTTCGAGAGAAAGGTGAGCCAAACCAAGTATCAAGTGATAGTAGTGCGCCCATTAGCGCCTTAAGCCATTGGCCCATACAATTACATCTTATTAACAGCGCCAATCCCGTTTTTGTGGGCGCGGACTTATTACTCGCTGCCGATTGTAGCGCGTTTGCCGCAGCCGATTTTCACAGCAGCTATTTAGACGGAAAAAAGCTACTTATTGCTTGCCCAAAACTGGATGAAAACCAAGACGCTTATGTGGAAAAACTCAATATGCTTATTCGCTATGGTCAACTTAAAAGCCTGACTATTTTGAGAATGGAAGTGCCTTGCTGTGGTGGGCTCTCTAAGTGGGTGAAAAATGCCTTAGCTAAGCTAAAGCAACCCTTAGATAGTGTTGAAATAACCATCAATAAGGTAGGAGAGGTGGTTGCCACTAAAGCACTTTGATTTAGCGTGAGCTGTATACTTAACAAGCCAGACCCGCCATAAATCGGGTCTCTGGCTTTGTTATGCGCGAACGCGAAGGTACCACCACACCAATGGCGCCAACAATACTAACTCTAAGCCTACATATAACCATTGTTTTGTTACCGAACCGTCTAGCATTATTCCTATAAGTCTTGCCACAAGTAGGCCAAACATTAGTGATGCGCTAGTAGCGGCAAGGCTTGTCACCCAAGGCTGAAATTGATGATGAAACATCAGTAAACAACCAAAACCAATTAACAGGCCCCACCAAATTCTGCGTTCAATCGCATCAAAGGTATTGTCGGGAATTGTCTTGTTACTGACTAATTCTGGATTAGATACCAGTACAATGCCGGCAATGATCAATACGATGCCAATGCCTCGTAACAATAAGCTAGTTTCTATCATTTTTTGCTCCTTTGGGGCTAAGTATGACTTAAACTTGGTCGATTTTAGTCAAGCTTATAGCTTCCAGTTAAACGAGGTATTTTCTTCAGATAACTGCCAAAGTTGCTGAGCCATTTGATGGTCAAGTGCTACCTCATCTAATAAACATTCACCCACCGGGCCAACGGTATCGGCGCGTTTGGTTGGGCCATAGAGTTTGTTTGTCTCTAGGCCTTGTTTGGTGGCACACATTACCTCTGGCCATGCGCCTTTTTCGGCAGATTGCGCAATTAGCTTAGACAGTACTACCCAGAGTATTTTGTTAAACGTGCTAGCTGTGTCTTTTAGTAAGTTAGTTCTCGACGCGCCTGGGTGACAAACATGTACTTGCACTTGCTTACCTGAGGCTTTAATTCGTCGCTGCAGCTCATAGCCAAACATCATCTGCGCGAGCTTACTTTGGGCATAAGAGTTCCATGCCGTGTAATTAGCATCGAAGTTAAAATCGTCAAATTGAATTTTCTTTAAGCCCATTTTGTAGGCGTTACTGCCTACTATCACAATGCGCCCTTGAGATGCCTCTATTTGTTCAAATAACAAGCCACACAGAAGAAAGTGGCCAAAATGATTAACACCTAATTGGCTTTCAAAGCCGTCTTTAGTGAATTGTTGTTTGGCAACTTGCGCAATCGCGCCGTTACAAATAAGCGCTTCAATGCTGCTGGTGCACTCTAGTAATTGTTTAGCTGCGCGCCTAACCGAGTCAAGTTCAGCCAAATCCATTTGAATCCAGCTAAGATCAATATCGCTACCCAGCTGGGCTTTTAACTCTTCTATGGCTGCCACAGATTTAACAGGGTTTCGATTTAACATTACTACCTTTGCGCCTTTAGACAGCAAGATGCGAGAGGCTTCAAATCCTGCACCGCTGTTGGCGCCAGTAATTACGTAGGTTTTTCCTGTTAGAGAGCCAATCTGCTCTGGTGTCCAAGCTTTAGTGGTAAGTTGCTTAGTTGTCATTTACTAACCTCTTGATTCAGTCTTCGGAGAGTGCAACGAAAGTTAATTGCACTACCTTATTTGTCGTAGTATCTTTGCTTGGGAATGACTTTAACTCTCACTGTGTGTATTTAGTAGGCGCATTTGGCGCTAAAATTTGCCTATTAGTATCAAATGTGGTTCTTGGGGGATGATATGTTTAGGCAAAAAATAAAACAGCTGATAGAAAGTCGCATCAGCGATGAAGGAATGGTTGAGACAGGAGTAAAAGGCGTTCATCTGTTTAAAGTGACCACTGCTATCCCTTGTGCTCCAGCGGTTTATGAGCCGACAGTTGTGGTTATTGTCAGTGGTAAAAAAGAGGCGATAATCGAGGGCCATCATTATGTCTACGATAATAGCCAATACTTGTGTTGCACCATGTCTATGCCAGTAGAAGCGGGTACACCAGAAGCCTCGCCAGAAGAGCCTTTGCTCGGTGTGTACATTTCTCTCGATACAAGAGTAATGACCGAGCTAGCCATTGAAATGGAAAGCTCAGCAGCGGTGATAAAGCATCCTAAAAATAGCGCGCAAGGCCTATCGCTAGCAAATTGGGATGACAACTTCTCTGATGCCCTATTAAGGCTACTACAATTGGGCGATAACCCGAGGGACAGTGCTATTTTAGGCGCTAGCCGTTTACGTGAGTTTTATTATGCGGTGTTAAAAGGTGAAGCGGGCATCTCGGCGCGGCGAGCTTTTGGGGTTGGGAACGAAATTGCTCGCTCTATTGAGTACTTATCTAAGCGTCTTAGCGAAAATGTCACCATTGACCAGCTTGCTTCTCAAGTTAGCATGAGCAGAGCGGTATTTCACCGTAAGTTTAAACAAGCAACGATGATGTCGCCGATTCAATTTATGAAGTCGATGCGCTTGAATCAAGCCGCTATGAAAATTGCCGCAGGTAATAATGTCAGTGAAGCGGCAATGGCGGTTGGTTATGTCAGCTCATCTCAATTTAGTCGGGAGTTTAAAAGGATGTATGGGCAATCTCCTAAACAGTGGAGCCAGTCCAAAGGCCTCATAGAGAATATTGCTTAAGGACGATAAAAATATGCACAAAGTGTTTGTGTTTGGCACGCTAAAACAAGGCTTCCCAAATTTTAAATTTAACCAAGGCATTCGCCATGGCTCTGATTATGTAAGCAAAGAAAGTTACCCTTTGTATTTGGTGGGTAGCCGTTACTCGCCGTGGTTAGTGCTTGATAAGGGCAAAGGCCAGCCGGTGAAAGGGCAAGTTTTCTTAGTCTCGGACCAAGTACTAGCAGAAATGGACAACTTAGAGCGTGTACATGAGCCAGATGGATATCAAAAGTTCAGCGTTCAAGTGGAATGTGTGACATCAGGAAAAGAGTTAGCCGCCATTGTATATGGCAAGCCGCCAGAGATGGCTGAAACAGCAGACATTAGGCTTGAATTACACGGGGAATACCTGTTGGAGCATGCCGATTTATATCGAAGCAGAGAGAAATTAGTAAGTTGTTAGGTGCTTTCTTTATTGGGAAGATGACTCGTTCTAGTTTTTATCACTTGATGTTTGCAAGTATTGGCTTTGATGCAAGCTGCTGTAGTCGCCAGTTTTAACGGCAATCTACCGCTTAGCCTCTGTAAAGCGTAAGAGAAATAATTAATAACCGCACTATATTCAGTGTTTTAATTCCAAAAGAATTCAATACAATTGGGGCGTCCAAGCAAAAGGAGTAGCGGTTTGGTTAAGGGTAAGTTTGAATCAATGAACATTAAGGGCGATTTGTTTGGTGGTGTTACCACTGCTATCGTCTCACTACCAATGGCTTTAGCGTTTGGTGTTGCATCGGGAGCAGGACCTCAAGCGGGTCTTTGGGGCGCCATTTTAGTCGGCTTGTTTGCCGCGTTATTTGGCGGTTCGCGCACCTTGATCTCGGAGCCAACCGGCCCGATGACCGTAGTAATGGCGGCGGTACTTACCACCATGATAGCCAAGCACCCTGAAAACGGGCCCGCCATGGCATTTACCGTGGTGATGATGGCCGGGCTATTCCAAATCGCTCTTGGCGCCCTTAAGCTAGGTAAATACATTACCTTGATGCCTTATAGTGTTATTTCTGGCTTTATGTCTGGCGTGGGTGTCATTCTGGTCATCCTCCAATTGGCGCCCTTTTTAGGCCAGTCTACTCCCGCAGGTGGAGCCTTAGGTACCTTACAGGCGATTCCCGACTTAATTCGAAACATGCACTTTGGCGAGTTCCTACTAGGGCTGATGACCTTAGGCGCGCTCTTGTTCATGCCTAATAAATACAAAAAAATAATCCCTCCTCAATTGGTCGCGCTGGTGGCGGTTACGTTAGTGTCGATGCTGCTCTTTAGTGACGAGGGTATTCGCCGTATTGGAGAGATCCCAAGTGGCCTACCATCGATTATTTGGCCCACTTTTACTTGGGGCCTGCTTAGCGAAATGCTGGTTGATGCCTTAGTGCTAGGCACTCTAGGTTGTATCGATACGCTACTTACCGCAGTAATTGCCGATAGCTTAACCCGCAAAGAACATGACTCTAACCGAGAGCTAATGGGGCAGGGCATCGCAAATACGGTTTCAGGCCTGTTTGGTGGCTTACCTGGCGCAGGCGCGACTATGGGAACTGTGGTAAATGTTCAGGTGGGCGGAAGCTCTCCGCTATCTGGCATTGTGCGCGCGATTATCTTGCTGTTAGTGGTGCTTTGGCTAGCGCCGCTTACCCAGCCAATTCCATTAGCTGTTCTCGCGGGTATTGCCATGTATGTTGGCCTTAATATTCTCGATTGGAGCTTCATCAAACGCGCCCACCGAGTATCTTTAGTGCCTACTTGCATCATGTATGGTGTGCTGTTTCTTACCGTTTTTGTCGATTTAATCTACGCGGTAGGCATTGGAGTATTCTTAGCCAACGTAATTACTATCGAAAAGCTGAGCCGAGTTCAGGAGAAAAATGTAAAAGCGATATCTGATGCCGACGACGGTGTGCCACTTGAAGATTCAGAACGGCAGTTGTTAGACCAAGCCAAAGGTCAGCTATTGTTTTTCTACCTCTCAGGGCCAATGATTTTTGGTGTATCAAAAGCCATTGCCAGACAACACGCAGCGGTTGAGCAATACAAAGTAATGGTGCTAGATCTGAGCGCAGTGCCGATGATTGATGTGACCGTGGCGCTGGCGCTGGAAAATGCCATGCGTGATGCCTTAGATGCTGGCTGTGAAGTGTTCCTCTACAGCCCTAACGAGCAAACCATGCACCAGCTAGAGAAGATCCAAATCCGCGATTGGATAGATGAAGATCATATCGTAGATAGCCGCACTGAAGCCTTAGAAAAAGGGCTAGCAGTGGTGCAGCGTATAAATGCTGAGTCTGAAGTTGTTCAACAAGGTTCTGCTATTTAAAGACTAATATAGGTGTATATCTTAAAAAGCCGCGCTGGAATTTAGCTTTCCAGCGCGGCCTTTTGTTTGGTAATTGCGCAACTTACCGATGTTATATTTAGATTGGGCGACTCTCGGCTAAATTGGCTTTGAGACATTAAGCTTGTTGATATCGAAGCTCTAAGGCGTTTCTGCACCTTTATGTGTTAGATATAGTGTTAAAGCTTTCGCCTGCGGCGACGTCATTAAGCTCTAACGAGCAAAGCTTAGCTAAGCAAAAAGAAAACTCGCCCTGCATCTTCGTAGGTCCTCCGTTGCGCATTCACAAAGGAGTTGAAGTAACTCACTACGCTCAAACAAACTTCAACTCTGCTCCCTTGTTCATTTGCGCTACTCGGCAAAGATGATGGGATTGCAAAGCGCTATCTTGGCTGTCGAATGTATGAAATGTTTTTTCCCCTTTATGTGTTAGCTATAGAGTAAAGGCTTTCGCCTGCGGCGACGTCATTTTTCTTTGACGAGCAAAGAAAAACGAAGCAAAAAGAAAACTCGCCCTGCATCTTCTTAGACCCTCCGTTGCGCATTCACAAGGGAGTTGAAGTAACTCGCTACGCTCAAACAGACTTCAACTCTGATCCCTTGTTCATTTGCGCTACTCGGCGAAGATGATGGGATTGAAAGCACAGTCTTGGCTATCGAGTGTGTGAAACGTTTTTGCCCCGTTACGTGTTAACGCTCCCTCAAAACTACTCTTAATAAACCTATGTACCCTTAATTTTTCTACTTTTAGTGGACAAAGTTCTGTGATTTTATACAGTACTGTTGCAATTCCTACTTTCTGCATGTGATTGCATACTTTCATGCTGATGTTTTTGTTATTTTTAGAGCTAGGTGGCTGATATTGCTTAGGAAAGGTGATAACCTTGATTTTATAAGATGTATGATAAGAGGAAAAATTCCGTGTTTAAACAAGGAATTTTTCCTCTTAATAAGTTGTTACATGCTCTGTAGAGTTAAGCTAAGAATTATAGAAATAGGAAACGGAAGTTATGGAAGCAATAGATCAAAATATACTAATAGCAGGAGTCATACTTTGCCTAATTGGTATATCTTCAATAATTTTTACTTTAAAGAAGCGTAAATCAATTCTTTCTGAAGCAACGAAAGAGGCTGAAGAGCTCCTTTCTCAAAATCAAAATAAAGCTACTAGCCTTGTTAAATCTGCCGAACAAAAGAAAAAAGATTTGTTAGATGAAGCAGAAAGCAGGAAAAGAGGGTTGCTAGAAGAAGCCGAACAAGGCGTAATCCCTTTCCATGAAAGAATTGAGCGTTTAAAAATAGCAGATAAAGAAATAACTTCTCGTCTTAAACAATCTAGAGCTATTATCGAAGATATTACCGATAAGAGCTGCTCTCATGCCGCAGATATCGAACTATTAACTGAAGAAGACCTTCTTTCAAGCCAAACGTATCAAGAAGATAGAAAAGAAGTGAAGGCTATATTAAAAAAGTTAGCTGTTAATGCGATTGATGGAGTTAGAGGAAGTAACTCAAATGTCAATATCGGTAAGTTTGTATCAATTTCTGCTAAAGCAGACATGGCTGGAGCGTTGCTACTAACAACAGTGGAAATGCTTTGTACTAAGACTAATGCAAATAATGGGCATCAAGCTTTAGAAAAGTTGGCAGAATCTATTATCGCAACAGAAGCATTAATAAAATGCATCGATAGCAGAGCTACCATCAATGGAGAATTCAAAGCACTACTCATCAAAAGGTTGGAAATTGAGATTCATTTTAAAAAGGCCAAGCAAATTGCCAAAGAAGAACAGAGAGAGTTAAGAGAGCAAGAAAGAGAAGAGAAGAAGGCGAGGCAAGAAGCTGAGAGAATTCAGAAAGAAGCAGAAAAAGAGGAACGCATTAAAAGCGAGGCTATTGCAGAGCTTGAAATGAAGATGTCTGAAAAATCTGATGCTGAAAGAGCAATATATCAAGAAGAGCTAGATAGACTTAAAGCAGAGCTTGAAGAAGCTCATCAAAAATTCGAAAGAGCTAAAAGTCGAGCGCAAGAAACAAAGCAAGGTCATGTATACGTTATATCTAATATTGGTAGCTTTGGAGAGGATGTTCTAAAAATTGGCATGACTAGAAGAATGGAACCTATGGATCGAGTTAAAGAGCTTGGTGACGCTAGTGTTCCGTTTACATTTGATGTTCATGCGTTAATTGAATCTGATGATGCTCCGAACTTAGAATCGACCTTACATAAGATTTTCGACAACAAGCGTGTTAACAAAGTAAATCGCAGAAAAGAATACTTTAATGTCAATCTAGATGAGATTGAGCAAGAACTTCAAAAATTAGATATTAATGCTCTAATAAATAAAGTGGCGAGTGCTGATGAATATTACCAGTCTATAAAGCTTGAGGATAGCTTGGATAAAGAGAAATTGGTTGAAGAGTGCATGTAACAAGTTGCTGCAACGGACTCGTCAAACTGTCACTTTTTGTGCAAAAAAAACGCACAAAAAGTGACAGTTCAACTCACCGCTGAGCAAAGCGTTAATTCCCATCTCCTTACCTTTTATCTGTCCAAAAATGAGTTAGTCGCTATTTTTAGATGTCGTAAAAAAACCAGCATTACGCTGGTTTTTTTATTTGGTCTGAAGGTCTTAAGCTTTACTTATGCCTTGCCTGCAAACAAGCTACTACTTCGTCAAAACCCACTTCTTGTTTTTCTAGCAATACTAGTAGGTGATACAACAAATCTGAGCTTTCGTTCACTAACTCTTCGCGGTCGTTAGCCATGGCTGCTAGGGCTACCTCTACACCTTCTTCACCCACTTTTTGGCAAATGCGTTTGGTGCCGCGGGCGAATAGGCTAGCGGTGTAGCTTTCTTCTGGATCGGCTAACTTACGCTCGGCCAATACTGCTTGTAGTTGGGCGATAAAGGTCAGCTTTGGCTCTTGGTGGCCGTCGAAGCAGCTTGGGTTACCAAGGTGGCAAGTTGGGCCAATTGGGTCAACCGCTACTAGCAGCGTGTCTTGGTCGCAATCAAGGGTAATGCCTTTAAGCTTTAATACGTTGCCTGAGGTTTCACCTTTGGTCCATAGGCGCTGCTTAGTGCGGCTAAAGAAGGTTACTTGCTCGGTGTCTAAGGTTTTAGCTAGGGCATCACTGTTCATGTAACCTAGCATTAATACTTGGCCACTGTGGTCGTTCTGAACCACGGCAGGGATTAAGCCTTCGACTTTGTCCCAGTTAATCTTTTGGTTTAGTTCTTCAAACTGGCTCATAGTCGAATTGCCACCTCTTGTTGTTTGAGATATTGCTTCAATTCGCCAATATCAATAATGCTTTTATGGAATACGCTAGCAGCCAATGCACCGTCTACGTCGGAAATTTTGAATGCATCTTTAAAGTGCTGCATTTCGCCTGCGCCGCCAGAGGCAATTAAAGGCACATTACAAATCTCGCGTACTCGGCTTAGTTGTTCTAAATCGTAACCTTGGCGAACGCCATCTTGGTTCATAACGTTTAGTACTATTTCACCCGCGCCACGTTTTTGCACTTCTTTCACCCAATCAAAGGTATTCCACGTAGTGGTTACGGTGCGTTTTTCGTCGCCAGTAAACTGCTTAACTTGGTATTGGCTTGTTTCGTCGCAGTAGTAGGAATCGATGCCTACTACGATGCACTGCACGCCAAACTTGTCGGCAAGCTTAGTAATTAAACTAGGGTCGGCTAAAGCAGGGGAGTTGATAGAGATTTTATCAGCGCCATTTTGCAAAGTACGATTGGCATCCTCAATGGTTTTAATACCACCGGCAACACAAAACGGAATATCGATAACTTCCGCTACGCGGCTTACCCAGCTTTTATCCACTACGCGCTCGTCTGAGCTGGCGGTAATATCGTAAAAAACGAGTTCGTCTGCGCCTTCTTCAGCGTAGCGTTTGGCTAGCGGAACTATGTCGCCAATAATTTCGTGATTACGAAACTTAACGCCTTTTACTACCATGCCGTCTTTTACGTCTAGGCAGGGAATAATTCGTTTAGCTAGCATTGTTGCCTCCTTGCTGCCAGCAGGCGATGGCTTGCTCTACGTTGAATTTACCTTCTAACAATGCGCGGCCAACAATTACGCCAGCTACGCCGGTATCGGTAAGTGCTGCAATGTCGTTTAAATCGCCAATGCCGCCAGAGCTTTGCCAGTGGATATCTGGGTATTGCGCACATAGCTCGCGATACAAACTTACGTTTGAGCCTTCTAGCGTGCCATCTTTAGAAATGTCGGTACACAATACGTGCTTTAGGCCAACAGGCGCGTAAATAGCCACTAGCTCTTCAATGGTTACGCCACTGTCTTCTTGCCAGCCAGATACCGCTACTACCTTATTGCCTTGCTCGTCGATGTTAATATCAAGCGCCAGTACAATGTGCTCGGCGCCGTATTTTTCCATCCACTTGGCAACCACTTCAGGCTGCTTTACTGCGGTAGAGCCAATTACTACACGCTCTGCACCTGCGTCGAGCAAGTCTTTTACATCTTGCTCGCTACGTACACCGCCACCAATTTGAATTTTAGCTGGGGTGTTTTTAAGTAACTGGGCTATCACATCTAATTGGCGAGCGCTGGTATCTTTGGCGCCGTCTAAATCAACCAAGTGTAACCAATCAGCTCCTTGGCTGTGGTACTCAGAAAACTGCGCTTGTGGGTCATCACCATAAATGGTTTTTTGTGCGTAATCACCTTGGAACAAACGCACAATCTTTCCGTCGATTAAATCTAAAGCAGGAATGATCATGTGTTACATCTCCAAGAAGTTTTTGATTAGTTGTGCACCGGCTTGGCCGCTACGTTCTGGGTGAAATTGCACCCCGTAAAAATTGTCTTTGTTTACTGCGGCAGTAAAGGCGTTGCCATAATCACATTCGGCAATTGTGGCAGCGTTTACTGGCAGGGCGTAGCTGTGTACGAAGTAGAAGTAGCTGCCGGCTTCAATGCCTTTAAACAGTGGATGACCGGCTTTAGGTTGAATTTGATTCCAACCCATGTGGGGCAGGCGTTGCCCTTGTTGCGGTTGCATTAAGCTTACGGTGCCAGGCACTAAACCTAAGCAGGGGACTGGCTCGTCGGCTTGTTTAGCGCCGCCTTCGATAGAGAATTCGGCTAGCATTTGCATGCCTAAACAAATACCTAACAGCGGCTTTTTAACTTGTTTTACTAAGTCGATAAGCTCGCGGTCCGCTAGGTTTTGCATCGCCTCGGTGGCGGTGCCCACGCCGGGTAGAAACAGTTTATCGGCCGCTAAAATCACCTGTGGATCGCGGCTCACTGTTACTGGAAAGCCCAAACGCTCTACGGCAAATTTTACCGAAGATAAGTTGGCACATCCTGTATCAATAATTACGTTCATGTTTGCTCTTATCCTTTAAAGCAGGCGCTTATAGTGTGCCTTTACTGCTAGGCATTGCATCGCCCGATTTAACAATGGCTTGACCTAGTGCACGACCAAATACTTTAAACAGGGCTTCTACCATGTGGTGAGTATTTTTGCCGGTGGTTTCTAGGTGTAAGGTACAGGCCATAGCGTCGCTTAATGAGCGGAAGAAGTGCGGTACCATTTCAGTAGCAAAGTCGCCAATGTTATCGCGGGTAAAGTCGGCTTTAAACTCTAGATGAGCGCGGCCGCTTAAATCTAGCGCACATTGGGCTAGGCATTCGTCCATCGGCAGTACAAAACCAAAACGACCAATACCACGTTTGTCGCCTAGCGCTTCTTTAAGGGCTTGGCCAAGGGCAATGGCGGTGTCTTCTACGCTGTGGTGGTCGTCGATATGGTAATCGCCAACAACTTTACAGTTAAGCTGAAAACCGCCGTGGGTAGCGATTTGATCCAACATGTGGTCAAAAAAGCCAAGGCCAGTATCAATTTGGCTGCCGCCTGCGTTGTCTAAATCAACCGCGATACTAATTTGGGTTTCTTTAGTGTTGCGCTCAACCTTGGCTTTGCGGCCTTGTTGAGTAAGCAGCTTTTCAATCGCTAACCAGTTAAGTCCGTCGCGTTGATATTGTAAGCCTTCTAGCCCCATGTTTTCGGCTAGCTGCATGTCGGTGTGGCGATCGCCAATCACATAAGAGTTGGCAAAATCAATCACGCCACTTTTTAGGTAGTCTTTTACCAAGCCAAGCTTGGGTTTGCGACAGCTACAGTTATCTTCGTCGAAGTGCGGGCATACCAGTACGTCGTCAAACTTAATGCCTTGTGATTCGAATATATCCATCATGTAGTTTTGAGCTAGGTGGAAATCAGCTTCGGGGAAGCTGTCGGTACCTAAACCATCCTGGTTGGTTACCATAACTAAGCGGTAGCCATTGGCTTGTAGCTTAAGCAATACTGGGATCACTTGTGGCTCTAACTTTACCTTTTCTACGCTATCAACCTGTTTGTCGGTGATAGGTTCGTCGATCATGGTGCCATCACGGTCGATAAATAAGATTTTTTGTTTTACTTGGCTCACTTAAGTTCGCTCCAATCCTTGAATTGCTGATACGGTGGCGGCCACTTCTTGCTGGTTGCCAATGCTAATGCGGATGCAGTTTTCTAACCGCGGCTTATTGGCAAAATCACGCAGTACAATGCCTTGCTCGCCCAATATTTTAAATACACGGGCTGAATCATCGAAACGCACCAGTATGTAGTTACCGGTAGCTGGGAAGATCTCTTGCACAATATTAAGTTGGCTTAAATCTTCAACCGCTTGGCTACGAATAGCGTTTAAGCGTGCAACACGCTCGCGCATAATTTTTAAGCCATCTTGGTTTAGCGCTTTTGCTGCGATTTCGGCAACTGGGCGGGCAATCGGGTATGGGGCAATCACTTTGCTCATTACTTCAATCACTTCACGACCTGCAACGGTAAAGCCACAACGTAAGCCAGCTAAAGCGAAGGCTTTAGATAAGGTACGAGTAATCACCAAATTGTCGTAGTCGCCAAGCAGTTTAACTACGCTAAGCTCTTCGCAAAACTCAATATAGGCTTCGTCTACTACTACTAGCGCTTTATCTTTTTGTGCTTCTAACAACTCACACAACTTGGCTTCATCTAGCATGTTGCCTGTTGGGTTGTTGGGTGCACATAAGAAAATAATTTTGCTGTCTATTTTTGCCAGAGCCGCGTAGTCGGGATCAAAGTTCGCATCTAGAGCAACGGTTTTTATCTCAACACCAATGGTTTCGGCGCTTACCGCATACATGCCGTAAGTAGGGGCACAAATGGTAATGCTGTCTTCGTTCGGCTCACAAAATGCGCGAATCAGTACTTCAATCGCCTCATCGGCGCCGCGGCTAGCCAACACTTGATTTGGCTCTACGCCTGCATAAGCAGCGTAACCGTTAATTAAAGCTTCTGGTTGAAACTCTGGATAGCGGTTTAGCTCATCGCCTTCGTAACTAAAGTCGCTAACATCGGGGCTTTCGTTGGCGTTTAACCACACTTCACCACTGCCGCCAATACGGCGAGCACTTTGGTAGGGCACTAGCGCCTGAATCTTTTTGCGGGCTAATAATGTAACCGACATATTATTGCTCCTCGCCTAAGCGCAGAGTGACTGCTCTGCGGTGAGCGTCTAGCCCTTCTGCGTTAGCTATAGGCACTACTGCACGGCTTAAGTCTTTTAGACCTTGTTGGCTTAACTCTTGAACCGTGAAACGTTTCATAAAGTCTAGGGTGCCAAGGCTAGAGTAGGTGCGAGTGTAGCCGTAAGTAGGCAAGGTGTGGTTGGTGCCACTGGCGTAATCGCCTACTGATTCTGGCGTCCATTCACCTAAAAATACGCTTCCCGCGTTTTCTATGGTTGGCAATAAATCACGCGCTTGCTCGGTTTGAACAATTAGGTGCTCTGGGCCGTAAAGGTTACTTACTTGCACTGCTTGGGCTAAGTCCTTCACTACAATGGCAGTACTGTGTGACAAAGCTTGGTCGGCGATGTTATTACGACTAAGCAGCGCTAACTGTCGAGCCAATTCTTGATTAACCGCTTCGGCTTGTTGCTCTGAAGTTGTCACCAAAATGACTTGTGAATCTGGGCCGTGTTCGGCTTGTGAGAGTAAATCGGCAGCAACAAAAGCTGGATTGGCTTTGTCATCTGCGATAACTAACACCTCAGACGGGCCTGCTGGCATATCAATGGCGGCACCAGCGTGGTCGCCGCTAACTTGCTGCTTAGCTTGCGTCACAAAAGCGTTACCAGGGCCGAAAATCTTATCAGATTTAGACACACTTTCGGTGCCGTAGGCCATCGCGGCAATCGCTTGCGCGCCACCGGCAGCGTAAACTTCTTCTACACCACATAGCTTAGCGGTATAGAGGATTTCTGGCGCAATGGGTGGTGGAGAGCTTAATACCACTTTTTTGCAGCCAGCAATGCGAGCAGGAATGGCTAACATTAAAACCGTTGAAGGTAGTGGCGCAGTGCCACCAGGCACATATAAACCCACATTGCCAATGGCAGCGTAGTGCATTTCGCAACGCACCCCCGGTTGGGTTTCTAGGCTAATTGGCTGAGGTTTTTGCGCTTGGTGAAAAACTTCAATGTTAGCTTTGGCTTGCGCTACAGCTTGTTTAAATTCTTCACTTAAACCTTGCTCAGCTGCTTCTATCTCTTGTTGAGATATTCTTACAGCGCTAAGTTCGGTGTTATCAAACTTGGCCGCTAAAGCGATTAGGGCTTTGTCGCCTTGTTCACGAACTTGGCTTACTACATCGGCAACAATTCCGGCAATGTCGGTTGAGCTATTAACCGCAGGGCGGGACAGCACCTGTAGTCGTTGCTCTGAATTAAGTTGCTTCCAAATTACCGTTTGCATGGTGGTTATCTCAACATCTTCTCGATTGGCATGACTAGGATAGAGCTAGCACCTAAGGTTTTTAGCTTCTCCATGGTTTCCCAGAACAGGTTCTCGGTACTTACTACATGCAGAGCTACTTTATCTTCGTCGCCGGCAAGCGCTAATACTGTTGGGTGCTCACTGCCTGGCAGTAAGTCAACGATCTGGTCAAGATGTGTTTTTGGCGCATGTAGCATGATGTATTTGCTTTCTTTCGCTTCCATGGTGCCTTGCATACGCATTAACAAGCGATCTAACAGCTCTTGGTGCTCGTCACCAAGCTTGTTTTTAGATTTAATTAAAACTGCTTGTGAGCGATAAATTACTTCTACTTCTTTAAGGCCGTTTGCTTCTAAAGTTGCGCCGGTAGATACCAAATCACAAATTGCATCAGCTAAGCCAGCGCGAGTGGCTACTTCAACCGAGCCTGCCAACATACAAGTTGAAAACGGTACGCCTTGCTCGTCTAGGTAGCGCTTAAGAATGCCTGGGTAGCTAGTGGCAATGCGTTTGTTGGCTAAACATTGCGGACCGGTGTAATCAAATTCTTCTGCTACTGCTAAAGAGAAGCGGCAATCACCAAAGTCTAAGCGTTTTAGAATGTCACATTCGGTAGGTTCATTTTGCGCGGTGCGCAACATGGTTTCTTCTTCTAGTACGTTTTCGCCAACGATACCGAAATCAACCACGCCGTCCATTACTAGGCCTGGGATATCGTCATCGCGCACACGAAGTAGATCTACTGGCATGTTTTCTGAGTGGGCAATTAGGCGTTGTTGGCGGAGGTTGATTTTCATTCCGCAGCTTTTTAATAGTGCCTGTGAGTCATCGCTTAGACGTCCTGATTTTTGGATGGCGATGCGTAGTCGTTTTTGCTCTGTCATGTTTATGTCCCTAATTATAATACTAAAAAACCCCCGGGAGGATTACCTTCCGGGGGTTTGCAATATTGTTATATTCTACCACCGGAAGCGTCTTACAAGCTTCCAGCAGATAACCGCCTGAAGCTTATTCTGGATGATGGTGGTGATGATGCTTCAGTTGGTTAAAAATCATGTAACGTTCCTGTCAACGTGAGTTTTGCCTTGATGGCAATAATGGGCATAAAGTTACCAAGCTAGCGCTAAATTGCAACCTTTTTTAACGCCTTTTTATGAATAGATTAAAGTTGTCTAAAATTTAACCGATAATATAGTAGAGGAAGCCATAAAAGGAGCTGTAGTTGTGAGCCAAGATGCGATACTACCTATTTTGCCTAGGGCACCTGCAAAGCCTGACGGTAAGGCGCCGCCTATTAAAACGACGAAAGTGGTTAAAAAGGGCAAAACTAGCGCGCACAATGATATACAAGTGCGGCCTAAATTTGGTCAAGACCAACAGCAAGCGCAGAAAAAAAAGCCAGATCCCGACGACCCACATAACATTGACTTGTTTGTTTAGTTTTAAGTTTGGTCTCGGCTAATTCGGCTGGTATAGTTGCGGCGACTTTTGCTTGCCGGAATTTAGATTGAAACAGCAATATTTCGCCAAAGATGGATTACTTTCCAAGGCCATTGATGGCTTCTCTCCTCGTCCTCAACAAGGTGAAATGGCCAATGCAGTAGCACAGGCTATAGACGATCGCGGTAGTTTGCTGGTAGAAGCGGGTACCGGCACCGGTAAAACCTTCGCTTATTTAGTGCCAGCCATGGATAGCGGCAAAAAAATAGTAATCAGTACCGGTAGTAAAGCCTTGCAAGACCAGCTGTTTACTAAAGACCTACCACGCATGCAAAAAGCCCTTAAGTACAATCAGTCGATTGCCTTACTAAAAGGGCGAGCCAACTATTTATGTATTGAAAGGTTAAACAGCTTTTCGCACTACAGCAGTGGCCAAGACCGAGCTACCTTGGCGGAGCTAGTCAAAATCAAAAGTTGGGCACAAGGTGAAGAAAGTGGCGACATTAGCGACTTAGGCCCGGTGGCTGAGCGGGCAGATGTATTCCCCCTTATAACTAGCACCAATGACAATTGCCTTGGCAGAGATTGCCCATCTTATAAAGAGTGCTATTTGGTTAAAGCGCGTAATCGCGCCATGGAAGCTGATTTGGTTGTAGTGAATCACCATTTATTTTTTGCTGACATGGTGGTTAAAGAAACGGGCTTTGGTGAGCTGATTCCAGAAGCAGATGCCTTTATTTTTGATGAAGCACACCAGTTACCGGACATTGCTGCCAGCTATTTTGGCCAGCACTTCTCTAGCCGACAGATCCTCGATTTATGTAACGATATTGACTTGAGTTATAAAACTGACCTTCGCGATATGGCGCAATTACAAAAAGCCTCACAAAAGCTAGAGCGTCGCATTCGACAATGCCGACTCGCTTTTGAAGGTTTGCGAGATCGTGGTGAATGGCGTCCACTTGCTAAACAAAAACGCTTTGGCGAGATGATGCAAGATTTACGTGAAGACATGGACTTTGTTTATCAAGTGCTCAAGCTGGCACTTTCACGCAGTGAATTAGCTGACGCTTGTTTTGAACGTTTAGCTAAAATGCGCAGTTTGTTCGACAAGGTAATGGACGTAGATAAAACTGGTTTTAGTTATTGGTACGAGACGACGCGTCAGCATTTCACCTTAAACATTACGCCCTTAAATATTGCAGAGCGCTTTAATAGTGAAGTAGAAGATCGCAACGCCGCTTGGGTATTTACTTCAGCTACTTTGGCGGTTGATGGCAACTTTCAGCATTTCCAAACCCAAATGGGTTTAAAAGATGCCAGCAGCATGCTGCTCGACAGCCCTTTCGATTATCAAAAACAAGCCTTACTCTGTGTGCCACGCTACTTGCCAGAAACGAAGCAGCATAATGCTGAGCAGCTGATGCTAGATCAGCTTGCCCCGGTAATAGAAGCCAACGGCGGCCGTTGTTTCTTTTTATGCACCAGTCATCGCATGATTCAAAAAGTTGCCGCTGAGCTAAGGCAACGCACTGAGTTATTGGTATTAGTGCAAGGGGAAGCTGGCAAACAAGAGTTGCTTAGCGAGTTTGTTGAAGATGGCAACGCCGTGTTAGTGGCAACAAGTACTTTCTGGGAAGGCGTAGATGTACCCGGTAAGGCCTTGTCGTGTGTCATCATCGATAAGTTACCGTTTGCTGCACCCGATGATCCCTTACTAAAAGCAAAAAGCGAAGATTGCCGTTTGCGTGGCGGAGATCCTTTTCGTCAGGTATATTTGCCGCAAGCTGTTATAAGCTTGAAGCAAGGAGTGGGGCGTTTGATTCGAACTCAGGCCGATCACGGCGTGGTGATTATTTGTGACAATCGCCTAGTAAACCGCGAATACGGCTCTTTATTTATTAGTAGCTTACCGGCTATGCCCCGCACAAGAGAGCTATCAAAAGTTCTGGAATTTGTTAGAAAAGACGCTGAGGAAACATGACAGCCAATATATTAGCTTTAGATACTTCAACCGAAAACTGCTCTGTTGCCTTGCAATGGAAGGGTGAAGTGATCAGCAAGCAAGAATACAGCCCGCGCGACCACACTCAAAAGATCTTGCCGTTTGTGGAGCAAATATTAGCGGAAGCAGGTGTAAGCTTAACTCAACTGGATGCCATTGCTTTTGGCCGCGGGCCAGGTAGTTTTACCGGTGTACGTATTGGCGTAGCTACCGCGCAAGGTTTGGCATTTGGTGCAGATAAACCGATGGTTGCAGTGTCAACGTTGCAAGCCATGGCGCAGCAAGCTTATGTTAATCATGCCTCAGAGCGTTGCTTGGCAGCCATTGATGCACGCATGGGCGAAGTATACTGGGGTGAATATCACTTAGAACAAGGTTTGATGCGCTTGGTTGACCAAGAGTTAGTGATTAAGCCTGAGCTACTCGAAGCAAGTGCTAATAAGGCCGCAGCGGTTGGCACAGGTTGGCAAACCTATAAAGAACTATTGAGTGGTCAATTTTCTGGCGTAAGCGTACTAGATTCGGTGTTATACCCGGCGGCACGAGATATGCTTAGTTATGCTCAATATGCTTTTGAACGTGGCGACCTTGTTGCTGCCGAAAACGCAGAACCGGTGTATCTTCGAGATAAAGTCACTTGGAAAAAACTTCCAGGTAGAGAATAGTTAAAGGATAAATAATTTGAAAATTCAGGGCCTTGGCCAGCCCATACCGCAACAGCCTAAAGTTAAGCAGGCAAGTAGTAGTACCGAGTTAAGTACCGCTACTCAAGCGCCAAAAGGCGTAGTGCCATGGGCGGTAATGGATGAAAAAAGTGTAGAGAAGCTCCGCTATGACCAAAATATTGGCAGTGGCGGAGAGGCTGTGTCTCACTATCAAGATGTTGCTAATCAACTTAAGCGCCAACAAGTGAATGAAATGTTCGGCATCGACTTGTTTGCCTAACTCGGCTTTTCTCATATCCATGCTCAGTGAATCCTGCCTTCCCAAAAGCAAACTTGCTTACCTAGAACAAACAACCGACAGCCCATACTGTTTATTAATGTTGCATGGTTGGATGGACAACGCTGCTAGTTTCATTCCTGTTATTCACCAGCTACCTACTAGTCACTGTATTGCTTTAGACTTTCCTGGACATGGCCTTTCGCCACACCGACAAGATTATTATCACTTTGTTGACTACGTAGACGATGTGTATGTTGCATTAAATGAGCTCAACCTTAGTAAACCAGTTATCTTAGTAGGCCATTCTTTGGGAGCGCTCGTGGCCAGTTGCTTTGCTGCGGCATTTCCTGAGCAACTTAGTGGCTTAGTATGTATTGATGGCATTGGACCTTTAAGTTTGGCAAGCCATGAAACGTCTACGCATTTAGCTAAAGCGATTCGTCAAAGACAGCAACTAAAACCCGCCAAAGGTTTTGCAGAGCTAGATTATGCCGTGGCCCTGCGAGCTAAAACTAACGCGATTAGCACTGAAAATAGCCGTTTACTAGTAGAGCGCGCTACTATTCAGTGTGAAGGGTTGTGGTATTGGCGGCATGACGAAAAACTAAAACTTAGCTCACCTTTACGTTTTAGTGAAGAACAAGCCAAACAGATTTGCCAAGCAGTTGTAACACCTTGTTTATTGCTAACAGCAAGTGAGCATCCTTTACTTAAGCCAGATTACATTGCCTTGCGCCAGCAATGGTTTAACAATATTCAAACACAACTACTAAGTGGTGGTCACCACTTGCATATGCAAAATCCGCATGCTACAGCTCAGTTACTTCACGACTTTATTAAAACAATTGTTTGAAGCACTTCACTGTTTTTGAACTTACACTCTACGCTTAATGTTAATATATTGTTATTTTAAACGCCGTATGAAACAATCGTTTGAAATCTTAGAGCTAAAGCTCTAAGGCCAGTAATGTCGCCAAGTGCATAATAAAATTCACAATAAACTTGGTGGGCAATTTATACTTAATGTAATTGAATTGTTTAGGAGAACTGCGTGGATAAGGTTTGGCTTAATCGATACCCTAAGGATGTTCCTGCAGAGATAGACTCAGCACGTTATCAAACATTGCTTGATGTCTTCGAAGAAGGCGCAGCCAAACATGCCGACAGAGTAGCATTTATTAACATGGGCCAGGTGATGACCTATCGCCGCCTCGAAGAGCAATCTCGAGCCTTTGCTGCTTATCTTCAAAACGAATTAAAGCTAAAAGCGGGTGACCGCGTTGCTTTAATGATGCCCAATCTGCTGCAGTATCCCATCTGTTTGTTTGGTGCTTTACGTGCCGGCATGGTTGTGGTGAATGTAAACCCGTTGTATACCCCACGCGAGCTCAAGCATCAGCTAAATGATAGTGGCGCAAAGGCCATTGTAATTGTCTCTAACTTTGCTCACATATTAGAAGAAATTGTGGAAGAAACCGGGGTAGAGCATGTAGTGCTAACTCGCCTAGGTGACCAGCTTTCTGCCACAAAACGTACCTTAGTTAACTTTGTGGTTAAGTACGTGAAGAAAATGGTGCCTAAGTATCATTTGCCACATGCACAATCCTTGCGTTATGTATTGTCGAAAGGTCAGCATTTACAATATGTTCGCCCAGAGATCCAAAGCGAAGATTTAGCCTTTTTACAATACACGGGTGGCACAACCGGTGTGGCTAAAGGCGCCATGTTGTCACATAAAAATATGGTGGCCAATTTACTGCAAGCGCTAGGCATTGTTGGCCCCTGTTTGCGCGAAGGCAAAGAGGTAGTGGTAACCGCTTTGCCGCTCTACCACATCTTTGCCTTAACGGCTAACTGCATGGTGTTTTTCGCAATGGGTTGTCAGAACCTTCTCATTACCAATCCTCGCGATATTCCTACTTTTACTAAAGAGTTGGCTAAAACCCCATTTACCGCCATTACCGGCGTGAACACCTTGTTTAACGCGCTGCTTAATCATGAAGATTTTGCCAAGCTCGATTTCTCACGTTTACGCCTTTCATTAGGTGGTGGCATGTCGGTGCAGCGTGCGGTTGCAGAGCGTTGGCAGGAAGTCACCGGCTCTCGATTGATCGAAGGTTACGGTTTAACCGAATGTGCGCCGTTGGTAACTGTATGCCCTTATGACTTAGAAGCTTATAACGGCAGTATTGGCCTTCCGGCGCCTTCTACCGATATCAAGCTGGTGGGCGAAGATGGAGAGGAAGTGGCTGATGGAGAATCAGGTGAGATCTTGGTTAAAGGCCCGCAGGTTATGCAGGGCTATTGGCAACGCCCTGAAGCTACTGAAGAATCAATGCCTGGAGGCTGGTTTGCCACGGGCGATATTGCCACAGTAGATGAACAAGGTTTCTTCCACATTGTGGACCGTAAAAAAGACATGATTTTGGTATCGGGCTTTAACGTATTCCCTAATGAAGTGGAAGAAGTTGTGGCCAGTAATGCCAAGGTACTAGAAGTTGCAGCGGTAGGTGTTCCCAACGATGTTAGCGGCGAAACGGTAAAAGTTTTTGTGGTTAAGAAAGATGAGTCGCTTACCGAGAAACAAGTTATCGAGCATTGCCGTGAGTTTCTTACTGCTTATAAAGTACCTAAGTTGGTGGAGTTTAGAGATGAACTTCCTAAAACAAATGTGGGTAAGATCTTACGTAGAGCCTTGCGTGAAGAGGCATAAACCGTAAAATGGTGATTATTAAGATGCTTTCCACTAGGACGCCGTAATTTTGGCAGACGTAAACTTCGATATGATAGAAACAGAGGCGCAACTTGCGCCTCTGTTACGTTTTTTAAATGAGCAAGAGGCAATGGTACTTGCCATTGACACAGAGTTTGTTCGCACTCGTACTTACTACGCTCAGCTTGGTTTACTGCAAATCTTTGATGGCCAACAATGCTATTTGATTGATCCTCTAAAAGTAGAAATGGCGCCCTTGTGGGAAGCATTAGCTAAGCACCATTGGGTACTTCACGCCTTTAGTGAAGATCTCGAAATCATTCAGCGTGTGAGCGGTAAGTTTGGCCTTAGTGTATTTGATACGCAAGTAGGGGCTGCTTTTTTAGGTCACGGTATTAGCTTGGGTTATCAGCGCTTTATTGATACAGAATTGGATATTCAATTAGACAAAGGTGAATCGCGCACCGACTGGTTAGCACGTCCCTTACGTTCTTCTCAATTAGAATATGCGGCCTTGGATGTTATTTACCTCTTACCTGCGTATTTAAAGATTCAACAACAGCTTAAAGATGAAGGGCGGTTTGTTGCGGCGCTTGAAGAAAGTGCACGTTTAGCTGCGCTTAAAAAGCGGGTGTTTAATCAAGACGAAGCCTATAAAGATATTAAGAATGCATGGAAGCTAAACCCACAGCAACTTGCTGTTTTACAGGTATTAGCACGTTGGCGCGCCCAACAAGCTGCTAGCCGAGATTTAGCCATTAACAATGTTGTTCATGGTGATAGTTTATGGGCTTTGGCGCGTTATCAGCCAAGTACTATGGAACAACTTCAGCGTCTTGGTTTGCCACCGCAAGAATTACGGATACATGGGCAGCGTTTGTTAAAGTTAGTAAAACAAGGGCAACAAACTAAAACCATAGATTTTCCACAGGCCATTAAACGTATTGTTGATTACCCAGATTACAAGAAAAGTATTCAAGAACTGAAAAAAGTAGTGGCTAAAGTTGCCGAAGAGTCAGGCTTACCAGAAGATGTATTGGCGAGTAAGAAAATGCTTAATCAATATCTAAGTTGGCTTTGGGAAGAAAACCGGCAAGCAGCGGAGTTACCTCTTTTACTTACCGGTTGGCGTCAGCCTTTATTTGCTAATCACGTTGCTCAGGAAGCGTAATATTTAGCTCTAGTACGCTTATATCATCACTCTTATTGTCCAAGCTAACATTCACTTGGTCTGAGTTAATATCAACGTACTTTTTGATCACTTCTATAATGTCTTGCTTCATCGCAGGCAAGTAATCGGGCCCACTTCGTTGTCCACGTTCGTGGGCAACAATAATTTGCAGTCGTTCTTTGGCGGTTGCCGCCGTTTTAGACTGTTTTGACGTTCGAAAGTAGTCTAAAAGAGACATTGTTATCCTCCAAATATGCGGCTAAATAAGCCTTTCTTTTGTTCTTCTAAAAAGCGGAAATCTACACTTTCACCAATTAAACGGCTTACCGCATCGTCGTAAGCTAAACCAGCATCGCTTTCACTATCTAAAATCACTGGTTCACCCGAGTTTGAAGCTTTTAGCACAGCTGGAGATTCAGGAATCACTCCAAGCAAGGGAATAGCCAGAATGTCCTGCACGTCTTCAACACTTAACATATCGCCACGATTAACCCTTTCTGGGTTGTAGCGGGTTAATAGCAGGTGTTCTTTAACTGGCTCTTTGCCTTGCTCAGCACGTTTTGATTTGCTGGCTAACATGCCCAAAATTCGATCTGAATCTCGAACCGAAGACACTTCTGGGTTAGTTGTTACAATCGCTTCGTCGGCGAAGTACAAGGCCATGATTGCACCGGTTTCGATACCGGCTGGCGAATCACAAACAATGTAGTCAAAACCTTGTTCAGCTAAATCATCTAGTACTTTTTGTACGCCTTCTTTGGTTAAAGCGTCTTTGTCGCGAGTTTGCGATGCTGGCAAAATGTATAGGTTGTCGGTGCGCTTATCCTTAATCAATGATTGATTAAGGTTAGATTCGCCCTTGATTACGTTAACAAAATCGTAAACGACTCGACGTTCACAACCCATAATTAAATCAAGGTTACGTAAGCCAATATCAAAATCGATGATTACTGTTTTAAAACCTTTGATGGCGAGACCAGTACCAATAGCAGCACTGGAGGTTGTTTTACCTACGCCACCTTTTCCTGAGGTTACAACGATAATCTTAGCCATTATCTTTCCTTTATAAATTCGTTAACCGGGTTAACTTAAATTACCAAATACGATTTGCTGGTCTTCTATTTGAATGCATTGCGGCAAATCGGCATGCTCGCCGATTTGCTCATGCAGCATATAAACACCAGCAATTGAAATAAGTTCTGCTTGCAAGTTTTGGCAAAAAATCTTGCTGTCTTTTCTGCCACTTGCACCTGCGATGGCTCGGCCTCTTAATGCGCCGTAAATATGTATGTTGCCATCGGCTATTACTTCGGCTCCATTTCCTACGGAGCCAATCACTACTAAGTCGGTATTTTGCGCATAAATTTGTTGGCCAGAGCGAATTTGACCACGAACAATTTTGCTGGGAACTACCGAGGGAGCAGCGGGAGGAGTGGGGGCTTTTTCTTCTGTTGGTTCGCTTGGTTTAGCTGTTGCTTGTTGCGAGCCACTGGTCATAACTGCTAAGCCTGCAGCACGAGCTGCGGTTTTTTGCTCGGCGGTTTTACAGCCAGTTACACCCACTAATACAAAGTCTTGAGCTTCAACTATTTCTTTAAGTTGGTCGAAGTCAAAATCACTATCCACTTCACTAATATTTACTACGATAGGTGCACAATTGAAGAACTGAGGCGCTTGTGCCACCTTCTCCATAAGTTTGTTATTTAATGACCTTAAGTCATTTTTTCCTAAGTAAACGACTGAAAGGGTAAAGTTTGTCCCTTTAAACTCTATTTCCTGTCCGGACATGAACAGCGGATTCCTTTTTACATTTGTATACGAGCGATGACGCTACACCATATATTCTGATATAGTCTGCGTTTTAGCATAACCTGATCAGTGCCTAGGATACTAACATTTTCATGTTCTGTGCAGTCTATAAAAGTCTCAAAAAACAGCAAACTTATCTCTATATTGAGAAGAAAGACGATTTTTCGAAAGTTCCAGCCTCGTTAATCGAATTAATGGGCGCTAAGGAGCTCGTTATGTTGGTGCCTAAACGACCAACTAAAGATTTTGCTAGTGTAAAAATTGACGCCATAGAAGCCGCGTTTAAAGAGCAAGGCTACTATTTGCAACTTCCACCACCTCCAGAGAATTATCTCAAACAGCATTTAGCCGAGCAGGCTAAAGCTAAAAACCAATAGAAAGGGGACGTTAGTGAAAAGAATTATCAGTGCGGTGCTCTTCTCGGCTGCCTTCTCGTTACACGCTGAACCGGGCTTTGATAACTACGTTGAACAACTTAAATTAGAAGCGGCAGAGCAGGGGATCTCTCAGCAAACCATTGATGCTGCTTTTACTAATACTAAATTTTACCAACGTGCAGTAAAGGCAGATAAACAGCAACCTGAGTTTAAACTCACCTTAGACACATACTTGCCACGCGCCGTGCCTGATTGGAAGGTGCAACAAGCTCGCGCTTTATACAAAAAGCATTATCCTTTACTAAAAGAGATTGAGAAAAAATATAAGGTGCAACCTCGCTTTATTATTGCCTTATGGGGCGTAGAATCTAACTTTGGTAAGTTTACAGGCAACTACAATGTAGTGTCGGCGCTTTCAACTATGTCTTTTGAAGGGCGTCGAGAAGCGTTTTTCAAGAAAGAATTGATGAATGCGCTTCGTATTTTAGATGCCGGACATATTGAGCCGAACAAAATGAAGGGCTCTTGGGCCGGCGCAATGGGCCAAGTGCAGTTTATGCCAAGCTCGTTTCTCGCTTACGCGCAAGATTTTGATGGCGATGGTAATAGCGATATTTGGAACAATACCGCAGATGCCTTGGCCTCAGCCGCTAACTATTTAGCCCAAAGTGGTTGGAGTGATGATCTCACCTGGGGTAGACAAGTTCAGCTACCTAAAGATTATGACAGTGCTAACTCGGGGTTAAAAATCACTAAAAGCTTGAGCGAATGGCAGGCTTTGGGTGTTCGCCGTTATGACGGTAGTGATTTACCTACTCGCGATATTACAGCCTCTATCGTTCAACCTGATGATGCACAAGGCCGCGCTTATTTAGCCTACGATAATTATCGCGTGTTAATGAAGTGGAATCGTTCACACTACTTTGTAGCAGCAGTTGGCACACTGGCTGACCGTATTTCTTATCCGCCGGTGTTTTAAGATGTATCAACATAAAGACTGTAACGGTAATCCAATTGAGCTTTCGCCAAGTAAAGCGGTTTGTGTTGGCCAAAACTATGCCGCACACATGCAAGAAATGGGGGGAGCGCCGGCAAAACAAGCGGTGTTTTTTAATAAACCGCCCAGTGCTTTTATCAGCTTTGATAACGGTGTTGCCATTCCCACAGGCTTGGGCGAGGTTCACTACGAATTAGAGCTTGCCTTGCTTATTGGCAAGCCGCTAAAAAACGCGACTAAAGACGATTTGAAAGACGCTGTTTGGGGTTACGCTGCGGCCTTAGATTTAACCTTACGCGATATTCAGCTAGAACTTAAGCAACGTGGTCATCCATGGGAGAGGGCTAAAGCCTTCGACAATAGTTGTGTGCTTAGTGCTTTTAAACCACTTGCTTGTTTAAGTGATCTCAATGATGTCGCTTTGCAACTAAAACAAAACGGTGAAACAAAACAGCAGGGCAGTAGCAGCCAGATGATCCGCACAATTGAAGCCTTGTTAATTGAGGCTTCTCAGTGTTTTAGTCTACAAGCTGGTGATGTTCTGCTTACCGGCACCCCTGCCGGGGTTGGGCCTTTAGAAGCTGGAGATAAGCTATCATTAACCGTTGCCGATATAGAGCTAGAAACAGAGGTTGTAATAAGTGAGTGAAGTAAGATTTTGGGAAACCAAAACCTTGGCGCAGATGAATGCCCAAGAATGGGAGTCATTGTGTGACGGCTGCGGAAAATGTTGTTTGTCGAAGTTGATAGACGAAGACACCGATGAGCTCTATTACACCAACATCGCATGTGTATTACTTAATAGCAAAAGCTGTCGATGCAGTGATTATGAAAACCGTTTTGCCAAAGTACCCGACTGCGTGAAAATCAGCCTAGATGATATTGATGCCTTTCATTGGCTGCCGCCAAGTTGTGCTTACAAACGCTTGATTGAAGGTAAACCTTTGCCGCAGTGGCATCCTTTACTTAACAAAGGTAAGGCCTCTGAGATGCATAAACGCGGGGCCTCGATACGCGGTAAAATTGTTTGTGAAAGCCAGTTAACTGGCCCGTCGCAAGATTACATTGTGCGCTGGCCCTTGGATGAATGCGAATAGTTGCACTTGTGGTCCAGTACCTAATAAAAAAGCCCGCTTAAAGCGGGCTTTTTAATGTGAGTTACTTCTTGCGCCATTGTAGGCCAAAGAAGAGCACGCCAGCGGCTAGCATAACTGCAAAAATCAGTATCAACCATTGCGGCATCGACCAGCCTAAGAACATCCAAGAAATCTTGTCACAAAAGCCAGTTGGGTTAAATAACCAAGGAACCCATTTGTCTAATGGAGCCCATTCTGGAAAGTTTGCGAAGAAGTCGCAGGTGGCAAAAGGGTTGGGGTTCATTTGGTAATCGGTATGGGTTATCGCTAGCTGTAAACCCCAGCCTGCGCTTACTATCCACATACCAAACGCGCTTAGGCGAATGATTAGGTACTGCGGGGCCATCCAGCCGATAAGGCCTGCAAGCATTAAACCCATCATGGCTACACGTTCATAAATACACATAACGCAAGGGTCGAGCTTCATTACGTGTTGGAAGAATAACGCACACAATTCTAGTGATAAGCTACCAATAAAAAGCAGAAACCAAGGTTTACGTTGGTACGGCATGCTGCTTAAAAAGTTGAGCATAATCAGAAACTCCGATAAAAAAAGGCGATGCAAGCATCGCCCTTTTTAAATTTAATGTCCAGCAGAAACCGCAGACGCAGCGCCAGCAATGTGATGGCTAATCCACCCCATATCGTAGAAGTATTGGGTGGCTGGAATAAGCGCGTATTCGACACACAATAAACCTACACCTGCTAATACAAAAGTATATGGCAAGGCCATCCAAACCATACGACCGTATGATAAGCGTAGCAGTGGTGCTAACGACGATGTTAACAAGAATAAGAATGCCGCTTGACCGTTTGGCGTAGCCACCGAAGGCAAGTTAGTACCGGTGTTGATCGCTACCGCTAACATGTCAAACTGGTCGCGAGTAATCTGTCCTTCTAACCAAGCGGTTTTAACTTCGTTGATATAAACAGTACCTACAAACACGTTGTCACTAACCATCGATAGCAAGCCGTTGGCTATATAGAAAGCCACTAACTGGCCTTCGTTTTCAATCGATAATACCCAGTGAATCACTGGTTTAAATAGTTCTAAGTCAATAATTACCGCAACAATAGAGAAAAACACCGCTAACAAGGCAGTAAATGGCAGGGCCTCTTCAAAGGCTTTACCTAGCTGATGCTCTTCAGTTATGCCGGTAAATGAAGTAGCAAGAATAATTACCGATAAACCAATTAAGCCAACAGCGGCTAAGTGCAATGCAAGTCCAATAATTAACCATACAGCAATAACTGCTTGAACAATTAGCTTAGCGCGGTCACGGTTAGTGCGTTTTTGATCTTCGTGTTTATCGTAGTCGGTAAGAATTTGTCGAACATTTACTGGTAGCTGGCTACCGTAGCCAAACTTGCCAATTTTTTCTAACGCAAAACAAGTAATTAAACCACATACTAAAACAGGCAGAGATACCGGTGCCATTCTCAGGAAGAACTCGAAGAACTGCCAGCTAGACTGGTCTGCAATGATCAGGTTTTGCGGTTCACCTACCATGGTACATACGCCACCTAATGCGGTACCTACACCCGCATGCATCATTAAGCTACGTAAGAACGCACGAAAGCCTTCTAAGTCATCACTGCTTAAGTCATCGCCAGTGTGGTCATGTTTTTGGTGAAAATCTTTGCCAGATGCCACTTTGTGGTAAATGCTGTAGAAGCCAATCGCTACGCTAATGACTACAGCAATTACCGTTAAGGCATCTAAGAAAGCTGATAAAAAGGCGCCGGCTGCACAAAAGGCTAAAGACAAAATGGCTTTGTCTTTAATTTTGATAAGCATCTTGGTGAAAACAAACAACAGCAGTTGTTTCATGAAGAAAATACCGGCCACCATGAAGATCAATAGCAGCACTACTTCGAAGTTGGCGACTAATTCATGTTTAACGGTTTCAGAGGATGTCATGCCTATTGCTACTGCTTCAATGGCTAGCAAGCCGCCCGGCTGAAGCGGGTAACATTTTAACGCCATCGCAAGAGTAAAAATAAATTCGATAACTAGTAACCAACCTGCAGCGAACGGGTTGATATAGAAAACGATGGGGTTAATGATTAGAAATAAAACAATGGCTTTTTTATACCACAAAGGTGCATTGCCAAGAAAATTCTTAGCAAAAGCACTAGAAAGACTAGTATTCATCCTGAAATCTCATTGTTGTTCAAATGGCAGGTCGAGTTTCCCCTACGAAAACTCGTGCGCGATTGTATGTGATCTCACGCGGCTTTGGTAGTTGAACAACCGAAAATATCAAATTTATTCAAGTGTCGATAAAAATAGTCAAGAGATTTTCAAATTTGGAGGTTTGAGCTCAAACCACTTGCTTTAGCTTTAGTTAATGGTTTGTTATTATCGATACAATAAAAACGAAAATAGACTGAGTAAATAATGGTAATTAAAGCAAAAAGTCCAGCGGGATTCGCAGAACAATACATCATTGAATCTATCTGGAATAACCGTTTTGCTCCTGGCACAATTTTACCCGCCGAAAGAGAATTATCTGAGTTAATAGGTGTAACCCGCACCACTTTGCGTGAAGTGCTTCAGCGCTTAGCGCGAGATGGATGGTTAACTATTCAGCACGGCAAACCCACTAAGGTGAACAACTTTTGGGAAACCGCAGGGCTGAATATTTTGGAAACTTTAGCCCGATTAGATACCGATGGTGTGCCTGAGTTGTTTGAGCAACTGTTATCAGCAAGAACCAACATTAGTGTGATTTTTATTCGTGGTGCCCTAAAAAACAATCCCGAGAAAAGTCGCCAACTTATAGAGCAATACAAACAACTTGAACAAACTGGCGAAGCTTACGCTGAGTTTGATTACCAAGTGTTACACGGTTTATCTTTTGCGTCGGGCAATCCTTTATACGCGCTTATCTTAAATGGTTTTAGAGGCATGTATCAAAGCGTTGGTAAATACTACTTTGACGACCCTCAAGCACGCACCTTAGTTGATAATTTCTATCAAGAGCTCATCACGTTGGCCGATAGCGGTGAACACGATAAAGCGCTGCAGGTAGTGCGTAGTTACGGTATTGCTACTAGTGAAGTGTGGAAGCGCCTGCGTGAAACCATGCCAAGTGATATTATGGAAGCAGACTAAGTTTTAGTTACTAATAGTAAAAAGCTCCGCATTGCGGAGCTTTTTGGTTTTAGGCTACCTTGGCTTCTAGGTAGTTAATGATGTCGTTAGACTCGTATAACCATTCTACTTTGTCGCCATTTTCAATGCGTAAACAAGGCACTTTTCTTGAACCGCCTTGGGTTACCAATTCTTCAAGATATTCTGGCTGCGCCTTAATATCACGTAAGCCAATACTTAAACCATTACGTTTCATCGAGCGACGTACTTTTACGCAAAATGGGCAAGCCGGCAGCTGATATAGGTGTAAACCTTGGGTTTTTTGATCAATTACCGCCTGCTCCTCAGCACTTCTTTTTACGCCCTTAGGGGAAAATACTGCGTTAAGTAACAATATAATGCGGCCTAAAATCCAACGAACTAGTTTCATTATTACAACCTTGCTAACAATTTGCGGCTGAGTTTAACACAATCAGTGCTCAGCAAAAGCCTTACTAAAACACCAATGTAGTAATGCCCAGCACCAAAAACAAAATAGCAGTAACACGGTGAATTAGAGTCATAGGCAATTTCTCTACGCCAAGCTTACCCAGCAGCACTACTGGCACGTTGGCTAAGCACATTCCTATAGTAGTGCCGGTAATTACCATAAACATCGAGTCATACTTGGCTGCTAAAATCACAGTCGCAACCTGGGTTTTGTCGCCAATCTCGGCAATAAAAAACAAGATGAGCGAGGCCAAAAAGGGGCCGTATTTGAGTAGTTTGTTATCGTCTTCATCTATTTTATCTGGCACTAATACCCAAAGCGCCATGGCAATAAATGATAAGCCAACTAGCCAACGTAAAATCTCAGGGTTTAGCCATTGCTGCACTAACGAGCCAAACCAAGCTGCGGCTGCATGGTTAAGTAGAGTTGCGATAATAATACCGGCAATAATTGGCAGAGGTTTTTTGAATTTGCAGGCGAGCAGAAGAGCAAGCAGTTGAGTTTTATCGCCTATCTCGGCAATGGCTACGGCAGTAATTGAAGTGAATAAAGCTTCCATTGGATCTCTTAATAAGAGGCGAGCAGATAAACCAATGCACATAACGCCGCTCACCTCTAAATAGCGTTAATGTGCATTTGGTCTTGCTAGGCCAGTGTTGGCTGCATTTACCATAGTGATGAGCACTAAGTATGTTGATAAATGCCCCATACCTTATTGATATGGGCAGCTACTCCCCAAAAGCGCGAAGAATATACCTAAAAGCCCTACCAAAGGCAATGGTTTAACCACCTATGCGTTTAGTTTTGTAATCTTTCTGCTTAAGCCAAACCTCTAGCTTGTCGCGCTGGTCACCTTGGATCTCGATAACATAATCTTTAACGCTACCACCAACGCCACAGTGTTTTTTCATCTCTTTAGTTAAGGTCTTAAGTTCAGCTTCTGCTAAACCAAAGCCAGTTAAGCAGGTAACTCCTTTGCCTTTTCTGCCTTTAGTTTCTCTACGCAGTTTAATAGTACCGTCTGCTTCAGGCACTTGTTCGGCTTGTTGCTCTGGTTCAATGCGGCCTTGGTCTGTTGAGTAAACCAGTTGCGAAAGTTGGTCTTTGAATGACATCTTCAATCTACCTTATACATATGTTGCGCTGATGGTAGCGTATTTAATGAGGCGGTTTCAAAAAATAGCCTTAAAAATTTCTCACAAAAAAAACAAGCTATGCAAATGCCTTTGATTTAGATCAACACGGAACAGTGATGTGTGTCGCACAATAAAATCAAATGAAAATCATTATTATTTAGACTTAGGTATGGAGGTTCCATGTCATTGGATGAAATAGCCACTGGTCAAAAGGCCCAAATATTGAGCCTGAAGGGCTTACCCCGAGCAATGCGCAAAAAGCTTATGTCATTGGGTATTTTGCCCAATACTACCTTAACCATTGTAAGACGTGCTCCACTAGGGGACCCAATCCAAGTTTCTGCACCTGGAATTAACCTTGCGCTAAGCAATGGCCAAGCCAAAGCGATTGAGGTGGATAGTCTATGAACAAACATATGATAGCCACCGTAGGTAATCCTAATAGCGGTAAAAGTACCTTGTTTAACGCTTTAACCGGCAGTAAACAAAAAGTAGGTAACTTTAGCGGGATAACTGTAGACAAAAAGTCTGGCTGGATCCGCCAAGCCGACTGGCAAGCAGAAGTCGTAGACTTACCCGGTGTGTACAACATTGATCCGCAGCTTGATAAAAGCTCACTAGATGAGCGGATTGCTTGTGAGTTTTTACAGTCTGAGCCGCTCGACCTAGTGATTAATGTGATTGATGCTAGCGCAGTAGAGCGTAGCCTGTATTTAAGTATTCAGCTTAAAGAGCTTGGCTTACCAGTGGTGCTGGTTCTTAATAAAATGGACACTGCAAAAGCTAAGCTACTTAATATTAAAGTGAAGCAGTTTAGTGAGCAGTTTAAGTTGCCTGTTGTATGCTTGTCAGCCACCTCTAAAAAGCAAGTGAATGACTTTAAGCGTAATCTACCTAAGTTAATGGAACAAGCGCAGCAAGCGCCAGCTTTAAGCCTAGAATACACACCTGAGATTGAAGCCTTTAGCACCGAGTGGCAACAAAAACTTAGTTTAAACAAAGGCCAGGTTCTGCGCTTAATTGAGCATGACCCATGGTTAAACGAGCAGTTAGAACCCGATTTACAGCTAGAGGTGAACCAAGCGCTAGGCCAATTCTCGACGACGGACGTTGACTTGGAACTTGCCGACAGCCGCTATAGCTTTATCTACCAACTTACCCAAAGTTGTATCAGTAAAAAAGGCCAGTTAAGCCGCGACTATTCTGAGCTATTAGATAAAGTATTGCTTAACCGTTGGATAGGCATTCCGGCCTTTTTAGGTGTTATGTACCTGATGTTTATGTTCGCCATTAATGGTGGTGCAGTGTTTATCGACTTTTTCGATATTACAGCGGGTACCATTTTTGTTGATGGGGTGAGCGAACTGTTAGCCAGTGTTGGTGCGCCGGAATGGGCGAGCATTGTATTGGCGAGTGGAGTAGGGGTAGGCATACAAACCGTAGCAACCTTTATTCCTGTAATTGCTTGTTTGTATCTGTTTTTAGCCTTGTTAGAAAGCTCAGGTTACTTAGCGCGTGCTGCGTTTGTTGTAGACCGCGCTATGCAAGTTATCGGCTTACCCGGTAAAGCATTTGTGCCAATGCTAATGGGCTTTGGTTGTACCGTGCCGGCCATTATGGCTACTCGAGTATTAGAAAAACACCGTGAACGGGTGCTTACCTCAGCAATGAGTCCGTTTATGTCTTGTGGTGCACGCTTACCAGTATATGCCTTGTTTGTTGCTGCGTTTTTCCCCGAGCAAGGGCAGAACATGGTGTTTGCTCTTTATATTGTGGGCATTATCGCCGCGATTATTACCGGTTTGCTGCTTAAGTACACTCTGCTACCTGGTACAGCTCAAGACTCGGTATTAGAGCTGCCAGACTATCAGTTCCCAACAGTGTTTGGGGTACTATTGCTTACTTGGCAAAAAGTGCGAGGCTTTATTGTTGGCGCCGGTAAAACCATTGTTTTAGTGGTAGCGATATTAAGTGTTCTTAATCACGTTGGTACCGGCGGTGAGTTGGATGCTGAAGGTCAAGAGCACTCGATATTAGCCCGCGCTAGTCAGTTTGTTACGCCGGTATTTGGCCCCATGGGCATCGAGCAAGATAACTGGCCAGCCACTGTAGGAATTGTAACCGGCCTGTTTGCTAAAGAAGCGGTAATTGGCACCTTAAACAGTCTATATGCAGATCCTGAAGAAGAAGCTGAAGCATGGACTTACTTAGGCCGTTTCCAAGAAGCCGGTCAAAGCATTGTCGATAACTTTAACGACCTTAATTATGGCGATCCGCTGGGCATTGCTATTGAAGAAGCTGAAGATGTAGCTAGCGCTGCAGAAATCAATGAAGTAGATGTAGGCACTATGTCACAGTTGTCTCAACACTTTAGCCAAGCTTCAGCTGTATCGTTTATGTTGTTTATTTTGTTGTACATGCCTTGTGCAGCGGCGATGGGCGCTTTGGTCAAAGAGCTTGGACTAAAATGGGCAAGATTGATTGGTGTATGGTCGACTTTGTTAGCTTATTGCACCGCAACTATTTATTACCAAGCGGCAACATGGCAACAAACACCCATTTCGGCCAGTGTATTGTTATTGGCAATGGTTATTGTACTAAGTGTTTGGGTACTGTTCTTAAAGCGTCAAAAGGCTGAGCACTATGATACTACAAGCGCTTAAACGCTATATTGAAGAGAACCCTGGAGTCTTGTTAAGCCAAGTCGCTAAGCATTTTTCGCTTAGCGATGACGCGGCGCTAGCTATGCTACAGCCTTGGGTTAAGCGCCATAAGTTGCGAGTTGTTAAACTCGGCTCATGTAATAAAGGCTGTGGTTGTAGCGCTAGTGAAGAGCAGTGGCAGCTTTACTGGCAAAATGACAATAGCATTGGGGTAACCTGTTAATCTATACCCAAACTTAGACCAAAAAAGGACAACAGTAAGTTGTCCTTTTCTTTGTTCTATATATCTTAAATGTATTTTGTTTCCTGGGGCTTCAAGATGGCACCCATCTATTGTTATCATATTCATAAGCCCAGAAATCAGCTTCAAAAGACTGAACTTCAACTAATACTTCGATCCGAAGGGTAGTCCGTTCAGGTATGAATTTTGTTGCAGCCTTTTTAGCATCTTCAAACGTTGAATAGTAGAAGATGTTTTTGTCGGCATAGAGCCTGTAATTATTTATCGTCATGTTTGTAACTCTAGCCTGTGGTTTTTATCGTTAAATCTTGCAATCCTAGCTCTAAACTATATTGCGGCTCCGATGGTAAAGGTTGAATAGTAAATACTAGTAACGGTTACCGCCACTACTACGATACATAGAAGTATATTGAAAATGGTAATTCGCTTAAATACCTTCCAACTAGGCGAACAGAAGAGAAGGCTTAAGCAATAGCTACTGTAAGTCACCTTTGCGAGATAATAGAATATAGGGTAATACATATAGTTTTTATAGATATACTCTGTAAACCTAGGAAGCTCAACATCAAAGTTTCTATGTATTTTTGCGAATTCCGGAGTGATTAACATCAGCCCCGTGTATATCACATAGAAAACCGCAACAAGAACAATTCCCAGCAATAACTGGATGATTATTGTTTTTACGTTTTTAGATTTCTCAAAATCATCAACCGGAGCTGATTCACTCATCTATGTTCCTTTAAGTTGCAGGTCTACGGGTAAAAGCTTACTTTAAAACTGGTTAGAGTTAAGCAGTTTGAGTTGAGGAGCTGTAATCTACCCGCTGTTGTGAGTGCGTTGATAAGCTTCGATAAACTGCTTCACTGGCATTGGTTTGCCAAACATCCAGCCTTGACCATATTCAACACCTAAATCTTCTAATACTTTGCTTTGCATAATATTTTCTATGCCTTCGGCAATTACTTTTAAGTCAGACTTATGAGCAATATCTACCATGTGCGGTACTAGCGAAGAGCGTATAGAGCCAGCTTCTAAATCAAATACAAAGCTTTTGTCTATTTTTAAGTATTGGCAGCGAAAGTTTTTTAGTTGAGCAAGGTTAGAGTAGCCGGTACCAAAGTCGTCAATGGCAACTTCAAAACCGTGTTTAATGACTTGGTTTATATTTTGGTTTGCTACCAGGCTGTCTAGTTGCAGGTCTTCGGTTATTTCTAAGGTTATGTTGCCTGTGAAATCTTTTACCTCTTGTAAGTTTTTTAACTCGTTGATGTTGTTGTTTTCAACGTCGTTAGGGAAAATATTAAAGCTAATTTTGCAATCGCTTTGTATTACACCGCTGGCTTGCAGGTCCTTTAGCGCATTTTTAATCACCAATAAAGTAAACGGCCAAGTGAGTTTTAAGGCGCGGATCTCACCAATAAATTGGTCTGGATAAAGCTCGCCAAGCGGGTCCTTAAAGCGCGCCAATACCTCACCGCCAATCACTCGTTTTGTTTTTAAGTCCACCAAAGGTTGAATTTGGTAATAAAAATGCTTTTTACGTAAACCTCGACGAAGTCGAGCGTTGGTGCTGCTGTGACGCTTAAATAATGTTTCGGAGCAGATGCTTGCCAAAATCCCAAAGGCAAGGCTGAACATTAACGAGAAGAATAAAAACCAAGTTTTGTTTTTAATAAGCGTGTAATTGTAAAGGCTTAGGGCGATACAAAAATCGTAGTTTTCACTACAGCTGTGAAAATAGTGATAGTTGTCGGTGACTTCCTCATAAACCAAGGTGTCGGTGTCTTTATATATACCTTGGGTGCCGGTGAGGTGAATGGCATTTTCTCTCCTGTTCGACACTAACTCCCATTGATTATCACCATATTCAAGCGGCGCAAAGGTACTGTTATCGATCACCACATTAAAGTCGCCCCTGCGAATCACCACTCCAGAGTGCAGGTAATCAAATATGATGAGCTGTGTATTAAGCCAAATATCAAAGCCTAGTGAGGTAGAAAAAGATGGAGGATCTAAAGCTACTGGCTCTTCGAGTAAGCCGCCAACACTAGTACAAAGAAGGTGATCGTCTTCTAGTAAACCCACATCGCGAATATAACTACTTAAGTATACTGTTTGGCGCATCTTAGTGAGGGAAGCTTCGCTACAATCATTTATATCTAGTTTTTCAAGGTCGTCTAAAGCTTGAAGGGAATCATAAATAACTGTTTGAGTGAGAGAAATGGTATTGTGGGCGTAGCGGCGTTGGCTTTCACTAATATCTGCTGAAAGCAGCATTAAGGCAATGTAAACCATCAGAGCGCAGGTGAAAAATCCGCTGCTGATTACAACGGTTCGAGGTGAGAATATCCGCATTAACCAATCCTTTTGCATAGACCTCACAAGTAAAGCATAAAAACATCAATCATTCCTATGCTTTACAGTGTTTTAAGTTCCATTTTCTAGATTAGTTGTAGGGCTATATTTGAATGCTTATTCCGGCTTTTGATTGATTAAGCGGATTAACAGGCTGCCGTCGAGTAGGGCACGCTTCACTAGTGCTAGGCCACCAATGGTCGGATTGTTTTGAAAGTGCGCCGCTTGCACTGGCAAGGCATCAGCAAAAGAGCTTAAGGCTTGATGTTGAATGCATTGCTTGATGGTGGGTAATAAAATGTCTTCAGCGGCCATTATTTCACCCGCTAAAACAATTTTTTGTGGGTGAAACAGGTTAATGGCAATCGCAATGCTGCTACCCAATACTGTGGCAACACGTTGCAGTACTTGTCGGCATAACATGTCGCCTTGTTTAGCCGCAAAACATACGTCTTCAATGGTAAAGCCGGCTTCCAGAATACTTGGGCTACCTTGCTCAATTAGCGCTTGCAAACGCGCGACAATGGCGGTGTTAGATACAATGGTTTCTAGGCAACCAACATTACCACACTGGCATTTCTGACCTAATGGGTCGACTTGAATATGCCCAATTTCGCCAACATCGCGGTGTTGGCTCATAAATACCTGACCATTAACAATGATGCCGGCGCTAGTACCGCTGTGCACGGTAATCAGTATCGAGTCTAAACAATCTTTGGTTGCGCCAAAGTAATGTTCTGCTAAAGCCATCGCGCGAGTATCGTTACCGATATAAGCGGGTAAACCAAAACGGCTCTCTATCATTTCACCTAATGGGCAATCGCGTAGTTGGTAATGTGGGGTATAAACCACAATGCCTTCACCGGGATTAACTAAGCCTGACAAGGTTACGGCTACCGCAATAAGCTGCTTTTGTTCACTAACATACTGTTCAATAAAGTCGGCGATTTTGTCGAGTAACTCTTGGGTTAACGGACCTTGCTCAAGTTCGTTTACTGAGAGTTTGTCGTGGGCATGAGATACACCGCTTAAATCAAACAGTGAAATATCTAAAGCTCCGCGACCCAATCGTACCGAGATAAAGTAATAACTGCCTTGCTCAGCCATTAAAGAAATAGCGCGACGACCTCCGGTGGAGGCTTGTTGAGCAACTTCTTTAATTAAGCCTGTTGCTAGCAGTTGGCGGGTAATTTTTGTCACACTGGCGGGCGCTAGTTGGCTCTGCTCCGCAATTTTCACCCGCGAGATTGGTCCTTGTTGGTCAATCATGCCATATACTGCGGCAGTATTTACCTGCTTAACTTTATCTACATTTACGATTAATTTGTCATTCATCTTTTTGATTAAAACTGAGTCAATTGGCCATCGCTAATTGCAAGGGTGACATTAAAGTCTTGATCAAATGCGGTTAAGTTTGCGGCGTAACCTGCCTTGATTCTGCCTAGGTCGTGATCCCTGTTAATAGCGGTTGCTGGGTACAAAGAAGCCATTCTTAAACTGTCTCGAAGAGATAAACCTACTGATTGTACGCAGTTTTTTACTGCTTCAATCATGGTTAAAGCAGAACCGCCGAGTGTACCATCATCACCAAAGCAAATCCCATCTTGAACTGTGATCTTACGTCCAACAAAATCAAAGCTGCTTATATCAGCGCCAGCTGCAGCGGTTGCGTCACTAACTAAACATAGCTTGTGGCGCAATAATCGTTTTGCGATGCGCACATTGGCGTTTGACACATGGTGGCCATCTACGATGATTCCTGCGTAGAGGTTGTGGTCAAATATAGCGCCAAGCACACCTGGCTCTCGCCCGGTCATTGGGCTCATGGCATTAAACAAATGAGTGGCAAAGCCAGCCCCGGCATTAATGGCGTCGCTTGCTTGCTGGTAGTTTGCGTTGGTATGGCCTAAAGAGACCAATATGCCTGCTTCTTTAAGTGCGGAGATACTAGATAGCTCAACCTGCTCAGGCGCAAGGGTAACCTTTTTAACCGCGTCATGATTGTCGAGCAAAAAGCGTAATCGTTGTTGGTTAAGTTGGCGGATCAGCTTTTCGCTATGAATGCCTTTTTTATCAACACTTAAGTAGGGGCCTTCTAAGTGAAGACCTAAGTTAACTGTGCCGCTATTTTTGCTGTGTTCTCTAGAAACGGTAACCGCTTGCTCCATTTCCTCATCGTTGGTGGTGATAAGGGTAGGCATGAAGTTAGTCGCACCACTTTTTAAATTAGTTTGATGCATACGCTCTAAGTTGGTGCTAGAGAAGTCGCCATTAAGCATTACTCCGCCACAGCCGTTTAGCTGTAGGTCGATAAAACCTGGGCAAAGTACCGAGCCATTTAAGTCTATGCTGTTAATTTGTGGCGATACTTGTTGGTTAGGCACCACTGAACTGATTTTGTTGTTATCAACAAGCACCGAATAGCCGTTTAGCAATTCACAACCATCAAACACTAGTGCATTGGTTAGGGCGTACATCATTGGCTTATCCTAAATATTCTTGATGTTTTCGGCTTCCAGCTCATGAAAGTAACGTACTGTTTTTACTTTCAATTCCATAGTGGAAGGTTGGTCACATACTATCATCGCTTTAGGATGAAGTTGTAGGGCAGAAATAGTCCAAAGGTGGTTTACGCTGCCTTCTACCGCGGCTTCTAGCGCTTGGGCTTTGTTGTGTCCGGTCACCAATATAAGAATTTCTTCTGAATCAAGTAGAGTTCCCACTCCTACCGTAAGCGCCAGTTTTGGCACTTGCTCTAAGCTGTCGAAGAAGCGTGAATTAACCATACGGGTATCTTCGGTAAGGGTTTTAACCCGCGTTCTTGATGCCAAAGACGATGCAGGTTCGTTAAAAGCGATATGCCCGTCAACACCTACGCCACCCATAAACAAGTTTATTTTTCCGTATTGTTTAATTTTAGCTTCGTATCTGGCGCATTCTGCTTCTAAGTCTTCGGCGTTACCGTCGAGCAAGTTAATGTTCTCTGCTGGTATGTCTATCTGCGAGAAAAAATTGTTGTGCATAAAGCTGTAGTAGCTTTCTGGATGGTCACTAGGGATCCCAACATATTCATCCATGTTAAACGTTACAACGTGCTCAAAACTTAGTTCACCTTGTTTATGCAGTTCTATTAAGTGTTGATAAGTAGCTAGCGGCGTACCTCCAGTAGGGCAACCTAATACAAATGGGCGCTCAGCTGTGGGCTTATAGGACTTAATTTTCTCCGCGATATAAAGGGCGGACCATCGTCCTACTTGGTTTTTGTCGAGTAATGGTATTAATCTCATGATCGTTCTCCACTAAATTTAGGCTTAGTTTAGCAATATAATTCTCTTTGAAAAATAAGTTTTCGATATTTTGTGATAAATAGCCTGTTTTAGTCTCTATTGTTCGTGCTTGTGTCACATTTTTGCGGTTCTTTATTTGCGTGTGAATTTTTATTATTTACACTGCGAATTAAGTTCTTGGTGAATCATTAATCAACGAAATAACCAATGATGCACCAAGCTCGAATAGGCAAACGCTACTGGAAAATTGAACTTGGTTATTAATAACCATAACGAGGGATACTATGTTTAGCTATTTACAAAAAATTGGTCGAGCCTTAATGGTGCCCGTTGCTGTGCTACCAGCAGCAGCCATTTTAATGGGAATAGGTTATTGGATTGATCCGAACGGCTGGGGCGGTAATAGCGCGCTGGCAGCATTTTTGATTAAATCTGGCGCTGCTATTATCGACAACATGTCGGTACTGTTTGCTATTGGTATTGCCTATGGTATGTCTCGTGACAAAGACGGTGCTGCCGCGCTAGCCGGTTTTGTTGGCTACATGGTAATAACCACTTTGCTTTCTCCGGGAGCCGTAGAGCAAATTGGCTTGGTAACGCTAAATGATGCAAGCACACTGGCGTTTTCTAAAATCGAAAACCAATTTGTAGGTATTATCAGCGGTATTATGGCGGCCGAGCTGTATAACCGTTTTTACCAAGTTGAGCTGCATAAAGCGTTGTCCTTCTTTAGTGGTAAGCGTTTAGTTCCTATTCTTACCTCGGTAGCCGGTATTGTGGTGGCCTTTGTATTAATGTACCTGTGGCCGTTAATTTTTGGTGGCCTAGTTACTTTTGGTGAGAGTATTACCGGTATGGGCTCGGTAGGCGCGGGTATCTACGGCTTCTTTAACCGCTTACTCATTCCAATTGGCCTTCACCATGCACTAAATGCTGTGTTCTGGTTCGATATGGCCGGCATTAACGACCTAGGCAAGTTCTTGAGTGTTGCTTCTGATGCTGTGCCTGGAGAAACAGGCCGTTACATGGCGGGCTTCTTCCCGATTATGATGTTTGGATTACCAGGGGCGGCGCTAGCTATCTATCACACCGCTAAAGCTGAGAACAAAACTAAAGTTGCATCAATTATGATTGCCGCTGCTACAGCTTCGTTCTTTACCGGTGTAACAGAGCCGCTCGAGTTTGCCTTTATGTTTGTAGCTCCAGTACTCTACGTTGTACACGCGTTACTTACTGGTATCTCGGTATTTATTGCTGCGTCTATGCAATGGATGGCGGGCTTTGGCTTTAGTGCTGGTTTGGTTGATATGGTGTTGTCATCACGCAATCCGCTTGCTACCAACTGGTACATGCTGATTCCACAAGGCTTAGTATTCTTCGCAGTTTACTACTTTGTTTTCAAAACTATGATCATCAAAATGAACCTGAAAACGCCAGGGCGTGAAGATGCCACTGAAGAGGAAGCTAGCTTAAGCGTAGGTGGTTCGCACAGTGATACAGCTGATTTAGTACTAACCATGTTAGGTGGTACCGACAATTTAGTGCTAGTTGATAACTGCGCAACGCGTCTTCGCTTAGAAGTGAAAGACAGTGACCAAGTAAATGTAAATGAACTTAAAAAACATGTACCTGGCGTTATTATTCCAAGTAAAACGGCGGTACAAGTGGTGATTGGTCCACACGTAGAATTTGTTGCCAACGAGCTGAAGCTATTGGCGGCCAAATAAAAGAACAAAGAAAAGAGCAAACAAAAAGCAGTCGTCCTTAACTGCTATTGTGGTGATAGTGTTTGGCCCTCATTAGAGGGCCTTTTTTTTACTACTTTATATTGATTTTGATATTGGTTACTGAGTTATAGCAGCGGGTTCGGCATAGGCTTTGGTTCCCCATAGCGGTACTGTAGACAAGCTATGTTTGTAACTGCCCGATGTTTCTTTGGTTGAGTAAGATAAATACATTAGGGTTTGTGATTCTTCATCAAAAATTCGGCGTATTTTGAGTGATTTAAACAAAATGCTTTTCGACTTTTTAAACACCACTTCGCCAGATTTGCTTTTATCAATGTTAGCTAACATCGCTGGAGTGATTTCGCCAGTTTGGCGACAGGATATAGACATATCGCTGGGGTCTGCAAAGTCTAGATCGGCTTCTACATTAGCGATGTGACAGGTCACTCCGTCGATTAACGGATCTTTCAATACGCTGATTTTAATGTCTTTGGTGGTAAGTAAGCCTAAAGATACATCGGCGACTTCATTGCTATCGCAAGCAACTATAAAGCTACTGGCAAGCAGAATACTAAGGATCTTGTTCATAGAATCACTTCATAAATTTTTACGGGGTTACAGTATCTTCATACGCTACTAAGCTTGAGCGTATTTAGCAAATACCATTAAGGTCTGCTCTAGTTATTGATTAAATCTGTTTTAGCAGTCTTTGCATGTGGTTTCTTTACGTTGGTATTCAACAAGTCGTCCCTGTGAATCGATGGTGAACTGGCAACAAGACTGAAATAGCTTAAGCACTTCTAGGCGCGCTTTTTGTACTCGAGATTTTAAGGTTGAGTAATTCATTCCGTGCTGTTTTGCATAGTCTTTTTGAGATACGCCTTCTAGCTCAATACTCATCAGCATATAAGCCTCTTCGTCGGGTAGGGCGTGAATAAAAGGGGACATACACTGACTAAGCTGTTGGTGAATATTGCTTTCGTCTTGGCTATACCAAAGCTGGTCTTGCCGCAGTGCTTTGCTTTTTCCTTGCTGGCGATAAAAATCGATAATACTGTTGTTGGCGATTTGAAACAGCCAAGGTTTCACCTTAGCAGCATCTTTTAATTGGCTGATGTTCTGATAGGTTTTAAGCAGTATCTCTTGTAGCACATCATCTACGTCGGCAGCATCACTCAAGTTAGCGTGCAAAAAGGCTTTTAAACTATCACTGTATTGTTGCCATACTGATTCTAAGTTCATCGATTTTACTTAATGCTGGTAGAGGTTACAGACTTGCTATTGGCCTAGTATAAAAGCCAATAGCAAGCGTGAAGTTATAGCAAAGCACTTAGCAGCAAGAACTTACAACGCAGCTTGACGCAGGAGCGTTGCTGTTGCCCGCCAAGTAAGTATTGGTGAGATAAAAATCGCCAAATTTTTCTTCAAAGTCATCGGCAACTGTTTTGCTCACTAAGTCTGTAGCCAGTAAGTTGTTTTTCCAAGCTTGCATTTTCGGTAGGCCACACAAAAAGTCAAAGCCAGTTTTTTGTTTAACAATATGCGCTCGGTGCAACAAAGGCAACCAGGCAATGTCCACCTTACCTAGGTGATTGGTGCCAAAAAATAGGCTGGTGCCAGACAGCTTTTGTTCCGCTTTAGCGAAGGCTTTTATCAAGTTTTCACTTCGTTGTTCAAAATCTTCTTTGGTTTTGCTACCCATGGTGCTGCATTGGCTTAAATAGTGTTTACTAGCCAAGTAACTCCACGCTCGGTCTAAGGCACGTTGCTCGTTACTAAGCTTATCGTTTAGAGCGCCATATTCATCTTCAATGTATTCAATAATGGCATCTGATTCAAACAGCGCAGTGTTGTTTTCTGTCACTAAAACGGGAACCTGCCCATTAGGTGAAATATCCAAAAACCACTGAGGTTTGCCTTTTAAACTGATGTACTCAATTTGGTAGGTAATACCTTTGGCCTCAAGCGCTGCGGTTACACGTTGTACAAATGGGCATATTTTAAAGCTAACAATTTTAATCATTTTAATCTCGCTATCATGGTTATTTATCTATAAGACGAGCAACTAGATAAAAAGACGAAACTAATTTGCAGAAAACAGCTTTTTTTTGCGCTAGTTTTATCGCTCTACTTTAGCCAGGGCAATGCCCATCATTACAAACAGCGAGCCAAATACACGATTTTGCAAGGCTACAAACTTCGCCTTTCCTAACCATGGTTTTACCGCTGAAGCCAAGGTGGCATAACTAAACATAACGGCGCAATCAATCATTACCACTGTTATCCCTAAAAGCAAGTACTGGCCGGTCATATCTTGGGTTGGATTAACAAACTGCGGTAAAAATGCAGCAAGAAAAATAATTGATTTTGGGTTCATTAAGTTAACGATAAACCCTTGTTTGATAAGTTGTGAGCTGGATTTAACGGCTACATCTTTTCCAGTTAGTGCTACTGATTTCTCAAAGAATTTACTAATGCCTAAATAAAGGAGGTAGGCTGCGCCTAGATACTTTACTGCGGTGAACGCTATCGCCGAAGACGCTAACAATGCGCCTAAACCAATAGACACAATAATTAGATGAGTGACAAGAGCTAGTTGTAAGCCAGCTATGTTTTTACATGCCTGTTTAAAACCACCACTTAATGAATGGCTAATAGTGGCTACTGTGCCAGCTCCCGGTGAAATACTAAATACAATACAAGCGGCTACAAAGGTGAGCCATACACTGAGCAACATGGGGAAATCCTTGTAAAGAAGCCCTTAAACATTGCTGCAATATCGCAGAATAGCCTAAGGGCGTCTAGAGCTTGCCGTAAAATGTTTAGCTTTGGCGTTTAGAAGACAATATTGGCAAATATACCGCCAAGAAAATCAAACTCGTGATTATCCAAAGTCCAGCACTTAAATTCCAAGCTAACAAAGCATCAGCAAGGGGTAAAAAAGTGCGTATTAAAGTAGCCGCTACTAAGAGGATAAACGCAATGCTAATAATCGGCTTGATGATCAATGTTCTGCCGGTATGGCCAAGCGATACACGGCTCATCATGGCAAAAATCATCAAACCAATGGCTCCAATGGTAATAATATGCAGTGCATTGCTAAAGCTTAGTGAAGCAATGTAATAACTTGCGCCGAGCGCTATTAAACCTAGAGCCATAAGCAAGTAAGAAATGTGCAAGGACCACAACAGCGGCACTTTTAGGGTATTGATACTGCGCCAGAATGCTAAGCGGAATAAATGTAATAGCCCCAACAGCATTAAACTAAGCGGTACCAAGTGGTAAGTATTCACAAAGTGGCTAGCGATAAAAGTCGCGGTAGTAGCGATGGCCAATGGACCTACTAAGCGGTTGATCCACACCGGACACTCTATGGCTGCGGTTTGGGCGCCGCGAACAGTAAAGAAAGGGATTACTCTGCCACCCACCAAAGCCATCATAATAGTAAACAATAAAACCATGGCTCGAGTTAAATGTAGTGCTAGGGCAGTATTGGCGAGCAAGTCACTGGCTAAAATCGCCAGGTTTATCAAACCCATGACCGACAATAGAGCGATAAATATGTAGTTACGTCGATTTTGCGCAGCAAATACCAACTTACTATAGATGATTACAACAGCTAGCCACCACAAACCTTGTAATACACTTGCGAGTATTGCGCTCTCAGCGGTGTTTATATAAAAGGCTATACGAGCAAAACACCATAATAGCACCAAGCCCGCCAGCGCTTTTCCTTTAATGCTTGGTTGACCGGTCCAAGTTTGTACTGCGGTTAAAATGAAACCAACAGCGACGGTGGCGCCAAAGCCAACTAGCATTTCATGGGCGTGCCAAACCTGTGGACTTAAGCCGCTAAAGCCAATCAAGTTGTGTCCGTTTAACAGTAGTATCCAAAGCGCTATGCTAATCGCAGAACTAAGCGCCGCCGCCAAGAAGAATGGGCGAAAGGCTAATTCTAATATTGGATGTTGGTGCCAGTGTTGGGGAATATTGTTTGTATCGGGTTCAGCAATTTTAATCACTATATAACCTCATGACCGAGTTCGTTGAATCCTACACAGCGTAACACGTAACCCACTTTTAAAATGCCAGCAAACACTATGGTAGATATGTGCGCGGTAATTTGCATTGGAATAGAAAAAGCCTGCGCTAAGGGGTAGGAGATGATAATGGATGAAATGATCACAACAAGTGAAACCAGCATTAACCAGTTTCCACCCACTATACAACGCATGTATTGGCGAAAAGCACTTGGTTTGTTTGAATCTACGAATAAAGGAAAGTGTTTCATGGAGTTCTCCTGATACTAGCTATTTGATATTCATTTCTCGTTTACATAAGTACTTCGCAATCTTCATACCAACTATTTAAAGCCGCTAAGACCCGTAAATCGCGCTGTTCTTATACTTATTGTGTCATTATGACAGCTTGATGGCTGTAGTCATAAGGACTACTATGTGTAAAAATGAGGGGTTGCAATGTCTGATATATCTTCAAAAGCCTTAATTGAGTTAGCCTTAGATTTAGCCCAAAACTTAAGTAGCAAAGACCGTTTCGACCGTTTATTGGACACAGTGCGTAAAACCATTGCTTGTGATGCAGTGGCTTTGCTAGCAGTGCGTGGAGAGTTGCTAACGCCACTCACCTTACAAGGCCTAAGTCGCGATACCTTAGGTAGACGTTTTTATTTGTCGGAGCATCCTCGTTTTCAACAAATTTGTGCCTCCAGCACCCCAGTGCGTTTTCCGGCCAACTGTGAGTTACCAGATCCCTATGATGGCTTGTTGATTGATCGAGAGGGTGATTTACCGGTGCATGCCTGTATGGGTTTACCCTTGTATTTTGATCAAAGCTTAATTGGCGTGCTTACCTTAGATAGCTTTACTCCTGAAGTATTTGATGACATTCCCAATAGAACACTTGAAGTAATCTCCGCCATGGCGGCAGCTAGCCTGAATACGGGTTTAACCTTAGATTTACTGGAGCAGCAGGCTCACCATTCACAACAAGTATTAGAAGAGCTAAATCAAGCCGCATGGCACCACAACAGTGATGAGATTGTGGGGGAAAGCCCAGTGATGAAGCGCTTAAAACAAGAAATTGCGCTGGTAGCTCCCTCTGACTTTACTATCTTGATCCAAGGGGAAACCGGTGTGGGTAAAGAGCTGGTAGCGCGCTCTTTGCACCTACAATCGTCTCGCTACAAAGCGCCAATCGTGCATGTCAATTGCGCGGCCTTGCCAGATAACTTGATTGAAAGTGAGTTGTTTGGCCATGTAAAAGGTGCATTTACCGGAGCAGATAAAAACCGTGCAGGTAAGTTTAGCATTGCAGATGGCGGTACCATTTTTCTTGATGAAATTGGTGAGCTGCCTTTAACTGCCCAAAGTAAGCTATTAAGGGTACTGCAAAACCAAGAAGTGCAGGCGCTTGGGCAAGACAAAATTCAAAAAGTAGATGTGCGGGTGATTGCCGCCACGAACCGCGATTTAGCAAAGGAAGTTGAGCAAGGCCGGTTTCGCGCCGATTTGTATCATCGCTTATCGGTCTACCCTGTGTTGGTTCCACCTTTAAGAGAGAGAGTGGGGGATGTTCAATTATTAGCGGGCTTTTTTGTGGAGCTGGTTAAACGCAAATTGGGGATTCCACAAATAAAACTACAAAGTGATTTAGTGGCTTATCTAAATGCCTACGATTGGCCTGGCAATGTTAGGGAATTAGAACATCTAATTAGCCGCGCAGCGCTAAAAGCGCGAGCTCACCAAAATGGTAAAGCTATTGTACGAATTAGCGTTACCGATTGTGGTGAGCTTAAATCAGCAGATATTGCAGAAGCGTCCTCGTATCAATCGACTGCACCCACAAGCATTGCTGCCGGCTTTAATTTACGTCAAGCCACAGATATGTATCAAAAAAGCTTGGTAGCAGCGAGTTTAGAAAAACACCAAGGAAGCTGGTCGGCGGCAGCTAAAGAGCTAGGGGTTGATAGAGCCAATCTAAGCCGCTTGGCAAAACGTTTGGGTTTAAGTGTGGACAAAGTGGTTAAACGCTAAACTATAGTTTGCTTGTGTACGTAGTTACTGAGACAACAAAACATCAAGGAAGAACTGTGAATTACATATTATCGACAGGCTTAGCGCTTTTACTACTCTCAAGCCCAGCGACTGCTGAGCAAACCAGCCAGTTTGCGTTAATTGACCATGAAGGAGTAAAAACCTGGGTTAAACGCGATGGTGATAAGCTACTTCACTTAAATGCTTCTCCTTTAGATGAAGGCCAAGTTAATGGTCAAACTTCGGCTGAGGCATCAGCTAAGTACTTAATGCCGATAAAACCGGCCACAGTATTTGCAGTGGGTTTAAACTATCGCAGCCATGCTGGAGATGCAGGTGCCAGCAAGCCAGAAATTTTTTACAAGTCATATAGCTCCATGAGTATTGGAGGCCCGTTGCAGCTCCCAAAGGATGCGCGAAATGTGCATTTTGAGGGAGAGCTGGTGGTTGTGATTGGTCAAAACTGCTCAAAGGTATCTAAGCAAAATGCTGGAGAATGTATATTTGGTTACACAGTAGGGAATGATCTCACCGAGCGTTCTTGGCAAGGTCGAGATTTGCAATGGTGGCGGGCTAAAGGCGCCGATGGTTTTGCTCCCATCTCACCTTGGATAACTCAAACTACAGCTCAAAACCAGTTCACTGTGACCACTAAGCTAAACGGCGATATCGTTCAACAAGAATCGTCTGCGAACATGATTCACTCTGTAGAGGATATTGTTAGTTACATTAGCCAATATGTAAGCTTGCAAGCTTATGATGTGATCTTTACTGGTACACCGGGAAGAACTAAAGCACTAAAGAGTGGAGACCAAGTAGAAGTGAGTATTGAAGGCCTAGGTATGGTGTCTACTCAAATTGAGTAAACACCCATGTTATATGGCTTTATTTTACAGGGGTTAAGCCCTTATTGCGATTGTCTACAGCGCCGTCTAGATCAAAGTCGGCAGACTTCCAAGCGCTGGCTTCTTGGTGAGTGAACTTTTTAGCGGCCCATGCAGTGGCTGAAGAAAGATCAAAGCCTGAATCTATCCAACCTCGGGCGTCAACAGCAGTGAAGGCTTGGGCCCAAGCTGTGATTTGGTTTGGGTCACTAAAGTTTTGGTCTATAAATTCTTTAACTTGTGGTTGGCTCATACCTGCTCGTACATAAGTTTGTACTTGTTCAACATTTACCCCGATTTCTTTCCAAGATGCAATTTCAGATTCTGACATACCATCCCAGGTGGGTTGGCTAGAACAAGCAACCAATAGCAGGATGCTAAAAGCAACACTAAGTAGACGCATGACATATTCCCTTAATTATCAACAGTAACCATTAATCACTATAAACCATGACTACAAATTCGCCATTTCCTAAACAAACCATAAGTAAGAAAGGTGGGGGTGAATGACTTTGATTCCAGTCTTATTGGTAGAAGTTGAAGCAAGGCGCTGGTTGAGGTTAGCCAAAAGGAACGCAAAAAAGTTAATCAATCTGAGCTGTTTAATGGCAAGGCGGGGATGCAGAACAGATGCATAAGGCGATCTTTTCATCGCTTGTTCGATGGTTGCTTGTACTAAGGCTAAGAATCAGGGATTATACGGCTTTAATTAGCGTTTCATTATTTATAGGTAGGCTGGTATGAGTGAGGCGGAAAATCGCCCTAGCAATTTCATTCGTCACATCATTGATGAAGATCTTAAATCCGGAAAGCATGACACAGTGCATACACGTTTCCCACCGGAGCCAAATGGTTATCTGCACATCGGCCATGCTAAGTCGATTTGTTTGAACTTTGGTATTGCTCAAGACTACCAGGGCGCATGTAACTTGCGCTTCGATGATACCAACCCTGAAAAAGAAGATATCGACTACGTTAACTCAATTCAGCAAGACGTAAAGTGGCTTGGTTTCGATTGGGATGGTGAGGTATGTTACTCATCAAACTATTTTGATCAGTTATACGCTTATGCTGAAGAGTTGATTCAAAAGGGTTTGGCCTTCGTTTGTTTCTTAAATGCCGACGAAGCGCGTGAGTACCGTGGCACCTTAAGCCAACCAGGTAAAAACAGCCCTTACCGCGATACTCCTGTTGAAGAAAACTTGGCGTTATTTAGAAAAATGCGCGCGGGTGAATTTAAAGAAGGTGAGTGTTCGTTACGCGCCAAAATCGACATGAGCTCTTCGTTCATGTGTATGCGTGACCCGGTTATTTATCGAGTTCGATTTGCTCACCACCACCAAACCGGTGATAAGTGGTGCATTTACCCAATGTACGATTTTACGCATTGTATTTCGGATGCGATCGAAGGCATTACTCACTCTTTGTGTACGTTAGAATTCCAAGATAACCGTCGTTTATACGATTGGGTACTGGAGAACATTACCATCGAGACAGTACCGCATCAGTACGAGTTCTCGCGTTTAAACCTTGAATACACGGTAATGTCTAAGCGTAAGCTAAATACTTTAGTTACCGATGGTCATGTAAACGGTTGGAATGATCCACGCATGTTAACCATTGCTGGTTTGCGCCGCCGTGGTTATACCGCAGGCTCTATTGTTGAGTTTTGTAAGCGTATCGGCGTGACCAAAATGGAAAACATGGTAGAAATGCCAATGTTGGAAGCCTGTATTCGCGAAGATCTTAATGCTAATGCACCACGTGCGATGGCAGTACTTGACCCGATTAAGGTAGTGATAGAAAACTACCCGGAAGATAAGGTTGAGCAACTTTCTGCACCTCTTCACCCAAGTGAAGACATGGGCGAGCGTGAAGTGCCATTTAGTCGAGAACTTTATATTGAAGCAGAAGACTTTCGTGAAGAAGCCAATAAAAAGTTCAAGCGTTTAGTGATCGGCAAAGAAGTGCGCTTACGTAATGCTTATATGATTAAAGCTGAGCGTTGCGACAAAGATGAAAACGGTAATGTAACTACGGTTTATTGTAGCTATGACGAAACGACCTTAGGTAAAAACCCAGAAGATGGGCGTAAGCCAAAAGGCGTTATTCATTGGGTTTCTGCCGAGCACGCAAAACCTGCTGAAATTCGTTTATACGACCGTTTGTTCTCGGTGGCAAACCCTGCGGCCGAAGAAGACTTTACTGCTGTGCTTAATCCAGAATCATTGGTGGTTAAACGAGGCTTTGTAGAGCCAAGCCTAGTGACTGCCAAAGCAGAACAAGCTTATCAGTTTGAACGCCAAGGTTACTTTTGTACTGACAGTGTAGATTCAAGCCCTGAAGCCTTAGTGTTTAACCGCACCGTGGGTTTACGTGATACTTGGGCCAAGATTAGTGGCTAAGTGCTAGTAATTAAACGTTTGCCAATAGAGATGGAGTTGTATCGATGAGCAAAACGACTTTGGTTAGCCAAGCCGATGCCTTGCCTGGGCGTTTGGAAGCAATTGAATTAGATGGTATTCACGCTGTAAATGGTAGTAACTACCTAGAGAATGCTGGCACTAATCAAGCAACGGCTTATTTTGGCTTGGGTTGTTTTTGGGGCGCAGAGCGTCTGTTTTGGCAACAGCAAGGCGTAATAACTACAGCGGTAGGCTATGCTGGCGGTTTTACGCCTAACCCTAATTACGATGAAGTGTGTACCGGTTTAACTGGGCATACTGAAGTTGTAAAAGTGATTTACGACCCAAGTGTTGTTAGCTATCAGCAATTGTTGACCTGCTTTTTTGAGCAGCACGACCCTACTCAAGGCATGCGCCAGGGTGGGGATGTTGGAACTCAATATCGCTCGATGATATTTGCTACTAACAGTGAACAGCTGGAGCTTGCTAAGCAAGCTCAACAGGCTTATCAAAAAGCTTTGCAAGGAGAAGGTTTAGCGCATGCTATTAGTACCGAGTTAGTTAACTTTGATACTTTTTATTACGCAGAGCTATACCATCAGCAATACCTGCACAAGAACCCCAACGGTTACTGTGGCTTGGGTGGACTAGGTGTATGTTTACCGCCTTGGCTTCAAGACTAAATTGATAAAGCAGCCTAAGGGCTGCTTTTTTATTTGCTAATTTATGACCATAGTTGATGCGTTACCAACGCAAAGGCATTTTCATTGGCTGGTTTGCGTTTTGTAAGCCACACATTTCATCGTAGGCCGAATGCTGAACCAGCCAAACCTTATCGATGGCCTGTTCTTGATAGTGTTGTTTTATGCTAGAAATACTGGAGAACCTGTGAGGGCGGTGATTGTTATCGCAAAGTACAGCTTCAGTATTGTGTTGTTTCTCGTTAACTAGGTAGATGTCGCCTTCATGAGAATTAATAATCAGATCCATATCAGCCTCCTTAGCTTGTGTATTAAATACGCAACAAACTAGCGAGAAGATGACTAAGTCTAAAAATTAATGAAAAGAGTTGGGGGAGGAGAACCACCCCCACTGTGTTATAAACTAGCGGCGCAGTTTTAAGATACTAATAGGGCAGGTAATGCCTAGTTTCTCAGCGGCTTGTTTAAATCCAGCCTCTAAATTTTCGAAGCTCATATTTGAGGTGAACTCCATGCAGAGCATGTCACGTTCTTTCTCGATGTTCCATAATACGGCTTCATCGGCGGTGGCAGATTGGACTAGCGGAAGTGCTTGTGTAATTGCTGCGCTTATTTTTGCTTTATATCTCATGAATCACCTTTGAGAGAGTAAGGGTCGCAGATCTCTCACTCTCTAACTACTAGATATTTATCGTTCCAAGGTTATTAGGGCAATAGCATATTGGATTCAGTTTCCAATGCGAAGCCATTACTTCTTCTCATCATCCATGACTCTGTTATCTTAAAGCACTTTTGATTACAAGACTGTGTAAAAGTTCGCATATTGCGATAAATATGACAATTTTTAGATTAATATAAGTTTTAAATGCTAATTTATAAACGTCAAATAAGATAAATAGCTTAATTGATAATCACTCATAATTTCAGCTACCTATGGCCTATTGTTATTTCTGATACTAGTTGGTGTACTAGGTTGTCTAAGGTTGAAAAGTCATCTTCATAAAGGATTTGATTTTTTGCTTTACTTGAGAAGGGTAATAGCTCTAACCAGCGTAAAACTACCCAATATTCATCATCATAAGCGAAAAAGTCTGGGTGTTGCTCGTACAGCTCATGCTGGGTTAAAACCTGTTGTAATTTTTCACTTAAGTCATCTTCAACTGTGGGAGGCTCTTCAAGTTGCCAATTGGGTTTAGCTTGAGCAAAAGCGCTATAAAGCTTATCGTCGGCCTGACTGGTATCACTTAAGTCTACGCGTTTGATGCCGCGAATGGTAATGCCAAGCATACCGTCTTCAAGTTGCTCAAAATCTTCTATTTGGCAATGAACACCTATGTTGAACTCAGTATGATCTTCCAATAGTGGTTGGCATAATACAAAGCCTTTCGCTTCTTCACTGGCTATAGAGACCAAGCGCAAATAACGCGGTTCAAATACACGTAATTTGCTCAGCCCTCCCGGCAAAACAAAAAGCTCTAATGGAAACAAGGGTAAGCGCATAGTTCACCTTATCCAATCTAATTAACTTCACAAATTACTACGTGGTTTAGTGCTAGGGTGATCAACCCTCTCTAGATTAATTATATTAGCTCAAGGGTATTCCGCTGTGAAAACGAAAAACTTTATCTTGCTGAGAAATTAATTCTGCTTCTTGTTGGCCTATCGTGTTTACCCTAAGTTGCAGTTCTTCTTCATCAATGATCATCTTCGCTAAGCTTAAATAATCTTGATAATGGCGGGCTTCTGAGCGCAATAAAGATATATAGAACTGAGCGATGGCCTCGGGTAAAAGTGGCGCAAGCATGGCGAAACGCTCACAGGAGCGCGCTTCAATATAAGCACCAACAACCAGCTTATCGGCTAGGGCTTGTGGTTCAAAATGACGAACTTGCGACTTTAAACCTTTAGCATAGCTACCTGCAGGGAGGTTTTGGTAGCCAATACCAAACTGATGCATGATAGAAAACACCTGCTCGAAGTGATGTAGTTCTTCTTTAATTAGTAGCCGCATTTTCTCAATTAATGCTATTTGAAAATCAGATAGTTGCCCCTCTGATCTAGTTTCTGCTTTAGCACTTAATGTTGACGCTCTGTGGGCAGAGTTATCGCTATGACTGTCTATTAGATCATACAGCTGTGACAATAGCTGTTGGTCAAACTTGCATCGCTGCATTAAAGCTAAGGTTGTATGAGCTGCGTTTAGTTGCTCGTTATTGGCTTTGTCTAAGCCTAACGGAAAGAACCAATCAATAAAAACCTGAACAGACCAGCGACCCGCCCGAAAAATAATGAACTCATAGGGAGCTAGCAATGCTTTTATTTCATGTTGAATCAATGTCTGATTAGCGCCTGCATACTTGAGCATCAGTTTGCTTGCGGTGGCGGCTGCTTTCCACTCCGCATTTGCATGATCGATCAATAAAACCTTTAAGCTACTGGGTTGTTTAGCTTTAGCCAGCCACTGTTTAGGCGTAGAGCAATACAAAAAATGGTTTATTGGTTCGAGCAGGGCGGAGTATGGCATTGGCAAATTAATGTTTTCACTTCAAGTTAATGAAGTTTCACCCATTTGGAGTCTTGTTTTCAAGTACTTGATCAGTAGACTTAATGGCGATTTTAACAGGGACAGTGAAAATGGAACAGATTAACCAGCAATTCGATCAATTATTAGACCCTTTAGCGCGCCTAAACGAACTGTGTAACAAGCTGCCTAGTGGCGACAAAAAGACTCGTTTGCTGGAACAAATTGCCGCTATTAAAGAACAAAACGAACAAGCAAAACATGAGTTAAAGGCTTTTTTATCTACTTAGTTGTTTCTTTTACAGCGCTAGTATCAAGGCTTACAGCCTCTTTATCTCTCTGGTTTTCAAAAATCTCTGAATTGGATTCATTGTCTAGCGCTATATCTTCGAGTACTGGCTCTTTCGTTAGTTCTTCAATGGCTTGTTCATCAGCCGTACTTTCATCAATCGCTACTTTCTCAATGATTGTTTCATTATTGATTAGGGGCGGTACTTTTATTTGTTGCTGTACCAAAAACTGCTGTTGTATATGGTTTAGTGCTTTGGCTGAATCCTGATTAAGCAAGCTACGAATTAGCGACAAACTCATATCAAAGTCTGACTCAAGATATTGCTGGCGAGCACTGCTTAAGCGCAGTTTTTGTTTTAGTTCCCATGTTTTAGCTAAGTTTTCTTGGCTTAGTGCTGGCACAGTCGGTTTAGCAGGTTTTTTGCTGTTATTAATGGCTACAGACAACTGTTTGGCTACTTTGTTTAATTGCTGGCTAGACTGATACCAGCCATTGCCCAGAACCACCACTATTACCGCTAACACGCCAGCGAGCGCTGGCATTACTATCTTTGTTAGTCGCTTGGTTTCTTTTATCTGCGCTTGTTTGGCAATTGCAACGCTGAGTTTTTGAATATAAAACTGTTGCTGATGAATGGTTTTCTTTAAGGCCAGCACTTGCTTATTGGAATCATCCAAAGACTGCTCTATGGCAATCGCGCCTTCGCCTAACAACAGTTTTTGATAACTGTTTTTAATTAAAATCATCAACTGGGCTGAACCACCTTTGTCGGGGTGGCAGCGGCTGGCAAGTTGTTTGTAGCGGGTTTTTATTTGCTCCTCAGTGGCATTTTCGGGGAGATCAAATAATTGAAAGTGCGTGGTCATGTTTTTGTGTTACGTTTACTGTCCCTGTTAGCTGGCTTAAGCATACAAAGTTTTTTGAGTTTTGTCCTTTGAATAAAGCGACTGTTTGGCTAAAAGCCTGATAGGAAATCAGTTACACTTTGCCGATACTACAAAAGGTGAGCTGTATGACATATCAAACCGCATTTAACCAACAAGATTTTATGGCCAACTACTGGCAACAGCGTCCCTGTTTGTTAAAACAAGGCATGCTTGATTTTGTTGACCCACTAAGCCCCGAAGAGTTAGCTGGCTTAGCTATGGAGGCAGATATTCAGAGCCGCTTAGTGAGATCTGTTGATCAGCAATGGGAGGCTCACCTTGGCCCATTCGAAGATTTTGCCTTATTGGGCGAATCACACAGTTCTTTGCTAGTGCAAGGAGTAGACCACTGGCATAGCGAAGTGGCAAAGCTAGCCGAGGCTTTTCAGTTTATTCCAAACTGGCGATTTGACGATGTGATGATTTCTTACTCTACACCTAAAGGCGGTGTTGGTCCGCATATTGATCAGTATTGTGTATTTATTATTCAAGGCGAGGGCAAGCGACATTGGCGGGTGGGGCAAAAACAAATTCTTAAAGAGTTTGCCTCTCACGATAAGCTAAAACATTGCGAGGACTTTGTTGCTGAAATAGACGTAGTACTTGAAAACGGTGATGTATTGTACATTCCACCGGGTTGTCCGCATGAGGGCTATGCACTAGAGCCATCGATGAATTATTCTATAGGCTTTAGGGCACCAAACGCTAAAGACTTAGTCACTGGTTTTGCCGATTACTTATTACAACATGATACCGGTTCACCGCGTTTTGCAGACCCTCGCAGACAAGAAACCGCTGAGTTTGGCCGAGTAGCAGAAAATGACACTTTAGCGCTGAATAAACTAATGCAAACATTGCTTAACTCTCCTCAAGCCAGCGCTCATTTTTTGGGTGAGTACTTAAGTGATACATCACATAGTTCAGATATTGTGGTGTTAAGTGGCAGCGAAGATGAGTTAGTGATGAATGATCTACGCCAATTGATGGAGCAGGGCACTGAGTTGAAACGTGCCGCTGGTATTAAAGCTTTGTATCTCGATGTATTGCCCTACGAGCTGTTTGTTGATGGGCAAAGCTATGCGGTGCCTAATTGTTCTTGGGCTTTGGCAAAAAACATGTGTGATAGTGCGGCCTTAGACTCACACTCGTTGCGAGCTTTTAATGAAGATAAACACCAGCTTGATTGGCTTTTAGAACTGCTCAATGCCGGTTATTGGTATTTTGACGAACAATAACTACTAGGCAAATCCTATTCATTCTTTAGCTAAGTCTGGTAAAAGCTTATCTAAGAATGAAAGTGGTTTAGAGCTCGCGAATCGCTAGCAGTTAGCGAGCTTTCTGGTAAAATCCTTCAGCAAATTAATGTTCCCCGTAAAAATCAGTGTGTAAGCCAGCTTGTTCGTTGATTTTTCGCTCTTAAATAGAGGACTGTTTACCATGAGTCTTGCTGATAAAGTATTAGCAGTGAATAACGATTTACCCATTCGCACCGACGCGCCCGTTCACAGCGGTAAAGTACGTTCGGTATATTGGCTAACCGAAGCTGATAGTAAACGACTCATTAAAGAAAAAGCTTATGATGTTGCTGCTGACACACCACTAGCAATTATGGTAATCAGCGACCGAATTTCAGCCTTTGATTGTATATGGCACGGTGAAGAGGGGCTAAAAGGCGTTCCTGGTAAAGGCGCTGCACTTAACGCCATTTCCAACCACTGGTTTAAGTTATTCAAAGAACAAGGCTTAGCTGACAGTCACATCCTCGATATTCCTCATCCCTTCGTTTGGATTGTTCAGAAAGCACGCCCGGTAATGATTGAAGCGATTTGTCGACAGTATATTACTGGCTCTATGTGGCGCGCTTATGAAAAAGGTGAGCGCAATTTCTGTGGTATTGATTTACCGGAAGGGCTACAACGGGATCAAAAACTGCCAGAGATTCTCATTACCCCGTCTACTAAAGGTATTCTTAAAGGGATCCCCGGCGTGCCAGAAGCAGACGATGTAAATGTTACTCGCAACAACATTGAAGACAACTACGCAGCATTTAACTTTAAATCTGCTAACGATATCGATGTTTACGAGAACCTACTTAAACAAGGTTTTGGTGTAATTAGTCAGGCATTAAGCGATATCGACCAAGTATTTGTTGATACCAAATTTGAATTTGGCTATGTAACTGATGCTCAAGGCCAGGACAAGTTGATATACATGGATGAAGTTGGCACACCTGATTCATCACGTATTTGGGATGGCCCAAGTTATCGTGAAGGTAAGGTTGTCGAGAATTCTAAAGAAGACTTCCGCCAAACCCTACTTAGCTATTTCCCAGATCCTGATATTCTGTTAAACAAAAATCGCATGCCTGAACGTGAAGCCTTGGCAAGAGACAATAATTTGCCAGTTGAGGTCTTAATGAAGATCTCAGAGACTTATACGGGCATTGCAGAAAAAATTACCGGTGCACCTATCACCATTGGTGATAATCCTAAGCAAGAAGTGATTGATATTCTTCGTAAAGATTACGATTTAATCGTTGATTAGAACGATAGTGCAAAGTTAAAGAGCAAGGCAATGCCTTGCTCTTTTATTATTGCCTTCGCTTAGTTAAAACGCTCAACTAAGCTGTTCTAGAGCGCTAGCTAAGGCCGTTTCATCTTGCTTAAATACTGCTTCAGAAATCTCACTTACCTGCTGGTTTAGTTTATCCGATGCAAACTTTTCTGCTCCAAATGCCAGCTGTTGTACTTGCTCTTGTGCCTCTTTCCATCTTTGCTGCTTGGCAAACTCTACAATGAGAGAAGAGCGATTTTTGTTTTCGATACTGAATACATTTTTTAGCGCAAGTAAGTAGGGCTCATTATCCGATTTTGTGGGCGAAGCCACAGCTTGGTTATCGGGTTTAGGCTTTGGTTCGCTAGGGCTTAAGCCGCTAAGGCTTTCAATTAAGCGAAGGTAGCTATATTCCGATAGAGCATGAGATGATAATAGCTGCTCATCTGCACACAAGCCTTCTAATGCCTGTCCAAAGTGTTGATTTAATACCAATACATCGCGGATATCGCTTTCCGTATTGGATTCGCTTATCAAATAGTAATGTAAGCCTGCTAAATCAGTAACATCAAAATCCTTAGCGTTGTTCACTAATAGCAGCAAGCGAAGCTCGGGTTTGTACTGTTGTATTTGTTGAATACGGGTTGGGGTGAGTTCGCTGCTTTCCAGTAGCAAGTAATCAACTGTGCCGAGATTCTTTATCTGGTTATAAGCTTCTTGCCAAGCGCGATGCTGCCATTTTATGGCAATGTTACCTATGTGAGTACTTAAGTGTTCAAAGCGGTGTTTAGAGTGACTAAATGAAGCGATAGAGAAGCTGCTTGGTGTGTTTGGCTTATCTTCCGCTGATGCTGCAATGGCTACTTCAGCTAGGTCTTCGATAGTTTGCTGCTCTTCATTATCGGAATGTCGCCGGAAGAAGCTCGCCATTAAAAAGCTGCACAGTTGATGCTTGAAACAAAATAGTGGCTTAGGTGAAGAGTCGACTTGCGTTGGTGAAGGCAGTTGTTCTGCTACCAGCAATACCTTTAGCTTAATGCCTTGGTCTTCTAACTCAAGGCTTCGCTCAGGTTTGTCAGTTATCACTGTTACCTTGTGATTGGTGGCCACATCTTCGATCTGTTTGAGCTCTACAAGCTCGGCAGATAAAAGTTGTAGTTGAATGCTGATACAACGCTGGAAAAACTCATCAGCAAAATCTACTGCGAAGTATTGCACCTCATCACTAGGGCTTTCTACCAATTGGTCCGATGCTACCGCTTGATAGTTTAAGCAAATGCTTAAGGAGTCTTGGTTTTGTTGCTGACGGCCATTGATTTGTTTTACTAAGGCTGCGCTAAGGGCAATGATTGATTGCTGTAAAGCACTTAATTGGCCGGCGTTTTCGCTATCTACAGAAAAGACCAATTGTTGATCTTCAACCTGCAACTGAATAAGCACCTGGCTGTTGGCTGGGTATAAAGAGATTAAATAGAGCTGCAGATCTAATATTGCGATTAAATGAGAGCGGTTAAGCATGTACTGCTGGCTAACCTCAGGGCTAACGACCAACGCCCAATGTAAAACTTTAGCTTGGTAAAGCGCCGAAAACTGACCGAGCCTCTGCTCAAGTACGTCTAGTACAGATTCCGATTTAAGCTTTATACTGGCTTCTTGTTGCTGCTGCCAAGGCAAGCTGCGTAATAAGGTGCTTAAGCGTAGCTGCGCGTCTAAGCGCTGTCTATCTGAATGCTCACTAGGCGCTAGCAGTGAGGTTTTGTTTAGTTGGTTTAAGGCATCTAAACACCCAGCTTTAAGTGGGGTGTATAAATCGCTGGGTGTTAAGCTTTGTAAGATTGTCTTAGGTTTTGGTTTTTGCTGGCTAGCCTGATGTTTTTGGCTAATTGGGTTAATGCTCACTAAATACAAACTGTCTTCACTAAAGGGCAATGCAAGGTGAGTGGCGGCGTAGGTTTTACCCGTTTTGTTTGCTTTAACTAATAGGCAAAACTCCTCAGGGTAAGAGACCAATAACTCCATAAACTCGCCATCTTGAGTATTATCTATGCTTGGTACTGAGTAGTGTTTGTTTAAGTTAATGTTGATGAGCTTGTCTTTGCTAATGTTTAAATAGTTAAGGCCAATGGTGCTGGCTTCAATAACGTGGTTGTGTTCATCAACGATAAATGCGGCGTTATTGGCATGTTCTAGTAAAGCTATTTTCAAACTGTTGGCTCGGTTTGATAACTCAACCAGTTGTTTCACTTTTAGTTTGTCTTTTTTGTGTTGGGCTTTAGCCGTTTGTAACTCTTTGCTTAGCTTAGCATTAGTAATTTCAACCGCTGTTGAGCTAGAGATAACAGGCTCTTGTTTAGGCTGGTTTGGTTTGCTAGCAGCCTTGGTGGGGGTTGGCTTTGGTTCTGCAGGGGCAGTGGTAAACATTCGGCTTACAAAGGCGCTGAGTAAAACTTGTAGCAACAAAATTCCGGCCAATAGTCGGAATACTACTAAGCGATGTGGCAGCAACCAATGGTAAACATTACTGGGGCTGGAAAACTCAATCTCTACCCAAGCTATAGGGTTAATTTGGGTAGAAGAACGCTGTTGATTATCAACTTTTGCCGCTAGTTTGTTGGTTTGCTTGCCGTCATTTGCTTGCTTTTTTCGTGGCGTTCCAGCTTCCACCATGACTGTGCGGCTGCTTTGGTCGGTAACTTTTACATAGTTAACGCTAGGTGACTTTAACAACTCATCAGCGAGCTCTTTTAGCACCGGTTTGTTTTGAATATTAACCGCGCGCCGGGCACTAATTTCAAACAAACTCAGCGCGGTTTTCACTTCTTTTTCGGTGTTGGCTTTTTGCTGCTGATAAAGAAAAGGCAGGGCTAAAGTGGTGACACTGGCCACCACCAATAAGCAAATTAGGTTAATTAGTAAAGCAGACTTTAAACGAGTACTCACGGGCGTCCTTGCAAGTAAAAGGTAATAAAAAGGCGCAATCCGCGCCTTCAGTATTAAAATGCATAACCTAAACGTAGGTAAATACTGTCGAACTCAATTTTTCTAAAGGTCTTGGCATTGTCTTGATCACGCTTATAGTAGTTGTATCCGCCACCAATATCCCAACGCTTATTAAACGCATAGTTGATGCCTAGGTCTGTCATAAGCACTTCACCGTCGCCATTATTACCGTATTCACCGGTAAATGCGAGGTTCATTTTAGGAGTGAAATTGTAGCCAAAGGTAGCGTTTGCTAAAGGGTAAAATAACCACTCTTCTTCACCTTCTAACTCTTTGCTAAAGCTTGAGTCGGGGTAAAGTGAAGCTTGCGCATATTGAATTAATAAACCTAAACCGGCTTTACCTATCCATTGCTTACCAAGCTGTAAATCGTACTGCCAATTAACTAAGTTATCCCAAACTTGGTATTGCGCATAAACATCACCGCCGCCTTCTACTTTGCCTTGATCACGGGCTTCATAGGGCTGGGTAAGGTAACTAAAGCTATGTTGGTCACTAGCAAACCACGTCCATCTAGCAGCTGCAGTGGTCAAGGTATCTTCTTGGCCAAATTCTATATTCTGCTCAGAAGCAAAGCTGCCAATATCATTAGATTTTAAGCGAGTCGGTCCCAGTAAAAAATCAAATTTAAACTTAGGGTCAAACGTTGTTGGTGGCTTTTTAGATCGCGTACCACCTTCAAAAAAGCCATTTGATAAAGAGATTTGTAAACCTTTGGCATCACCATCAACCATTGGGCTTACTTTAATGTCTTCGTCGATGGGGTTAACAAAAAACAGGTTGCTCAAAGTAGCGATACTGGCACCTGCAATTACGTCATCCCAGTAGTGTTTATCACCGTGTACTCGGCTCCAACCGGTGTATGCAGCAAGTGCGTAAGCTGGCACGCCCCAAGCTGAGCCATAACGAGTTTGGAAGAAAGAGGCACCACTAAATGCAGCAGCGGTGTGACCAGAGGGAAACGAATTGTTAGTGGTAAAGTTAGGCCGGCGTTTGTCTACAGCAAACTTAATACCATGGGTGAATATCATAGTAGTGGCGAACGACTTGGTTAATTGCCAGCTACCTGCGGTATCACCTTTGGCTAAACTCACACCTAGGCCACCAAGGGGCAGTAGAATTTGAGTGTAGTCACCAATTTGTACATAGGTGTCTTCGGCGAGTGCATTGGTACTAAATGCAGATAGAATAGCGGCCGAGATTAAGCTGGTTTTTAGCTTCATTACTTTTTCCTTGTTCAAGTTAACGATAAATCCTTTATCGCTAATACATCTTCATCATTATCATACGCACAGGAGTGCAGTTTGGTCTACTTGTAACAACAATTTGGCTACTAATATTGAGGGACAAAATCTGTCACTTTTAATGAATTTTGTTTATCACGCTGTTACATTAGCGTCGCGTAAATTGAGTTTAGTGGAAGTTTAATGAAATACAGCCCCAGCATAGAACAATTGATTAAGTCGCTACAGGTGTTACCCGGTGTAGGCCCACGTAGTGCCCAGCGTATGGCTTTTCATTTGTTAGAGCGCAAACGTAAAGATGGCTTACAGCTTGCTGCTAGTATTAGCAATGCTATGGACGTAATAGGCCACTGCAAGGTGTGTCGCAATTTTGCTGAGGAAGAACTGTGCCCCATATGCCAATCGCCCAAGCGGATGAGTAAAGGGGTCATCTGTGTGGTTGAAACCCCAGCAGATGTTGCTGCTATTGAGCAGACCGCACAATTTTTTGGTAGTTACTTTGTTTTAATGGGCCATCTCTCTCCACTTGACGGCATTGGCCCTGGCGAGTTGCACTTAGATAAACTGGAACAGCGCTTCGCCCAAGAAGAGGTAGCAGAATTGATCCTCGCAACTAATCCCACCGTCGAAGGCGAGGCTACCGCTTATTACATCGCCGATATGGCCAAACGTTATCAAATTAAAGTATCAAGAATTGCTCATGGCGTGCCACTAGGCGGTGAGCTAGACAGCGTAGACGGCACTACACTTTCTCACTCCTTGATTGGTCGCCAACAACTCGATTAATAAAAAATGTTCGGTATTGATAAAGCTCACTTAAGGTGAGCTTTTTTGTTGTTCATTTATAATTTTTTGTCTCGCCTGCTTGAAATCAAAATTGGCTACCCCCATATCGTTTAGCAACTAACGAAGTATGTGTAAAAGCAAGGAAACAATAAGATGACTGATGCAGCTCATGCAGAAACTCATGGCTTTCAAACTGAAGTAAAACAATTACTCCAGTTGATGATCCATTCTCTTTATTCAAACAAAGAAATCTTCTTACGCGAGCTTGTCTCTAATGCGGCTGATGCGGCTGATAAGTTGCGTTTTAAAGCTTTGGAAGACAACGCTTTATTTGAAAACGATGGTGACTTACGTGTACGTGTAAGCTTCGATCAAGATGCTAAAACCATTACCTTGTCAGATAACGGCATTGGTATGACTCGCGATGAAGTGGTTGAGCATCTTGGTACTATTGCTAAGTCTGGAACTAAAGAATTCTTTGGTCAGTTAAGTGGCGATAGTGCAAAAGACTCACAATTAATTGGTCAATTTGGTGTAGGTTTCTACTCAGCATTTATTGTGGCCGACAAAGTCACCGTAGAAACGCGTGCTGCTGGTGCAGAAGCTAGCCAAGGTGTACGTTGGGAAAGTGCTGGTGAAGGTGATTACACCGTAGCTGACATTGCTAAAGAAGGCCGCGGCACTGACATTATTCTTCACTTACGTGAAGACGAACATGAGTTCCTAGATAGCTGGAAAGTTCGCTCTATCATCACTAAGTACTCAGATCATATTTCAATTCCAGTTCAAATGTGGAAAGACGAAACCCCTGAATCTGAAGGTCCAGACGGTGAAAAAGTCGCAGCTGTTCCAGGTGAATGGGAAGCCATTAACAAAGCAACTGCTTTGTGGACACGCGGTAAAAACGACATCTCTAAAGACGAGTACAACGAGTTTTACAAGCACATTTCTCATGACTTCGCTGATCCACTAACTTGGGCGCACAACAAAGTTGAAGGTAAGCAAGATTACACCAGCTTGCTTTACATCCCAAGCAAAGCCCCATTTGATATGTGGAACCGCGAGCGTCAACATGGCTTGAAGCTGTATGTTCAACGCGTGTTCATCATGGACGACGCTGATGAGTTTATGCCGGGTTACCTACGCTTTGTGAAGGGTGTGTTAGATTCAAACGATCTGCCACTAAACGTATCACGTGAGATCCTTCAAGATACTAAAACAACCGCTAACTTACGTAGCGCTTGTACTAAGCGTGTTCTTACTATGCTTGAGCGCATGGCGAAGAACGATGCAGAGAAATACCAAACGTTCTGGGCTGAATTTGGCCAAGTGCTAAAAGAAGGTCCAGCTGAAGATTTCGCTAACAAAGATCAAATCGCTAAGCTACTGCGTTTTGCTTCTACTAATAGCGACAGTGCTGAGCAAAATGTTTCATTCGCCGATTACATCGAGCGCATGAAAGAAGGCCAAGACAAGATTTACTATGTAACAGCCGATGGTTACGCAGCCGCTGCTAACAGCCCGCATTTAGAAATCTTCAAGCGTAAAGGCATTGAAGTATTGTTAATGCACGACCGTGTAGACGAGTGGTTAATTAGTCACTTGCCGGAAGCTGAAGGTAAAACCCTTGTTTCGGTAACTAAAGGTGATTTAGACCTTGGCGACTTAGATGACGAAGAAACTAAGAAGCAGAAAGAGCAAGACGAAAGCGAATACGCAAGCTTTGTTGAGCGCATGAAAGAAAGCTTAGGTGATAAGGTTAAAGATGTTCGTTTAACTTACCGCTTAACCGATACGCCTTCTTGTATCGTTGTTGATGACAACGACATGAGCACCCAAATGCAGAAGTTGATGCAAGCTGTTGGTCAAGATGTACCTGATCAAAAATACATCTTTGAATTGAACCCTCAGCACGCTTTAGTTAAGCGCGTTGCCGATGAGCAAGACGAAGCTAAATTTGCAGAGTGGGCGAGCTTACTATTGGATCAAGCAACCCTTGCTGAGCGTGGTAGCTTAGAAAATCCTTCTGAGTTTATTAAGCGAGTTAACCAACTTTTAGCTTAAACACGCTCTAAAGAATAAAAGGCAGCACTGGGTGCTGCCTTTTTTATTGCTTGTAGATTTGGGCGTTTTACCAAAAATAAAACGATTATTCATAGACTTGATTGTGGATTTACAGGTCAGATGACTTATAAGCAATTGCAGAGGATGAGTTCACAGATAAAGCACTGAATCGTTGCTACACTAAACAAAAAATAATAACGGAAAGGTAGCTAACATGCGCAAAGTAGTGCTGATTTTAGGCTTAATGTGTACGCTTTCTCAAGCTAACGCAAAAATCACATTGTGGAATGCCCATAACCCATCTCAATACCTCGACAGTGCCATTGCTGAATTTGAAAAACAGTCCGGCGTAACCGTTGAAAAAAACAACTTCTTGTCAGAACGATTACGCGAAGAGGTGCTTAACCAAGCCCGCACTAATACCTTGCCAGATATTCTTTACGTGCCTAGTGATTTTGTTGGCATGCATGATTTGATTTCTTTAGCACCGGTGCCTAAAGACTGGATTATTCCGCAAACAGAACCGCGGGTGCTTAAAGCGGGTTTTACCGACAACGAACAATACGGTGTGCCGCTATTTCAAGGCAATCACTTGGTGCTTTACTATAACAAAGACTTAGTTAAACAACCCGTAAGCTCTTGGGCCGAGTTATTAGAGCAGCAATCAGCGCTTAGCCAAGGTGATCAACAAGCTATTGTTTGGAACTACTCCGAGATGTATTGGTTCATTCCATTCTTAACCGCGTTTCAAGGTTGGCCACTTAACGATGGAAAAATAACCCTAGATACCAAAGAAATGCAGCAAGCCTTAACGTTCTATAAACAGCTCAAAGATATTGGCTTGGTTGACCCCAAATGTAATCACGATTGCAGTGTAGAACGATTTAAGAACGGTCAGTCCGCTTATATGATTAACGGCGATTGGATTTATAAGGAATTGAAACAAAGTATGGATGAGCGGCTAGGTGTAAGCACCTTACCAGATATTGAGGGAAGCCCAATGCTGCCGATGTTTTCTGGTTATGTGTTAGCTTTTCCTCGTCTCTCAACGTCAGATGACAATTACCAACAAATTAAGCAATTTAGTGCATTTATGCAGCAGCAAGAAGCACAAAGCATCATTTATCATCAAGGTGGTTTAATCCCTGCTAATGTTGAATTGGTTTCGAAAATAATCAGTGACAACAACCCCAACGAACAAAACATGTTGAAGCAAATGGAAGATACCAGAGCGATGCCCGGGGATGCCGAAATGACCGTGGTGTGGTTAGCCCTAGAGCGTGGCTTTAACCGATATATGGATCATAACTATTCAGTCGAACAAGCTACCCAGTTAATGCAAACCATTGCTGACAAAGAAACTCGCAAACGCGGACGCAAAAAATGACAATAAGACTTCGGTCTATCACATTTTTGTTATTGATCTTCGTAGCCATTATCCCGGTTTCGGTGCTCTCTTTTACCTTATATAAACAGATGTACAATTTTGTTTATCAGTCGGTTAATAGCCGTTTGGCGGCTTCGGCAAGCCAGATAACCGCAGAACTTCAGCATAGTAATGAGATTCTCACCAACGGCTTACGTTTGCTTTCTGAGCAAGAGAGTGTAGTAAACGGTATTGATGACCTACTTTATTCGATTCACCTTCCCGATATACTGGGTAACTTTGTGCTCGATGCACCGCTCATTGAGTCCTTGTACTTGGTAGAAGCCGATGGTTTTGTAGTGGAATCTTATGGTGGAAACATATTGGCACTTGAGCAATCCAATATTCTGCAGCAACGTTTTACCAGTCCCTTCGAAATAAAAGATCTTGAATCAAAAAGTAAGGTCTATTTGGTTGATAACTATTCCTTGGTTGGCAAAAGCGGGCAGCACCATAGTTTGGTTCATGTGGTGCCTATTTACTCTGACCGTGCCATCGACCGTATCGTTGTAAAAGGCTACTTAATTGCGGTTGTACCTATATATAAACTAGCGGAAGTTGCAGCCAACCGGCTTGACGATCAAGAGAGCCTAGCAGTGTTCTATCGCGAAGAGCAATTGCTTGGGAACCTGATCGGTGATGACGCCTACGATGTTACTCACGCCAGCCGCTTGATTATATCGGGGCGAAACTATCAAAACTCTGTATGGATTAAAATTAAAGTTGGTCAGCGCTTAGAGAGCCTCGCGAATCAAGTTAAAGAAGCAATGGCGCCGGGCATGGCCAGTAGCATTATTGTTATCGGTCTTATTATTGTGGTGGTGATGCTGTTTGCGCATTTAGTGGCAAAAGCATTTGGGCGTTTGTACGGCCTAATTCGAGATTTTGAAAAAGGCCGAAATGCCGAAGCGCTGAATAACGGAAAGCTCGTGATTCGAGAATTTGCCGATGTAGCAAATTTGCTCACCGAAATGAAAGGTACCATTGGTGAACAGTTACGAACAGTAAATGAGAAGAATGTTGAGTTGGCACGTATCGATAAACTGCGGGCGGGCTACCTAGAAGAAGTTCAAAACTTGAACAGCCAACTTGAGTACAAAGTAGAAGAGCGCACCCGAGACTTAGAACTGTCGATGGATAACTTGGCGCAAAGTAACTTCTTTTTTCAACAGCTTGTGCAATTTAGGCGAGTATTGGAGGCCAGTGTGGGTAACCGCCAAATTGCTAACGATGCACTTCGTATATTGTCTATGTGTTTTCCAAATACAGGTTTAGTGATTCACCTGCCGCAATCACGCGGTCATCGCATGGTGAACGACAGCTTGTCTGTCGAAGTAGAAAGCTTTGAACAGCTTTCTAATCGTGTGTCAGAAAAATCTCGACAGCGTTGGGACCGATTTAGTATCGAGTTTAAACAACAGTTGGTGAATGTTTTTGGTATTCGCTGCGGTGGCGGAAAAATGGGGTGGCTACTTATTAATGAACCTAAGTTAAGTGAAGAAAACAGTAACCGAATTCTACTGTTTATCACCGAACTCAGTGCATTTTTAGAAAATCGAACCCTGAACGAAGAGCTGGACCATGTTGCTAGAACCGATTCTTTAACTGGCATTAAAAATCGTCAAGCCTTTGATGAATTGCAATTTTCATTAGAAACTCAACTAGATGCCGAGGTGGGTTTATTTATTATTGATGTGAACGGCCTAAAACAAATGAACGATGAGAAAGGCCATGAGAAAGGTGACCAACTAATTATCTCTGTTGCCAGGGTATTAGCTGATTGCTGCCAAGGTTTAACCGGAGACTTCTACCGTATTGGCGGTGATGAATTCGCAGCAGTATTGTCTGGTGAGCAATTAGCATCAGCTAGCGAGCTAAACGCGCGTTTAGCGGCTAGGCAAAACAATCAAGTGGGAATTGACCTAAACAGCTTTGGCGGGGAGCCTTTGGTGAGCTTCTCTGTTGGCTACGCGTCAACCACCGACGTTGACTTTAGTGGTTTGTACAAGCTAGCAGATCAGAACATGTATAGTAACAAACAGCGTTATTATGCAGAGCTTCGTCAAACTGAACTTTAGTCGAGCTTCCCTTGTAGTTCTGGCCTCATCAGTGTAAATTCACGTCTCTTGTAAAAGCACTAAAAACTAGACCAAGGAACAGCAAATTATGCGCATTATTCTTTTAGGCGCTCCAGGTGCGGGTAAAGGTACCCAAGCACAATTTATTATGGAGCGTTACGGCATCCCTCAAATCTCTACTGGCGATATGCTTCGCGCCGCTGTAAAAGCCGGCACAGCTTTAGGCATCAAAGCAAAAGAAGTAATGGATGCAGGACAATTAGTTTCCGATGAGTTGATTATTGGCCTAGTAAAAGAACGTATTCTTGAAGACGATTGCGAAAAAGGCTTTTTGTTAGATGGTTTCCCTCGCACCATCCCACAAGCTGACGCAATGAAAGAAGCCGGTATCAAGATTGATGCGGTTTTAGAATTTGACGTAGCCGACGAAGAAATCGTTAAGCGCATGAGTGGGCGTCGAGTTCACCCAGGCAGCGGCCGTGTTTACCACATTGTTTACAACCCACCTAAGGTTGAAGGTAAAGATGACGTAAGCGGCGAAGACTTAGTAATCCGTCCAGACGACGAAGAAAGCATCGTACGTGACCGATTAGCTATTTACCACGAGCAAACTAAACCATTAGTAAGCTACTACGGTAAAGAAGCTGAGCTAGGCAACAGCAAATACTTCAAACTAGACGGTACTCAGTCTGTTGAAGCAATTAGCAATCAATTAGTTGAATTACTTGATTAATTGCTAATTACGATTTGCAAAAAAAAGCGGCAATTGCCGCTTTTTTTTATGCCTAAGAATGCCGTACACTGTGTTGTCCACTTTTAGGGAATAGTTGAATGTCACAACATGACAACGAGTTAAAATGTGCCGTAGTATTGGTGAACCTAGGAACACCAGATGAAGCGACACCTAACGCCGTAGCGAAGTTTCTGGGGCGTTTTTTATCAGATAAGCGAGTGGTAAACCTGCCTAAGTTATTATGGTTACCACTGTTATATTGCGTTATTTTGCCCTTGCGCTCACGACGTGTTGCCAAGCTTTACCAACAAATTTGGCTAAAGAATGGCTCGCCCCTTAAAGTTATTAGCGAACAAATTCGCAATAAAGTGTCAGCCAAACTTAGCGATAAGTACGAAGTACATTTAGCCATGACTTATAGCTCACCAGATATTAAAGAGGTGGTTAATCAGGTGCTAGATGCGGGGCATCAAAAAGTACTGTTATTGCCAATGTATCCTCAGTATTCGGTATCAACTACTGCTCCGGTTTTTGATGCTTACGCCAAAGCACTTAAAAATACTTACAACTTGCCTGAATTACGCATGGTTAAGGACTACTATGCCGAGCCAGCTTATATTCAAGCTTTAGCAAATTCGATTAAACAGCACTGGGAGTTAACCGCCCGTGGTGAAGTGTTGTTGTTTTCTTTTCATGGTATCCCAGAGCGCTATGCACGAAATGGCGACCCTTACCCGCAGCAGTGTGAAGATACGGCAGCCAAAGTGGCCGCAGTATTAGGGCTTAAGCAAAACCAGTGGCGCTTATGTTATCAGTCGCGCTTTGGTAAAGATCCATGGGTTAAACCCTATACCGACCAGTTACTACACCAACTTGCAGAGCAGGGCGTTAAATCGGTAGATGTAATTTCTCCGGCTTTTTCAGCCGATTGCTTAGAAACCATTGAAGAAGTGTCTTGTGAGTTACGTGATGAGTTTTTAGAAGCGGGCGGGGAGCAGTATCATTACATTTCAGCGTTAAATGACAATCCCGAACAAGTTGAGTTGTATTGCCAGTTAATTGAGAAACATACCCAAGGCTGGTAGTCACTCGTATAATCGTTTAAAAAGCCACGTTAGATTAAGGTCTTAATCTAACGTGGCTTTTATTGTTATCGGCCTTTACCTAAGGCATCTTCAAACTCGTAAGGCGACAAAATTACGCCTTCTTCTTGCTCGTTGGGAAATACCGCAACATATAATTCATCGCCGGTTAGTCCCTCAGTCCAGCGGCTACGCCATTTATTTAGCGAAATAGCTTCGGCTTTACAGTGTTCCCAATCACCAGTTGCCCAAGCGTCGGCGGTATCTTTACTGGGCCACACAGGCACGCAGTTTTCATCTTCCGAGTTAAGCATTACGCAACCATCATCGTCGATTAAAATCCACAATTGGTTTTGAGCCTTACTTTCTTTTATTAAGTATTGCATGCGCGAATGGCTATCCGCTTTGGCAATGTTACTAGCGTCAGACATGGTTTGTCCTCTTTACGATGATGTGTTGTTATACCAATCGTACTAAGTAACTGTTCATTCTATCTGGTTAAAATACTCGATAACTGCGTTAGAATTTTTGATTGTAGAATAACTACTTATCGAAAAATTCTGCCTTATTCTCAAGTATTTTTCCTGCGTTTTTTCTGGTCACTTACTTAGTGTGATTGGTATTAGAGTAATCCAAATAAACTAAGCCGTCATATAAAAGCGCTAGGCTGGCTGTTGAATGCTTAGTTTTCCGGCGGATAGGCTCAAAGCAACTAAACTTATGTGATCTTTGTCCTAATATGTGCGTTGTTTAAGCAAGTTGTGGCATAATGCGCGACCAAACAATTTAGTCACCAGATTACCCAGCAATAAGCTGGTGTAACGTAACCAATCGGAATATTTACATTGCTTACTTCTTCTAATATCACCATGCAATTTGGCGCCAAGCCTTTGTTCGAAAATGTCTCAGTTAAATTTGGCGAAGGTAACCGTTACGGTCTTATCGGTGCTAATGGTTGTGGTAAATCTACCTTTATGAAGATATTAGGTGGTGATTTAGAGCCAAGTGCGGGCAATGTTTCTAAAGATCCTAACGAGCGCATTGGTAAGCTAAAGCAGGACCAATTTGCTTACGAAGATAAAGCGGTAATCGACACCGTGATTATGGGTTATGAAGAGCTATGGGCAGTTAAGTCTGAGCGCGATGCGATTTATGACAACCCAGAAATGACAGAAGAAGACGGCATTCGTGCTGCTGAGCTAGAAGCCGAGTTTGCAGAAATGGATGGTTATACCGCCGAAGCGCGCGCAGGTGAGTTACTGCTAGGTGTTGGCATTCCTATCGAGCAACATTACGGTCCAATGAGCGAAGTAGCTCCCGGTTGGAAACTACGTGTATTACTAGCTCAAGTATTGTTTGGTGACCCTGATATCATGCTTTTAGATGAGCCTACCAACAACTTGGATATTAATACCATTCGTTGGTTAGAAGGGGTGCTAAACGAGCGTAACTGCACCATGATCATCATCTCGCACGACCGCCATTTCTTGAACAGCGTATGTACTCACATGGCTGATTTGGATTACGGTGAGCTGCGTACGTTCCCTGGTTCTTACGATGAATACATGACCGCTGCAACCCAAGCACGCGAGCAAATGTTGTCGGACAACGCTAAGAAAAAAGCCCAAATTGCCGAGCTTAAAACCTTTGTTAGCCGTTTCTCTGCTAATGCTTCTAAATCTAAGCAAGCTACTTCTCGTGCTAAGCAAATTGATAAAATTCAATTGGCCGAAGTTAAACCTTCGAGCCGCCAAAACCCTTATATTCGTTTTGAAGAAGAGAAAAAGCTGCACCGCTTAGCTTTACAAATTGAAGGTTTAGAAAAGAGCTACGAAGAATCCCTGTTCAAAGATTTAGACTTAATGGTTGAAGTAGGCGAGCGCATTGCGGTAATTGGCCCTAATGGTATTGGTAAAACTACTTTTCTTAAATGTTTAGTGGGTGATACTGATTTTGGTGGCAGCATTAAATGGTCTGAAAATGCTCAGCTTGGTTACTACGCACAGGATCATGCAGCCGACTTTGAAGAAGATAAAAACCTGATTGACTGGATGTGGCAATGGGGCAAAGAGGGCGACGACGAGCAAGTGATTCGTGGCACCTTAGGCCGTTTATTGTTCTCACAGCAAGACATTAACAAATCCGTTAAGGTCATCTCTGGTGGTGAACAAGGTCGTATGCTGTTTGGCAAAATGATTTTGCAAAAACCAAATATTATGGTGATGGACGAGCCAACCAACCACTTGGATATGGAATCTATTGAGTCACTCAACTTAGCCTTAGAAAACTACCCCGGCACCTTGGTATTTGTAAGCCATGACCGAGAGTTTGTATCAAGCCTTGCTACGCGTATCATCGAAATGACGCCAGAAGGTATTGTAGACTTCCACGGCACTTACGAAGAGTACCTAAAAAGCCAAGGCTTAAACGCCTAGCAGCTTAAATCGTAAATAGAAAAAGCAGCCATGGGCTGCTTTTTTGTTGCCCAAAGCAAGGACGCACGAAGGGCTAACTGCCTTTTATTGTTAAGTGGATTTTCGCTGAACATAGATAAGTGTTCCTGTTACTAAGCTGGTTATGCTTGCCACAATAATAAAGGCCATAGGCATGAATAACAGGTTTTCACTAGCGTGAAGCCACCTTGGTAAATCAATGCTAAGTGCTAAAACTCCTATTGCAAAGGGTGCTATTAGAGTTACTAAGAAGCCAAAAAAACAGGCAAACTTGTGACGATATAACGTACCGGTTTTCTTGAGAAGATAAACCTCTCCAAATATGGCCAGTATGATGGGAGGTAGATACCATACAACCATCAGTATGGCTAATTCAACGGGTAGTATGTAGTTATCTTCCATACACTTAACGCTTTAGTTAATGGGCATCTTTACGTGTATTGATGGGAAGCACCAGCGCAATAATGTCCTTCATTGAACTATTTGTTAGCTTTTTCATAATACCGATTAAAAACTTGAACACCTTTTTGGCTTTTGAAGAAGTAAAAGTAAAAAGCAATTGGGAGAACACCAATCATAAAGGCTAGCCAATTAACAAGCTCACTATTGTTAGGAATTACAAAAACTCTAACGAGCATTAGTGATGCATATGAACCTGAGAACATAAGAGCTGTGTTCCTTGCCCAGATATCGCTAAAAATGTGCATTAACAGCTTATAATTTTTCGTAAGAGAAACAGATACAATTAAAATTAAAAAAACTAAAGATTCTAGCTTGCCACTAAGTACATAAATGATGCTTAGCATTGGTATGAAGAAATAGAAAAATAAGATATCCATATACTTCTTCTTTGCGATTTTCTTTTTGAATCCTTCAGGATCAATATGCTTTTCTATTTCTTCACTTCCCGCAGTTGCAGAACATCCACATGAACTGCAATTGCTTAAATGAGGTTCATTCCCCATACCGCATGCATTGCAAGTCCACCTATACCCAACCATAAACTCGAATTCCTTTGAAAAAGCTAACATTTATATATTGCGCATGCGCGTTTACCTTGTTAGACCAGTAAAAACGCGCATAGCTAATTATTTGAATTTAATGAAGAAACAAGAATAAGGCTCAATACGCTTTCTGGCAAAGCGCGCATGCACAGTTAATAAACCTATTATCTAATTCAACACTAAGCTAAGTGCTTGATACTACGCTTGTATTTTTTACAGCTCAAGGCTAAACGCGCACAATCTATCTAATTTATTAGCTCTAAAACGCTAAAACTAAATAATGCTGTGTATAGCCAGTAAATGGCCGGTGTTACGTTGCTGGTGATTTTGCCTGTAACTGGGTCGGATAGAGAGATTTAGTTATGTGAGGCAAATAAAAAAGCCACAACATCTGTTGTGGCTTTTGGCATTAACTAGGCCTTAAGCGGGAGACTATAGGCAGCCGGTATTACAGCTGGTCTACTAGCTTAACCGCATCACCAATGTAGTTGGCTGGGGTCATTTTCTTCAGCTCGTCTTTGGCTGACTCTGGCATGTCTAAGCCATCGATAAACTCACGCATGGCTTGTGCGTCTACACGCTTACCACGAGTGAGTTCTTTTAACTTCTCGTAAGGCTTTTCGATGCCGTAGCGGCGCATAACGGTTTGCACAGGCTCGGCCAATACTTCCCAGTTGCCATCAAGATCTTTTAACAAGTTTTCTTCGTTTACTTGTAACTTGCTCACACCTTTAAGGGTGGCTTGATAGGCGATTAACGAGTAACCCATGGCTACACCAAGGTTACGCAATACCGTTGAGTCGGTAAGGTCACGCTGCCAGCGAGAAACCGGTAATTTAGCCGCTAGGTGGCCAAACAAGGCATTAGCGATACCCAAGTTGCCTTCTGAGTTCTCGAAGTCGATTGGGTTAACTTTGTGCGGCATAGTTGATGAGCCAATTTCACCGGCAATGGTTTTTTGCTTAAAGTGACCTAGGCAAATGTAACCCCAAATGTCGCGGTCAAAGTCTAGCAAGATGGTGTTGAAGCGAGCGATGGCATCGTATAGCTCGGCGATGTAGTCGTGCGGCTCAATCTGCGTAGTGTAGGGGTTCCACTGGACACCTAGGCTGGTAACAAACTCTTCTGAGAACTGGTGCCAGTCTACTTCTGGGTAAGCAGAGATGTGGGCGTTGTAGTTACCTACGGCGCCGTTAATTTTACCTAATACTTCAACTGCTTCAATTTGCTTAAGCTGGCGACGTAAACGGGCAACTACGTTGGCCATTTCTTTGCCCATGGTGCTTGGCGATGCCGGTTGACCGTGGGTGCGTGAAAGTAACGGAGTTGCACGTAACTCTTTTGCTAGCTCGGTGATTGAATCAATAAGCTTTTGCAAGTAAGGCACTAATACTTCGCTGCGTGCTTCGTTAAGCATTAACGCATGCGAAAGGTTGTTAATGTCTTCAGAGGTACAAGCAAAGTGGATGAACTCTGATACTGCATCAAGCTCAGTATTTGCCGCTACTTTTTCTTTTAAGAAGTACTCAACCGCTTTTACGTCGTGGTTGGTGGTACGTTCAATTTCTTTAACGCGTGCAGCGTCTGCTTCGCTAAAGTTGTCGTTAATGCTATCTAGAAATGCGATAGCTTCAGGAGAGAAGCTTGGTACTTCAGCAATGTTTTGCTGTTGAGCAAGTTTTTGTAACCAACGAATTTCTACTCGTACGCGGTATTTAATTAAGCCAAACTCGCTAAAAATACTACGTAGTTCAGAAGTTTTATCCCCGTAGCGTCCGTCTATCGGGGAAATGGCTGTCAAGGCCGACAGTTCCATGGTGATCTCCTAAATTAACTAATCAATGGTGTGTAAAAGTTGTGTTGTTTGCTGCAAGTAGTTTTTACGTGAAAACAGTAACTGGCGTCGTTGGCCGCCTAATTGGCGCCACAATACACTGGCGCGAATACCGGCTAGCAGTAGCGCGCGAACTTTATGTTGCACTACTGGTTGCTGTAAGTAACTCACGTTTCCGGCTACTTGAATGCGCGGACCAAGCGGGCTAATAATGTCGCTGTAAATGTCGGCAATTCCGCCCAGAACTTGTTGGTCGAGCAAATCAAAATGCTGTAGTTGTCTATCTAGTTGGCCAATACGTTCGCCCATCATGTTCATTAAGTCTGGGCGTTTATTTAAACGGCGCTCTAGGGCTAACAAGCTAACCAGGTAACGCGTGATTTCGGCGTTTCGCTTTTCTTGTTGGTTGCTCAGTTGGCCGCTCATTACACCTAGGCCCAGCTTAAGTTGCTCTAGGGAACCAAATACCTCAACGGTTTCGTTGGGGTTGGTAATTAGAATACTACCTAAGCTGGTTTTTAAACCTGCTTCGTCGCAGTTGCTGGTTCTGGCTACGTCTTGCACCAGTTTAGCGGCTTGGCAGATCCCAGCAAAAGCGATAACGCGGTCGTTGATTGCATTGCTCATAGGCTATAGGCCAATCTTTTGTTCAATGATACCGCCGCCTAAACATACTTCGTTTAGATAAAATACTGCTGATTGTCCTGGAGTAACCGCTATTTGCGGCTCATCGAATACCACTTCAATTTCGTCGTTTTCACGCGGGATAATGGTGCAGGCAACGTCTTGCTGGCGATAACGAATTTTAACGCTACAACGCAATTTTTCGGTGATGGTTTTGCGGTCTACCCAATGTAATTGGCCTGCGATAAGTGCACGTGATTTTAGGCGAGGGTGATCGTGCCCTTGGCCAACAATCAGCACGTTGCGCTCAATGTCTTTATCTACGGTGTACCAAGGCGTCTCGTCACCGTCTTTGGTGCCGCCAATGCCTAAACCTTTACGTTGGCCCAGAGTGTGGTACATCAATCCTTGGTGCTTACCAATTACTTTGCCTTCACAGGTTTCAATATCACCCGGTTGAGCTGGTAGGTATTGGGCTAGGAAGTCAGTAAACTTACGCTCGCCAATAAAGCAGATCCCGGTAGAGTCCTTTTTGTTGGCGGTGATAAGGCCTTGTTCTTCAGCAATGCGGCGCACTTCTGGCTTTTCTATTTCACCTACTGGGAAGAGTGTTTGGGCAATATGCTTTTCTTCTAGCGTATACAAGAAGTAGCTTTGATCTTTATTGCTGTCTAGGCCGCGTAGCATTTGCCAGTGTCCGTCTTGAAAACGGCGCTGCACATAGTGGCCAGTGGCGATGTAGTCGGCAGACAATTCTTCTGCGGCAAATTCCAAAAATGCCTTAAACTTAATTTCCTTGTTACACATAATGTCTGGATTAGGCGTGCGACCCGCTTTGTACTCTTCGAGGAAGTGTTCAAATACGTTATCCCAGTACTCGGCTGAGAAGTTAATGGTATGTAGCTTTATACCTAATTTGTCACACACAGCTTGAGCGTCGGCTAAATCTTCTGCCGCTGCACAATATTCGCTGTTGTCGTCTTCTTCCCAGTTCTTCATAAAAAGACCTTCAACCTGATAGCCTTGCTGAATAAGCAAGTAGGCTGAAACGGAAGAGTCAACGCCGCCGGACATACCGACAATCACTTTTTTAGTGTTGTTTGAGTTCATGCTAACTTGTTGGGAAAAATTTGCGGCGAATTCTACCAGAAAAACTGTGACGAAAACAGCATTTCAGCACGTAGTTCTAGGAGAGGTCTTCGCCCACTAATTGTTGGTAACTGCCGTTGTCTATTCCATCTAAGGTATAGCGGCCAATTTGATAGCGAACCAAGCGCAGGGTGGGGAAGCCAATAGCTGCTGTCATGCGCCTAATCTGCCTATTTCGGCCTTCTTTAATGCTAATGCTTAACCAAGTTGTTGGAATGGATTTACGCTCTCGAACTGGTGGATTGCGTGGCCATAAATTTGGTTCATCCATAAGCGCTACTTTGGCTGGTAAACAGGGGCCGTCTTTTAGCACTATGCCTTTACGCAAGGGCTCTAAATCAGCATCCTTAGGCGCACCTTCAACTTGCACCCAGTAGGTTTTTGCGGTTTTAGCTTTAGGGTTGGCAAGTTTATGTTGCAGTTTTCCGTCGTTTGTTAACAGCAATAAACCTTCACTATCTCTGTCTAACCGGCCGGCAGCATATACATCGGGAATGTCGACATAGTCTTTTAAGGTAGCTCTACCTTGCCCATCGGTAAACTGGCTAAGTACGTCAAAGGGTTTGTTGAACAGAACTAAACGGCGCGGGCCATTAAGTGGTTTAACTGATTTGGCCTGAGGCTTTCGTTTAAAACGTCGCGACTGTTGGGGTTTTGCAAACTTATTCATGGCGGCAATTGTAACATCTAATGGATGTACCACTAGTAAAACAATGTTAAAGCGTTTGTAAATGGTTTATTATTTTGGCCGAATTATTGGACGGTGAGTAGATAAGTAAACAAACTTTGTAGTTTTTTATTGCTTGCTAACCACCTCGCAGACTCGATCATTTGTATAAAAATGGCAGCCATTGCGAGAGCAACCACAACTTTTAGGGACCGACATGACGTCAAAGATTATTTATACCTTAACGGACGAAGCGCCAGCCTTAGCCACTTACTCACTGTTACCTATTGTACAAGCGTTTACTAATGCTGCTGGTGTTGATGTAGAAACCCGTGATATTTCTTTAGCTGCTCGTATTATTGCTAGCTTTCCTGAATGTTTAACCGAGCAACAACAAATCTCTGATGCCTTAGCCGAGCTAGGCGAATTGGCTAAAAAGCCAGAAGCTAACATTATTAAGCTTCCAAACATCAGCGCCTCGGTTCCGCAATTAAAAGCGGCGATTAAAGAGTTGCAAGCCCAAGGTTACGCTTTACCTGATTACCCAGAAGAGCCAAGTAACGATCAAGAGCGTGACGCCAAAGCCAAATACGATAAAGTAAAAGGCAGCGCGGTAAACCCAGTATTGCGTGAAGGTAACTCTGACCGCCGTGCACCTGGTTCAGTTAAACAATATGCTCGCAACAACCCACACTCTATGGGTGCTTGGTCGAAAGATTCATTAAGCCACGTTGCTAGCATGAGCCAAGGTGATTTTTACGGCAGTGAAGTATCAGCTACTATCCAAGATGCTGGTTCAGTATCAATTCAGTTAAAAACTGTAGCTGGCGAAACCATCACCTTAAAAGAAGCATTCCCTGTACTAGCCGGCGAAGTAATCGACGCGGCTGCGCTAAACGTGGCTGAACTTTCTGCCTTTATAGAAGCAGAAATTGAAGATGCTAAAGCTAAAGGCATTTTGTTCTCGCTACATATGAAAGCCACCATGATGAAGGTGTCTGACCCAATTATCTTTGGCCACGTAGTAAAAGTATTCTTTAAAGATGTATTTGCTAAATATGGCGAGCTATTTGAAGAGCTAGGTGTTGATGTAAGCAACGGCTTAGGTGACGTTTACGCAAAAATTCAACAGTTAGACGCTGCCAAGCAAGAAGAAATTAAAGCTGCAATCGACGCGGTATACGCTCAGCGCCCTGGTTTAGCCATGGTAGATTCAGACAAAGGCATTACTAACTTGCACGTACCAAGCGATGTAATTATTGATGCGTCTATGCCTGCAATGATCCGCGCTTCTGGTCAAATGTGGAATGCAGAAGGCAAGCAACAGGATACTAAAGCGGTGATCCCAGATCGCAGCTACGCAAGCATTTACCAACAAACCATCGATTTCTGTAAAGAGAACGGCGCGTTTAACCCAACAACTATGGGTTCGGTAGCTAACGTTGGTTTAATGGCGCAAAAAGCCGAAGAGTATGGTTCACACGATAAAACCTTTACCGCACCAGCTGCTGGTACGGTAGAAGTAGTTGACCAAAATGGCCAAGTAGTACTTAGCCAAGCGGTTAAGCAAGGCGACATTTTCAGAATGTGCCAAGTAAAAGATGCGCCAATCCGTGATTGGGTAAAACTAGCGGTTAACCGTGCTCGCTTAACCAATACTCCAGCAGTATTCTGGTTAGATGCAAATCGTGCTCACGATGCACAACTCATTAGCAAAGTAGAGCAGTACTTAGGTGAACATGACACTAGCCGTTTAGAAATTAAAATACTTGCACCAAGCGACGCGACTCAGTTCTCTCTAGAGCGTGTTAAGCAAGGCTTAGACACTATTTCTGTTACGGGTAACGTATTACGTGACTACCTAACCGACTTATTCCCAATTCTTGAGCTAGGTACTTCAGCTAAAATGCTGTCAATTGTACCGCTTATGAATGGCGGTGGTTTATTCGAAACTGGTGCCGGCGGTTCTGCACCTAAGCACGTTCAGCAATTCGAAAAAGAAAACCACTTACGTTGGGATTCTTTAGGTGAGTTCTTAGCGCTATCTGCTTCTTTAGAGCACCTAGGGCAAGTAACTAACAACGCTAAAGCTGCGGTACTAGCCAGTACGCTTGATAAAGCTACAGGTACTTTCTTAGATGAAAACAAATCGCCTTCTCGTAAAGTAAAAGAGCTAGATAACCGTGGTAGTCACTTTTACCTATGTTTGTATTGGGCACAGTGCTTAGCAGAGCAAAGCGAAGACCAAGAGCTAAACGCTATTTTTGCTGACGTCGCGCAAAAGCTTGCTAGCCAAGAAGCTCAAATTGTAGAGCAGTTAAACTCAGCTCAGGGACCAGCCGTTGACTTAGTTGGGTACTACCAACCAGACAGTGCTAAAGTGGCCGCAGCAATGCGCCCAAGCCCTTTGTTTAACGCCGTTATCGATAGCCTTCGTTAATTATTTACAAGATGTAAACAAAAGCCGATGCGTGAGCATCGGCTTTTTTGTTTTTAAGGCCTTGCTGAAAAGCGGCCAATAAAAAACCAGTCACGTAGACTGGCTTTTTGTTTAGCTGCTGCAGCGAGCGCTAGTTTTGACTGTCATCGAAAACAATGCTTACTGCGTGGCTACCTTTGGGGCCTTGCTGTGTTTCAAATTGAACTGGCTGACCAGCTTTAAGGGTGCGATACCCTTCCATTTGAATCGTCGAATAGTGAGCGAAGATATCTTCTCCACCTGTATCCGGGCAAATAAAACCAAATCCTTTTGCGTTGTTAAACCACTTAACTGTTCCGCTTGGCATACGACATATCCCTATTAAATTTATCTACCAAACTGACCGAGTTGGTCACTTTTGACGCAACTTTGAGTCAGCTGTTTAACAATTTAGTAAAATATTTACTACAGTCAAGTTTTCAAGGTACTTTTCTACTAGCCTTGTTAACTCAAAGCGGTTATGTTGAGAAACAGAGACGCGTTTTTACTACTATAGTTTTTATGAGCAAATTATCTGATTGGTTAGATGTTGAAGAAATAACCAAACAAGCAAAAAGTGAGACAGCACCGCCACCAATGTATAAGGTGGTTTTAAATAATGATGACTATACTCCTATGGAGTTCGTTATTGAGGTGTTGCAGTTGTATTTTAATATGGATTTGGACAAAGCAACCCAAATAATGCTTACCATTCACTACAAAGGTAAAGGAGTTTGTGGGGTTTTCACGGCCGAAGTAGCTGAAACCAAAGCTGCACAAGTAAATAGTTATGCTAAACAAAATGACCATCCCTTGATGTGCACTATGGAGAAAGCATAGCTAAGTAGTATTGATTGTCTTTAGGGGGCCTATGCATGCTAAATAAAGAGTTGGAACAAACTTTAAACCAGGCGTTTAAAGAAGCAAGACAGCAACAACACGAATTCATGACGGTAGAGCACTTGTTGTTGGGTTTATTAGAAAACTCTGCCGCCAAGGAAGCTCTAGTCGCTTGTGGGGCTAACCTCAACCAGCTTAACCAAGAGTTAAGCAGTTTCATTGAACAAACCACCCCTGTTATCCCAGAGGACGATGGAGAGCGCGAGACGCAACCTACTCTTGGTTTTCAACGGGTTCTCCAACGTGCAGTTTTCCATGTTCAATCTTCTGGCAATAGTGAAGTAAGTGGCGCCAATGTATTGGTAGCTATATTTAGCGAACAAGAAAGCCAAGCCGTTTATTTCCTCAAAAAAGCAGATATTAGCCGTTTAGACGTGGTTAACTTCATCTCTCATGGCATTCGTAAAGATGAAGAACCTAGTGCTGAGCAAGGCCCTGCTGAAACAGAAGCTCAATCTGAAGAGACTAAGCAGCTAGAAAGCTTTGCTAGCAACCTTAATCATTTGGTGCTTAAAGGCAAAATTGACCCGCTTATTGGCCGAGATAAAGAGTTGTCTCGCACCATTCAAGTATTGTGTCGTCGCCGCAAAAACAATCCATTGTTAGTAGGTGAAGCCGGCGTGGGTAAAACTGCAATAGCCGAAGGTTTGGCTTACCGTATTGTGCACGAAGATGTGCCAGATGTGATTAAAGACGCCACTATCTACTCTTTAGATATTGGCTCGTTGCTAGCGGGAACCAAATACCGTGGTGACTTTGAGAAACGTTTCAAATCTTTATTAAAGCAGCTTGAAAACGCCGAGAATGCGATTTTGTTTATCGATGAAATCCACACCATTATTGGCGCAGGCGCGGCTTCTGGTGGTCAACTAGATGCGGCCAACCTAATTAAACCTTTACTAAGTAATGGTTTATTGCGCTGCGTAGGCTCTACAACCTATCAAGAATACAATCAAATATTCGAGAAAGACCGTGCTTTGGCTCGTCGTTTCCAAAAAATTGATGTAGTAGAGCCAACGGTTGAAGATACCACCAAGATTTTGTTGGGCTTGAAAAGCCGGTACGAAGCGCACCACGACGTTCGTTACACCAAACAAGCAATGCGCAGTGCGGCAGAGCTTGCAGCTAAGTACATTAACGAGCGCCACCTTCCCGATAAAGCGATTGATGTAATTGACGAAGCTGGCGCCAGTATGCGCATGTTGCCAGTGAGTCGTCGCAAAAAAACTATTGGGGCAGGGGATATTGAAGCGATTGTTGCAAAAATTGCTCGTATTCCAGAGGCGAAAGTATCTTCTTCAGACAGAGAAACACTGCGCAGCTTAAATGAAATATTGAAGATGGTGGTATTTGGCCAAGATCCAGCCATTGATGTATTGGTTGATGCCATTCGTTTAAACCGCTCTGGCTTGGGTGCAGAGGAAAAACCGGTTGGTTCATTCCTATTTGCTGGCCCTACGGGTGTAGGTAAAACCGAGGTAACCCAGCAGTTAGCTAAGGCCTTAGGTGTTGAACTTATTCGTTTTGACATGTCTGAATACATGGAGCGCCATGCCGTTTCACGCTTGATTGGTGCGCCTCCAGGCTATGTAGGTTTTGACCAAGGTGGCTTACTGACTGATGCAGTGCTTAAGCACCCGCATTGTGTGGTATTGCTCGATGAGATTGAAAAAGCCCATGAAGATGTATTTAACTTGTTATTGCAAGTGATGGATCACGGCACGCTAACCGATAACAACGGTCGCCATGCTGATTTTCGTAATGTGATATTGGTTATGACTAGTAACGCAGGGGTTAAAGAGACCGAGCGCTCTGCCATTGGCTTTAAAGAGCAGGATATGAGCTTTGATGCAATGGATGAGATTAAGCGCATATTTGCCCCCGAATTTAGAAACCGCTTGGACAACATCATTTGGTTTAACCATTTAGATGAAAACATTATTGAACAGGTGGTCGATAAATTTATTGTGGAGCTGCAAGCTCAGCTTGACGCTAATGGCGTGTCTATGGAGGTCAATACAGAAGCGCGCTTATGGTTGTCTGAACAGGGTTATGACAAAGCAATGGGCGCAAGGCCAATGTCTCGAGTCATTCGTGAGCAACTTCGTAAGCCACTGGCTAACGAAATTCTATTTGGCCGCCTAAATGATGGTGGGCACGTAGATGTTGGAATTAAAGACGGCAAGTTAGATTTTCAATACGAAGATGAAGTTGCTGAAGTGTAATTACTAATGCTAAATACGATCAAAAAAGCCAGCTACTAGCTGGCTTTTTTTAAATTGTTTTAAAACAATTGCGGATTAGCGCGCGCGGAAAACAATGCGCCCTTTTGACAAGTCGTACGGTGTTAATTGAACCGTAACTTTATCCCCGGTTAAAATGCGGATGTAGTTTTTACGCATTTTTCCAGAAATGTGGGCAGTAACAACATGTCCGTTTTCTAGTTCTACACGGAACATTGTGTTAGGCAAGGTGTCTAACACTGTGCCTTGCATTTCAATATTGTCTTCTTTCGCCATTGAGTCCTCTGTTTGACACGCACTTATAAAAACGCAGGGAGAATGCCAGATTTACTGCCTTGTGTAAAGTTTATCCTCTAAATCTATTGCCATTTACTGTTAATAAATCGTTGATGTGGCAAATAGTTCCGTTTGTAGTTCATTTTTCTGCACTCATCCACCTGATAACCCAAATATAACCAGTCCTTGCCTTGCTGTTTGGCTTGGTTAATTTGCATTAACACTGCCAAATTTCCCAATGAAAATTTATCTAAGTCTGGGTCGAAGAATGTGTAAACAGCGCTAAATGACTTTGAGAAAACGTCAGTAACGCACACCGCGACTAATTGTTCATCATCAAATAGCTTTAGGTATTGGGTGCTAGACCAATGACACTGCAAAAACTCAAAGAAAGCTTTTTCATTAGGAGGATACATGCTGCCATCTTTGTGTCGCGCTTCGATGTAGCGGGCATAAAGTAGATAGTCGTCTTGGTCTGGTTGATGATGCCAACGAAATTTAAGCTGCTTAGTTTTGTTAAGAATCCGTTTTTGCGATTTGCTAGGGCTAAAGTCTGCCACCTTAACTCTTAATGATTGGCATTGATTACAAGCGCTGCAAGCTGGGCGGTATATCTCACTGCCGCTGCGGCGAAAACCGAGCTCCAATAACTGTGAGTAGTAGGCTGACTTTTGTTCGTTATTACACAATAAAAAACACAGTTGCTCTTGTTGGTCTTCTAAATATGGACAAGTATTTACTTGGCTTAAACCCAGCGGCAACTGCATTAAAAAATAACCTGCTGTTGCCAACAGTTCGTATCGACTTTGTTGTCTTTGTGTTTGTTAAGCAGATTTAAAAAGCTCGTTCTTTCAATCGCTTCCATTCCTAAGCTCAACAAGTGAGGGTTCTCAACTTGCCCATCGATGTATACGCCACCATGTTGTTTAAAGTGCTGGCAAAAGCGGTGAAAAGCGAGCTTTGATGCGTTAGTTTCGGTATGAAACATCGACTCACCACAAAAGATTTCCCCAACCAGAACACCGTAAAGCCCGCCTACTAATTCCTCGCTCTTCCATACCTCTACCGAGTGAGCTCGGCCTAGTTGATGTAAGGCCATATAGGCTTTAATCATGTCTTGATTTATCCATGTTTCATCGGTGCGCAAGGCTGCGCAACGTTTAATAACCTTTGAAAAATCATGATTCACCGTAACCTTTAAGGTGGTTTTACGCATAAATTTTTGCATGCTTTTGTTTACGGTATGCACGCTTAGGTCTAAGCCGATTCTAGGGTTGGGGCTCCACCATAAAACCGGTTGGTCATCACTAAACCAAGGAAAAATGCCATTGTCATAGGCTGCGATTAACCTTCGCGGACTAAGATCTGCGCCAATTGCTAACAAACCATTAGGCTCGTCTAAGGCATTATTTGGAGAGGGGAATGGGCGATTGAATTCTAAGAATACTGGATGCACTGGCACTTATAGCTTTTACAATATCTCTAACAAGTATATCAATAATAAACGAATTGTAGGCATAAAAAAGCCGGTTATTAAACCGGCTTATAAGATGCTTAGTCGTTTATGCTATCTAAGTATCGCTCTGCGTCTAGCGCTGCCATACAACCTGCACCAGCTGAGGTGATGGCTTGACGGTAAATGTGGTCTGCCACATCGCCCGCTGCATAAATACCAGGGATGCTGGTTTGAGTTGCATTGCCTTCAGTACCCGATTGAATAGTGAGGTAACCATCTTTCATCTCTAACTGGCCTTCAAAGATGCCGGTGTTAGGTTGGTGACCAATGGCAATAAAGGCACCCATTACTTCAATATCTTGGCTAGTAGCATCTTGAACGTTCTTAATACGTACTCCAGTTACACCCATTTCATCACCTAACACTTCATCAAGGGTTTGGTTTAAGTGCAGCACAATATTACCGTTAGCGACTTTATCCATTAAGCGTTTAGTTAAGATCTTTTCGCTTCGAAACTCTTCGCGGCGGTGAATTAGGTGCACTTCAGATGCAATATTCGATAAGTACAAGGCCTCTTCAACGGCAGTGTTTCCACCACCAACAACCGCAACTTTTTGGTTACGGTAGAAGAAACCATCACAAGTAGCACAAGCAGAAACACCTTTACCTTTGAATGCTTCTTCCGAAGGTAGGCCCAAGTACTTAGCCGATGCACCTGTGGCAATAATCAGCGCGTCACAAGTGTACTCGCCGCTATCACCTTTCAGTTTGTATGGCTTCTCTTTGAAGTCAACTTCGTTAATATGGTCGAATACGATCTCAGTTTCAAATTTTTCGGCATGAGCTTGCATACGTTCCATTAGGGCAGGGCCCGTTAAACCTTCAGCATCACCCGGCCAGTTTTCAACTTCAGTAGTGGTGGTTAATTGACCACCTTGCTGAATGCCAGTGATAAGCACTGGGTTTAAGTTGGCGCGTGCCGCATATACTGCTGCAGTGTAACCCGCTGGGCCGGAGCCTAGAATAATTAGTTTGTGGTGTTTTGCATTGCTCATGATTGCTAAAATTCCTTAAAGTTCTTGCTTGATATATGAGGGTACAAAATCCGAAATCAAGCACTATAAAGCGAAATAATTGTGCTTTATACAAAGTAGAAGTTTGTTGGACACAGCATAATAGGCTTCGTTATTCCTACCAAATAATAAAACTTTATATGGATATGCGTATTTATCTAGCCTTTAATTCGGCTTTTTACTTGATAGTCCGTGCATTTTGTGGAATAAATAATGCCTAGGGATAAGACAAAAGTTTAAAAAAGTCTGTTGGCTTGGGTTTTAGCTCTGCATCTCGCTTGGAATGACTTATTTATGTGTGAAAGGACATCCACATAATTTATGCAAAGACTACAAGTATTAATGCATAAAAAGTCAGCACAACTTGGTGTACTTAGGGACAACAATCGTATCACCATTAATGGAAGCAAAAGGTCGACCAATGAAGGAACTGGATCGTATTGATCGCAACATACTTAATGAGTTGCAAAAAGATGGCCGCATATCGAATGTGGAACTTTCAAAACGTGTAGGCCTTAGCCCTACACCTTGTCTAGAAAGGGTTAGACGTTTAGAGCGCCAAGGTTACATTACTGGTTACACTGCTATTCTAAACCCTCAATACTTAGACGCTTCGCTACTGGTTTTTGTTGAAATCACGTTGAATCGCGGTGCTCCTGACGTATTCGAACAATTTAATCATGCTGTGCAACAGCTTGAAGAAATTCAAGAATGTCATTTAGTGTCAGGTGATTTTGATTATCTATTAAAGACTCGCGTAGCAGATATGTCTGCTTACCGTAAGTTATTAGGTGAAACCTTGTTACGCCTACCTGGTGTTAACGACACCCGTACTTACGTAGTGATGGAAGAAGTGAAGCAGAGTAATCGACTAGTTATCAAAAACTAACGGAGTCGTTTCCCCCTCCAATTCATTTTTGATAAAGTTAAACAAGCGGCTATAGCCGCTTGTTTTGTTTTTAGCCAAACAGAATAATTATTGGATATTTTTAGTTCAAGGGAACGCTTGTGACAGATACTACAGACAGCAAATTGTCTGGCTTTGCTCGAATTGCGGAAGTTGGTGCCATCGCAATGGGCGCTTTAGGTGTTTACCTAATGGTAGCCTTATTAAGTTTTAATCCGAGCGATCCTAGTTGGTCGCAAACTGCTGGCCAGCAAAGCATTGCTAACGCTGCGGGAAGCTCCGGTGCTTGGTTCGCTGACTTATTGTTGTTTAGCTTTGGCTTTATGGCTTATAGCATGCCGTTTATTTGTGGTTTGTTGGCTTGGGCCTTGTTTTGGCGACCCTGCCCAATTGCCCAAGTCAACTTCTTCACTTTAGGTCTTAGGCTTATTGGCTTTGTTTTCACCTTCGTTAGCTTAACCACGCTAGCGAGCATTCATATTGACGATTTCCATTTCTTTTCTTCAGGAGGCTTAGTGGGAGATATCTTCACTCAGCTAATGATTCCGGTGTTTGGATTACTCGGCACCAGCATTATTTTATTAGCCGTGTTTGCCGGCGGTATTACTTTGTTTACCGGCCAATCTTGGGTTCAATTTGTAGAGCAGCTCGGTGGTGGGCTTAATTCTACCTATCGCGCAGTTGTTGGTTTTCCAGAGCGTTTACGAAATAAAAAACAGCATGAGTTAGAGCAAGATGTATTAATGCGAGACTTTGCGGCAGAGCCCGCTCAGCAAGCATCGGAGCAAAGCCCGCTTAGTGAGGGAGACGCAGAGCTTCAAACTGATTTTGTTGAAGAGCAAAATACATATCAAGAGCCAACGCTCGATCAAATTGTTTACTCAGAGCCAGAAACCTCTGTTGCTGCTGAGCTTAGTTTCTCTATGGACAGTCACTTTGAGGCAGAGTTGTCACAGGCAAAAGAAGATATTGAATTTGCTTACGAAGACGAAGCGATTGATCCACCGAGTGTGATTATCGATGATACCGCTCCTGAGCCCATGCCAGATATTCCCTTTGGCGGTGAAACTGTTGCAGTGGCTAAACCGCCTGCAGCTAAACCCGCAGCGCCGGTAAAACCCGCTCAACCAAGGTTAAGCCGTTTACCTGATATGAATTTGTTAGATAGGCCCGACAAAAAAGCTAACCCAATTTCACCAGAAGAATTAGAGCAAGTTTCTCGTTTGGTTGAAGCAAAGCTACTTGATTTTAATATTCAAGCATCGGTAGTTGCCGTTCATCCAGGACCAGTAATTACCCGTTTTGAGCTCGATTTAGCGCCAGGGGTTAAAGTTAGCAAAATTACTAACTTGTCTAAAGATTTAGCACGCGCGCTGTCTGCTATTAGTGTGCGGGTAGTGGAAGTGATACCTGGTAAGTCTGTGATTGGATTAGAATTACCTAACCGTTATCGTGAGATTGTTTATCTTAGCGAAGTGATTGATAGCAGCGTCTTCCATCAATCTAAATCGCCTTTGGCGATGGTATTAGGTAAAGACATTGCTGGCCAGCCAGTGGTGGCTGATTTAGCTAAAATGCCTCACTTATTGGTTGCCGGTACTACGGGTTCGGGTAAGTCTGTTGGCGTAAACGTAATGATTGTCAGTCTTCTGTATAAATCCACGCCAGAAGACGTTCGGATGATTATGATTGACCCCAAAATGTTGGAGCTGTCGGTCTACGAGGGCATTCCTCATCTATTGTCTGAAGTTGTTACCGACATGAAGGAAGCCGCCAATGCACTTCGTTGGTGTGTTGGAGAAATGGAAAGGCGTTATAAGCTTATGTCTGCCATGGGCGTGAGAAACCTTAAAGGCTTCAATCAAAAAGTGGTCGATGCTATTGAGTCAGGCAACCCTATTGTTGACCCATTGTGGAAGCCTGAAGACAGCATGGCTGAAACAGCCCCTACCTTAGAAAAACTGCCTCACATTGTGGTTATCATCGACGAATTTGCCGACATGATGATGATTGTGGGTAAAAAGGTTGAAGAGTTAATTGCGCGTATCGCTCAGAAAGCTCGCGCCGCTGGTATTCATTTGGTGCTTGCTACACAGCGTCCATCGGTAGATGTTATTACCGGCTTGATTAAGGCGAATATTCCTACACGGATGGCCTTCCAAGTATCTAGCCGTATTGATTCACGTACTATTCTTGACCAGCAGGGTGCAGAAACCCTATTGGGCATGGGTGACATGCTTTACCTGCCAGCGGGAACGGGTGTACCAACACGTGTTCACGGAGCATTTGTTGATGACCACGAAGTACACGCTGTAGTATCGGCTTGGAAAGAACGTGGTGAACCAGATTACATTGATGAAATTCTAAATGGCGAAGCGGGGCCAGATGCGATGTTGCCGGGTGAAGTGGCAGAGTCTGATGAAGAGCTCGATGCTTTGTTCGATCAAGCTGTTATGCATGTTACCGAAACCCGACGTGGTTCTGTATCTGGAGTACAACGTAAGTTTAAAATTGGTTATAACCGCGCCGCTCGTATTGTTGAGCAAATGGAAGCTCAGGGCATTGTTAGTGCACCAGGTCATAACGGTAACCGGGAAGTTATCGCTCCACCGCCGGTGAAAATTGATTAAGAGAAAAGATGAAAAAATTACTGAGTATAAGTTTTGCTGCTTTGTTGTCTGCCCAAGCGTTTGCTAATGAGGCGGCCGACGAGTTACGCACCCATCTTGCAGATTTAAAGGGGTTTCAGGCACAGTTTAAGCAAACGGTGATAGATGCCGATGGTGTAAGCATTCACCAAGCCGAAGGAAAGCTAAGCTTAGCTAGGCCTGCAAAGTTAAACTGGCAACAGGTAATACCCGAACAAGACATGATAGTGTCTGATGGGTCAACCATTTGGTACTACAGCCCGTTTGTTGAGCAAGTGACCATTATGGATGCGAGTGAGGCAATCAACCAATCCCCCTTTATTTTGCTTGCCGATGATCGCAGCGAGAGCTGGCAAAATTATCAGGTTGAAAAACAACAGCAGGGCTTTTTAGTAAAGTCGAAAGACGATCCTCTGCAAGCTGCCTTTTGGGTAAAGCTTAATTCAGATAACAGCATTTCTCGTTTTGATATCATCGAAAGCACTGGCCAACGTAGCCAGTTCGACCTAGAGGGGTTTAAAGCTAACCCAAGCTTTAGCGATAAGTTGTTTAGCTTTGAAATCCCCAAAAACACCATGATTGATGACCAGCGCTAATGAGCCTTGAGCTAAACTTTGAGGCCGACTTTCGGCCTCTTGCTGCGAGAATGCGGCCCAGCAAACTAGAGCATTATGTCGGCCAGCAACATATTTTGGCCGCAGATAAACCTCTGCATAAAGCCATTTCATCTGGGCAGTTGCACTCGATGATTCTTTGGGGGCCTCCTGGTACAGGAAAAACCACCATTGCAGAATTAGCCGCCTTGTATGCCGATGCGGAAGTAGAAAAGATCTCAGCCGTAACCGGGGGGATAAAAGAAGTACGCGCCGCTATTGAGCGCGCTCTGCAAAACAAACAGGTTAGTCGTCGCACCATTTTGTTTGTTGATGAGGTTCATCGCTTTAACAAAAGCCAACAAGATGCGTTTTTACCGTATGTTGAGAACGGCACTGTTATCTTTATTGGCGCAACTACCGAAAATCCGTCTTTCGAACTTAATAACGCCTTATTATCACGGGCCAAAACTTATGTATTACGCGCTTTAGACTGCGAGGCTATTCAACAACTGTTGAATCGGGCTATTAACGAAGATGAGTTGCTAAAGCAACACACACTAAATTTTGAAGAAGGTGTATTAGAAGCGCTTTCCACATTAGTGAGTGGGGATGCACGCCGCGCCTTAAACTTGTTAGAGATGATGAGTGAATTGGCTGAGGGCGAAGGTCAGCAGAAACAGCTAAGTTTTGATCTTCTCAAGCAAGTTGCCGGAGAACGCTATAGTCATATAGATAAAGGCGGCGATAAGTTTTACGATTTGTTATCAGCCCTACATAAATCTATCCGTGGTTCATCGCCGGATGCGGCATTGTTCTGGTACTGTCGAATTTTAGAAGCTAGTGGTGACCCTCTATCGGTTGCGCGACGATGTTTGGCTATTGCCTCTGAAGACGTGGGTAATGCCGATCCCCGCGCGATGCAAATTGCTGTAAGCGCCTGGGACTGCTTTACCCGAGTTGGCGCCGCCGAAGGGGAGCGGGCGATAGCTCAAGCTGTGGTTTATTTGGCCTGTGCGCCTAAAAGTAACGCGGTGTATACCGCTTTTAAAGCGGCTAGGCTTGCAGCAAAAGAGTTCGGCGATGCCGAGGTGCCGGTACACTTGAGAAATGCGCCAACTAAGTTAATGGCAGAACTAGGTTATGGTGCAGAATACCGCTATTCTCACGATGAACCTAATGCATACTCTGCTGGTCAGCAATACCTGCCAGACCCTTTATTAGGCCATCAGTTCTATCATCCTGAGCCCCGTGGTTTAGAAAAGCAGATTGCTGAAAAGCTTGAATACTTGCGTAACTTAGACCAACAAGCGCAATAGCCAACAATAAACAACACTATTTTCAGTTTATTACTCAATCCAGCCTACAGCCCGATTGTGTCTGTAAGTAGTTGCTTTATAATAAGCGAGTTTTGGAAACCAAATAATTAGCAAAGCTTATTTTGCCTTCACTACAGTAGGTTAAATTGGAGCTTTGCCTTTAATTAACGACAAGAATTGGAAGTAGGTTATTGAATGTTAGACGCTAATTTGTTGCGCGGCGAAATAGAAACCACCGCAGAGCGCTTAAAGACTCGTGGATTTGAACTAGATGTAGCACGATTGACAGAGCTAGAGAGTCGTCGTAAAGAGCTGCAAGTTCGTACCCAAGAACTACAAAATGAGCGTAATACCCGTTCCAAATCTATCGGCCAAGCTAAAGGTCGTGGTGAAGATATAGCGCCACTTTTGGCAGAAGTAGGGCAGCTTGGCGAAAAGCTAGACGCTGCTAAAGCCGAACTCAATGACCTGCTAGAAGAAATTAAAGATTACGCTTTAACTTTACCTAATCTTCCTCATCCGAGTGCACCTATTGGTAAAGACGAAGAAGAAAACGTTGAATTACATACTTGGGGCGAGCTGCCAAGCTTTGATTTTGAGGTTAAAGACCACGTAGATGTAGGTAGTGACTTACAAGGGCTAGATTTTGCTAATGCAGTTAAAATTAGTGGTTCACGCTTCATTGTAATGAAAGGCAAGATTGCCAAGTTACACCGTGCAATCGCTCAGTTTATGTTAGATACGCATACCGAGGAGCATGGTTATCAAGAAATGTACGTGCCTTACTTGGTTAACTCAGACTCTTTATATGGTACTGGTCAAATGCCTAAATTTGGCAAGGATTTGTTCCATACTCAGCCAGCGACCGAAGAAGGCATTGGTATGAGCTTAATACCAACTGCTGAAGTACCGCTAACAAACATGTTACGTGACAGCATTGTGGAAGAGGCTGAATTGCCGATTCGAATGACTGCCCATACGCCGTGTTTTCGCAGTGAAGCAGGCTCTTACGGCCGTGATACCCGTGGTTTGATCCGCCAACACCAGTTCGACAAAGTGGAAATGGTGCAACTGGTTCAACCAGAGAAGTCTTACGAAGCATTAGAAGAGATGCGCCAACATGCTGAAAATATCCTTCAAAAGCTTAAACTTCCTTACCGCGTTGTAACGCTGTGTACAGGTGACATGGGCTTTGGTGCAACAAAAACCTACGATTTGGAAGTGTGGGTTCCGGCTCAGAAGGCTTACCGCGAAATCTCTTCAGTATCTAACTGTGAAGATTTCCAGGCTCGTCGCATGCAAGCACGTTTTCGTGCTGCTGGCGCTAAAAAGCCTGAGTTACTGCACTCACTAAATGGTTCTGGTTTGGCAGTAGGCCGTACTTTGGTGGCAATATTAGAGAACTACCAAAACGCCGATGGCAGCATCAAGGTTCCAGAAGTATTGCAGTCTTATATGGGCGGTTTAGAAACCATTACGGTTTAAGTAATGCTTAAAAGAAAAAAGCGCCTTTAGGCGCTTTTTTTATATGTAAATCAAGTGCTAAATACACTTTACTGGTTTAGGCAACCCGGCTACTTTAGTGGCTTGTTTTGCTGGGCCTTGCGGAAATAGTTTATACAAGTAACGGCTATTACCTTTTTCTGGACCAAACTTTTTGGCCATCGCTTTAACTAAGGCTCGCATGGCCGGGGAAGTATTAAACTCTAAGTAGAAGTTGCGAACAAACCTTACAACCTCCCAATGAGCCTCACTCATTTCAATCTCTTCAAGTTTGGCGATATGGGCTGCCAAATCTTCTGACCAACTGTCTATGTTGATCAAGTAGCCGTTTTTATCGGTTTCGTATTGCTGACCGTTAAATTCAATCATTATATCTTTCGTATCTATCTTTAACTTGTGCCTAGTCTACCACTTACCATTTACTAGTAGTTGACGAATTTTCTTTAAGTCTTTGCCGATTAACTGCAGTTGGTAAGCAATCAATAGCTCGTTGCCGACTAACTGGGGAAGAAGTTGGTTAATTGCTCGGGTAAATGCATCATTGTTTGCTTGCACTATGGGTCGGTTTGGCCCTTTAAGTAATAAGTAATCGTGCATTAACTGCAATTCGTCTTGAATTAGCTCACCTAAACTAGCCAAGCGCTCAGCCGCTTGATTTGATTGCAGTTGGGTGCGGTGAGTTGACAGTGCGGAGAGATGCGATAACAAGTGATGGCTTAAGCCAACGAGCTGATATAAGTCTGGTGATAAGCGTTGCTTGCGGCTGGGCTCTGCAAGCATGTATTGCCAATGTCGAACTAGTTCAGCCTCGCTTTGATAAGCGTGGTAGCGACTCAGCCTAAAATCAGTGGTCTCTTCAACATCAGCATTAAAATACTGGTTGAAAATAGCGGTTTGGTAGTTAGCTATATTAGCAAACAACTGACTGATAATTTTGCGGCTTTGCTTGTGTTGCCAATCTGGCCACAAATAGCGAAGCGCCGCCATTGCCATTAGAGCACCTATCACTGTGACTAAGGCTCGAACTACCAAGGCTTCGTTAGCGGGGTACCCTTGAAGGTCGAGAGATATGGCAACAAACACCGTAATCATCGCCACCGATATTGCGTAATTAAAGTGAAAGAACAAAAAGAATAGCATGACAAGGCCGGGTATCAGTGAGGTAAGAGCGATGTCGGGCAGTTGCAGGTAACTTAGTGCGGCTGCAACACCAACCCCAGCAATAGTGCCATATACCCTTTTATCGACGCGCTTTTTGGTGTCGTGATAATTAGGTTTCACCACAAGCAAACAACTTAACATTAGCCAATATGCATGTTCGTCGCCCGATAGTTGAATGAGGCCGTAGGCGAGCAGCATAAGCGTAGCCATTCGTAAGGCGTGGCGATTAACGCTCATGCTGAGATCGACGGCTTGTGACAGGTATTGTTTAACTGATATTCGAGTAAAAGGTGAAAAGCTTTGTTCAGGCTCGGGGAAATGTTGTTCGTGAAAACACAGGGCTACTACCTTATGTAGGTTTTTTAGCATGTAGGCAAAACGTGGTGGTACATCTTTAAGGTTTGCACGCGCTGTTTCTAAACTATCTACCGCGGTAATTAACTCTTGTTCTGCACTTTGATCAAGATGTTTTGCGCCAATCATCCGCGCTATTCGAACTAAAACTGCGCGCGTGTCAGCGAGTAAAGTTCTTGGTAATACGCGTTGCAAACGTTGGTAGTCTAGGTGTGAAGAGCTTAAACGTTCATGCAGTAGTTGAGCTTTGAAGAATCGGTCCATTTGGCTGGACCCCACATGCTGTTTGTTGCGCTGTTGGTAAACATAAAGACCATGGCGAATCACACCTAATTGCTCAGCAATATCGGCGCTTTGAGCTGTTAACTTTACTTGTATGTCAGTGATGTTGGCTTCACGTTGAAACAAGCGGGTTTTAGTTAATTGATAAAGACTAATTTGTTTAAATACTTGGTCTAGTTGTTTGTCTAGCCAACGCGTTGGGTAAAGTGCATTGATTAACAGCGAGAGTAGGGCGTAGCTTAATGCGCCAACCACTAACCAAAACGGTTGTAACCAAGGGTTGTCGTAGGTGTTGTACCCCAGCATGGTGTAAATAGCGATGATTAACGAACAGAGGGAAATGGCACCGTACTTTTGCCCTAGTACCGGCATTCGCATAAACAAATAGGTAGAGCAAAATAAACCTATGGCGAACAGCCAAGGCCAGGGAAATAACAAGGTAACTGAGATACTGGCTAGGGAAAAGCTACCCATCATCAATAGCGTGCTTTGAACGCGATGTTGATAAAAATCTGGGCTGTCGGCTAAGCCTGCAGCAACTACGCCAAGTGTTGCAGTTAAGGCAATATCTAAATTAAACACTAAGCCCAAGCTAAGAATAAACATAGCTAAGCCAGCTGCTTTGCAGGCTATGGTCCAATTAAGTTTGGAAGGGTCTAGTTTAAGATTAAGTACCATAAATAAAAACGCCCTGTAAGAACAGGGCGTGATAGTCCTTTAGCAGTATCGCTTAGTCGTCGTTTAAGAAACCTAAGATATGTAATAAGTTTACGAAAATATTAAATACATTCAAGTACATAGAGATAGTTGCTCGAATATAGTTGGTTTCGGTACCGTTTAGGATATTGCTGGTATCATAAAGAATAAATCCAGAAAACAGCATTACTGCTGCACCACTAATAGCTAGGCTAAACATTGGTATTTGTAAGAACAAGTTAAGTAACATGCTCACTACAACCACAATTAGACCTGCCATTAAAAAGCCGCTCATAAAAGAGAAGTCTTTTTTGGTGGTGAGTACATAGCCTGACAAACCGAAGAAAATAAGACCGGTCATGCCTAAGGCTTGCATTACAATTGCACCACCTTGAGGGAACTGCAGGTAATGGCTAAGGATAGGTCCTAGAGAGCCACCCATTAAGGTTGTAAATACAAAAGTCCAAACCAAACCCATTGATGAGTTAATGCTTTTAGGTAGAACGAAGAATACGATTACCATGGCGGCAACCATCATACCAATAGATGCTAAGTGGCCAATTCCGGCTACTACTGCAAAGAATGCTGCAATGGCACTGGTAAACAAGGTCATCGAAAGTAAGGCGTAGGTGTTACGCAATACCTTATTTGTTTCCAGTTTCGATGCAGCGCTATAGTTTATCGTGCTCGGCTGATTCATTATTTCACTCCGTTTTGACTGAGTTAATTCGTTAAGTTATGTAAAACGAAATTCTAGTATAACGAGTTTTTTAACAAATAAAATCAAATCTGCCATCTAAAAGTGCGTTTAGCCTCACCAAATCATCATCAAATAATTTCCTAAGACGCTCAACTACTTAACAAAATTGCCTTGGCTAAGTGAAAAAATCAATCGCCTTAAAACCTCGGTAGTATTGCACTCCGAATCACATATCCCTATGATCAGCGTATTAACAGGGCAGTTTGCCTAAACCATTCAGCGAATAAGAGAGACGGATAACAGATGTTAGTTTTAGGACATACTAATCCAGACTGCGACAGTATTGCGGGTGCAATATCGTTAGCAGAATTATTAACCAAGCAAGGCACACCAGCAACAGCGATTGCTCAAGGTGAGCCTAACCCTGAAGCCAAATTTCTCTTAGACAAAATTGGTTTTGCTGCACCTGAAGTGCGTAACGAAATTGCCGGCGAAGATGTATGGCTAATTGACTACTCTGATTGGGGGCAAGCGCCCAAAGACGCGAAAAAAGCTAACATTCGCGGAATTGTCGATCACCATAAGCTAGGTGATATCACTACTGCTGAGCCTTTAGAGTGTTGGATCCGCCCAGTAGGATGTAGCTGTACAATTGTTTATAGCATGTACCAAGCGTCTAACATCACGCCAAGTAAAGAAGCTGCAACCTTAATGTTAGGTGCTATCTTAAGTGATACGGTCAAGTTTAATTCTCCTACATTTACTCCAGTAGATCGCGAAGCGGCAGAAGCGTTGGCCAAGTTAGCCGGTGTTGCTGACATCGAAGCATTTGCCGACGAGCAATTTGCGGCTAAATCAGACGTTGCGTCTGTACCCGCAGATGAGTTGGTACTTAGAGACCAAAAAGTCTATGAGATTAACGGTAAGCAATTTGCTATTGCTCAACTAGAACTTACTTCAGTTAAGCCAGTGCTTGCGCGTTTGGATGAACTAGAAGCAGCCTTAGTGGCGCTTAAGCAAGCAAATAACTACCATACAGCTCTGGTACTGTTAACTGACATTACTAGCCTAAACTCTACGGGCTTAATCTGTAGTGACGAAGCCGCTCTAGTTGCGTCTACCTTAGGTGGGACTATAGAAGGTTCGGTTATTGATTTACCTGGCGTAGTAAGCCGTAAGAAACAGGTTATGCCACCGCTTCAACGTGAGTTTGATGTAGTCTAAAAGCTATTTAACTCGCTAAAAGCCAGCGTCTATCGCTGGCTTTTTTGTAAGTAAATGTAGGTGGGCTTAATTTTGTAACTCTCGGTAGCGTTTTCAGTAACAAGACATCTCATTTTGGTTTACGAATTACGTTATTTTATTACACTTAGTTCTACTCAGCGAAAATTTATCAAGGGATAGTGAATTTTTCTGCACTATTTGTGAGAAAAAACGCGCTTTTTTAGTCTGTTACGCATTTTTGTAAAAAAAAATCGTGTTTAATTTCAAGTCAAGTCTGAAATTCAATTTATATCTGTGGTAGCATTTCCTTTACTTTCGTGACGAATGGACTAGCTCCTGCGTTATTGAATGCTGTTGTTTTGGAGGTTTAAAGAATAATTATCTGTGAAAGGTAGTTGTTCACACATCATCGATAGATGATGGGGCTCCTCTTTAAATGAAAATACTATTGATGTCTAAGGTCCTGTCGGTCTGAATAACATTAATATAGCAGTAAATAGGAATTACTGGATGACAAACATAACTCAACACAATAAGAGCCTTTATAGGCCAGAATTCGAACACGATAGCTGTGGTATCGGATTCGTTGCCCATTTAAAAGGGCGTAAAAGTCATGATGTGATCGAAAACGCATTAACCATGCTTACTTGCATGGAGCATCGTGGTGGTACTGGTTGTGACGTAGATAGTGGAGACGGCGCCGGTATTCTCATTCAGCTTCCTCATGAGTTTTTTAACGAAGAAGTAACAAAATTGGGCTTCAGCTTACCTAAACCAGGTGAGTATGGCGTGGGTATGGTTTACTTCCCTGCTGGTGAAGCTATTCGTCGCGAATGTCGCGAGATACTAAACCGTAACATTGAAAAACTAGGCCTAACCTTATTAGGTTACCGCGTAGTTCCAAAAGACAACTCTAGTCTAGGTCAAGCATCTCTAGATAATGAGCCGCAAATTGAACAAGTTTTCATTGCGCGTCCAGCTGACTTAGACCAGCAAGTTTTCGAACGTAAGCTATTTGTTTTACGTAAATACACTCTGCACATCGCTGACGCGACTGTTGCCGGTGTAGACGAAGATTTCTATATGGCGTCTATGTCGTCACGTACCATTGTGTATAAGGGTCAGTTAACTACGGCTCAAGTTCGCAAGTATTACTTAGATCTTCAAGACTCTCGTGTGGTTTCGGCAATTGCCATGTTCCACTCGCGTTTCTCTACTAACACCTTCCCAGCATGGCGCTTAGCACAGCCGTTCCGTTACATTGCACATAATGGTGAAATTAACACTGTTAAAGGTAACGTAAACTGGATGCGCGCACGTGAGTCTTTGCTTGCGAGTGTAAACTTCAGCAAAGAAGAACTGGATATGATCAATCCAGTTTGTGATATCTCTCGCTCAGACTCTGCAAACCTAGACATGTGTGTAGAGCTACTTGTATTAAGTGGTCGTCCGCTTGAACAAGTAATGATGATGGTTGTGCCAGAAGCATGGCAAACTCAAGATGACATGGACCCGGTGAAGCGTGCCTTCTACGAGTACTACTCTTGCATCATGGAACCATGGGATGGCCCAGCTTCAATTTCATTTACCGATGGTAAAGTAATTGGCGCAACACTTGACCGTAACGGCTTACGTCCTTCTCGTTACCTAGTAACCGATGATGGTTTAGTGGTAATGGGCTCTGAAACCGGTGCATTGGTTGTAGATCAATCTAAAGTGGTTCAAAAAGGCCGCTTGCAACCAGGTAAAATCTTCATCGCCGATCTTGAACAAGGTCGCATTGTTGCTGATGATGAAGTTAAACACACAGTGTGTTCTAGCCAGCCTTATGGCAAATGGGTAGAAGAAAACAAGATTGTTTTAGATGATCTTCCTTTACCAGAAGGTTACGACCGTTTTGCTACGCAGCACAGCCTAGAGAAACGTCAAAAAGCATTTGGCTACAGCCAAGAAGATATTAACGCGGTATTAAAGCCGATGGTTGGTACTTCTAAAGAACCACTTGGTGCAATGGGAACAGATACGCCGCTAGCGATTTTATCTGATAAAAACCCACACTTATCGCATTACTTTAAGCAATTGTTTGCTCAGGTAACTAACCCGCCAATCGACCCAATTCGTGAAGAAATGGTAATGTCACTACGTACATACGTAGGTGCGGACTTAAACTTACTTGAAGAAACGCCGCTGCATTGTCGTAAAGTTGAGATTAAGCAACCAGTATTAACTAACGACCAGTTAGCTAAGCTACGTAGCATTGATCACAATCACTTCCAAGCTGCGACTATTCATACTACTTTCCACGCCTCTGGTGCAGAAAATGAGTTAGAAAAAGCGCTTGAGCGTATTTGTCGTCATGCTAAAGATGCGGTAGATGATGGTTTCTCAATTCTAATCTTGAGTGACCGTAAAGTAGATAGTGACCACGCCGCAGTGCCGTCAGTACTTGCTACAGCAGCAGTTCACCACTACTTAATTCGTGAAGGCATTCGTGCTCACGCAGACCTCATTGTTGAGTCTGGCGATATTCGCGAAACCCACCATTTAGCAACTGTATTAGGTTATGGCGCAGCAGCGGTTAACCCATACCTAGCAATTGAAACGCTTCTTGATATGCGCGACCAAGCAATTATCGAAAGCAGCCTAAGTAACGATGAAGTTGTTGAGCGCTACACTAAAGCAGTGAATAGCGGTTTGCTAAAAATCTTCTCGAAGATGGGTATTTCTACACTTCAGTCTTACCAAGGTGCGCAAATCTTTGAAGCGCTAGGTATTAACTCTGAAGTAGTGAAAAAATACTTCACCGGTACAGTGACCCGTATCGAAGGTTTAAGCTTAGACGGCATCGCTACAGAAGCACTAAACCGTCACCGTGAAGGTTTCCCTGCAGACGACAACCCATTCAGTGATCTAATCCTGAAAACGGGTGGTGAGTACGCTTGGCGTAAAGAGGGTGAACGTCACCTATTTAACCCAACAACGATTCGTTTGCTACAAAATGCTTCGTCGACTAACGACTACAAGGTGTTTAAAGAATACGCTGCAAACGTAGATAACCAAGCTAAAGAAGCGTTCACGCTACGTGGTTTACTGAAGTTTAAATCAGACCGTGAAAGTGTACCGCTAAGCGAAGTTGAATCAGCAGAAACAATTCTTAAGCGTTTTGCTACTGGTGCAATGAGCTTTGGTTCTATTTCTTGGGAAGCACACACCACACTAGCAATTGCTATGAACCGCATTGGCGGTAAGAGTAACTCTGGTGAGGGCGGTGAAGACCCAATTCGCTTTAAGCCTATGGAAAATGGCGACTCAATGATCTCTAAGATCAAACAGGTTGCTTCTGGTCGCTTTGGTGTAACTAGCCATTACTTGGCCAATGCTGAAGAGCTTCAGATCAAGATGGCGCAGGGTGCTAAACCAGGCGAGGGTGGTCAGTTACCAGGTGATAAAGTTGATGCTTGGATCGGTAAAACTCGTGGTTCAACGCCAGGTGTTGGTCTAATTTCACCACCTCCACACCACGATATTTACTCAATCGAAGATTTAGCCCAGCTAATCTACGATTTGAAAAATGCTAACCGCGATGCACGTATTAACGTTAAGTTAGTATCAGAAGCGGGTGTAGGTACAATTGCTTCTGGTGTATGTAAAGGCTACGCCGACGTAGTACTTATCGCAGGTTATGACGGTGGTACTGGTGCTTCTCCACTTAGCTCAATTAAACACGCGGGTCTACCGTGGGAGTTAGGTCTAGCAGAAACGCATCAAACGCTAATTCAAAATAAACTACGTAGCCGTATTACTGTACAGGCCGATGGTCAACTTAAAACACCACGCGATTTAGCTGTAGCAACTTTGCTAGGTGCTGAAGAGTGGGGCGTTGCAACTGCAGCTCTAGTAGTAGAAGGTTGTACCATGATGCGTAAGTGTCACTTGAACACTTGTCCGGTAGGTATTGCTACTCAGGACCGTCGTTTACGCGAGCGTTACGCAGGTCAAGTTGACCACGTTGTTAACTTCTTCAAGATGATGGTTGAAGGCTTACGTGAGATTATGGCTGAGCTAGGCTTCCGCTCAATTAATGAGATGGTAGGTCAAAGCCAATGTCTAACGCCACGTACCGATGTAGACCATTGGAAATACAAAGGTGTGGACTTATCGCCAATCCTTTATAAAGCTGATGATAGCGGTAACGAAACACTTTACTGCAGCCAAGAGCAGAAACACTTAATTCACGACATCGTGGATCGTCAATTGATTAAAGACGCTGCTAAGGCGCTTGAGAGTGGCGAAGAAGTATCTCTGAAATCAGAGATCATCAATACCAACCGTAGTGTTGGTACTATGTTGTCGAACGAAATATCTAAGCGTTATGGCGCTGAAGGCCTACCAGAAGACACGATTAAAGTGAAATTCAACGGTAGTGCAGGTCAAAGCTTCGGTACTTTTGCCGCTAAAGGTATTAAGTTTGAACTTGAAGGCGATGCCAACGATTACTTCGGTAAAGGTTTATCTGGCGCCAAATTAGTGGTTTATCCAGATGCAAGCGCACCGTTCGAAGCACGTAAAAACATCATTGTTGGTAACGTAGCCTTCTTTGGTGGTACTTCTGGTGAAGCTTATATTCGCGGTATAGCTGGCGAGCGTTTCTGTGTTCGTAACTCTGGTGTAACAGCTATTGTTGAAGGCGTAGGTGACCACGGTTGTGAATACATGACCGGTGGTAAAGCGGTAATTCTTGGTGAAACGGGTCGTAACTTCGCAGCTGGTATGTCTGGCGGTGTAGCGTACGTATTAGACCGTAACAAGCAATTTGCCTCACGTTGTAACATGGAAATGGTTAAGCTAGGCGGCGTTGAAGACGGAGCTGAAGCAGCCGAGCTAAAAGCATTAATCGAGAATCACTTAGAGCAAACTGGCTCTGATGTAGCAAAAGAATTGCTAGGTGATTGGGATAACGCACTTAGCATGTTCGTTCGTGTAATGCCTACCGATTACGAGCGTATGCAGAACTACATGAAAGAAGCTAAAGCTACTGGTGAGCATGAAACGGATTACGATGTAGCTGTAGCTGCATTCGATATGCACCTTGATAGCGTAGCGCAAGCGAAAAAAGCCAAGGCTGAACAAGCCAAACAAAAAGCTGAAGCGGTTTAGGAGAGAGACATGGCAAATCCAACGGGATTTATGGAAATAGACAGGAAGCTATCGACAGACCGCGACCCAGCAGAGCGTTTGATAGATTGGCTAGAAGTTAAAACGCCTATGAGCGAAGAAGCGGTTAAAGACCAAGCTTCTCGCTGTATGGATTGTGGTATTCCTTTTTGTCATTCTGGTGACTCAGACTACGCACCACGCGTAGCTGGGTGTCCAATTAACAACTTGATTCCAGAGTGGAATGACCTGGTATACCGTGGTCGCTGGAAGGATGCGATTGACCGTTTACACAAAACCAATAACTTCCCGGAGTTTACTGGGCGAGTATGTCCAGCTCCATGTGAAGACTCTTGTGTACTAGGTATTAATGCTCCACCAGTAACCATTAAGAGCCAAGAAGTTAACATTATTGAGCGTGCATTTAAGGAAGGTTGGGTTAAACCTAACATTCCAGCTAAACGCAGCGGCAAAACAGTCGCCATTGTAGGCTCTGGCCCTGCTGGCTTAGCAGCGGCTGCTCAGTTAAATTCTGCTGGTCATAAAGTAACAGTGTTTGAACGTGCTGACCGAGTTGGTGGCTTATTAATGTACGGTATTCCGAACATGAAGCTGCAAAAAGAAATCGTTGAGCGTCGTATCGAAATCATGCGTGAAGAAGGCATCGTATTTAAAACCTCAGTAGAAGTGGGTAAAGACATTTCTATTAACCGTTTGAACGAAGACTTCGATGCATTATTGCTAGCTACTGGCGCAACGGTTCCACGTGACCTGCCTGTAGAGGGTCGCCAGTTAAACGGCGTTCACTTTGCGATGGAGTTCTTAGGTAAAAATACTAAGAGCTTGCTAGATAGCAACCTAGAAGACGGCCGTTACATTAGCGCCAAAGATAAGCACGTTGTGGTTATTGGTGGTGGTGATACAGGTACTGACTGTGTGGGTACTTCACTGCGTCACGGTTGTAAGAACGTCATGCAGCTTGAGATTATGCCTCAGCCTCCGCAAGAACGTGCTCAAGACAACCCTTGGCCAGAATTTAAGCGCACCTTAAAGCGTGACTACGGTCAAGACGAAGCGATTGCCATTCAAGGTGAAGATCCGCGTCGTTACCTAGTTATGACCCAGAAAATGGTGGGTGATGAGCAAGGTAACGTGACGGAAGTTCATACTACCAAGATCAACTGGACGAAAAACGCTAACGGCCAAATGATTCCTGAACCAGTGAAAGGCAGTGAAGAAGTCATTAAAGCAGACTTAGTGTTGCTAGCTATGGGCTTCATGGGACCAGAAGCAGGTATTATTGACGAACTAGGTGTTGAAAAAGACGCTCGTTCAAATGCTAAAGCAACCTACGGTGAATACGCCACAAATGTTAAAGGTGTGTTTGCAGCTGGTGATGCGCGTCGTGGTCAAAGTTTGATTGTTTGGGCAATCAACGAAGGTCGTGGTGCAGCACAAGCCGTTGATACCTTCTTAATGGGTAAGAGCTACTTACCTAAGTAAGTTAGCGACAAACTGCTAAAAAGCCCGGCTTATGCTGGGCTTTTTTATAGCCAAAATTTGCCTAGCATTTAGTCAATTGTTAGACATTTCCAAAAAATTCAAAGATGACGGTTTACAAGCTGAAAAATGCTAGGTAATATGCGCCCCGTTGCTGCGGAGGGGTGGCAGAGTGGTCGAATGCACCGGTCTTGAAAACCGGCAAGGGTTAATAGCCCTTCGAGAGTTCAAATCTCTCCTCCTCCGCCATTATTTAGAAAAACGCCAGCATTACGCTGGCGTTTTTCGTTTCTGCATTCCCATAATTCTAATCTTGATAAATTGCTAGTTTATTGCACAAACTGCCAATAATCTTAGTTCTACTCTAAACTTATATCGCTTAATCCTTTAAATTATTATCCTGATGGGATATAAAGTTTGCTGCGCAGACGATGCAAGGTCTGGCAACCCGCCCAATTAGTAGATTGATGTTTTAGTTACAGCGGAGAAAACGCTTGATAAACGTATTTCTGGTTGATGATCATGAACTAGTGCGTACAGGGATCCGTCGCATTTTAGAAGACGTTCGAGGATTTAAAGTGGTTGGTGAAGCCGAGAGCGGAGAGAAAGCCGTTCAGTGGTGCAGAAACAACCAAGCCAACGTAATCTTAATGGATATGAATATGCCTGGAATCGGCGGCTTAGAGGCTACCCGCAAGATATTGCGCTACGATCCAGATGCTAAGATTATCGTATTAACCATTCATACCGAAAATCCATTTCCTACCAAGGTTATGCAGGCTGGTGCGTGTGGCTATTTAACGAAAAGCGCCGGCCCAGACGAAATGCTACAAGCGATTCGTGCGGTGAATGTAGGCCAGCGTTACCTATCGCCAGAAATCGCCCAACAAATGGCCTTGAGTCAGTTTAATCCTGCTGAAGATAATCCGTTTCAAAGTCTCTCAGAGCGTGAGCTACAGATAATGTTAATGATTACCAAAGGCGAAAAGGTTACCGACATTTCTGATCAGTTAAGCTTAAGTCCTAAAACGGTTAACTCTTATCGTTACCGCTTGTTCAGCAAGCTTAATATTAGCGGTGATGTAGAGTTAACTCACTTAGCCATTCGCCACGGCATGATTGATACCGACAAGCTGTAATTTTGCTCGACGATAGCGCTCCATTCGATAGTAAAAAATTCCTAAGCCAGGTTACTGAAGCTAGCGGCATATACATGATGTATAACGCCGCTAATGAAGTGATCTATGTAGGCAAAGCTAAATCGCTAAAAAAGCGTTTAAGCAGCTATTTTCGTAAAAACGTAGATAGCAATAAAACCCGCGCCCTGGTTTCAAACATCGCCAATGTTGAGGTCACGGTTACTCACACCGAAACCGAAGCGCTGATTCTTGAACACAACCTGATCAAAAAACACCTGCCTAAATACAATGTGTTGCTGCGTGACGATAAGTCTTATCCCTACATTTTACTTAGTAAACACAAGCATCCGCGGATATCGATGCACCGCGGCGCTAAACGCAATAAAGGTGATTACTTTGGCCCTTACCCTAATGGCAATGCGGTACGAGAAAGCCTGCATTTGATGCAGAAGTTATTTCCTATTCGCCAGTGTAGCGATAGTGAATACGCCAACCGTCAACGCCCTTGTTTGCAATATCAACTTAAGCGTTGTTCCGGCCCATGTGTGAATTTGATTAGTGATGAGGACTACCAGCAACAAGTAGACCTTGCCAGCATGTTCCTAAAAGGCAAAAGCCAACAGGTAATCAATCAACTAGCCGAAAAAATGACCAAGGCTAGCGATAGCTTAGATTTTGAAGCCGCCGCGGGTTTTAGAGACCAAATTCAAGCCTTACGTAAGGTTCAAGAGCAACAGTTTGTGAGTGGCAATACCGAGCATAGTGACGTATTGGGTTTTGCTTTTAGAAATGGCATTGCCGTTATTCATTTGTTGCTGATCCGTGATGGTCAAGTACTAGGTAGTCGTTCGTATTACCCTAAAGTGCCTAAACAGGCCGATTTACCTGAAGTACTGCGCAGTTTTGTGATGCAGTATTACCTGTCTGAACAACGTAAGGGCAACCAACCTAATGAAGTGCTGTTGCCCGATATCGAAGGCGATTGGCCAGAGATAGAAGCTGCAATCGAAAGTGAACTCGATTGCAAGGTGAAACTTTCCCAACCTAAACGTGGAGAGAAACTGCGGTTTGTGGCGCTAGCAAATACCAATGCAGAAAATGCCCTGTTAACCAAACTAAACCAAGAAGCCACCATTCACCATCGGGTCACCGAACTTGAAGCGCTGCTCAAGCAAGAACAGCCAATTAAGCGCATGGAGTGTTTTGATATCAGCCATACCCAAGGCGAGCGCACGGTGGCTTCATGCGTGGTGTTTGACAGGCAAGGGCCAAACAAATCTGAGTATCGTCGCTTTAACATCGATGGCATTACCGGTGGCGATGACTATGCCGCAATGGCGCAAGCGTTAACGCGGCGCTATCAAAAAGCCCAATTAGCAGAAAAAATTCCAGACGTACTGTTTATTGACGGCGGTAAAGGGCAATTGTCCGCGGCTTTTTCTAGCATAGAACCGCTTAACCTATCGCCAATGCCGCTGTTGGTTGGGGTAGCTAAAGGCACAACTCGTAAGCCAGGTTTAGAAACACTGCTTATCGGTAAAGCAATGACAGAGATACACCTGCCTAGTGACTCCCCAGCATTACACTTGATTCAACACATTCGGGACGAAAGTCACCGCTTTGCCATTACCGGTCATCGTAATCGACGAGACAAGGCGCGTAAGACCAGTGTACTGGAAGATATTGATGGAGTAGGGGCAAAACGGCGTCAAGCATTGCTAACGCATTTAGGTGGAATGCAACAGCTCAAAAGCGCTAGTGTTGACGAAATTAAAAAAGTTCCCGGAATTAGCCCTACTTTAGCGCAAAAAATTTATGATTCGTTGCATCACTAGGCAAGATTAGGCAACATAGCCGCAGTAGTTTTATAAATGAAAAATAATGATAAATATTCCAAATATACTAACCGCGTTTAGAATTGTATTAATTCCGTTTTTCTTAATAGCTTTTTACCTTCCCGTAGAGTGGGGCATGCTAGCGGCTGCTTTCATTTTTGGTTTAGCCGCTGCAACAGATTATCTAGACGGATATCTTGCTCGCCGTTTAGGTCAAACTACGCCATTTGGCGCTTTTTTGGACCCCGTAGCGGACAAAGCGATGGTGGTGGCTGCGCTGGTATTATTGGTAGAGCATTATCAAACATTCTGGATAACCGTACCTGCAGTAATAATGATCTCTCGTGAAATTATCATTTCAGCGCTCAGAGAGTGGATGGCTGAATTAGGCAAGCGCTCGAGTGTAGCGGTATCTTGGATCGGTAAATATAAAACCGCAGCTCAAATGGCGGCGATTACAGGTTTAACCGCACAAATAGACCCTTTGGTAACACAAGCTAGTTATGGTTTATTTTATGTAGCTACCATTTTAACGCTGTGGTCCATGGTGAGTTACCTAGCTTTAGCTTGGCCAGAATTAAAGCAGAATGACAAATAAATAGCGGCTTTAGCCTAAAAATCCAACGAACAGTTAGAAACTTACCAAAAGACAGTTGACGTAGGGATTTTGGCCGCTAAAATGCACAGCACATTCAGCGGCAACGCTGAAGTGTTAAAGGAAATACAGCAGCACTAGCTTAGTGTGGATATAAAATGTAGCGCAACCTAGTTGACTATCTATCCACGTTAGAAAGTAAAGCGTATGAAGCAGCACTAGTTCAGTGTGGGTATCAAGAGTAGCGCAACCTTGTTGTCTATTTGTCCATACTAGAAAGTAAAGCGTATGAAGCGGCACTAGCTCAGTTGGTAGAGCGCAACCTTGCCAAGGTTGAGGTCATCAGTTCGAACCTGATGTGCCGCTCCAATTTAACACATATAGTATGGCGGGTTGGCAGAGTGGCTATGCAGCGGATTGCAAATCCGTGGACCTCGGTTCGACTCCGGGACCCGCCTCCATACTATAAAAATTGTGTCGCCCGGGTGGTGAAATTGGTAGACACAAGGGATTTAAAATCCCTCGTCTGAAAGGACGTGCCGGTTCAAGTCCGGCCCCGGGCACCAACTCTTCTTTTTAGTCTTAGTTCCAATCTCCCTAATAAACATAAACTCACTGTTATTAAATTATTCTGTTTAGCTACCTAAGCTGTTTACCATCTAATCAATCCTGTCTTTATATTTGGCATATTTATAGCTGGAATCGACGTTGTTTAAACCGCTAACAGAGTGAAAAGGCAGCTGCTAGATCGCTTTTTAAGCACTTGAATCAACTCCCTTAAAAAATCCGTTGACTCATTTCTGTAATACGTTAAAGTACAACTCGTTTTCAGGGGCTAGCCTCTAGATAACAGCAAAACGTGTCGCCCGGGTGGTGAAATTGGTAGACACAAGGGATTTAAAATCCCTCGTCTGAAAGGACGTGCCGGTTCAAGTCCGGCCCCGGGCACCAATTTGTTTGAAGATTTAAGCAGCACTAGCTTAGTGTGAGTATATAGAGTAGCGCAACCTAGTTGTTAACTCGCACACACTAAATAGTGATAAAGAATTAAGCGGCACTAGCTCAGTGTGGATATATAGAGTAGCGCAACCTAGTTGTTAACTCGCATACACTAAATAGTGATAAAGAATTAAGCGGCACTAGCTCAGTGTGGATATATAGAGTAGCGCAACCTAGTTGTTAACTCGCATACACTAAATAGTGATAAAGAATTAAGCGGCACTAGCTCAGTGTGGATATATAGAGTAGCGCAACCTAGTTGTTAACTCGCATACACTAAATGGTGATAAAGAATTAAGCGGCACTAGCTCAGTGTGGGTATAAAGAGTAGCGCAACCTAGTTGTTTACTCACATGCACTAAATAGTGATAAAGAATAAAGCGGCACTAGCTCAGTTGGTAGAGCGCAACCTTGCCAAGGTTGAGGTCATCGGTTCGAACCCGATGTGCCGCTCCAAAATTTGTAATGCCTTTTGGCGGGTTGGCAGAGTGGCTATGCAGCGGATTGCAAATCCGTGGACCTCGGTTCGACTCCGGGACCCGCCTCCATTACAAAGAAGAGTTTTGCCCGGGTGGTGAAATTGGTAGACACAAGGGATTTAAAATCCCTCGTTTGAAAGGACGTGCCGGTTCAAGTCCGGCCCCGGGCACCAATTAGAAAAGCCAGTAGCATTTGCTACTGGCTTTTTTGTTTACAAAACCTAAAACACCCTATTAGTCAGCCATATCTTTAGAAATATTGTAGTAATGTGAAATCACATGGTGCATTGGTTCGCCTTAATCAGTTACTGTATTTGCAAGCATTTGAATCGTCATAGGAAAGTCGCTTGTCCACCATTAAAGATGTTTGTAGGCTGGCTAAGGTTTCAAAGTCCACCGTTTCTCGCGTACTCAATGATCATCCTCGTGTTGCCAAAGCTACTAAAGAGAGAGTGCTAGAGGTAATAGAAGCAATCGGCTACAAGCCTAACTCCTCCGCACAAGCGCTTGCTTCAAAACGAACTAATAGCATTGGAATGCTAGTAGGTACACTTGCAGGCCCCTATTTTTCCTCCTTGGTGAGTTCAACTGAAGAAACTGTCCGAAAAAAAGGCGTTCATCTAATTGCCACCAGTGGGCAAGGCACAAAAGACAACGAGTTAGACGCTATACAGTTTCTTATGTCAAAACAGGTTGATGGTCTAATTATTCATGCAGGGGCTCTGTCGGAAGAAGATTTACTCGAGATTGTGAATAAAGCACCAGCAAGCATCATTTTGAATCAGCATATATCGGCAATCGCCGACCATTGTATAGGGCTAGATGACCGTCTAGGAGGGTACTTAGCAACTAAACACATTATTGAGCAGGGCCATTCTAATATCGCTTGTATCACAGGGCCTAAACATCAGTTTGCAAGCCAAGACCGTTTACGAGGATATCTACAAGCTCTCGAAGAGTTTGGTATTGAATATAATAGTGATTTTGTAATTGAAGGCCGTTTTGATCTAAAAGAAAACCGTAAAGCACCGCAACAATTGTTGACTCAACACCCTCAAGTAACAGCAGTGTTTTGCTTTAGTGATCATATTGCCTTAGGCCTGTACGAAGAAATTAGAGCACAAGGCCTAATAGTCGGGGAGGATATTTCGGTGGTCGGCTTTGATAACAGCTTACCAAGCGAGCATGTTACGCCAAAACTCACTAGCGTTAACTTCCCAACAATAAAAATGGGGACTTTGGCCGCTAACAAAGTGTTGTCTTTGATTAACGGTACCGATTTTCCAACTCCTCAGTTGCTTACACCAGATCTGGTCATTAGAGGATCGGTTAAGAAGCTCAACTAACAGTAATATTGCAACACTCTCAATAAGCTTCCTATTTTGGTTGTTACTCCGATTACTGCCTATCGTGAGTTAAGGCGATTAAGTTTGCTGAGCCTAATTGATCACTTAGTTTGTGGGAGCGGTTTCATTAATGGGATTTTGATCTCGTTAAACAGTAGCTAATCAGTATTAAAATCGTTGTGAAAACAAAACTAATAACACGTTTTTAACAGTCGCTATCGTTCAGCTTATTTAAATTTCTCTATAGTGATTTTGATTCACTTAAATGTGGGAGCGGTTCCATAGCTTGAGCCATCTATTTAACCCTATTTGTGTTGAATGGGTTGCTGATGTCTCTCTAGCCACCGCTTTTTTAACTATTTGAAATATTGAAAAATTGAACAGGATTAATATATGTATCTCAAGAAAACAGCGATATCTTGCTTAGTTGCAGCTGCTTTCCTATCAGCTTGTAATAGCTCTAGCGATCTCGTTACAAGGCCTGAGGTGTCAACATCGTTGCCATACTTTGCAGAGTGGCCACAAATTAACAGTGCAGTCTTAAAAGATGAGGCAATAGAAGCAGAAGTGGTTGCGATTCTTGCGCAAATGACTCTGGAAGAAAAAGTAGGGCAAATGATTCAGCCCAATTTATTAGAAGTAACACCCGCAGAAGCGAAACAGTATAAGCTTGGTTCCTTGCTTAACGGTGGGGGAGCATGGCCAAACAATAACAAACATTCGACTGCCCAAGATTGGGTAAATGCTGCAGATGATTATTGGAAAGCGTTAGAAGAAGCGTATGAAGGACGAGGGTTTAGAATTCCGTTTATGTGGGCAACTGATGCAGTTCACGGGCATAATAACGTCTACCGCGCGACGGTGTTCCCCCACAACATTGGTCTGGGAGCAGCCAATAACCCCGAGTTAATTAAACGAATTGGTCAAGCCACTGCCGAAGAAGTCTCGGTCACCGGATTAGATTGGACCTTTGCGCCTACTGTTGCGTCTCCTCGCGATTATCGTTGGGGCAGGGTTTACGAAGGCTACTCGGAAGATCCAGAAATTATTTATTCGTTCGCAGGAAAAATGGTTGAGGGCTTACAAGGTGGGAGCACTGGCCTAAAAGGGCAGCGCAACGTTATATCTAATGTTAAGCACTGGGTAGGCGATGGTGGAACCTTAGAAGGGGAAGATCGCGGAGAAAATCATTACTCAGAAGAGTACTTACGTAACATTCATGCGACAGGTTATTTTTCTGGGTTAGATGCCGGTGCTCAAGTGGTGATGAGTTCGTTTAACTCATGGCATGACGAAGCCAATTACGACCTGAACGAAGACAGTGGCGCAGCGGTTTACAACTATAAACTACATGGCAGCAAATACCTGCTTAACGATATTCTAAAAGACAGAATGGGCTTTGATGGCTTAATCGTTACCGACTGGAATGGGCAAGGAGAGCTTGATGGATGTACTGCCGCTAACTGCCCAGAAGCGGTTAATGCGGGTAACGATGTCTTCATGGTAACTTCGCGTAGTGATTGGCAAGCGTTTTACCATAACGTTATTAGCCAAGTGAATAATGGCACCATATCGATGGCGCGTATCGACGATGCGGTCACGCGTATCTTGCGGGTTAAAATGCGCGCGAATCTTTGGGAAAAACCCAAACCTTCTATGCGAGAGCTAGCGGGTAACGACAGCATCTTGGGTTCAGATGCTCACCGAGCGATTGCCAGACAAGCGGTGAGCGAGTCCTTGGTATTACTAAAAAATGAAGAGGGCATATTACCCTTAAGTAACAATAAGTCCTACCTGGTCCTTGGAAGCGCAGCTAATAGCATTCAAAAGCAAACCGGTGGTTGGAGTTTAACTTGGCAAGGTGATGGAAACACCATCGGCGCCGACTTTCCAGGTGCTAGCACCTTCCTGATGGCGATAAGAGAGCAAGTTGGTACAGAAAATGTTTACACCGACGCCTCATCTGCACCTGATGATACCATTGCTATTGTTGTGATTGGTGAAGATCCTTATGCCGAAATGTTTGGCGATATAAAAGCAAACCAGACCTTAGAGTTCGCATCCTTAAAGTCATCTTATGCCAGTGACTCTTCGATAGTTCAAACCATGAAAAATGCAGGGCGAGAAGTTGTTACTATCTTCTATTCAGGTCGCCCTTTGTATGTAAACGAAGAAATCAATAACTCCAACGCCTTTGTTGCAGCTTGGCTACCAGGTACAGAGGCTGGCGGTATAACCGATGTTCTATTTGCAAAATCTGGTGCTGATTTTAAAGGGCGCTTGTCTTACTCTTGGCCAATGAAGAAGTGTTCAACCACAATTAACCGACATGCTCCTAATATTGAAGGCTATGTTACACCTGCAATGGAACAAGACATCGAAGGCGAACATAAGCCTTTGTTCCCCTACGGCTATGGTTTGGCTTACTTATCTAGTGATACACAAGGAGTTGAATATAACCTTGATGACCTACCTTTAGATGAGCGCAATTTAGGCTGCGGTGTTGATGAACCGGACACTGGTGTAGCAGCCATCAACTTAGAAATATTTGGACCATCGGAGAGTGGTGAGTTTGACCCACGTATTGCAGGTGAGGCTAATAATTGGACGGCTTTTGAAGTAGACCGTGGTTCAGTAACATCTATTGATGCTCTCACGGTTACACCAATTAACTACTTACATCAGCAAGATGCTGTAAAGCTTGAGTTTGGTAATTCTTTGGCAGAAATCTTTTTTGAAACAATTGATGGCGGCCCAAGTGATCAAAACGCTTATCTAAATGCTGATTCGACACTGCAATTTGATATTCAATTACTGTCTGCAGCGCCAAGCTCTATGCGCTTAAGAGCAGATTGTGAGTATCCATGTACTGGTGAAGTTGATATCTCAACTGCCTTACCAAGCGTAAGGGTTGAGGGAGATGCAGAGTGGGATACCATAAAAGTGCCCCTTAGCTGTCTGGCTGAAAATGGCACCGAGTTCTCATTAGTCGATAAAGTTTTTCTGTTACAAAGCGCGGATCCTGTCAGCTTAAATCTAGGTAACGTCCGTTATGTTCCGCGTTCTTTAGATGAGGCAGCTGACGCATTATCTTGTGAGGATATTTAAGTCTAATAGGCTTAACGAGTACCTTTAACTAACCAAGAGCCACTACCTTGTAGATGGCTCTTGTTTTTATAGTGTACTCTTTTTACCGTATGTTGTAGAAACTCAAAGTTATTTAACTTAGCTTACAGTTGATACTTATTAACTATCTGCTGCAACTTATCTACTTCTTGTCCAATGCTGCCACTGGCTTGGCTCGCTTCATCTGCAAGAAGCAGCGCGGCATTGGCACCATCAGATATTTGCACGATATTGAGTTCCACTTCGTCCATTACTTTACTTTGTTCTTCAATCGCGCTGGCGATGTTAGTGTTCAAATCAACAACTTCGTCTACACGTTGAGTAATATTGGTAAAAGAGCCACCAGCTTCTTCGGCTTGTTCAACACCGCTAAGTGCGCGGCTGCTAGCATTTGCCATGGCATTAACTGAACTCGACGATCCAGATTGTAAACCTTCGATCATTTTCTGAATTTCATCAGTTGAGGTTTGGGTTCTGTTGGCAAGGGTTCTCACTTCATCAGCAACCACCGCAAAGCCACGACCTTGTTCTCCAGCTCGAGCCGCTTCAATAGCTGCGTTTAATGCTAAAAGATTGGTTTGTTCGGCGATGTTCCTAATGACATCGATAACACCACCTATTGCGCTTGTTTGCTCTTGTAGCTGATTGAGTGAGGTAGAGGTGGTAAGTACTTCTTCATTTATTAGACCAATCGTTGAAATGGTTTCGCTGACAATCGTTTGGCCGTTAACAACTGCTTGTTGGGAGGCTAGGGTAGAGTCTGCGGCTTTATTCGCATCTTCAGCCATGTTGTTAACAGTGGCATTCATTTCTGCAACAGCAGTGGCTACTTGCTGTGTTTCTAGTTGCTGCTGATTAATCGCATCCCTCACTTCTTGCGATTTGCCATCAATTTGTTGGGTAGCAATTAACATTTCTTGGGAGCCGCTCTTAACTTGTTCTAACAACGATCGTAAGGCTTCTAAGGTGGTTTTATAGTCATGGGCAATGTCAGCAAGTTCGTCAGAACCATATACCGTTAAATCTTGGCTTAGGTCACCTTGATTAACCCTACCTGCTACATAGCGAATTTGTTTAACGGTGCGTCTAATGGATAGATAAGCACCAATCATGAAATAGCAACATGCTAGTAGCACCCCGAGTAGGGCAAACAGCATAACGGCTCGTTTTTGTTCGGCATTGGCTTTACGCTTACCTAACTCTTCGCCAAAGTAGCTAAGCGAGGCAGCGGTAAAATCTTCGATTTGGCTTAAGCTGTTATTGGCAAACTGAAAAACAGTATCGGTATTGGTTTTAACTTGTTGGTCTTTAAGAATTTCATCGCGAATCAAATTAACGATTTGCTTTATGCTTTCGGTAGTTTGCTGTGCTTGTTTACCCAGTTTATTTTCAAATTGTTTATCGTAAGATACCAGTTGTGCCAAGGCTTTATCCATATCGTTAAGCACTTCGATGGCATTATCGGTTCTAAACTGAAGATCAGCATTACCTTCAGCGTCGAGAATGCCAAAGTCAGCAATGTCGCCTCCTTTATCTCTTAGCCTAGCTATGTTGCTTTGTAATATAGGTAAACGGGCGGTAGCTATGTCTATTAGGTAATAACTGCTTACTTCTGGATCTCTAGTTAATCCACTATTTGCGGCTACGCTATAGGTGATGGCTCTAACTTGTCTAAGGAAGGCTTCATGCTCAATGAGCAGCTTACCTAAAGAGCTTTTACTTTCAGCCAGGGCCTGCCAGCTCTGTTGGGCTTGTTCCATCGACGTTTTATTATCGCCAGAAAGTTGTGAGCTTAGTTGTTGCAGGGTGCTGTTTAAATCTTGCTGAATAGAGCTGAGTTCATCTTTGTCGTAATCTGCGCCCATCGTTCTTAGCGTGTTTAAATGCTGGTGCCTCACTACCGAATTGGAGATACCGGGCAGTTGGCTAACAATCTCGTATCCTGCTAACTCATTCCCGGTAAATGTTATTTCTTTATTCATGGTGAGGATTATTGACCCAAAACCATAAACGATTGGCATTAAAAACAAGCAAGTCCACATTATGAACTTGTATTTAAAACCTACTCTGTCACTTAAATAAACGGCAGGGGAAAAAATACTACTCATGCATAACTCCTTTTTGCTGAGTGCCAATCAAGAACGCTTAATTCATCACGCTAATGTAATTAGTTATTCGAGTATAAATATAAAAAATCAAATAGGTATAGCCAAAAGCAATAAGTGATCTACTTAGGCCTAGTTAGTTTCACTTGTTAACTTAAGTTGTTGATGAATATAAGTCTTTGAAACATCTCAGTAGATTGCTCGTTGCTTATCTTTATATTGTAGCCACAATATTGTTTTCTTCTCACACGGCGTAACACGCCCTTGTTTTATTAAGTTTTGGTGCAAAAATCACATATTTGCACCGTTGTGGTGCTTTAGGGTGGCAATTGCTGGGGCTTCATTTAGTGATTTATACCTAAATGGAGGGATGTGTTAGCGTTGGCATAGCCATTGCTACTTTAACTATGCGACATGAGAGATGTATGGCTCTGCCTCATCAAGAGCCGCTTAAAATTTGCAATAGACATCTAGGGTTCCGGCTGCAACGCAGTGTCTGGACCGAGAGTTGTCAACCTCATAGAGGTTACACGGAGGGATAAAAGCCCGGGAGATGACAATAAATACGTCTCTCATGTTTTTATTTTAAAGTGCATAACCACATTGAGGTGACCATGTTAAAACTAATTAAATCTCCACTCCGTACTTTGGCCGTAGCAGCCACCATCGTTAGCGCCAGCGCGCTTAGTATTGTATCTGCACAAGCAGACGATAAACCAACTTATAAACTCGCTTGGACTATCTATGTTGGTTGGATGCCATGGGATTATGGTGCAGCCTCGGGCATTGTTGATAAATGGGCCGACAAATACGATATCAATATCGAAGTAGTGCAGGTGAATGACTACATCGAGTCAATTAACCAATACACCGCCGGTGGTTTTGATGCCACAGTAATGACCAACATGGACGCACTAACTATTCCTGCTGCCAGTGGCGTGGATTCAACAGCGCTAATTGTTGGTGACTTTTCAAATGGTAACGACGGTGTAGTACTTAAAGGTGATAAAGCTCTTGCCGACATTAAAGGCGAAAAAGTTAACTTAGTAGAGTTAAGTGTTTCGCATTATTTGTTAGCTCGCGCCTTAGAATCAGTAGACTTGAAAGAGCGTGATATCAAAGTTGAAAACACCTCCGACGCCGATTTAGTTGCCGCATTCACTACCAAAGATGTAACAGCTGTTACCACTTGGAACCCGCTACTAAGCGAAATTGTGGCAATGCCAGATACCAACATGGTGTTCGATTCATCTAAGATCCCTGGTGAAATCATCGACTTGCTAGTAGTGAATACCGATACGCTTAAGCAAGACCCTAAGCTAGGTAAAGCCCTAACCGGCGCATGGTACGAGATTATGGCAACTATGTCGGGTGATGATGAAGCAGCAATGAAAGCTCGTGCATTTATGGCTGAAGCATCAGGTACCGATTTGGCCGGGTATGATGCGCAATTGGCGTCTACTAAAATGTTCTACCAACCTCAAGACGCGGTTGATTTTACCAATAGCGCAACCCTTAAAAGCACCATGGCTAAAGTAGCCGAGTTTTCGCACCATCACGGTTTGTTAGGTGAAGGCGCACCAGATGCTAGCTTTATCGGTATCGAAACTCCATCAGGTGTTTATGGCGATTCAAGCAACGTAAAACTTCGCTTTACAGCCGAGTACATGGATATGGCTGCTGAAGGCAAATTATAAGGCTCTGCCTATGACTCGCATAATTAATAAAAAACCTAGCCGCTTTGTGCGGCTGATGTTGGGCCTACTACCGTTTTTGCTGCTAATTGCTTTATACATGGCTGCATCACAGACGCGTTTAGCAGACAATCCAAACGATAAGTTATTGCCTGCTATGTCGAGTTTTGTGGAAGCAATTAACCGCATGGCGTTTGAGCCTAGCAAGCGTAGCGGCGAATACTTAATGCTGGCAGATACGGTAGCTAGCTTAACTCGCTTGGCGCTTGGGGTAGGGATCAGCGCCTTAGTGGCCTTAATGGTGGGAGTTGCTAATGGCATGGTGCCATTTGTACGTGCACCTCTATCGCCATTGGTTACTGCCATCTCGCTCATTCCGCCCATGGCAATTTTGCCGATTCTGTTCATTGTGTTTGGCTTGGGGGAGTTATCTAAAGTGATGCTGATCATCATTGGGATCTGCCCAATTATGATTAGAGACCTGCAGCTGCGTACCGATGCACTGCCTAATGAACAGATCTTAAAAGCGCAAACTTTAGGTGCGTCTAGTTGGCAGACCATTATTGCGGTAGTCATTCCGCAAATTCTGCCAAAGCTAATCGAAGCGGTTCGTTTAACCTTGGGCAGTGCTTGGCTATTTTTGATTGCTGCAGAGGCAATTGCTGCCACAGAAGGCTTGGGTTATCGCATCTTCCTTATTCGCCGGTATTTGGCGATGGACGTGATTTTACCTTACGTGCTGTGGATTAGTGTGTTGGCCTTTGTAATGGATTGGCTGCTGCGCAAGTTGTCGGTGCATGCTTTTTCTTGGTATCACAAAACACAAGGAGACGCATAATGAGCACTCCAATCATTCAAGCCATAGACGTTTGGAAAGAGTACGGCGACAACGTAGTGCTAGAGCGCTTAAACCTAAGTGTTGAAGAAGGCGAGTTTGTTAGCATTGTAGGCGCCTCTGGCTGCGGTAAATCTACTTTTCTCAACTTGCTACTAGGGAATGAAACTGCCAGCCGTGGCAAGCTTTTGTTAAATGGCGAACCGTTGCCTAATGAACCAGGGCCAGAGCGTGGCATTGTGTTTCAAAAGTACTCAGTGTTTCCCCACTTAACGGCAGTGCAAAACGTTATGCTAAGTGATGTATTTGCTAAAGCACCAGTGCTTGCGAGTCTATTTGGTAAAGCCAAGCAACAGGCATACAGCCAAGCAATGGCAATGTTAGATAAAGTAGGTTTAACGGAAGCCGCGCATAAATACCCAACAGAGATGTCTGGTGGTATGCAGCAACGCTTGGCAATTGCTCAAGCCTTGATGAAAAAGCCAAAGATATTGCTACTAGACGAACCCTTTGGCGCGCTTGATCCCGGCATTCGTAAAGACATGCACAAGCTAGTTCATCAGTTGTGGCAAGAGCACAAACTTACCATTTTTATGATTACCCACGATCTCTCCGAAGGTTTTAGCTTAGGCAATCGCCTATGGGTGTTTGACAAGCATCGTCATGATGCACAGCACCCCGAGCGCTTTGGCGCGCAAGTCACCTTCGATATTCCTATTAGCAAAGACAGCGATGCTGCTCGCTTTAGTGAAGAGATGAAGCCGATTATTGATAAGTCGGTGGCCTAATAAGGACAATCTATGAACTCTACTATTTCCCAAGAACCTATTTACCAAGAAGTGATAAACGGTGCCGCGCATTGGTCGGTAACGGTACCCGCCGGCAAAACCTTGCGTTTTACTAACCCAGAAGGGGCTTCTAACGTGAGCCTATTGTTTTATAACCCAAAGGATTTGTTAGAGCGTTATAACGCGCCCGATACCCTTAAATGTCAGCACACCTTTAAACTAACCAAAGGTAATTGTTTGTACTCCGATATGGGGCGAGTGTTTTGCTCTATTACCCGAGACGATACCGGCTGGATAGACAGCGTAGGTGGCTTAGCAAACAAACATAAGGTCGCCGAGAAATGGGGCGAGCGTAGCTATCAAACTCAAGGTAATTTGTGGTTACAAAATGGCTACGACGCCATGCTGGTTGAATTAGCTAAATATGGTTTAGGCAAGCGAGATATGGCAGCTAACATTAACCTATTTAGTAAAGTAGCCGCCGATGCAGAAGGCAATTTGCAGTTTGAGCAAAACGCCAGTAAAGCAGGAGATGTAATCGAACTGCGTTTTGAAATGGACACCTTAGTGCTGATGACAACTTGCCCTCATCCAATGAACCCTGCTAGTGAATACCCCAACCATGGTGTTGAAGTTGCGATGGTGGAAGCTGATCCCGTGAGCGAAGACGACTACTGTCGAAACTTTAGACCAGAGAATGGTCGTGGCTTCGAAAATACCGAACGCTACCGTTGTGTTAGCCAAGCTAGCACTTGTTGTGAAGCTTAGTTGTAAGCGCTAAACAAGGAATAATATTCATGATCAAAGAAAGTGATTTACAAGCAGAACAAGCCAGCCAGCGAGAAGTGGTTCCAGCCGGAGACTACTACATGCAGGAGCTAAAAGCCGGTCAAACGCTGCGAATTTTAGACTTAGAAGGTAACCAAGCAGCAGACACATTGTTTTACAGTGCAGCCGATCCCAGCGAGCGATACAGTGCAATGGATACCATTCGTGAACAAGGCAATGTTTACTTAACCGCTGGTACAAAACTGTTATCCAACCTAGGTCGCGAAATGCTCACCATTACTGCCGATACCTGTGGTCGCCACGATACTTTAGGCGGTGCCTGTGCCACCGAAAGCAACACAGTGCGTTATTCATTGGATAAAAAATGCATGCACGCTTGTCGTGATAGTTGGTTGTTGGCGGTTGCCGAGAACGAACAGTACGGCTTAACCAAGCGCGATATTACCCACAACATTAACTTCTTTATGAACGTGCCAATTACCGCAGCCGGTGGTTTAACCTTTGAAGACGGCATTAGCGGTGCTGGAAAATATGTAGAAATGCGCGCCGAGATGGACGTGATTGTTCTAATGTCTAACTGCCCGCAGTTAAACAACCCTTGTAATGGCTACAACCCAACCCCAGTAGAAATGTTGATTTGGGATGCAGCTTAAGCACAAGTAATAACTCTTTAGATTAAGGCTAGGGACGACCCTAAACACGCCTTGTTATTAGCCGGGACGACCCGCAGCTCTCAGGTGACACTATGTTCGATAAAGTATTGATAGCCAACCGTGGCGCGATAGCTTGCCGGATCATTCGAACCCTTAACAAAATGAACATTGCCAGCGTGGCTATTTACAGCGACGCCGACGCAGATAGCCTGCACATTAGCCAAGCCAGCGAAGCCTATAGCTTGGGTGAAGGTTCAGCCAGTCAAACTTACTTAAACATCGACAAGATCTTTGCCATTGCCAAACAAACTGGCGCGCAAGCCATTCATCCTGGTTATGGTTTTTTAAGTGAAAACCAAGACTTTGCCAAACGTTGTGAGCAACAAGGTTTAGTGTTTTTAGGCCCCACGGCAGAGCAAATGAATGCCTTTGGCCTTAAACATTGTGCTCGTGAGTTAGCCGAACAAGCGCAAGTGCCTTTATTACCGGGCAGTGGTCTATTAGAAGATCAACAACAAGCCTTAAGCTGCGCCGAACAACTGGGTTACCCGGTTATGCTAAAAAGCACTGCTGGTGGCGGCGGTATTGGTATGCAACGTTGCGACACCGCAGAGCAGTTGAGCCAAGCCTTTGATAGTGTAAAACGCCTTAGTGAAAACAACTTTAGCAATGCGGGCTTATTCCTCGAGAAGTTTATTACCCAAGCTCGCCACATCGAAGTACAAGTATTTGGTAATGGTGCTGGTGAGGTATTAACCTTAGGCGAGCGTGATTGTTCAGCGCAGCGCCGCAATCAAAAAGTGATTGAAGAAACCCCAGCACCCAACTTAAGCCCAGCGATTCGTCAGCAATTACAACAAACCGCTAAGCAGCTTACCGAAAGTGTTAATTACCGCAGTGCAGGCACCGTAGAGTTTGTATTTGATCAGCAAAGCCAAGCTTTTTATTTTTTAGAAGTGAATACCCGTTTACAGGTGGAACACGGCGTAACCGAGATGGTGTTTGGCGTCGATTTAGTGCAATGGATGGTAGAGCTGGGCTATGCACAGTTCTCTCAACAAACGTATCCATTGGTTGATAAAGCCAGCAATTTACAGGCTTTTGGTCACGCTATTCAAGTCCGTTTATATGCCGAAGATCCTAACAAAGATTTCCAACCAAACGCTGGTTTACTTAGCCATGTTGCATGGCCAACCGAAGCCGAACTGGCTTTGCCAACAGCTGAGCAACTACGTATCGACCATTGGATAGAAAGTGGGGTAGAAGTCTCTCCGTTTTTCGACCCGATGCTGGCTAAAGTGCAATACCACGCAGCAGATAGAGACTCTGCCATTGCCGGTTTAGCCAAGGCGCTGCAGGCTTGCCAAGTGTATGGTATCGAGCATAACCTAGCCTACCTTAAACAGTTGCTTACTTTGCCTGCCTTAGAGCAAGGCACCTTGCTAACTTCAAGTTTAAATAGTTTTGCTTACCGCCCAAGTACTATGGATGTACTAAGCGCCGGCACACAAACTACTATTCAAGATTACCCGGCACGAAAGGGCTACTGGGATATTGGCGTTCCTCCTTCTGGGCCAATGGATGCACAAAGTTTTCAGCTTCTTAATCAGCTATTAGGTAATCCAAGTGATGCCGCTGGTTTAGAGATTACCCTGCAAGGGCCAACCCTCAAGTTTAATCAAGACAGCTTGGTAGCAGTAGGTGGCGCAGATATAGAGATTAACTTAGATGGTCAAAGCCGCGCGATGTGGCAAGTATTTAAAGTAAGCGCCGGCCAAAGCTTAGCATTAGGCAAAGTGAGCGATGCCGGTGCTCGCGCTTATTTAGCGGTAGGTGGCGGCATTCAATGTCCTGAGTATTTAGGCAGTAAATCTACCTTCACTTTAGGTCAGTTTGGCGGCCACGCAGGGCGTGCGCTAAGAACCGGCGATGTGTTGCAACTGCCAGATGCAAAACAAGTAAATGCCATTGACGATTTCTTACTAGGCCGAGAGTTACAGCAAAAGCCGCAAATTACTCAACAGTGGAATATTCACGTTATCTACGGCCCGCATGGTGCGCCAGACTTTTTTACCGACCAAGACATCGAGCAGTTTTTTGCAGCAACTTGGAAAGTGCATTTTAATTCTAGCCGAACCGGCGTGCGCCTTATTGGGCCAAAGCCTGAGTGGGCACGTAGTGATGGCGGCGAAGCGGGTTTGCACCCATCTAACATTCACGATAACGCTTACGCTGTAGGCAGTATCGATTTTACTGGCGATATGCCAGTGATCCTTGGCCCAGATGGCCCAAGTTTAGGCGGCTTTGTTTGCCCAGCAACCATTATTAAAGCCGACCTATGGAAAATGGGACAGCTTAAAGCGGGCGATGAAATTAACTTTATTCCAGTAAGTATTAAGCAAGCAGAGCAGGCAGAGCGAGAGCAATTAGCAAGCTTAGCGCTAGGCAACGCCTACAATAGCGAAATTAGCGCTGCGCCCATTACTACGCCAATTGTAAAAACCTTAGCGGGTGATGTTTATGGTGAAAAGGTGGTATATCGCCCAGCGGGTGAAGACTATTTGTTAATTGAGTATGGTCCGCAGCGTTTAGACATTGCGCTGCGCTTTAGAGTGCATGCCTTAATGCTTAACTTGCAAGCGCAAAACATTGCCGGCATTGAAGAGCTTACTCCGGGTATTCGTTCACTACAGGTTCACTACAACAACCTAGAGCTACCGCTAGAGCGTTTATTGGCAATACTAGAGCAAGCAGAAGCAAGCCTTGGTGATATTGACCAACTTAGTGTGCCAGCACGAGTTGTGCATCTACCGCTATCTTGGGACGATGAAGCCACTCGTTTAGCTATTCAAAAGTATAACGATGTAGTGCGCAAAGACGCGCCATGGTGCCCCGATAATATCGAGTTTATTCGCCGCATTAACGGCTTAGACACCGCTGAGCAAGTGAAAGACATTGTGTTTAACGCTAACTATTTAGTGATGGGCTTAGGCGATGTGTACTTAGGCGCACCGGTTGCTACACCTATAGACCCTCGCCATCGTTTAGTCACCACTAAATACAACCCAGCACGTACCTGGACACCAGAAAATGCTGTAGGCATTGGCGGCGCTTACTTATGTGTGTATGGCATGGAAGGGCCGGGTGGTTATCAGTTTGTAGGCCGTACTCTACAGATGTGGAATCGCTACCGTAGCACTACAGAGTTTACTAAACCTTGGTTATTGCGCTTTTTTGATCAAATTAAATTTTACCCAGTGAGTGCGGAAGAGCTTAAGCAAATCCGTAAAGAGTTCCCTCGTGGAGATTACCCGCTAAAAATTGAGCAAACCGAATTCAGCTTAAAAGGCTATCAAGCTCTGTTAGACGAGCAACAAGAGAGCATTCAAACTTTTAAGCTTAAGCAACAACAAGCCTTCGAAGCCGAGCGCCAACGCTGGGAAGAAAGCGGCCAAGCCCACTTCTCGGTAGAAGAGCAAAGCCAACAAAGCGCTACTGAAGACGCTTTAGCAGATTCAGAACTGGCGATAGAAAGCCACGTAGCCGGCAACCTTTGGCAAGTAATGGTAGAGCCGGGGCAAAGCGTTAAATCTGGCCAGGTGGTGGCAGTGTTAGAAGCAATGAAAATGGAATTAGAAGTGACTGCGCCTTCAAACGGAGTAATAAAACAGTTGAACCAAATTCAAGGCTCCCAAGTTCACGCAGGGCAGCGCCTAATGGTTATGGAGACCGAATAACATGACAACAAGTACCTACACTATTTCGCAGTTGCGCGAAGCTTACCTAAGCAAACAGTTTAGCGCTAAGCAATATTTAGAGCAGCAGTTAGCAGCAGTGAAAAGCGACATCAACAACTGTTGGATATCTACAATTAGTGAGCAACAATTAGCCGACTATTTGGCCGCGCTAGAGCAGCAAGGTATTGCCGAGCTACCTTTGTATGGCGTGCCTTTTGCGATTAAAGACAATATTGATCTAGCAGCATTGCCAACTACCGCAGGCTGTAAGGAATACAGCTACCAACCCAGTGACAGCGCCTTTGTGGTGAAACAACTTATTGCAGCTGGTGCGGTGCCTTTGGGTAAAACCAACTTAGACCAGTTTGCTACAGGTTTAGTGGGTACTCGCAGCCCTTGGGGAGCAGTTAAAAACAGCTTTGATCCAAGCATGATTTCTGGTGGCTCTAGCTCAGGCAGTGCGGTAAGTGTTGCCTTGGGCCAAGTGTGTTTCTCTTTGGGGACCGATACCGCAGGCTCTGGCCGAGTGCCCGCAGCGCTTAATAATATTCTTGGCTTAAAAGCCACCAAAGGTTTGCTTAGTTGCAGCGGTGTAGTACCAGCCTGTAAAAGCCTCGATTGTGTCACCTTGTTCGCCCATACCAGTGATGATTTAAACTTGCTGCTGGACGTAGCTGGCCAATACGACGCCGATGATTGCTACGCAAGGCCAAACCAACAAGCTAATCAAAGCCAGTACTATCAGCCTTTGCAGGAGTTAACTTCACTTAAAATTGGTGTGCCCAAAGCTAGTAACCTAGCGTTTTTTGATAACCCAGAAACAGAAAAGTTGTTTGGGCAAAGTCTCAAACAGATACAGCGCTTAGGCGCAGAGTTAGTAGAGATTGATTTTGAACCATTCTTAGCAGCCGCTAAATTACTTTACGAAGGCCCATGGGTGGCCGAGCGTTATGCCGCTATTCAAGAATTTTTTGAAAAAGACTCAAGCCAATGTTTACCAGTTATTCAAACCATTATTGGCGGCGCTACAAAACACAATGCGGTAGATGCCTTTAAGGCCTTTTATCAACTGCAAGCCTATAAAGTGGTCTGTGACGAGCTAGTTAAACAAGTAGATGCAATTGTTACCCCAACAGCGGGCAGTAGTTATAGCTTTGCCCAATTACAAGAAGATCCCATTCAACTTAACTCCAACATGGGCTACTACACTAACTTTATGAACCTGCTGGACTACAGCGCGATATCGGTACCTGCCGGTTTCTACCAAAACAAGCAAGGTAATACTCAAAGCTTTGGTATTACCCTGTTTAGCGATGCTTATAATGACAGAAAGATCCTCAGCATGGCTGCGCTTGTCCAACAAGATAATGGCTTTAACTTAGGTGCAAGCAAACAAGCCTTACCGGCACTGCAAACCTCAGAAAGCATAGATGATGATTATATGGAGCTGGCAGTGTGTGGTGCTCACTTGTCAGGCTTACCTCTTAACTTTCAGCTTACCGAGCGAGCAGGGCAATTAGTTAAAGCGACTCAAAGCGCCAGCGCCTACAAGTTATATGCCTTAGCTGGTGGTCCGCCCGCGCGCCCCGGTATGATTCGTGATGAAGAATATGGCGTAGCGATAGAAGTAGAAGTATGGCGCTTACCCAAACAACACCTGGGTAGCTTCTTGCAAGGCATTCCGCACCCTCTAGGTTTAGGCAAAATTGAGTTAGCCGATGGAAGCTGGGTAAATAGCTTTATCTGCGAAGGCTACGCAACGACCACAGCCAAAGATGTTAGCGAATTTGGCGGCTGGCGAGCGTACATGGCTAGCTTGTAATAAGCAGTAGTTAAAACGCTCAACCAACAAAAAAGCACTGGCTACTCACCCAGTGCTTTTTACTTTCCTTCTTTCCCCAACTGCTTGCATACTTTCGTCATGAGTTTTTTATCAATGTGTTGGCTAGTTTACTGAATTGAGTAGGGTTTAGTGATAATCTTCATTGCAATGAATGTGTGATAAAAGGAAAAATTCCTTGTTTAAACAAGGAATTTTTCCTTTTAATAAGATGTTAGATTTTTCAAGGAAGATTTGTGAAGCTTTCACATAAACATCATTATGTACCAGAGTGGTACCAAAAAAGATTCATGCTTGAAGAGCAGAAGGCTTATTTCAGACTTGATCTCTTTCCTGAAATCATCAAAAGACCCGACGGTAAAATTATAAAAAAAGGAGAAATCCTGACTAAAGGTCCGGGAAAATTTTTTTATGAAATTGATCTATATACGACTAATTATTTTGGGCATAAAAATGATGATATCGAGCGCCACCTCTTTGGCAAAATAGATACTGAAGGAGCAGCCGCTATTTCTGCAATGGCTTCTCCTGATTGGATGCGCTTAATTCACCCTCACATATTAAAGTATTTTGAATATTTAGATGCTCAAAGGTTAAGAACACCTAAAGGTCTAAACTGGCTCGTAAAAGTGACGAAACCAAAAAGTTACAATGATCTTTTAATGAAGATGCAGGAAGTCAGAAGGATGCATTGCACTATGTGGGCAGAAGCATCAATGGAGGTTGTGAGCGCAAATAACTCAGGTACTAAATTTATTGTAAGTGATTCACCCGTAACATTTTATAACTCTGTATTTTACCCTGCCAATGCTAAATGCGTATTCCCATCTGATCCAGAAATTTACTTAAAGGGTACTAGAACAATTTTTCCCTTAGATATGAATCATTGTGCAATTTTAACAAACGTTGAGTACGCGAGAAGTCCAGGTAAGTTAAAAGCCCCTAAACCAAGAACAAACCCACGATATTTTGATGAAACAATCATTAACTATAGCGATATCATTAGGGAGCGGGAGTTAACTGAGCAACAAGTACTCTCGATCAACTATATTCTTAAAAAACGAGCTACTAAATATATTGCGGCGGCTAAGAAAGATTGGTTATTTCCTGAAAATTACCTAAGAAAAACAGATTGGAGATCACTTGACTCTGTATTTGTTTCCAATAGTACTAAGCTTTTTGGTATTAACAGAGAAACATTTATTGGCGGTAAAGACGGTAAGTTAATCGCAACTCAAGATGAATTTGGTCGTAAGCCTAAATCTAAAGAAGAATGGTTAGAGAAAGAAAAACAATCTAAAGCCATGCAAGAGCATGTTATGAAGTTATTAGCTAAAGAAAAATCTAACAAGTCATTTCAGCAGGACAAATAACAGTTGGCTTTGCTCCTGCTTCGCTATTTTAGCCAACAATTATTTGCCTCTGAATGAGGCGTTATAACTCAAAACGAATATGAAGAGACAACTAAAAAATTTCACTTTTGCACTTATAGGTTTTTCAGTGTTTTTCTTGGCTATATACTTTAAAGCTACGTCACAAGGTGCGGAATCTTTTTCGGAAAGTGATATGCCATTTTGGAAATCTGTACTTGGTGTTACTATTGCCATTACCTACTTTTCGGTGTGGCTCACTTTATTAATTCATTGTTTTAAAACTAATTACATTAAAAAAAGAGCCGGCTGGGTTTTATCTTTATTTTTTCTACAATGGTTAGCTGCAATACCATACATTTTAGCGGTCTACATCCCCAGTCTTAGAGACCAAAAGAATGTGTTATAACAAGTGGGTAATATGACTCCAAAAAGCTGCGCTTTTTTCCGCATATTACTCAAGCGTTAAGTTTCAAGGAGAGATAATGAGTAGCTTCCTAAATCCCACTTTTCAATGGAATGAGTTTTTCTGGGAAACAGAAGTAAGCTTACCTGATTGGGCTGGTTTCCAAGAGCGGAATGGACCTTATGGAGCCTTATCATCAATCAAACCTTCAATTGGTAAGACCAAAATAGTTTTCGCTCCAGAAGGTCGCGATGAAAGCCCAATCAATCCTGAAGAAATGGAACTAATAAATTGGTTTCTTTCTAATCAAAGCGCTGTCATTGAATCTATAATAAATACTTTGTTTTCAAACTACTCATCTATCAGAGACAACACCATAAAAGAGCTTGGTGAGGAGATGTCCGAGTTTTTTCCACCTGTAAAAACACCTGATGATATAAAAGGTGTTGTTGGCGTTGTATCAGTAAATATTCATCAAGTGGCTAAAAACAGCATACCGTTTATCGGGGTTGAAATGGGATGCAACTGGGAAGAAGAACACGGATTTGGTTTTCTATTACATGGCAACAGAATTGTTGAAATAGGTGGTGCCGATACAGCGATTCTTCTCTGGTTAGCGAATCAACATGCAAATGAAACTTAACAAATTGAAGCACCCGCCCCTACCGGGCTATGGACAAAAAACTAACTGGCGTTCATTTTTTTGCCGGTGTTCAAAGACGTTATGTTTTTGAGCATAAGTAAAAGCGTGATCTATGAAAATTGATGTCCGGAAAGAAATCTCTGCTGAAAAGGAATGGCGAACACTAGCTTTGGCATTTTATTCATTGGCCCATAACGATCAAAGTGAATGGGATAACTTGCCAAGTAACCTAAAGCAAAGTGACATAGGTCAGTTGTGTCAAAAATACATTGATACAAAAGATAGCAAATATATTGAAGAGGCAGGAGTGGCGCTAGCAGGCAAACATTGGCATGTCGCGTTAGGGCGAACATTCTAGCCAAAACATAACAATCACAGGCAGTTGACGCTATAAAGCCCGCGCCACTACCACAAACGTTACAGAACAAAGGTAATTATCCAGATCTAATATCAATAGTGCATTTAGGTTCAAAGTGTTTTTCTTAACCATTTGATAGATTTGTATTTCAATGTGCATGGGGGATTGAAAATGGGAATGATAATAGGTTTGGTTATTCTGGCTGCTATAGATTGGTATCTTGTTCGTAAGACAGGGCTACATATTCCTCAATTGATTACTAAGTATCTGGCGGATAGGGAAAACAATAAATAGTATTCGCTTAAATTATAGACCAAACTTGGCATTAAATTCGCAATGAAACAGTGGGTTAGTTTTCGCTTCGCCACTCATTATAATCCACTATTTTAGTCCGCTTATTGCGGTGTTATCTATCAGTCGTGTTCTGCTATTTCGGGCGAAACTACAAGGTTAAAAATGAAATCTACACAAGAGCAAGACGAGCAAATAGCCAACATGGTCTTTTCAAAAATCTATCCTCTTTACCTTACCAAGGTTGAGAAAAAAGCGCGTACAAGTAACGAACTTAATCAGGTTATTAGCTGGCTTACCGGCTATAGCGAGGCTGTTCTTCAAAAGCATATTAATGGCTCTGCCACATTCAAAGAGTTCTTCGCTGACGCCACTATTAACCCAAACGCTAAGTTAATAACCGGAAAGATTTGTGGCTATAAAGTGGAAGAAATTGACAACCCTTTGACCCAACAAGTTCGCTACCTTGATAAGTTAGTTGATGAACTTGCAAAAGGGCATGAATTGAAAAAGATCTTTAGAGGCGCTTAAGCTAATCAGATAACAAGCTAAACATGCTTTTAAAGAAGCTGAGAGCGTGGTGACTAAAAGGCCAAAGCAAGGTTTGCTTTGGCCTTTTAGGTTCTTGGAGCTAAGTTTTAAGGCTTAAGCCTTAGTAGCCTGTTTGTCGGCAGTGATCTGCTGGTTAAGTTGCTCGCCAACATGGCCTGGAGAGTGAGTTGAGCGCGCTAATAGCTGATACATTGCTGGTATCACCAGTAAGCTAACAACCGACGCAAAGGCCATGCCGAACAATACCACTGTACCTACTGAGATACGGCTTTCTGCTCCCGCGCCAGTAGAGACAATTAAGGGGATTGCTCCGGCTACCGTGGTAAAGGCTGTCATGGTAATTGGGCGTAAGCGCCTTGATGCTGCTTGCACAATCGCTTGGTTAAACTCAATACCTCGGTCGCGAAGTTGGTTGGCGTACTCAACAATGAGAATGCCATTTTTGGTTACCATGCCAATGAGCATGATCATGGCTATTTGGCTGTAAATATTGAGGCTTTCGCCCATTAAATACATGCCTGCTAGGCCACCAAATATTCCCATCGGTACGGTAAGCATCACCACCATTGGGTTGATAAAGCTTTCAAATTGGGCGGCAAGCACTAAATAAGCAACTAATATGGCTAAGCAGAAAATAATAAAGGTACTGCTTTGATTTTCTTTGTAGTCTTTTGATTCTCCACTGTAGGCAATAGATATGTCGCTAGGCAGCTGCTCAATGGCAAACTGTTCTAGGTAATCTAGTGCTTCTCCCATAGTATGGCCTTGATTAAGCGTACCCGAAACAGTCACCGCTCGCTGTTTGTCTAAGCGGCTTAGTCGGCTGGCAGAGGCTATTTCTTCTAGTTGGGTTACGCTATCTAGCGTTACCAAACTACCGTTTGCTGCACGTAGGTAAATTTTGCTTAAATCGCTGGCGCTGTTAAAGCCTTCTTCGCCTCCACGTAGGTAAACGTCGTACTCTTCGCCTCTGTCTACAAAGGTTGTTTCGCTGCGACCTCCTAACATTACCTCTAATGTGTCGGAAATGTCGCTCACACTTACGCCTAATTCAGCGGCGCGTTGGCGGTCAATTTTTACAATAAGCTCTGGGGTTTTTTCAGAATAGTTAATATCTACCGTACTAATCGCAGGATGTGCTTCGGCGGCTTGCATAACTACTTGGCCCCAATGATTTAGCTCCTCAAAGCTTGAACCCGCCAATACAAATTGAATAGGGTCGTTTGATTTTCCTCTAAAGCCTGGCTGCATGGGTCGAATAGAAATGTCGGCAATATTAGACAGTGTTTTACGCAGTAGGTTAACCACGTCGCCAGCGTTTTGTTCACGCTCTGCCCAGTCTTCTAGTTGAACAATGATAAAGGCAGTATTGTCGCCGGCGCGGCCACCAAAGGCTGGCGTTTGCATGTTGAATGACTTAATCACGCCATTGCCAACCAAGGGCATAATTTGCTGCTCTACTTGGTCCATGTTGGTGGTCATACGATCATAGCTAGTACCTTCGGCACCCTTGATCATGATGAATACCACACCTCTGTCTTCAACCGGCGCAAGTTGCGAGGGGATAGCTTGCATAAACGCAACACTGCCAAGCACACACAATACAATGGCGGTAGGCCCGGCAGTGCGAGTAGCAGTAATCTTGTTTAGCAGAGTTTGATAAGCAGGGATCAGTTTTGCGAATGCTGCGTCCATCATTTTGCTTATACGGCTAGGTTTAGCATTGTGGCGTAACAGTTTGCTGCTGAGCACGGGGGTAAGAGTTAGTGCAATAAACGAAGAGAAAATAACGGCTACCGATAGCAATACCGAAAACTCGGTAAACATCTTACCTACCATGCCGTCCATGTAGGCAATGGGCAAAAACACCATAACTAAAACCAAAGTGGTTGCAATAACGGCAAAACCAACTTCACGGGTACCGCGATAAGCTGCTAGCAAGGGCGGGGTGCCTTGCTCGATGTGGTGGTAAATATTTTCTACTACCACAATTGCATCATCCACCACTAAACCAATAGCAAGAATAAGCGCCATTAAAGTAATTAGGTTGATGGAAAAGCCAAAGCTTTGTGCGGCGATAAAGGTGGCAATTAGCGATACGGGAACGGTAATCGCCGGAATAATGGTTACTCGTGCTTGGCCTAGGAAAATATATAGCACTAACACAACTAAGCCACCGGTGATCATTAAGGTTTGGTAGACCTCGTCGATGGCTTGGTCGATAAATACCGTGGCATCGTAATCTACTTTTAGCTCGGTGCCCTCGGGTACAAAACGTTGTAAACGCTCAACCTCGTTTGCAACCATGGTGGCTACATTAAGTGGGTTAGCATCTAATTGCGTAACTATGCCTAGGCTTAGGTTTAAGATGCCATCACTTTTAAAGGTGGAGTTTTCGTTCTCGGCACCAACAAATACGCTGGCGACATCTTTTAGATAAACGTGAGTGCCGTCTTCACTGGTTCGAATTCGCAGGTAGTCAAAATCTTCAGGCTCGGCATAGAGTCGCTCGGTGCGTACCGACATCACCGTGGTATCGTTTCTTATTTCACCGCCGGGTAACTCGAGGTTTTCACTTTTTAATGCAGTAACAATGTCGCTAGGAGTAACTTGTCGGCCGGCCATTAAGGTGGGGTCGAGTTTTACATACATTACTTTGTATAATGCACCGGTAAGTTCTACCGAGCTTACTCCGCTAATAAGGTTAAAACGATCTACCAATACGCGCTCTGCGTAGTCGGTTAGCTCGGTGCGATCCATCTTATTGGAGTTTAGGTTGATATAGATAGAGGCTTCGCCGCTGCCGTTATCTTTAGACACAACTGGATCAGTAATATCATCGGGCAAACTACGCTTGGCTCGCTCTACGGCATCACGCACATCGCTTACACCCTCGGTTAAGGACCAACCCAGTAAAAATGTTACGGTTACCCGCGACATACCATTTCGGGACACGGAATCAATTTGATCAATACCACTAATACCCGATAATTGGTCTTCAATTACCGAGGTTATTTGGCTGTCGATTATGGTGGCAGACACGCCCTCGTAGCGGGTGCTAATGGTAACAACTGGGTTTTCTACATCTGGCATTTCTCGCACAGCCAATTGGCTAAACGAAGCAATACCAAAAACACACAGCAACAAGCTTAATACAATGGCAACAACAGGGCGTTTTACCGAAATGTCAGACAGCAGCATTAAATTGGCTCCTGAGTGGCTTTTTCATCGGCGAGTTGTTTCGATTTGGCGACTTTGGTGTCTACTTGTTTAATCCGAGCGCCGTCGCGAATATTCACCAGGCCTTGTACTACGATGTTGTCGTTTAATGCTAAACCTTGGTCGATTAGCACGTAGTTATTGATACGTGCACCTAGATGAACTTCGGTGCGATGAGCAATATTGTTTTCTCCAACCACATACACAAACCGTTTGGTGCCAGAGTATTCAATAGCCTGCACAGGGATCATTGCTTGAGTGGCTGCTGGTAAGGTGAGCTTAGCGCGCATCATCATGCCCGGTTTTAGTTGTTTACTGGTGTTGTCGAAGTTAACTCGCACAGTGAGGTTAAGGGTATTGCTGTCTACTCGTGGGTCTATGGCGTCGATGGTGCCTTCAAAGATCTGCTGTGGCCAAGCCGGGGTTGTGGCTTGTATAGGCATGCCTTTGGATAATAGAGACAAATATTGGTCGGGCACATTTAGGTCGAGTTGCAGACTTGATAGGTTGTCTAAGCTGAGTAGCGATTGATTTGCGTTAATCAGTTCACCGTTACTGATATTGATTAATCCAGTAACCCCAGTAAAAGGCGCGGTAAGAGTGTGATCATCAAACTCGGATTGCGCTGACTGCAATCGTGCTTTGGCAATCGTTACGCTGGCCAGTTGTGCATCAAAACTGGTTTGCGAAACAGCTTTACGTTTTAGCAGTTGTTCAAATTCATACAGTTTTCGTTGCTCGTCGGCCAAGTAAGCTTTTGCTTCGGCTAATGCTGCACTGGCTTTTAAATCGTTTAGCTTAACTAATACGTCGCCTGCTTGAACTCGTTGATTAGAACGCACATTGATTTGATTAATCTTGCCGCTGACTTCTGCTGCAATAGCCACCGACTGTTCGGCATCTAGGGTGCCAATTAAGCTTAGGTTTTGAGCTAGGCTATGTTGTTGCACTTGCTCTGTTGTTACCAAAGTGGGGGCAAGGCTACGCGCTGGGTTGCCATTTGTAGACTGCTGATTGATCACTATTAGAGCGATCATGCAAATAATGAGAACTGGCGGTAAAACATAACGTAAGTACATGGGAGTCCATCGAGCTTAAAAATGAATAGCTATTTTACGTTGTTTAGGTTTCTGTTTAGGTAAACTAATGTAAAGATATGCAAAGGTTTTCCTTTCTATGTGCTGTGTAATTAACGCGGCTTATTTATTTATGCTTTAGTGTTGATGTAATGTAGATTTTTACGTGGCAATGTGAGCTTAAACTAGTGAGTAAGCTTAAGTGATTTGGAGGAACAATGATGAAAGCAAGCAAGATTAAGTGATTTGGAGGAACAATGATGAAAGCAAGCAAGATGGGTTATAACCCAGAGTACCAAGAAGAAGCGCCTAGCAGCGAGGATTTAGCAGCATTAAGTGGATATGCAGTATTAGAGTTTGGTGCGCCTTGGTGTGGCCATTGTAAAGCTGCTGCCAGTGCGGTTGAGTCGGTGTTATCTTCAAAAAATTTACCACACATCAAAGTGTTTGACGGCAAAGGTAAGCGCTTAGGGCGAGCATTTCAGGTTAAGCTTTGGCCAACTTTAATATTGCTTGAGTCCGGTAAGGAAGTGGCACGAGTTGTAAGGCCAGTTGCTGTCGGCGATGTACAGGCGCTATTCGCAACACTAGAAAACTAAGCTTTTACTACAGCTTTACAGTTAACTTAAGTAAAATGCTCAAGCTAATTTTTAGCCAGGCTATTTTGATAAGCCAACACCCTATAGGCTTATAGTCGCTTTGGTGTTAATCCTCCTCCCAATTATTAAGTGTTGTTATGCAAGCTTTTAAAACGCAGTTTACGCTGTCACGCCAATACCTCGCCGAATGTTTTGATCAAACATCGCCCTTTGAAAAGAAGTCCGCTATAAAGAAGTGGTTTCCTGCTTTATTGCTATTAGTAGGCTTAGCGCTGTTGATGTTTACCGAGCAGCCCAAAGTAGCGGGTAGCATGCTAATTGGTTTGGCGGTATTAGAGTTAATTCATATTCGCTTTAAACGTGCGTGGTGGCTCACTCGACAAATGTGGGGGCGCAGCGCTAATAGTGAGATAAAACTTAGCATTAACAATGAAGGTATAGAGACACAAAATCCTTACACCAAAACCAGCCTAGCTTGGGACAATGTAGAGACGGTTATTGAAACGGAGCTTGGCATTATTTTGGTGGCTAAAACAGGCGGTAGACAGTATTTGTCGAAGTCTTTGTTTCCAGAAGAGCTGGTGGCAGAAATAATTGTTAAGTTTAAAGCGGTTGAAGAAGACTAGTTGTTTGTGCAAGGTAGTTAGTTTTAGTTGAGTGATTTAGTAGCGGTTTGCGAATAATAGAGAGTAAACAGTAAGATCATTCTATATCTTGGTTGCTTGGAATTTTAAGCTGATTGCAGTTTGTTTTATAAACTAAAGGGCAAAGTATGTTTAGCCACGTAATGATTGGTACCAACGATTTAGCACGTTCAAAAGCATTTTATGACCAGATTATGCAAGTGCTTGGGTATAACGAAGGTGTGATGGATGCTAAAGGTCGCTGTATGTATGCCACTGCATCGGGAGTGTTGGGCTTAACTAAGCCAATTAATGGTGAAGACGCCACTAATGGCAATGGGATGACAGTGGGGTTTTTAGCTAGCAACCCAGAGATGGTGGATACGTGGCACGCGGTGGGGCTTGCTAATGGTGGAACTGGAATCGAAGAGCCACCAGGCATAAGAGGTAAAGCGCCACGAAAACTTTATATGGCTTATTTGCGCGACCCCGATGGCAATAAGATATGCGCAACCCATTTTGTGCTCGATTAGCGTTATGCACTTAACGAAATAAAAACCAGCGACTTTAGCCGCTGGTTTTTTTGTTTAGGCCGGGTTAAAAACACACTTTAGTGTATTCGCTAAATAGCGGGTTATCGCCCGACACGTAAGCACAGCCTTGCTTAGTATCAAAAATCATTGATTCAACAGTAACAAAGTCTTTGTCGTAAAGGGTAATGTTGATTGGCTTTTGCTTAAGAATGTATTTCATCCCTTGCACTGTTTTTTCTTTACTAAAGTCTACGAAGTTTTGCGCTGCTTGTTCGCGAGCAAAGCTATCGACAAAAGTTTCGTTTGCCTCTGTCATGCTCATGGTTTCAAGCATTGTTTGTTTCATTTTTGCATTGTGGTTAGCGTGGCCAATGCCACCGTCCCCACGTACTAGAACAGTAGCATCTACCGACATTTCTATAGCACCATGGTCGCCAGAATCATCAGCAACGGTAAAGTTCATGGCTACCGGTGTGGTGTAATGCTTAAGTTTGTTAAAGGCATCTTCAACACTGGTTGATGAAGTAATCGCTGCAAACACAGCATCTATGGTTACAATATTTTTGGTGTTTATATCTGCTGTGGTGCCGCTAGGCTCGCCCATAATATTTAGCACCACGCCAACGTGTTTACCCATTCCTTGAAAATGACTCCCGTCGGTGGGTATAAAGATAGTATCGTCGGTCTTGATCACACGGGTAGGGTAGTTAAGTAAGTGGTCGATCCCTAGGTCATTGTTTTGCGCAACAATGCCGGTATCTGCAAAGGCAAGTGTTGTGCAACCGCGCATTTTAGTGGCTGCGTCAGAAAGAGTTTGCTTAGTGCTGGCCTGCATAATCGACTTGTTTACTGACCAGTCCATTTGCAATGCTGCGGCATATAACTCGTGTACTTCTACTCCTCGAATCTCTGCTTGGCGTTCCATCATAGCGGCATACTTAGGGGCTATTGCTTGGTTGTTTGCTACTGCATTTTTAGCTAGCGTGAGTACTTCGGCATCCGGCGTTAGGCGGTCAAACTTAGCAAGTGTTTGTGCTAAGGCTTCTGCGCTTTGGCCGCTTAAGTCGATAAGCTCTGCGCCGTTTTGATGGGCTGCACGTTGAGGCTGGTAATAATCTAACTTATCGCCAGCTTTCATGTCGGCTAAAGCATGCGTTGAGAGCAATGCGAGTGTAACAACAGTTAATATAGATTTTTTCATAGTTCGCACCAAGTGGTTAAGAATGTTTGGTGAGATCAGATTATCAACTGCTGCTTCTAAAGTTTGTAACGATAAAGTACCAGTATTCCAATATTTGGAAAGCCCATGAATTGAATATCTTGGAAAATTTAGCGTCGACTAGTTATGGTCATTTACCCGTAGTCGCTTACCTTTTGCTGCTAGCGCGCAGAATACCGTACAAGCCACGCCAAACAGAGCAATGATTAAGAGTGGTAAGCTCCAAGTCCCCGTTGAGGTATGGATAAAACCTATAAGCGAAGGGCCGGTTGCCGCTAAAGCATAACCAAAGCTTTGCGACATGCCCGACAGTGCGGCTGCTTGTTGAGTATTTGTTGTTTTATGGCCAATAAAACTTAGCGCTACAATAAACGTAGCGCAGTTGCTTAGGCCAAATAATCCTACCCATAATATGGCTAAACCGGGTGCTAATATCATCCCCAGCAAACTAAATACTACGCTAGATGCACACAGTGTTATTAGCAAAGTATGGTTTCTTAGCTTGGCCAAAATGGGCATCAACACTAGGCCTGGCACCATGGTAGAAAACTGCAAAAATCCATATATATAACCAGCATCTAATTCGCTGTAGCCAACATCGTTCAGTATTTTTGGCAGCCATCCAGCAAAGGCGTAAAAGGTAAAAGAGTTGATGCCAAGTGCTAAGGTAACAAACCAAGCTACCGGTAAACGCAGCAGTGAAGTAATGGACACAGACTCGCTATGTTGCTCTGCTTGGTGCTGCTGTCTCGATTTTGTTGTAAGTTTTGGTAGCCAGAATAGTAGGGCGGCTAAGGGAAAGATAAGGTTAAAGGCTAGCGCAAATTGCCAACCAAATAGCTGTTCTGGCGCTTGTTGCGATAAGGGCACCATCACACTTGCCGCCAAGGTTGAACCCACACCCATTACAAAAATGTACAGCGATGAAACCTCAGAAATACGCTCTGGGAAAAACTTTTTAACTACCGCTGGCAATAGTACATTACCAAAAGCGATGCCTGCGCCCATTACAACGGTACCCAAATATAAGGGCGAAACTAAACCCATCGAGCGAACCGCTACACCTAGGGCCACGCAAAATAACGAAATTACCAAGGCTTTTTCTAAGCCAAGGTTTTGCGCTAGTTTAGGCGCTAAAGATGAAAAAACCGCCAAGGATATTAACGGAAGCGCAGTCACAAACCCCGCCTGAGCAGCAGACAGTGAAAGGCTTTCCATAATTTGCTCTAGCACTGGGGCTAAGCTGGTAAACGGTGCTCTTAAATTAAGGGCCACTAAAAACACGCCTAACAGCGTGAGCAGTGTAACGGGTGATAAGCGAGGCATCTTGAGTACTACTAAGATAAAACTAGATTTTACATCAAACTAGCGAATTTGTATTACATATTTGTGGCTTACGAAATAGTAAAGTTTTGTTGGAGCTTAAGCTTGGCGATTGCTAAAAGCTGGGTGTAGAGTAAATAACAGATTAATAGATTACATTGTTGGTTTCAGCTAAGCCTTGGAGAGGTGTATGTCTTACGAAATATTAGTGGGTTTGCAAGTAATAGATGATGCTAAGTACGCAGAGTATCGAGCTGCAATGAAGCCAATATTGGCTGATTATCAGGGCCACTTTGTTTATGACTTTAAAGTGTCGGAGGTGCTCAAGACCGAGCAGCTAGATTCGCTCGAACAAAGTAACATTAATCGCGTTTTCACCATTAACTTTAGTAGCGAAGAAAATAAGGACAGTTTTTTTGCCGACCCAAATTATCAGCTAGTTAAAGATCAGTATTTTGTTAGTTCTGTAGCAAGCACAACGATTATCTCTGCCTACCATAAAGCTGATTAGACTAATGTAAATGTATAAAGCTCGCAGCGTGTGCGAGCTTTATATTTTTAGCACCTACTTGAAAGTGAACTGTTGATTGTCGCCGTTGTAACACGCCCACTGTAATAGACGAGTTCCATTAGCGGTTGATTTGCCTTCTGCGTCTAGGCATTTATCACTTTTCCTTGCGATTAACTCAAAATTACCATTGTCTTTGGGGTTAATCTTCCAATGTTGATTCTGATTATTGGGCATGCACGTCCATTGATGAACAGTTGTACCATCGGCCGTGGAACCATTGTTTAAATCAACACACTTTTCGCTGCGTTGCGACTGAATTAGGTACCAACCATCATTTGATGTAGTTGTTCTCACTAGGTAACCAATTAAAAAAAGCGCCACTCAGGGGAAGTGGCGCTTTTGCTTACGGTCTTGGTGCTAGGGCCAAGAACTTGCTAAGGCATTAGCGTTGTGGCGGGGCGGAGAAGTCCCAAACCACTATGCTGGCAACCGTTAGCTCACCGTTATGTTTGAAATCAACATCTACGGTGTTGTTAGTAGAGAGGTACTCTACCGGTACAGGAATTTCTAACGTTGCGAAGTAACGGTCAGAAGAGTACTTAGCGGGACCGCGCCAATCGATAGGTGTAGTTACGTCGTTACCATTAACCGTTAGTGAGTTAATAGTAAGCAATCCGCCTTCTTTATCATCTTGGTCTGGGAACAAGGCTACAGTTAAACGTAGCATTGCTTCTGCAGCGCCATTTGGTACTACAAGGTTGTTAACCTTAACGGTTTTAGCACCACCATTTACACTTATGCGATGTGGTACCGAGCCGCCACTAACACTTTCGCCAAAGTATTTGTGTTCAGTTACTTTTTGGTTAACGGCAACGTTGTTGCTTAAGGTGTAGCGCAGAACTGCGGTTCCATCAGCTGCTAAGGTTAGGCTAGAAGGAAGCTGTTTCTTATGGCGGCGTTCAAGCTTAGTATGCTCTACACCGTCAAAGTACATTTGACGTAGTTCAACATTGCTAACATTTAGGCCAGTTAAACCTGCAACGTTTAGGTTAACGGTAGTGTCGTAATCTTCTAGGTTGTTGATGATTACAAACAACTCTTTTCCGTCTACATAAGCATTAACTTGAACATCTGGATCGCTTGAGTGAGCGTCAACACGTGTTCCATCTACGTCTGCCCAAAGTTCAAAGAACTTAATGTAAGAAGACCACTGCCAATCACCGTTATTTAGCTCTGACTCCATCATCATTGAGTAGTGGTAAGGTGCAGTACAGTTAACAGTTGCATCGTAACCACAACCTGCAGGCTTGTAGCCCCACAATGGTTTAGCTGGCGTAAACGGCATAGACTTAATCACGTAGTCTGGACGTTGTAAGAACTGCATTAACATGCCGTTAAAGGCTTTTAAGTTCTCGATGTCGTAACGTTCTTCGTGAGGAAGTTCGTCCCAAGCACCTTGTACAGCGCCGTACTCAGACATAACAATTGGTTTACGGTTTTCTAAACCACCAAGGTTAACGTCAGACCACTCCATCATGTCTAACATGGCTTGCACATGGCCGCCACGGCGAACCGTACCAGCTTGTCCATTTAGGTCTTTACTTGGCCAGTCGTAGATATGTACAGCGTAGAAGTCCATATCTGCACCCGCTTCTTCCATAAAGCCACGCCACATAACATCCCACTGATACCAATCGCTTTCGCGAGTATCGTCTACTGTGGTTTGCATTGCTTCGGTGAACATTGCACAGGCTTCTTCGTCTACCCAAGCACATAGGTAGTCGTCTTGGTGACGAGAGATACCATCACGACGATAGAAGTCGTGTTGACCCCAGGTCATACCGCCAATCATCGGTGCTTCGTCACCCAGTGCTTGTCTGATTTCTTGAGCAACCAAAGAGTGGTAACGCCAAATGTCTTCTTGGTTGGTAACCATGAATTGACCGGTTTTCATCAACATGTCTGGTTCGTTAATTACTTCCCAGAACTTAGGCATTGGCTCACCAACATTTCCGTTTTGAGAGTTAGCGTAGTAGTTGGCTAGGTAATGACCCATCCATTTTGCTGAGGTCTCAATAGTTTTTGGCTGCCAACCGGTAGATGTCATACCGTTGTCGTACCAGCTTAAGGTGGGGTAGGTAGGGTGCGGGTTAGTACCAGCAATTAACTCGGTTTTTTCTGGCGCAAAACGCTTGTAGAACTCGTTGTTAGCGTAATCTTCGCGCAGTACTTTACCGCGATTAACCATCCAGTCCATATCTGGCGTATTAGCAACATTTGGATCTTGAGCGGTTTCTTTGAAGCGCCAAGTTGCTGTTCCGTTGTCACGGCCCATGTATACGTCTAGGGTATTTAGGATGTAGTTCAAACGGTCGCTGTGGCCATTCCAATCTTGCTCAAAGATGGTACTGTGCATTGTCATATGGCGGCTACGGCCAAAGTCAGATACACCGTTCACTTCATGCATGATATTGGCGTTTACACTTACTGATACAGTTTCGCCGTTGCTTAGTTGCGAACTTGAGCAACCTTCTGCGTTAGCAAACTCGTCGATAGGTGTATTGGGGCAAATATCCACACTGTCGGCTACGCCATCTTCGTCGGCATCACTGCCTGCAACGGGACAACCTGTTGGTGTTACATTTTGACCAAATGGTGTGTTTGGACATTGATCAATGGTGTTTGGTACTCCATCAAAATCATCGTCGTCGCCGCCAGTGCTAGTACAGCCAATGTCATCTACAAAGGCGCCTGGTGGTGTGTTAGGGCATTGATCTATGCGATCATTGATGCCGTCTTCGTCGCTATCTTTTTGTGATGGCGTACAACCGTTTGCATCTGCAACTTCGTCACTAGGGCTGCTAGCACAAAGGTCATCTACGTCGGGAACACCGTCATTGTCACCGTCGATAGCTAGGTCAACATTGCCTACTCGGCTAAAGCTAATGCTATCGATGTTGAACTGAAAGTCAGCTGAACCAGCGCCGTAAATGCGGATAGTGTTAGTGCCACTAAAGATGTTGAATCTACCATTACCTGGTTGGGTGTAGAACACGTCCCAGTCGCCGCCAACACTATTAACGGTTGTTACATTTTTAACTGCTAATTGGCCATTGTGATCAGTAAGCATTAGGCCTACCGCTGTATCACTTAAAGTGCCTGTGGCAACTCGGTAACTGGCGTCGTATAAACCACCGGTTTCAAGTTTGACGTAAAACTCTAAGTAATCACCAGAGTTGAAGTAATTAACGGCTTTACCGTTATTGATATCATAAATACCAACTTCGCCACCTACTGCTTGGTAGTTTTCTGCTTCTAAAGTGAAGCTTCCTTCTATTTCAACAGGGTCGGTGCCATTGCTTGGTGGTATCACTACAGGCGGATCGGTTGGGTCTGCAGGATCGGTTGGGTCCGTAGGATCAGTTGGGTCTGTAGGATCGGTTGGGTCTGTAGGATCAGTTGGGTCCGTAGGATCAGTTGGCTCTGTATAATCACCTTCACGTAATAAGGCGAAGCTGGCTAAATTCCACTGCCAGTCATTGGTCCCTGAAGCATTTAAGCGCAATTGCACTGAACCACTAGGAATCGACAATAAATAACTTGGTTTGAGAGACTGGAAGTTGTCCCAGCCACCTGCAGCCACCGAAGACTTACCTACAGACGCCCAACCGTTACCAGTATTTAGCAATACTTCAATTTCTACGCCTGCATCTAGCGCTGTAGCAATTAAGTATTCAATGCTGTAATCACCAGACTCTGCAATGTTTAGGTCGAAATCTACGTAGTCGCCCTTGTTAATGTAATTAATCGCGCCTACACCATTAGCGGTATAAGTACTTACAGGAGAAGGTTGACCATCGGCAAAAGTACCACCGCTACCTGTAAAGCTGGTGGCTTGGGTAATCAGTGCTGCTGGTGGCAACACCACTGGCGGTTCAGGATCTACCGGTTCATCGCCAACTTTTTGCAGCGTGAAGTAGTCTAAGTTCCATTGCCAGTCATTGACGCCAGAGGCGGCAATTCTTATATCCACCTGGCCACTCGGTAGCTCTACGGTATGAGTAGGGGCGAGTAATTGAAAATTGTCCCAGCCAGCTGCTGGCACTGTCGTTCTTCCTTGAGAAACCCAAGCGGCACCACTTTTTACTAATACTTCAATTTCTGCACCGTTTGCTATATCGGTGCCAATTAAGTATTCAATGTTGTAGGTACCGGCTTCAGCGATGTTTACCTGATAGTCTAGGTAGTCGCCTTTGTTTACAAAGTTTATTGCAGTCGCACCATTTACTGTATAGGTGCTTACTGCTGCAATTTGGCCGTCATCGAAGGTTCCGCCAATCATCACGAAATCTTCGGCCTCTACTCGTATTGCTTCGCCAGCTGCTGCTGAACATACACCTATGCTCAGTATTGAACTGACAGCAAAGCAGAGCGGAGCCATTTTCTTTGCCTTGATAGTCATAAAACTTCCTATGTTTATATCCTAGTTATGTATTTGCGTTTGTTACTTCTCGATTATCTAAACGCGATATGCTCAAAATTTGGTATACCAATTTTGGTTGCCTTAATAAGTTGTTCTGTGCTTAAACGAATGAAGTGGTTTACTTGGTAGTACTTGATAGCACCCAAGTACTCAAGCCGTTGAGCTTAAATAATATGATTGCGCTATTTTTGATACTGACCACTTGTTGCCACTCCCTTGGTTAAGCGATTCAAGAAATACCGACCTCCTTGTGGTTAATTGGTTTCCCTAAATAACGCCAATAGGTTGACCAGTAATTGGGTTGGTAGGCAAATAAATAGCATTATTGGTTATCCAAAATTTAGAGCTTGATCACAATTGGTTGATCAATATTTATTTCGAGAGGGTGAATAAATACTTGCTTTGGTGATTTGTGCGGCAGCTCAAAAATTGTACTGATGTTGTTTCATGGCAGGATTTAACTAAAAGTCGTGCGCTATACTGGTCGGATTTGTCTTTCTTTTAACTCATTGTTTCATATTATTTAAATGTATCTTATTGATAGTGGTAGCGATAAAATTAACAGTGTGTCCACTAATGACTAAATTATTTTATTGTTCGATATTTATACTTACCGCCATTGTTGATTCATTTAAAAGTATGCAGTTGGTTTGCATGGGGAGTTTGATATTTAACCAGTGTTTTTAAAGGCTTATCAACAAGCTTGTTAATGATTTAAACTATGCAGCGGCGACACTGCATAGGTGTAAGGTAGAGAAAAAGGAGAGAAGTAGGGTGACTATTGTATTTCGAGTGGTTTTGGCCACGTTTCTCTTGGTAAGCCTATTTTCTTGCTCAAATCGCACTGCGCAATACCCTAATCAAACGATGCAGGGTTACTGGATATACGGCTTCGAAACCTCTTTGTTCGAAAACTGCCAAGGTGAACTGTTTTGGATGTGGTCTAGTGCTGATGTACAAGGCCAATACCAGCTCGACGGGTACCGAAACCCAGTAGTTGTTCAGGGCTACGTTTTACCACCCAGCCCAGAGCAAAACATGCAGTCCTATTTACCAGAATTTAAGGTAGTTAAAATGCAGTTGCTCGAGCAGGTTTGCGATTAGCTCTGTTTAACTATTTTTGCCAGTGAAGCGGATTTTTTCAGCTTGGATTAACGCATCATGGAAGCCTTTAGTGGTAAAGCTAGCATTGTTAAAGCTTACTGTTTTTAGGCGGTTAAACGAGGAGTTTACAATTGCCTTATCTTTAATCTTTTTAGGGATTAATGAACAGTGCTTGTTATGTTGCTTTAACTCAAAAGTGACCAACTTACCGGCCACATGATGTTGCTGTTGGGTGCTGGTACAACTGCCATTAATGGTGCTAGATATAATAACGCCGCCATCAGCGAAGCTAAACTCTGCGATGTAACCTTGATCTTGGCTTAATACAGCGGCGTTGTTGTTGCTAGCTACTTGCCAATGTTCAGCTAAGTTTTCAATGTTGGCAAAAGCGCTGGTTGATACTAGCAGGCCAATAATGGCTAATTGATATCTGTTCATCTTAATCACGCTCGCAGTTAAAGATTTTGCCTGTATCGGTATCTTGTAGGCACTCATATTCAATACCATCTTTGTAGATGTCGATTTCTACGATATGTGCACTAGCAGTTTGGCTAAGCATTAAGGTGCAAATAAACGCAGATAGTAAGGCTGTTTTATAGGTTTTCATGGTGATTGTCTCGCTGCTAATAGGTAATGAGACAATTTTGCGGTGAAGGCTAAAATATAGCCAATTAGCACCTTTAAGTTTACCTAATAGCAAACGCAATACAGATGTGTGATGTCGAAAATCTTCAATAATTGGAAGTAAGGTTTAATTAAGCTGGCTTTTCATTATTGAAGAGAGGTTAAGCATGACTAAAGTTAATTACTTTGCAGAAGCACCAAAGGCTATGCAAATTTTGTTCGAGCAAGAAGAGTATCTAAAAAGCCAGTTTGCAGAGCAGCAAGCGCTTGGCATGAAGCTATTCGAGCTGGTTAAGTTGCGGGTATCACAAATTAACCAATGCGCATTTTGTATTGATATGCATAGTAAAGATGCCGAGAGTGCAGGCGAAAGTTGGCAGCGTTTAATTAGCTTAAGTGCATGGCGAGAAGCCCCGTATTACTCGGTAAATGAACGGCTGGCTTTAGAATGTGCCGAACGCTTAACGGCATGTACAGAGTTAGACGATGAGCTTTACCAAAAAGCGCTAAACGCCTTTGGCGCAAAGGCATTGGTGGATTTAAGCATTGCAATTAATGCCATCAACAGTTGGAATAGAATTGCAATCACCTTTAAACCCGAGGTAGGCAGTTATAAACCCAGCTAAGCAAATTATTCACCAGTTAGAGCAACAGTTTCTGTTTAGTTTATTTAAGCCAAAAGGACAGTTAGCTCAAGCCATACAAGGCCTGTGGTCTGCTTCCGTTGAGGCGCAGCAGCGAGCACCGCTTACCCGTTGGCTGCATGCCGACGGCTGTAGCGGGGTGCTGTTTAACTTAGGCCCACCAATAAGGCTTGAAGATAAGTCTTATCCTTCTGGGGTGATTGTGCTGCCAGTGAACACCACTGCGCGAAGCATCACCTTGTCAGCGGATACCCAGCTAGCGGGTTTTCGCTTTAATCCTGGTGTAAGTGTTGGGTTCTTTGGCAAACTAGTTAAACGTGACGCCGAGGATATCGACGCTTCATTGCTGAAAAAATTGCAGCAACTACATCAAAGCTTGATGACAACTAGCGGCCATAACGCACGGATAGTATTAATGTATAAGTGGTTACAGCAGCACCTCGGCATACATAATTGCCCACCACAATTGTTTAAAGACGCCATTGAGTTGGTAGAAGATGCTCAAGAGATCGGCTTGGTGTCTGATGAATTGGCGCTTAGCCAGCGGCAACTAGAACGTCAGTTTAAAGCGTTAACCGGTATGACACCGAAACAATGGCAGCGAACCATGAGAGTAAGAAATACTTTTATGGCTTTAAAAACGCAGCCAGATATCGAGCTGGCTGCGCTTGCTGTTAATCAGGGCTTTTCCGACCAAGCGCATATGACACGAGAGTGTAAAACCATTGGCAAAATCACCCCAAAACAGTATCTAAAACTGTTGTAAAAAATGCTTATTAAGGCGTAATGATCCCACGTTCTTCAAAAACTTGTTTTGCGACTAACATGCCGTTAATCGCGGCTGGAAACCCAGCATATACTGCCATTTGTAAAATCACTTCAGTTACCTCTTTTGGGCTACAGCCTACATTAAGAGCGCCATGGATATGTACCGCCAGTTGGGGGGCACAATTGCCCATTGCGGTTAGTGCTGATACCGTTGCTATCTCTCGTGATTTAAGGTCTAGATCCTCGCGGCTGTATATGTCGCCAAAGGGAAACTCTATGATGAATTTGGCCAGATCTGGGCAAATACTGGCGAGGCTATCGATCACATTGTGGCCTGCTTCGCCGTCTATCTCGCTTAGCTTATCAAAGCCACGTTGGTATCTTGTTTGTTCCATTGATCACTCCATTAATCTAAGGCTAAGTCTCAAGCCTAGACCTTGGAGCTAGCTCCAAGTCAAGCCGTAACTTACAAGTTTAACCGAGGTTTAATAAAATCAATGAATGCGGTGATACGTCGGGCGACTTTAGATGAACGGTAGTAAACAGCATTAATTTGTCGCTGGTTAGTTTCTTCCACCAACAAGGCCGGGAACAAACTCACTAGCGTTCCTTGCTCGATATCGTGATTAACCATAAATCCCGACAAACACGCAATGCCGTTGCCACTTAACGCTAATTGGCGAATGGTTTCTCCGCTACTAGCAGTAATAGCAGGTTTCATCGATTTAAACCCTTTTAATGGCCAATGGTTTAGCACCTTAGCTCCGCTAAAGCCGATTAACTCATGTTCGTGTAATTGCGCAACGTGCCGGGGCGCGCCGCGTTTATCGAGATAAGCTGGAGAGGCGACAATATACAAATTACTCACGCCGATGGGCCGAGCATGCAGGGTGGAGTCTGCTAATGTGCCTATGCGGATCGCTAAATCGGTTTTCTTCTCCAGTAAGTCTACAAAGCCGTCGTTGGTATTTAGCTCTAGTTCTATATTGGGGAAGGCGAGTTTAAAATCATTTATCAGGGGAACGAGTTGATGAATTACAAACGGGCTTGCCGCATCAACTCGCAGCCTACCTTGAGGCAATTCACCCTTACTAATAATATCTTCTTCAGCTTGTTGAATTTGGCTTAAACCTACACGTACTGCTTCTATAAACTGGCGGCCTTCGTCGGTTTGTACCACCCGTCTGGTGGTTCGGTTAAGGATTGTAATGCCTAGTTGCTTTTCTATTTTGCTAACCGCTCTAGATACCTTAGCAACTTGTATATCTAAGGCGTCTGCGGCAGCTGAGAAGCCTCCGCTATCAACTACAGCCAACAAAATTTCAAGATCATCAGAACGATTTTTTAGGTTAAACATCAGCAACTCTTTGCGAAGAAATCAACAAAAGTGAATGCTTAATACTAGTGTTTATTACAAAAGTTTTCTTAGATTTGTTGCTTTTTTACTTACATTTTCTACAAAAGAATTTTGTTGATACTGCTATTTCTGACAAAAGTTAATTAACTAATAATGCTTGCCATCAACTGTTGCGCAGTGCAACAACCTAATCGATGACGAGAGATTACTGTTATGCCTTTAGCTCTATTTGCACTTACTTTAAGTGCCTTTGCCATTGGAACCACCGAGTTTGTGATAGTGGGGTTGATTCCTACTATGGCCCAAGACTTAGCGGTTTCTTTACCTTCTGCAGGATTGTTAGTGAGCTTGTATGCCTTAGGTGTTGCGGTGGGCGCGCCCGTGTTAACCGCCTTAACTGGTAAGTGGCCACGCAAACAAGTGCTGCTTGCGGTGATGAGTTTATTTGTCGCGGGCAACTTATTAGCTTGGCAGGCCCCGAGTTACGAAACCCTAGTGGGTGCGCGAATTCTTACAGGTTTAGCCCATGGAGTGTTCTTTTCTATAGGTTCGACCATCGCAACGGGTTTAGTAGCAAAAGAAAAAGCCGCTAGCGCAATAGCCATAATGTTTACCGGACTAACGGTAGCGCTTGTTACCGGTGTGCCTTTGGGTACCTACATTGGCCAACATTTTGGTTGGGAAACCACATTTTTAGTAGTAGCGATTTTAGGCTTAATTGCACTTATTGGCAGCGCTGTTTTGGTACCTAGTAATTTAAAGCAAGCGCCAGCCACCAAAATATCAGAGCAAGTTAAAGTATTAACAGAGCCTCGATTGTTGTTGGTATATGCAATAACCGCTATAGGTTACGGTGGTTCGTTTACTGCGTTTACCTTTTTAGCGTCTATTTTGCAGGACGTAAGTGGATTTAACGCCAGCGCTATTAGCTTGATTATGTTGGTGTATGGTGTGTCGGTCGCCTTTGGCAACATCTGGGGTGGCAAAATGGCTGACCGTTTAGGCCCAACTAAAGCACTAAGTTGGATATTCTTAGGTTTAGCCTCGGTACTGTTGGTATTCAACTTTACCGCGGTTAACCCTATTACCGCTGTATTAACCATTCTAGTGTGGGGGGCTTTTGCTTTTGGTAATGTACCGGGCTTACAGGTTTATGTGGTGAAGTTAGCCGAGCAATATACGCCCAATGCGGTGGATGTAGCCTCCGGTTTAAACATTGCCGCATTTAACGTAGGCATTGCTATAGGCGCTTGGGGCGGCGGAATGATAGTTGCCAATGCTGGGGTAGAACACACTCCTTGGGCTGGTGCATTGATTGTTGTTGGCGCCTTATTACTAACCCGTTTAAGTGCAGCCTTGGATAACAAACAAAAGCAATCTACTAAATCTCGGCTTTGCCAAGCGGCATAAGCCATTTTTGAATCCTAAGGAGCCTATTGGCTCCTTTTTTTGTTGTTTCACCCGGTGGTTTTGACTAGCCATTGTGTAGGGGAAAAGCTTTAAGCAAAACTGATAGGTGCTAATTCTATTTGTTAACGATAGCGGTTTACCATAAGCAAACAAGGATGACTAACCAATTGCAAAAACGCTAAGGACAAAACAACGAATAAGGGCAAAACATGAAAATAAGACTAGTTAGTTTGTTATTGGCCAGTGTATTTATCAGTGCTTGCGACTCATCTAACACATCAGACGCTAAGCCAAGTCAAACCACTGCTACTGTTGCCGTAGATCTCGCCAATGCTGCTCAACAGCAACTTACCTTTGAAGAAGTGTACACAACCACAGTATTGGCAAATGAAGAAGTAAGGGTGATATCCAGAGTTACCTCAACCTTACTTGATAAGCATTTTCAAGCTGGGGATTTTGTCGAACAAGGCCAATTATTATTTAGTCTAGACCCCTTGGAATTTGAGCTTAACCTAGCCAGTTTGCAAGCTAATTTGGTTAACGTTTCCGCTAAATACAATTCTGCCCTTAAAAGCCTACAACGCGCTAAGCAACTAGGCGATGCCATTTCCAAGCAAGAACTAGAAGATATCGAAACTAAATTTTTGGTTAATCAAGCCAGCCTTAAAGCCATTGCAAAGCAAGTAGACGATGCAGAGCTTTTGTTAAGCAGAACCGAGATTAAAGCTACGCGATCTGGGCGGATTAGCCAAACTCAATTTAGCCCTGGCGATACGGTTGGGGTAGGCCAAGTGTTAGCTTCTATCGTTGATGACAGTAACTTTAAAGTCACTGTGAGTATTGATGAGAAAACAGTTTTAAAAGCTATTCAGCAATACCGCGATGGTAGCTCCCAGTTTGAAGTGTTGGCGAGATTTTTAGATGGCAGCAAATACCCATTAGCTGGTGAACTTGATTTTATCGACAATCAAATTAACCCGGCTACTGGCGCACTAGCAGTAGGTTTTAAATTTGCCAATGACGACAGTGTATTTGTTGGGCAATTTGTTGAAGTGGTATTGCGTGAAATGAAACAAGCGATTGTGATCCCCAGCAGAGCATTAGTGCAGACCGCTAACGGGCCTGCTGTCTATAAGGTAAGCGGAGGCAAGGCAAAACTTCAATCAGTAGAGCTGGGCTTTCAGTTGGGTAATCAAACTGAAGTATTAACGGGCTTAGAAGATGGCAATGTTGTGGTCTCTAGAGGCCAACAAAAGCTAAGTGATGGCAGCCTAGTAAGACAGCGAGGTTAGTATGGTTAAGTTCTTTATTTCGCGCCCTAAAACCGCCATCGTTCTATCGGTGATCATGAGCGTGTTAGGCGCCTTAGCGGCTTACACCATGCCGGTAGGGCAGTATCCCGATGTTGCACCGCCTATGATCAACGTATTCACCCAATACAACGGCGCTAATTCTAGTGTTGTGAACGATACCGTTGCCTCGGTAATAGAGAAAGAAGTGAACGGGGTTGAAGGAATGATTTACATGAAATCAACTTCTTCCAATGACGGTTCATACAATTTGAACGTAACCTTTGAGACTGGTTTTGACGCAGACAGAGCGGCTACCTTGGTACAAAATCGGGTAAATGCAGCTCAGCCTTTACTACCCGATGAGGTTAAGCGCAGTGGTATTTATGTTGAAAAGCTGAGCCCTTCGATGCTAATGATAGCAAGCCTAAACTCTCAGACCGGTGCTCACAACACCTTAGAGTTAAGCTATTACTTAACTGGCATTGTGCGTGAAACTTTATCCAGAATTAAAGGCGTAAGTAAAGTAACGCCTCTAGGTGAAAAAGAATATGCTATGCGAGTATGGCTTGAGCCAGAGCGTTTACAGGCTTTAGATTTAACTGTTAATGATATTTCTGCTGCTATTGCCGACCAAAATGCTGTGCGTGGCGCGGGCAGTGTAGGCGCCGAGCCGGTAACAGGAAATAATGATTGGCAATACACTGTGCAAGTTCGAGGGCGACTAGCTAATGAACAAGCCTTTGGTAACATTCGAGTTAAAGCCTATCCCGATGGCACTTTAGTACGCTTAAAAGATGTTGCTCGTATTGAGCTGGGCGCACAAAAGTATTTGGTCGATACCTATCTAAACAACCAAGAGTCGGTTGCTATGATGATCTACCAAGATCCAACTGCCAACGCCATGCAAGTAGCCGAAGATGTACGAGCCGCAATGGCTAAACTTGAGCAAAGTTTGCCAAATGGCATGGTGTTTTCCTTGCCTTATGATGCTACCGAATTTATCGATGTTTCCATCTACAACGTACAAGAAACACTGGTTATTGCTTTAATCCTAGTGACCTTGGTGACCTATTTATTCTTGCAAACTTGGCAAGCTACATTGATTCCTGCGATTGCCATTCCTGTTTCCCTTATAGCAACGTTTGCAGTGATGAAAGCATTTGGCTCAACCATCAACACCATTAGCTTATTTGGTTTAGTGTTAGCCATTGGTGTGGTGGTTGACGCTGCCATTGTGGTGATTGAAAACGTAGAGCGCCTGCTGCACGAAACCACTAAACCAGTTAAAGAGTGTGTAGAAATAGCCATGAAAGAAGTGATTGGTCCATGTATTGCCGCAGCTGCTGTGCTGTTAGCGGTGTTTGGCCCAACGCTTGTAATGCCTGGCATGGTGGGGATTATTTATGCTGAATTTGGCATCGCCATTTCAGTCTCTGTAGTTATCTCCACCCTGGTTGCGATGACCTTAACGCCAGCACTATGCGTGATGCTAATGAATCGCGATCTTAAACCAAATCGTTTCTTTCAAGCATTTAACCGCGGTTTTGAACGTTTTACCGAATTGTTTGGCAAAGGCGTAACAGTGTTGTGTCACCGAATAGGTATTGCGGTGTTGTTGTTCTCGGTGTTTTTGGGGGCTAGCGCTTATTTAGGTGCTAGTTTACCCGGGGGCTTCTTGCCCGATGAAGACCAAGGAACCTTTTTTGCGGTGGTTGATTTACCGGAAGGGGCTGCGCTTAATCGCACGCGCGACATGACAAAATTGTTGGTGGAGTCATTAGCAGATGATCCCGATATTGAGATGGCGTTTTCTGCCGCTGGTTACAGCTTATTAAACGAGTCGAGTAACTCAAACTCTGCTTTGTTGGTGTTCAGTCTAAAACACTGGGACCAGCGCTCAGATATACAACAACATCAAGATCAGGTTATTGCACGAGTACAAGCTGCCATAGATGCTTTACCGGAAGGTGTGGGTTTTGCATTTGGCTTACCGGCCATTCCTGCACTAGGTATGGTAAATGGTTTTGAGTTTGTGCTTAAAGATGAAATGGGCAAGGGACCAGAAAAAACTGCTGAGGTACTCGAACAGTTACTCGAAAAAGCTAATCAGCGTGAAGAGATTGCCTCGGCCTTTTCTACTTTTAGCATCAGTATGCCTAACTTGTACCTCGACATTAACGAAGAGCGGGCTGCTGCTATGGGTGTTGCCTTTGGTGACATAGTAAATACCCTTAACGTGCAATACGGTGGAAGTTATATTAACGACTTTACAAAAGGTGGAAGAAACTACCGAGTAATGCTGCAGGCCGAAGCAGACTCTAGACAACAAATCGATGATTTATCGAATCTTTATGTTCGCTCTAGCCAAGGTGAAATGGTGCGATTAAGCAACTTGGTATCGGTTCGTACGGTGCTTAACCCTAGTTCTTTGGTTCGCTACAACGTATCAGGCAGCACCACAATTAATGGTATTACCATGCCGGGCTATAGTTCAGGTCAAGCCATTGCAGCAATGGAACAGCTTGCTAATGAGGTTTTACCTACAGGGTTTAGCTATGAATGGACCGGTTTAACTTTACAAGAACAGCAAGCAGGTAACGCTAGCCTCATTGCGTTTGCTTTTGCCATGTTATTCACTTACTTGTTTTTGGTTGCTCAGTATGAATCTTGGTTAACGCCGTTAGCTATATTACTAGCGGTGCCCACTGCGGTATTTGGTGTTTTGTCAGCGGTGTTACTTAGCGGCACAACCATCAACCTGTACTCGCAAATCGCCATTATGCTGCTTATAGGTATGGCAAGCCGTAACGCTATTCTTATTGTGGAGTTTGCTAAGCAATTACGAGAACAAAAAGGTTATAGCATTGTAGAAGCTGGCGTTGCAGCAGCTAAATTGCGTTTTCGTGCTGTGTTGATGACAGCATTCTCTTTCATACTAGGAGTAGTGCCGTTAATGCTTGCATCTTCTGCAGGGGCTGCGGCGATGCAAGCAATTGGTATGGCGTCGTTTGGTGGAATGCTGGCAGCTACGGTGCTTGGTTGTTTGTTTGTTCCAGCATTTTTTGTGTTGTTCCAAACTTTACGCGAGCGTTTTTCTAGCAAAAAACAACCAGAGCCTGAATTATTAATTGCTACTTTCTCAGCAAGCAATGACTAGTTAAAACTGCAGACTGTTATATACATTTGCCCAACTATTGAAAAATAGTTGGGCTTTGCTGAAATGGAAGCTAGTGAAGGTAGGTCTTTGATTGGCAAGAACAAGCACTAAGGTGCTTAATTCGACTACGCTTAAACAAGATCCTAAATCATGGAGTTAGCTTTGAAAAAGCACATCCCACTCATTCTATCTATTTACGTCGCCTTTGTATTTTTACAATCTCTGTTCTTTAAGTTTGCTGGTTGGTTTGGCAGCCCTGCAGATATTACCGTGTACATATTTGATACCGTGGGACAGTGGTTACGAGATGGTTTAGGACTTAATCTTATTGGCGACCTGTTTGGCCAATACGGCGAAACAGTGATTGGATTAGCAGAGTTAGTGGCAAGCATTTTAATTTTGCGTAAAGCTACTCGTTTCTATGGCGCATTAATTGGCTTAGGGGTTATGTCTGGCGCGATATTTTTTCACATTTTCACCCCGCTTGGGCTATTTCCTTACACCGATTTAAGCTGCTTACAGGATGGTTGCCCCAGAGAATACCCACTGTTTTTTATGGCCATAGGAGTGTGGTTAAGTTGCACATATTTGTTGTATCGAGACAGAAGCAAAATACTTGGCTAAACGGAATAATATCCAGTTATAAAAAAGGCACCTTGTTAGGTGCCTTTTTAGTTAACGGGTGTAACCGTTAAATTCTTTTTCGTGCCCAATGCTCGACATGGGGCCATGTCCGGGTAAAAACTGATAGGCATCATCTAGCGTATAAAGCTGAGTTTTGATGGCATTGATCAGAGTAGGGTGATCGCCTTTGGGGAAATCGGTTCGTCCAATCGAACCGTTAAACAATACGTCTCCCACAATAGCCAATTGATTGTCGTGGTCGACAAACACCACGTGACCAGGCGTATGGCCAGGACAATGGCGTACTTCTAACTTTAATTCACCAACTTCAATCACATCACCATGCTCTAACCATCGGTCAGGGGTAAAGCTAGCAACCTCAGGAAAGCCGAACATTTGGCATTGCATTGCCATTTTGCTGATCCAGAAATCATCATCTTTATGTGGACCAATCAGCGGTACCTGATAGCGCTGCTGAATAATGCTGCTAGCGCCTACGTGGTCTAGGTGGCCATGGGTGAGCAAGATTTTGGTGACCTCCACGCCAGCTTTCTCTACCGCTGCTTGAATCAATTGTGGGTCACCGCCTGGATCGACAATCGCAGCTTGTTTGCTCTTATCACACCAGATAAGGGTGCAATTTTGTTGAAATGGAGTAACGGGAATTATTTGGTAAGCCATCTTTGTTAACTCTTATTAATTACAAGCCTAGGGGCTATTTGTCTTTCGCGGTTAAAATCAGCTCGAAAGATGAATAGCCCTAGTGTACGGATGTAGATGAAATTTTCTATAGTTTGTAATAACTAAGCCACCAATTAAAGTGGCTTATGTTTATAATGGAATTAAGCCCAACAGATTGGAGAATCACTTGAATATCAAAGATATTATGCAAACTCGAGTTGTTACCGTAGGCATGGATCAGCGGCTATTCGATATAAAGGACATTTTTGATAATGTGAGTTTTCATCACTTGGTGGTACTTGATGATGAAGACGCCGTGGTTGGCGTTCTTACTGAATCAGATTTGTTAGCCTCACTCAGCCCTTATTTGGGAAAAGCAGCTGAAAGCCAACGTGACGTGCATACCTTAACCCAGCGAGTTCACCATGTGATGACTCGCCAACCTTTGTGTTGTGACGCAAATACCAGCATTAGCGATGCCGGTCGTAACTTAGTGGATAAAGGCATTAGCTGTTTGCCGGTGATTGATGAGCACAATAAGTTGCTGGGGCTTGTGACTTGGCGTGATGTATTAGCCTGTTTGCTAGTGAACAACGATAACTAATGCAAAACACTACCATGAACCAGTCTCCAATCATGTTTATGGGCTGCACCAGCGATGCGGGTAAATCCTTGGTATGCGCACTGGTTTGTCGCCATTTAACTAATCTTGGTAGCAACGTTGCGCCTTTTAAAGCACAAAACATGAGTAACAATGCCGCGGTGACTCAAGAAGGCGGAGAAATTGGCCGCGCCCAATATCTACAGGCGATAGCTGCAAAGCAGACGCCCAGCATAGATATGAACCCGGTGTTGTTAAAACCACATAGCGAAAAAGGCGCTCAGGTGGTGGTGAATGGCGAAGTAAGCCATGAGCTGTTAGCGAAAGATTGGCACCAACGAAAATCGGTACTTTGGCCTGCAGTAACCGCTAGCTTGGCTCGCTTGCAACAGGGTTTCTCTCAACTTGTTATTGAAGGAGCTGGAAGTCCTGCTGAAGTTAATTTGCGTAAAAGTGATATTGTAAATATGGAAGTGGCCTTGCATTGTAAGGCATCGGTTTATCTTATTGCTGATATCGACCGCGGCGGAGCTTACGCGCACCTACTAGGAACATGGATGTGTTTAAGCGCAGAAGAGCAGAGCCTTGTTAAAGGTTTTGTGCTAAACAAGTTTCGAGGTGAACAGGCTTTATTACACGATGCCAATGTGTGGTTAGAAGAAAATACCGGCATACCAATAGTGGCAGTGATCCCATGGACTGAGCATCAATTACCGGAAGAAGACAACTTTTTTCATCGAAGCGTTTGGCAAGCCAATTGTTTGAACATTGCCTTAATTGTTTATCCCTATGCCAGCAACCTAGATGAGTTTGACCCTTTGGTGTATCAACCCGGGGTTAATGTTGTGCCAATGCGTGACAACCAGGACCTAAGCCATTTTGACGCCATTGTCTTACCTGGTTCTAAACACGTGGCTGCTAGCCGAAAGCATTTAGCAAAAACAGGTTTAGACAAGCAAATTGTTAATGCGGCTAAACAAGGCGTTCGGGTAACTGGCATTTGTGGTGGTTTACAGATTTTGGGTGAGCGCAACCTCGATCCTAGTTCTGTAGAAGGAGAAACGTTTGATGGTTTAGCCTTACTGCCACTAACCACTGTTTATTCAAATGTAAAAACGACAATTCAACGAAGCATTAACTACTGTGATGAAACAATAGCTTGTTATGAAATTCATCATGGGCAAACCCAATGTTCAGTTCAGGTAGATAGCTTTGTTGAACAAGCAACGGGGTGGCAGCTAAATAACATCCAAGGCTCTTATCTGCATGATTTGTTTACTAATCGAAAGTTGTGCCAAGACTGGCTAGAAAGCCTTGGTTGGCAAGGGCAATGCGAAGACTGGAATCTGGTAGTAGACAATGAATTAGATAGGCTATGTGGCAAGTTGGACTTGCCACTTAGCCAGATATCGGAGCATGCTGGGATAACTAAGGCTTAGTTTACCCAACCTTGTTCACGATAATAACGTAGCGCGCCAGGGTGAAGTGGTGCACTTAAGTTGGTATTGATCATTTGCTCTACGTTCAGCTCTAAAAGAGCGGGGTGCAGAGAGCGCAGGGTATTTAAGTTTTCAAATATCGCTGCAACAAAGTTATAAACCGTTTGCTCCGAGAGTTGTTTATCGGCCACTAGCGTTGCACTTACGCCAATTGACGATACATCGTTTGGGTTTCCGTGGTAGGTTCCACCTTTAATGGTTACTGGGGAGAAGTATTCGTACTTTTCTGCCAGCGCCATAATAGTCTTTTTCGACAAACTTAATAAGTTTGACTCACACATAGTGGTAGCACGGGTTATCGAAGTATTTGGGTGGCCAACAACATAAAAAATGGCATCGGTTTTCTTTCCACATAAGGCGCGACTTTGCTCGTCTGGTTTAAGATTGGTAATTTTAGAGAAGTCGGACTCTTGCCAGTTTAACTGCTGCATAACCACCTGCATGGTGGAATATTGACCAGAACCCACCGGACCAAGGTTTAGAGCATGGCCTTTAAGCTCATCAATTTGGCTAACATTTAGATCGGCGTTAACCAATACAGTTAAGGCTTCTGAGTAGAGTGAGAGCAGTGAACGTAATTCACTATAAGCACCTTCTTCAGTGAATTCACCAGCACCTTGGTAGGCTTGCCAATGAACGTCGGATTGAACAATGGCTAAATCAATGTCGCCGGCTTTTAGCGCTTCAATGTTATCACTAGAACCACCCGAGCTTTCGGCGGTACAACTTAATTTTCGGTGTTCGTTGCTTTGTTCAAGAAGTCGGCATAATGCATTGCCAGTTGGGTAGTAAACACCACTTACGTTGCCAGTGCCTACAAATAAGTATTCATTGCTATGCGCTAAATTTGCGTTGATCGCCAATGCAGCAGTCAACAAATATAGAGAAAATCGTGTCATTGTTTCACCCGAAAATGTTTTCTTTCCTTAGAATAACTTAGCCAATATACACAGTTATTTAGTAAAACGCTTGTTTGGGCGACTAAGTTGTGAGCTGGAAAACCTTCGATTTTTCTGGCTGTTAATCTATTCAGGGGTAAAAGTGACTGGCATTAGAGTAAAAGCACAGTTATTTTGGCTGATTATTTTTGATCTAGTTAAACAAAGCGCCGTTTATGTTTCGCATAGTGACTCGTTGCTAAACAATAATCCGTTATAATCAAACCAGTATTTTTTTAAGTGGTTAGCTGTTTGGTTTCTTCAGACTCTTCTGGTTATACGCTGGAAATTTGTTGTTATAGTGAAAATGACATTATTAGTGCCATCAAAGGTGGTGCTACGCGCATAGAGTTATGTGCAGGACAGCGTGATGGAGGTACTACACCGAGTTACGGCGCATTGCTGCAAGCCCGCCAATATCTACCAAAAATTGACATTGTGGTAATGATTCGTCCACGTGGTGGAGACTTTTGTTATAGCCACAGTGAACTACAACAAATGGTCGAAGACATTAAGTTTGTTAAGCAGCTAGGGTTTAACGGAGTGGTGTTTGGTGCGTTAACTCACCAAGCTGCGGTTGATCTTGATGCCTGCAAGCGGCTTATTGCAGCTTCTACTAATTTAGCTAGCACTTTTCATCGCGCTTTTGACTGCATTGCTAATCCTAAAGTTGCAGCGACGCAACTTAGCGAATTAGGCATAAATAGGGTGTTGAGTTCAGGACAACAGAATTACATCGAGCAGGGATTATCATTGCTAATAGCCTTACAGCAACAACATCAAAATATCGAATGGATAGTGGCTGGGGGCGTTCGTGCTCACAACTTAGCTATGCTAAAAAAGCAGGGAATAGAGCATTTTCATAGTGCCGCCTCGGAGCCTTTGTTAAGCCAGTTTGATTCTCGTTATGTTTTAGCAATGGCTGCTGATAAGGATCCAAAATTAGAACTACAACGCGCCCAAGTTTCTCAACGAGAAGTGAGCTCCATGGCCTTAGCTCTAGAGCGTAATTAGTATGTTGCCAAACTTACTGCATCGTATTCGCCATTTTGTTTATTACTTGGCGAGCTCATTAAAGAATCGCGGCATAGCCATGTTTGGTGCTTACCTACTGGTGCAAGCTAGCTGGCTTGCTATATTTGCGCCTTTGTCGATAGTGGTGAGTGAAGCGTTGATGTCTTGGTATGGGCTAAAGGGAGTTGCCAATCAAGAGCTATTGGCTTTCTTCTTATCGCCCAGCGGCTACTTGTTCGCTATATGGCTAGTCGCGATGGCCTTATTCAACTTCTTCTTGCAGCAGGGTGCTTTAACCTTATTGCTTGCGCAGCACGAAGTGAACAAACGTTCGGTGTCGCAGGCGATTCGTTTACTGGTTAATCGTGCTTGGACAATCGCTAGGTTAGCGTTTTTGCAATCTGCTTTGCTGATTAGCATTAGCTGTACGCTGTTGTTTATTGGCCGTTGGCTGTTTGGCTTAATGTTAGCCGACTGGGATATTAACTATTATTTAGACCAGCAACGAAATCAGCTTTGGTTTTATTTTGCCGCCTTAAGTATTGGCGGCTTACCCTTAGCTGTTTGGCTTGGCGCTAAATGGCTTAACTGGTGGTTTGCCTTGCCATTTTGCATGTTGCAGAAAAAGCCGCTGCTGGCTCAGCTCAAGGATTCCACCCAATTAAGCATTGGCCAACGTAAGTTAATTTTGTGTTTGAACCTTGCTTGGTTTGCATTACGCACCTCTGTATTTATTGCTGTGATCGCTGGCTTTATTTGGTTACTTCGCATTAGTTTAAATTGGTGGGCGCCTGAAGACGTCACTCCCTTAGTATTATTTCTTTTCAGTGCAACAGTGCTGGCGGGTGGCTCTGTTCTTAGCTTTTTAGACACTTGGCTGTACGCAAGTATTCAGTTCTATCTATTTAAGGTACTGCTAAAACAACACAAAGAAAGCGTAAGCAAACAGCACCAACAGGTTCTTAATGAAAATCACCGTGTTCACTTAGGCTTACGCCTGATGTTTATTGCTGTTTTGTTGTTGGGCGCTAGTGAAATGAAAGAGGAAATTGGCGCCTTTAGTCAGCGTTTTAGCGAGCCAAGCTCAATGCTGGTGATGGGGCATCGGGCTGGAGGCTGGTTGGCTTTAGAAAACAGTTTAGAAGGTTTACAAAAGTCGATAAACCTGGAATTGCCGGTGACCGAGGTTGATGTGCAGTTAACGGCTGATGGTCAAATTGCTGTGGTTCACGATCGCGATTTACGTCGCTTAACGGGTAGCGATTTAGTGGTGCCAGAAAGCTCCTTTGCGCAGATCCAACAGGCCTTTGTTGACGCTGGGTTTAGCCAACCGCAGGCCTTACCTTATTGGTTAGAAAAGAGCGCCAACAAGATTACTTTAAACATTGAGCTTAAACGCTACAACAATTCTCTAGCCTTGGTTCCGGCGCTACTAGAGTCTTTAAAAGAATATCCATACCCGGTCATCATAAGTAGTTTAGACATTGAACTGCTTGAAGAACTAAAGCTGCAAATAAGCGGTACCGAATTGGCAAATAGGATTAGCACTGCCTTTATAGCTGCAGCCAGTTTTGGTGAGTCGGCGGTTCAACAAAATGTTGATATGTTGATTGTGAACCAGCAATGGGTGAACGCTTGGCGACTTTTTAGCGCCCAGCAGCGTGGCCAAGAAGTACATGTTTGGACAGTTAACAATGCTGCAGACGTTGAGCGACTTTATTATTTACGGGTAAATGGGGTGGTTACTGACTCGCCAATAATGGCTTTAGAAACCCTAGAACGATTAAACGGTTTAAGCGACGTTGATCATATAGTAAATAGTTTGCGCTATTGGTTAGCACTCTAACTTCTGCTTACTTAGGAGCTAGGCCCAGTTCGTCCAGCTTGAACAAAATCTCAGTTTTATGCTGTTGTTTAATCTCTTGCCAATGGCGATCTTCTCTTGCGCCGATTATCGCGTAGATAGAGTTTAAACCAGTGCCTTTTACTTGTGCTTTTAAACGCCCGTAGAGTTGGTAAGGATCGATGGCCATAAAATCTTCGACGGAGTGAATATCTACCTCTGCCAATATTTCTTCGCTGCGTGGACCAAAGCCTTTTAAGTCCCTTAGTCGCTTTGGATTAGCTGGTGATCTGCTCATAATGGGTAGTCTTTTAGCTGACTTAGTTGAAGAAGTTTTCAAAGGCTAGCCAGCGCTGTCGTTGTTCCTCAGCACTGCTTAAGTAAAAGCTTATGCTTTGCTTTGGATGCCGCTGATTTAAAGCAAATAAGTCTAGCCGAGAGATACAACCCAATTTGGGGTAACCACCAATGGTTTGCCTATCAACAGACAGTATTATTGGTAAGCCGTTAGGCGGGATTTGCACAGCACCTAAAGCTATTGCCTCTGATTCTTTAGTTCGGGGAACATTGTCTAATGCAATGCCTTTCAATCTAACCCCCATGCGGTCGCTTAACTCGCTGAGTTGATATTCCTGTTGCAAAATTTGCTGCCGTTGTTGAGTACTAAATGCATGGAATTGATAACCGGGAATAAGCGCGAGTTTTAAGTGTTCTTTATAGTTTGGAATAAACTGATACGGTGTTTGTTGCACTGGAGTGGAGGCAAGCTGCTTAGCACTTTTTATACAATAATGGAGTTTGTCATTTTGCTGTAAAGCCCGCCCATTGAAGGGACCTAAAGCCTGTTTCGGTGAACTGCTTACACTATTTAGCTCGCTGTCGAGTAAAAAGCCGCCTTGTATCGCCAAATAAGCTCTTAGTCCTGAGCGACTAGCGCCTATGCTCAAAGTTTGACCGGCTTCCACATCAATACTTTGCCAAGTAGTAATTGGTTTGTTGTTTGCTTTATTTATTTCAAAGGTAAGCGGCACCTCAGCGCCACATACTGCAATCTGGCAGGCTTGCTCAAAATGCAGCTTAGCGCCACCAAAGGTGATTTCTAGGGCAGGGCTGTTAACGTGATTTGCTAGCAAGCGGTTAGCCCAATTAAAGGCATGCTTGTCTGCAGGACCACCTGGGCTAACGCCAATGTGCTGAAAGCCAATACGCCCTTGATCAACAACTAACATCTGCGGACCGCTACGAAGTACCGTGAGTGAGGCTGCTTTAGTCACTGCTGTCTCCGTAGCTGAGAAATTCTTCATAACTGAGCTCTATAAAACGCACTTGATCACCTACCGTTAACGGGCACATAAGATCGAGGTGTTTATCAAATAGCTTTATGGGGCTTTGGCCAATGATGTGCCAGCCACCAGGGCTATCGCTGGGATATACTGCGCTCATCTCTTCGGCAATTGCTAGGCTGCCAGCTGGTACTTTGCTTACGGGAGTGGACTTGCGAGGCAGTTTTAGTTGCGGGTTTAGTCCGCTTAAGTAAGTAAAGCCAGGCATAAAGCCAATCATCTTTACTTTATAAACACTTTGTTTATGCAGCTCAATAACTTGATTAACACTGAGCTGTAGTTGCTGAGCGACTGCTGTTAAATCGGGCGCTAACTGTTCTGCATAGCAAACTGGAATATCAAATACTTGGTGACTAGTACGTTTACTTAATTGCACTTCAAACTGCTGAACTGCAATGCTTATCGATTCGAACTGCGTTTGGCTATTGCCGATGCAAAGTAAAGTATCGCTGGCCACGATAATATCAGTGATGTTAGTAAGCTGGTGTTTCAGAAAATTTGCTAAATCAGGCAGTGCTTGGCAGTGGACTGCTGATTGGCTGCTTACTAGTACGCTATCCTCGTTAACATAGTCGATGCAGTACATACTGACTAATCTTTCTTTGAGCGTTGGATTTGCTGCTTGATGGCTTGCACCAGCTTAACGGCTGCTTGATTGTCGCCATGAACACACAGGGTATCGGCCTCTACACCCAATAAGCTGCCGTCAGCGCAGCGTAAGCTTTGTTGCGTGAGTAACAAATCTACTTGTTCTAATATGTGCTCTTTAGTGGAGAGTACCGCTCCAGTTTGACTGCGTGCTTGTAAACTCCCATCACTTAAGTAGCGTCTATCACAAAAGGCTTCTTTAATTAGCGATAGTTGGTATTTTTCTGCTAGTTCGCTGATAAAGCCATGGCATTGGGTGGCATGTACCATTAGCTGAGGAGCCTTATTGAGGCCGGCTAGCGCTTTGCATACTGCTTCGAATATTGCCGGCTGTTTATGCATGTCGTTATATAAAGCGCCATGTGGTTTTACATAACTTAAGTTAAGCTCATGAAACTGGCATAAAGCATCTAAAGCGCCTATTTGCGTGAGCAGTAGGTGGGTGAGCTCATCAGCTTGATATGGGATAGAACGCCGGCCAAAGCCAGCTATGTCTGCGTAACTTGGATGCGCGCCTATTGTGACAGCATGTTGCTTGGCTAGCGCTAAGGTACGACTCATTACATTGGGATCAGAAGCATGCCCACCACAAGCAATATTAGCGAGATCAATATGGGGCATGAGCTGCTCATCAACCCCCATTTCCCATACGCCGAAACTTTCTCCCATATCGCAATTTAGTAACATCTACCTTCCTTAACGTAGCGTTTTACAATGTTGAATCAGCAGCTTTGAAAAATGCTGGCCGGCTGGGCCTAGCAGTTCTGGGCGTGGCACTACTAGGTAGGTAACCAATGACTTGGCCGCACCGCCACTTACATTAAGTTCAACCAGACTGTCATCTTCGAAATGCGGTTGAGCGATATGTAGCGGCAGCCATGCAAAGCCTAAACCCTGCTTAAGTACTTCTACTACGCGATGAAAACTACTAAAGGTCCAGCGCTGTTCGGCGCGTAACCAACCTCTGTCTTGTTGAGGGTTTTTACCTGTATCACGGATCACCAGTTGAACGTGTTGTATCACTTCGTCTATCGAGACTGGCTGTGGCATTTTGGCCAAAGGGTGATTGCGATGAACAACTGGGACTAAGGTGACAACACCGAGGCGTTCACCCAAAACACCCTTAGGCAAGTGAGCGGTGATCACCAAGTCGAATTCACCTTCAGCTATTGCATCATCAGCGCCACTTACTACGGTATCAATAACTTCGACTCGAGTGCCTCTACTTTCCGGTAAAAAAGCTTTAAGTGCTTTAATAACAGGAGCCTGAGGCTGAATGATTTCACAAGCTAAGCTTAATTGTGGTTCCCAACCTTGCTCTAGACTTGCAGCGAGTAATTCTAGCTCTTGGATATTTTGGCTAAGCAATTTACTGCGTCTTAGCATTACTTCGCCCATTGGGGTTAAGTAGGCTTTGCGACCTTTCACTTCAAGCAGCTGAATGCCAAGTAAGTTTTGTAACTTACTGACAGCGTGGTTCAGTGAGGATTGGCTTTTGTTTAGCTGACTGGCGGCTTGTGCGTAGCCACCATAATCCACAACGGCCTGAAAAATTCGCCACTGCTCTAAGGTGCTTTTGGCGCGAAATGGCTTGCTCATCGTTCGCTATCCTAACTAGTTACTTAGGTTGCGCATCTAAGCTAGTGCCTGTTACCCCAATGCTAGCGTCACTCATTAGGTATAAGTAATTAGGCATAATATCGAGCGGGGTTTTTAGTGTTTTTGGATCTTCGCCGGGATATGCGGTTGCGCGCATTAAAGTACGGGTTGCACCTGGGTTTATACAATTACTGCGTAAACCGGTTTTATCAAATTCGTCTGCAATGACCTGCGACATACCTTCTATCGCAAATTTAGACACCGAATAACCACCCCAATAAGCACGGCCTTTTTTACCGACACTTGAAGAAGTGAAAACCAAAGAGGCATGGTCACTTTTAAGCATTAACGGAACTAAAGCTTGGCTAAGTAAGAACTGTGATTTTACATTTACCTGAATAAGTTGATCCCAAAGATCTTCTTCTATTTGCACGTATTGGCTTAACACCCCCAAATGCGCCGCATTAAGAAGGGCGCCATCTAATCTGCCAAATTGGTTTTCGATGGTGGCCGCCATATCAAGATAGTTTTGTTGAGTCGCACCTTTTAAATCAAGGGGAATAATGGCTGGTTGTGGTGCGCCCAAGGCTTCAATTTCATCATATACAGCTTCAAGCTTTTTAACTGTTCTTCCTAGCAAGATCACTGTTGCACCGCATTGTGCAAAGGATAGAGCGGCTTGGCGGCCAATGCCGTCGCCTGCTCCAGTTACTAGGATGACTTTGTTTTGTAGCTCATCACTAGCTGCTTGGAAGTGTTGAGGAGAGGTTTCCGTGCTCATTTTTCGTTCCTGTAGATGTGCGTTGGTGCACAAATATTTGATTAACAATTAAACAAGTGTTTAACGCCTGGTTAGACCTGTTGCAAAAATGTAAACAAATGTTTAAGGTTTCTTTGAAGAAACATACTATAAAAAAAGGAATTAGCTAATATGCGTCTGTCCCGAATAGCTACAGCAGTCACTCTATTTGCATCAGTTACTATAGCGGGTTGTGGTAGTAGCAACTCGCCATTTGATTTTGGTAATGATATCACGCCAAATGAGCCAAACTCAGTAAAAATTCGCTTCAATCCTCTTACTGGTGATGTATCTACACCAAATAACTTGTTGTTTAACGGTAGCTTAGACGGGACGATTAACCTACCAAGTGAAGCCGCTATTGCGCTTACTCAGCAGTATCAAGATATCACCAACGTATTAGGAGCCTTAGACGGTTGGCAAACCAGTGTGCCGTTTTCAATTCCTTTAGCCTACGGCGATGATGACGCGGAATACAATGAAGAAATTGATACAAAGTTAGATGCAAGTTCTTTCCCAGCTGGCGTGTTGTTATATAAAGTTCGCGCTTCCGGTTTTACAGATACTTGTGCTGACGTTACCGAAAATGGTGGCAGTTTTGTGGCAGGGCAAACTTGCCGCGTTGATGAGCAGCTTGTTTACGGTGAAGACTACATTGCTACCTTTAGCGATGGCAGCTTAATTGTTACTCCTTTAGTACCGTTTGCTCCTGCTACGTCTTATATGGTGGCAATTACAGATCAACTATTAGATGAAAATGGTCGAGGTGTTGCCGCCGGTGAGGCCTACCAGTTATTGAGTTCTCCAATCACTGCTGATGATGATGCTACGTTGCAAAGCCTGAAAGGCTTAACAGCGTTTAATAATGGCTTGTTGGCCGCTGAAGGTGTAACTGCAAATGTTAGCTACTCTGCAGTGTTTACCACTCAATCGGTAGGAAGCGTGTTAACTACTTTGCAGCAGATTTATGGTGGTATGGCACTAAATAGCTTATTACCAATGAGTGCACTTGTTGATACGGGCACTACAGCGCAAGACGTTGCCAATGCTGCTCTTGGTACTAGCCAACCAGGCTTTGTAGCCGCTAAATACTTTAAGTCTACCTTGGCAGTACCTTATTATTTATCAGACCTTGATAATCCTGATCTTACAGGTGCGGATGTAAATAAATGGGCACAAGCTAAGACAGATAGCCCGGTAGCTATTTTGCAATTGCTGCAAACCAATGCGGATTTTGCTGACCAAGGCAGTGCAACAAGTTTTTGGGCCCAGGCCGGCGCAAAAGGTTTTGACGTTGCTACATTTGGTGGCTTAGTGGCAGGCGGTGATAAAACAACCGCTGGACAAATGCTTGCTCAGGCAGATTTAGCAGGACTTACCTATATGCAAGACGGTGAAGCGATGCCAGTTGACTCACATCGCCATCTTACGGCTTATAACCCTGTTCCAGAAACAAAAAGCACCGCGTTTTTAGACTTAGATATTTATTTACCTGATGAAACCTTAACTGGCAATGCCATGCCGGCCGAAGGCTGGCCAGTAGTGATCTTCCAACATGGTATTGGGTCCGTTAAAGAAACCGCAGCGGCTATTGCCGCTAGCTATGCAGCGCAAGGTTACGCAGTTTTGGCTATGGACTTGCCTTATCACGGTAGTCGAGGTTTGGATTTGACCGGTGATGGTAATGCAGAAATCAGTGCCAATGACGATCCTCAAGTATTCGCTAACTTGGGTAGCTTTTTAAGCATTCGAGAAAACCTACGTCAATCAACAGCCGATTTACTTGCGGTGCGGGCTGCCTTACAAGCTGCTGGTGCGCCTGCTGAACTGGACGGCAGTAAAGTACATTATGCAGGTCAGTCATTAGGAGCAATTGTCGGTGTTGGTCCAGCATCGGTTGCTGATACAGTAAACGTAAGCGGTTTTGATATTGATTACAGCCTACAAAGTGTTTCGCTTAGCGCACCTGCTGGCGGTTTAGCTGGAGTATTCCAGTACTCACCTAGTTTTGGCCCAACCGTAGAAGCAGGGTTAAAATCTAATCCTGGTTACTTAGCGCTGGTTGCTGCTGGCCTTGGCTTTGAAGACAATGACACTGCAACAGCCTTAGAGCAGTTTGCAGTATATCAAGCCACTTACCCAGAAGCAGCACAGCTGGTGATTGACTCTAATTATCCTGCATTTGCGTCAATTTTTGGGTCGTTAGCGCAAACAGTGGTAGATGGAGTAGACCCACTTAACTATGCGCAATCCGGTTTTGCTATGCCAGTACTAGTGCATGAGATTGTGGGTGACGGTAGTGAAGGTAGCGGTGATCAAGTTATTCCAAATAGCCTTGCAACGTTGCCGCTAGTTGGCACCGAGCCGCTGATTGCTTCAATGGGTCTAGAGGGTACCGAAGTTACCTCAGCAGGTAGTTATGCGGTGCGCTTTAGCCAAGGCTCGCATAGCTCACTGATTTCGCCTGCGGCTAGTTTGGCTGCTACGGTTGAAATGCAAACCCAGTTTGTTAGTTATGCAGTAAGTGCAGATGCTGGTAATGCTAGTGTTGTGGTGAGTGATAGTTCGGTAATCGCCTCGGCTCAATAAGCACTAAGTTATCGGTTCTAAGGCCTGCATCGCGCAGGCCTTTTTTGTTACTTGGTTCGGTGTACAAGCTATGGTACTAATAGCAGCTCGAAAATATGAGGGCAGAAGTTTGGATTTTTTGATTGAGTTTGGATTGTTTTTTGCGAAGGCCTTAACGATTGTTATCGCTATTATTGCTGTAGTTGTGGTTGTGATTGCCGCTTCTTCTAAGACTAAACACAAAAGTGGCGAGCTTGAAGTCACGGATTTAAGTGAGCAACACAATGAGGTTGAGGAAAAGCTTAATCATAACCTCATGAGCAAAGAGCAACTTAAACAGCATAAGAAGCAACTAAAGCAACAACAAAAAGAAGAGAAGAAAAAAGGCGAAGAACAAACTAAACCACGATTGTTTGTTATCGACTTTAAAGGCAGCATCGACGCCAAAGAAGTAGCCAGTTTACGTGAAGAAGTTTCTGCGGTACTTATCGCAGCGAAGCCAAAAGATGAAGTATTAGTTCGTTTAGAAAGCGGCGGCGGCATGGTTCACGGATATGGTTTAGCGGCTTCTCAGTTAAAACGGATTAAAGCAAAAGGTATCACACTTACTATCGCAGTTGATAAAGTTGCCGCAAGTGGTGGTTATATGATGGCTTGTATCGCTGATAAGATTATCGCAGCACCGTTTTCCATCGTTGGTTCAATTGGCGTGATTGCCCAGTTGCCAAACTTTAATAAAGTATTGAAGAAAAACGACATCGATTTTGAACAGGTAACTGCCGGTGAGTTTAAACGCACCCTGACTATGTTTGGCGAAAACACCGATGAAGCACGCAAGAAGTTTCAATCTGAACTAGAAGAGACTCACGTTCTATTTAAAGAGTTTGTTCAAGAGTTTCGTCCGCAATTGGATATTGCAAAAGTAGCCACTGGTGAGCATTGGTACGGCACTCAAGCATTTGCTTTGGAATTGGTTGATGAAGTATCTACCAGTGACGATTACTTGATGCAGCAATTTGAGGAAAAACAAGTTATCCAGTTCAAGTACCATACTAAGAAGAAATTAGCAGAAAAGCTCAGCCAAGCGGCAAGCATTGGAGTGGAGCGTGGCGTAATGAAAATTATGCAGTCTCAATCTTGGGATTGGACCAAGTAATATCAAGCTAACAAACAGCAACGGAAAGCCTGACCTTAGTCAGGCTTTTTAATCTGCTCAGTTAAGCTTGTTGGAAAGGGTAAACAGACCCTAAGTGTAAGATTTGGGTTAGCTCATCCAATGCGGTATTCACTTCGGTGATTAACTGAGGGTCACGTAAATCATCAAAAACCAAGCTATCTCTGTAGTGCTTATCAACCCACTGGTTTAGCGTGCTAAATAGTTGTTCATTCATGATAGTGTGTTGGTTTACTGCAGCTAATTCCATGTCGTTTAATGCCACTCGTAAGCGCAAGCAAGCTGGGCCACCACCGTTGCTCATACTCTGCTTAACATCAAAGTAATGCACTTGCTTAATCGGAGTATTTCGGCTTACTAAGTCTTCTAAATAAGCACTCACTTGGGCCGATTCTTGACAGTTTGTTGGTGCAATAATAGCCATTTCACCAGGTGTAGTGGTAACGATCTGGGTATTGAATAAATAGGTTTTAACTGCTTCAGAAACACTCACTTCATTGTCGCTAACTTCTATGAAATGTAGCTTATTATCGCCGAAACGCTGCTGAATATGCTGAAGTTGCTGCTGAGTGTTTAAAAAAGCTTGTTGATGATAAAACAGCACATTTTGGTTGCCCACCGCTATCACATCGTTATGGAAAACCCCTTGGTCAATTACTCCAGGGTTTTGCTGAATGAAAATCGCGGTATCTTGGTCTAAACCATGTAAGCGAGCTACGGCTTGGCTCGCTTCTAGGGTTTGCCTTGCGGGAAATTTTTTAGGAGCAATTACGCTGGCATCTGCAGCTGAGCGGCCATAAACAAATAGTTCTAAGCCAGCTTCGCCGTAATTTGAACACAATCGGGTATGGTTAGCCGCACCTTCGTCGCCATAGTAGTCGTTTTCTGGCAAGTGTTGATGGTGTTCAAAATATTTACTATCGGAAAATACCGCCTTCAAAATATTACCGGTAACTTGTGGCTCAATAGAGCGATGCAGCTTATTAGTTAAGTTTGCTGGGGTGAAATGTACTTTGCCATTTTCGGTGTCTGCGCTAGGCGATACGGTGGCTGCATTAGCAGTCCACATGCTTGATGCCGAATAACTAGCGAGTAGGGCATCAGGCGCTTTTTTTGCCGCTTGTTGTAAAACTTGACTATCGTTACCGGTAAAACCGATACGACGAAGAAGATTGAGATCGGGACGTTGTTGCGGCGCCAACACGCCTTGAGTAAGCCCTAGGTCGTGCAAGGCTTTCATTTTTAATAAGCCTTGCTTGGCGGCTTCTTTGGGGTTTGAGGCATTTTGGGCATTGGATAAAGAGGCAACGTTGCCAAATGAAAGACCCGCATAATTGTGGGTTGGGCCAACTAAGCCGTCGAAGTTGACTTCAAAATGTTTCATAGTCTTCCTTTTACTACGCTCACTTAAAAAATGAGTTATCTTTTATTGAAAAATTTGACACCAATGGTTATTTATATTGGCAGAAAAAGAAAATCAAGCGTATAACACTACGCTTTACTGGGATTTTCAGATGTTATCAGTTTGTATCTTGGTGGTCGAGTGCTTAATTATTCGCCCAATAAACCAAAGATGCAAAAAAGTTATTGACCTATGCTAAGTCTCGAGCAATATAAAAAAGAACAAATATCTATTACTTTCCGTCAATAGGCCAAGTTGGTGGACACAATGGTAAAAAGAAAAATATGAGCAAATCCCTGGTAATTGTAGAGTCACCAGCAAAAGCAAAAACGATTAATAAGTACTTGGGTCGCCAATATGTGGTGAAATCAAGTGTCGGTCATATTCGTGATCTGCCTAGCAGTGGTAGTGCAACTAATAAAAAGAAAGCTGCGCCTGTATCAACTAAAGGATTAAGCGCAGAAGAAAAAGCCAAACTTAAGAAGGCTAAAGATAAAAAAGCGCTAGTAGCTCGAATGGGAGTGGATCCCGAGAAGGACTGGAAAGCGAATTACCAAATTCTTCCTGGCAAGGAAAAAGTAGTTAACGAGCTTAAAACTCTTGCAGAAAATGCCGACACCATCTATCTCGCAACCGATTTGGACCGCGAAGGAGAGGCCATTGCTTGGCACTTAAAAGAAATTATTGGCGGCGATGACAGTCGTTTTAAGCGAGTAGTATTTAACGAGATTACTAAATCAGCAATTAAAGACGCGTTCTCGCAGCCAAGCGAATTAAACATGGCTCGAGTGAATGCTCAGCAAGCCCGTCGATTCTTAGACCGAGTTGTGGGTTACATGGTATCGCCACTGCTTTGGAAAAAAATTGCTCGCGGATTGTCTGCTGGACGAGTTCAATCAGTAGCGGTTCGACTAGTGGTTGAAAAAGAGCGAGAAATTAAAGCTTTTGTGCCTGAAGAGTACTGGGATATTCATGCTGATCTTGCAACACAATTAGGCGAAGGCTTTCGCTTAGAAGTTGCTAAAGAAAACGGTCAGGCCTTTAAGCCTGTTAACAAACAACAATCAGAAGCGGCGGTAGCGACTTTAAAAAGCGCCAACTATCAAGTTGTTAAACGTGAAGATAAACCGACACGCTCAAAGCCAAAAGCACCTTATATTACTTCTACCTTGCAGCAAGCAGCTAGCACCCGTTTAAGTTTTGGCGTTAAACGCACCATGATGTTAGCTCAAAGGCTCTATGAAGCAGGCTACATCACCTATATGCGTACTGACTCAACAAACTTGAGTAACGACGCTGTAGAGGCTGCTAGAGGCTATATCGGCGACAATTTTGGTGATAAGTATCTACCAGACAACCCTTTACGTTATTCAAGCAAAGAAGGTGCACAAGAAGCGCACGAAGCTATTCGACCTTCAGACGTTAATGTAACCAGCACACAATTAGCCGGTGTAGATGCTGATGCGGCTAGGTTATACGATTTGATTTGGCGCCAGTTTGTGGCCTGTCAAATGACCGATGCGCAATACGATGCCACTACCGTAACGGTAAGCGCCGCTCAATTTGAATTACGCGCTAAAGGTAAAATTTTACGTTTTGATGGTTGGACAAAAGTACAACCAGTGGGTAAAGCAAGTAAAGCCGACGATGGCGTACTGCCTGCCGTTAGCCAAGGTGACAAACTTAACTTGGTTGAGCTTGATGCTAAGCAGCACTTTACCAAGCCACCGGCACGATTCAATGAAGCGTCTTTAGTTCGTGAGCTAGAGAAACGTGGCATTGGTCGTCCGTCTACTTATGCATCAATCATTTCAACCATTCAGGATCGCGGATATGTTCGCACTGAAAGCCGTCGTTTCTACGCGGAGAAGATGGGTGAAATTGTTGCTGAGCGTTTAACTGAAAGCTTCCAAGACTTAATGAACTATGACTTCACCGCCGAGATGGAAGAGCGGCTCGATGAAGTAGCTGATGGCAACATTGAGTGGAAGCAAACACTTAACGAGTTCTATAAAAACTTTAAGAAGCAGTTAACGGTTGCCGATGATGACGAAAAGGGGATGCGTAGCAATACTCCTGTTCTGACTAACATCGAGTGTCCAGATTGTGGCCGACCAATGGGTATCCGTACTGCGAGTACTGGTGTATTCCTTGGTTGTTCAGGTTATGCCTTACCACCGAAAGAACGTTGTAAGTGCACCATTAACTTGATTCCAGGTGAAGAAGCTGTAGCTGCCGATGCCGAAGAGCAAGAAACCGAAGCATTACGCGCTAAAGAACGTTGCCCAGTCTGTGGTACTGCCATGGACAGCTACCTTATTGACGAAACCCGCAAGCTGCACGTGTGTGGTAATAACCCCGATTGTGAAGGGTATGTGGTTGAGCAAGGTAGCTTTAAGATTAAAGGCTACGATGGGCCTATCGTTGAGTGTGAAAAGTGTGGCAGTGATATGCAGCTACGCACTGGCCGTTTTGGCAAGTATATGGCTTGTACTGGCGAAGACTGTAGCAACACCCGCAAGATTCTGAAAAATGGTGAAGTGGCTCCGCCGCGAGAAGATCCGGTTCACTTACCGGAATTGCCTTGTGTAAATAGCGATGCCTATTTTGTGCTTCGCGATGGTGCTTCTGGCATCTTTATGGCAGCGAGTAATTTCCCACGTTCACGTGAGACGCGAGCGCCTTTAGTGGAAGAATTGAAGCGCTTCAGAGACCGCTTACCAGAGAAGTTTTATTACTTAGCTGATGGACCAACAGAAGACCCTGATGGAGTTAAATCTTTGGTTCGATACAGCCGTAAGACTAAAGAGCAATACTTAAGCACTGAAGTTGACGGTAAACCTACCGGTTGGAGAGCGTACTTTGGCGATGGTAAATGGACCATTGAAGATAAGCGCAAAAAGCCTAAAGCCAAGAAAAAGGCTTAAGTAGATAGAACTAAAAAAAGGAAGCACTTAGCTTCCTTTTTTATTGGCTATTTTTCGATGATTAGCTGTTTAATTGTAACTGAGCCAGCTTTTTGTCCATGGTGGCTTTTAGTAGCTTATACAGCAAAATAGCGGCATCAATTTCTTCTTTACGATTGGTAAGGCTTTCTATGTTTAGCCCTAAGGGGATCCCAAGTGGCAAAACGGCTTCTAAAATCTGCACTAAGTTGTTGTAACAAATTAGGATTGATTCTTTTAGAGGTTTGTCTGCATTGAGAATGCGTAGGCTAGTAGCTTCTGGTACTGATATTCCCAGCCATTCAATAAATTCTAAGGTTTTAGCACTACCACATGGCGAGAATGTAAGAATGATGCGTTGAGGCTGTTGATTGTTTTCAGTACACTCGTGTGCGTATCGAGTTAGCATGTCGATAGTGGCTTGTGCGTTGTAAACTGCTTGGGTAACAAAGTACTGACAACCTTGAGTGGTTTTGTGAATCAACCTAGCGTGTTCATCACCTTTTTTAGCATGGCGCTCAGCGATGGTGACGCCACCTAAATAAAACTCTGGTGCATGATTTTCGATGGCTTTATAGGCATCAGCCAAACTGAGCTTAATATCGTTAGTGGCTGCTGGGCTGCCAACTAAAACTAGATCTCGGATCTCAAATTGATGCCAAGCTTCTTTTAGCCAGGCGACAAAATCTTGTTCGTTTCTTTGTGAAACACTTTTGTAAGTAATGACCGAACGTTCGCTTTTATGCATTAGTAGCTGCGCATACAAGCGTGGATCATGGGTCTGCATATAGGGAAATGGACGCGGTTTGTCGATCCGGCTGCTCTCGTCTTGAATGTCGTAAACAATTAGACCGTCGTACTCAATTTCATCTAAACGAGACAGTAATTTGTCAGCTATATCACTAACTTTTTCAATGTCGGTATTTTGTTTTGGTGGGGTGGTACCTATGAAATAAACCCCATGGAAGGGGTCGCTAGAAATCTGCTCAAGTGTTTTACGCATGTTGTGTTTGCTTTATTTATTTAGTTAGCGATATTTTCGCATAGCTTTGAGTCGCAGGTCTAACTTTCTACTTAGGCCGCGAGTTCAAAACAAATCAGTTTATGAAGGGTTTTACCACTTTTTCTTGGGCTGAAACAATACATCCAATTCGTCAGTTTCTTTCTCGGCAAGATCTTCGGCTTCTTGCTTACTAGCAGATTTGAGTTTATCGCTCATTTCTTGGTTCATACGACGCATGTCTTGTAGTTTTTGCTCTAGGTAGGCGTCACGGTCTGAAATATTGCTTAAGGCTGAGATACCTTTATTAAGCAATTGGCGAGCCGTGCCCCATTGGCGCAGCGCTTGTGCTTCTACGGCGCGTTTAAGTGCATTTTCAATGTTCACTTTTAGCTGCATTAATTCCAGTCGACGATCTTCTAGTACAAACACTTGGGTATTCAAGCGGCCTTTGGCGTGCTCTGAACGCACTACTGCGCGTATTTTTTTTATGATCTGCAACATTTGCAAAGCATCTTTATCTGTATCAGGCGCTCGAAAGGCACTGTCGCTGATGTCGCTGGCATTTTTTATCTGGGTGAGCTGGCCTTTGGTAGCGCGAATACGGTTATTTAATCCTTTAACGCTAGGATCGGTGGTTCTAATTTGATTGAGGGCCTCTAACATACGTTTGTGCAGAAGCTCTACCAATTCTTTGCTATAGGGCAAAATAGAGGAATGCAGCAGCAACTCTTCCGTTTCGTTAATAATTGCCTTTTGTTTGGCAATTGCTAAACGGCGTTCGGTTTCTTGCTTTTGTTTAAATTGTTGAACCATGTTGTAAGCGATTACTAAAAACAATAACGCGCCTACGCCAAGCAATACTAAAGTAAATACCATACTTAAACCGAAAAAATATCCTAAGTGTTTGTGCTACGGGAGATATAAACTAAAACGGCTACCACCTAAAGAGCTGCCATTTTCTAGTTTTATTTTACCTTCCTTGCCCGAATTTATATGTGCTTTAGCGATCAATTTTGCGAAAAATAAACCTAAACCGCTACGATTTTTAACAAAATTTATTTGCGAAGCTACTTCTATATTTGCCAAGTCGATAATGTCTTGTGGAAATCCATCACCATCATCATCAATTTGGATGCATAAATAGTTATCGGCTTGTTTTGCAGATATTTTAATTTGTTTTTTTGAATAGCGAAGTGCATTCACCACAATATCATTAAGTAGGTAGTCCACAAGTACGCCATCAAAGTACCAACTTAATGAAGATTCTACATCTATTTCAACATTCATTTCTGCTTGTTCGATGAATGTTTGGTTCTTGAAATAGATATCGTTGAGCAAGTCTTCTAGGTATTGCTCTTCAATGGTCATTGGCATTTGTTCTTTTTCGAAACGATAAAGCGCCAATAACTGCATCAAGCTTCCGTTTAAGCGTGACACTTCGTAATGCAAGCGCGACAGTTCTTCACTGTCTTCTCTGCCCATTTGCTTAGAGCGTAAGGCGATGGATTCTGTTGACTGAGTCAGCATACACAGCGAATTTTTCATATCGTGAACTGCAGTGGCTAAAACTGATGAAAAATCTAGCTTGTCGTTTACTGGCATGTGAAGTCCTTATAAGCACGTTGTTGCAGTGTAACCGAAGCCCAGCTTTGTCGCAAAATCAACTACTTCCAAAATACTATTAAGATTACATCGTGAGCTGGTAATAAATCTGTCATGGCATTTTGCTAGTTGTAACTTGCCAATTATAGCAAGCGAGGACGCGATGCAAGGCCTGAGTGAATTCCCGGAGATGGATCAACTGCTGAGCATCATTAAGCAGTTTCCAAATAAGCTAAAAGTAGAGTTGCTGTGCGAAGTTAAAGGCAACACAGATGCCTCTTATCCAGTTCATGCAATTAGTCTAGGTAAAGCTTCAATTGATAAACCTGGAGTGCTGTTTGTAGGTGGGGTTCACGGCGTTGAACGTATTGGTAGCCAAGTGGTATTGTCTTTTTTAGCTAGCTTGTTAAACCGTCTTGATTGGGATCTGCAATTGCAGCAGCTACTTGATGAATGCTATTTAGCTTTTATCCCAATTGTTAACCCCGGTGGCATGGTCATGCAGCGAAGATCCAATGCTAAGGGGGTTGATTTAATGCGTAACTCACCAAGTATCGCAAAAGATGGTGCGAGCTTTATGGTTGGTGGGCAACAGATAAGCAGCAAGCTACCTTGGTTTCGTGGTAACAAAGGTGAAGCCATGGAAACGGAAAACAGGGCGCTTGTAGAGTTTGTAAAAACCAAGTTGTTTCCCAGGCCCTTTAGTTTAGTGCTTGATTGCCATAGTGGCTTTGGTCACAGTGACCGCCTTTGGTTTCCTTATGCAAACTCCGCCTCACAAGCAATAGTTGATCTTGGTGTGGTCTATCGCTTACGTAAGGCTTTTTTTACTGGCTTCCCACATCAAAACTACTTGTTTGAGCCACAAACCAAACACTATGTTTGTCATGGCGACCTTTGGGACTACTGTTACGATCAATCACTAAATCATTCGGGTACTTTTGTCCCTTTAACGCTGGAGATGGGCTCGTGGCGTTGGTTAAAGAAAAACCCGCTGCAAGTGTTCAATAGCTTAGGTTTATATCATCCGATGAAACCGCACCGAGTACAGCGCGTATTAAGGCGGCATTTGGTATTAATGGAATTTTTAATGGACGCGACTTATTCATGGCAAACCTTGTTCAATGATCCACAATTGGAATTAGATAAATTGGCAGCCATTAAAAAGTGGTATTCATGAAAAAAGCTCAAAGGCCAATTGTACTGATTCGTGGTTTAGTCAGGGAGCAACGCCATTGGGGGGACTTTTCTAAGTGTCTCGAGCAAGCATTCCCAGAGCGCTCAATATTGAGTTTTGATACCCCGGGTAATGGTCAATTGTGTCACTTAAGTAGTGCCGACACGATTGCCGAAATGCGGCAAAGCTTACGCATTCAACTTAGGCTCAAAAACGCTAACATTGATTCGGTTGATATTGTTGCTATATCTTTAGGTGGCATGCTGGCGTTAGATTGGGCAACAAATTTTAGTCGTGAAGTTAATTCTTTGGTATTGATCAACTCTTCCAATGCGCAGTTCTCGCCGTTCTATAAACGCTTAAATTGGCGTATTTATCCGCATTTTTTCAGTGCAGTTTGGTCTAGAACATCCATTGAGCGTCAAACAAAAATTTTGCAATTAACCAGTAGCTTCCCTTTAAAGCACCAGCGCGTGCTGGACTCTTGGTTTAAGTGGGCAGAGCAATGCCCTGTGAGCTTAAAAAATGCTTACTTACAGCTTAAAGCTGCTGCGGCTTTTAGAGCACCAAATAAGCCCAAACAAGCTTTGCTGATTCTAAATAGCCGTAGAGACAAATTAGTGGATGCCAGTTGCAGTACCGAGCTCGCAAGACGCTGGCAAGCAGATTTTAAGCAGCATCCCACAGCAGGGCACGATCTCCCCTTAGATGCGCCACTATGGACAGTGAAGCAAATTCAGCAATGGCTTGGTGCATAAAGCTGCTAATCTTAAAATCGTAATTGGGGTTTTGGTATTTACTTAAAGGTGGATGTTTATGGCTAAATGGCTGTTTATTTTGAGCTTGTTTTCATGCTCTACGCTAGCGAATCAATTGGCCATTGAAGTTATCGAAGGCGCTTATCCAAAGCTTACTTTTCGCATAGAAGCACTTGAACAGCTTGAACTTAGGGCGCAAAACAAAGCCAGTAAAAATGACCAAGACCAGGTGTTACAGATAACTTTACCTTCAAGCTCTGCATGTATCGCTGATAACTTACAGTTGCTAAAAGGCCGCTTAATTGCTTTAGAGTTTGCTTGGGACCCAAGCATTCAGCAGCAAGTCTCTATATTAAGCCAAGGTCAATTATGGAAAGATTTACCCTATCGAGTACTTATAGCCAGTTCTAGCCCTAGCTGTAAGTTGCCAAATATTGAGCTCGACCTTCCCAGTTTGTCAGTGTTTAACGAAGGTTGGGGTAGGGTAAATGTTAGCGAGGTATCAGGCGTCGACTCTCATAACTTTTTTGTGGTGCAGCAAATTGGCAATAGTTATCAGTTTAATTTAGTTAGCCCCAATCACACTAAAGCGCAGCACTACTGGTTAAAGTTCTACGCTCAATAGCGCTGCTTTCAGCGTTTCATCAAATTGTCATATTAAATTGTGAACACTATGTTTCAATATACAACCAAAATTGCTTAGGTAGCTTTGTTTGAACCAACCGCTAATTCAAGAGCCCATCGCCAAACTAAAGAAGTTAAAACGTTATCAATATGAACGTTATGCGGTGTTGTGTCGCTTAGCTTATCCTTCGGCCATGGAAGGCATGACAGAACAACTTGATAAGTATTTGTATAAGGATGTGTTTGATCGTTGGGGACGTTCTACTACGCGCGTTCTTTGGAAGGAAAACAAAGACGAAGTAATAGTGGTGTTTCGCGGTTCAATGAATATCTTTGATTGGCTGGTGAATTTAGCCTTTATTCCACGTAAGTATCGAGTAGGGAAAGAGCATTACCATGTACATTGGGGCTATTTGCAGCTTCTCGAGCAATTAAGTTGCGATCCCAATCGAAGCAAACACAAATATACGGTTTATCAGCGTCTTGAATCTATATTGTTGCCATTGATGGAGCAGGGCAAGCGCATCTCCCTTACGGGTCATTCTTCGGGCGGTTGTATGGCAGTGCTGGTGGCCGATAGGTTAGAGAGGCAATACCCTAAAAAGGTAAAACGGGTTGTAACTTTTGGCCAGCCCGCTACGGGCCTGTGGAATTTTAAGAAACATTACAAATTACACCGTAAAACTTACCGGATATGCTGTGACTTAGATATTGTAACTTTCCTACCACCTCTGCCATTTGTATATTGGCATGTGGGCAGAATGCTGTGGTTACATGATGAAAAAATTTACGAAAACACGCCTACTTGGTATCGCTTGAGTAAATCGTTGGTAAGTTGGTTATTACTGCCGTTTACCTATCACTACATGCGTAAATATATTCGCAATAAAGATTACTTCGACGAACACTAAAGCGGGTTAATTAAGAGCCAGCGGCACTGCGATAAGACTGAACGGCGCGAATGCCTTTTTTACTCACGTTAACCACTTCTGTTCTTGGCCAGCGTCCACAGAGCAGAGTGATAAACTGCTCGTCTTCTTTGTAGTAAACATAGCGCTGACCTTGACCCAAGCTGCAGCACACGGGTTTGTCATCTAAATAACTAATGCTAACAAAACCACCTTGTGAACTGACATTGGGACACCAATCTTTTGTGGTACCACCATGGTGATTAGGTTGTTGGGCACGCAATACGGAGAGTACGTCTACGGTGTTGGCTGGGTGTGTAGAAAACCAGTTAAGGTAATCTGAAAAGCTCAAATCTTTGTCGTAAAACTTTGCCAAGGTTACCTTTTGCATTTGCAATATCGCTAAAATCATAACTAACAAAGCGATGATGAAAGGAAAAAGTATTCTATAGAACAAAGTTTGAAACATTGTGCCTGCCGTAAGTTTTGTGACCGCGGACGATTCTAACAAAAATGTGATGTATGTCTAATTATATATGTGAACAACAAAGATTCTTTATAAGCGACGGTACTAGCTTATAGACAAACTGAATTTGCAGAAGACCTTTAGTTAGTTACAGTTTTGCTAACTGGAGAGCGCAGATGTTACGCAAAATTTTGTTAATAGTTATTGTTCTAAGTCTACTAATCGCATGGTTTAGCCATGACTTAGTCCGAGCGGTATTCGAAGCAACGGCATTTGTAGCAGTGCTTGTCATGTTGGGGTGTTCCTTATTTGGAAAAGACCAAGATACTCAAAACTAAAAACTCGAGCTTAATTTCATCTAGGCCTTCTAGTAGAAAGCTTTAATGATAAGCAATGAACCTATGGCAATGCAGATCCAGAGGCTCACACCAAGTAACAATGGTTTACAACCAGCTTGCTGCAAATTTTTAGCGGTTAAGCCATAACCAATCAAAAATAAACACACACCCAACAATTGCTTCGAAATCTCAAATAAGCCTTTATATACAGCTTCAAACATTGGCACATAGTTGCTGATGAGCATGGCTATTATGTAAAAGAGAATGAAGTAGGGTATCGAAATCTTGCCATCTTTCTCTTTGAATATTACCGCGCTTAATAACGCAACGGGTATAATCCATAGAGCTCTAGCAAGCTTTACAGTAGTCGCTACACTTAGCGCTTCATCGCCATAACTAGCTGCTGCGCCCACCACTGAAGAAGTGTCATGAATAGCGATGGCTGCCCAGTAGCCAAATTGACTTTGGCTTAAATCAAATAAGTGACCGAGTAGTGGGAAAATAAAGAGGCCGCAAGCATTTAAAATGAACACAGTGGCTAAAGCCAAAGAGATTTGTTTGCTGCTGGCTTTAATCGCTGGTGAAACTGCGGCAATAGCACTACCGCCACAAATGGCGGTACCTACCGAGATTAAATAACCAGTTTTGCGCTCAATACCCAGAAGCTTAGTAGCGACTAAGCCGAGAATTAGAGTGAAAGCGATAGAACCAACGATTAAACCAAAACCATGCTGGGTGTATTCTATGGCTTGAGTGATAGAGATGCCAAAACCTAAGCCTACAACGGATATTGCCAATAAACGTTTAGTGAGCGCGCCTACATCTATGCTTTTTGGTGTTAAACCAAAGCTGGCTAAGCAAGCACCAATCACCAGCGCGCCCGGACCATTAATCAGTGGCGTGATGATGATTGAACAGAAGACAATGCACAATACATCGGCTTTGCTCATTTGTTTTAGTTTTTCTAACATTCTAAGCCCTCGGCAACTGGAGTAAGTATACGCCTTGAAAGGACTCGCTGCATGGTGATTATTTGGCGACTAAAATTAAACTTATGCCATTATCTTATTGTTTTATAGATACTATTAATTCTTATATAACTAATATTGATTATTTTAATCGATAATATTCATCAGCCTGAAAAGGCAAATTATCGGTAAAACAACTCTTCTTCTATCTGTGGTCTCATCAGTACTGTCACTCTTTTCCCTTCGGCTATCGCTTCCTCGGCGCGATGAAAATCCATGATCCCTATGTCTCCCAGTTTAGGAGAGAGCAAAATATCGGGTGGATCACCCGCCATTCGAGTCCGGGTTAAACGTTCTTGCATAATGTTAATCGAGGTAGACATTACCCCAATCATACCTGGGGAGCGATTATTGTTTGGTTGCTTAAGGTTACTAAGCATTGAATTAAGGAAATCTTTGCCGCCACCTAATAAGCGCCAAAATGGTTGCTCGTTAGCGTTGCTATCTTGCTCATTCAATTCTAACGGATGGTCTGTTAGCGCTATTCTTGATTTATCATTATTAAGGTTTACCGCAATAACGATGTCGGCACCCATTGCTCGACACAGCGAAACCGGTACCGGATTGACCACTGCGCCATCTACCAGCCATTGGTCTTTCAATCGATAGGGAGCCATTAGCCCCGGCATAGCGCACGAAGCTCTTACTGCGTCACGAACCTTGCCTTTTTGCAGCCATATCTCTTTACCTGACTCTAGCTCGGTAGCAACCGCACCAAAGGGGATAGTAAGTTGTTCAATCATATCGCTACCGATGTATTTTTCTGCGGCGTTAAACACTTTTTCTCCGGTGAGCAAACCGCCACGATAGAGGGAAAAGTCCATCAAGTTAAAAACCTGCCAACTGGAAAGGCTTAAGGCCCATTCATGTAATTTGTCTATTCGTTGGCAAGCATACGCAGCGCCAACCAATGCGCCGATGGAGCAGCCAGACACAATATGGGGGCGGATCCCCATATCTTGCAGTGCCATAATCACACCGAGGTGTGACCAACCTCTTGCTGCGCCACTTCCAAGCGCTAAACCAATTTTTAACTCACTTTTGCCAGTCATTAGCACTCCGTTCGAAGAACCTTATTTGATTAGCATTGTTGCTTAAACTTATTCAAGATCCTAGAGACTTCTAAGCTCAAATTGAGGAAGTTATCATTTTATTGATATTGCTATCTTAAAGTACATTAAGCCAAATAATAATTGCTGGTAAGTCGCTGTTTGTATTGTAAATCAAGGTAAAATTCATTGAAAACTAGCTAGTGAAGAATTTAACTAGGCGCAGCAAACTCAGTTATGTCTTATTATTAATTCTACATCTGATGAATAATTCAAAAGTTTATGAGCCCAAAGAACCCTGTTGGACGACCAAAAGGCGATAGTAAAGCCAGAGAAAAGTTGCTGGAAGCGGCAACCCAGCTCTTCGCAAAACTTGATTACGACAAAGTATCGATACGCATGATAGCTAATAAAGCGGCAGTTGATGCTGCGCTAATTCGTTATTACTTTGGCTCTAAAGCCCAGTTATTTGGAGAGATGTTAAAAAATGTCTCTAATCCGGTGTTTAATGCTTTACAGCAGGGCAAGCAAAATACCGATATAAGTGATTTAGGCAAGGTAATGCGCGGCTACTACACCACCATGGTGGAAAACCCATATTTTCCTAAACTCATATACAAATTGTCGGGCTTACCTAGAGAGCACGAAAGTGCTCAGCAACTAGAACTTATGATAAGCAACATGGGGCGGTTTAAAAGCAAAGCATTGTTTGAACAGTTGGTAAACAAAAAGGCTTTAATAGAAGGCATAGACCCAGAGATGGCGCAAATTAGCTTTCTTAGTTTGATGGTGTTTCCATTCTTAATGCCTGAGCGTTTATTGGAAGCTAATCAAATTGAATTATCGAAACAAAAATTTTTAAAACTTGCCGATCACAACGTTCAGTTGCTTGAGCGTGGATTGTTTAAATCAAAGGAACAACGTAATGCAGCTCAATAAACCTTGGTTGATTTTCCCAGGCATTGCTATTGGTATTTTTTTTCTAGTTCTCGCCATTACGACTAAAGAAGTGGCGCCATTAAATGCTCAGCATCAGTCGTCTCGATTGGTTGAAGTGACGGAACTAAAGCAACAAGCTGCAGCACCTTTGGCCATTGCTTACGGTAGAGTGGAGCCTAAAACGAGCTGGGAAGCTGTTGCAGAAGTGAGTGGCAACCTAGTTTATCGCCATCCCTTGTTAGAAGAAGGGAGATTTTTACCCAAGGGTACGCTGTTACTTAAAATTGACCCTCTTGAGTACAGCTTAAAAATGGTGCAAGCAGAGGCCAATTTAAACGCAAGCATGACTCAGCTGGCTCGTTTAACTCAAGAAGAAACCAACTTAAAAACCAGCTTAGATATTGAGCGCCAACGCGCTTTGTTGGTAGATGAAGAGTTCAAACGTAAACAAAAGCTTAAGGATCAGAACCTGATTTCTAGCTCGGAGCTAGAAAACCAAAAGCAAAATGTATTAATTCAAAATAACGTGGTTCAAGAGCTTGAGAATGCCTTGCAACTCATCCCCGATGATAAGCGAGTTGCTGAAGCACAACTCGCAGTAGAAAAAGCCAAGTTTGAAGATGCCCAGCGTCAACTTAGTAAAACGGAGATTGTGCTGCCTTTTGACGCCAAAATTGCTGAAGTAAATATTGAAACCGAACAAGTAGTTAATTTGCAATCGGTAATGGTGGTAGCGCAAAAGCTGGATGTGATGGTGGCAGACGTGCAGTTGTCACTCAATGATATGCGCCATCTAGTGAGCAGTGTACAGCATTATCAAAACGCCTTGGGCTTGCCATCTATTGACGAATTAGAATTTGAAGCATCGATAAGCCTAGTGGCTTCGGGAATAGAATATCGTTGGCCAGCCAAAGTAACCCGTGTAGCTGAGTCAGTAAGTGTTGAACAAGCCACCGTTGGCATGTTCTTAGAAGTCGCACAAGACATTGCCAGCATGGATTTAGCTCAACAAATCCCATTGACTAAGGGCATGTATGTACAAGCGACGATAAAGGGCTATCCGCAGCAACACTTTGTGGTGCCAGAAAGAGCGTTGCACGGCAGCAATATTTACCTGATGGACAGCGAAGACAAGCTGAACATTGTTCCAGTGACTGTGATATTTAGAACTGAGCAGGGTGTGGCAATCAGCGGAGATATTAGCAGTGGTGAGCAGCTGATTCTTAATGATCTTATTCCAGCGGTAGAGGGGATGAGCCTGCGAGTAGAGGAAGCGCCAAATGCTTAATTTCTTTATTCGCCATCCTACCTTAGCAAACTTGGTTATGGTGAGTTTTCTGCTGCTTGGCTTCAGTAGTTTAGGCACCTTGAAGCGAGAAACCTTTCCTGAATTTACTAACCCTTTCATTATCGCAACTGTGGTTTATCCCGGCGCTTCACCCAGTGAAGTAGAGGAAAGCTTATGTATGCGTATGGAAGATGCTGTAGATGGTTTATCGAGCATCGAAGAAACCCGTTGTGAAGCGGTTGAAGGGCTAGGCTCACTAGTAGTGAAACTTGACGGTAACGCCGACGTTGGCCGAATGTTGGTGGATATTCAAACTGAAATCAACGCCATTAAGGATTTTCCTGAGCAAATTGAACCGCCAGTGGTTAAAGAAATGGACTGGGCGGAACCCGTTGTAGATATTGCCATTAGCGCGCCAGCGTCTTGGCCTGATTTGAAAGCCTACGCCGAAGAGCTTAAACAAAGCCTAAAGGTAGATTACGGCGTGGCCATGGTGAGCGTGAGTGGTTTCTCAGATCATCAGTTGCGGGTTGAATTAGATCAAACAGCGCTGCGCAGGTTAAACCTAAGCGTTAATGACGTTGCCAATACCATTAGCCAGCAAAACATTAATTTGCCGGCCGGGACCATAGAGCTTACAGATAAAAACTTATTGATTCGTTTTGATCAACGTAAGCGTGATCCTCTTGCCTTAGCTAAAACGGTAATTGCATCAGATAACAATGGCAGCGTGGTGTACTTGGGAGATATCGCCAGCATCAGCGACAGGTTTGAATTAGATGAAGAGAAAATACTGTTCAACAACCTTCCTTCTGCAGTACTCAAAATTAGCAAAAATAAAGCCGATGATGCCTTGCGCATCAAACAATCGGTACAGCAGTTTGTCGACGACCAAAGGCTTATTAGCCCTGAGGGGGTGAGCTTAACCCTCACCAATGACATGTCTTCGCTATTAAGCGATCGCTTAAACATGATGCTTAAGAATGGTTGGCAAGGGATTATCTTGGTGTTTTTGAGTATGTGGCTGTTTTTCTCGTTGCGATACTCGTTCTGGATAGCTGCAGGCTTACCGGTTGCCTTTATGGGTGGTTTGTTCCTGATGTCGGTATTTGGGCTGTCGATAAATATTATGACGCTGGTAGGCCTACTTATGGCTATTGGCATCATGATGGATGATGCGATTGTTATTGCGGAATCGATTGCCGCTCACCTAGAGCGAGGGCTAAGCGCCGACCAAGCAGTGGTTAAAGGGGTTAAAAAAGCTGCGCCTGGGGTTATCTCGTCGTTCTTCACCACAATTTTTGTATTGGGTAGTTTAATGTGGTTAGACGGGCAAATGGGTGCAGTATTAAGCGTGGTGCCCATGGCTTTGTTATTAGTACTTTGCATTAGCTTGGTAGAAGCGTTTTTGATCCTGCCTAACCACCTTCGTCATACCTTGCAGCATCAGGGTATTGAAAGGCCCACAAGTGGCTTTAAAGCAAAATTTCTAAATGCTTTCGAAAGTTTTCGACTAAATAAACTTGTTCCAGCCGTTACCTTCATAGTGAAGTGGCGTTACATTTCACTTGGTGCAACTTTGGGCTTGTTGCTGTTGTCGTTCTCTTTGGTGATTAGCGGATTGGTAAAATTCACCGCCTTTCCAGAATTAGACGGTGACATCGCAGAAGCCAGAATTATTCTGCCGCCAGGCTCAAGTTTAAGCCAAACCGAAGCCTTAGTGACGGAAATTGTTAATGCAGCGCAGCTGGTTGGGAAAGAGTTCACCAACAATAACAACGAGCCGCAAACGCTGATCCACGATATAACCGCGCAATACAATTTTAATGCTGATGCCGGAGAGTCAGGCCCTCACGTGGCTACCGTGCGCCTAGATCTGCTTTCTGCAGAGGTCCGCAATAGTTACATAGAAGATTTCATTGCTGCTTGGCGGGAACAGGTAGGTGATCAAGCATTACCTTTAGCTTTAGCTTTTACCCAACCGACAATGGGCCCAGCTGGGCGGGCGATTGAAGTGCGTTTACAACACTCCAATCTTGATACTTTAAAATCTGCATCGGTTGAGCTGCAGGCTTACCTAGGTAAGTTCCAAGGTGTGAACAGCATTCTAGATGACATGCGCCCTGGTAAAGAAGAGGTAGTGATTTCACTTCGAGGAGGGGCGGAGTCGTTTATGGTTAACGGCCAAATGGTGGCGGAACAACTTCGTGCTTCTTACCAAGGTACCATAGCTGATGAGTTTCAGATTGGCCCAGAGAATATGCAAATTGATGTAAGGTTAAACAAGCAACAGTCCGGAAGCTTACAAGCATTAGCTAACTTTCCGATTGTGCTGGCCGATGGCCAACAAGTACCTTTATCGTCCATCGCAAACATTGAGTATCAACGGGCTTATGTGCGTATCCAGCGCATTAATAGCTTGCGTACAGTAACGGTAATGGCTGATGTCGATACCCGGGTAGCGAATACCAATGAAGTGATGCAATTGGTACAAGGGAGTTATCTGCCTGAGCTTCAGAAGCAGTTTCCTGGTTTGCGTGTTGATTTTGAAGGAGAGGCTAAAGAAAGTGCCAAAGTAGGGGCTTCATTAAGTAAAAGTTTTGCCATTGGTATTTTTGGGGTTTTTGCTATTTTGAGCTTCCAGTTTAGAAGTTATTTAGAGCCAGTGGTGGTGCTTACGGTTATTCCCATGGCCTTAATAGGCGTATTGTGGGGCCACTTTTTGTTAGGCCATAACTTAAGCATGCCGTCTATTTTGGGCTTTATTTCCTTAGCGGGCATTGTAACAAATGACTCTATATTGCTGGTGCAGTATATCCGGCACCACTTGGATGAAGGGGATGACGTTTATCAGGCTGTTGTTAACGCAAGCAAAGAGCGTTTTAGAGCGGTGTTTTTAACCTCCTTAACCACTGCTGCCGGCTTGCTTCCGCTTTTACTCGAAACCAGCTTACAGGCTCAAGTTGTGCAGCCTATCGTGGTGTCGATAGTGTTTGGTATTATTGCTTCTACCATGATGGTGTTGTTTATTATTCCAGCAGCCTATGCGGTACTGGCCGATTGGAATTTAGTACACAAACATCAATCGTTGTAGAGGGACTAAGGCTTAAAACGGGTGAGCTATTAATAAGCTGTTTGCAGCCAATTGTTAGCGAATTCTCAGACAAATTAACTGTAAAAGACTGGATGTATATCCAGTCTTTAGGTTAAGCTAAGCGCAGTTAGTTTAGGAGTCTATGCAGTGATCGCTACCATTAAAGGTACCTTAGAAGAAAAAGTCCCACCGTTTGTTTTAATTGACGTAGCCGGAGTAGGCTACGAGATTCAATTACCCATGAACTGTTTTTATCAATTACCTGAACTGGGTGAGTCTGTGCGCTTGTTAACTCACTTTATTGTGCGAGAAGATGCCCAGTTGCTTTATGGTTTTCATGATAAGGCTTCTCGCTCCTTATTTAGAGAATTGATCAAGGTAAATGGTATTGGTCCTAAAGTAGCCTTAGCCATACTATCGGGCTTAAGTTGTGAGCAGTTTGTGTTTGCCGTTAAACATGAAGACTTATCAAGCTTAGTAAAAGTGCCTGGCATCGGTAAGAAAACTGCTGAACGCTTGCTAGTCGAAATGAAAGACCGCTTGAAAAACTGGAACGTAGAACTTCCAGAAACGCCAATAAGTGATAGCCTAAGTAGCCATGGAGATTTACCCTTACACGCAAGTGTAGATCCTAAAGATGAAGCTACCGCAGCGCTAGAGTCTTTGGGTTACAAAGGTAACCAAGCAGATAAGTTGGTTAAACTAGTGTGGACCAATGGCATGAGCAGTGAAGAGCTGATCAGAGAAGCCTTAAAAGCGGCACTGTAACAAAGGTATTTTAGATGATTGAAGCTGACCGTTTAGTAGCAGCCACGCCAATAGTAGAAGAAGAAACAGTTGATCGCGCGATTAGGCCCAAAAAGCTTGAAGATTACACTGGTCAACAAGCGGTTGTAGAACAGTTAGAAATATTTATTGAAGCCGCTCGCCGTCGTGATGATGCCCTAGACCATTTACTTATATTTGGCCCGCCCGGCTTAGGTAAAACTACTTTGGCTAACATTGTGGCCAACGAGCTAGACGTAAATATTAAAACTACTTCTGGACCGGTGTTAGAAAAAGCCGGTGATTTAGCGGCGCTACTAACCAATCTAGAACCAGGCGATGTATTGTTTATTGATGAGATCCACCGTTTAAGTGCCGTGGTAGAAGAAGTGCTTTACCCTGCCATGGAAGATTATCAGTTGGATATTATGATAGGCGAGGGCCCTGCGGCGCGGTCAATTAAGCTAGACTTACCACCGTTTACCCTTATCGGTGCAACCACCCGCGCAGGTATGCTTACTTCTCCTTTACGTGACCGTTTTGGCATTGTGCAACGCTTAGAGTTTTACAAAACTAAGGACTTAGCCGATATCGTTAAACGAAGTGCCCATTATCTTAATTTAGACTTAGATGAAGAAGGCGCTTGGGAAGTAGCAAAACGTTCCCGAGGCACTCCTCGTATTGCAAATCGTTTGTTACGTAGGGTACGCGATTTTGCAGATGTTAAGTTCGACGGAAAGGTGACTCAGAAGATTGCAGCCCAAGCTCTTGATTTGCTTAGTGTAGACAGTGCAGGCTTTGACTACATGGATACCAAGTTGCTTAAAGCGATTACCGAGACTTTTGCTGGTGGCCCGGTGGGTTTAGACAACTTGGCAGCTGCAATTGGCGAAGATAAAGAAACCATAGAAGATGTGCTTGAACCATTCTTAATTCAACAGGGTTTTTTGCAACGCACTCCTCGTGGGCGTATCGCTAGTGATAAAGCCTATTTACACCTCGGTTTAGACCTTCCTAAACGATAAAAACGCTGTCGTTTAATAACGACAGCATTGCTAAAAAATAGGCTTAAAGTGTTTAATTTTAAGCCGTTATCTCAGTTTTCTTTGTCAATTATCTAAATTAAGTGTTTAGAGTCTTAACCTTGGGCACCAGCCTGTGTATAGTAATTTGTAATTATATATTTGGGATAGATGTAATGTCGGTTTTAGCTGTTCGGGTTTACTACGAAGATACCGATGCTGGCGGGGTTGTTTATCATGCCAACCACATAAAGTACTTCGAACGGGGCCGTACAGAGTGGCTTCGTGACTTAGGCTATGATCAAGACGTACTAATGAAACAAGATTTATGTTTTGTGGTGCGTTCGCTAAATATTGACTACAAACTTCCTGCTTTATTCAATCAAATGCTCTCGGTGGAAACCACCATCGAAAAAATGAAGAGAGCCAGTTTGGTGTTTGAACAAACCATTAGAAATGCTGATCAACAAGTCATCGCCCACGGAACGGTCACTGTAGCTTGTGTCACATTGTCATCAATGAAGGCCACGGCCATTCCTGAAACATTAAAAGAGGATTTACTCGGTGCACTCTGATATGTCATTTATCGGCTTGTTTTGGCAGGCGAGTCTATTAGTTAAGTTTGTAATGTTATTGCTAGTGAGTATGTCTGTTTATTCGTGGGCAATGATCATTAACCGTAATCGAGTATTAAAAGCAGCTAAAACCGCCAGTGATGCTTTTGAACAAAAGTTTTGGTCCGGTGTCGACCTTAACAAGCTTTATCAAGAGAGCAATGCCCGCGCAGACCACCTGCAAGGAATGGAGCAAATTTTCCATTCAGGCTTTCGTGAGTATGTGCGTTTACATAAAACCAGTGGCCGCAGCGCCGACGCGGTAATGGATGGTACGTATCGTAGTATGCGTGTGTCGCTATCTCGCGAAGTTGAATCCTTAGAAAACCAATTGCCTATGCTGGCCACCATTGGTTCGATTAGCCCATACATTGGCTTATTTGGTACCGTATGGGGGATTATGAATGCCTTTATCGCTCTAGGTGAAGTGCAGCAGGCCAGCTTAAACATGGTTGCTCCAGGTATTGCAGAAGCCTTAATTGCAACAGCGATGGGATTATTTGCAGCTATTCCAGCGGTAATTGCCTTTAACCGCTTTTCAACGGGTGTTGCTAAGCTTGAGCATGGTTACGCCAACTTCATGGAAGAATTCTCTAGCATTTTACACCGCCAAACTCATAGCGGTAGTAACTAAGAGGAGCTAGCGTGAATCATTATCAACGTCCTAAACGACGTTTAGTTGCCGAGATTAACGTAGTACCGTACATCGATGTGATGTTGGTATTGCTGATCATATTTATGGTAACAGCGCCGCTTATTACCCAAGGGGTAAAAGTTGACCTTCCGCAAGCCAGCGCAGAAGCAATGCCAGAAGACAGTAAACCGCCTTTAGTTGCCACCGTGACAGAAAGTGGCCAGTACTATCTAGATACTGGCGAAGATAACAACTCTACTAATCAATCTCTTTCGGGTGATGACTTAAAAGCAGTGGTGATGGCGCATTTGCAATTAGATCCAGACTTACCGGTGGTTGTGCGTGGTGATAAAAACGTGCGCTACGAGCAAGTGATTAACTTGATGGTATTACTGCAAAGTGCCGGTGTGCCTTCTGTGGGTTTAATGACTCAGCCAGACGAAAATTAAAATAGGAATAGCATTGAAGTCGCCTTTTAGCTTATCCATTGTAATTTCAATACTGTTGCATGCAGTGCTATTTGTCGCCTTGGTTTGGTCGGTTGATTTTGAGCGCGTTAAATTAGAACCAACTCCTAGTGCTCCTATTATCAATGCTACTGCTGTAGATATTAACCAGGTGACAAAGCAAGTTGAACGGATTAAACAGCAACAGAAAGATAAAGCCAAACAAGAACAACAACGGATTGCTAAAGCTGAAAAAGAAGCCGAGCAAGCACGCAAAAAGCGTTTAGCTGAAGAGAAGCGCATTAAGCAGTTAGAGCTAGAAAAACGTCAACAAGAAGATGCTAAACGTAAAGCCGATGAACAAGCGCGCCGAGCTAAAGAAAAACAAAAGCTTGAGCAACAAAAAGCCGCTAAAGCCGAAGCAGAACGTATAAAGAAAGAAGAACAACGCAAAGTAGCGGAAGCTGCTGCAGTGGCTGCTGAAGCTGAGCGAGTACGTAAACTTGAAGAGCAACGCAAAGCAGAGCAAGCGGCTAAAGAAGCCGAAGAAGCTGCTCGTAAGGCTGAAGAGCTACGTAAACGTAAAGAAGAAGAAGCCCGAATTGCAAAAGAGAAAGCAGCCAAAGCGGAAGCAGAGCGCAAACGCCAAGCTGAAATTGCTCGCCAAGAGGCTGAGTTTGAACGCTCAATGCAGGCAGAAATGGCAGCAGAAGCAAACTCTCGTCATCAACGCCAAGTGCTAAGTGAAGTTGATAAATATCGAGCCTTGATTATGTCGACAATTCAACGAAACTGGTTGATAGAACCAAGTATGCTTGGTAAACAGTGCCAAATACAATTAACCTTGGCATCTAGTGGATTTGTTACCAATATTGGCAATGGTAAAGGGGACGCAGCCGTTTGTGACTCGGCACGCAGAGCAATCAAAAAGGCTGTATCTTTACCCGTTTCAAAAGATCCTGATGTATTCGAAAAAATGAAAAATATTACTTTAACTCTTAAACCGGAATAGCTGTGATGATTAAAAAATTCTTAGTGAGTGTGGGCTTATTGTTTGCATTTATGAATGTTGCTCAAGCTAACCTAGAAATTGTAATCACGGAAGGCGTAGATAGTGCACGGCCTGTTGGTGTTGTGCCATTTGTTTGGAAGGGACATGGAAACGTTCCGCTAGATTTAGCAAAAGTGGTGGCTGATGACTTACGTCGTTCGGGTAAATTTAACCCGGTGACCGTTAGCGAGATGCCGCAAACACCTCAAACAGCCGAACAAGTAGATTATGAAGCTTGGGCTGCCTTAGGTGTAGAAGCCGTGTTACTTGGCAATGTAGAAGCTTTAGATGGCGGAAAGTATAAAGTCAGCTATTCACTTGTAGATGTGCTGCGCGGTCAGGTAACTGCGGGCAACAAGCAAGAGTTAAAAGACGGCCAGTTAGTCACTAGCCAAGATCATGTGCTGTTAGACCGTTTTAAAAGTGTCGCTAAAGCGCAGCTTCGTCAAATGGCGCACTTAATCTCGGACGGTGTTTATCAAGCTTTAACTGGTGAGCGTGGTGCATTTTTAACCCGTATTGCTTATGTAGTGGTTAATAACGAAGCCAATTACCCTTATCAATTAAGAATTGCAGACTACGATGGGCATAATGAAAAAACCTTGCTACGTTCACAAGAGCCATTAATGTCGCCTTCTTGGTCGCCAGATGGTCGCCAACTAGCTTACGTAAGTTTTGAAAACCGCACAGCAGAGATTTACATACAAGATATTTATACGTCGCAGCGAACAAAGCTAACTTCATTTACTGGTATTAACGGCGCTCCTGAGTGGTCTCCTGACGGTAAACGTATCGCTTTAGTGTTGTCTAAAGACGGTCAACCTGACATTTACGTAATCGATGTAGAAACTAAAAAGTTACAACGCATTACCAAAAATCGCCGTATTGATACCGAGCCAACGTGGTTGCCAAATGGTAACAATGAGCTGTTATTCTCTTCGGAGCGCGGTGGTAAACCACAAATTTACAAAGTGAATATCGATACCAATAAAGTTAACCGAGTAACCTGGGAAGGGGAAATGAACTTGGGTGGCTCTGTCACCCCCGATGGTTCGGCCTTGGTAATGGTTAGCAGAGTTAATGGGCAATACCGAATTGCTCGACAAGATTTTGATACTGGCTACGTGCAAGTATTGACTAGGACTCAACTGGACGAGTCTCCTACTATTGCACCCAATGGCAGTATGATTATGTACAGTACGGTAGCAGGTGGGCGCCAAGTTTTAGCATTGGTATCCATGGATGGAAGATTTAAAGCGACTTTACCAGCTAAAGAGGGCAGTGTAAGAGCCCCTGCTTGGTCACCCTTCTTAAACTAACAAAAACTATGTGATCATAAGGAATCCATAATGCAATTCGAAAGAGTAGTAAAAACCGTATTTTTAGGACTAGCGTTTGCAGGCTTAGCCGCTTGTAGTTCAAACAACACCAGCGATAGTGATGTGAGCGAGCAAGATAAAGCAGGCGGTGTTGTTATTGAAGATAGCACCACTGGCGAAGGCCAAACAAATGGCGGTGTTGAAGTGGGTGCAGTAGACCCTGTACTAAGTGCTGAAGAAGAAGAGCGTCAGAAAGCCGCTGAACTTCGTCAAAGCCAAGTGGTTTACTTCGAATTCGACCGTTCAGACATTCGTGATGAGTTTGCTGAAATTTTAGAAGCGCATGCGAGTTACTTACGTGACAACCCATCAGTTACAGTACTTATCGAAGGCCATACCGATGAAAAAGGCACGCCTGAGTACAACATCGCTTTGGGTGAGCGTCGTGGTAAAGCTGTATCAAAGTACCTACAAAGTTTAGGTGTGTTGGCGTCGCAGATTTCTATTGTTAGCTACGGTGAAGAAAAGCCAGTAGATAACTCTCATACCGACGCAGCTATGGCTAAGAATCGTCGCGCTGTGTTAGTTTATTAATACGCTTGATTGTGTAGAGTAATTTATGAAACTTAATATGATTACGGCTACTTCTGTAGCCGTTTTATTTTCAGCCCAAATCCACGCCGCTGCGCCAGTAGAAGAAGCGGGTGCAAGCTCCGCTAACACCGTTGCAAACAACTCTGTGGCTCTGTCTTCGAGTAATCTTACTATGGAGCAGCGCATAGAGCGTTTAGAACGTATGTTACAGGCGCGTAACCAGGTTCAATTAGACTTGCAAAACCAGGTTGAAGATATGTCGGATAGCATGTCGACAATGGTAGGGCAGTTAGAGCAAAGTAATTATCAGATAGAGCAGTTGATCGAGCGTCAGCGTGAAATTTACCAAGAGTTAGATCGTCGCTTTGCCCAACTGCAAGCTTCACCAATTACTGCTAAAGCCGCCACTGAGGCTGCTCCTGTGGCAGCAGGTGAAGACCAAGCCTACGATGCGGCTGTTGCATTAGTGATGCAAGATAAAGACTACGATGCAGCTATTCCTGCATTTCAAAGCTTCATCAAGGATTATCCAAAATCTAGTTACGCACCAAATGCGCATTATTGGCTAGGCCAGCTACAATATACTCGTGGACAGCGTGATCAAGCGTCTGAGCAGTTTAATAAAGTTGTTAACGATTATCCCGATTCTAATAAGGTGGCTGAGTCATTGTTAAAATTAGGTATCATTGCCCAATTTCAAAATAACAATGCTGAAGCAAAATCACTGTTTACTCGGGTAGTTAAAGAGCATCCAAACACTGCAGCTGCGGGTTTGGCGCAAACGCGTTTAGCTAAGTTGTAGTCTAAGTTTTAGCAAATAAAGTTCAGTAAATTCAAAATTCTGTACAAACAAGAAGCTGGTTGCTTATTTGCTGAACGCTTAGAAAAAAAGATTCAAATTACTGTTGCACAACAGTCTTAAATCCGTATCATAGGCCGCCGTTGAGTCAGGCCAATTACGCAAGAAAATTGAAGCGGATTTGACAGAAGTTCAGAGCGGGTTGTTAGCTCAGTTGGTAGAGCAGTTGACTTTTAATCAATTGGTCGAAGGTTCAAATCCTTCACAACCCACCACTTTGATACTTCGCTGTAATAGAATTTATGGGTTGTTAGCTCAGTTGGTAGAGCAGTTGACTTTTAATCAATTGGTCGAAGGTTCAAATCCTTCACAACCCACCACTTCTATTACCACTTTAGTGGGTCGTTAGCTCAGTTGGTAGAGCAGTTGACTTTTAATCAATTGGTCGAAGGTTCAAATCCTTCACGACCCACCACTATTTTGAAATGTTATGGGTTGTTAGCTCAGTTGGTAGAGCAGTTGACTTTTAATCAATTGGTCGAAGGTTCAAATCCTTCACAACCCACCACTTCTTCGTTTCAAAATAAGCATTAACAGTAATGGGTTGTTAGCTCAGTTGGTAGAGCAGTTGACTTTTAATCAATTGGTCGAAGGTTCAAATCCTTCACAACCCACCACTGCTGTTGTTGCGAATCTTATCTACGGGTTGTTAGCTCAGTTGGTAGAGCAGTTGACTTTTAATCAATTGGTCGAAGGTTCAAATCCTTCACAACCCACCATTTTCTGTTGTTGTTCGCTAATATCTCATCTAATTCTTTAGTCCAATAGCTGCCATTAGCCTACATCGCAGTGTATAATACTCGAACTATTTTTATCTCAGATGTAGTTATGCAACAGCTCGAATATTTTAACGAATCAATTTACCCATTTCCTCCTAAGCCTGCTCCACTTGATGCTAAGCAGCGCGCGGTGCATAAAGAGCGCATTAAGCAGTTGCTAATAGAGCAGGACGCGGTGTTGGTTGCTCATTATTATACTGATCCTGAGATCCAAGCTCTGGCAGAAGAGACAGGAGGCTGTGTAGCCGATTCTTTAGAAATGGCTCGCTTTGGTAATAACCATCCTGCTAAGACTCTGCTAGTAGCTGGTGTGCGCTTTATGGGCGAAACCGCTAAGATCTTAACCCCAGAAAAAAAGGTCATTATGCCTACACTGGAAGCGACCTGTTCGCTAGACCTAGGCTGTCCTGAAAAAGAGTTTTCTGAGTTTTGTGATGCTCACCCTGACCACACTGTTGTGGTTTATGCCAACACTTCAGCAGCAGTTAAAGCCAGAGCTGACTGGGTGGTAACCTCGAGCATTGCGGTAGATGTGGTAGAGCATTTAGATGCCGAAGGTCATAAAATAATCTGGGCTCCAGATAAGCACCTAGGTGGTTATGTGGCGAAACAAACTGGTGCCGATATGTTGTTGTGGCAGGGGGCTTGTATTGTTCACGATGAGTTTAAATCCAAGGCCTTGCAGCAACTTAAACAACAATATCCAGACGCTGCTGTACTGGTTCACCCTGAGTCACCAGAAAGCGTTGTGGCGATGGCTGATGCGGTGGGTTCAACTAGCCAACTAATTGCTTCAGCGCAAAGCCTACCGCATAAAAAGCTAATTGTTGCAACCGACAAAGGCATCTTCTATAAGATGCAGCAAGCTTGCCCGGATAAAGAAATGATTGAAGCACCTACCGGTGGCAATGGCGCTACCTGTCGTTCATGTGCCCATTGCCCGTGGATGGCGATGAATGGTCTAAAGGCTATTGAAGAAGCTTTGGTTGATGCCAGTGGTAAAGAAGTATTTGTAGATGAGGCGCTAGTAGATAAAGCGCTAATACCGCTAAATCGTATGCTTGGTTTTGCCAAGAATAACAAGATAAAGGTTAAAGGCAACGCATAAGCTTTGTCACTATTACTAAAGCCAGCACTTGTTGCTGGTTTTTTTGTGTCTGACAGATACCCATATAAAAATATCTATTAATGTTTTTATCATCAATAATGGTTTGCTATAATCTTTGGGTTTTGTGCCTAATAACTAGCAGAGAAGTAGATGAGAGTTGAAACAGATATAAAGCTGGGTTTTAAAGACGTTTTAATCAAACCCAAGCGCTCTACCTTAAAGAGCCGTTCTCAGGTTGTACTAGATCGGAAGTTTACCTTTAAACACACAGGCAGTCAATGGGAAGGTGTGCCTGTTATTGCGGCTAACATGGATACCGTAGGGACTTTCGGTTTAGCCAAAGCCTTAGCCGAACATCGAATGATGACTGCAGTTCATAAGCATTACACCATTGAGCAATGGGCGCAGTTTTTAGCCAGCATGTCTGCTGATAAGATTAAATACTTGATGGTAAGTTGCGGCACGTCGGATGCGGATTTTGAGAAAACCAAACAAATCTTGGCATTAAATAGTAATTTGCAATTTATATGTGTTGATGTTGCTAATGGATACTCAGAGCACTTTGTTGGTTATGTACGCAAGATGCGTGATACTTTTACCGATAAGGTTATCGTAGCGGGTAACGTTGTAACTGGTGAAATGGTTGAAGAACTTATTCTAAGCGGTGCTGACATTGTTAAAGTAGGCATTGGTCCAGGCAGTGTATGTACTACACGTGTGAAAACGGGTGTTGGTTACCCACAACTTTCTGCGATTATTGAGTGTGCCGATGCTGCTCATGGCCTTGGTGGTCAAATTGTTGGTGACGGTGGCTGTACTCAAGCTGGCGACGTAGCCAAAGCGTTTGGTGGCGGTGCTGATTTCGTTATGCTGGGCGGAATGTTAGCTGCTCACGAAGAAAATGGCGGTGAAGTTGTAGAAGAAAATGGCAGTAAATTCATGAAGTTTTACGGCATGAGTTCACAAACGGCTATGGACAAACACACTGGCGGTGTTGCGGAATACCGTGCGTCGGAAGGTAAAACAGTATTGCTGCCGTATAAAGGCAGCGTACAACTTACCGTTCAAGATATTCTTGGCGGCGTTCGTTCTGCATGTACTTATGTAGGAGCGTCTGAGCTTAAAGAGCTGACTAAGCGCACTACCTTTATCCGTGTGCAAGAGCAAGAAAACCAAGTGTTTGGCATTACTAAAGTGTAGTTCTTAAACGCTGAAAAATTTAAAGCCCTAGGTGTAATGCTTAGGGCTTTTTTGTTAAGTAATGGTTTGCTGTAAGCAATGAGAATGGCTGGGAGCCAGACGGATAGGCGATTGAGTAATGGCCGTTTCTACACAAATAAACTGGCGGTAGTCGCTAACATCATCCATTTGATTGGCTAACTGTTCACCTGGGTTCCAAACAACTACGCTGTCATTACCGCTGTGATGAATGTTTAAGGAATGTTCACCATTAGAGATCAAGTTGCTATTTGCTGACTGTAAATAAATACGATCCGTTTCTTCACTAAGCTTAAAACCATCAGATTCTGTCGAAACTTTTTGGCTTAAAGCATCAAAATATTGGGTTCCAAGTGATCCGATGTGTAGTTTTTTTACATCTGTAATGAAATAACTGTGCAAGGCACCAGTAAATTCAAAATCGTGTTGGCTGTTATTTTGGGTGTCTAAATCTATACAAAGTTCGTTCGTAAAGTTAAACAAGCAAGTCAATATAATGCCTGGAACAGAGCTGTGGTTTAGGCTTAAACGAACGGAGCAGTTATCTTCGCTGGTATTAATTTCATCTAAAGACCAAAGGCTGGTTCTGGCAAAACCGTGCTTAGGAAGGCTTTCATCGCCTAGATTGCCAAAGCGAGGCCAACAGATGGGAACTCCGCCTCTAATAGCTTTTCCTAACGTAAACTGACTATCATCACTTAACCAAAGCGTTTCTTTACCTGGGTTGGGGCGGTAGGAAACAAGATGAGCGCCTTGCTGGGCGATGAGTGCTTTCGCTTTGGGGTGATCAATCCAATAAAATACCATGCCTTCGGCATTGCTAACTTCAAACACTGCGTTATCTATTTGCTTAACAACTTTAAGCTTCAGCTTTTCTAAGATCATGATTTTTACCTATAAAAAAAGCGACCCTAAGGTCGCTTTATTATTCTAGCTAGTAGCTACATATCTTATTTAGAGATGTGAGCGATTAGGTCTAGAACTTTGTTTGAGTAACCGATTTCGTTGTCGTACCAAGATACAACTTTAACGAATTTGTCAGTTAGTGCTACACCAGCTTTTGCATCAAATACAGATGTTTGAGTTTCGCCGATGAAATCTTGAGAAACAACTTGGTCTTCAGTGTAACCAAGTACGCCAGCCATTTCGCCTGCAGAAGCGGCTTTCATAGCAGCACAGATTTCTTCGTAGCTAGCAGCTTCTTTTAGGTTAACGGTTAGGTCAACTACAGAAACGTTAGCAGTAGGTACGCGGAAAGCCATACCAGTTAGTTTGCCGTTTAGCTCAGGAAGTACAACACCTACAGCTTTAGCAGCACCAGTTGAAGAAGGGATGATGTTTTGAGAAGCACCACGACCACCGCGCCAGTCTTTAGCAGAAGGACCGTCAACAGTCTTCTGAGTAGCAGTAGTAGCGTGAACAGTAGTCATAAGACCAGATTCAATGCCCCACTTGTCGTTTAGTACTTTAGCGATAGGCGCTAAACAGTTAGTAGTACAAGAAGCGTTAGAAACGATATCTTGACCCGCGTAAGACTCTTGGTTTACGCCCATAACGAACATAGGAGTAGCGTCTTTAGAAGGACCAGTTAGAACTACTTTTTTCGCGCCAGCAGTGATGTGCTTACGAGCAGTCTCGTCAGTTAGGAAGATACCAGTTGCTTCAGCAACTACATCAACGCCAATTGCGTCCCACTTAAGGTCTTCTGGGTTACGCTCAGCAGTAACGCGTACAACGTTACCGTTTACTACCAAGTTACCGTCAACTACTTCTACGCTGCCGTTGAAGCGACCGTGAGTTGAGTCATACTTAAGCATGTAAGCCATGTATTCAACGTCGATTAAGTCGTTGATGCCTACTACTTCAATGTCGCTGCGCTCAACAGAAGCACGGAATACGAAACGTCCAATACGGCCAAAACCGTTAATACCAACTTTAATTGTCATAGTGATACCTAATGTTCCAAGTGTTAACAGATGTAGAAATTGGTTGTAAACTTACAACATTTTTAAAATTGGTCAAGTTCAATCGCCAATTAATTTGCGCGATATCAATTAATGGTTTAAAAATGAGCAAGCTAACATTTGCAGAAAGAAGTATTAGCTCAGAAGTAAAAAAAAACAATCAATATCACTCAATCTCAGATAAAATTAATTTAGCGAAATTTGTGCTAGATCGATAAATCGAGCGGTAGGATGAGTACAATACACGCGCTAAAAAAACAATAATTAGTTAGATAAAAGCAATAACTCGGGAAATGTTATGTCAGATCAAATCATTGAACAGTTGGTAAAGCTTCGCGGCATTGAAACCAGCTACGTAGATGCTTGGGGAAGTCCGGCGCAAGTCGTACCTGAAAGCAAATCGAAACTGTTAAGAGCGTTAGGTTACCCTGTAGACGATGCAGAGCAACTAGCACAACGCTATGAAGAAGATGTACTAAATTACTGGCAAAAAGTTATGCCAGTAGTAAAAGTAGTACGTGTAGCTTCTGAATATCCATTAGAGATCCGTGTTCCTATCGAGTTAGCTAATAAAGCATTTACTTGGAAGTTAAAAACAGAGCAGGGTGAAGAATTCAAAGGGCAGATTACTCCAGTAGATGGCGAGTTAATCGAAGCCCACGCTATTAATGATGTTGAGTACCAAGCTTACATTGTTAACTTATGCTTAGAGTTACCTATCGGTTACCATAGCTTGAGCATCTCTCTTAAAGGCGGCCGCAAAGTATTAGCAGAAACGCGCTACATTGTTGCTCCTCAAGCTGCTTATATTCAGCCAAAAATTGCTAACGGCAAAAAAGTATGGGGCCCAAGTGTACAGTTATACTGCCTACGTACAGAAACTAACTGGGGTATCGGCGACTTCTCAGACTTACAGGTACTAGTTAAAAACATTGCCGAGCGCGGTGGTGATTTTGTAGGTCTAAACCCGATTCACTCTCTATACCCAGCTAACCCAGAAGCGGCTAGCCCCTACAGCCCGTCTTCACGTCGTTGGTTGAACATTGTTTACATAGATGTTGAAGCTATCACAGAGTTTGCTAACTCAGACGCTGCAGCTTTAGTGGCTAGCGGTGCTTTCCAAAACCGCTTGGAACAGTTACGCAGCAGTGAGTGGGTAGACTACACCGGTGTAACGGAAGCAAAACTTGAAGCACTTAAACTTGTATTCAAGCAGTTCCAAACTATTCAGAAAGGTCGCACTAAACGCGCCAACGCTTTCCGCAGCTTTATTAAAGAGGGCGGTGAAAGCTTACAAGCTCAAGCAACTTACGATGCGCTACAAGCTCACTTGTACGATAGCATTGGTAATGCTTGGGGTTGGCCAGCATGGCCTGACGAGTACAAAGAGTACCACCTACCAGCGGTTGCTGAGTGGGTAAAAGCTAACCAAGACGCTGTAGATTTCTACTTATGGTTACAGTGGATTGCCGACGAGCAACTAGCAGCAGTAGATGCAGTAGCCAAAGAATCTGGTATGGCAATGGGCTTATACCGCGATTTAGCAGTAGGTGTGAGCGAAGGCAGCGTTGAGATTTGGGCAAATGGTGATTTGTATTCTCTTGATGCAAGTGTTGGTGCTCCGCCAGATATTCTAGGTCCACTTGGTCAGAAGTGGGGCTTGCCTCCAATGGACCCTGCAGTGCTAGAAGAGCAACAATACCAACCAATGGTTGATTTGTTCCGTTCTAACATGCGCTCATGTGGTTCTTTACGTATCGACCACGCAATGGCGCTATTGCGCTTATGGCTAGTGCCGGTTGAAGATTCTGCTGATAAAGGTGCTTACCTTTACTACCCAATTCAAGATCTGCTAGGCATTTTGGTGCTAGAAAGTCACCGTAACCAATGTTTAATTATTGGCGAAGACTTGGGTACTGTACCTGACGGCATCTTTGAAGTTCTTCAAGAAAACGGTGTTCACTCTTACCGTATTTTCTTCTTTGAACAAGCTGAAGATGGTGGCTTTATCTCACCAGCGCATTACCCAGAGCAAGCAATGTCTGCGGTAACCACTCACGATATGCCAACCTTACGCGGTTTCTGGCATTGTGATGATTTAGCGCTAGGTCGCGAGTTAGGCATTTATCCAGACGAAGAAGTGCTGCAAAGCCTTTACCAAGATCGTCATGAGAACAAGCAGAAGCTGCTAGATACCTTGCACGGTCACCAAAGTATCCCAGAATACATCTCTCGCGATGTAAACTGGGTAGGAATGGATAAAGGCCTTAATTACGGTATTCAAGTTCACATGGCAAAAGGTAGCTGTAACTTGTTATCTGTTCAGTTAGAAGACTGGATGGAAATGGACAAGCCAGTTAATGTACCTGGTACGTCAAGCGAATATCCAAACTGGCGTCGTAAGTTAACTTGGAACTTAAGTGACTTGTTTAACAACCATGACGTACAGCATTTAATGCACTCACTAACTGATGCTCGCAACAAAGTAAGCAAGTAAATTTGATGCATTTATAAACAAGCGCTCTTCGGAGCGCTTTTTTTTGCCTATGAAAATGTTTTCTATCTCACTTTACTACTGATTAATTGAGAAAAGCTCGAAGAGTTGCGCTAACCTAAGCATTAATGACCAAATCCCCTTATTCTCAGGACGTTAAGGTAAGTAAATAATGAAACAATCTTTGTCTTCTCAGGTTTCTAAATTAGTTCAACAATTGTCCAGCGTGCGTTTAGGTGAACCATTTAATGCTCTAGGTTTAAACGCAAAAGCCAAAGGTAAAGGCTTAGTGTTAAGGGCTTGGCAACCTGATGCAAAAGCGATAACTGTGATGTCGCTAAATGGCGAAGTTTTGGGAACAATGGGCCAGTTATCTCCGCAAGGTCTTTTCGAATTAGAGTTTGATGCTGAAGAACATTTCTCTTACCAGTTAGAAGTTGAATACGCCGACAGCAAACTAACAGTAATAGACCCTTATCAGTTTACCGATGTAGCTTACGATGGCTTAGCCACTATGACTCACGCGCCGCAAAACCTTTATCAGGTATTAGGTGCGCAGGTTAAATCCATAGAAGTGGATGGTGTACAAGTAAAGGGTGTGCGCTTTGGCGTATATGCTCCTAGTGCATCAAGTGTGAGTTTAATTGGTGATTTTAACCATTGGGATGGTCGACGCCTGCCGATGCAGCGTTCTTTGGATGGTCATTGGGTATTATTTGTACCGGGCTTAGATTCGGGCACAAAGTACAAGTATGAGTTAAAAGATCGTCACGGTCATTCCTTACCACATAAAACTGACCCAGTAGGCTTTAGTTCAGAACAATACCCATCTTTTGCCTCAGTGGTTTGGGATCATGACCAATACCACTGGAACGACGAAGAGTGGATACGCTCGCAGAATAACGATAAACGTCATCAACCAATGAGCGTTTATGAAGTGCACTTAGGTTCTTGGCGTCGCAAGATTGAAGACACTGGGAATAACTACCTAAGCTACCGTGAGTTAGCGGTTGAGTTAGTGCAATATGTAAAAGAAATGGGCTATACCCATATAGAAGTATTACCAGTTTCAGAGTTCCCATTTGATGGTTCTTGGGGTTACCAGCCTATCGGTTTGTTCGCGCCTACTAGCAGATTTGGTAATCCTGATGATTTCAAATTCTTAGTCGATCAATGTCACCAGAATGGCATAGGCGTTATTGTTGATTGGGTTCCTGCCCACTTCCCAAGTGACTCTCATGGTTTGGCACAATTCGACGGTACTCATTTATACGAGTATGAAGATCCGCGCCGTGGTTGGCACAACGATTGGAATTCATACATCTATGACTTTGGCCGCGATAATGTACGCCAATTCTTAGTTGCCAGTGCGTTAATCTGGTTAGACAAATTCCACGTTGATGGTTTGCGTGTAGATGCTGTTGCTTCAATGCTCTACTGGGATTACTCACGAGAAGAAGGTGAGTGGGTACCAAACGTAGATGGTGGAAATCATAACTACGAAGCCATTAGTTTACTTAAGTGGTTTAACGAAGAAGTGTATAGACAATATCCTCATGCTATGACCATTGCTGAAGAATCTACGGCATTTGCTGGAGTTTCTCGCCCAACCTTTACTGGCGGCTTAGGTTTTGGTTTTAAGTGGAATATGGGATGGATGCATGACTCATTAGACTATATGCAAAAAGACCCAGCGTTTAGAAAGTACCACCATAACGAAATTACCTTTGCCATGGTTTATAACTATGACGAGAATTTCGTTTTGCCTATCTCTCATGATGAAGTTGTTCACGGAAAAGGTTCGTTACTAGGGAAAATGCCAGGTGATGAATGGCAACAAGCCGCTAACTTGCGCGCTTACACCGCATTTATGTACGCGCACCCAGGCAAAAAACTTAACTTTATGGGGAATGAGATAGCCCAGGCGAGTGAGTGGAATCATGACTCAAGCCTTGAGTGGAACGTATTGGAGTTTCCAAAACACAAAGGGCAGCAGGAGTTAGTTAAACAACTAAACAAAGTGTATCGCGAGCACCCAGCAATGTTTGAAGGTGATTATGATACTCAAGGTTTCGAGTGGATTGATCACGACGACTGGGAAAAAAGCGTGTTGGTATTTCAGCGTAACGCTTTAAATAGTCAACAAAAAGTGATTGTAGTGAGTAACTTTACCCCAGTTCCTCGTAACAATTATCGTTTGGCAGTACCAGAGCAAGGTCGTTACCGAATCATTTTGAACTCAGATTCAGAAATGTACTGGGGCGGTAACTACGATGCTGGTATTGAATTTCAATCTGAGGCTATTGCTAGCCACGGACGCGAAAATTCTGTGATTTTAAACTTGCCACCGCTATCAACATTGTATTTAATCAAAGTAGATTAAATACATTGTTTATAACCCCTCGCTGGAGCGAGGGGTTAATAAGGTTTGCATGTCTACAAAAAGTCAATTAAAGCCTTTGCCTTTTAGCCTGAGCCAATTTCAGGTTTCCCCTGGAAGCGACTATCCTCTCGGCGCTACTCTCGACGAAAACGGATGTAATTTTGCCATTCATGCCAGTGATGCTAAGCATATTGAGTTGTGCTTATTCGACGAACATGAAAATGAAGTTTCACGCCTAGTTTTACCTGGTAAGCAAGGCGGTATCCGATTTGGTTACGTGAAGGGTATCAAGGCCAATCAATATTACGGCTATCGTGTTTTTGGTGCTTATCAACCAGAGCATGGCAGTTGGTTCGATCCAAGAAAACTCATTTTGGACCCCTACGCAAAAGCTATTTCCCGGCCACTGATATGGGATAGCAAAGCCTACCAAGAAGATAATGCAGACTTAATACCTAAGTGTATTGTCTGTGATGATCATTTTGATTGGCAGGGAGTGACTAAACCCAATGTAGACCGCCAAGATATGGTGTTATATGAAACTCACGTTAGAGGGTTTAGTAAGCTAAATACGCAAGTTGCCGAGCAACATCGTGGTAGCTATTTAGGTGTATCAGATTCTGCCAGCATTAAGCACTTAAAAGCCTTAGGCATTACCTCCGTTCAACTGTTGCCTACTGCAGCGTTTATGTCTGAGCCTAGATTGAAGGGCCTAGGTTTAAGTAACTATTGGGGGTATAACCCAATATTATTTATGGCGCCTGAGCCTCGTTACGCAAAATCAAACGCCTTAAAAGAATTCAAAACCATGGTGCGAGAGTTACATCGCAATGGGATTGAAGTGATCTTGGATGTAGTGTTTAACCATACTGCAGAGTCTGGCGATGATGGTCCAACCCTGTGTTATAGAGGGCTCGACAATAAGCACTATTACCTATTCGAACGAATTGGTGATAGCCCTGATTATAGCCAATACGCTAACAATACCGGCTGTGGCAATAGTGTTAGCTTAGATCACCCGGTTAGCTTGAGGTTAGTACTCGACAGTTTACGTTACTGGGTAGAAGAAATGCAGATTGATGGTTTTAGGTTTGACTTAGCCGTAAGCCTTGGCCGTGAGAACAATCATTACACTAACCAAGCAGCATTTTTCAAAGCGGTGGCTCAAGACCCTATTTTGTCGCGGGCGAAGATGATCGCAGAACCATGGGATATTGGGCCTAACGGTTACCAACTAGGTCACTTTCCAGAACGCTGGATGGAATGTAATGACCGGTTTAGAGACACTAGCCGAGGATTTTGGAAAGGTGAGCATGGCTTACTGGGCGAAATGGCGACCCGCATTATGGGTTCACGTGACCTGTTTTTAGCCAGTCGTCGGAGTATCCATACCAGTGTTAACTATATTTGCTATCACGATGGTTTCACTCTAGAAGACCTAGTTAGCTATGAGCAGCGCCATAACAATGCAAATGGTGAAGAGAACCGTGATGGTCATGGACATAATATTTCAGCCAACTACGGTGAAGAAGGGCGAACTAAAGACAAAAAGATTTTAGCTTTACGTCGTAAACAAAAGCGTAATTTACTCGCAACGCTAATGTTATCTCAAGGTGTACCGCATTTTCTGGGTGGTGATGAACTTAGCCGAACTCAGCAAGGCAATAACAATGCATATTGTCAAAACAATGAAATAAGTTGGTTTGACTGGAACCTAGACCGTGATCAGAAACAGTTCTTAAACTTTTGTCAGCAACTTATGGCACTTCGTAAACGTTCTCGTGTTTTTCATTATTTACAGTTAGAAAATGACAGTTACGAGAAATGTCATTCACAGTTGCATGGAGTGCGTTGGTATCGCCACGATGGTGAAAATATGCACCAAGAAGATTGGCATCAATCTCATGGTTGGGCTGTGGCAGTAGAAGTAAGAAATCTTCGAGAAGCTAAAGAACGCTGGTTATGGATTATCAATGCCAGCGCTCATGACATTGATTTTGTCATTCCAACTGTTGAGGGTAAAACAATTTGGTGTCAACAAATGGATACCGCACATGAACAAGCCATATTCGAAAAGAAACTTCGAGGTGTAAGTAGTGTCAAACTTAAAGCAAAATCAATGTTATTGTTGGAACAAGTAAAATCGTGAGTAAGATTGTAAAAGACGAACAAGAATGGCATGCCTTGTTAGGTGAAATGGCCTTCCAAGTAACCCGAAAAGGGGCCACAGAGCGACCATTTTCTGGAACTTTGTTACACAATAAACAGCAAGGTGTTTATCATTGTGTTTGTTGTAATCAGCCGTTGTTTAGCTCTGAATCAAAATTTGACTCGGGCTGTGGCTGGCCGAGTTTCGATAAAATAGCTGAGAGTAGGGTTGTCACCTTTGTAAGAGACCAAAGCCATAATATGGAGCGTATTGAGGTACGCTGTAGCCAATGTGATGCTCATTTAGGGCATGTATTTAATGATGGTCCAACAGAAACTGGCGAGCGCTACTGTATCAATTCAGTAGCGCTTGATTTTACCGCAGAATAAAACTCAATTATAAACGGTATTGTCTTTTTTCTATTTGTTCAAAGATAATACCGGCTTCTTCTTTCAATACCTTTTGTTGCTCTTCCGTTAGCTTTAACTTGTGGTTTAGACCGGAGTAGTCTTGTTTACTGTGGTCTTCAAATAACGCTGCTACTTGAGCCCACAAATAGGCATGGCGGTAATCTTTTAGCGTCATGTATTGAGAAGTAATCGCTTCAGCATATTTAGCAGGTATGGTTTGTTCTTCCTTGAAGAGCTTAAAGGTATTTTGCAGTATGTTGATGGTCTTTTTCGCGTCTTTACCACTGTAGTAAATAGCCAATGTCCACTGTAGGTCCGGATGCTGAAGTTGACCTGAGCCCTCTAAAGCTAGAAAACGTTGTTGAGCTGCTTCGTCTCGAAATTGAGTCCAGTGATACATAGACAAAAAAGGATAGTCCGAATCTTTAGTTTCAGCTTCTAAGCGTTCAAGCTCTTCAATTGAAGTTAACAAACCTATAACGCGTTGAGTTTTACGAGACTTGTCGTATTTGGGTTCTATGCTGGCTGCTAGCTCTATGCAAAAATTGTAGTCTCGGTAGTTTTTAATCAGTTGGTATTGGTTGATTTCACTCACTTCGTTCATTTCATTGAAGCGACTAATGATCACCCCATTACGTTCTTTTTTACACCAGCCATCGCGGTTTAAGTCTTCACACAATTCTGGGTTACTTTTACAAATGCTTTTAACTGAGCGACTACCAAAGCCGAATAAATCAAATCCTGTGTCGCAACCACTTAGTACCAGAGGTAACACTAAAAAAAAGCTATAGCCAAATGGCTTTACTAAAGACAAATCATTTCCCTGAATTCAATTTATACAATGCTTTATACGGCTAAGACTACCATAATTATTTTCCATATAGCTTCTCCTAATTTTCCCGATTAAGCTAAGTGCTCAGAATATAGCTTGGCAGTGTTGTGCCGGTTTGTTAGTGTTTCCATAACATTATAGGAGTGATAAATGGATGTAGATAAATTGTTGGCCGCAATTAGCCCAGAGATATACCAAAATATGCTAACGGCGGTTGAAACGGGGCGCTGGCCTGATGGCAAGCTGGTAAGTGATGAGCAGCGAGACCATACCCAGCAAATGGTTATCTTGTATCAGTCTAAACACAATCATCAGCCCCAACATTTTACCGTGGGAACTGATGGCGAGTTAGTGATGAAATCCAAGCAAGAGTTAAAACGTCAGTACAAAGAGGAGCAAACTATTATTAGTGTTCCCCAAAACGAAAGTTAGATAGTAATCTCGCCTCGAATATCTTGACTCAGCAATTCCCGGATCCGCTGGCTAGGTAGATTTTTACTTAGCAAGTAATGCAATTTAGCCAGTGCTGCTTCGGTTGTCATATCACCTCCACTTACCACTCCAGCTTTTGCTAACGCGTTACCAGTTGCATAACCGCCCATATTTACTTTACCGGTTAAACATTGGCTAAGGTTAATAACGATAATGCCCCTATCACTGGCATTCTGTAACTGCTCTAACATAGTTTGATGTTGCGGAGCATTACCTACACCATAACTCAGCAGTATTAACGCTTTAACGGGTTGAAGTAACAAATTGCCTATTACTTCCGTTGATATACCAGGGTAGAGACTAACCACCCCTACAGGCTGTGGCACGATGGGACTGATTTGCAGTGCGCTTATACCTGTTGGGCGAACTTGTCCGGTGACGACTTCAATGTCAATTCCCGCTTTTAATAGAGGCGGGAAGTTTGGCGACATAAAGGCATCGAAGCCATCCGCATGCGCCTTGGTGCTTCTGTTTCCCCGCAGCAACTTGTTGTTAAAGAACAAGCACACCTCATGAACTGGGTAATAAGCCGCAAGATACAAAGCGTTTAGTAGGTTGGTTTGACCATCTGAACGCAATTCACTGAGTGGTATTTGCGAACCGGTAACAATTACGGGTTTGCTTAAGTTTTCCAGCATAAAGGAAAGGGCTGAGGCTGTGTAAGCCATGGTATCGGTGCCATGTAGTACCACAAAGCCATCGTATTTTTCGTAGTTCGCTTGAATATCCTCAGCAATTAGTTGCCAATGCTGTGGATCCATATCTGCGGAGTCTATAAGAGGAGAAAATTCGTGTACCGTGAATTCTGGCATTTCATCGCGCTTGAACTCAGGCATTGCTTCTAGACAATCGCTCATGAAACCGGCAACGGGAACGTAGCCTCTTTCGCTACGTTGCATACCTATGGTGCCGCCAGTATAGGCGATATATATTGATTTTCGATTCATCAGACTATAATTCAAAGAATTTTTGAAATTATAGTCTGATGTTTCCCTAAAGTAATTAGCCGTTTATCTTTATTTGGTTTTGCTTAGTATTGTTCGCACACCGCACAAAAGCTGTATTGACCAAGTGGATCGTTAAATTTTTCGATTTCTGGTGCTTGTTCCGCGAATTGACTGATTAAATGCCAATTGGGGATATTCTTGGTAAGCGCTGCGTTTAGCTGACTATCAAAAAACTGAGCAATTATGCGCTCCCTCGGGTTAAGCGGTGGGCTTAGAGTTTTAACTTGGTAACTCTCAAGTTGGTTTAGTTCAGCGGCATATTCGATAGCGTCATTCAAATCGCCCAGTTGATCAACTAAGCCATTGTCTAAGGCATCTTGTCCAGTCCAGATTCGACCTTCTGCAATGTTTTCCATTTTAGGCATTTCTATTCCCCGGCCTGCTGAAACTAAAGACAAGAAATCGTGGTAACCGTGCTCTACGTTCAGCTGAATGATTTCTGCCAGTTCCTCAGGTAAAGCTTGAAATGGGCTAATTTCTGCAAGTGGGCTCGTTGCATAGCCATCGCTATTAATTCCTAGTTTTGCTAAGGCATTTTCTAAAGTCGCAAACATGCCAAAAATACCAATTGAACCGGTAATTGTTGTTGGGCTAGCAAAAATTTGATCAGCCGTTGACGATATCCAATAGCCACCACTTGCAGCAACACTGCCCATAGAAACAACGACTGGAATGCCTTTCTCTTGAAGTTGCTGTAATTTGTCACGGATAAGCTCAGAAGCAAATGCGCTACCGCCAGGGCTATCAACACGCATAACTACCGCTTTTATCTGCTCATCGTCAAAAGCTTGATTGAGTTGAGCCAGCACGGTATCGGCAGCAATTACTTTTTCCTGCCCTCTACCACCTACAATGGCGCCTTGTGCCACAATCAATGCAATTTTGTTTTCACTTGTCGGTTCATCTGGCAAGGTGTGTAGGTATTCGGCATAGTGGCGCGCTTGATAGCTGTCACCTTCATCATTGTCACCGAAAGTATCAATTAGTATTTGTTTCGCTTCAGCGCGAGTCGCTAGTTGGTCTACTAAGCCAAACTTTTCTGCATATCTTGCGCCGTCGCCATCAACGGTTTTTAAACGTTCCAGTAAAGCACTAGGCTCTGGCATCAAGTGCTGAGCGGCTAACTGACGGTTATCTGCCACAGTATCGAGATAAGCCGACCAAAGTTGCTCCATCCAGCGAGCTAAATCCTGTTTGGCTTCAGCTGACATGTCGTTACGCAAGTAGGGTTCAACAAAAGACTTGTGAGTGCCTACACGAAATACATGAGTGGTAATGTCTAATTTGTCGATGGCATCTTTAAAGAACAAGCGGCGCGAATTCATGCCGCGCATCAGTACTGCACCTTTGGGGTTCAAAAGCAGCTGATCAGCATAGCTCGCCAAGTAGTATTGGTGTTGATCATAGTAATCTGCATAAGCAATAACTGGCTTGTCACTGTCTTTAAACCTTTCTAATGCTTTACCAATAATTGCTAGCTTGGTCTGACTAGTATTTGGCATTGCACCAAGCTCTAGTACTAAACCTGTGATGTTGCTGTCTATTCTTGCTTCATCTATGGCCTTCACCACATTGTGTAGGTCGATTTCTTTTTCAGTAGTGTTTCCAAGTAGTTCGTTACTTAGCTCTGCCATAGGGTTTACCCGCTGGCGTTGCTCGACTATTTGACCATCTAATACCAGTCTAAGTGCTGCAGCACTTGGTGGTTCCACGGGTTCTTGACTGACACTGCTTAACGCAAAGATGACCATCACAACCATAAACAATAGAAACAAATTAACTAATAGAGAACGTATGAAATTTAACGTACGCCAGAAAAAGCGAAATATGTTTTTAATTAATTTAAACACTGTGGGTCACTTAATAATGTCAACAATAACTAAACGTTACCATAGTCATATAAAACAGGCACCTGCAAATATTTAAACAAATGTTTGAAACAAAGGTTTGGTTTGTATACTCTATTAACAGTTTCATAACATCAACAATGGATTGAGGTTACACAGATGACCAAGTACCCACATTTATTAGCGCCATTAGATCTCGGTTTTACACAACTACAAAGCCGGGTATTAATGGGGTCAATGCATACCGGTTTGGAAGAAGAGAAGGGTGGTTTTGAAAAGCTGGCTGAATTTTATGCTTTAAGAGCAAAAGGTGGGGTTGGGCTAATTGTTACTGGCGGCATTGCGCCAAACTTTAGAGGCCGTTTAGCACCAAATGGTTGCCAGTTAAGCTTTCCTTGGCAAGTAAAAAAGCACCGAACTATTACCGAAGCCGTGCATAAAGAGGGCGGAAAAATTGCGCTACAAATATTGCATGCAGGCCGTTATGGCTACCATCCATTTAATGTTAGTGCCAGTAAAATCAAAGCGCCCATTTCGCCATTTAAACCCAAGGCGATGAGCGAAAGACAAATTAACAACACCATTAAGGATTTTGCTAATAGCGCTAAATTGGCTAAACGCGCTGGTTATGATGGTGTCGAGATCATGGGCTCGGAAGGCTATTTAATTAACCAGTTTATTTGTGCAAGAACTAATCAAAGAACTGACGCCTGGGGTGGTAGTTACCAAAATCGCATTAAACTTCCGCTAGAAATAGTTAAGAAAACGCGCGCCATGGTTGGCGAGGATTTCATCATTGTATTTCGTTTATCGATGTTAGATTTGGTTGAAAAGGGAAGTACTTACGAAGAAGTAGTTACCTTGGCAAAAGCGCTAGAGAAAGCTGGCGTTACAATTCTCAACACCGGTATTGGCTGGCACGAAGCAAGGGTACCTACTATCGCAACCAGCGTTCCACGGGCCGCATTTGCCTGGGTGACTGAACAAATCAAACAACACGTTAGCATCCCTATGGTTGCTGTTAACCGAATAAATACACCGGATGTGGCTGAAAATATCCTGCGCTCAGGTCAAGCAGACATGGTGTCTATGGCGAGACCCTTATTGGCTGACCCAATGTTTGTTGAAAAAGCCAAAAATAACCAAGCTGCCCTTATCAATACTTGTATTGGTTGTAACCAAGCCTGCTTAGATCACGTATTTAAACAGCAGCGAGCTAGCTGTCTAGTTAACCCGCAAGCGTGTTACGAAACAGAGCTCACTTTTGATAAACAGGCAGCAAGCAAAACTATTGCGGTAGTTGGCGCGGGTCCGGCTGGCTTAGCATTCTCTTGTTATGCAGCTGAGCGAGGTCACAAGGTCACTATCTATGATCAAGGCTCACAAATCGGCGGGCAGTTTAACTACGCAAAACAAATACCGGGTAAAGAGGAATTTTACGAAACTCTACGTTATTTTGCTAATCGGATAGAACAATTGGGCATTAGCCTCAAACTAGAAACCAAAGTTGATGCGCCAATGCTGGCAGCATTAGATGTGGAAGAAGTAGTCATAGCTACCGGGATCTCTCCACGAACTCCTCCTATTGAGGGTATTGAGCATAGCAAAGTTTATAATTACTTAGATGTGTTAAGAGATCATAAAGAAGTCGGGGATAAAGTCGCTATTATTGGTGCCGGCGGAATTGGTTTTGATGTTGCTGAGTATTTGGTAGAGCAAAAGCCTTCTTTATCAACCAACGTAGGACGATGGCTCGACAATTGGGGTATTGATAGCAGCATGGCAGAAGCTGGCGGACTAAAAGAGCACAATAATCACCCAGCTATGCGCAAAGTATATTTGTGCCAACGTAAGGCTAGTAAAGTGGGTAAAAACCTAGGTAAAACGACCGGTTGGATCCACCGTGAAACTTTGAAGAAAAACCAAGTAGAAATGCTTGCTGGTGTCGAGTACAAAAAGGTTGATGATCAAGGCTTACATATTTCGGTAAACGGAAAGGATTCAGTTCTTGAAGTAGACCATGTAGTGGTGTGTGCTGGTCAAGAACCACTTCGGGTTTTACATGATGATCTCACCGCGCTTGGGGTAAATTCTCACCTTATCGGCGGCGCAGACGTCGCAGCCGAGTTAGATGCAAAACGAGCGATTCGTCAAGGGGCTGAGCTAGCCGCGCTTATTTAGCCTAAGCCATTGTTGAACTAAAGCTGCTGTTTGCTTGGGGTTTTTCTTAACCCAATCTTGCAGTTGTTTTAGTTGTTGCTGACGTATTTTGCTTAAATGTTGATGCCGCTCTAAAACCATTTCAAAAGCACCTAAACCGACTATTACACTGCTTTACTTTTAACATAAATGGCGCACAATGGCGCTATATTTACGTGGTTAAGGAAAACAATGAAAGCCTTAGATTTATTACTAAATCGTCACTCTTGCGCACGCTTAGCTGCACCTGCACCAGAAGGTGCAGAGTTAGAAACCATTTGGAACGCAGGTCTTAGAGCACCGGATCATGGGGGCTTAAGCCCTTGGCGATTTATACATGTTAGTGGTGAAGGTTTATCGAAACTTGCTGGAATTTTTGAACAAGCAGCCTTAGCAGAAGGCGGTGATGCAGAAAAAGCTAAAATAATGCCGTTTCGCGCTCCCTTAATTACCATTGTTATTGCTTCTCCGAAAACCCATTCAAAAGTACCAGAAATAGAGCAGGTATTATCAGCAGGGTGTGCGGTACATGCGATGCAAATGGCGGCTTACGCCCAGGGATATAACGGTATTTGGCGCACCGGTCCTATGGCTTATAGCTCGATCGTAAATCACGAGTTAGGTCTAGCAGAACACGAGTCTATTGTTGGGTTTTTGTATCTAGGTAGCCCACAAACTAAGGTGAGTAAAACTCGTGAACTACCATTCAAAGACTATGTAAGCTGGTTATAAGACCTTATGGTAGCAGCGCGCTTATACTACGTTCATGACCCAATGTGCTCTTGGTGTTGGGGCTATAAATCTACTTTGATTGAACTTGAGCGCTTGTTGCCTGAGAACATCTCGCTAGTTTATCTTTTGGGTGGCTTGGCTGTAGATTCAGATATAGAAATGCCAGCAGAGATGCAGGCATTTTTGCAGCAAACTTGGCGAAAGATAGCTAATCAGTTGGGGACTCAATTCAATTATCAGTTTTGGGAGCTAAATACACCTAGGCGTTCTACCTATCCCGCCAATCGAGCAGTTCTTGCGGCAAAACAGCAGGGCGCTGAGAAAGCGATGATAAATGCGATTCAACAGGCCTATTACTTAGATGCGAAAAACCCTTCAGATTTATCTGTGTTATGTAACTTGGCTGAAAGCTTACATTTAGATCTGGAAAGATTTACGGCTGATATTGGCAGTGAAAAACTCAATGCTGATTTACTCAACGAAATTCAGTTCTCTCGAAGTATGCCGATCCAAGGATTCCCGTCTTTAGTATTGGAGAAGGGGGGTCACTATTATCCGGTAGGTTTAGATTATAAAAATGCCCAAGCTAGCCTTGAGCATATTCAACAGTTACTGGCTTAAATACCTAGTTCGTCAAGTAAATCTTGATCAATGGTTTGCGCAACGTCTTTAGGCTCTTGCTCTGCTTTCTTCTGCGAGGCGGCTTGCTCAATAAGATCATCCGGGTCAACATCGTCTTCTGTTTCAAACTCATGAAGTTTAATAAATTCGGTTTTATCCATGGCGAGCTCAAGATAGAAGATGTTGTTCTTGGCAGTTGTGAAGGTTACTCGTCTTGCTTGAGGGCGGTCCAAGTTAGTATCAATTGAGATTAATACTTGCTTGTTTAAAGCTAACATTTTGGGTTGGTTTTGAGTAAGCGAGGTTTGTAACTCTTTACCTACAACACCAGTAAAATAACCCACCATCTGATTCATTAATTCACCCATTACATTACCCACTTCGTCGGCGGTATGTTGCTGAGCGAGTTCTGATTCTGGAATGCCCATGTGCAGCATGTAATTACGGTAAATTTCCATTGCAGCATCTGCAGTAAAGTTAATCACCACTAAACCAGAGAAGCCACCATCAAACAGAACAAAACAGCCAATGTCGGGCTTTAAACAGGTCTTGTTTATCTTTTGCACCATGGCAGAGTATTTAATGTCGCTGGCGGTTGCTTTGCTTAATACGTTAGTTACCGAATTACACAATGTAAGCAATACGTCTTCGGTGGTAACAACTTTTAATTTTTTCATGTAAATCCTTTTTAACTACTTCGCGGCAATGCCGTGGTAATGGGCTTAAGTATGGATGAGGAATACAATGCTGTATAGCTTTGATTGCTATGGGATATGCGGTAAAGAGTTCGAGTGTGAGGACGATCGAGAAATAAAAAAGCCTCAATAAATTGAGGCTTTAATTAGTAATTCAACTAAATACTAGTATTCAGCATTCTTCGGCGCACGCGGGAAAGGTATTACGTCACGGATGTTAGTGACACCAGTTACGTAAGACACTAAACGCTCAAAGCCTAAGCCGAAACCAGAGTGAGGTACAGTGCCGTAACGACGTAAGTCGCGGTACCAAGAGTAATCATCTTTATCGAGATCAAGTTCTAGCAAGCGCGCGTCTAATACCTCTAAACGTTCTTCACGTTGACTACCACCGATAATCTCACCAATACCCGGTGCTAATACGTCCATTGCCGCTACGGTTTTACCGTCGTCATTTTGGCGCATGTAGAACGCTTTAATGTCTTTCGGGTAATTTTTAACTACAACAGGTGCTTTAAAGTGTTCTTCAGCTAAGTAACGCTCGTGCTCTGAAGACATATCAATGCCCCATTCAACATCATACTCAAACTTTTTACCGCTATCTTTTAGAATCTGAATAGCATCGGTGTAATCAACTTGAGCAAAGTCAGTACTTACAAAGTTTTCTAAGCGGCTGATTGCTTCTTTGTTAATCCGTTGAGCGAAGAAGTTCATGTCGTCCATGCGCTCATCAAGTACTGCTTTAAATACATACTTCAACATGTCTTCAGCTAATTTAGCTACGTCTTCCAAATCTGCAAAGGCCACTTCAGGTTCAACCATCCAAAATTCAGCCAAGTGGCGGCTAGTATTTGAGTTTTCAGCACGGAAGGTTGGGCCAAAAGTATAGACTTTAGACAATGCACAGGCGTAGGTTTCGGCATTCAACTGGCCAGAAACCGTTAAGAATGTTTCTTTACCAAAGAAGTCTTGCTGGTAGTCAATCTCACCTTTATCACCTAATGGCAGGTTGTTCATGTCTAGGGTTGATACACGGAACATCTCACCCGCGCCTTCGGTGTCGCTACCGGTGATAATTGGCGTGCTTACCCAAACGTATCCCTGCTCGTGATAAAAACGGTGAATAGCTTGAGACAAGCAGTTTCGCACACGGGTAACCGCTCCAATTACGTTGGTACGTGGGCGTAGGTGGGCGTGTTCACGTAAATACTCAATGCTATGGCGTTTTGCTGACATTGGGTAGCTGTCAGGGTTTTCTACCCAACCAACAACTTCAACCTCGGTAGCTTGAATTTCGAATGACTGGCCTTTACCCGGTGATTCAACAACTTCACCAGTGACTACAACCGAACAACCGGCAGTTAGTTTAACGACATCATTCTCATAATTGGCTAGGGTATTAGGTGCCACCGCTTGAACGGCGTCGAAACATGAACCGTCATGAATGGCTAAGAAAGAAAGACCTGCTTTTGAATCGCGACGAGTACGGATCCAACCCTTAATAGTTACTTGTTGACCAACGCTGAACTTACCGCTCATAACGTCTGTCACTGAAGAATGCGTCATAGCAAACAACTGCTCCGATTTGATAGTGCTAATATTGTAAGGTGACCAATGTTACTTCTTAGGGCTAAAGACTCAAGTAAAAATTGATAAAACTCCGGAAATCGATAACTTATGTTAATGAAATGCATGAGTTGGAATAAAGGTGAGTTGCTAAATGCGGCAAAATAGAAAAGAACGTCGAAAAGGGCCAGATGGTTTACAACGCTTATTTGTGATTATTTCTTTGGTGGCCTGGACCATGTTTATTGGTTCTTTGGTGGTGTATCACTACGCAAGGCCAGAAATTGCCTACAGTGCCTTTCAATCGAACGATGGCCAAGGGTATCGAGATCATTGGATTGAAGACTTAAGGCAAGTCTTTGTACTTTTACTCTGGGCTTGTTGCGGCATTACTTTAGCTGGAATTTTTGTTAATTGGAGTCGTTCTCGCCGCAAAACAGACTATTTCAAAATGAATATGGGTCTGTTAGCAGCGATTGTTATAGCGATTTTGTTGTTCTATTACCTTAAGTTGTTCAGCGCTTAGATAGAACGGTGTAAATCGCCTTAGTTAGCTTTTGTAATTGTTCATCGGTGATGGTGTAAGGCGGCATAATATACACCAACTTTCCAAAAGGTCTTATCCATACACCTAAGTCGACAAACTTCGCTTGAATATCAGCTAGATTGACCGGGTTTTTAGTTTCGACTACGCCAATTGCGCCCAACACCCTAACATCAGCGACGGAATCTAATACCAAACATGCTTTAAGTTGGCCCTTAAGTGACTGCTCTATGTTCTGTACCTTAGTTTGCCATTCTGAAGCAATCAGCAAATCTATGCTGGCGTTGGCTACAGCGCAGGCGAGAGGGTTACCCATAAAGGTAGGGCCATGCATAAATACACCAGCTTCACCGCTACAAATGGTGTCCGCTATCGCTTTACTGGTTAATGTAGCGGCTAGGCTCATATAGCCTCCAGTTAGACCTTTGCCTAAGCACAATATATCGGGTTCTATTTCGGCGTGTTCACAGGCAAACAGTTTACCGGTGCGGCCAAATCCAGTAGCAATTTCGTCTGCAATCAACAGTAGCTGATACTTATCACAAAGCTGTCGAAGCTGTTTCAAATACTCTGGGTGATAGATACGCATTCCACCCGCGCCTTGAACAATGGGCTCTATAATTACTGCAGCTATTGATTGGTGGTGTTGTTCAAGCATTTGCTGCATTGGTTTGATATCTTGCGGATCCCAGCTTTGTTCGAAGCGGGATTGCGGCGCATCGCAAAACAAGTGTTCTGGTAAGAATCCTTGATAAAGCTGATGCATTCCTCCATTGGGATCACACACCGACATAGCGCCAAAGGTATCGCCGTGATAACCATTTCTTACCGTGGCAAATTTAGCGCGTTTTTCACCTTTAGCATGCCAGTACTGCAAGGCCATTTTTAGTGCGACCTCTACAGCTACCGAACCAGAGTCACTAATAAATACTTGCTGCAAACTTTTGGGGGTTAAATCAACCAACTTTTTAGCAAGGTTAACGGCAGGTTGGTGAGTTAAGCCACCAAACATCACATGCGACATATTGGCTAACTGCTTGTGAGCGGCATCATCTAGCTCGGCTACCTTATAACCGTGAATACAAGCCCACCAAGATGCCATGCCGTCTACCAAGCGCTTACCGTTTTCAAGAATGATTTCACAGCCTTCAGCAGCTGCAACTGGATAGCAGGGCAATGGGTTAACCGACGAGGTATAAGGGTGCCATAGATGTTGTTGGTCGTAATCTAAATCAATGCTCATTTAATAACCGTTAGTAAAGTTGAGGGTTTTTTAAAGTTGACAGCGGCTCGGCTGTCGCTAGACTAGCGGATTATTATTTCTAAAGAAAGCTTCACAAATGACTCAAACACTCCGCCACGATTGGACCGTACAGGAAGTAAACGATTTGTTTGCTTTGCCGTTTAACGATTTGCTGTTTCAGGCCCAGTGCGCGCATCGCGCTAATTTTGACCCGAATCAAGTACAGGTTTCGACCTTGTTATCGATTAAAACTGGCGCGTGTCCTGAGGATTGCAAGTATTGCCCGCAAAGTGCTCACCATAAAACTGACCTTAAAACAGAGCGTTTGTTAGAAGTTGAGCATGTGCTTACTGAAGCTAAAAAGGCCAAGGAGAATGGCTCAACCCGTTTTTGTATGGGGGCTGCTTGGAAAAATCCTAAACAACGCGATATGCCGTACTTGGTTAAGATGGTTGAAGGCGTGAAAGAAATGGGTATGGAAACTTGTATGACTTTGGGTATGCTTGAGAAGCAGCAAGCCGAAGAGCTCGCAGACGCTGGTTTAGATTATTACAACCATAACCTAGATACTTCGCGTGAGTATTACCAAGAAATTATTACTACTCGTACCTATGACCAACGCTTAGACACTTTAGATAATGTTCGCTCTGCGGGTATGAAGGTTTGTTCTGGCGGTATTATGGGCATGGGCGAAACGGCTACCGACAGAAGTGGCTTGTTGGTTCAACTAGCTAATCTTCCACGTCACCCAGAAAGTGTACCGATTAACATGCTAGTTAAAGTGAAAGGCACTTTACTAGAAGGTGTTGATGATATGGACCAATTTGAGTTTATTCGCTGTATTGCGGTAGCTCGAATCATGATGCCGCGCTCCCACGTGCGTTTATCAGCTGGTCGTGAAGAAATGAATGAACAAGTTCAAGCGCTTTGTTTTATGGCGGGTGCAAACTCTATATTTTATGGATGTAAGCTCTTAACAACGCCTAATCCTGATGAAAACCAAGACATGCAGTTGTTTAAAAAGCTTGGGATACGTCCGGAGCCTGCAGCGCTTAAAAATGGCACCGAAGAACAAGAAGAAGACCTCTATAAAACCTTGGTTAAACAGCAGCAAAAAAACAGCCCATCTCAGTTTTACGATGCTTCATAAATGGCATTTGAGTTTGTAAAGCAGCAAGTCGAACAACGTAAACAGCAGCAGCTGTTTCGTCAGAGGCGCTGTCAATCGAGCGCTCAAGGGCGTTTGATTGAGATTGATAAACAAGGCTTTGTTAATTTTTCAAGTAACGATTACCTTGGTTTATCTCACCATGCAAAAGTAATTGAAGCTTGGAAAAAAGGTGCTGAGCGTTACGGCGTGGGCAGTGGTGGCTCGCCACTAGTTACCGGCTTTCAGCAAGCCCATCATGAGCTTGAAGAAACGCTGTGTGATTGGCAGGGGCGTGACGGAGCTTTGTTGTTTAACAGCGGCTTTTCCGCTAACCAAAGCGTGATCAAGGCTTTGCTCTCCAAAAATGATGTATTAATCCAAGATAAACTTAATCATGCATCTTTAATGGAAGCTGGCGTATTGTGTGATGCCAGCTTCATGCGTTTTAAGCATAACTCGATGCAGCAACTGGCTAAAAAGTTGGTTAGCCAAAATAGTGATAACTGTTTGGTGATCACTGAAGGTGTATTTAGCATGGATGGTGATCAAGCCCCGCTACAATCAATCAGCGACTTATGCAAACAACATCAAGCTTGGTTAATGGTAGATGACGCTCACGGAGTGGGGTGTTTAGGAGATCAAGGCGCTGGTTCGTTAAATCACCAAGGCCTTAGTCCCGATGATGTGCAGATCCAGATGATAACCTTTGGCAAAGCTTTGGGGGTTTCCGGTGCAGCCATTCTGTGTGACCAAGAGCTTAAAGACTACCTTATTAACTTTGATAAAAGCTATGTTTACTCCACTGCAATGCCGGCTGCACAAGCTTGCGCTATCACAGAATCTATTAAGGTGCTGCAAACAGAGCCTGAACTACAACAAAAGCTAGTAAGCAATATAACGTTGTTTAAAGGCTTAGCTAAGGAAAACGGTATAGCGCTCACTGATTCTAATACAGCTATACAACCGATAATTGTTGGTCAGGCTGAAAAAGCCTTGCTAATGGCTCAATCCCTGCAAAACAAGGGCTTTTGGGTGTCAGCTATTCGGCCACCAACGGTACCAGCCAATACTGCTCGGTTACGGGTTACCTTAAGTAGCCATCATCAAGAACAAGATATTGTTGGTCTTATAAAAGCCATTTTTGAAGTAAACAAAGATAACTATGATCATCGATAAACAGCAGGTTGCTCGTCATTTTTCCAAGGCTGCTGACTCATATAATGACTACGCCGAACTACAACGAAACATCGGCCACCAACTGCTGAGATACTTGCCAGCTAAAGACTATTCGTTGGCTGTTGATTTGGGCTGCGGTACTGGATACTTTGCTACAGCCCTAAAAGCTCAAGCGGATAAGGTAATTGCTTTAGACCTGTCTTTGGCGATGGCAAACAAAGCTAAGCATTCTGCCAAACCATTTGCTGCAATGGTGAGTGATGCAGAGCAACTAGCACTAGCAGATTGCAGTGTTGACTTGGTCTATTCAAGCTTGGCTTTACAATGGTGTAACGACCTTACTACCGCCTTGAGGGAAGTTAGACGCGTGCTTAAGCCTAATGGCATTTTGTTATTTTCTACCCTTAATCAAGGCACTTTGTTTGAGCTAGAAGATGCCTGGGCAGATGTAGACAAGCATCGTCATGTAAATCGATTTCTTACCAATGCAGAGATTGAAGAAGCTGCCTATAATGCCGGTTTTACCGATACCGAGTTTTATCAGGAAAAACGAACACTTTGGTATGAGCATGCCTTTCTGTTGTTAGCTGACTTAAAAGGAATTGGCGCTAACTATGTAGTTGGCGGTGAACCCAACGCTACAAATCGCAGTCAACTTAAAACCATGGCTAAAAACTACAAGGCTAAATACAGTTCGGCAGATAGAAACAACTGCATTAGTGCAACATATAAGGTGAGCTACGGAGTATTAATTAATGCTTAAGTCCATTTTTATCACCGGTACAGATACCGAAGTAGGTAAAACTGTAGTGAGTTGTGGCTTGGTGAAGGCCTTGCAAGACAAATTTTCTATAGTCAATGGATATAAACCAATAGCAGCTGGAACCGAAATATTTGCTTTAGGTGAGGGCAACGAAGACGCCTTCGCGCTGATGGGTGTAAATTCTAGTGAACTTAGCTATTCAGACGTTAACCCGGTCATGTTAAAACATGCCATTGCTCCTCACATAGCTGCAAATATAGAAAACACGCCGGTTAATACTGAGCTAATGACCAGTGGCTTACAAAACCTCTCTAGTAAATCTGACTTCGTTGTTGTTGAAGGAGCTGGGGGGTGGCATGTTCCTCTTAACGATAATGGCTTGATGATGTCTAACTGGGTCGCAGATCAAAAGCTGCCGGTTGTGTTGGTGGTTGGTGTTAAGTTGGGATGCCTTAATCATGCCCTGCTTACGGTTGAAGCGATAAAAGCCAGCGGTTGCACGTTGGTTGCTTGGGTTGCTAATAACTTGAATGAAACTTCAGATATATCAAAACTGAATATCAGCTATTTGCAAGCAGCCATTGAGGCGCCTTGTATTGCTGAACTTCCCTATAATACTAGCTTGAATGCGGATACTGCAGCTGAATGCTTTGAGCTTGAAGCGCTAGTCAGCCAAACCTAAAGGGTTTAGTCCTGTTTAGGCCATTGAAAATTGTGAGCTATCCCCCATATATAAGGGTAGTTGGGTTATTCCATCATAATTGAGGAAGACGATGAAACGTATATTGTTGTTTTTAGGCACAAACTTAGCGGTTGTTTTGGTGCTTGGTATAGTAATGAACATAGTGTTCTCTGCCTTGGGGATTTCTACCCAAAGCATTGGCGGTTTGTTGATATTCTGTGCCATTTTCGGCTTTGGTGGCTCTATCATTTCTTTGCTGATTTCTAAATGGATGGCAAAGCGTTCTACCGGCGCACAAGTAATCACTACTCCAAGAAACCAAACTGAAGCTTGGCTAGTAGATACTGTAGCGCGACAAGCTAAAGCGGCTGGTATTGGTATGCCCGAGGTCGCCATTTACAATGCACCAGATATGAATGCTTTTGCCACTGGAGCTAAACGTGACGACGCCTTAGTTGCAGTAAGTACTGGCCTGCTGGATAACATGAGCCGAGATGAAGTAGAAGCAGTACTCGCTCATGAAGTTAGCCATATTGCCAATGGCGACATGGTAACGCTCACCTTAATTCAGGGTGTAGTGAATACTTTTGTGATGTTCCTAGCTCGAATTATCGCTAACCTTATCAGCTCAGCGATGAGCAACAATAACGAAAACGGCCAGGGCATGGGCACCCTTGCTTACATTGCCACAGTGTTTGTACTTGAAATGGTATTTGGCATTCTTGCTAGCATTATTGTTATGTGGTTTTCGCGTCAGCGCGAGTACCGCGCTGATGCGGGTTCTGCCAAGTTAGTTGGCAAAGACAAGATGATTAATGCCCTCCAACGTTTAGGTGGAAGTAGAGAGCCAGAAATGGAAGGTTCTATGATGGCCTTTGGTATTAACGGCAAACGCGCAATGAGCGAGCTGTTTTTAAGCCATCCTCCCTTGGAAAAGCGAATCGCAGCTTTGCGAGCGCGTTAAGTTCGGTCAACCGACCAAAAACTTTAATAAAAGTGCCGCTTTGTCGGCACTTTTTTGATCTTGCGCTTAATTTTTGAGCGTAAACTTTTAAGTTTGTAATATCTACTTAATTTTTTAAACTGTTTGCTTTCTTTTTGCGCCTAGCGCAAGCAGAATGGTTAGCTAGTTTTAGTTGTATGCTCAGGAAGAGTTAAGAACTATCAGGGATATGAAATTTACCTTTTTATCAATCAACGCCAGTAAGATTGGAATACTACTATTTATTAGTAGTGTCTTACTCGCATGTCAAAACCAAACTCAAGCTCTGCGTGTAGCCGTGTCTCCTTGGTTGGGTTTTGAGCCTATATTCCTGTCTAAGCAACTTTCTTTTGAAGGTTCAAACGCCTATATCGTTAATGAACTAACCACGCCCAGCCATGTAATGCACGCACTTAAAAGTGGCCAAGTGGATGCCGGTTTCTTAAGCCTCACCGAAACAATTAGCCTATTAGCTGAGCGAGTCGATCTAACCGTAGTAGCGGTTATCGATCGCAGCGTAGGTGGCGATGCCTTGGTCACACGCCAAGACATCAATAATATTGAACAACTGAAAGGCGAACGCATTGGCTATGAGAGCTTATCAGTAGCTTCTCTTGTTATGGACGACTGGTTACAAGATACCAAGGTTAATGCCGACGATTTTGTTTTAGTGGAAGCCAAGCTTGATGAACAACTGGCGTTATTTCGCAAAGGTGAAATTAGCGCGGTGATGACCTCAGGCCCAATTCAAAGCCGTTTGGTAGATAACCTATCTGCCAACGTACTTTATAAAAGCGCTGCGCAAGGCCAAGCTTATTACCGGGTGATGGTAGTAAGAACTGAGGTCTTACAAGAAAAGCGAAATGGCGTATCGAATCTATTAAAAAACTTTTATAAAGCGAACACTTGGTTAGAAGAGCATTCGAGAGAAGGCTACAAGTTAATCGCTAAGCGAACTCAGCTATACAGTAAAGAAGTTCGCCAAGCTTATGGAAATATTCAAATGCTTAATGCTCAGCAGAGCATTGCACTTTTCACTGGTAATTTTATTTTGGGACTTGCGCAGGAAAAAGCGCAACGTATGGCTGAGTTGGAATTGATCCACCGAGCACCTGATTTGTCGCGAAGTTTTACCAGCGAGTGGTTATTGGAGTTGAACGGTGTATAGGTTTAAGCGGATTTCATTGAGTGTAGTTATACCTATTTTGGCTTTGGTATTGTTAGTTATTGCTCAAAGTTTATTGTTGTTAGGTACGCTGCATGAACAACGCAATAAAATGGCAGAACATACTAGCCAACGTTTGCTGCATATTGGCTATCAGCTTCAACAAAGCCTTTCAGACAGTTTATCTCGTCATCAGTGGGATATTGCCGAACGCCAGTTAACCTTAGTGGCCCTAAATCAACAACTGGATTCACTGCAGGTTATTGATCCTCAAGGTTTGGTTCAAATATCCAACAAACGCGCAGAAAAGAGCCTGTTTGCTGCAGATAATGCAAATTACTTTAATACCGAATTGTTCAATCAGGTAAAAACCAAGCGCTCACCGATATCACAAGTATTGCCCGAACATTGGCAAGTAAACTTGTATTTGCCTTTAGACATGGGGCCAAGAGAAGACAGCTTGCGAAGAGCTGAACAGGGCGCAATATTTGTCAGCTATAACCTACAAAATACGTGGCTAGCTAAGCGTCAGATGATCATAGATGAAGCGATAAAAACCTTCATCTACATGTCGGTGGCTATGTTGCTACTGGTATTAATGCTTAACCGACTATTAGTCGCGCCTATTAATAAGCTTGTAGGGCGCACTAAGCAAATTCAAACCCATCGAAATGCCAATATTGCAGCAAAAAGCCAAGGTGAAATTGGTGCCTTAGAACATGCCATTGGCAAAATGGCTAACGGTATTCATAGTAGCTTCGCCCAACTACAGCGCAGTGAGCAACGCTGGCAGTTTGCCTTAAGTGGCTCTGGAGACGGTATTTGGGATTGGAACCTAATTACTAATACGGTGTATTACTCTCCACAATGGAAAGCCATGTTGGGTTACCAAGAAGGTGGGATAGGTGAAAAGATAGAAGAGTGGGAGTCTAGGATCCATCCTGAAGACTTAGACAAAACTCTCAATGAGCTACGCAAGCACCTTAAAAAGAAAAACAAAGTTTATGAGTCAATGCATCGGGTTAAACATAAAGATGGTCACTATTTGTGGGTATTATCTCGAGGCATGGTGGTAGAGCGCAGTGAGCGAGGTTTACCTTCTCGAGTGATCAGCACCCAGACAAACATATCTGAAGTTCGCTCTGCCCAGGAGTTGGTGCGTTTTCAGTCTTCACATGATGACATTACGCGATTGTCTAATCGTAGAAAACTTCTAGAAAATCTGGATTTGGAAATTGAAAGAGGACGTAAGTCCAACAAAGTTGGTGCGCTAATTTATCTCGATATTGACCACTTTAAAAACGTTAACGACATGCTTGGTCACGCCGCCGGTGATTTATTGCTTCGATTAATCGCTCACCGACTTAGAGAAGGGCGAAGCAGTACTGAAACGGTTGCTCGTCTTGGCGGTGATGAATTCGCCTTGTTAGTACCTAATCTATCTACCGACCGCGAAGAAGCGAAGCAACTTGCTGCCAATATGGCTGAGCATTTAGGGCGGGTTATTCACAAAGAGTTTGTGATCAAGGGTAATCAAATTTCCTTGAACCTCACCACCGGTGTTGCTCTGTTTCCTAATCACGATAGCAATGCCACTGAGATTTTGCGCCAAGCAGATATTGCGCTTTACCACGGTAAAGATAATGAGCGCTCAAGCGTTCATGTTTTCTCTGACCAAATGGCCGATGAGATCCAAGAGCGCCATCAGTTGACGAAGATGATGCGAGAAGCGCTAGAAAACGAAGATATGGTAGCGTACTTCCAGCCTCGTTATAACGCTAACTTTGAGATGGTTGGAGCCGAAACCCTATTGCGTTGGTTTGATACCAAACTTGGTTGGATTTCACCTGGTCGTTTTATTCCATTAGCGGAAGAAACAGGGTTAATTCTTACAATTGGCCAATGGGTAATGCGAAGTGCCTGCGAGACCTTAAAAACTTGGGAAGAGCGCGGCTTACCTGAAAACTTCAAAACCTTGTCGATTAACGTAAGTCCTAACCAGTTCCACCGTGATACCTTTGTCCAAGAGACCTTGGCTACTATCCAACAAGCGGGTTGTGATCCTAAACTTATTGAATTGGAAATTACCGAAGGCGTATTGGTAGATAACGTTCAAGATACGGTCGAGAAAATCCAAGCCTTGAGGGATATCGGGGTTCGTTTCTCAGTGGACGATTTTGGTACGGGTTACTCGTCACTTGCTTATTTAAACAAGTTACCGATTAACTGCTTGAAGATTGATAAGTCTTTTGTGAGCGAGTTACAAAGTGGTGGTAGTGAATGTGCCATTATTACTACCATTATCTCCATGGCTGAGAATTTAGACTTAGAAGTTATTGCAGAAGGTGTGGAGACTGAGTATCAATTAGAATTCTTAAAGTACCGTCGTTGTACTGTGTATCAAGGCTTTTATTTTAGTGAAGCTCTTGAGCCTGAAATCTTTGAGGAACGTTTGTTTATTGGCCAGGCTGAAATAGCCTGACCAATAAGGTTAGTTAAGCTTTTCTCGTCCAAGTGTGGAACTTCTCAAGATAGGATAGGATTTTCTCGGGAGCGTGATTACGCTTCCATTCACCTGCTACATATTTGTTTGCTTCCATCATGGTTGGGTAGGCATGTATGGTTCCTAAGATTTTATTTAAACCTAAGCCATGTTTCATTGCTAAGGTGAACTCTGCTAATAATTCTCCAGCATGCTCACCAACAATGGTTGCACCAAGTATTTTGTCTTTTCCTGGTACGGTAAGCACTTTAATGAAGCCTTTAGTTGCACCTTCAGCAATTGCGCGGTCTAGTTCTTCTAGCTCAAACTTAGTCACTTCGTAACCAATATCCTGTTGCTTAGCTTCTTGCTCATTTAAACCTACACGAGCAACCTCGGGATAGGTGTAGGTTGCGGCTGGAATTACCGAGTAATCGGCTTTAAATTTTTTGAATCGACCAAACAGCGCGTTTACAGCGGCATACCAAGCTTGATGAGCTGCAAAGTGGGTAAATTGATAAGGCCCAGCCACATCGCCAACAGCATAAATATTGGGGAAATTGGTTTGCAAATGTTCATTTACAGCAATCGTGCCGCGCTCTGAGTTTTCAATACCAAGCTCTTCTAATCCAAAGCCCTTAGTATTTGCAACGCGGCCTAATGCGAGTATCACTTTATCAAAAATAACTTCTTTTTCTTGCTCGCCTTTAATCAGTTTTACACTTTGCTGGCCGTTTTGATTATGAAAGCTAACCGCTTTCCAACCCAATAATAGATTGATACCTTCATTGGTAAACTGTTCTTCTAACAACTTACTCACCTCTAGGTCTTCTCGGATTAATAAGTGGTCGGCCATTTCTATTTGGGTCACTTCGGCACCTAATCGAGCAAAACTTTGGGTTAATTCACAACCAATTGGACCACCACCTAACACGAGCAGCTTTTCTGGGAGTTGTTTTAGCTGCCAAAGCGTATCAGAGGTTAAATATTCGACCTCTTGTAAACCGGGGATGCCGGGTACAAGTGGCCGAGCACCAGTAGCAACTACAATGTTTTGGGTAGTCACTGATTTACCGTCTATTTCGACTTCCCAAGGGCTAATGATTTTTGCGGTGCCTTGAACGCAGTTAACCCCTAATTTGGTATAGCGCTCTACCGAGTCATGTGGTTCAACTTGTTGAATAACATCGTGTACTCGTTGCATTACCTTGGCAAAATTTGCTTGTGCATCGACTTTCTCATAACCAAATTTTTCTGCATTACTCGCTTCATAGGCAAACTTTGCGCTGCGTATTAACGCTTTAGAGGGGACACATCCAGTATTTAAACAGTCGCCGCCCATTAGGTGCTTTTCAACTAAGGTGACTTTTGCTTTAACAGCCGCAGCGATGTATGAACTCACTAAGCCACCAGCACCCGCTCCAATAACTAACATGTTGTTATCAAATGAACTTGGCTTTTGGTAGGGGGCGTAGACTTTGCGTTGCTTAATGCCATTTAAGATTGCCTTGCTAATGTAAGGAAGAATACCCAATAGGGTGAAGGCAATAAGAAGAGACGGTGACAATATTCCCGATAAGCTATCTAACTTTGCTAACTCGGTGCCTGCGTTCACATACACTACGGTTGCGGGGAACATGCCTATTTGGCTTACCCAATAAAAGGTTTTAAGAGGCAGTTTGGTTAATGCCATTACAAGGTTGATTAAAAAGAATGGAAAGACTGGTATTAGCCTTAAACTTAAAAGATAAAAAGCACCTTCTTTTTCTATACCTTTGTTAATGCTCTTTAGTTTGTCGGCATAGCGCTGTTCTAAGCTGTCTCTAACTAAGTAGCGAGCTACTATAAACGCTAAACTCGCGCCGATAGTACTGGCAAAAGAAACCATTATTACGCCGTTCACTACACCAAATAATGCGCCGGCCAGCAAAGTAAGAAGGGCGGCGCCTGGTATCGAAAATGCGGTTACAAAAACATACAAAAAGAAATAAGCAACAATAGACACCAAGAAGTGATTTTCTACAGTGCTTTGTAAATCAGCTTGGCTTTGTTTAATGGTTTCGAAGTTAAGCCATTGGCCTAAGTCGAACCACAGGATAAGACCGACAATAACAGCGAGCACTGCTACAACAATCAGTTTATTTGGTTTCATATTTTGTTCTCTAAACAGTAGTGACAGTTTATAGACCGATAAGCTTATGATTCTATTTCACAATTTTTACGTTGTTAGTATAGGCTAATATGAAATCACTGATTAGCTTAGGCTTATTTAAATCTAACAAAGGTAAGTCTGTATTAAGCTTATCAGGGCTAGCCACAGCGATGACGTGCTTGTCATTTGGGAACAGCAAAGGCTTACCAAGATCGCTTCGATGAATTTCTATTTTTGCCACTTCGCTATGTCGATAGCCTTCAACGACCACTAAATCGCATAGTTGCCAGTTTATCCAAGACAACTGTTCGTTTAAGTCGTCATGTTGCTGCTGAAGACTAAAGTGGTAACGTTTATGAGGGCATGAAAGTATCACCTGTTCTGCGCCAGCCTCTGCAAACTTATGGCTGTCTTTACCCGGTTTATCCAGCTCTATTGCGTGATGGCTATGTTTTATAACCGCAACACTTAAACCCCGTGCCTTTAGCAAAGGAATAAGTTGGCTTAGTAAGGTGGTTTTTCCGCTGCCGCTATAGCCAGCCAAGGCGATGATTGGTTTTGGCCAGTTTCTAGTCATTTTATCTCCAAGTTAGTTATTTTTTACCAATTTAACAAAGCCTAAGCAGATAAGTGGTTTTAAACTTACAAAAAAACATTAAACTGAGCGCTTAAAGGATTTTCTAAGGATTTGTGCATTTGTTTTTTCGCTTGTGGCCGATGTTGCTTGTTTTGTTTACCACTTCGGTAGCAGCGATAGATTTTGATTACCAAGGCATTTCTGGTGAGTCAAAAGATAATGTAAAGGTCTACCTAGAAGCGCAAACCTTTCCTGATAACAGCAGTGCCCGCCGTATAATCAGCGCCAGTAGTGAACAAACCAAACGCGCGCTGCGTGCCCTAGGCTATTACCAAAGTGAAATTACCATAACAGAAACCGCTGAGAAAAAGTTCCTGGTAGATGTAGAGCTAGGTGAGCGGCTGCGGGTAAACAAGTTTGAACTGGATTTTGTTGGCGCAGCAACTAAAGACAGTCGTTATACTGGCGCTATAGCTCGCAGTGGCTTAGCAGAAGGACAAGTTTTTACCCATGCCGCCTACGACGGCCTTAAATCAGAATTCGACCGCTTAGCTTCTCGTTATGGCTACTTCGATGCGGTTTACCATAAAGCAGAAGTTCAGATCAGTATTGTAAATAATACCGCCGACATCTATTTGAGTTATGACTCTGGTGAGCGTTATCGTTTTGGCGACATCGTGTTTACAAATCCAGAATTACCCAGAACCATGTTTGCTAATTTGGCTGAGTTTAATAAGCAAGATCGTTACGATTCACAAAAGGTAGGCGAGTTTAACCAACGACTGGGTGAAACGGACTACTTCCAAGTGATTTCTGTACGACCGGATATTGGTAACCGACATGACGGTGAAATTGATTTACTGGTTGGTTTGCAATTAAAGCCGCGTGATACCTTTGAGGTGGGTGGCGGTATCACTACCGATATTGGCCCTAGAGTTAGGTTAAAATGGACCCGACCGTGGGTGAACGAAAACGGCCATAGTATTACTTTTGAGATTGAAGCCGCAGAGCCAAAGCAAAGCGCTCAGTTTGTTTACCGGATCCCCATAGATAATCCAGTAGACGATTACGTGGATATTCAAACCGGTTATATTCGAGAAAAAACCAATGACACTGAAAGTGAAAAGACTATTTTGTCTACCACTCGTCAATGGCGTTTAGATAACGAATGGAAGCCTTCTTTGTTTTTAAAGTGGCAACACGAAGAATACCGCCAGGCTGATCAGTATTCGGTATCTGATTTGGTGTTACCCGGTGCTAACTTCGCTCGTTTGCGTACTCGTGGTGGTCTAGACCCATACTGGGGAGATAACTTACAAGCTAGCTTAGAAGTGGGTCATCCTTATTGGGGTTCAGATGTAGAAATGTTGCGCTTAGCGGGTTTGGGTAAATGGTTACGTTCTTATCAAAATCATCGCATTTTACTTAGGGCCGATCTTGGTGGCATTCTAGTTGATGATATTACCGACGTACCTGCATCTATGCGTTTCTTTGCCGGTGGTGACCAAAGTATTCGTGGATATGATTATAAAACCATTGGCCCAAAAAACGACGACGGCCAATTGATTGGTGGTAAATATCTCACTGTGGGCAGTGTCGAGTATAACTATCAATTTGCTGAAAAGTGGCGCTGGGCTACCTTCGTAGATGCCGGTACCGCAACTAATGATTTTTCTGAGCCTGTTTCTGTTGGTGTTGGTATGGGTATTCGTTGGCTAACGCTAATTGGTCCATTACGTTTAGATGTTGCGAAGGGCTTGCAAAATGAGTCTGATCCGTGGCGTATTCACTTTTCTCTAGGGCCTGATTTATGATTTTTCGGGCTGTTAAATACACGCTAATTTCTTTAAGCGCTTTACTATTTTGTTTGATACTTGCGTTCTCGTATACGCCAAGTACCCAATGGATATTAACTAAGGTTAGTGATTTAGTTGATGGTCTAAGCATCATTGAGCCCGATGGTAATCTGTATAAGGGCATAAAGGCGCAACAGCTGAGCTGGCAGCAAGCTGGCTTGTTGGTTGAGTTAAATGATTTAGAGCTTGCTTTAAACTGGGTGTGTATTAGTCAAACGAAACTCTGTGTCGAAAAACTGGTCAGCTCAACGCTTACTGTTGAGGTAGATACTCAAGCTATGGCCCAAGCCTCAACAAGCGAGCCAGAACCTCTTGAGCAAGAAGAAGACACCGGCCCTTGGCAGCCTCCATTTCCATTTGTGGTTAATCTACTCAATGTGAGTAACGCTTCTATCATCATTGATGGGATAGATATTTCATGGAAAGAAGTAGTTATTCAAGCCCATTGGGCAGAAGACAATATTCGAGTAGAGCAGTTGCATTTAAACAACTGGCAAGTTGCGCTACCAGCAGGTAGTGAGCAAGAAGAGCAAGCCAAGACAAGCAGCGAAGAATCCAAGCCACTATTACCACTGCTCATCGAAGTACCACAGATCACCATGCCATATCGGGTAGATATTGGCGATCTTCAATTAAGTGAAGGTAAGTTAAAGCTTGATACTCAAGAGCTAGAATTTCCTGTAGCTAAATTAAATGGGGTCTTGGGTTTTGTAGAACTAGAGTTAGCGAATCTATACGTAGAAAGCCCATGGGGAAATCTGCAACTTAGTGGTAAGCAGGCATTTCAAAACCGGTATGCGTCTCTGCTAGAAGGTGCTTGGGATATGCCGCTGGCTGACCAACAATTGCGCACTAACTTTCGTTTAAACGGCGATGGCGACGAGCTAAATGCCGAAATTACCACATCCGGATTGATTGAAAGCCAATTAGATAGCCAAATTGCTTGGCTACAAACAAACCTGCCTTTTGAATTAAGATCTGACCTAAACAAAGCATTTACCTTGGTTGATGAACAGCTCACGTTGACCAGTCTAAGTCTTAACACCAGTGGTGACCTAACTGGTTATCAATTACAACTGCAAAGTGACTTAGCCGGTGTTCAAGATCTTTGGTTAAACGCACAACTACAAGGTGACTTGAACGAGCTACAAGCATTTGACATTCAAGGTGAATTACTTGAAAAACTAGTCATAGATGAAAGCAGCGAAGATCAATTGCTCGATCAGAATAAGCTAAATGGTACTGAATTTGATGAGTCAACTCGTAACGTGGTTGGCGGATTTCAATTTAGCGGCGTTGCTGCTTGGGCGCCTACCTTAAGTGCCCAACTGCTTGCAAATATAGATAATTTGCAGCTTAGTCATTGGCTAGATCTCGGCGAAGATATGGCCCTGCCGGACTTAGATGGCAAACTTGTTGCTAGCATCGAAGACCAAGTGTGGTCGCTAGAAAACGCGGATATTACAGGTGAGTGGTTAAAGCTTCCTTTAAGTATTCAGGCATCAGCAAGTGGAGACTTAGCAAAACAAACTAATCAAGTTGATGCATTAATCGCTCTAGCAAATACTCAAATTGATAGCAGTGTGCAGTTAAACGAACAAACCATTTCAGTAAATGCCAATTTAACAGCAACTCAATTAGCAGAGTTACCTTGGTTAGAAAGTGGGGCAGTAACAGCGCAAGTTAAAGTAACTGGCGAGCTCAACCAGCCCGCGGTCAATTGGCAAATTAAAGCCGAGCAGATTGCAAACAAGCAAATAGCACTTGATGAGGTAACCAGTAAAGGAAACCTGAGCTTAGACGAAAGCTTTTCTGGTCAGCTTGATCTTGCTCTAGCTAATCTTAAAGTCGCTGGTGAAACTATAAACGAAGCAACGCTTAAGTATGTGAGTAAGAATCAAAATCAATCGCTGAATCTAGCGGTTGAACAGTCTACTCGTAATCTACATTTGGATTTAACCGGTGGAGGCACCTTTTCTTCTTGGCAAGGTCAGTTATTAAAGGCTGATTTAACTGCAGAATTGGGCACTTGGTACTTATCAAATCCTATCGATCTTGCTTATCAAGATTCGGTAGCAAGTGTTGGGGAGCACTGCTGGTCTCGCGATGACAGTGAGTTGTGTTTGTTGTCGCCATTTTCTACTAATGGCAATAGTAAGCTGGACTTGCGGGTAAAAGACTTTGATTTTCTGGTATTAAATCACCTTCTGCCAGAAGGAACCGAGTTGCAGGGGCAAGCATCTGCAGAAGTTAACGCGAAGTTTAGTCAATGGGTTCCAGAAACAGCAAAAATAAACTTACATCTAAATCCGGGTTCAGTTATACAAAAAACCGAACTCAATGAAGTAACCTTAACTTATCAAGTATTAACCCTAGACGCTGATCTAGAAGGCGAGACATTGCAGTGGCAAGCCTTATTTGAGTCAGAAGAGTTAGGTGCCTTACGCTCATCGGGAGTAACTTCGATTGATAAAGAAGGACAAATAGACGGCAAGTTAGATATCGACAATATTCGTCTCTCACCTTTGCTTCCATTTGTAACGGTTCTCGATAACCTTGAAGGTCGAATAGACGGTGAAGTTGTGGTTAAAGGGCAGGTAATTTCACCTAAGTTAGATGGAGAAATTAATCTAATAGAAGGATATGTATCTGGTCCCGATGTCCCCTTGAGTATTGAACAACTAGAAACGCAAATCTTGCTAGACAACCAGCAAGCCAATATCGCTGGTAAATTTAATAGTGAGGGAAGAACAGCTCAATGGCAGGGCGAATTTGCGTGGCCCAATAATAACTTAGAGGGCGAGTTAGATATTAATGCCAAGTTACTTCCAATTATTGTTGATCCTTACGCTACCTTAGCTGTTTCGCCAGATATTAAAATTAAGTTAATCGACGACCTTATCGACATTGGCGGCACGGTCGCAGTCGAAGAGGGCGCGATTAAAGTTAAATCTTTGCCAGAGTCAGCAGTCTCAGAATCTTCGGATGCGATTGTAATTGAAGAGCAAAGCGAAGCTGTTGCTTCTCAACGTACAAAAATAGATATAACAGTGACCTTAGCCGAGGAGATTACCCTAGAGGCCTTAGGCTTGAATACTAACTTAAAAGGTCATTTAAACTTAAAACAACAACCTAGCGAGCCCTTGCTAGCAGATGGACGCATTGAGTTAGTCGATGGCCGCTTTAGAGCTTACGGGCAAAACCTACTTATTGAGAAAGGTTGGATCATGTTTACTGGTCCTTTAGAGCAACCTTATCTTGATATTCAAGCTGTACGTAATCCAGATACGATTTCAGACGATGTCACCGTTGGGGTGCAAGTTGTTGGTTTAGCCGATGCGCCGCAGGTTAGTTTGTTTTCCGAGCCATCAATGTCGCAAAATGAAATGTTATCTTACCTACTACGGGGGCGGGCATTAAGTGATAGCGAGCAAGATGACAATGCCTTGTCTTCAATGTTACTTAGTGCCGGTCTCGGCAGAGCAGAAGGGCTAGTGGGTAATGTAGGTAATACACTCGGCTTAAATGATTTGTCACTAAGTACTGCTGGTTCTGGCAGCTCCACTCAAGTAGAAGTGAGTGCCTATGTATTACCTGGGGTTCAAGTAAGATATGGCATGGGAGTTTTTGACCCGGTTAATGAACTCACCATTAAATATGAGATCTTGCCCAAATTGTTTATTGAGGCATTCTCTGGCTTAAATAGCGCACTAGATGTTTATTACGAGTTTTACCTAGAATAAACCAGGTGTTTGGTTTGCAATGTATAGATAAGGATCATTATGAATAAACAAATCATAGCAAGAGCTATAGTTGTTGCTGTCATCGTTGGTTCGATCTTAAACCTAATAAACCAATGGGATATTGTTAACGGTGCGAGCCCTAAGTGGGGCGCGATATTATTCACCTACTGTGTTCCGTTTTTAGTATCTTATTTTAGTGGTGCGATGGCTAACGGCAATAAGTCAGCTAGCAATAGCAATGATGAGTTAATCGAACGGCTTAACCAAGAGGTACTAAGTCTAGAATCAACATTAGAACCACTCGCTCCATTACCTTCAAGCACTAAACAAAGCCTGCTTAGCATTAAATCGCTGTTAAAAACTAACGCTTAATTGTCTATAAATAGCCCACTAAGTTTGATTGTTGTTTAACATCTCACTAATTCCACTCGTTACAAAATTACGTTTTAGTGTTTAGTTATATATGTTGCTTATGAGCTATGTCGCATATGATGGATATCGTAAATAAGGTTAACTATAAAATAATAGCCTGGGTAAACTTGTTGAACCAAAATTGTTTCCGAAAAATATAAGATGATTTCGGAGATCAAATGAGCACAATTAACCTAACGGTTAAGGAAAAAGTAGCCTACGGTTTGGGCGACATGGGATGTAATTTTGTTTGGCAAACGGTGATGCTGTTCTTAGCTTACTATTACACCGACGTATATGGCCTATCCCCGGTACACATGGGTACCATGTTTTTGTTAGTTCGTTTTATCGATGCGATAACCGACCCAATAATGGGCTCGTTAGTAGACAGAACACGGACTAAGCATGGTCAATTTAGACCTTATATTTTATGGATGGCCATTCCGTTTGGTATCGCCTGTATGGTGACATTCTATACTCCCGATTTAGGTTCTACTGGCAAGGTAATTTATGCTTATGCTTCATACATTCTGCTAACACTAATGTATACCGCCATAAACGTACCTTATTGTGCGATGGCAAATGCCATGACCAATGATCCTAAACAACGTGTGTCCTTGCAATCTTATCGTTTTGCTTTAAGCACCGCAGGCGGTTTAGTGGTAGCTCTGGTAGCTCTTCCTTTGGTTCAATACATCGGACAAGGTGATGAACAAAAAGGTTATCTTGGTGCGATGGTTGTGATGGGTATTGGCGCAATGTTGTTGTTCTTTTATTGTTTCGCAAATACCAAAGAGCACCATACTGCTGAGCTGAGCCCAAGCAAAAAAGGTTCTACCTTTAGTGATGTGAAGTTACTGTGGAAAAACACCCAGTGGCGGGTATTGTTTATCCTAAATATTGTTTTGCTCACTGGTGTTGTTTTAAAAGCAGCTTCGACCATGTATTACGTAAACACAGTGATGGGGCGCGCCGATCTAGCCACTATGATGATGGTGGCAGGAATGCTGGCTAATATTGTTGGTGCAATGGCGTCTTCGCCAGTTCTTGGCCGTTTTGACAAGATTAAAACCTATAAAGTGCTGATTGGCATTTCTGGAATACTCTCAGCTGCAATGTTTTTTATTGATCCTAGCAATGTGATTTTAGTGTTTGTTGTAATGATAGTGCTAAGCGTTGTGCAAATGAGCACTACGCCTTTGTTATGGAGCATGATGAGCGACGTGGTTGATTATGAACAATCACGCAGCGGTCGTTCGTTAAGTGGCATGGTGTTTTCTACCAACTTGTTTGCAATTAAAGCTGGCATCGCGATTGGTGGCGCCATGGTGGGGTGGATTTTAGCTGGTGCAGGTTATGTTGGTGGTGCAGAACTCCAATCAACCCAGGCAACTACGTGGATTAACCTATTGTACACCTTTATCCCAGGTGTGTTCTTCTTCTCTTTGGTATTTGTAATGCATTTCTATCGCTTAGATGCGAATACTTTAGAGCTGGCAAAACAACAAAGTCCAGAGCAAGCTAACAAGTTAGCTGCCGATGCAGTGTAAGCCAAATAGCATTTAATAAAAAAGCCGACATCATCGATGTTGGCTTTTTTGTATTAGGCTTTAGCTTTACTGCTAGTACAAAAGGCTGAAGTACTTTCTGCGGTACTGAGATGATAAAGGGTCGCCATTTAGTGTGGCTAACATGTCTAAGAAGTTCTTTTTAATCTGGCCGTCTAGGCACTCTAAGTCTTTTTGAAGTATCGCTAGCAGCAGTTCAAGAGCTTCTTGATTACGACCTGCTTGAGAATACTGAATAGCTAAGCTTAAGCGCAGCTCAGCGCTATCTTCAGCTGTGTTCAGTTTGCTTTCAAGTGCTTTAATCTCAGGGCTTTCGGCTGCTGCTTTTAGAAGTTCCAGCTGGCTTTTTAACTCATGAAAATCGGCTTGTTGGTCCTCAAGTGGTAAGCCGTTTAACAGTGTTTCGGCCTCGTCTGCGATTTGGTTATTAAGCAAGGCTCTAATCAATACCAAGATAATGTCGTTACGTTGAGGGGCTAGATTATGAGCTTCACGTATCACGTTTAATGCTTCTACCGATTGGTCTTCTGCTAGTAGCTCTTTAGCTTTTGCTAACAGTTGCTCCTCAGGTGCAGGTAAATGACGAACAATGGTTTCTGTAACTTGCTCCGGAGAAGGAATGTCGGCAAAACCATCAACTGGGCGACCTTCTTTTAGGATTACTACAGCTGGGGCTTGAGCAACACCAAGTTGCTGAGCAAGCGGCGCTAACTCATCCATATTAACCCGAGCTAAAGTAAAGCTTCCGCCAGTTTGTTGATGGATTTGTTGTAGTAAAGAAAACAGTGGCTCGCACTGAGGGCTAGAAGGCGACCAAAAATGCACCACTACTGGCAGGTTCATTGAACCTTCAATTAACACTTGTTGGGCGTTCTCAAAACTAATATCGATAACAGACGTTGTGGGCTGCATAGCGTTTTCCGTTGGTTGTTTAGCCTTAATTTGGTGACTAAAAGCATGTTTTTCAAGTAAGAATGCTAGATTAGCAAATTAGCGATAAAAATGGATAGCTTAAAGCGGTACTATGGACATTCCTATTGTTAGTGAAACAGGATGTTATGGATACACTGTCGTTAGCTGATCTTACGATCTTATTAGTAGAACCTTCAAATATGCAACGCAACATCATTCGTACGCGATTGCATGAAGCGGGTATTGATAATTTTTTAATGGCAGAGAACTGTCAACTGGCCCTGGACCTCGCAATTAAAACTGCACCAGATTTGGTGGTTAGCTCTATGTATTTCAGCGACGGTACTGCTACCGATTTAGTGCAACAGTTACGAGCTAATGATTTAAGCCGTGATGTGGCCTTTATGCTGATTTCTAGTGAAGCCTGTCACCACACCTTAGACGCTATTAAGCAAGCGGGTGTTATTGCTATTTTGCCTAAGCCTTTCGAATTCACACACTTATTGTCTGCGCTGCAAGCAACCATTAGTTATATAGAGCCAGATAGTGAAGTTATCGATAACTTAGATTTTTCTGATAAAACGGTACTGGTTGTAGATGACAGCCAAACGGCTCGCCGTCATATTTCAAAAGTATTAGAAAACATAGGGTTAACTAAACTGATTTTGGCAGAAAATGGTCAGGAAGCTTTATCGTTGATGGTAAACAACCAAGTAGATTTGGTGATTACCGATTACAACATGCCGATAATGGATGGGGCGGCATTAATTGAAGCGTTGCGCCAACATCCAACCTTTTGTGAGATCCCAGCTCTAATGGTGACGTCTGAAAATAATTGCGCCAAGCTTGATGGTGTAAGGCAAAGCGGCGTATCAGCTTTAGTCGACAAGCCGTTTGATATAGACGCGGTTAAACAGGTGCTAACCCGGCTGTTTGATTAGCACCGCTGTTGCTTAATCGAAAATTTGATCACCCATTTGATCAATAAACGTTTTACATTTGTGCATGGCTAGTTCGGCGGCGTCGTCAGAGCTAGCGCATGTATCAGAGCGGATAAACATGTGCTCTTTCAATTCACCATTTACAGTTTTACTGATTTGAGCCGCCACACGGTATTGCCCATTTGCAGATTGTGGCTGAGGGGCAATGGTGAACTCATTGTAAACTTCCGCTGGATAGCTTTTGGGGGTAACTGGCGCAGCTTGGAACATTTTCTTTAAAGCTGAAAAGATACTCATCTTAATGATTTTCCTAAATTTAAGCTAAAACATGTACTACAGCTTTAAGATTGGCGAGCTGCATACTGTATGATGCATGATAACGAGCAATTCAACATAATCGCAATGGATTTACTGTGAACTTAGAGACTATTTTTTCTCAATTTAACCAAATGAGTGCCGCTATTACTTTTTCCTTACTTTTTTTGCTAATTGTAAGCCTGTTAGTAAATAGCATAAAAGGTAGAGCTTTTTCCAAAAAGAGCGATGAGTTTACGCTGTTAAAACAACAGCTAGAAACTGAATTACTAGAGCAAAACCAAGCTAATCAACAATTACAGCAGCAAGGCCACGACAAAGACATCTCACTAGCCGAGTTGCATACCGAACTGCAGCACCTGCGAGAGCTTAAACAAGACTTAGATAGCTGCCAGCAATTGTTACAACGAGAACAGCAACGCTGTGCTTTACTGCAACAAAAAGACATTGCGCTACAAGAACGAATCAGCTATTTAGAAAAAAGCGAAGAGCGAGTCAACAACCAGTTTGAGCTGTTAGCTAATCGAATATTTTCAGAGAAAGGCCTAGAACTACAACAACAAAGTAAACAGAGTATTGAGTCGGTACTACAGCCTTTAAAGCAGCAACTGGATGGTTTTAAGCAGCAGGTTCAACAAAGCTACGAAAACGAAGCCAAGCAGCGCCATTCTTTAAAAGACCAAATTGTTACTTTGCAATCGCTTAATCAGCAGATTAGTGAAGATGCAGTGCGCTTAACTAAAGCGTTAAAAGGCGATAATAAACAACAAGGTGACTGGGGAGAGCTGATATTAGAGCAAATTTTGCAATCTTCAGGTCTTAGAGCAGGGCACGAGTATCAAACTCAGGTAGTAGGGGTTAACCAACATGGTCAAACCATTAAACCCGATGTTGTAGTGAAACTGCCGGACAATAAGTCAGTTATTGTTGACTCAAAAGTAAACCTTGTTGCTTATGAGCGTTATTACAACAGCGAAGATAGTGAAGCTCAGCAAGCTGCGTTAAAAGAGCATGCTAAAAGCTTACGCCAGCAAATTATTGGTTTATCCAAAAAGGATTACCATACCTTGTATCAACTACCATCCTTAGATTATGTATTGCTATTCATCCCAATTGAAGGCGCTTACCTTAGCGCTTTAGAGCAAGATCCTTCGCTAATTAACTTTGCGCTAGAGTCCAATATATTACTGGTGAGCCCAAGTAGTTTGATGGTGGCGCTTAGAACAATTCAGAACTTATGGAAAACTGAGCACCAACAACAAAATGCCCAAGTGATCGCACAACGGGCAGGCAAGTTATTCGATAAGTTTGTTGCGTTCACGGAAGATTTAAAAAGTCATGGTCAACAACTGCAACGTTCAAACGATAGCTATCAGAATGCCATGAATAAACTCAGCACTGGTAAAGGAAACTTGGTAAGGCAAGCCCAGCAACTAAAAGACTTGCAGGTAAACGCTAGCAAGTCTTTAGATGCGAAATTACTGACAGATAGCCAGTATGAGGAATAAGCCTATTGGCTAATTATTACCATGGAAGATTGAGCAGCTAGTGATAGTGCCAATTTTCCATCTGAATCAGCAACCAACTCTTCGCTGCTATCAAATACTTTGTAAGGAACCTTGTCTTGTAGGTGGGCTAGGTTTAAGTCTAGCTCTTGAGACTCTCCTCGGTTAATCACCACAATACTATGTTGCTCTGGAAGCCAACGCATAAACACCCATACGTCGTCATTCTCAAGCAGGCTTATAAGGTCACCTTGCTGTAACTCACTACGCTGTTTGCGCAGCGAAATTAGTTGCTGGTAATGCTTGAGCAAAGCTTGTTTCCATTGCTTCTCATCCCAAGGGAAGCAACGGCGACAGTCTGGATCATTAGCGCCAGTTAAGCCTACTTCATCACCGTAGTAGATTGACGGTACACCGATATATGTGAGCAGCATGGTAGCTGCAATTTTTGCAAGTTCTTCACTTTCGTTCACTAAGTGAGAAAAACGCGGCGTGTCATGGCTATCTAAAAGGTTGTATTGCGCTAACTGATTGGCGAAGGGGATAGAACCGCGCGCTTCGGCCAGCCAGGTGGCTAAATCAGCTGCGTTAAGTTTAAGAGGTACGTAGCGCGGAACATCAACACCCGCCAAGAATGCAACTATGGGTTGGTTAAAACCGTAGTAGTTCATGGCTGCGTCTTCCTGGTCACCTTGCAGCCACTGTGTTGCCTCTGCAAAGTGTTCTCCTATCATGTAGGCTTCGCTGTTTGTTTGCTTGATAGACTCTCTAAACTTAGCCACATAATGGGCATTGTTTTGTGCGCTATTATGTTCACCAAGCATGTGAATGACATCGAAGCGCCAAGCGTCGATAGAGAAGGGCGGCTTTAACCAGTGTTTTAGTACTGATTGCTCGCCTTCATAGATAGCTTGTTGTACCTCTACATTGGCAAAGTTTAACTTGGGTAAGGTTTCAACGCCTTTCCATGACCAATAGTTGCCGCTTTCATCAAAGTGATACCAATCTTTAAACAGTGAATCTTGGTTATGGTAGGCGCCGCCTTGATGCTGCTGATAGTAATCCATCCAGTGATGTTGATTAGACGTATGGTTAACTACCGCATCTAGCATTAGCTTCATACCACGGCCTTTCATATTTTCTGATAGGCTTATTAAAGCCTTGTCTCCACCAAAGTGGGGTTCAACCTTAAAGTAATTGGTACAGTCGTACTTATGGTTACTTGGAGAACAAAAAATGGGATTAAGGTAGAGAGCTGTTATTCCCAGCTCTTGCAGGTAATCTAGCTTCTGTTCAATACCAATTAAATCGCCGCCATAAAACTCTGTAGCGCCGGTACCAGAATGAGATTTAGCGACCGGCTCTCCCCATTGTTTTTGAACAACTTTTCTACCATCTTCTTGGTAACTATAATTGTCTTTGTTTGGCGTCAAACTTGGGTTGCCATTAGCAAAGCGTTCCGGGAATATCTGATAAAAAACTTGCTGCTTCGCCCACTCTGGTGGCTTAGCTTGGCTGTTAATTCTAAAGTGAAAATGTTTTTGTGGTAGACGAGAGGATTCACCTGCTGCATGTAAATAGCATTGGTTGTCTTTGCTTAAAAACTTAAAGCAATAAAGTGTTAGCGAAGAGTGCGGGCTAACAGGAATGTTGATCTGCCACTTAAGCCAATTACCTTCAATGCTCGGCTTAGTCATTTCCATTAACCATTCTTCGTGGTCTGGTTCTACTCGCACAAACACTTTGTGGTAGTTGTGATTAATGGCGGTGTAGAGAGTAATTAAATAGCTGTCTTGCTGCTGTATAACCTGACTTTGTGGATGAAAGCGAAAATCAGTCATGTATTTACCTTTTTGTTTTTTGCTAAGTATCCTAGCAGCAGGGCAAGCATTCAAGTATGAATATTGAATTTCACATTATTTGATTTAGCCTTTGCTTTTTTAACTTTATCTCCAGTTTTAAAGAGCAAAAACGCTTCAGTTGTTTAATAATAGTTTGTATCTAAATAGATTTTAAAGTGCGCAATTGAATTCACGTTTTCTTAAAAACAACATTTCTTGGCAAAAAAAGGCAGGCTTTTGGGCGCTGTTGGTCACCTTATTGTTCGCTGCGGTGCTTTCTCATCGCTACCAAACCATAAAGCATCAAATAGTTGAAGAAGTTGAATTGTCTTTTGGTGGTTTTAAGACAGCTAACAAACACTTAATAAGCCTGTTGTCTCAACGACTGTCACTGTTAACCCGAACGCTAGGCCTACTTAACTACGTTAATGATGAATCTGAGTTAACACTGGTCACGCTCGCTACCGAGTGGCAGCGAATTGCTCGCGATGTGAATTTAGAGGGTAACTTTTACTACGTTCACCGTGATGGGCGCGTAGACCTTGCTCTAAACCAAAGCAAAGAAGGCCACACTTTGGAGTGGAGCTCTGGTATTAACCCAATCATTAAAAACTATTTTAAAGGACTCTCATGGAGAGATGAGGGTGTGATATCCACCAAGGTTATTTACGATAAGTCTAACCAACAAACGTACTATGTTTTGTATATACCGGTATTTGATAAGTGGTCAAAACTGGTGGGTTGGATGGTTAATGAGTACGATCAGCAGGCGATTAATCAAACTGTACACTTCGTTGGTCGCCCGATGTTAGTCGAGCGCGCAGTTATTGTAACTAGCGACGATATCGTCATTGAAGGTGACTTTAGCCAAGATACCTCCAAGAAGTTGTTAAACTTGGTTGGTAAACTAGATTACTCGTCACTTAGTGATTATTTCGATGACAAGCCTTATCGAGATGCTGCTTCGCCCTATGATGTAGGCAGCGGCTTAATGTTTACCTCAGTACTTGATGAATACGAAGATTCGAACCCTAACACTGCCTTCTTGTATATCTCTTATAAAGACTTAGCCACAGACAGCCGACACTGGTTAATATTCATCGCAATTGTCTACCTGGTATCAATTGTTGGATGCTTCTTTGCCGCTTACTTAACTGAGATGATTCGCCGTGAAAAAGCGGTGGTTGAAGAACTAAACGCGCTGCGAGAAGCTGCTTTTGAAGGAGAGTTTTCACAAGTTATTATTAACCCTACGGGGAAGGTAATGCAGGTGAATCAATACTTAGCAAAAAAAGTGGGTGTAGATGCGGAACAAATGATTGGCACTAAGCTTACGGATTTTGGTCAATCTGACCCTGGATTTGATGAAGTACTTAAAATTGCTGCTGAAAAAGGCAGTTGGTTGGGAGAGGTTTCTATACTCGGTAACAATGGCCACAATACTATTCAGCAAATGACAGTAACCGCTGTTTATTGGCAAGGTAAACTACATAACTTTGTTTGCTCTAGTATTGATATTAGCGCTCAGAAAACGCTTGAAGACAAGCTTATGCAGCTGGCCAATACTGATCCTTTAACCGGTGCAGCAAATCGTCGTCATTTTGAAGACAGTGTATTCTTGGAGCAGAGCCGTAGCGATCGCAATGGTTGTCGTTTTTCAATATTGATGATTGATGTGGACCACTTTAAACAGCTCAATGATCAATATGGCCACGATACTGGTGATTTGTGTTTGATTCGTTTAGTAGAAACGATTACTAAGTTAAAACGAGAAACTGACTTACTCGCCCGTTGGGGTGGAGAAGAGTTTATTATGTTACTGCCCGAAACCGACCTTACACAGGCAATAAATTTAGCTGAACGACTGCGTCTTGCCTTCGAGCAAGATAAAGCTGTTCCTAGCTTTACTTGTAGTTTTGGTATTACTCAAAGCGAAAAAGACAGTAGCTTTGCTAAACTATACAAGCAAGCAGATAAGGCTCTGTACACGGCTAAAAATAACGGGCGAAATCAGGTAGTTGAGTATGCATCTATGATGGAAACTGATTAGTTGAAGCTCGCTATTTCTGTTTCTGTTAGCTCTCGATACTCACCAGCTTGTAATTCATTATCTAGCATTACGTCACCAATTTTCTCCCGGTGTAAGGCGATAACTTTATTGCCTATCGCCGCGCACATTCGCTTAACCTGATGGTAACGCCCTTCACTAATACTCAGAATGAACTGCTTTTCATTGATACGTTTAGTTACGGCGGGGAGAGTAGGTTTATCTTCACCTCGCAACAAAAGGCTTTTTTCTAGTAGCTGAAGGTCATTGTCGCTAACCGCATCAGCAAGGCTAACTCTGTAATCCTTAAACTTTTTGCTATTGGGGCTTGTGACTTTATGTGACCATTGGCCATCACTGGTCAAAAGCAATAAACCTGATGTGTCTACATCCAAGCGTCCGGCAGCATGTATTTTAAGTGGTGAGTCTATTAAGGACATGGCGCTGGGGTGGTTAGCTTCAGCTTCAGTGCTTAAATAGCCTATTGGTTTATTTAACATGAAATACTGATGTTCGATTAGCTTCAATTCTTTGCTATCTAAACCAACGTTGTCACTTTCACCAATAGCAAATTGTGCATTTGTTTGAATTTGACTATTCACAGTCACACGTTTGTTTTTGATATACTTTTTAGCATCGCTTCGTGATATGTGCCCAGCTTTAGATAGGAATTTGTCTAATCGGCAAGGGTATTTCATAATGGAGTTCTGTTGCTACTTTGCTGTAGCACAAGTTTACTAAACAATGCCGTTAAAGGCTTTAAGTGGAGAAAAGTTTTTGCAAGTAATCTGTCGCTCATCGGTAGAGATTCTAGGTAACATTGTGTCTAAGGGCATTACCCTACGCTACTTTAGTGATGGCACTGCCATTACCCAGTTTGAAGTGTTGTTCAAGCGAAAGCCTAAAGGAAGTGGAAAGGAGCAAGTAGAAGTATTTCAGCTTAATGCTCGAGGAGAGCAGGCGGAAAGAATTAAACAGTATGCAAAAGCGGGCGATGGAGTGGTGATCAGTGGCCACCTAAAAAACCAAAAAGACAGCAAAGGTGCTATCTCTAGTGCCATTGAGGTTGAACAAGTGAGCTTCGTTGGCGCACCTTCTCAACTCTATTGGAATAAAGTTACTTTGGTTGGTGAAATTGTCGAAAAGTCATCTTTGCGAAAGAGTATAAACAATCAAAGCTATTTAAAGTTGCAAGTTTCTACTGATCAATCTGATCAACAACATGTAGTTAATTGCAATCTGTGGGCTTATCCCGCAGAACTAATTGATAAACAGGCAGAAGTAGGTGATAAGTTAGTACTTGAGGGTTCGCTCAAAAATGCTTTTGCAGAAGACAAAGTAATCTCACCGATCTTGGTAGACGGGCATACATGTCTTCATTTAAAAGCCTAATTTAAAGCTTTAAAATTGCTTGCTTAGAATGGGCTCAATATTTTTTTAACGCGCTGGTGGAGTAGTTATTGGCATCGATGCTTAGGTTAAACTGCTCAGCTTGCTGCTCTAGTTTGTTCTCTGAAGTAGTTAACTCGTTGAGCATAAGAGTATTGTCGTCTAACTCCCAAATTTGACGACTACCTAAATACGAAAACTTAACGATCTCAAAAGCCGTTCCATCTCCTTTATTCATGGCTTTGACTAAAGATGACATTTTGCGATTAATTTTGTTGAGTTCTTGTTTTAAGCGCCAAACATACATGACCTCATAAAACCATTCTCTGTCTTTCAGCGTTAATACCACAGGGACAATGCTAACAACTGCTGCTACCACGCCCAATAGGTTGAGATAGAAATTATCGGAACCCTTTGAAAACAGCGTGATAAATAGGCTCGACCAAAACAGGGTGAACAAAATCAACAAACCAGAAATACCGATATAGGTATAGCGAGAACGTTGTTGATAAACGGTTTTGTCAATTTTTTGAAACTGCATGTTTAAGCCAAAGAGTTTATTTTGGTTTAGATGGTATCAAAATTAGGCTTTTTCGGGAAATAGAAAGCTAGGCAGAGCATAAAGTAAGCTGTTGTTTAATATTTAGAAAAATGTTGGTTAAAAGTCACAGCTTTAGTTCTCATGCTCCCACTTTAGGGCTATGATTAGTTATGGATTACTCGGTACACAAAAATATACAAGGAATGTTTATGAACCGCACACCCGTTGTAGCTCGTGTGGCAAAATCTTTGGGCTTAACACTTGCCTCACTTTCATTATTAAGTGCGTGTGACACTGCACCACCACCTCCGCCGGTTGTTAAAGCAAATGTAAAAGTACTTGAAGTTGCAATGAAAGAAGTAACGCCAAGTAACGATTTTGTTGGCAGAACAGAAGCGACTCAAGACATAAAAATTAAGTCTAAAGTACGTGGCAACTTGTTAAAAACCAACTTTGAAGAAGGTAGCATTGTTGAAAAGGGCGCTTTGCTGTTTGAAATTGACCCGGCTCAGTACGATGCAGCAGTTAAAGCGTCTAAAGCCTTAGTTGCTCAAGCCAAAGCTGCTTACGATACCGCTGTTTTGAACTTCAAGCGTGGTGAAGGCCTTATTAAGGACAACTTCATCAGTCAGTCTGATTATGACAACTTATTGTCTCGTAAACTGCAAACTGCGGCCTCTTTACAAAGCGCTAATGCCGAGCTAGATAACGCAAAACTTGAGCTTGGTTACACTAAGATCTACGCGCCATTTACTGGCCGCATTAGCCGAGCATCGGTATTTACTGGTGATTTAATTTCGCCAGACCAAACCGAACTAGCCGATCTTGTTCAAATGGAGCCGGTGTGGGTTAACTTCCAGCTTCCGGAAAAAGTACTTATTGAAGCACAACGTGCGCATAAGTCTGTTACCACTCCATTTAAGCTTAGTGATTTCCCGGTTAAAATTAAGTTCCCTGATGGCACCATGTTTGAAGAAATTGGCAAAATGGATTTTGTTGATAACCGAGTTGATGCAACAACAGGTACTCTTGCTATTCGTGCAGAGTTTCCAAACGAAGAACATATCATTGTCCCCGGCTTATATGTGACCGTCATTATTGAATCGCCGGAAGTTCAAGAAGTAATGCTAATTCCTCAACGTGCTGTTCAAGAAGACCAACAAGGCCGCTACGTACTTACTGTTGATAAAAAAAACATGGTGGGTCGTAGAAATGTTGAACTTGGTCAGCGTTATGGTATCGACTGGGAAGTAGAAAAAGGTTTAGAAAAAGGCGATTTGGTTATCACCGAAGGTTTACAAAAAGCCCGTGTTGGCGCTGAAGTAGATCACGAAATGGATACCGTTCAACCATTCTCTGATAGCCAATCTTAAGGAGTCGGTGATGATTAGTAAGTTTTTTATTCATCGACCCAAGTTCGCCTTTGTTATTTCAATTGTTTTAACTTTGGCAGGCTTTTTGTCGATACCGGTATTGCCGGTTGCGGAATTTCCAAACATCTCGCCACCTATGGTGTCGGTTACCACAAGTTATCCAGGCGCAAGCGCTGAGGTTGTTGCCGATACCGTAGCTAAAGTTATCGAAGCCGAAGTTAACGGCGTCGAAAACATGATCTACATGGAATCAAAGGGCGCCAATGATGGTAGTTATAGCCTCAATGTCACTTTTGAAGTAGGTAGCGACGTTAATATGGCGCAGGTGAACGTACAAAACCGCGTTCAACAAGCGATGCCTAGGCTTCCTTCTGAAGTTCAGCGAAATGGTGTAAAAGTAGAGAAACAAGACCCAAGTATTTTAATGATGCTTAACCTTGTTTCGCCTAATGAGTCTTTAGATAACTTGTTCCTAAACAACTACATGGGAATCAATATTAAAGATAACCTGGCTAGGGTTAACGGAGTATCTAAAGTAAGCATTATTGGTGGCATGGACTACTCAATGCGTATTTGGCTAAACCCAGACCGCATGGCCAGTTTAGGTGTAACCGTTGATGATGCGATTGCATCTATTCAAGAGCAGAATATTCAAGTTGCTGCAGGACGAATTGGTGCCGCTCCTGTGCCGCGCGATCAGCAGTTCCAATATACCCTGTCTACTAAAGGTCGTTTAAGCCACCCTGAAGAGTTTGAAGAGATTATTATTCGTTCAAACCCTGATGGCAGTGCGGTATACCTGAAAGACATTTCCAGAGTAGAGCTTGGTGCAGCTAGTTATGACGCAGAGGCGATGTTAGATAATAAAGCTTCTGCGTTGTTATTTATCTACCAAGCTAGTGGTGCAAACGCCTTAGAAGTTGCTAAAGGTGTACGTGAAGAGCTATCTCGCTTAGAGGAGCAATTCCCGGAAGATATGGACTACAAAGTGTTGTACGACACTACCCAGTTCGTAGAAACTTCGATTGACGAAATGCTTGAAACACTGCTTATCGCTATCGCGCTGGTAATCTTTGTTGTTTATATCTTCTTGCAAGATGTGAGGCAAACTTTGATTCCTGCTATTGCTATTCCGGTATCCCTTGTAGGAACCTTTGCGTTCTTGCTCGCTACAGGTATGAGCATTAACACGGTATCACTGTTCGCTTTGATTTTAGCGATTGGTATTGTGGTAGATGACGCCATTGTTGTAGTAGAAAACACCACACGTTTAATGCAAGACGAAGGTTTGAATGCTGTTGACGCTACCACCAAGTCGATGCAAGAGGTTACTGGTCCAGTTGTTGCCACCACCTTGGTGCTATTAGCTGTATTTGCGCCTACGGCAGTAATGCCAGGTATTACAGGTCAAATGTATGCTCAGTTCTCTATTACCATTTGTATATCGGTACTTATTTCTTCAATCAATGCACTAACACTAAGTCCAGCTTTGTGTGCATCTCTATTGAAGACACCCAAAGTTCATGAAAAAGGATTTCATGCCTTTTTCAATAAACACTTTGATAAAGTAACCGGTAAGTACACTGGTTTTGTTACCGGAATGGTTAGAAAACTGTCTATCGTAGGCATTGTTTACGTGCTGCTGATCGGCGCTACCGGATACTTAGCTACTTCTTTGCCGTCTGGATTTGTACCAACAGAAGATAAAAAAGCATTCTTTATCGATGTGCAATTGCCAAATGGCGCCTCCATCAACCGCACTAAAGAAGTCGTATCTAGAATGGTTGAAGAGTTAAATGAGCTTGAAGGAGTAACAAATGTTATTTCAGCTAGCGGTTATTCCATTATCTCAGGAGCTGTATCTTCGAATGCCGGCTTGATGGTGGTGATCCTCTCACATTGGGATGAACGTAAAGACCCAGCTCTAGTTGAATCTAATATCGTTCAGCGAGCTAACGGGGTGTTAGCTAGTTATAACGAGGCTCAAGCTGTTGGTTTCTCGCTACCGGCTCTTCCTGGTGTAGGTACAGTAGCAGGTGTTGAATTCTTTATTCAAGACACCCTAGGGCGAACACCAGCTAACCTTGCCAGTGTGATGCGTGCGACTGCAGTGGAAGCCGGTAGTGCACCAGAGTTAGCTGCTGCGTTTAGTACTTATCGTGCTGATGTACCGCAACTGTTTGTAGATGTTGACCGCCAGAAAGCTAAGGTTCAAGGTGTACAATTAAGTAGCATCTTTATGACCTTACAGACTATGTTAGGCTCAATGTATGTGAATGACTTTAACCGCTTTGGTAAAGTTTTCCGGGTAAACATGCAAGCTGAAACTGAGTTTCGTAATTCAGAGCAAGATATTGCTCGATTCTATATTCGAAATAAATTTGATGAAATGGTTCCTCTCAATACTTTAGTTCAAGTAGAGCCAAAGCTAGGTCCAGAGTACATCAACCAGTTCAACTTGTATGGCGCAGTTAAGATGAACGCTTTCCCTGCACCTGGGTTTAGCTCTGGTCAAGCCATTGATGCGGTTAAGCGGATTGCTGAAACCACATTCCCTGCAGGCTATACCTATGAGTGGTCGGGTCAGACATACCAAGAACTGAAAGCGGGTAACTTAGCGCCATTTATTTTTAGTTTGGCTTTAATTTTCACCTATTTGTTCTTGGTTGCTCAGTATGAAAGCTGGACTGTTCCAATTTCAGTAATGTTGGCCGTTCCTATCGCCATCTTAGGTGCGTTTGTATACATTTGGATTATGGGTTCTGACGTAAACTTGTATACCCAAATTGGTTTGGTATTGTTAATTGGCTTGGCCTGTAAGAACGCTATTCTTATCGTGGAATTTGCTAAGCAGTTGCGAGAAGGAGGAATGAGTATTCGCGATGCTGCTGTTAAAGCTGCTCGCTTGCGCTTCCGAGCGGTATTGATGACCGCGTTCTCGTTTATCCTAGGTGTTATACCTTTAGTCATTGCTACTGGTGCTGGTGCTGCTAGTCGTATTTCTTTAGGTTACGCAGTAATGGGTGGAATGATAGCCGCAACTATTGTTGGTACCTGTTTAGTGCCTGTTTTCTACGTGATGCTTCAAGGCTTACGTGAGAAGGTTAAAGGTATTAAGGATGCTGAAGACAAGTAACAATTAGCCTAGTGAAACGAAATAGCCCGATTTATCGGGCTTTTTTATGTCTGTTAATTTAATTTAGCTTATTGTTCTGGGTCGAAAAAGTAGCAACAACGCAATTTAGGGTCAAAGTTCTTCACCAAGGCGGCTGGTACATCTTCCCACTTAACCGTTTTGTTGATTTTTAAGTCTTCTTTATTTAGGTCTAGTAGGTTGGCGTTTGTGAAGTTTTTACCTTTTTCTAGTAGCAGCACTCTAGGTTTTAGTTTTTCCTTAGGGTTACTAGACATCACCATCGCAAAGCCATTGTTGGATAAGCTAACTATAGAACCTGGCGGGTATATACCAAGGGTGTTCATCAATTGTTCTAAGTAGAGCTTGTTAAATTTGGTACCGGCGCTTTTATAAAGAGAAGCGAAGGCTTCTTGAGGTGTCATTCGCTTTTGGTTAGGCAGCGGAGAACACAAATGTTCAAAGGCATCTACAATCGCCAACAATTGTGTAGCCTTGTTCAGATCTTTGGCTTTTAAGCCTTGAGGGTAGCCAGAACCGTCAAGACGTTCATGATGGTTGACCACTATGGGCAATACTTCTTCAGGAAAAGAGCCTGCCTTTTTTATAAGTTCAGCGCCAAATTTAGGGTGAGTCTGATAAAAGTTTTGCTCAGCCTGGCTCCATTCTGTTGGTTTTCTGCGTATTTGCTGAGGAACCTTTAACTCGCCAATATCGTGAATCATCGCCGCAATGCATAAATGCTGGCTTTCCTTCTCAGTAAAACCGAGGTTTTTTGCAACTAAAATAGAGAGCACTGCTACGTTAACGCTATGAAAGAAAATATCTTCATCACTACTCGGTTCCAAACTTACATAAACGCTATGAGCCGAAGAGGACTTAAACATTAATTGTAAGGTGATATTCACTTGCTCAAATATGCTGTAATAAGCTTCTTCGGGCTTACTGGTAAATTTGGTTAAGGCTAAACGGAAATTCTCAGCATTTTGTAAATAGGCTTTGTTTGCTCGTTTTTGTCCATTTCGAAGCTCATCTAGCCATGCTTGGTCTGGATCAATTTCAGCAACCTCAGATTGTTTCTCCTCAGTGCCATCATCTTGGCTGAGCTCGGGCGTAGAGACTTTGGACTTACTGGGAACGACTTCTATTAACTCTAAACCCAGTGACTTTACTACAGTGAGTTGCTCATTGTTTTTTATGAGGAAGTTGTTGCGCATGAAAGGGTGCGCAGTCCAACCCAAGGGAAGGCTGATGTAGTGTCCTACTTGCAAGGACTGTGTAGGTATTTCCGTTTTAGACATAGGCCTAGATTAATTAATCCTTTGAGTAATTGTAGTTAATAGTCACAAATTTATAAATGCTTGATTGTTCATAACAAGTCGCTAAGCACACTTATTGTCGCTACAATCGTGCTTTATGAGTATTGGTTAAGGCCATTTAATCAATTTGTTACTGGTAATAATGGGCGATATGCCAATAAAACTATGAAAAATAAAGATATTACTTTAGCTATTACTGGCGCCTCTGGAGCACCATACGCCCTGTGTCTATTAGAACAGCTGATTAGAAATGAGTTTACTGTACATTTACTGGTATCTAGTGCCGCAAAAGTAGTGTTAGCTACAGAAGTAGAAGAACAATGGCCTAGTAACCCAGAAAAGGCCCAGGTTTTCCTGCAAGAGAGGTTTAATGCTAAGCCAGGACAAATTGTTGTGCCAGGTAAAAACGATTGGTTTTCTCCTGTAGCATCCGGCTCTGCAGCCCCTAAAACGATGGTGGTTTGTCCATGCAGTATGGGCACATTAGCTTCTATTGCTATGGGGCTTTCAGATAACCTTATTGAAAGAGCAGCCGATGTTGTAATTAAAGAGAAAGGTAACTTGATAATGGTGCCTAGAGAAATGCCTTTCTCGGCGATCCATTTAGAAAACATGCTCAAGTTGGCTAAATTAGGTGTAGATATAATGCCAGCTAACCCTGGTTTTTATCATAAGCCAGAGACTATTCAAGATTTAGTTGAACATGTCACCGCACGGATTCTTGATCATATAGGTATTGATAATGACTTAGTAGCGCGTTGGGGATACTCAGGAAAGTAACTAAGGGAAAGCAAATACAGGTGATTAGATCACCTGTATTTATAGAAACTAGTCTTCGCGGCTTTCGCAGTCTGCTTTGGTGCAGTTGCCGTACAAGTACAAGCTATGGTTAGTCAGTTTGATATTGTTTTCTACGGCGATATCTTTTTGTCTTTGCTCAATCATATCGTCATTAAATTCAATCACTTTGCCGCAGTCTAAACACACTAGGTGGTCATGGTGATGTTGGCTATTTAGTTCAAATACCGATTTTCCGCCTTCAAAGTGATGACGAGTAACTATGCCAGCATCATCAAACTGATTAAGTACTCGGTAAACGGTTGCTAAACCAATCTCTTCGCCTTGATCTATTAAGAGCTTGTATAAGTCTTCAGCACTAATGTGCTGGTTAGTAGGCGTTTGCAGCAGCTCTAGAATTTTCATTCTTGGCAAGGTCACTTTAAGGCCCGCTTTTTTTAGAGCTAGATTATTATCAGACATAGGTGAAATTTTTTCCCTTGCTGTTATTCATTCCATAACTGGGCAGTAGTATACGGATTTAGATGACAAACAGAAAGCTTGATAAGAAAACTTGTAGCACAGTTAAATATTTATTAACCTATTCTTAACAAGTCTGACCAGTTGAGCTTATGGATATTTTACTAAAAAAAGCAGCCGTCGCGAAATCTGTCCTTAATCTTTGGCCGCCGTTTTGGGGTTCTGGGATTAAGATCACCCATCTCAGTAAGGATTTTCACCTATGCCAGGTTCGATTAGCATTTAGATGGTGGAATAAAAATGCTAACCGTTCGCAATTTGGCGGAGCCATGTTTGCGATGACCGATCCTATTTATCCACTAATGCTAATGGCGGTTTTAGGTAATCGCTATCATATATGGGATAGCGAAGCGTCAATTAAATTCGTGACCCCAGGGCGTGGCAAAGTGTTTGCTAAGTTTCAACTGGATAAAGCGTTTATTGAAACCATTCTTATTGCTGCTGCTTCCGGTGAAAAGTTTGAACCTGAGGTTACTACCGAAGTATTGGATGAAAAGGGTAAAGTTGTAGCAGTAATTAAACGCAAGTTGTATATCCGTCTTAAGCGGCAGTATCGACCGCAACTAAAGCAGGTAGCCTAGTGAGTTACTGGATGAGGCTTAAGTTTTTCTTATAGCGTTCTATAACTTTAGTAACGTAGTTTTGTGTTTCTTTGTAAGGTGGAATTTTATAGCCATATCGCTTAACTGTGTTTTCACCTGAGTTGTAAGCGGCTAGCGCAAGTTGCAAAGACTCAAACTCGTCTAGTAACCAGCGTAAGTAGCGGCTGCCAGCTTCTATATTTTGCTCTGGTATGAAAGGGTCAGTAACAGAAAAACGCTCTGCAGTGGCGGGCATTAACTGCATTAAGCCCATGGCGCCGGCACGAGATACCGCATTGTGTTTGTAATTTGACTCTGTTGCCACAACAGCGTGTACTAATGCGGGGTCAAGTTTATGACGTTTAGCACTGTCTACAATGAGTTGATGGTAGGGGCGTTCGCTAGGAGAGCGTAGCGGAATAGATTTAGCTTTTGGTGGATCAAGCGATTTAGGCGTTCGCATTAATAAACGCCATTTAGATCCTTTCTTTTCTTGGGCAAAGTGCATGACACCATGTTGGTCTTCATAAAACCAAACATCGGCTCTAGCTATACTTGATATCCCAATAAGAATTAGTAATAAGTATTTAAACAAGTTGTTCTCCCTCTGAACCAAGTTAAGCATAAACTTGGCCAACTATACGAGGGCCAGATACAATAACTGGGCTTTCGCCCAGTTATTTTAGTCGGCTAATTCAGCTAAGCACATTTCTTCGTAAACTTGTTTACACCAGCCTTTAACACGTTCTTGGGTTAACTCTGGTTGGCGGTCTTCATCAATACCTAAACCTACAAAGTGAGCGTCATCAGCTAGTGCTTTAGACTCTTCAAAGTCGTAGCCTTCGGTCGGCCAATGACCCACAACAGTAGCGCCTTTATTTACTACAATGTCGTTGATAGTGCCCATTGCGTCTAAAAAGTACTCAGCGTAGTCTTCTTGATCACCACAGCCAAATATTGCTACCAATTTCTCAGAAAAATCAATTTGTTCTAGGTCTGGGAAAAAGTCATCCCAATCACATTGAGCTTCACCGTAATACCAAGTTGGGATACCTAATAGAATAAGTGAAAAATCATCGATGTCTTCTTTAGAAGACTTGGCAATGTCTTTTACTTCAACTAGTTTTTTACCTAGCTCTTTTTGAATCATTTGCGCAACAGCTTCGGTGTTACCGGTGTCGCTACCAAAAAATATTCCTACACTCGCCATAAATGTTACCTGTAATACAAACTATTGATTTGTTGAAAATTGACTAACTTGTTTGTTTAGCATCTTTTCGATTAACTCACTGCGGCTTATGCCGGACTCAGTAGCCAATTGATTTAACTGTTCGAAGAGAGCCAGCTCTACTTTCAACTCGATTCTTTTAAGACCATTTGCACGATCGCGTTTCAGCTGGTTGCGCTTATTGGTTTTTAACTGATCTTTTCGCTCTAAAGGGTTAGTTCTTGGTCGCCCAACTCTTTTTTCACTGGCGAATAGATCAATAGTGGTTCGATCTGTATTTTGTTTTGCCATTAATTATAAAACAACCGTCTAAGCTAAGCCGCTGCCTTCCCAGGTTAGCTGAATTAGCCCTTTTGCAATAAAGCCTGCACACCCCAAAAATAATACTAGCCATACAATTGCGCGGCCGAAAGGAGGTACATTGCCTTTTTTTAATACGTCTTGAATAGCCATGCCGATAAAGAAAAATAGAACAGCGAAGCCAATATTTAGCGCTAGGCTCTCTATAAGATCTATATGCTTTGCGAACATCACTATCCTTCAGATAAAAATTCGACGCGCACTATACCATAAAGCGCCACCAGGTGTTAAATATGCTTGGCTAAAAACTGCTCAGTTAAACGGTTGAAAATAGCTGGTTTTTCAGCGTGTAACCAATGTCCGGTTCCGGCAATCATTTTCAGCTCAGCTTTAGGAAATTGCTGGCCCACTGATTGCTGATATTTACTCACAATATAGTCTGAGTTTTCACCTTTTATAAACAAACAAGCGTGCTCAAATTGACCAAATTGTTCCCAGCCAATGATGCTGTTGTAGCATAGTGCCAGTTGCTCAATGTTGAATAGCCATTGCCAACCTTGCTTTGTGTTAGCCAATGACTTGAGCAAAAACTGGCGTACGCCAGCTTCTTGAATATGCTCCGCCAATAAGCTTTCTGCGTCTGAACGCGATTTTATGTCTTTTGGATCAAAGCTCTTTAAGCCAGAAAATACCGCCGTGTGGTTGTGTTGATAAGCTACCGGCGCGATGTCGCCAACAACTAAGGCGCTTACTAAATCGGGGTAAAGTTGCGCAGTAGCCATGGCTATTTTTCCACCCATAGAGTGGCCAACAATGGCACATTGTGAAATGTCTAACTTTTCACATAAAGTCTTAACTGCTTTCGCCTGGAGTTGATAGTTCATAGATTCTGACCGTGGCGACAAACCATGATTCAGCGTATCTACACTTATCACCCGATAGGATAAACCAGCCAAGTGTTTAGCTAAAATGCCTAAATTGGATAAGCTTCCAAATAATCCATGAATGAGCAGGATAGGGTAGCCTTGTCCTTGTTCTTTATAATGCAGGTTCAACAATCTGGCTCCACAAATGTCACAAAATTGTTAGTCTGCCTTTGCAGCTCTATTACTACAAGTATTTGAAAGTCATTTCTTTGTTCATAAAATGGCCTTTCAAAAGATCAAATTAGGATTGTTGGTGAGTTATTAGCGCTGCTATGTATAATAAATAGCTATGTTAAGAGCTTTGCAATCCTAGAAAGAAACGATGAAAACGATAGAAATTGAAGAAGATTTGTATTTATACATTGCCAGCCAAACTAAACACATTGGTGAAAGTGCCTCAGATATTCTAAGGCGACTGCTAGAAGTTGATGGTCAAGAATTACCAGAAGAGCAGGCAGTTATTGTTGTTGAGAACAAAGATGAGGACAACATAGAGCAAGAGTTAGTAGTTGAAGCTGCACATACTGCAACTGTAGCAGAAGCCGATGTGTCTGATAGTGACCCTTTAGATTATTTCAATTTTGCCGAAATAACTGAAGCTGGCAGTTCAACAAAACGTTTCTTATCATTGCTGTCAGGCCTTTACGCCATAAGCGGCGAGCAGTTTGCTAAAGCTTGTGTATTAAAAGGAAGTAAACGCGAATACTTCTCGCAAGATAAAGACTTATTACTGGCCTCTGGAAAAACCAGCAAACCTCAAGCTATACCAAATAGTCCTTATTGGGTGATCACCAATACCAACACTGCGCGCAAACGCCATATTCTTCAGCATGTCGCCAGTGAAATGGGTTTACAAGAATTTCAAATTGAACGCTTATGTGAAGCGGTCTAACTATTTATCTTAAACTTAAGCATCGGAGAAGCTATTAATGGCTATTCACCCTTTAGCAGGTACGCCAGCTCAGGCTGAGCATCTTGCAAACATTCCACGATTAGTGGCTGACTATTACTTACTAGAACCAGACGTATCAATTAGAGAGCAGCAAGTTGCATTTGGTACTTCAGGTCACCGTGGTAGTTCTAGCAAAAAAGCGTTTAACGAAAACCACATTTTGGCAGTTAGCCAAGCTATTGCAGAGTATCGTTTAGCTCAAGGTACCACTGGCCCCTTATATATAGGTAAAGATACACACGCTTTATCTGAGCCTGCTTTTTGTTCAGCAATCGAAGTGTTTGCAGCAAATGGGGTAGAGGTTCGTTATCAAGAAGGTCTTGGTTACACGCCAACTCCCGTTATTTCTCACGCAATTTTGGCTTATAACCGCTTGGGTAAAGAACAAGCTGATGGCGTAGTGATTACTCCATCACACAATCCGCCGGAAGACGGTGGCTTTAAATACAACCCACCTAATGGTGGCCCAGCCGATGGCGACGTGACTAAAGTTGTTCAAGATAGAGCCAATGAAATATTAGCTAACGGCTTAAAAGACGTTAAGCGTATTGCATATGATGATGCTATTACTAAACCTTCAATTGTCGCTATTGACTACATTAAGCCTTATGTTGACGATCTAGCAAACGTATTAGATATAGATGCGATTGCTAAAGCCAAAGTAAAAATTGGCGTAGACCCATTAGGCGGCAGTGGTATTGCTTACTGGTCGGTAATTGCAGAAACCTATGGTTTAGACATTGAAGTTGTTAACGATCGTGTTGACCCTACTTTCTCGTTTATGACCTTAGATAAAGACGGCAAGATCCGTATGGACTGTTCATCTCCTTATGCGATGGCCAGCTTAATTGCACTTAAAGACAAATTTGATGTCGCTGTAGCCAATGACCCAGACTATGACCGTCATGGCATTGTTACAAAGAGCAGTGGTCTACTAAATCCAAACCACTACTTGGCAGTGGCGATTAACTACTTGTACTCGCACCGCAGCCAATGGGGCGCAGATGCAGCAATTGGTAAAACATTAGTTTCAAGCTCAATGATTGACCGCGTAGCTACAAGCTTAGGCCGTGAACTAAAGGAAGTACCTGTTGGCTTCAAGTGGTTTGTTGACGGTTTGTTTGATGGAAGTATCGCTTTTGGCGGCGAAGAAAGTGCAGGTGCTTCTTTCCTTCGTAAAGATGGTGGCGTATGGAGTACCGATAAAGACGGTATTATTCTAGCCTTACTTGCAGCGGAAATTATTGCCGTTACTGGCAAAGATCCAGGCGAGCACTACCAAGGGTTTGTTGAGCAGTTTGGCGAGCCTTGCTACAAGCGTATCGATGCGCCAGCAAGCATCGAGCAAAAAGCAGTACTTAGCGCATTGGACCCAGCCATGGTAGAAGCCGAAACCTTAGCTGGTGAGACTATTACAGCCAAACTAACTGCTGCACCAGGCAATGGCGCTGCTATTGGTGGCTTAAAAGTTGTAACCGAAAACGGTTGGTTCGCTGCTCGTCCATCGGGTACTGAAGCTATCTATAAGATTTACATGGAAAGTTTCAAAGGTGAGCAACATTTAGCTCTAATTGAACAAGAAGCTCAAACCATTGTTTCTGCAGCATTGGCAAAAGCTGGTCTATAATCTATAAGCACCGGATGAAGGGTATTGAATAAATACCCTTTTTTTGTGCATAAATTCCGCCTGAAAACGTATGCCAACTGCTTCAAATTGCAAGTTCTGTAATAGTTTTGTTACAAAAGCGCATTACAATGGTATAGGTCTATAATTTGAACGATTTGAATCAAAAGCCCCGTATTAATTGATTCCGATCAAGATTGCTTCCGATTTACTTATGAAAGCATTTTCAAATGCTGGGCTTTTGGCGGGTTTTCTTTACACTTCATTTCGGTTCTTTGAGTGAAAAAGCATTTTTTCCAAAAAATGCATAAAAATTTAGTCTTGAGAGAGGCTTTTTTACCTAAATGTGATGTAGAACGTATATAATATCGTTCCGCATCGGTAACATGAGCTCGGATTTTTGAGCACATACAGTCTTTTGTAGCATTTGTTGTTCGGTTAACCATCGAATGCTACGTTGGAAGATGTCACCACAAAGGTTAGATACAAAGGAAATTCACATGGCCGCTAAAAAGGCAAAAGCAACAAACACAGTAGCGTTATCTAAAGATCAGTTTAAAGATGCTATCGTTAAACATCTTCGTAGTACCTGTGGTACTGACGAAGCTCGCGCTAACAATCAAGCTTGGTGGAAAGCCACTTGTGCAGCAGTAAACGAGTTAGTTTTCGAACGCTTAACTGAAACTTCTAAAGCGAATGCAGATAAAGATTCTCGTGCAGTTCACTACTTATCACTAGAATTCTTGATGGGTCGTTTGACAGTGAACAACATGCACAACGTAGGCGTTTTTGGCGCTGCACGTGATGCATTGGCAGATCTTGGTAAAGACGTTAACGACATCTGTGACGAAGAGCCTGATATGGCACTTGGTAACGGTGGTTTAGGTCGTCTAGCTGCTTGTTTCATCGATTCTTTGGCTACTCTTAACTACCCAGCGGTAGGTTACGGTATCCATTACGAGCATGGTTTATTCCGTCAAGAAATTCAAGGCGGTCGTCAAATCGAGCGTCCTGATAGCTGGCGCGAGTACGGTAACCCTTGGGAAATCTGCCGTCCAGAATCAGTTCAAGAAGTTCCTCTATACGGTTACGTTGAAACTGTATTTGGCGAAGATGGCAAAATGCGCAAAGTTTGGCATGCTGGTCGTCAAATCAAAGGTGTGCCATGGGATATCCCAGTAGTTGGTTACGAAGCTAAAACTGTAAACGTACTACGTTTGTGGGAATCTAAAGCTGCTGACTTCTTTGATTGGGACGTTTTCAATGCCGGTGGTTACATCGATTCTCAATCTGAGAAATCTCAAGCTGAAGCAGTTTCTAAAGTATTGTATCCAAACGACGAGTCAGAAGCTGGTAAAGAGCTTCGTCTAATCCAACAATACTTCTTCTGTGCTTGTTCACTAAAAGATATTATTCGTCGTTACAAGCGTAACCACAGTGACTTCTCTCAGTTCTCTAAGCAAGCTGTTATTCAGTTGAACGATACTCACCCAACTGTTGCTATTCCTGAGTTGATGCGCATTCTTATCGACGAAGAAGGTCTAGTTTGGGATGACGCTTGGAAGATCTGTAAAGAAACTTTCGCTTACACAAACCACACTCTATTGCCAGAAGCACTAGAAAAATGGGCTGTGTACTTGTTCGAGAAAGTACTTCCACGTCACCTAGAAATCATTTATGAAATCAACCGTCGTTTCCTTGAAGACGAAGTTGAAGCTAAATGGCCTGGCAACGATGAAATGAAACGTCACCTTTCTATTATTGAAGAAGGTGAAACTCGCATGGTTCGCATGGCGTTCCTATGTGTTGTTACTTGTTTCAAAACTAACGGTGTTGCAGCAATGCACTCAGAGTTGGTTAAAGAAGATCTGTTCCCTGAGTTCTACGAACTATGGCCAGAGCGTTTCGTAAACGTAACAAACGGTGTAACTCCTCGTCGTTGGTTGCTTGCTTGTAACGAACAGCTAGCTAACATGTACAACGAAACCGTTGGTACTGATTGGCCGCGTAAGTTAGACGAGCTAAAAGGCGCTGCTAAGTTTGCAGACGATGCTAAGTTCCAGAAAAACTTCATGGCGATTAAACGCGAGAAGAAAGTAGAACTAGCTGACAAGATCGAAGAACTATGTGGCATCAAAGTAAGCCCTGATGCAATGTTCAACGTTCTTATTAAGCGTCTACACGAGTACAAGCGTCAACACCTAGCACTGCTACACATCCTAGCACTTTACCGTCGTCTACTTGAAAACCCAGATTACGATATGGGCCCACAAGTATTCATCTTCGGTTCTAAAGCTGCTCCTGGTTACAAGTTAGCTAAAGACATTATCTACGCAATCAACAAAGTTGCAGATAAAGTGAACAACGACCCACGCATTAAAGACAAGCTGAAAGTTGTGTTCATGCCTAACTACCGTGTAACTCTTGCTGAGAAACTATTCCCAGCAGGTGACGTATCTCTACAGATTTCTACTGCAGGTTACGAAGCATCTGGTACTGGTAACATGAAGTTTGCCCTAAACGGTGCACTAACTCTTGGTACTATGGACGGTGCAAACGTAGAAATCCGCGAAGAAGTTGGTGACGAGAACATCTTCATCTTCGGTATGGATTGTGACGAAGTTAAAGCGCTTAAAGCTGCTGGTTACAACCCATGGGATTACTACTACGGAAACCCTGAGCTGAAAGCTGTTCTAGATTGGTTAGAAACAGACTTCTTCACTCCTGGTGCACCTGGTGAGCTAGCTTCAATCAAGCACAGCTTGTTAGAAGGTGGTGACCCGTACCTAGTATTGGCTGACTTCGAGTCCTTCACTACTCAGTACACTGCTGTTGACCTAGCTTACCGCGACCAGAAGAAGTGGGCTAAGATGGCTATCATCAACTCTGCTTCAGTAGGTAAGTTCAACTCAGACCGTTCTATTGAAGATTACGTAGACCGCATCTGGAAACTTGAAAAAGTTATGCCTAACTAAGAACCTTAGTTTTTAGCTAAAAAAGGGAGACAATGTCTCCCTTTTTTTATGCGTGAAAAACTAGCATACTATTGGCCACTTCTAAGATATCTAAGGACAAGATGTGGCGAAAACAGCTTTAATCCAACAGGGTCTGCTAGCGTTCACCTTAAACTCTCCGCAAAACGCCGACACCTTTGAGTTTGAATTAGCTAATAATACCAAGGTGAAGTTATTAGCATCTGGTGTACTGCAATTCGAACCTAAAGAGTCAACATCTAGTCGAGCAATTGTGTTGTCTGCCGGAATACATGGCAACGAAACAGCACCCATTGAATGCTTAGATAAATTAGTTTCTGATATTTTTTCCTTGGAGATAAAGTTAGACCAACCCTTGCTGGTCATTCTTGGTAACCCTCCAGCGATGATTGAGGCTAAAAGAGAGTTAAGTGTAAACTTAAATCGTTTGTTTATAGGTAAGCATAAAAATTACGAGCGCAGCTATGAAGTAGAGCGCGCTAATCAATTGGAAACTCTCTTAGACTGTTTCTACAAAGCCTATCAGCATTTACCCGCCTATCACTTAGATCTACATACTGCGATTAGAAGTTCCAAACACGAAAAGTTTGCTGTTTATCCCTTTACCCATGGTAAGCCATGGAAAAAATCGAGTTTAGCGCTGTTGCAATCTTGTGGAGTGGACTGTGTACTTTTTTCAAACGAGCCAGCATCAACATTTAGCTACCATTCAAGTGCCAAATACGGTGTGGTAGCTTTTACCGTTGAACTAGGCAAAGTACATGCTTTTGGTCAAAACGACTTAAGTAAACTAGATCAACTCACTACCACGCTGAAACAGCTACTTAGCGCTAGCAACCTCAAGTCATTAGACTTTAAGCCTAAGCGAGCAGTCTTGTTTGAAGTGAGTGATGTGGTAGACAAGCATCAAGATGATTTTTGCTTTAGCTTCAATCAAAGCCAAGCCAACTTTACTGAATACCAAACTGGTTATGAGCTCGCCAAAGAGGGTAGTGAACGAGTAGTTATTAGTAACGGTCCTAAAGCCATTGTATTTCCTAATGACAAGGTAGCAATTGGTCAACGAGCAGTATTGTTAGTAAAAAGAATGACTCAATCAGATATTGTCCAAGCAGAAAAAAAACATAGGCTGATATAAGAATATAAAGCTAGTGATTCTAAATTCACGATGCATCACTAGCTTATAATCTGTTATTCAGGTCATTAACTTTGCGTTCACGCTAGCTAGTAAACAAAATGCAGTACAACACATTGTTACAATCAAAGACGTATTGAAGCACTAGATCCCGTGATATAATCCTTCCAATTTTTAATACCTTAGAGTGGGACAACGGATTTATGATCCCTAAGTTAAGCCCTCAGCATTCTCTTGAGGCTCTTTATTTAGATTATTTAGCGAAGCTTGAACAATCGGCTTTTTCTGGTGAAATTCAAACTTCTTACGCCAGTCGTTTAGCGGTCGCTACCGATAATTCTGTTTATCAATATTTGCCACAAGCAGTCGTTTTCCCAAAAACAAGCAACGACATAAGGCAGATCTGCCGTTTAGCGTCCGCTTCAACTTTCCAGTCAATTAAACTTAGCCCTCGAGGCGGTGGTACTGGAACCAATGGCCAGTCTTTAACCGAAGGTATCGTTGTCGATTTATCTAAGTTTATGAACAAGGTCATCGAACTTAATGTTGAAGAGCGTTGGGTTAGGGTGGAAACGGGTATTGTAAAAGACCAACTAAACAGCGTGTTAAAAGAGCACGGTTTGTTTTTCTCCCCCGATTTATCCACCAGTAATCGCGCTACCTTGGGGGGTATGATCAATACCGATGCATCAGGTCAGGGTTCAATGGTCTACGGTAAAACCAGCGACCATGTTATCGGCTTAAAAGCAGTATTAGCTAGCGGTGAAGAAATTGATACCGACCCAGTTCGTGTTGATCAGCTAGATCAGCAGCGTGAGTCGTTAACTGATATTTACACTGCGGTTAAACATGCCTGTGTTGATATGCGCTCGCTGGTTGAAGAGAAATTCCCACAACTTAATCGTTTTCTAACAGGTTATGATCTAAAAAATGCCTATTCACCTGAGCGAGATAGCCTAGATTTAACCCGGATTTTGTGTGGCTCAGAAGGCTCATTGGCGTTTATCACTGAAGCCAAGCTAGATCTTACTCCCATTCCCAAATATCGAACTTTGGTTACGGTTAAGTATGATTCTTTCCAATCGGCCTTACGTCATGCGCCTAGTTTAGTAGACGCTCAGGCTTTATCTGTTGAGACCATTGATTCCAAGGTTCTTAACCTGGCCCAGCAAGACGTCGTTTGGGATAGCGTTAGAGAGTTAATTAGTGATGTACCCGAGCAAGAAATGCAGGGCATTAACATTGTTGAATTTGCTGAAAATGACGAAGCACTTCAACAGCAAAAGATAAACAATCTTGTCGAGATTTTATCGCAGACAGCGGTTACCGAACTCGGTGTTATTGGTTTTCAATGTTGTGATGACTTAACCTGCATTAATGCCATCTACAACATGCGTAAGAAAGCGGTTGGTTTATTAGGCAATACAGCTGGTAGTGCTAAGCCGGTAGCCTTTGCCGAAGACACCTGTGTACCACCAGAGAATTTGGCTGACTTTATCGTAGAGTTTAGAGAGTTACTTGATGGTAAAGGTTTGCATTACGGTATGTTTGGCCATGTAGACTCAGGCGTATTACATGTTCGTCCAGCCTTAGACTTGTGTGACCCTGAACAAGAAATCCTTATGCGCGAGATCTCGGATCAAGTAGTAGCACTTACCGCCAAGTACAAAGGATTAATGTGGGGCGAGCACGGAAAGGGCTTTCGCTCTGAATACGGGCCTGAGTTTTTTGGTCAAGAACTGTTCGCTGAGCTTCGGAAAATAAAAGCTGCTTTCGATCCTTACAACCAAATAAACCCGGGCAAGATTTGCACGCCTTTGCATAGCGAAGAGCAGCTAGTCTCAGTTGATGGCACAAAACGCGGCGCTTATGACCGTGAAATAGCCATTGAGGTACGTGACAGCTTTAAAAATGCCATGGAATGTAATGGCAACGGACTTTGCTTTAACTATGATACCAGTAGTCCAATGTGCCCTTCATTTAAAGCTACCGGAGACCGCAGATACTCACCAAAAGGCCGGGCTGGCTTAATGCGCGAATGGTTACGCCAATTAGCCGCTTTAAAAGTTGACCCACTAGCGCAAGAAGAAAAGTTAAACGCTAGGTTTATTTCACCAGACAGTATTCTGCTTAAAATTAGAAATAGCATTGCTAAGTCTAAAGGCGAGTATGACTATAGCCACGAAGTTTATGATGCGATGCAAACCTGTCTCGCCTGTAAAGCATGTACTACTGGCTGTCCAATTAAAGTAGATGTACCTACCTTCCGCTCACGATTTTTGAATGTGTATCATGGTCGTTATTTACGTCCACTTAAAGATTACTTCGTTGCTTATGTAGAGAGCTATGCGCCATTAATGGCAAAAGCGCCCCGTTTGTTCAATTTTGCTATGTCACCAAACTGGGCAAGCCTAGCCGTAGAGAAAACCATTGGAATGGTAGACATTCCCACTCTTAGTTTCCCGACGCTCGCTCAGCGCATCCCAGAAAGTTTAAGTAGCAAGTATGACTACAATGCTTTGCAAAACTTGAGTGATGAAGAAAAGCAGAACACAGTGTTGGTCGTTCAAGACCCCTTCACTAGCTTTTATGAGGCAGAGTTGGTCGAAGACTTCGTTAAGTTAGCGAAAAAGCTTGGACTAAATCCTGTGCTATTACCGTTTAAACCTAACGGAAAGCCGCAACACATTAAGGGCTTCTTGAGCAAGTTTAATAAGTCTGCTCAAACTAGTGCGGCATTTTTGAATCAGGTGAGTGAGCTTGGAATTAAAATGGTCGGTGTAGAACCCGCACTGGTGCTTTGTTACCGCGACGAATATAAACACGCGCTTGGCGATACTAGGGGCGACTTTAATGTTCTAGTAGTACAGGAGTGGCTTGATTCAATAGATGCTAGTGTTTATGAAGCTCAACAAGTGAGTGATAAACAAGCTTGGTATTTGTTTGGTCACTGCACAGAAAAAGCGCTTAAAGCAGATGCATTCAAGCAGTGGCAGCAGGTATTTAATCGCTTTGGTGCTAATTTGCAGGATGTGGCCGTAGGCTGTTGTGGCATGGCGGGTACTTACGGGCACGACGCCAAGCAATTAGCGACTTCTAAAGCTATCTATGAGTTGAGCTGGAAGCAAAAAATGGCAAGTTTACCTAAAGAGCGCTGTATGGTTACTGGTTACTCATGTAGAAGCCAAGTTAAACGCTTAGAAGGTGAAAAGCCAAAGCACCCATTACAAATTCTGTTGAGCTTAATGTCTTGAGCATCTGGAATTTGCCAATGAGCTTGGCAACCTTAAATAAGATGGGCGAGGGCAATATGCTCGCCTATCTTGATATAGAGTTCACTGAAATCGGCGAAGACTATTTAGTGGCTAAAATGCCGGTAACTGAAAAAGTTAAGCAGCCAATGGGTTTGCTGCATGGTGGAGCAAATGTCGTTCTTGCCGAAAGCTTAGCCAGTTGTGCTGCTTATTGTGTTGCAGGTGATAAATCTATGGTGGTTGGTGTTGAAATTAACGCCAATCATTTAAAAGCAGTTAGGCATGGCGAGGTCACTGCCAAGGCTAGCCCTATTAAGCTGGGTAATTCTCTGCAAGTATGGCAAATCAATATTGAACAAAGCAACGAAATGGTGTGTAGTTCTCGGCTAACCGTGATGGTTAAATCTAAATAGCTGCCAAGTTGTTAAAACTTTCCCTTTTTTTCACTAATTTATTACATCTAACAAACTGAACTTTATAGGATTTCGAAGTCTAATTTAGCGCAAATATTTTGATGATTGGCGGTTATACGTCTAACGTTGAATATGTATTGGTAAATTAACTTAGGGATCCTTATGTCGCGTCAAACCTATCGTGGTCTTGGAATAGTCGCTTTTAGCAGTTTACTGCTATTAGGCTGTAACAAAGACCCTGTTGAATCTGTAAAAACCTACCCCAGACCTGTAAAAGTAGAACTGGTCGAAATCGGAGACGGAACACGAATTAGAACCCTGCCAGGAGAAACCTTTGCATCTGACACTGCCATTCTTTCTTTCCAAGTTGCAGGGCGCTTAGACGAGATCTTGGTTAAACCGGGTGACGCTGTGGTGGCAGGTCAGCCCCTTGCTAACTTAGACCCTGCAATGTACAACCAAGAGCTAGAGGTAGCCGAAGCCAACTACTACTTAGCCAAAGTACTTTTTGACCGAGCTACTCAGTTGGTAGACCGAGGCGTTATCTCTAGAAGCGATTATGACCGCTCCAAAAGCCAATTTTCGATTAGCCAAGCGGCCTTAGATAAGGCAAAAGTTAACTTAAGTTATACCAAACTCTTAGCTCCATACGATGGTTTAATCGCTAGCAAATATGCAGACCAATACGAATATGTATATCAGAAACAGCAAGTACTTAGCTTGCAAACAGAATCAAGCGTAGATGTGAATTTTCAGCTGCCAGAGCGTCTCATCGGTATTTTCCAAGCTTCTCGAATTAATGGCGATGCAGCTCCAAACTTAAGGGTGCAATTTCAAGGGCGTGAGCAATGGTATGATGCCTCGCTAAAAGAGCTGAGCACTGTTGCCGACCCCTCTACAGCCAGCTATACCATTGTGCTTAGTCTACCTATACCAGATGAGCTAAATATCTTTCCGGGTATGGCTACCCAAGTTCAAATTGAGTCAACTACCCAAAGTTCAAGTTCTAGCGTAAAAGCTCCTTTAGGAAGTGTCGTTAATGAGGATAATCAAGATTTTGTATTTGTTTGGGATCCTAATTCAAACAAAGTCATCAAAACCAAAATTGAGCTTGCTAATGGCATGATTACCTCGGGGCTAATCGATGGAGATTGGTTAGTGATAGCTGGCGCTACCGAACTCAACGATGGTCAAGCCGCTGTTAAATGGGTTAAGGAGAGAGGATTATAATGATGCCTTTTAAACAAATACTAATAAGCTCGGTGATGCTCTCTTTGCTAGCTGCTTGTGGTAAAGAGTCAAACATCGTAGAGCAACAGCAAGTTGTAGAAGTGTATAACTTACCAGAAACCAGTAACACAGTAGACCGTGACTTCAACGGTATTGCTCGAGCGCACGACTTAGCCGATTTGTCTTTTAGAGTAGACGGTGAAATTCGCCAAATATTGGTGAATAAAGGCCAAAAAGTAAATAAAGGCGATTTGTTAGCTGAACTTGACAAAAGAGATTATCAAATTGTCGTTAACGATCGTGAAGCGCGCTTAACCTTAACCAAACAGCAATTTGAACGAGCCAAAGCCTTACTTGATCAAAAGCTTCTGTCGCAAAGCGAATACGACAAAATGCGTGCAGAGTATTTAGTTGCATCGGCTGAATATAAAAAAGCCCTACTAATGTTGAAATACACTGAACTACGCGCCCCCTTTGAGGGAATTGTAGGTGATGTATTTGCCGACCCATTTGTAAATGTACAACCTGGATCTGCGGTTCTAAGCATGCACAAGGTGGACTTTGTTGAAGTGGATGTACAGTTACCCGATATGATTATCGCGGTGGCCAAATTAGGCAAAGACCGAATTAACCGCATGGAAATAGACGTAAATTTTGAAGCCTTTCCAGATCGCACATTTCGCGGCATACCTTATGAGCTTAACCTTGAAAAAGACCAATCTACCCGAAGTTATATCGCGACCATATTGGTACCTTTCGACAAGAAATTTGCGGTGTTAGAAGGCATGCAAGCTAAGGTGTCAATTGACCTATCTGATGTGACCTACACCTATAGTCGCGACTTCCTGGTGCCTGTAGCCGCGGTTGTAATGCCGGACGGTTTAAATATAAGCCAGCAGCGGCCGGTTGTTTGGCGTTATAAAGACGATGCCACTGTAGAAAAGCAGGAAGTAACAATTGGTACACTTTCTGGCGACTTTATCGAAATCAATCAGGGTTTAAATGACGGAGACGTGATTGTATCTGTTGGTGCGAATCGTTTAGTTGATGGTCAATCGGTGGTTTTAAAGAAGGATAAGCAATGAGCATTGCAGGATATTTTGTAAAAAATTCAATCATTAGTTGGATGTTTACCCTGATCTTGTTGATTGGCGGAATCCTATCATTTAGCGGATTGGGACAACTAGAAGATCCCCCATTTACTATTAAAGATGCTGTGGTTGTTACCATGTACCCAGGAGCCACCTCTACCGAAGTAGAAGAAGAGGTGACTTACCCAGTAGAGAAAGCGCTTCAAGCGCTTCCTTATGTTGATGATATTGTCTCTCTGAGTACTCCGGGTATGTCTCAGATTACGGTTACCATGAAAAACATTTATGGTCCCGATGAACTACCGCAAATATGGGATGAACTTCGTCGAAAAGTAGGGGACATGACATCGCAATTACCGCCTGGCGTATCAACTCCCTTGGTTAACGATGATTTTGGTGACGTATACGGCATCATGTATATGGTATCTGGTGAAAACTACGACTACAAAGACTTACAAGATTACGTTGACTATGTAAGACGAGAAATTGAGTTGGTGCCAGGAGTCGGTAAAGTAACGCTTGCTGGTGCGCAAACTGAACAAGTTTTTATAGAAATTTCGATTCAGAAACTAGCAACCTTTAACCTCGATCCGGCTTTAATAACCAGTTTGCTCAATTCTCAAAATATGGTGACTTCTGCTGGTAACATCCAGATTGCTGGGGACCAATTAACTATCCGCCCAACCGGTGCATTTAAATCTGTTGCTGAGTTAGGTGATTTAATCATCCCTGGCACAACAGGCGACAAACTAATTTACCTAAAAGACGTTGCTACTATCTCTAGAGGATATGAGGAAATCCCGAGTAACTTGGTTAGCTTTAATCAAAACCAAGCCATTAATATTGGTGTTTCATTTACTAGCGGGGTAAATGTGGTTGAGGTGGGCAAAGCAATAGAACAACGTTTACAGGAAATTGATTACGCCAGACCCGCTGGCATGACTATCGATTCGATGTACAACCAGCCTCAGGAAGTTGACAAGTCGGTAAGTTCTTTTGTGTGGAACTTAATCATGGCTGTGGTGATTGTAATTGTAGTTCTGCTGATATTTATGGGGCTTAAAAGCGGCATACTCATTGGCTTGATACTATTCCTAACCTGTTTAGGCACCTTCATTTTAATGAAGCAGGCGGAGATTGAACTGCAGCGAATCTCTCTAGGCGCGCTTATCATCGCCTTAGGTATGCTTGTTGATAACGCCATTGTGGTGGTTGAAGGGATATTAATGGGCCGCAAAAAAGGCCTAAGTACCTTGGAGTCTGCCCAAGAAATTGTTGGGCAAACCATGTGGCCGTTACTTGGCGCAACCGTAATTGCTATTACTGCGTTTGCTCCAATTGGATTGTCTCCCGATTCTACCGGTGAGTTTGCTGGCTCACTGTTTTGGGTATTGTTGTTTTCACTGTTTTTGTCTTGGATTACAGCAATCACCATTACTCCGTTTTTTGCTCAATTATTTTTTGGCAAAGAGGGCGAAAAACAAGTTGAAGGTGAAGACAACGACCCATATAAAGGCGCATTCTTTAATGCTTACAAAGCCCTATTAGACTTCTGTTTGCGCTTTAAATGGCCAACAGTGATTGTGGTAGTGGCTTTGTTTGCTTTATCTGTTGTGGGTTTTGGTTACGTAAAACAATCATTTTTCCCACCATCTTCTACGCCTATTTTCTTGGTTGATGTTTGGATGCCAGAAGGTACTGACATTCGCGAAACTCAGAAATCGGTACAAGAAATGGAAAACATGGCGCGTGAAACAGACGCTGTAACTTTTGTGTCTTCGTCAGTAGGCAAGGGTTTCCAACGCTTTATGTTAACCTATTCACCAGAGAAAAGTTATGGAGCTTATGCCCAAATAGCAGTGAGAACCACCGATGCCGAGACCTCAGAAGCTGCGATGTCTTCGCTGCGTAAAGGTGTAGAGCAAGGCTTTCCTCAAGCTCAGTTTAAGTTTAAGAAACTAGAAATTGGGCCTTCGACTGACGCCAAAATTGAGGCGAGAATTCAAGGCGCAGATCCCGATGTACTGCGCGCTATTGCTGCCGACATTCAAAAAATATTTAACAATACTCCTGGTACTGTTAATGTGCGCCACGACTGGCGTGACCGCGTTAAATACATTGAACCTAACTTTAATGAAACTCAAGCTCGACGCCTTGGCATTAATAAAGCAGACATAGACCAAACTCTTGAATTTGCCTTCGCCGGTTTAAGTTTGGGTTTGTATCGAGAAGGAACTACGCTACTGCCTATAGTTGGTCGTTTGCCTGAGCAAGAGCGTATTGATATCGATTCTTTAGAAAGCTTGCGCATTTGGAGCCCGAGTTTAAAAAGCTATATTCCAATTCAACAAGTGGTAAATGGTTTCAGTGTTAAGTTCGAAGATCCGATTATTCAACGACGCGACAAAAAGCGTACCCTAACGGTATTTGCCGATGCGGATTTTGAAAACGATATATTACCAGCAGAGTTGTTCGCCAAAGTTAAACCACAAGTTGAGGCTCTGGAACTTCCATCTGGTTATGAGTTGCAATGGGGCGGTGAATACGAGTCGTCAGGTGATGCTCAAGAAGCATTGTTTGCATCATTGCCTATGGGTTACTTAATCATGTTTTTGATTACAGTATTCTTGTTTAACTCAGTTAAAAAGCCCTTGGTTATTTGGTGCTGTGTGCCTTTAGCTATGATAGGTATTACTTCTGGATTGTTGTTCCTAGGCAAACCCTTTGGTTTTATGGCTTTATTAGGAATGCTGAGTTTATCGGGCATGCTGCTTAAAAACGGTATTGTATTACTCGATCAAATCAGTGCTGATATAGCAGCCGGTAAAGAGGTCTACCAAGCGGTATTTGATTCTACCGTTAGTCGTGTTAGACCAGTTTGTATGGCAGCTGTAACTACCATTTTAGGCGTAGCTCCATTGATCTCGGATGTGTTCTTCGAGTCTATGGCTGCGGTGGTGATGTTTGGTTTAGGTGTAGCAACCGTGCTTACTTTGCTAATCGTTCCGGTATTGTACGTTATCTTCTTTAACGTGAAGTATCGAGACTATAAAGAGTTTTAAAGCAATTAGATGTAACATAATAAAGAGTTGCCTTGGCAACTCTTTTTTTAACCGCACAATCCCATCACATATCTAACAAAGGGTTTTGCTTCTTCTAAATCAAAGTAACCATCTTTTTTGCGTGTTGTCCTTAGGTATTGATAAGTGGCAACAATCACCTTCATTACTTTTTCATTTTCTACACTTAAATCGTGTTGCTCTGCTGCCGCTAAAGTAAGTTCAACGGCTTTTTCAAGGGCTTCCATGTCAACCACTTCTGCTTTTCGGTATTGATAGCCTTCACCGGTAGCTAACCATTCTAGTGAACAGTTGGCTTTTTGCGCTATTTGATTAGCTTTAGACAAACTTGGCTCTGAGCCTTTTAGATACTTCCTGATTAAACTTTCGTTCAGCTCTACTTTTCGGGCAAAGCCACTAACACTTTGTTCACCCATTAATTCTTTTAGGCGGTTGGAGAAATCGTTCAATCGAATACCCTTGCTTGCTCGTACCAAAGTACGACAAAATTAGCACTATAGTATTGATTGTGTCCAGCAAACTTGCAGAATACTCACTTCAATTAGTCGAATTAAGGTAAGTAAATGGAAAGCGTGAATGGCAAGGCCGCTATAGTAACAGGTGGTGGCAGTGGTATCGGTTTGGCAATTGCTAAAGCCTTAGCTGAGCAGGGCGCTAGAGTTGTTATTAGCTCTAGAGACTTAGCAAAACTAGAGCATACAGCTAGCCAGCTACAAAAAGAATTTGGCATTAGGGTAGATTGCTATGCTGCTGATATCCGCATCAAACAACAAGTACAGGCGCTAAAAGACTTCGTAATAGCTCAGTTTGGCCGTGTAGATATATTGGTAAACAATAGTGGACTAGGTGTTGGCGAAACTATTGAACACTGTAGTGAAGAAGACTGGGACCTGGTTGTAAACACCTGTACCAAAGGCACCTTTTTGATGAGCCAAGCAGTATTGCCAAGCATGAAATCTAATCAAGGTGGCTTTATCCTTAATATTGCTTCGCAAGCAGCTAAAAATGGCTATGCCAACGCTGGACCATATTGTGCCGCTAAATTTGCGGTACTCGGCCTCGCAGCAGCATTACAAGAAGAAGTAAGAGAGTACGGCATCAGAGTACATAGTTTGTGTCCAGGCTTGGTACAGGTACCCGCACCAACGTGTGCATCCGATATAAAGCCAGGTTGGCTGCAAGTGAGTGATCTAGCTGAGGCAGCAATGTTTGTGCTTAAACAACCAGCAAGAGTTCAATTAGAAAATATTGGCTTGTATGGATTTTAGTTAGGAGTGGCAGCTGTTTAAGCGGCTGCTAGCTTGAACAGAATAGAGAAGAGTAAGAATTGGTTGCGGGAGCCGGATTTGAACCAACGACCTTCGGGTTATGAGCCCGACGAGCTACCAGACTGCTCCATCCCGCGTCCGGTCTTAACTGAATAAGTTAAGTGATTTGAATAGTTACTTGGCTTAGCTATTCGAACTAAGCAATTCTTAAATAAAGAATTGGTTGCGGGAGCCGGATTTGAACCAACGACCTTCGGGTTATGAGCCCGACGAGCTACCAGACTGCTCCATCCCGCGTCCGGTCTTAACTGAATAAGTTAAGTGATTTGAATAGTTACTTGGCTTAGCTATTCGAACTAAGCAATTCTTATATAAAGAATTGGTTGCGGGAGCCGGATTTGAACCAACGACCTTCGGGTTATGAGCCCGACGAGCTACCAGACTGCTCCATCCCGCGTCCGGTCTTAACTGAATAAGTTAAGTGATTTGAATAGTTACTTGGCTTAGCTATTCGAACTAAGCAATTCTTAAATAAAGAATTGGTTGCGGGAGCCGGATTTGAACCAACGACCTTCGGGTTATGAGCCCGACGAGCTACCAGACTGCTCCATCCCGCGTCCGGTCTTAACTGAATAAGTTAAGTGATTTGAATAGTTACTTGGCTTAGCTATTCGAACTAAGCAATTCTTAAATAAAGAATTGGTTGCGGGAGCCGGATTTGAACCAACGACCTTCGGGTTATGAGCCCGACGAGCTACCAGACTGCTCCATCCCGCGTCCGGTCTTAACTGAATAAGTTAAGTGATTTGAATAGTTACTTGGCTTAGCTATTCGAACTAAGCAATTCTTATATAAAGAATTGGTTGCGGGAGCCGGATTTGAACCAACGACCTTCGGGTTATGAGCCCGACGAGCTACCAGACTGCTCCATCCCGCGTCCGTTATTGCGGAGCGCATAGTACGCAGAGAGTAGTGATAATACAAGAGATTATTTGTAATAATCCCTCAAGTGCCGATTATTTATCCGAATGAGGCTTTTACTACTGATCCTTAGCAAAACAGGTATAATCCACGGGTTAAATAAATAGAGTATCGTAATGGCAGATTTTTTCGCTTCGACCGCTAAAGGTTTAGAAAGCTTATGTTTAGATGAATTAAAGGCCTTAGGTGCACATGAGTGCAAACAAACAGTTGCCGGTGTAAGTTTCACCTGTGATTGGCCAACGGCTTATAAGATTTGTATGTGGTCACGCGTTGCATCGCGTATTTTGTTACGTTTGGTTGAAACACAAGCTGACAACGTAGATGAACTCTACCAAGCCGCATATTCGATACCTTGGAATAAGTATTTCAACGTCGATCAAACTTTTTCAGTGCATTGTAGCGGAACCAACCACTATATCGACAATAGTCAATTTGGCGCGTTAAAAGTAAAAGACGCTATAGTTGATCAGTTTAATAAAACAGAGGGCTCTCGTCCTAACGTTGCTAAAACTGATGAAGATGCACGGGTTGTGGTGCGCTTGGCTAGCAAGTATTTAGCTATTTCCATCGATTTATCTGGCGCATCTTTACATCGCCGAGGTTATAGAACAGAACAAGGCGAAGCGCCTGTGCGAGAAAACTTAGCTTCAGCTTTAGTGACCAGAAGTAATTGGCGAGAAAAGTACCTTATCGACCCTATGTGTGGTTCGGGCACTATTCTTATAGAAGCAGCGATGCAAGCAGCTGATATTGCGCCAGGCCTTAATCGTAGTTTTGGTTTTGAACGTTTAAGCAATTTCGCAAAATTTGCTTGGCGAGATATTCAGGCTGATGCAAATACTCGAGCAGAAACAGGCTTGGCAAATTGTAAGCAGCGTTTGATTGGCTACGATATTGACAAGCGCATGGTAGCAGTAGCTAAAGCTAACATTGAACGCGCAGGCTTAAGCGATATTATCTCTGTTCATGTTCATGATGCTGCAAATTTACCGGCCGCACCTAGTGAACCAGGGCTTATTTTGTCTAACCCTCCTTATGGCGAGCGATTAGGTGAACTAACTAAACTCATCGGCTTATTCTTATCCTTTGGTGCTAGCGTACGCGAAAACTATCCTGGCTGGCGCTTGTCGCTGTTTACTGCTGCTCCAGAGTTATTAGACTATCTGCGCTTACGCAGTGACAAGCAGTATAAGTTCCTGAATGGTGCACTTAATTGTGTGCTCAAAATCTACCAAATTGGTGAAGGTGGGCAGGGTACCCAGCGTAAGTATGCTGAAGACTTTGTAAATCGTTTATTAAAGAATAAGAAAAAGCTGCAAAAATGGATTAAACGCGACAACATCACTTGTTACCGCTTATATGATGCAGACTTACCCGAATACAATGTTGCTGTAGATTGCTACGACGACTACGTTATCGTTCAAGAATACCGCGCCCCTAAGAGTATTGAGCCTGCCAAAGCGCGTCGTCGCTTAATGGATCTACTCACCGGACTATTGCAAAGTGATTTGGTTGCTAACGACAAGCTAGTCATTAAGCAGCGTGCTCAACAAAAAGGGCGTCAACAATACGAACGTAATAGCGACGAAAAAGAGCGCTTTGCTGTTCAAGAGTATGGGGCCAAGTTTTACGTTAACCTCACTGATTATCTCGATACAGGGCTGTTTCTAGACCATCGCAACATGCGTCACTATATTCAGCAGAATAGTCACGATAAAAAAATACTTAACCTTTTTGCTTATACGGGGTCTGCGTCGGTGCATGCTGCACTAGGTGGAGCGTCAAAAGTGACCACGGTAGATATGTCTAATACCTATCTAAACTGGGCAAAAGACAACTTTAGATTAAACCAGCTCCCTATAAGTAAACATGAGTTTATCCGAGCCGATTGTATGGCTTGGTTAAAAACTCAGATATCACAACGCTGGGACCTTATCTTTCTTGATCCACCTACTTTTTCTAACTCGAAAAAAATGGATGAAGTATTTGATATTCAAAAAGATCATGTTGATTTGTTAAGCTCAGTTTCACGTTTGCTCAATCCTGGCGGTCAGTTGATTTTCTCAAACAACAAACGCCAATTTAAAATGGATATTGAAGCACTCGATAAACTGGGACTTAAAGTAAAAAATATTTCAAGTCAGTCCTTATCTCCTGACTTTGAGCGTAACAAACAAATTCATAATTGTTGGATGATACACAAGGATTAGTGGTATGACTTGGGTTTTATATAGTACTGATGGTTGTCACCTTTGCGAAGATGCTCGCGCGTTGATTTTAGCTAATCCCAATATTCATGAGCTAAAAGAGCAAGATATAATTGAAGATGAGTCTTTGGTTGAACAATACCGTTACAGTATCCCTGTGTTGTGCCATGAACCCAGCCAACAAAGAATTAACTGGCCCTTTGATGCTAGCCAGTTAGAACAATTTATAGAGAGTTGTACGTGTTAGTAAATCTACAAGACGCTTATTTGGCTTATGGCGATACGCCACTGCTAAACAAAGCCAGTGTACAAATAAATAAAGCCGAACGGGTATGTTTAGTTGGCCGTAATGGCGCAGGAAAAAGTACCTTATTGCAAGTGATAGAAGGTGCTATTCAACTAGATTCTGGGCAACGTCAGCTGGTTAATGATGTGGTAATAACCCGCTTGCAACAAGACCCGCCAGAAGCTAGCGAGCAGCGCATTTTTGATTATGTTGCCGAAGGTAAGCCACACATTGGCAAGTTGCTTAGTGAATTCCATCACCTCACTTCCAACATCAGTGAGCATTCGAGCGAAAAAGAACTGAAAAGAATGCAGCAAATACAGCATGAAATAGATGTTGTAGACGGCTGGAAGTTTGACAACGAAATCCAGCAAGTGCTTACCACCATGAAGCTTGATGGTGACGCTCCTTTACAAGGTTTATCTGGCGGTTGGCTGAGAAAGGTTGCGCTAGCAAAAGCCTTGGCCGGCGACCCAGATATATTGCTGCTTGATGAACCCACCAACCATTTGGATATTACTACCATCAAATGGCTGGAGGAGTTTTTGGTTAACTTTAAAGGCACAATCGTATTTATTAGTCACGATAGGGCCTTCATTCGCAAAATTGCTACCCGAATTATCGATATCGACCGGGGCGTACTTACATCTTGGCCTGGTAACTATGATGCCTACTTAGAAGGTAAGGCAGAATGGTTAAGGGTTGAAGAAGAACAGAATGCTCTGTTTGATAAACGCCTAGCCGAAGAAGAAACCTGGATCCGCCAAGGGATTAAAGCTCGCCGAACCCGTAATGAAGGGCGAGTTAGAGCTTTAAAGGCTATGCGAAATGAACGTAGCGAACGGGTTAATCGTCAAGGCACCAGCAATATGCAAATCGATGATGGTTTGCGTTCAGGTAAAATCGTTTTTGAAGCAGAGCAATTAAGCTTTAGTTACGCAGATGAGGCTTATCCGATTATTTCGCCGCTCGATTTGCTAGTTATGCGAGGGGACAAAATTGCGCTGGTAGGAGGCAATGGTTGTGGTAAATCAACGTTAATTAAACTGCTGCTCGAGCAACTAGAGCCAAGCTCTGGCAAACTCAAAGTCGGCACCAAGCTAAATGTGGCTTACTTTGACCAATACCGCCAAGAGTTGGATCCCGATAAAACACTGCTTGATAACCTTGCTGGCGGCAAACAAGAAATTGAAATCAATGGTAATAAGCGCCATGTAATGGGTTACCTGCAAGACTTCTTGTTTCATCCTAAACGCGCATTTACTCCGGTTAAAGCCTTATCAGGCGGCGAGAAAAATCGCTTAATGCTGGCCAAGTTATTTTTGAAACCAGCCAATTTGTTAGTTCTTGATGAACCAACCAACGATTTGGATGTCGAAACGCTGGAGCTATTAGAAGAGTTGGTAAGCCAATATCCAGGTACCGTGTTATTGGTGAGCCATGATCGAAGCTTTATTGACAATACCGCAAGCCACGTTTGGTTTTTTGATGGCAAAAGCAATGTAGATAGTTATGTCGGTGGATATTCTGAAGTCGCAAGCTACATTGAGAATCGGCAGAAAGCCCCTGCACCAAAACCAATTGAAAAAGCGGAAGAAAATTCACGTGGTCAAAAACAAACTAAGAAGTTGTCATATAAATTGAAACTTGAACTTGACCAGCTACCCGAAAAATTGGAAGCTGCCGAGGCGCAAGTTGAAGAACTACAAAGTAAAGTAAATGAACCAGAGTTCTTTAATTTAGAACAGGATCGAGTTCAAGACACTTTAAATAACTTAGCCGAGGCTGAACAGAAATTAGAAGATCTGTTTATGCGTTGGGAAGAACTGGAAGAACTAAAAAATTCATGAAGAAGTCTATGATGAAACGCTCTTTAGCAATGGCATTCGCGCCTTTAGTATTGTCTGCTAGTTTTGCTCAAGCAGCACAAACCGAATCCTATTATCTTATAGAAGAAATCCCACTAGAAACCAGTAACGGACTTGTCGAAGCTAATGGTGACCTAGTTGTTACTGCCGCAAGTAATGATGGGGAGTATGTAGCGGGTAGTGCTCAAACTTTTAGAAGTGCTTTTCGCTTTTACGATTTTTCCGACAGAACTACTTTTGATTATGGTTGCCAGTACGCTAGTGAAGTATGTGACTTGTTCTTCTACGGAGATAATAGCTTTTACGATACCTATCGTAAACGCTTAAGAGAACAAAGAACCGTTTTGTATCAATCTAATGTGCTCTCTTTCTTAGCCAATCGAAATATTAGTGGCATGCATACCGATGGCAAGAACCTGCCGCCGTTGCCTACTTGGGATACCATTAACGAAAAACTTTATGTTTTCGATGATATTGCTAACAGCGACTACACAACTGATACACGAGTGAATGACGTCAATAGTGAATTGGGTTGGGCTGTAGGCTATGACTCAGCGCCATTTAGCAATCCTGATGGTGGAAATTATACAAGGGACTTTATTCAACGTGGGTTTGCTTTGCGCTTAAGCGACCAAGCTAAAGTTACTTTGCTACCCACAGCCTTTAACAGTAGTGGCGAGCTAGAAGATGATAAAGGTGGCTTATCATCAGGCTTACAAATTATCGAAAAAGATGGCCGTACTCTTGTTATTGGTATAGGTAGTGTCAGTTATTCCAACAGCGACAGTTTTGATGAGTGCCAATTTGGCAACCAGGAAAATTACTACCGTTGTTCGGGCTTTCATACACAGGCTTGGGTTTGGGATATTACTGATGCTGCTGATGGTGATCAAATCTCCGGAGAGCAATTAGTCGATGGCTATGTTCGTTCACGATATGGTAATGCGCCGAACTATAATCTAGTTAAGGACGCAAATAGCGAAATCCTTGTAGGACTTTCTTCTGATGATGTCTATGACAGCACTAACGGTTCACGCGGCCGCGCAACTTACTATACTGATAATGGTGATGGCACTTATAGCTTAAATAAAATCCCAAATATTAGAATTGATGGTGATAACGACAAGTTTGACGATTCGGTATCCCACACTTGGGCAAATGCAATAAACGACGCCAGTTTAATTGTTGGTAATTTGCGATACGTAGAAGTTAAGTCACGTAACCGCCCGGTAGAAGCTTTTGTATATGATGGTGATCAAAATTCAGAAACATACCAAGAAGTAAATTGGCCACTACGTAATAGGCCGTTTTCTGGTGCTAACAGCGAGTTCAGCGATATAAATAATGAAGGATTAATTGTTGGTTGGCGTGACGGAGATGGCGAAGAACACCCCGCTTATAATGGTACAACTCGCCGTCAAACAGGTTTTTTACTTGATTACAACCGCTATTTAGAAGGCAACCCAAACTACACCTGGACGCTTAATCAATTAACCTGTTATGAGCAAGATGGAGCTCCCCAGATCCCACTCTATCGGATTGAGTTCGCTACACATATAAACGATGACGGCGATATATTTGCTAATGGCTATCACTATCAAAGTGCTGAAGAATTTGTTAATGGAGTAAATCCTCGTGCAGTGTTACTAAAATTAGTAAGAAACCCTGCGGTGACAGATATAGATGACTTGGCAATTTGCCCACAAATTGAAGAAGTGAATTATGAGCGTAAAGGGGCTTCTAGCTTGTGGTTAGGCTTACTGCTCTTACCTGTTGTTTTTGTGAGGCGTTTCATAAAAAGATAAAATGTCTTTAAAGTGCAACAAAAATATCAACTAGTTAGCGAATACTTAAAAATTTAGTTTTTGATCTTTTAAAAACGATAGGCGATAGTAGATCAGGAGTCCAAGTGGGCTCCTGATTTGTTTTCTGATCTTGATGAGGAAGAAGTCTATGAAAAGACAAAAACGCGATCGTTTAGAAAGAGCGCATGCCAAAGGTTATCAAGCAGGTTTATCAGGAAGGTCTAAAGAGACCTGTCCGTATGGTGGAGCAGACGCAAGAGGGCATTGGTACGGCGGGTGGCGTGAGGCTGTTGAAGAACGCGTTTCAGGATTAGACAATAACTAATATAAAAAAGCCCTATAAATAGGGCTTTTTAATGTCAGAGTATTAGCAATACTAGAAAGTAGAGGTGTCGGTAAATAAACCCACTTTTAGATCATTGGCAGAATAAATCTGGCGACCATCTACTTCTACTACACCATCAGCAATACCCATAACCAGTTTGCGCATAATTACACGCTTCATCTGAATACGGTAAGTGACTTTCTTTGCTGTTGGCAATACTTGGCCAGTAAACTTAACCTCACCTACACCCAACGCTCGCCCTTTGCCTGGGCCACCGCTCCAACCTAAGAAAAAGCCCACAAGTTGCCACATTGCATCTAAACCTAAGCAACCAGGCATTACTGGGTCGCCAGGGAAATGACAATCAAAAAACCATAAATCAGGAGTAATGTCTAACTCAGCAACGATTTCGCCGTTTCCAAATTCACCACCCTCGTGGGTGATTTTTAGAATGCGGTCCATCATTAGCATGTTTGGCGCCGGTAACTTACTGTTTCCTTCACCAAATAAGAGGCCTTGGCTGCAATCAAGCAATTCTTGGCGTTCATAGCTAGTTTTACCTAGTTCTTTTTGCGAAACCTGAGTCATGGATTATACCTTTAAAAAATTTGCCGATACTTTAGCGAACACGTGTACGCTAAACAAGTCCGATGTCCGAAAAATTCGTTAAAACTTGAATAAGTCAGATATTTTCCTCAAAAGCCAACGAATCAAACTAGGGTCATCGTTGGGTAGATTGATTAATTTGTAGATTTTTCCATAAACGCTCTCTTCGTCGAGCAATTCACCAGCAGGTTGTTTGAACAAATAAGGTATTGCTTGATGAATAGTCGAAACAACAAAAATACTCAGTTGTTTGTTTTCAACGGCGCTTAAAACCTCTTGCGAAAGATTAAGTTGATTTAGGTTAGCCTCTGGGATTACAACAGAAATAGGCTGTTGGCTATTAACAATTCGCGCAACCCTAAAGTAACCCTCAATCTTTTCATTTATTCCACCTACGGCTAATACATTGCCTTTTTGATCTAAAGCGCCTGTTACTGCAGTGTTTTGCTGAATAGGAAGCTTTGAGATAGCACTTAGTAAAGCCAAGGCTGATGCGAGAGAAGCGCTATCGCCGTCTATCTCATGATAAGACTGTTCAAAAACTACGTTGCCGGAGTAGGGGAAATGATGTTCAGTGGCAAACAATTGATTTAGAAAGCCGTGGATGATCATCATCGATTTAGCGTGAACATTTCCTGCTAGCTCCGCCTTTCTTTCTATATCGTTGAAGTCGCCGTCACCCTGAAACACATTTGCTGTTATTCTGATGGGCTCACCAAATGACAAACCTAATCCCGTAAAGTCGATAACCGATAAACCGTTAATTTGACCAACTTGTTCACCGCTTAAGCAAATATTGGTTTGCTTATCTCTATAGGAAAGATCACTAAACTTTTGCTGATTGTTAACGTTGTTGCTTAAAAGCTCCAGTGCTTGATTAAATCCCTGACTATTAGCTTTGAATTGGTTGAGTGCTAGTGACTGGAGTGGGGCAATCAACTCTTGCACATCCAAACTTAAATACTGTTGATGCTCACAAAGCTTAGCCCCATAGTTCAACACGCATTCATAGAGTTCAGCTGTTAAGCTAGATAACTCAAGTTTCTCTAGTTCACCATTAATGTGGCTTAAATATAAATCAATATTGTTTGAAGTAGCTTCTACTTCTAGTGGCAGTTCTGTTTCTAAAAGCCCTAGGCTTCTTATAGCTGGGTCGAGCTCATATAAATCGGCGATAGCATTGGCATTACCAATAAGCACTAACTTTGTGTTTATCGACAAGTTTTGTGGTTGGCTACTTATTTTGTCGCCTTGTAGTTTATCCCAGGAAAGTATTGAAGTAGCTAAACAAGCCTTTAATTCAAACCAAAGCTTCGCTTCTGCAAGAATGTCTTCTGCATTGATTACCAATATCCCGGAAGCCGAGTGATGTATAGCCCCTAAATTTACTTCCACTAACTCTGCGCTATTTGTTGCAGCTTGAGCAAGGTACTGACCAAAAATCGTTGTTCTAGTGAATTCGTGACAATAGTTTAGTGTTGGCTTACTAAGCCATGTTTTATAGAAATTTTGAATGGTCGAAAAAGAAGGCAGCTCAACAAGGTATTCAAATAGCTGTTTGACCAGCGTTAATACCTGCTCTGAAACCTGCGCTTGATTAAGTCTTTCTAGAATTTTGCTTAAAGAGTTAGCTTGAGACTCTTCAATAAACACCAATTCTTCACCGAACTCTTTAGCTAAAAGCTCTGAGCCAAAATCTTTATTTAACAAATCTTCTATCTGCTGCATGGCTTGCTCAAAAGCCTTTTGGCCTTCTTGAGTAAGCTCAACACAATAGGGACGCTGCGCTTGGATAGGGTTGAATATTAAAGCGTAAGCTTGTTGTTCTATATTAAGGTCTTGAGCAAAGTCTGCGAGTACTGAATGCAAGTTGAAAAAGCTAGGGCCCTGGCACACCATGACTTGCTGGTGATTATTGGCTTGAGTAAAGTAGTCAAAACTAGATTTCGCTACAGGTAATAAACTAGACCACTGAATGTCGTTAGTTGGGTTTATGTTCTCTAGCGAAAACTTAGGTTTTAGTTTTTCAATGCTTAGGGCTGATTCAGTCAATTCGTATTCCGGTGTTAAACGTGCAATGTGTAATTAAAACAGTTTGTTAGCTCTATAGAACAATAGCTGCTATCCAACCAAAAACCAACAGTGGTAGGTTGAAGTGCAAAAATGTGGGTACAACGGTGTCCCATATGTGATCATGCTGGCCATCGCTATTTAAGCCGGCAGTAGGGCCTAGTGTAGAGTCTGAAGCTGGCGAGCCTGCATCTCCAAGCGCCGCAGATGTTCCAACCAAGGCAACCGTTGCTAACTCGGAGAAACCGAGGGAGAGAGCTAGTGGAACGTATATAGCGGCAATAATGGGAATGGTTGAAAATGACGAACCTATTCCCATAGTAATTAGTAATCCCATTAGCAACAACATTGCAGCGGCAAAAGCTTTGTTATCACCAAGTATACTTTGTGCGCTATTCACTAACTCTGGAACGCCACCTGTTGCCTTCATAACCCCAGCAAAGCCATTTGCAGCGATCATAATGAATCCAATTAAGGCCATCAACTTAACGCCTTCAACAAACAAGTCTTGGCTATTTTGGGGCTTTAAGCCAGACGCGGTGGTGAGCAGAAGGAATCCTGCTAGAGCGCCCATAATGATTGAGTCAGTATAAACGTTTACTGCTAAGGCAACTAATATAATGGCGATGTTTAAAACGGTCTTTATAGGGCTTAGTTGTAATTGGCTTGTGCTTTGCTCTCTAATAGTAGTTGCTGTTTGGTAAGTTCTTGGCTGCCGATAAGAGAAAAGTATTGCTGTAGCTAGTCCTAATACCATTCCCAGCGCTGGGATAGTCATAGCAATGGGTAACTGGCTTTTATCAATAGTTAAACCCGCTGATGAAATGTTGCCATGTAGTAGTTGGTTTAAGAATATGCTGCCAAAGCCATAGGGTAGCCACATATAAGTAGTGACCAAGCCAAAAGTGATACAGCAAGCTATGATTCGGCGGTCAAGATTAAGCTGATTAAATACCGCCAGCAAAGGAGGGATTAAAATTGGGATAAAGGCTATGTGCACTGGCACCAAGTTTTGCGAACTTACCGCCATCAAAATAATAGCGCCAAGCATTAGCCATTTAACTAATGAAAGATGGTTTTCTTTATGAAGTTTAACCGCGCTTACTATTTTGCCGGCGATAATATCCGTTAAGCCACTTCTGGCAATGGCCACTGCAAAAGCACCTAGCAGAGCATAACTTAGGGCAATTTTTGCTCCATCGCCTAAGCCAGCTTCAAAAGCTGCTATGGTTTCAGTTAAGCTGAGATCAGACAAAAGCCCACCAATAATGCCACTTAGCGATAAAGCTAATACAACGTTTACACGCAGTAAACTTAGTATCAGCATTAAGCACACCGACAATACAACTGGATTAACAATCATCGCTTATTGATTCTCATCTTGGTCTGGTGTTGGTAGCGGCCAACCGCCAAGGGTTTTCCACTTGTTAACGATTAGACAAAACAGTTCTGCTGTTTTTTGCGCGTCGTATAGTGCCGAATGAGCTTCTTCATTGCTAAATTCTAAGCCCGCTTCTTTACATGCCTTGGCTAAAACCGTTTGGCCTAAAGCTAGGGCACTTATGCTGGTAGTATCAAAGCTCACAAAAGGGTGGAATGGATTACGCTTTATATTACAACGTTCTACCGCTGCGTTAAAAAATCCCATGTCAAAGGCCGCATTGTGAGCCACCATTACTGCTCGGTTACAACCATGGGCTTTTAATGCCTTACGTATTGGTTTGAACATCTCTTTCAGCGCAAAGTCTTCGCTTACTGCGCCACGCAAAGGGTTATTTGGATCTATCCCGGTAAACTCTAAGGCGGCTTGTTCTAGGTTAGCGCCTTCGAAAGGCTCAACATTAAACTGTATCGTTTCCAGTACATGCAATTCGCCTTGTTGGTTAAAACTTAGCAAAACGGCTGCAATCTCTAATAAGGCATCTGTTTTAGCGTTAAAGCCAGCTGTTTCTATGTCGATAACTACAGGGTAGTAGCCGCGAAATCGACTAGACATTAATTCGGTCGTGAGTTCAGTAATGGTCATAATGTGGGTAAGTAATATTTGAAGCGCGCATTATTACAAAAGCTGCAAAGAATCGCTAATTTGCTTTAAAGATTATCGCTTAGATGCCGATAATTTATGGAGAAGAGAGGATTTCTGCTAATGAAACATTACTTATTGCTGCCTTTGGCATTAAGCGTCATGTCTGCTCATGCAAACGTGCGCAACTATTCAGCATCGTTAGATGACTCAACTTGGGTGGTATCAAACAAAACACCTATTGAATGTAGAATGGATCATTTCATTCCATCTTTTGGTGTTGCGAGTTTCATTAGTCGCTCTTCGAAAAACGTAAATCTAGATTTTTATTTGGATATGTACAAGATTTCAGCGGAGACTCACCAAGTCTCATTACGCAGTGTTCCGCCCCAATGGAAACCCGGCGCAAGCTCTAAGCGTATTAGCGAGTTGTCTTTCTATCAGCAATTCGACGGTTACGTAAATGCTCAACCAGCTTGGCAGATGCTGAGTGAGCTAGAAGACGGTAATGTCCCTACTTTTTACTTTAACGACTGGTACGCTAGCAATAATACAACTGCGGTTGGGATATCCTCGATTAACTTCAAAACTCAATACAACGACTTTTTAAAGTGCGTAGGGCGCTTATTACCTTATTCTTTTGAAGACATCGCTTTTACAGTTTTAACCTACCAATCAAACAGCAATGAGTTAACAGCTCGCTCGAAGAAACGCTTACAGTTAATTGGAGACTACGTTAAGCATGACCCAGAGATAGATGTAGTGTTGGTAGACGCCTATACCGATAGCTACGGCGGAAAGTGGATTAACCAAGAACTCTCAGAAAAGCGCGCTAACATGGTAAGAGACTACTTTAAGTCTGGCGGCTTAGATGAAAGCGTCATTGAAGTATCCGGTCATGGAGAGCGCAAGCATGTTGCTCGTAACGACAATACCATGGGACGAGAGCGAAACCGAAGAGTGGTGATCTCACTAGGTAAAGACTTGTTATAAAGAAAAAAGGTAGAGCAACTAGCTCTACCTTTTTCATTTATCTTTAGAACGGCGCACTTCTGTCACGCACCCCAGAAGGTATACTCCAACGCTCCCTAGCAGAAACTGGATTTTGTTGCTTGCTGGCATACGGCGTTTGCATTTGGTCGCCATATAACCAAAGCACTATGTTAGAACGTTCACCACTTCGTATTGCTTGTGATGCATGCGCAACGTTGCCCCGATGAATCATTGCTGTACCCGGCTCGAAAGAAAGTCTTTTAACACTTCCGGTAATAGGATCATAAAAATCAACTTCTGAGCCAGTAATCTTTTCATCGGACAAGTTCATATTAATATTCATTGTTACCGACGAAGCATCGGTATGAAGCCTCAACGAAGTGTCCATTCCTGCTTGCCACTGAATAGAAAAACCAAATGTTTGGCTGTCATATCCGTATACTTCTGGGAACAACAGGCGTGCGATTGGACGCATATATTTGTCGAGTAGTTTGCGGTAAAACGCCTTAAAGTTGGGGCAGCAAGGTAGCCTTCAGAGCGTTCGTCAAGCATCGCCCCATGTCTATTTAACACGATTCCATAAGGTGGCTTTAAAGGAATGCCTGCTGTAGCTACGCCATCTAGGTAGTGGCGTAATTCAATAAGCTTTCCTGGTTTTAAAAACTGTGCGGTGTATACACCTGGGGCAGCTTCTTGCCACAAATCTTTAACTTGGTTTTCCGTTGATGGGTCATCCCAAGCTGAATTTACTGCGCTTCATCTATTAGAGTTTTACTAGCCTCTAGTAATCCGCCATTGCTAGAGGCTTCCCACTCTTTCCATGCACTAACTAGTAGTTGTTGGTTACTATTCCAGAAGGTGTTCACAGAAGGGGGAACGTGCAAGCATTTCTTGTCTAGAGGGTAGGGTTAAAGCTTGGGCTTGGGCTTGTTCAAGTTCACTGCTTCGGTTTACTGCTGCATTTTTCATTTATGCTCTCCTGATCTTGTAATCGGGAATTCCCGAGTTGCTTGAGAGCAAATCTATTATGTTTAATTACCTAGATAAATGGGCATTCAATTGAATCAGAATTTATTTTTTATTAAGAGTCGTAGCGGACATTGGCGTAAACAGCAGCTTAAGTGGCTCTCCTGAATTATCTAAGAGACTGATATTTAGCCGATATAACTCAGACACTTCATTTAATCGACTTTATCTTTAAACTCACATAAATCTTCAATAATGCATGAGCCGCAACGCGGCTTACGGGCAACGCAAGTATAGCGACCATGCAAAATTAGCCAGTGATGAACATCTACTTTGAATTCTGCAGGTACTACTTTAAGGAGCTTCTGTTCAACTTCAACGACGTTTTTACCCATGGCAAATTTAGTGCGGTTAGAAACGCGATCTATGTGGGTGTCTACAGCTATGGTTGGCCAACCAAAGGCCGTGTTTAACACAACATTGGCAGTTTTTCTGCCCACGCCAGGCAGTGCTTCTAAGGCTTCTCGGCTTTCTGGAACTTCTCCGCCGTGCTGTTCGATTAAAATTTTGCAGGTTTTTATTAAGTTCTCTGCTTTAGAGTTAAACAAGCCAATAGTTTTTATGTAGCTTTTTAGCTCATCTACCCCTAAATCAAAAATAGCTTGAGGCGTATTCGCAACCGGGTAGAGTTTATCGGTTGCTTTGTTTACCGACACGTCAGTGGCTTGTGCTGATAACAACACCGCAGCGAGCAGTTCAAAAGGGCTGGAGAAGTTTAGCTCAGTTGTTGGGTGAGGGTTGTTGTCTCTTAGACGAGTAAGTATTTCTAAACGTTTTTGTTTGTTCATGCGCTTTGAGTACTATCTGAAAGTGGTTCTGCTGATGCTTGTTTGGCTCGAGCTTTGTTATCAATCACATTTTTTAGGGCAATGATAAAACCCATTACCAAAAATGCGCCAGGAGGAAGAATCGCAACTAAAAAGTGCTCGTTAAAATCGACGATTTGAACATATAAGAAGGATGACCATTCGCCCAGCAGCAGCTCAATTCCGTAAAAAAAACTGCCATTTCCTAGCAACTCACGAATGGCGCCAACTACTACTAGCACAAGTCCAAAGCCAAGCCCCATCATTAGCCCGTCAAACGCGGCTGGCTTAACACTGTTACGTGCTGCAAATGCCTCGGCTCTGCCGATTATGATGCAGTTGGTTACAATGAGAGGAATGAATATCCCGAGGTTTTGATACAAGCCATAAGTATAAGCATTCATCAACAATTGAATGCAGGTAACAAAGGAGGCAATCACCATAACAAATACCGGAATGCGGATTTCTTTAGCTACCCATTTACGAATCAGGGATACCGTTGTGTTTGAGGCAATCAGTACCAGCATGGTGGCAACACCCAATCCAAGCGCATTGGTAACCGTAGAGGTAACCGCAAGAAGAGGGCACAAGCCTAGTAACTGAACTAATCCAGGATTGTTTTTCCAAAGGCCTTGCCAAGCTAATTGTTTATATTCGCTCATCAAATATTCCTTTTAACAATCTGTCGCATTGTCATTAATGTTTTGCTGATTTTTGGTGTGGTAAATCAACACGTTTTTAACTGCTTTTACTACTGCGCGCGGTGTAATTGTTGCGCCGGTAAAGGCGTCAAACTGTCCGCCGTCCTTTTTTACTGCCCAACGAGGATCTTTATCATCCATCAAACGTTGCCCGTTAAACTGGTAAATCCAGTCAGACTTTCTAGTTTCTACTTTATCACCTAAACCCGGTGTTTCATTGTGTTGTACAACGCGCACACCACTAATTGTTGAGTCAGCATTTAAGCCTACTAACAGACGAATTTGACCGCTGTATCCATCTGGAGCAATGGTTTGGTAAACATATGCTGCATTTCTTTGGTTTAACTCAATAAGTCGGATGATTTGGTCTTTATCACTACCTAAAAACTGAGGTTCGTTAACGATTAAACACCGTTGCTGATAATCGCTATCCGCTAATTTGTTTGACAAGACCTCATTGGTTGATCTAATCAATTGTGCTTTAACTTGTTGTTCAATTCTTGGCTCTGTAAAGTAATTAACGATGACCACTAACAAGGTGCATGCAAAGGCGAATAAGGCCAACATCGCCGCGTTTTTAGTCATTGATTGGCGCTTAGTTGTCATTACTATTTCCCTCGCCGTAACCATATACTCGGGGCTTGGTGAAGTGATCTATCATAGGCACAGCCATATTAGCGAGTAATACAGCAAAGGCGATTGCGTCTGGGTAGCCGCCATAATTTCGAATAACAAATACCAATAACGCAACCAAGCTTGCGTAAATAATTCTACCTAGGTTACTCGTTGCTGCACTTACCGGGTCGGTCAAAATGAAAAATGCGCCGAGCATGGTTGCACCAGAAAACAGCTGCAGCAGCAATGGAATTGAATGATCAGGGTTTATAGCGGCTGAAAGTAGACTCAATACAAATAAAGTGCCTAAAAAAGCCAAGGGGATATGCCAGCGAATCACCTTTAAGTAGATTAGCGCCAGACCACCTGCTAAGTAGGCTAAATTAATCCATTGCCAACCGATTCCAGCAAAATTGCTGTAAATTTCATGACTTGATATTTCCGTAGATGTGAAACCTAAAGTGAGTTGAGTTTTCATTTCATCAAGAGGAGTCGCGATGGTGTGTCCATCGATGCTGGCAATTTGTTTTATGCTAAAACCATCTACGGTAAAGCCACTAAAAATTAGCGAAAAGCCATCGATGCTAGACAAGCTTTCAACTAACAAGCTTTGTGGGGGCATCCAGCTTGTCATTGTCACTGGAAAAGATACAAGCAACAGCACGTAAGCAGCCATAGCTGGGTTAAAAATATTGTGCCCAAGGCCACCATACAAATGCTTCACTACAACAATCGCAAAGAAAGTACCGATAAGTGCTATCCACCAGGGGGCATAGGCTGGAAGCGCTAATCCAATTAAAATTCCGGTAACTAGAGCGCTGTTGTCACTTAAGGTTGGCCACACTGGGCGCTTACGTAAGATAAGCACCAAGGTTTCACTAAGTACTGCGACAGTAGATGCCAACATTACTTGTATTAAGGTACCTATTCCAAAATGAAAGCTTTGCACTAGCAAACCTGGCAATAGACAAAGAATCACCCAAAACATTAATGTTTTTGTTTTTAAGGGCTTTCTAACGAAAGGAGAACTTTTTAAGTTAGTGCTAATCATTTGTGTCTTTCTCATCGCGCTGTTGTTCTGCGAGTTTTTTGGCTTTAGCGCGAGCAACCGCCGCCACAACCGCGGGGTTAACTTTTTTGGCTGGCTTTTCTGGAGTTGAAAGCGTGTCGGCTTCGGCATCAGTTATATCAGACGTTTTGGCCGTAGCTGAGGCAAGCGCTGCTGTTGTAGCCTCAGCCTTGTTGTCGTTAGCAAGAGCTACTTCAAGGGCTTCGCTATCACTATCGCTAGCTTCTTTTCCTACTGCTTCAGTTTCAGCTAACGCTGCTTTTTTGGCTTTAGCTCTGGCAATCGCTGCGGCAACAGCAGGGTTTGCTGAAGATTTAGCCGCAGGCTTATTCAATTTGTTATCCGCTTGGTCTACGTTTGCCTCCTGGTTAGCTTGTTTTTTAGCTTTCGCTCGGGCTACCGCAGCGGCCACGGCTGGGTTAGTAGTCGCAGAGGGTTCTGATTGTTGTTGAGCTTCGGCTTTCTTCGCTTTAGCCCTAGCGATGGCTGCAGCCACCGCAGGATTACTTGATTTGCTATTTTCGCCTTCAGCAGCAATGGCTTCAGAATTTTGGTTTTGCTGCTTCTTGGCTTTCGCGCGTTCGATAGCCGCTGCAACCGCAGGGTTTTGGCTCGCTTTGGGCTCGCTTATAGACTCACTATTATCGGTTTGTTTTTTGGCTTTAGCACGCGCAATGGCAGCCGCTACTGCTGGATTAGCGCTAGTTTTACTTTCATTGGCTTTTTCTTGAGCTCTTCGCTCAGCTTTACGAGCCTCACGAGCTGCAATGGCTGCTTGGTTATCTGGCACCCATTCGCCGGTTTCATCTTGTTTGGCCGCTGGATTGGCAGCTTGTTTGTTTTTCACTCTTGCTAATGCTGCAGCAACGGGATCAGGTTTATTTTGCTTAGCACTGTCTTCTGCTTGAGCTTGTCGACGTAAAGCTGCTTGTTGATGTTTCGCTTTGCGTTCTAACTTGTCCTTTTCTAAACGCGCTTGGCGAGCATCAAAGCGTTGTTTGGCTATATCTGCTTCTTTTTGTGCAATGTCTTCGCTGCGTATTTTGGCTTTTGCTGTTCGGTAGTGCTGAACCAATGAAATTTCGCTTGGGCAAACAAAGGCGCAGGCTCCACATTCAATGCAGTCCATCATATTGAAGTCACGCGCTTTGTTCAGTTCATCGCCCTTGGCATACCAATACAACTGCTGAGGTAGTAAGCCCATTGGGCAGGCTTGAGCACATTCGCCACAACGAATACATGGTGATTCATTGTCAGCTGCCATTGGATTATTAACAATTAAGCAGTTGGTTGTTTTAACTACTGGAGCTTGGTTGTTAGGCAGCATGAAGCCCATCATTGAGCCGCCCATGATGGTAGGTGCGTTATGTTCACCCTGCAGCTTTTTACTGATCACATCATTTACTGCTGTGCCAATTGGTACCCAGTAATTGCTCGGGCTTGTTACAAGATCACCTGCGAGTGTGACTATTCGGGATATTAGCGGTTCGCCGAGTGTGACTGCGCGATGTACAGCGTAAGCAGTACCTACATTTTGCACCAGCATGCCCAAGTCAATAGGTAGCTGGTTAGCCTTAACTTCTTTTCCAGTAAGTACTTGGATTAGTTGTTTTTCGCCACCAGAAGGGTATTTGGTGGGAATGCTTCGAATGATGATATCTTGCTTACTAGCTGTTTCTAAGGCTTTAATGGCTTTAGGCTTATCATCTTCGACTGCAACAATGGTAAGCGCTGGCTTGAGTACTTTTTGCAGTAAAGCAACACCACCAATAATTTCAGCGGCATAGTTCTGCATCAAACAATCGTCTGCTGATATATAGGGCTCGCATTCGGCTCCGTTTATAATCAGTACATCCAAAGGTTTGTGCGGTGTAATTTTTAAAGCAGTAGGGAAGCCTGCGCCACCCATACCGGATATTCCTGATAAATGAACGCGTTGACAAATGGCTTCAGGGCTTAACTCTTCACCTAGCAGAGGATTTGGCCATTGGGCATCTTGTTGCTCTGCATCTACGCGGATCACAACACTTAATTCGGGAATGGCTGAAGCATGCGCTGATACTCTTGGCTCAATCGCGATGATCTCTCCGGAAAGCGAGGCGTGAACTGGTGGCGCTTGAAAGAACTGAGATTCAGTCAAGGCTTGCCCACGTAATACCTTATCGCCAACTTCTACGAGTAACTTGCCCGCGCTGCCGATGTGTTGCTGAACGGGTATACTTAACTCTTTAGGCAAGTTGATAAGTTCAGGTTTATCACAGTTGATATCCTGTTTATTGGTTTCTGGGTGAACACCGCCTTGGTAGTTCCAAGTAAAACCCTGCTTAATTTTGTCTAACCACGCCACCATCTATTTTTGTTCCTCGATGATTGCGACATCAATTTGGTTCAATTTCCAATCCCAGTTCTTGGTTGTTGTAGGTATCGGGCGCATTTCAATACAGTCGGTTGGGCAGGGGGCTACACAAAGCTCACATCCGGTACACTCTTTAGTAATAACGGTGTGCATGTGTTTATTAGCGCCCATAATGGCATCAACAGGGCAGGCTTGAATACACTTGGTACAACCGATACATGCATCTTCTACGATGTAGGCAACTTTTTTTCGGTCATCTTCTTTAACGGCTGATTCATCCAGAGGGATCGCTTCAACCCCTAGCAATTCTGCTAGTTTTACTACAGTCTCTTCGCCACCTGGTGGGCATTTATTTATAGCTTCACCATTAGCAATGGCTTCGGCATAAGGGCGACAACCAGGGTGACCACATTGACCACACTGTGTTTGTGGCAGCAATGCCTCCACTTGATCGGCAATTGGATTACCTTCAACTTTATACTTGATAGCTGCATAACCCAGTATTCCACCAAAGACTAAGGCTAACAGGGTGATTGCAATGAGTGCTTCTAACATCTAAATATACTACTTAATTAGTCCAGTAAAACCGACAAAGGCTAAAGACATAAGCCCCGCTGTGATCATGGCGATCGCTGCGCCCTTAAACGGTAGTGGTATATCAGCTACCACTAAGCGCTCACGCATTGCTGAGAACAAAATCAACACTAGAGAGAAACCCGCTGCTGCGCCAAAACCATAGATAATTGATTCAAATAGATCATGCTGCTCATTAATGTTTAATAGCGCCACACCTAATACTGCACAGTTAGAGGTGATAAGCGGTAGGTAAATGCCTAATACACGGTGTAGTGCAGGGCTGGCTTTTTGCACAAACATTTCAGTGAACTGAACCACAACAGCAATTACCAAAATAAAACTCATGGTACGCAGATACACTATATCTAGTGGCAACAATATGTATTGTTCTACTAAATAGGAGCTCATTGACGCAAGGGTAAGCACAAAAGTGGTTGCTAGTGCCATGCCTATGGCGGTTTCTACTTTGCTGGACACGCCCATAAATGGGCATAAACCCAAGAACTTAACCAGTACAAAATTGTTAACCAGTACGGTACTGATTAATAACAACAAATATTCAGTCATTTAAATAAGATGCAGCGGAACGAGCCGCTATTATCCTTGTTTGTGGTGCGTATAACAACCGTGACTTCAATGTGGAAAAGGCGCTAAAAATTTGCTGTGAGTTGTGAATCATTTTTGAGCGATTAAATCTACTTTTTACCCCTCGGTTGATCTCGATCATTTGTATTTGCTTTATCCTTAAAATCTCTCGACTACTATATCTAGTGGGATCTAAAATCCTTAACCACAATATATGGATAACCATCACATTGGGCGCATTTTTGAGCAGTTCATTGTTAGAAGCCTTTAGCGGCGCGGGTTCCACAGTTTTTTTATTTAATGAGTGAGTGAAATTGGAGCGTAAATCGTGAAAACAGTCGTGATAAAACGAGACGGAAGCCGTGTACCTTACGACGCAAAGCGGATTGTTGATGCAGTACTTAAAGCAGCAGAAGCTTTAGGCGTTAAGGATAACCTAGTTGCATTACAAATTACCCAAAAAGTAACCGAACAGTTTTTGAACTTACCTGAAGTAGATATCAATGATATCCAATCTTCGGTAGAAAACTACTTGATGGAAAGTGACAATAAAACATTAGCCAGAGCCTACATTGAGTATCGTCACGACCGTGATGTTGCGCGCGAAAAGCGTAGTGTACTGAACGCTGAAATCCGCGGTTTGGTTGAGCAAAGTAACGCAGCGCTATTAAATGAAAATGCTAACAAAGACAGCAAGGTTATCCCAACTCAGCGCGATTTATTAGCGGGCATTGTAGCAAAACACTACGCAAAAACTCACTTACTTCCGCGTGACGTTGTAAAAGCGCACGAAACAGGCGAAATCCATTTTCACGATTTAGATTACGCACCATTTTTCCCAATGTTTAACTGTATGCTTATCGACTTAGAAGGCATGTTAACGGGTGGGTTCAAAATGGGTAACGCTGAAATTGAAACGCCAAAATCAATTTCAACAGCGACTGCCGTAACTGCCCAAATCATCGCTCAGGTTGCCAGTCATATTTATGGTGGCACAACAATTAATCGCATCGATGAGATTTTGTCGCCTTACGTAACTAAAAGCCACGAAAAGCACTTAGCTACTGCCAAAAAATGGCAAATAGCGGATGCCGAAGCTTACGCTAAAGCACAAACAGAAAAAGAATGTCATGATGCATTCCAGTCTTTAGAGTACGAAGTAAACACCCTACACACTGCGAATGGGCAAACACCATTTGTTACTTTTGGTTTTGGTTTAGGTTCTTGCTGGGCTTCGCGACTCATTCAACGTTCAATCCTAGATAATCGTATTGCTGGGTTAGGCAAAAATGCAAAAACAGCGGTGTTTCCTAAACTGGTATTTGCAATTAAAGATGGCTTAAACCATAAGAAAACCGACCCAAGCTACGATATTAAGCAGTTGGCTTTGGAATGTGCTTCTAAACGCATGTATCCGGATATCCTAAACTACGACAAAGTTGTCGAAGTAACGGGCTCATTTAAAACCCCAATGGGTTGTCGTAGTTTCTTAGGTCACTACCAAGAAGAAGGTAAAGACATTCACGATGGTCGCAATAACCTTGGTGTGGTCAGCTTAAACCTACCGCGCATCGCCATCGAGGCCAAAGGTGATGAACAACGCTTCTTCGAACTACTCGATCAACGCTTAAGTGTTGCTAAACATGGTTTAGACAGCCGTATTTCTCGCCTAAAAGGTGTGAAAGCTAAGGTTGCTCCTATCCTATATATGGAAGGCGCTTGTGGTGTGCGTTTAAATGCCGAAGACGATGTATCTAAAATCTTCGAAAATGGTCGTGCGTCAATTTCTTTAGGCTATATCGGTTTGCATGAGACAGTGAACGCGCTATACGGAAATAGTGACCACGTTTACGATAATAAACAGCTACAACAAAAAGCTATCGGCATTGTTACTGCACTAAAACAAGCCACTTTACGGTGGGAAAAAGAAAGTGGTTATGCCTTTAGTTTATACAGTACTCCAAGTGAAAACCTATGTGATCGCTTCTGTCGCTTAGACGCCAAAAAATTTGGTGTAATAGAAGGCGTAACCGATAAAGGTTACTACACCAATAGCTTCCACTTAGATGTAGAAAAGAAGGTAAACCCCTTCGACAAAATAGATTTTGAACAGCCTTATCCTTCGGTAACCAGTGGCGGCTTTATTTGTTACGGAGAATATCCGAACATGCAGCACAATACTGAAGCCTTAGAAGATGTTTGGGATTACAGCTATAGTCGTGTTCCGTATTACGGCACTAATACGCCTATTGATGAATGTTACGAATGTGACTTTACTGGTGAGTTTAACTGCACCAGTAAAGGCTTTGAGTGTCCTTCTTGTGGCAATACCGAGTCGAGTAAGGTGTCTGTTACTCGTCGAGTATGTGGCTATTTAGGTAGCCCCGATGCAAGGCCATTTAACTATGGCAAACAAGAAGAAGTTAAGCGCCGAGTGAAACACCTGTAAATGAACTATTTGAGTTACCATTCAATAGATGTAGTTAACGGACAAGGTACACGCTGTACCTTGTTTGTGGCTGGCTGTGAGCACCAATGTCGCGGTTGTTATAACCAAAAATCTTGGCGCTGTGATTCAGGCCACCCCTATACTGATGACTTAGAACAACAGATTATCAATGATTTGAATGATACTAGGATTCGACGTAAAGGCCTTAGCTTAAGTGGTGGGGATCCGCTGCATCCAAATAATCTAGATGCTGTACAACGATTGGTAGAGCGAGTTAGAAAAGAGTGTGCAGGCAAAGATATTTGGATGTGGACGGGTTACCAACTAGAAGAACTAAATCAGCAACAGCAGGCAATTGTTAAGCAAGTAGATACCTTAATTGATGGTAAATTTGAGCAAGAGTTAGCCGATCCCAAATTACAATGGCGTGGCAGTAGCAACCAAATCATCCACTGCCAACCCCTTCAGTAGTTAAGCAATAAGCTCAGGGCGAGATATTAAGTAGCCTTGCAAGCTATCCACATACATTGATTCAAGTAGCTGTTTTTGCTCTAAGGTTTCAACACCTTGAGCAATTACTTGGCAACCTAAGCGATGAGAAACTTCTACCAGCATGCTTACGAATTGCTGATTGGCTTTATCACTTTCTAGCGCTTGTACTAAATCACTACTGATTTTCACGTAGTTAGGTTTTAGTTCTTTAAAGAGTTTAAACGACCCAATACCATTGCCAAAATCAGAAATCGCAGTATGGCAACTGTTTCGGCGTAGCACTTCAAACAATTTTCTGGCGTTGCTTAAGTGCATATCTAATATTTCTTCTTCTAACTCAAAAACGACCCGAGATTTTAAATTAGGGTAGGTGAGTAATTGTTGGGTTAGCCAAGAGCAAAAATCTGGGTCGGTTAAGATTAGTTTACTTAGATTTATTCCCCAGCGGTATTCAGCGTTTTGGCTAGAGATAGTATGCAGAATGTACCCAATAGTTGCTTTTTCAAGCTCTAAAATCATGCCCAAGCGTTGTGCCATTACTATGGTAGTTTCTGTTGGAAGCTGCTGATTACTGTCGCTGAGAAAGCGAATAAACACTTCATGGTATGCCGGCATGGTGCGATGCAATGACTGGATGGCTTGCGAAGCTAAGCGGAAGTTATTTTTGTTTATGAGTGAACTAATGGTTGAGTGCCACTGTAGTTCACTACTTTCTAATGTTTCGTCATCTTCGAGTACAATTTCCCAGCCATTGGGAGATAGGCTTTGGGCAATAGCTAAAGCAGCATCAGCGCGAGCGATAACTCGTTCTATAGAGTCACCGGCTTTAAGCTCTGTTACGCCTGTGTAAGCGGCACTTTGCATTTGTTTACCGTTACTGTATTCGTTTAATGAGCTCTTTAAAGATTGCGCTACTTGGCTGACTCTACTGGCAGGAAACTTTGGTAATACCAGTGCAAACTCAGCTCCCAAAAGTCTGAATAAAGAGCTTGATGAATAGTCTTTACGGTTGATATCGATGATCTTAGCGATATCTCTAATGTAGTCATCACCCGCTTGGTGGCCACGCGCTTTGTTTATTTCTTCAAGTTGCGAGGCTCTTACAAGAAACAAGACCGTATCTGTCGGTGTTGTTTTTAACATTTCATGCATTTTTTGACGGAAAGAGTGTCGATTAAATTGACCGGTTAGTGGGTCTAAGGCAACTTGCTTTTCAAGTTGTTGAATGGCGTGTTTTTGTTGGCGAATTTGCTGAGTAAACTGCTGTTTTTGATCTTTGATTAACTCGCCTACCACTCCAAGTACTGGCTTTTCATCAACTAAGCGATCGGCGTTTACTAATTTTTTCAGTTTGCTCTTAACACGTGACATAGCCCGTATATATAGAAGACTGGTAAGCAAATAGCCCATTGCACATAGCGCGGCTATGGTGAGATACAAACGCAAATAGCCGTCGCTGACAAACTCGAATGACGGTTTAAAGTTTACTTGGAACTTATCTACTCCAAGGGTTTGCATTACTGTTTTACTAGGTTCGGCTAAGTCAACTAACCAATGTTGAGTCGCACCTACCAGGGCCAAAGTATTATCAACTGCTAACTGAGTAGATATAAAGCTAAGTTGGTGTTGGTCGCGTAAAGTCGCTAAATATTCTTGATTGAGTTGGCCAACTTCAGTCAATTGCAATGAGAGTAGGGTATTTATCTGTTGGTTCTCACGTGCTAAATCCAGTTTAAACAACTGTACATGAACGCCCACCAGCGCAATCCATAGCGCGATAAACAAAAAAGCATTTACAACAAAAAATGTTCTAAGCCCTTTCATATCCTACCTGTTTAATAAATCAGCAATCTCTTACAATAATACATGCAAACTTTAGACTTATCTATCAGATGCTTAGGATCAAGCGATATATTTTACCGATTAATAATTTTCGAAAAGAGGATAACAGCAAGCGACGAGAAAATGTGGCTCCCCAGGTTGGGTTTGAACCAACGACACATGGATTAACAGTCCACCGCTCTACCAACTGAGCTACTGGGGAATAATAAGGTTTACTAGATAAAAGGAGTGGCTCCCCAAGTTGGGCTTGAACCAACGACACATGGATTAACAGTCCACCGCTCTACCAACTGAGCTATTGGGGAATCGTAAGGTATATCTAGTTTTATATGATTGGCTCCCCAAGTTGGGCTTGAACCAACGACACATGGATTAACAGTCCACCGCTCTACCAACTGAGCTATTGGGGAATCATATAAGGTATTGACCTATTGTTATCAAGATTGGCTCCCCAAGTTGGGCTTGAACCAACGACACATGGATTAACAGTCCACCGCTCTACCAACTGAGCTATTGGGGAATCTTGATTTCGACTTAGCAAAGGAGATTTGGCTCCCCAAGTTGGGCTTGAACCAACGACACATGGATTAACAGTCCACCGCTCTACCAACTGAGCTATTGGGGAATCGCTTTGCTTAAGTGCGGGGCGCATAGTAATAATTGCCCCTATAAGTGTCAACTAATTCTACGTCAAAAATGACAATTTCTGTTTGTTTGCTCAACTTACATCCAGTTGTTGCAAACTACAGATCGAAACTTGCTCAGCTGGTATAAAAAATGCGCAGATAGTTAAGAATCATAAAAACACATTTATTTATAGCTAAGGATGATTGCGGGAAAATTATACACATATTGTAAAAGCCTTTGGTGCTGGTAGCTAGCGAGACTTATCCACTGATTTTGTGGATAACTGTGTGCATTAAAAGTCGTTTAAGCGCTACAGCCCAATGGTTGTCTAGTATAGGCGTAAATTTGATCTACATCGGTTTTTGTATTAAATATCGTATATTCAATAACTTAACTAAATATTGGTATAAAAGCTCAATTTTTAACCTGCGAAAAAAGTTGTTGCTTTTACAAAATATTTGTTGTGCATTACTTTTCGTTACAATCATCTTACTGTGCACAATTTAGGGTTATCTGCTATCGATTTTCTGTTGGCGATATTCTCTGCTAAACAATGCTAATTTTCTGTAGAAGACTAATACGCCTTTTTGTTCTGTGTTGGTTTTGCGTAGAATAAGTGGATGATAAAACTTTCTAATAATTGGTAGTAGAGAAGTGAAAAAACCATTTGAGCTAGTATCTGATTACAAACCAGCTGGTGATCAACCCACAGCAATCTCCAGCTTGCTTGAAGGATTAGAAGACGGGTTAGCTCATCAAACTCTGTTAGGGGTTACCGGTTCCGGTAAAACATTTACTGTTGCGAATGTTGTTGCAGAGCTAAATCGACCTACTATTGTGTTGGCGCCTAACAAAACCTTGGCTGCTCAACTATATAGTGAAATGAAGGAGTTCTTTCCTAATAACGCAGTAGAGTTTTTTGTTTCTTACTATGACTACTATCAACCAGAAGCGTATGTGCCTACTACCGATACCTTCATTGAGAAAGACGCATCAGTTAACTCCCACATCGAACAAATGCGCCTATCCGCGACTAAAGCCTTATTAGAGCGACGTGACGTTGTATTGGTTGCCTCTGTGTCGGCTATATACGGCTTAGGTGATCCACAGTCTTATTTACAAATGATGTTGCACTTAAGTGTTGGCGACATGATTGACCAACGCGCCATTTTACGTCGCTTAGCCGAATTACAATATTCCCGTAACGATGCAGCTTTTCAACGTTCAACCTTTAGAGTGCGCGGAGACGTTATTGATGTATTCCCCGCTGAGTCTGATAAGAATGCGGTGCGCATTGAGTTATTTGATGGGGAAGTGGAGCGGCTTAGCAGCTTTGATCCATTAACTGGGGCTGAAGAAGCCGTAATGGCTAGGGTAACCATTTTCCCTAAAACTCACTACGTCACACCTCGTGAAACAATTCTAAATGCTATCTCTTCTATAAAAGAAGAGTTAAACGAGCGTAAGAAACAGTTGTTAGATGCCAACAAGTTAATTGAAGAGCAGCGAATTTCACAACGTACCTTGTTCGATATAGAAATGATGAATGAGCTGGGATATTGCTCTGGCATTGAAAACTATTCACGCTATCTGTCTACTCGCGCACCTGGCGAGCCACCACCAACATTATTGGACTACTTGCCAGCTGACGGCATCCTGATCATTGACGAGTCTCACGTGACGGTTCCGCAAATAGGTGCGATGTATAAGGGTGACCGTTCACGTAAAGAAAACTTGGTAAATTATGGTTTTCGTTTGCCATCGGCTTTAGATAACAGACCGCTAAAGTTTGAAGAGTTTGAGCAAATTGCACCACAAACAATTTTTGTGTCGGCAACGCCAAGTAATTATGAGCTAGAAAAAACCAATCAAGAATTTGTTGAACAAGTTGTTAGACCCACCGGTTTACTCGATCCTGAAATAGAAGTTCGCCCAGTAAATACTCAGGTCGACGACTTACTCTCTGAGATTCGCTTGCGTACTGCCATTGATGAACGAGTGCTGGTAACCACACTAACAAAAAGAATGGCAGAAGATCTGAGTGAGTACTTAACAGAGCATCAGGTAAAAGTGCGTTACTTGCACTCAGATATCGATACCGTAGAACGGGTGGAGATCATCCGTGATTTACGCATGGGAGTATTTGATGTACTGGTCGGTATTAACTTGCTTCGAGAAGGCCTAGACATGCCTGAGGTATCGCTAGTCGCCATTTTAGATGCCGACAAAGAAGGTTTTCTTCGCTCGGAGCGTTCTTTAATCCAAACTATTGGTCGTGCAGCTCGTCACCCTCAAGGTAAAGCTATTCTTTACGGCGACAAGATTACTGGTTCGATGGAACGGGCGATAGGGGAGACCAACCGTCGTAGAGAGATCCAACACCAGTTTAATCTTGATAACGGGATTGTACCGAAAAAGCTAAACAAAAAAGTCGTGGATATTAGTAACTTTGGCAAAAGCAAAGTGCTTCAAGCTGCTGAACCTAAAGCTAAGTATGCAGCACTTACGCCAGAAATCATGCTGAAGAATATTGCCCAATTAGAAAAGCAAATGATCAATCATGCCAAAGAACTGGAATTTGAGCAGGCTGCCGCGGTGCGTGATGAAATCAACGAACTACAAGAACAACTAGTGAAAATGAGCTAGCTAAAAAAAGAACAAAAAAAGCCGCTGTAAATACAGCGGCTTTTTTAATGAAACCGTATTAGTTTGCAGCAGTGATAATCGCGCCAAACTCTTCAGCCATTAGAGAAGCACCGCCAACTAGCGCGCCATCAATGTCAGCTTGAGAGAAAAGTTCTTTAGCTGTAGCTGCTTTAACACTGCCACCGTAAAGAATTTGTACTTTTTCAGCAACAGTTGCACTTTGTGCAGCTAACCAACCACGGATGTGAGCGTGAATAGCTTGCGCTTGCTCAGAAGTAGCAGATTTACCAGTACCGATAGCCCAAACTGGCTCGTATGCGATAACAGCATTTTCTAGTGCTTCAACACCACAAAGATCGATAACAGCTTTAAGTTGAGTTTCAACTACAGCTTCAGTTTTACCTGCTTCGTTCTCTTCTAGTGTTTCACCAATACATAGTACTGGTACTAGTTGGTTTTCTTGAATTGCTTTGAACTTAGCAGCTACAACAGCATCAGTTTCGTTGTGGTACTGACGACGCTCACTGTGGCCAACTAGGTTGTAAGTACAACCGAATTCTTTCAACATTACTGGAGAGTTTTCACCAGTAAATGCACCTGAAGTGTTTACGCTTGCATCTTGTGCACCGTAAGCAATAGGAGCATCACCCACTAAGGCTTCAACTTGACCTAAGAATACTACTGGTGGGCAAATTGCGGTTTGCACGTTAGTAGCTGCTTTAGCTGGTTCGATTAAGCCATTTACTAATGCGGTAACAGAATCTTTAGTACCGTTTAGTTTCCAGTTACCCATTACTAGAGGTGTTCTCATTGTGCGTCTCTCCTTTAAATAAACTGGCTCGATTATAGTGAATAAATTACAAAAACGTAGTGTTTAAAGAAAATTATCTCTCTAAAACTGTAAATAGCTGATCTAAAACAAACGATTAAGAAAAATAAGTACGTAATTTTTGCCACCAAATACCCAGTTTTTCATGCCACAACGCGTCATATCGGTGGATAAAGCGAGCATCGGGCAAAAACTCATAAAGCCGTTGTTCTCCCTGAACTTCTTTGCCTAAATAGTCGGTAGGTACAGGGCTGATATTACTTGAGTACTTATTAAAGTGCTGTAAAGCCCGTTTCATGTGGGTTGCACTTGTCACTAATGCAGTAGGACGCTGTCCTATATATGTAGCGATGACTGCCGCCTCCTGCTCAGTATCTTTGGCTTTTGGAATAGTAATAATATTGGCTGGCGGAATATTGGCTTGCCGAGCCACTTTCTCCATCAGCTCGGCATTGCTGTTGGGATCGCTACCACCGTAGCCAGAAACGATTAAACGGCTTTGCGGATTAACCAAACTTAACTCAATACCTTTTGTGATTCGCGCAAACGAAGAGCGGCTAAGCTGTTCAGTAGGCGAAAGCATTGGATCACTGATATGACCACCACCTAATACCACGACAAAATCGAAGCTATCAACAAGCTGGTTTGGTGCCAGCAACTCCCGCTCGTTTTCTAGTAACTGTTGATTTACCCACCAAGGGTTGCTGGTCACCAACAATATGGCTAAAGCTGGGACTAAAGTTGCGGCAGCGCGGTAGGGGCGTTTTGTTATGCCAAAATAAAAAGAGAGCAACAAAAAGAACAACGAAATGTTAAGCGGCATAAGTAGCGAGCCTAACCATTTTTTTACGATAAAACCTAAACTTAAATCCATATAGTGGTTTCTCTCATAAGCCTTATAGGCATCTTAATTGATTGCACTCGTCGGTGGAATCTCAGACCTCAAAAATTACCAAAAATAGCGGCTTAAGCCAAATTAATGCGTTAAATCAAAATTTTCCCGATATTTTTTTCTGTCACTAAAGACAGGTTTAGCGACTTAAGGTAATCTTCGCACAATACAGGTATGTAATTAGCAGTGAGGAAAATATGTTTGAGCGCGTATCCGCAGCCCCCGCAGATCCAATCTTAGGGTTAACAGAAGCTTTTAAAGCTGACGACCGTCCCAATAAAATCAATCTTGGTGTTGGTATATACAAGAATGAAGCAGGTCAAACCCCGGTTTTAGCTACCGTTAAAATCGCCGAAAAGCGACTTTTAGAAAACGAAGCCACCAAATCTTACCTTAGCATTGAAGGTAATCCAGCTTACGGCAAAGAAGTTCAAAAATTGCTGTTCGGCGCAGACAGTGAAATCGTAGCTAGCCAACGCGGATTTACCGCTCAATCTCCTGGTGGAACAGGTGCTCTTCATAACGCAGCTGAATTTGCTTACAACCATTTGGGTGTGCGTACAGTTTGGGTAAGCAATCCAACCTGGGCCAATCACGGCAACATCTTTAAAGCGCTTGGTTTAGAAGTCAAAGCATACGACTACTACAACGCTGAAACTAAAGATCTCGACTTTGATGCAATGTTGACGTCATTAGAGCAAGTAGCAGAAGGCGAGTTGGTGCTGTTCCACGGTTGTTGTCATAACCCAACGGGTATTGATCCAACTCAAGCACAATGGGAACAATTAGCTAGCTTAACGGCTGCTAAGAAAGCTCTTCCTTTATTCGACTTTGCTTACCAAGGTTTTGCTACAGGCGTTGAAGAAGATGCCGCAGGCCTACGCATTTTTGCTAAGCAAATTAAAGAGCTGCTTGTTGCGAGCTCTTTCTCTAAAAACTTTGGTTTATACAACGAGCGAGTTGGTGCATTTACCTTAGTTGCTACAGATAAAGAACAAGGCGCCACTGCATTTAGTCAAGTTAAAGCCGGTATTCGTGCAAACTACTCAAACCCACCTTCACACGGTGCTGCAGTGGTAACAACTATTCTGCAAGATGCTGAGTTAAAAGCACAGTGGGTTGCTGAAGTGGCTGAAATGCGTGAGCGTATTAAAGAAATGCGCGACTTGTTCGTAGCAACGTTAGCCGCTAAAGGCGCAACTGGCGATTACAGCTTTATTCAACGTCAAAACGGCATGTTCTCGTTCTCTGGTTTAAGCAAAGAGCAAGTACAAATCTTAAAAGAACAACACGGTGTGTACATCGTAGGTTCTGGCCGTATCAGCGTAGCGGGCATGACTAAAGACAACATGGAAGCGCTTTGTGCAGCTATTGCTGCAGTAGTTTAAGCACTCTTAGATATAAGAAGGGGTTAAACGTTTATCGTTTAACCCCTTCTTATTTGGCTTTCTGGTTTATCACTTAACCAACAACGATATTCCTACCTTTGTTCTTCGCCTTATAAAGCGCGTTGTCCGCTTCTTTAATGACTTCCTCGGCGCTAGCGTGACGACTCGCTTTCTCGGCTACCCCAATACTTACCGTAATTTGAACAGTGTTTTTAGGTTTAGCTTCTTCGTTCCGCGTGGTTTTATCACCCTTTTCGCGGCTGGTTTTATCCCTAATTGCAAAGGGAGTTTCAGAAATAATGTCGCGAATGTCATCCAAAAAGGCGATAGCATGATCAAGCTTTTTGCCTCTAAATAGTACCGTGAATTCTTCGCCGCCGTAGCGGAAAACTTGGCCGCCGCCTTCAATCTGATCAAGTTTAGATGCCACCATGGCTAACACATCATCTCCAACGTCATGACCATAGGTGTCGTTAAACTTTTTAAAATGATCAATGTCTACCATCGCTAAACTGTAGTTTTTAGACATGCCTGCAAGTTTTTCAAAAAGCATTCTTCTGCCAAGTAATCCGGTTAACTCATCACGATATGCCAACTCATGAGAGGCTCTAAAACCGGCATAAAGCATGATCAGCATAGAAGCGGTGAAAAACACTGAGGAGATAGCTTCACGGTCCAAAAACATCAGCGGGAATAAACTGGCTACAAAACTAAAAAATAAGCCAATGGTTAAGCTGGTAGATTTATACGCCCAGCGAAAAAAGGCAGCGACGATACAAATAGCCGACAAGCCCAGTGCTGCTAAGCTCATTACTAAACCTTCTCTAGGTCTAGGCTCAAACCATTCGGTAATAAACTCTGCGGTGTCGGCAACAAAAAAGTTTAGCGCTAGCGTAATACCGGCCATTTGTACTAACAAAAATCCATAAATCGTTAGAGCTCGAGGCGTGGTACTGCCATTTTCATTAATAAACTGGTTCAGCACTAAGTTGACAGGGATGAACAAACACACAGCGGTATAAGCAAACTGTGCTTGCGGAATAGTCAAAGGTTGCTGCAAGTAAGTGGCGATAAGCCAATAGCTAAAGGTGTTTACAATCACCACTACAATAAGTTGTCGGCGATTAAATTGCAGCGCTAACATTGCGGTAATTGCTGCTAAACCGTAAGGCATCCAATAAATAATATCTTGAGTATTCGCCGATAAAGATGAATGCCAAATAAGCAATGCACTCGCTATCGATAAGATGATTACTGGAGGCAGTATGTTTTGGCTTGTAAGTCTACTTTCCATAGATTTCAAGTGATTGAGTTTGAATCGATTTTATCGAACTATTACTTGTTTTTGAATCAATAACGAAGCAATAACGCGCTTAGCCTCTAAGTTTTCTTCAGCAACTGCATAATAGTCTTTGATATTATGCAGTTGCTGTTCTAATTTTAGTGTAACTAAGAATAATGGAGCAGGGCATGAGTGACTTTCTTTTCATCGATGATATCGACGAGCCTTCAGAAGAAGTTACCAAACCAACATGGAAATTACTGGTCATTGACGATGAAGCAGAAATTCATTCTGTGACCCGATTAGTATTGTCTGATGTGGAAATTGATGGTTATAAGCTCGAGTTTTTATCGGCATACAGTGCTGAAGAAGCACAACGAATGTTCGAAGAGCATAACGACATAGCCATTGCACTAGTAGACGTAGTAATGGAAACCGACCATGCAGGTTTAGAACTAGTTAGGTGGATTAGAGAGACCAAAGAGAATCACGCTACACGCCTAATTTTGCGAACCGGCCAACCAGGGCAAGCTCCTGAAGAGTCAGTGATCAAAGACTACGATATTAATGATTACAAAAGTAAAACCGAGTTAACCGCCACTAAGCTTAAAACCATTACCTATTCAGCAATTCGCTCTTATCGAGATATCTTGTTTATTGAGCGCCACCGTCAAGGCTTGATAAAGGTCATCGAGTCCACATCTTTGGTACTTAAAAGTAAAACCTTGTATCACTTTGGCTCTGCGGTGCTAAAACAATTGGTTGAGCTGTTTCAGCTCGAAAGCTCAGCTATGTACATCACAACCCTTACCGAAGATGTCCTTCGTCATCAATCTTTTAACGTACTTGCCGCCACTGGTGACTTTGTTACTAACGAGCATAACGAATACAATTTCGACCAAAGCAAAATCCCGGAAGACGTAAAACTGCTACTAAAACGTGCTTTAGAAGAAAAGAAAACTTTAGTTACCGATAACTGTTATGTCGGCTTCTACCCAACTGATAGTCGCAGTGTTAGCCTGTTGTACGTGCAACACGAAAACCCCTTAGACGATATTGAAAAAGGCCTGCTTGAAGTATTCGCCACCAATATTGCTCTTACTTTTGAAAACCTCACTATTAAAGAAGAAATTCAAGATACTCAAAAAGAGCTGATATTCATTATTGGCGATGCTATTGAACAGCGCAGTAAAGAAACCGGTTCTCATGTAAAACGGGTATCGTTAATTTGTGAGTTAATGGCCAAAAAGCTCGGTTTTGACCCAGAGTTTGTAGAAGCGTTCAAACACGCTGCGCCGCTTCATGACTTAGGTAAAATCGCTATCCCAGAGTCGATCTTGCATAAACCTGGTAAGTTAGATGCAGAAGAGTGGAAGATCATGCAAACCCACGCGCAAGTGGGTTACGACTTATTAGCAGATTCCAATAAAATCATCGCACGTTTAGGTGCCGAAATTTCTTTATGTCACCATGAAAAATGGGACGGCAGTGGGTACCCTCGCCAACTTGCTGGAGAAGATATACCTTTTGTTGGTCGTATTATGGCAATCACCGATGTATTCGATGCCTTAGGCTCTAAACGCTCTTATAAAGAGCCTTGGAGCAATGACGAGATTAAACAATTCATTATTGAACAAAAAGGCAAGCATTTCGATCCGCAACTGGTTGATATTCTTGTAAATGACTTTGATGAATTCCTCGAAATAAGAAACACTTACCCTGACTAAGTTTTTTATTGAGTTTTATCCTTAAAAGGCGCATTCTCACAGCATTATTCAGCTAAGTTCGTTGCTTAGCGTTACTGTGAGAAGGCCTTCTTTTGGCACTTAAACCTACTATCTACAAATTGCGAATATCCTTATCAGATTTAAACCGCAATTATTACGACACTATCAACCTTACTATTGCTCAGCATCCATCTGAAACTCTTGAGCGAATGATGGCGCGGACTATTGCTTATTGTTTGAATGCTGAAGCAGATTTAGAGTTCACCAAAGGGCTTAGCGAGGTTGAGCAACCAGACATTTGGCAAAAATCTTTAGAAGGTGACACCTTGCTGTGGATAGACGTAGGCGAGCCAACTCCAGAGCGAATTAAAAAAGCAACAAGATCAGCTAAGCAAGCCAAGGTATACAGTTTTAATTCAAAATCAGATACTTGGTGGCAACAAACAGAGAATAAAATCAACTTGTTAGATGCAGAAGTGTGGCAGTTTAGCTGGGATGAAATGGTTACATTAGCCAGTTTTACTCAACGTACCATGGATATGTCAGTCACTATTACCGAAGAATCTGCCTATGTAACCAGTGATGACAATGAAATAGAGATCCACTGGAAAAACTTAAAGTAATCTTTAAAGAAGGAAGCCTTTGTTTCCTTCTTATCCGCAACACTTTTTAAATTTTTTGCCACTTCCACAACTGCATGGATCATTACGCTTAGGTGTTTTTTCTACCACCTTAGTACTAGGTTTAGCAATTAACAGCTCTAGCTGCTCAATATTCTCTTCAGCTTCACTATCTACTGTTATATCCACTACCATGCGGTGTTCTGCCGCACGCTGGCTAAGCGCTATCTTACGTTCTTCGCTGTTTACTAAGAGCGGCAAAGGGTTTTCTTCGGTTCCAATTTTTGCTTCTCGCTTGGTATTAAAACCAAAACTTTCGTGCTTTGGTTTTTTCTCAATACGACCTTTAAAAAAGAACTTAGACATATACTCCCCCTCGAAACAAATTAATTAGAGCAGGCTTATACAGCAATATTTACGACAAATAAACTACTAAAGAAGCTTTTAAAGCTCACACAGGTGGGATGCGGGAACCTAGGCAAAAAAAAGCCACTTAACAAAAGTGGCAATACAAAGGCAAAACATATTCAACCAAATATTTAGGGTTGGGAGTGGCCATAGCCAACCACTCTCGAGTTGAACTGAACGCGAGAACTAGCCGTTGTTACGATTAGTTAAGTAAATTAAAGCACTTACTAACGGATTTGGTTACTGTCAAAGTTAACAGTTTGACAAATCCTGTTACCTTTACTAGCTAATGTTTGATTTGTTAATTAGCTTGGGGCGAACTAAGGTAACTAGAACATCGACATAGATCTTAGAAGTTGTAGGGTTTGCAGTAATGCTCACAAGGTCGGTCCCAAAACCACTACTAAGGAGTTGATATGGCAACGTTAAACGGTATTCCTAAAAGCTTAATTGGCTTATGCATAGGCATGGTGTCTACAGCTTGCTTAGGCTATGAGCAATGCGAAAATGATTGGATAAACAAATCTGATCAACAGTTTGCTGCAGATTGTGTCGCCATGGCTTTTGACGACGACTTGAAAGCTCGGGAACAATTTGCGTGGATGGCATTCACCAGAATTAATCAGCTGATTAAAGATAGCCATGGTGTATCTAAGTCAGACAAAGTACCGCAGTGGATGGCATGGGCCACTGATGACGACACGTTTAAAACCTTTCCAACCTTTAAGTTTACAGAAACTAATCGCGCCGATATAACCGACGTGACTTCTAAAAAAGTATTAGCTGGCGAAGTATCAATGACTGATCCTGATTCAGCCAACGAAGAGGTTACCCGTAACGCTGTTAGCTACAATTATCTCACTGAAACTGCTAAGTTAAATACCAAAGTTGGCGTATTAACTTACCTTAAAGCCGGCAACCAAGTAGACATGCCGGTTGGAACAATTGAATTAAAAGCTTCATGGCTAAAAGTTCCTCCAGGAGGTGCACCAGAAGGCGCTCTTACATTTGGTTTCGAGGATGGTGTGTATTGGTGGAGGGGAGTGCACATCATGGTTAAAATGCGCTCTTTAAAAAACAATGACGACTTATTTTATAGCGAAGAGCCTAGCTGGTTTTGGACCACATTCGAATTTAATGGTAACCCGGGCTTAGAACATGTTCGTGATCAGTTTGTCACCCAACGTGCGCCATTATCAGACAAAGAGAGAGATACGATACTTAAACAAGGTGGCATTAGTGGATTTGGTTTTGAGCACTATTCTCCTAATGGCACTCAAATACGTTACACCGAAAATGCCGAGGGCAAAGTTCCGGTAATATTGGGGCATACAGATATGGAAGACTTTGCAGGCGCACCTAATACTGCTCAGCCTAGTTATTGGGCTAGCTTCAACTCGTCTTGTCATACTTGCCACGCCACTGCAGCCATCAACCCAGAAACCGAAACTTACTTTCCGTTTTCGGTGCCCGTTGGCAAACTAACTCCTCAATACTACGGCCAGCCGTCATCAGATAAACCAAATCTATACTTAGGAGACGGTTTTGTGCCTTTAGACTTTATGTGGCCTATAGCGTTTCATGCTAAGTAATCGTGGATAAGCTTGTATGCAAAGTGGCGACGGTTAGTTTCTACTTTGCGTAAACTTAGTCTATAAACCTTGCTTTATAGAATCTCTAAATCATCCAAACACTGCTGAGCTTTATCCAGAACCTCACTACGTTGCTGCTCAGTTTTTTTGAACCAAGAACTCATTACCATTTGGGTTCTTGGATTTTTAGCCATGGTATCCTGATGTTTGTCCATAAAGTGCCAATACAAAGCATTTAGCGGGCAGGCAGTATCTTCTGTAGTTTGCTTAACTTTGTAGGCACAATCCGAGCAGTAATCGCTCATTTTATTTATGTAGTTCCCACTAGCAGCGTAAGCTTTCGAGCCAACAATACCGCCATCAGCGAATTGGCTCATACCCCTGGTATTGGGCATTTCAACCCACTCAACGGCATCGATGTATATACCTAAGTACCACTGATCAACTTCGTCTGGATGAATACCAGTTAACAAACAAAAGTTCCCTGTTACCATTAAGCGTTGAATGTGATGAGCGTAGGCAAAATCTAAGGACTGTTTTATTGCATGTCGCATACAGTTCATTTTGGTGTCTGCTGTCCAAAACCAGCTTGGTAATTCACGTTCAGCTTGTAAGGTATTGAGTGAAGCGTATTCAGGCATGTTGGCCCAGTAAATACCGCGAACAAACTCTCGCCAGCCAATTATTTGTCTTACAAAACCCTCTATTTGGTTAATGTCAATATTGCCATTACCGTTCTCATACGCATAAATGGCCGCATCAACAACCTGCTTTGGGCTAATAATTTTGGCGTTTAAAGCAAATGAGATCCGAGAATGATACAAACTCCAACCTTTATCTCCGTCGAACAGAGCGAGTTTCCCCGTCATTGCATCTTGGAACTGACCAAATCGCGGTAAGCAGACTTCACAAAAGTAGCTCAATAGTTCCAGCGATTGCTTACGGTTTACCGGCCAAAGTAAGTGGTTGTTAGCGCGTCCAATGGTTTTAATCTTATGTCTGTCTAGTCGCACTAAAATACTACTCACGTCGTTGGCAAATAACAAAGGCTCAGGCACATTCGCTAAGTCATCTGCTTTTAGCTTATTGCGATTGTTTGTGTCGTAATTCCATTTTCCACCTAGAGGCTTATCGTTAACCATCAGTACATTAAAGCGCTGGCGCATTTTTCTATAAAAGCCTTCTAAGCGATGACTTTTCCCTTTTTTGAAATAGTCTTTTATTTCTTCGTCAGCAAGGTAGAAATGTTCACTGCTATATACACCAGTAGCGATGGGAAGCGAGTTGCAAAAAGTACTTAGTTGATGTCTTAAGCGAAACTCATCGGGATATTGGTATTCAAATTTTTTTACTTTGTACTTGCGGAATAAGTAATTCAAAAGTTCTGGCAGGTCTGCAAAGTCTTCAGTGTCATCTAGGTTTAAATGTAAAGCTTGATGTCCGGATTGCTCTAAAGCCTGGCTAAACAGCTCCATTGCAGCAAAAAAGGCCGTTACTTTTTGAATGTGGTGAACGGTATAACAAGCTTCTTGTTTAAGTTCAGCAAGCACATACAAGGTGTCCGTGTCCTTTGTTTTATACCAAGAGTGATTAGCATTTAGTTGATCACCAAGTATTAAGCGTAAGGTGCGGTATTGTCTCTTTCGCCCGGTCATTCAGTCCTGTTCCTTGTGCTGTCGGATATCAATTCAAAAATCAACTTATCTACAGTTAGTCTTACGGTTAGCAGTTGATGAAGGTTCAAGCGTTATTCTAAAAGTCTTCTTAATACTTAAGCGTAGCCGCAGAAACTAGCTTGCTTTAGAAGCTTTAAAGGCCAACTAAGCTATGCTTATTGGTAGTTTTCATTATTATGCTTTGGTGACTTAGCCACCATGTAGAAGGGATTCGAAAATGGCACTTTTAGACCTAAATCTAGCGCTTAATAAGCTTGTTGAAAAAGTTGATCAAGTAGAAGGGATTGTTGTTGAACAAGGCAAGGCTAAAGCTTGGGAAGCATTAGACAATGGCGCTAAAAAATTATTAAGCAAAGTAGGTATAGATGCCTCAGAGCTTAAAAGCTTGTTTTCATTTGTCGAGCAGGTAGCCACCGACCCCTCACTCGTGTTGGCAACAGAAGAATGGAAAGTACCTTTAGCTACAGGCCTAAGTGTAAATGGCCGCATTGGCGGTCACCTAGTTATTGACCTCGTACAGCCAATAGACAGCCAACAATATAGTGAGTTTCAGCAAGTTAATATGGCTACTGTAGCGCTTGATCAAACCTTGCAATTAAACACCGGGTTAAGCGTTAACCTGCCAATCAAACTACTTAATTTGGCTAATACCAGCAACGCTCACCTTAAGTGGCAAGTAAAAGTAGTGTGCGCCGTGGCGCATGACCAAAAGCTAATTAGCTTTTTGGCTCAACTAACCAAAGAAAAGTTACCCTTGTTTTCGCTAGAAAACCTAGCAAAAACCATCAATGCGCAGTATCCAAAACATGCAGTTCAAGGCTTCATTGTTAACCAAACCAGAGCCATATCTACCTCAACCACGGCTACCTTGGGCCACGTTTGGAGCGTATCTAGCAGCAACCAAGTATTAGATATAAAACTAAACGCAAATGCTGGTGTATCGTTTAAGGCCAATTACGCCTTTAGCGGAGAATTTAAGCTAGTAGTAAAGCCCGCGGATATTGGCTTACAAATAGCTATGTACCAGGTTACCAGCAGTAGTAAGGAACAGGGCGTAAGCCTAGACGCAATGCTTAACTTAGAAGGCTTAGATAAAGTAGCCGAAGCCTACCTTACAACACCATTAGAACAGCTCGACGGTGCAGCGCAACAACTACAAACACTACTTGAAGGCTACAAAGAGCCGGGCACTTGGCTAGTTGAGCAGCTAGACGATCACTTAGCGCAAGCGCTTAGCGACCAAGATTGGAAAGACATCGCCTTACTGCTCGCCGATGGCGATAACCAAGGCATATCGGCAGAGTTAGGCGAGGTGGTTAAACAAAAGCTCTCGCTAGCCTTAAGCTTAAAACCAATGCAGTGGATGAGTAATCCTAATGATGTGTCTAAGCAAATAAGTCACTATTTACAAGAAAACACCTTTTTAAGCCCTGCGATGTTAACGCGACTAAAACTCGATGAGTTTGTTACTAAAGGCTGCAATAAGGCTAATGAAAAAGTAACCGAACAAATCGCCTCAATCGCCGAGCAAGCTCAAGGCCAAGTAAGTCCCTTGCTCAAACCGCTTAAACAAGTCAAAGACGCCAAAACCAAACTAAAAGATCAGTTAAATCAGCAACAATTAAATCAAGCCTTAAGTGACTGTGTAAGCAATTGGTTAGAGCAATACAACCAAGCGCGAACAACCCTTAGCTTAGCCATTAAAAAGGCCGGTGATCTACAGCTCGGTTTATCTTTGTATGGCACTCAAGGCAAGCAAACCACAAATGAAGCAATGCTATGTTTTAACATCCAAAAGGTTAGCGCCGCAGCATCACAACAACTTTATCAAGACCTACTACTGGGCAAGCCAATAGATTTAGACGCACTTAATACCATGAAGACAAAAGGCAATATCAGCAATTTGTCGGGGTGGTTAGTAAAAAGCTGTAAGCTACGAAAAGAAGTCGGCCTTAAATTTAACTTAGGCGACGATTTTCAGTTTTCTCAGCAGAGTGTGATTGAGAAAATAGCCAAGGCCAAAGTTGATCACACCGGTCAACTGCTTGAACTTAAGGCAGACAACGTAATTAGGCACAGTTCTAAAACTCTTAAAGAAAGCAGAAGCGCAGAGTTTGTAAGTGCCTTCGACGTATTAGCGGCGCTTAAATTTGGCGCAAGCCCCAACATTGGTATTGGTTTAAGCTTCGAAGATAAAGGGGTGATGACACCAACAGAAATGCAGCAGTTTTTAGCGCCCTTAAGCCATGAGTCACTGTCATTAATCAACAGCAAAAGTTACCTATTAGCTCTTGAACGCTTTAAAGTGCTCTACCAAAGTCAGCAGCTGTCGCGCTCAATTATCGAGTGCCAGTTAAGCTTGAGTGCCAAAGATATCCGCTGTTTAGCTGCGGCAATTCCCAGCGAAATAGAAGCCAGTGCAATAGAACTGTTGTATAACATGACATTATCTAGCACCGATAAAGACCAAATCGAAACTGCCAGCAAAGCTGGTGAGATCAATAAGCGCCAGCTAGAAGCATTTTTAGATACCGAAGTCTCAAGCTCGGCACCTTCGGGCGCTCATACCTCGCATAGTCTTCTACAAAAGAAAGTACAAACCATATTAGGCAACGCGCAGCGTCTTTCACAGTTTGTGGGTATATATAGCAAGCTAAGTACGCAAATTGAATCACTAGACAGTACCGATCCAAAAGCCTACATAAACACGGTTAACCAAGCCAATGAAGAGCTGGTTAGCGCGATGCAGTCCTTTATCAAGGTGAGAGGTTGGTTTAGTGGCTTGTTTACCGAAGCCCTTCCTAAAACCACGGTGGTATTGTTGGTTATTCTTGCCAAGTACTTTGGCAGAGACGAGCCACTGTTAAGCCCGGTTATTTCCTACGACATCAGTGGCAAAACCGAAGTGTTGTAAACAACTAGCCGTGCAAGCAACAAGATTGCACGGCTAGTTAAGTTACTAGCTTTGTTACATCCCCAAATAGCCACGTATGTGGTCGCCGAAAGGTTGGTAAACCTTATCGTCTGTCCAATATTGGGTATGGCTCCAAGGCGTATTACCACTAATAATCCCGCCAACTTGCACACACTTATCTACCACAAACTGGTAACTTGGGCCTAAGTCATTAAGCGGCCAACCTAACCAATCATCGGCATCAAAATAGTTAAGCCAGCTAAACTGGGGATTAGGTTTATCAAAACACTGCCGCTGGGTTAAACCACCCAAAAACAAAGGGATATTACAGCCAGTAGTAAACAGCAGTTTTTATCGGCTACCTTTTAGGTAAGCAATTTTGTCATCATCAATGTTAGTTAAAAAGTCATTGTGGTTAATATCCCAAACCTTAGCGTTATTTCTATTTAGCGCATCCCAAAAGTAGTTAGAAACCACCTGTGCGCCAAGGCTATGGCAAATGATCAACACCGGCACGTCTAAGTTAAAGCCGCAGTCATCCATACCCTTAAACATGGCAGCCTGTATGGCCTTAACGATATTCATGTACTCTTCGGTTTGCCGGCGCCCAGCCACTTCTAAGCTTGTAGCATCGGCAAAGGAGTTCATAAAAAAGCGCCGGCCAAAGTTAGATATAGTGCTAAATTGATTGTGATATTTATCCCAAATGTCACTCATCAATTGGTCTTGCGGGGCTTGTAAGGCCGAGTAGTATTTAGCGCGCTGTAACGACACCTTGTTCATTACATCTACGCCAAGGTAAGCGGTCAGTTTTTGTTCTAATCCATCGGCAAAGTTGGGTTTACGTTGCCCCATGCCATGCACTGCTAAAACAATAAGCTCTTTCATAACCGTATCCTCTAGGGAAGTTGTTAAGGATTTAAGAGGCAGCTGAACAGCGTATTTAGTAAAACTCAGCCTTTAAATTTTAGTTCATCCAAAGGAAGTTAAAACCCTATTCAAAATTAATATGCCTAAGGTCAGTTATTGATTGAGCATTGCAAAGCTCTTGTATAAGGGCCATGGCCAGTTTAAAGGATTGACCATTATCAGCACAGGTCTGTATGACCTAGTGCGAAAAGGATAGGGCGCTTATGCTCGGCACAACTAACGAAATTGCATTCTCACAAGATGCACCTTTAAAGGTGGTCATTGATGTGGGTTCGCAACTGATTATTTTAACTATCGTGATTGTCACTGCGCTAATCGTGCTTGGCAAAGTGACTAAGGGCTAGGGCATGTTTCAAACACTTGGCGAGATAGGCTTTGCGCCGGTTGAGGTGCTAATAGCTGCGTCACTTATCTTAAATTGGCGTTTGTTATCCCGCATGGATAAACGCCTATACAAACATGAATGGCAGCAAGAGCTAGCCACCAAGAAGAAACGCAGCACCAAACGGAAAACCAGCCGCAAGAAAGCGTTTAAGTTGTTTAAATAAAAAAGCCCGCATAAGCGGGTTTTGTTTGATTAAAGTGTAATTTTACCAAATGTAATCAAGGCAAAGGTACAAAAAAACGGAACTAGCTAAAAGATAAGGTAACACATAATCGCTAAAGCAGGCTTGTTGATAACAAAACGAAAGTGCACCTTTTAATCTGAAAAAAGTTAATTTAACTATGCTAAACCTAATTTCTACCTTAAACTTTTCGGTAAACCAGCGATTATCTCTACCTTCTTGCTCATCTACAGTTTCTATCTCCCCTTCATAAACCACGGCAAAGAAGCGTTTGTAGCTTAAAATGAGGTTGTCGCCATGAACAAAATTACTTAACGTTGTTTTTTCTATGTTTGGGTAAGATTCAAGAAATACTTTTTCTATATAGTCTTTAGTGTGTAGATTTATGCATCTTGAGTAAATCGTTGATACTAAGCACGGCGCATCTTGCTTTTGATACTGATAAAACCTCCACCCAAAGTAAATCCAAAACAGTAAGATCAGGGTGAAAACTGAGTGAGAATCACCCAATTCAATTTTTAAACCGAAAATTGATAACTCTTTTATCTTGATTCCTAAGTGGATATAGCAAGCAACTAAGATACTAAATAGCAGAAAATTCCTACGCTGTCGTATCAAACCATCAGACATCTTTACGTCCACGAATACCTCTAAGCTTCAAAAAAAGAAGGGGTGCATGTTTTTGCCATTTTTATTCCTTCCACTTAGCAAGCGCATAGGCTTGGCAGGAAGTTATAACTGTTATTTCATTTCTTCCCATGGAAATTCTTATGCGCTGCTCGTTGATTTGCTCTATTTCTTTTCCAACACTGTCTGAATGCTCCCAAGCGATTGAAGTTAGTTGACCTTTGCATGAAGTAGCTAGAGAGTCACTTTCTGGAATAAATTGGTAACGAGAATAAAAAACGGTAATCCCAAAACCTTTTTCGTTGTCTTCTATACCATACTCAGTGTGATCATCGTATGTAGAGAGAGGTATGTTTGTATGACTCACAGGTCTAGCGCAACCTAACATTAATAAGACAAGCGCTGATACTAGATATAACTTCATGTGTGTTCCTAATTTTAATTTTGCAAATATAATAATATTATCAGTATTCTATGTGTAGTGTTATCAGAGGATTAGTAAATGCCGCTAATACCATTTATCGGCCATACCATTTTTCGATGACCATTAATTTAAGGAGTGCGGCGAGGTGAAAATTGTTATTAAGGTGCTGCTCATAATGCTTGCACTCGTGATTGTGTTTCTTTATGTCATGGGAGGTGAGGAGCCCACTACCAATGCAAAAACCTACAAACACGAGAACTATAATGGGCTATATCCTATCTCATACTCCAGTGATTCCAGCCTTTGTGGTGAGGTCGGGTATCAATTCAAGCTAATACATCAAAACGATGGGCTGAGTGATACTTCTAAGATGCATAAAAGTAACTGTAAAGATTTGGGCGGAGGTGATCTTGAGGGGTACATTTTCCCTAAAGCCCGACCAAATATGAGGGTGTTTTGGCAATTTAAGAATGGAAGAGTTAATTACAAATGAATAATAGAGGCGCGGAATGCGCCTTTTTTGTTACCTAATATTTAAAACGTTAGGTTGCTTATCTACCCAGTAAGGCACAGGCGCAGAGCGCCTATTGTTAAGCCATTTCTGAACACGTTCATATTGTGGTAAATCAAAAGCCTGACAAATCGCATTAAGCTGTTCTGGCTTTAAGCATTGTCCGGTAGGCGTATATAGAAGCCCGTTAAAGATTCGAAAATCTTCCTAACCTAAAGAGCATGGTAAAAATCCGCTAGCTGCAACGTCCATTAAGCGCTTTGCGGTGTTGGGAGCTTGATTCTTTTTTATACCAATCACGAGCAGTGCGCTCGGGTATGCCAAAGTAATCGGCCACTTGAGCCGGTGAGTCGAAATAGTTTTTTAAGTCTGTGCCGTTAAATGTTGGATGCAGTTGGCTATTTACATATGCAAAACTCCTCATACGGGGCTTGGAGAGTGCGGCAATTGCAGTATTGTTAGCAATTGATTTATATGGATACCAATATATTCAATTTAACATAATATACATTATGCGTCTTATGGGTGAGTTTTTAGTAATCCACACAAGTTTGCCTGTAATGCCGCGTAAGAATTGCAATTACTTTAAGTGATCCAAAGGCTTATGTTCAGCAGACTGATGGCGTTCTACGCGTGATGTATGCAAATACTGGGATGTGGTGTCGATACTATCGTGGCCAGCGTCGGCTTGCACATGTGATAACGGTCGACCCACTAAGTTTATGTCGTGAGAAATTCCGGTGTGTCTAATGCTGTGTGGTGTTAATTGGCGAATTTCATTGGCGTCTTGTTTAAAACCGTCTGCCTCGGCAAGCTTAGCGGCTTGTTCAATGAGAATGTAGATTTGCTCTCTTAATTGGCGAATACCAAGATTGGCATTAAGTAGTCCGGAGTCTCTACCTCGGCCAGCTGCTCGGTGCCTTACAAACAATGGCGTTTTCTCATTGGGTGTTGGCAAAGGCATTAGTTGTAAAAAGCGTCGATAACGCTGCAAGGCTTCTAGCAATTGTTTAGACACTGCAACAGTTCGTTTTTTACCGCCTTTGCTGCGCGGTATATAAAAGCCCCATACAGAGGTTTTAGTATCACGTTTAAATTGTCCCATTATCGGAGAAAAACCAGGCCTTGCGGCTACTTCGGATATTCGCAAATAGCAGCTGTACATAAGGCTAACTAAAAACAAAATGCGCTCGTTATCCTCTGGCGTTTGTTTAGCTAATTGATTAGCTGCGCTCATAACGTAAGACCACTGTAAGTCACTAAAGGATTTGATGTCTTCTAGGTCTTCGCCACTAATGGTGTGCTGGCTGCTAGCTTTAAATCGACCATTTTTCATTAAGGCCATGGCTGGGTTACGCTCGGTATATTCTTCGTTAATTAAGTAGGCATAAAACGAAGATAAAACGGCTAACTTGGTCTTTAGTGCTTTGTCGCTAATTTGGTAAGGCTGTTCTATACCGTCTATTTTTTTGCCTAAAAACGGCCGCCATTGTGGATTTGGCACACGTTCTTTTAACTGTTTGTCGACAACAAATTGGGCAACATTACGATAAGCGATTAGCTCTAGCGGTGGCTTGCAGCAGTAATCCAAATATTTACTTAGTACCCGTCGCGTTACCAAAGATAAGGAAATTTGCTCAACGGTATAAGTCCAATGTAAAAAGCTGGTGAGTTCGCTTCGATAGGTTTTATAATTGTTCTCGCTATGACGCTGCTCTAGCAACCAATCTACTGCGTATTCATAAACAAACCCTGCATCGCTAACCGCACTTAAGGTGATTTCTGCTAGATGTTGGTTAACGATTGCATTGCCGTCTTCAAGATATTGCAGGGAATCAAACAGTGGAATGGCTGGCGGTAGTATTAGCATGGGTGAAGTTAAGCTACTGAATAATATTGATATTATAACCCAAAAAGCAATTGCCGATAAATAGCATTATCGGCAATAAAGGATTAAATTGTTTACTCTATAAATGTAAAACCTAAGCCAAACTTACTGCTATAATAAGCGATTGGCTAACAGGCCCTGAATGATGAATGCTCGATGTGAGCCTTAGGATTTACAATGAATTTAAAAAATGAACTTCAATCAATTCACAACAAATTAGATACGGCAAAACGTAAGTTAGATGCCGCCCACGAACGTGGTGACACAGTGATGATTAATCAGTTCAATACTACTATTACCGCACTAACAAAAAAGCTAAAAAGTGTAAAAGCTCAGCAAACCAAAAAAATCAGCCAACAAGGCGGTGATGTTAAGTCCCTTCCCTTTAACCGCGTGCTGACTAAACAAGAACAAGCAGATATGGGTAAGTTAAAGAAGTCGGTTAAAGGTTTGGTGGTAGTACACCCAATGACAGCCTTAGGCCGTGAAATGGGCATTAAAGAAGTTACCGGATTTGCACCAAAAGAGTTTTAATTGTTTGGGCAAAGTGCTCGCTTTGCCCTACTCCTTTTTATGCTAATACTGAGCCACAAAGTTTGCCGGAATGTGACCAACGAACTTGCCGTCGTTGTCGTAGTCAAACCCGCCTACTCTTCACCTTGTTTGTACCATTGTTGAATGAGCCTAGTTGCGTTAGTTGGAACCTCTTTGAACGCCAAAGCATAGGCAATGAAGCTACAACTAAACTAATTGTTACAAGCTGCATCATGCTAAGCCACTAATAAAAAAGCCAGCTTAGCGCTGGCTATTAAATTGTGGTTGTAATTTCTAGTTTAAATCACCATCTTGCCAAAACTTAGTGCCTTTAATGGTGGCTTCTAAAGACAGCCCGGCTTCAGTTAACTGATAAATTTCTACATCACCAATAGCGCCTTCTACTTCGGCAGACCCCCCTTTATCACCTGCGGTTGCGGCTGCATCCGCTTGGGCGCCAAATAACCAGCCACTCTCTACAAACTTGTCGAAGGCTTCCCGAGTTTTGAAAATCATTAATGCACGAAAATCTTTTACACCTAAACCAAAACCTACTCCGGCTTCGCCCATTTTCATATAGGTTCTCTTACCCGAGGCGTTATCGACTGCTATGCCGGTTCCGCCGCCAGCTGAAATAACAAACAAATTAACCCCCACATTGCTGAATACTGCATAGCCAACACCACTGGACATTTTGCCCGATATATCGGGCTTTTCTTGTTTAAATTTAGCGATGGTCTCGTTCGCTGATTTATTGTATTCAGCCCGGTCTTCCTCTACACCTGCAAAGCTAAAGCTACTAATAAACAATAAGGTGATACTTAAAGCTGTGAGTAGGTTTTTCATCGTAGTTCCTCGTTATCCGATTTAAACTAATTTGAGAGTGGCAGTGCCACAGTAATTGTAGTGGTATTGTCTTTATCGCTGGTACGCATACTTACTTCGCCATTTTGCGCATCGCTAAGTAGGCTAACTGAATAAGTGCCTAAGCCAGTGCCGGTATCTTTTCCAGACGTAACATACTTTTCCCAAAAGTTTTCTCTAATGGCTTCGGGCACTGCGCCAACATTCTCAGTAGTTACCTGGACCTTTTGATCTACTACGTTAATTGATACCGAAACTCGACTGCGGCTAGGCGCTGCTTCACAGGCGTTTTTAAGCAGATTAAAAAACAGCGAATAACTTAAGGACTGGTCACCCAAGGCTAATACTTCGTTACCTGGATCTTCTTCTTCAGGTTCTAAGTACATTAATAGTTGCTTGGTGCTAAAGGTTTTCCTTACTACGGTTAACATTTTCTTAAGCATTAAGTGCACAGAAAATGGCTTAGCCTTAAGTTCAAAGCGGCCTTGTTCGATTTTATATAACTCGGTTGATAGGTTAATCATGTTGAGTAATTGCATAGACAGTTCGTCTATCATCACTGAGCTTTCGTTAATACTAGCAGTTGCCTGACGATCGGTTTTTATTTGTTCAGCTAAGGCAACGATACCGGCAATTGGCCCCTTTAAATCGTGCCTTAACAACTGATCCACACTGTTTTTTAGCTTCTCTTTTTCGATTAGATTATCTAAATCACTTTGTAGGTGTTTATGTAGATCGACTGATCGCAGATGATTGCGTACTCTAAGTTTAAGCAATTCGGGTTGTATAGGTTTTGTGATGTAGTCTATGGCTCCACCTTCTAAGCCTTTAGTTTGGTCACCAATCTCGGTTAAGGCGGTAACAAAAATAACCGGAATGTGTTGAGAGTTAGGATGTTGGCGGAGCTTTTCTAACACTTCATAGCCATCCATTTCTGGCATCATTACATCAAGTAATACAAGATCTGGTGGCGTTTCAGAGCAACAGATCTCTAACGCCTTTTTGCCGGTTTTAGTGAGCAGTACCCGGTAATCATCACGTAATAAGCCACCTAATAAGGTGAGATTTTCTGGTGTATCGTCAACAACTAATACTGTGTTTTGTTTTGACGCAGCTAAAGATGTTGCTACTACCGGTTCCGGTACAGGAAGCTCTTCTAACTCAGGTTCGTCATTGCTGGCTAAGGATTGACGGTTTCTCACATCACCTTTTGCTGCTTGCTGCAATCTAGATTGCAACAAAGCGGTGGTGAAAGGCTTGATAATAAGGTCGGTGACACCTTGGCTAATGGCTTCAGAAACTCTGTCTCGCTCTGCTTCTGCGGTAATCATAATAAACGGAATATGCCGCCATGTTTCTGATTGTCTAACTGTTTTAAGAAACTCGATGCCGCTCATGACCGGCATATTCCAATCAGACAGTATTAGGTCTACATGGCGCTTTTTTAATACATTTAGCGCTTGCGCTCCGTTTTCTGCCTGTATTACTTGGCCGATGCCAAAGCGACGTAATTGCTCATAGGTGATTTTTCTTATTGGTGCCATATCGTCTACGATTAGCACTGTGAGTTTTTTTAATTGCATGTAAACGCGTATCCTTCCCGCCAGGCCATTTATTCTTCTAGTGACTCTTTAAATCGTTCTTTTACTTCTAGTATTTCGGGAAGTGCTTCTATAAACAATGGCACTAATCTCGGGTCGAAATGGCTACCCGCTTCACTTTCTAACAGCTCGATGGCTTTTTCTACTGGCCACGCTTTTTTGTATGGACGTTCGCAAGTGAGTGCATCAAATACATCGGCAATGGCAACAATGCGCCCCTCGATGGGAATATCTTCTCCGGAAAGCCCATTAGGGTATCCTTTGCCGTTCCATTTCTCGTGGTGGGTTAATGCGACTGTTCTAGCAAGCTCGAGTAATTCTGAGCTATCTCCTTCGCCAAGGATTTCACCACCGATTACTGCATGACTTTGCATGATGTCCCATTCTTCGGCATCTAATTTACCGGGTTTTTGAAGTACTCGGTCAGGAATACCGATTTTGCCGATATCATGCATGGGCGCAGCATTCATCAAAATGTCGGCGTCTGCTTCGCTCATTCCTGCAGCTAAACCAAGAATGCGCGAGTAATAACTCATGCGAATAACGTGCATGCCGGTTTCGTTGTCTTTGTACTCGGCGGCTCGACCTAAGCGTTGAATGATTTGTAAACGGGTGGTGTTAATTACGTCGGTTTGTTCTTTTACCTTGCGGTCTAACTCGCGATTTTGATTGTACAAAGCGAGTTGGGTTTTCACCCTCACTTTTACTACTGGAGGGCTTACCGGCTTAGTTATGTAGTCAACAGCGCCAAGCTCTAGACCTCTTAATTCGTCGGCTGGGCTTATTTTTGCAGTAACAAAAATAACCGGAATATGGCGAGTGCTTAAGTCTTCTTTTAGGCGTCGGCAAACCTCGAAGCCATCTATGCCTGGCATCATAATATCTAGCAGTATTAGGTCGGGTTTATTGGCTTTAGCAACAATCTTTAATGCCATATCACCATTGCGTGCCACTTGCAGCTTGTAATCATTTCGCAGAATGCCTGCCAATACGTCGATGTTCTCTGGGGTATCGTCCACAATGAGAACAGTGGCCCTGTTTTCCATAAAATATCCTTGCTTACCAATCCATCGATAAAAATAGTTAGTAGTAACTATAGGCTTAAAATCAACAATTTAATAACAATGACGCTTAAATAATATGCGTTTCATTAGATTAACACGAATGTTTAGACCTAAGTCTAATTGGCGCTACCACAGAGCTAAAGCGCTTTACAAAAAGCCAATGTTACGTAAAGCCGATTTTTGGTTACGCGAATGTAAATTATTGGTTCATAATTGATCTAGATCAATGCGGTTTGTTGATTGGAAAAGATTTGTTAAATATTTAGCGAAGATATGCAAATAACTAGTTTTTCAAACTGTTATTTGCTTAGTCGATGAAGTATGATCGCGCCGTTAAGCTACTGGTTATAGGCTCTATTCGTGCTAAACGTGAATGTAGTTTAACAATTCGTTTCATGTTGTTGATGCCATAGCATCAAACTCGCTTAAACAAATAATAAATAGCAACGGAAGCATGTATTTATGAACCAAGCAGCTAGCACAGAGACTGATTACAACTACACGGTTGTTCGCCAGTTCACTGTAATGACCATTGTTTGGGGTATAGTAGGCATGGGTGTTGGTGTATTAATTGCGGCGCAATTAATTTGGCCTGCCCTTAACTTCGATACTCCTTGGCTAACTTATAGCCGGTTACGTCCCCTTCACACAAACGCCGTTATTTTTGCATTTGGTACCAGTGCATTAATGGCTTGTTCTTTTTACGTGGTACAGCGTACTTGTCAAACCCGATTGTTTGGTGGCCCACTCGCCTCCTTCGTATTCTGGGGTTGGAATTTGATTATCGTATCGGCTGCGATAACACTGCCTATGGGTTTCACTACTTCTAAAGAGTATGCGGAACTCGAATGGCCAATTGGCATAGCAATCGCGATTGTATGGGTGGCTTATGGAATAGTCTTCTTTGGCACCTTGGTCAAAAGAAAAACTTCGCACATCTATGTTGCTAACTGGTTCTTTGGTGCCTTTATTATCACCGTTGCTGTATTGCACATTGTAAACAATGCTGCCATTCCGCTAACTATGACTAAGTCGTACTCTATTTATGCTGGCGCCGTTGATGCAATGGTGCAGTGGTGGTACGGCCATAACGCGGTTGGCTTCCTGCTTACTGCTGGCTTCTTGGGTATGATGTACTACTTCGTACCAAAACAAGCTGGTCGCCCGGTTTATAGTTACCGTTTATCTATCGTTCACTTCTGGGCGCTAGTATCAATTTACATTTGGGCTGGTCCTCACCACCTACACTACACTGCGTTGCCTGATTGGGCACAGTCTTTAGGTATGGTGATGTCTCTTATCTTATTTGCTCCTTCTTGGGGCGGTATGATTAACGGTATTATGACCTTGTCTGGTGCTTGGCATAAACTTCGTTACGACCCAATTCTACGTTTCCTAATTGTTTCATTGTCTTTCTACGGTATGTCTACCTTCGAAGGCCCAATGATGGCAATTAAAACGGTTAACGCCTTATCTCACTACACCGATTGGACTGTTGGTCACGTTCACTCTGGTGCTTTAGGTTGGGTAGCCATGGTATCTATTGGTAGTGTTTATCACTTAATCCCTGTGTTGTTCGGCCAAGGCCGTATGTACAGCACTAAATTAATTAACACCCACTTCTGGCTAGCCACTATTGGTGTAGTCCTTTACATAGTAGCAATGTGGATCTCCGGTGTTATGCAAGGTTTGATGTGGCGTGCGGTAAACGAAGATGGCACCTTAACATATTCATTTGTTGAGTCGTTGCAGGCTTCTTACCCATTCTACTTTGTTCGCTTTATCGGTGGTGTGTTCTTCTTAACCGGGATGTTTGTTATGGCTTACAACGCTTATAAAACAATTACCGCTGAGAAAGGCTCTTTAGAAGCGATTGAACACGGACAGGAGGCATAACATGAAACACGAGTTAATCGAAAAGAATGTTGGTTTACTGGCCATATTCATTGTTATCGCGATTAGTTTTGGTGGTTTGGTGCAAATCACCCCGCTAATTTTCCAACCTGAAACCACTGAACCAGTAGACGGCCTAGTGCCTTACACTGCTTTGGAAATGGAAGGTCGCGATATTTATATCCGCGAAGGCTGTAGTAACTGTCATAGCCAAATGATTCGTCCTTTCCGTGCTGAAACTGAACGTTATGGCCACTACTCTGTAGCGGGTGAAAGCGTATGGGAACACCCATTTTTGTGGGGTTCTAAGCGAACTGGACCTGATCTGGCACGTGTTGGTCAACGTTATTCTGATGAGTGGCACCGCGTACACCTTATTAATCCACGCGATGTAGTACCTGAGTCAAACATGCCTGGTTTTCCTTGGTTAGAGGAAAACCTAGTAGATGGCTCGTTAACTGGTAAGAAACTAGCGCTATTTAAAAACCATTTTGGTGTGCCTTATACCGACGCTGACGTCGAAGGCGCAGCAGAAGCCGTTAAAGGCAAAACCGAAATGGAAGCTTTGATAGCTTACTTACAAGTGTTGGGTACAGCATTAAAATAAGGAGTTAGTTATGGACTTTGGTACATTTAGCGGCCTATATACTGCATTCTTAATGGCGATATTTATTGGCATTTTTGCCTGGGCCTACAGCAAGAAACGCAAAAAGGATTTTACTGAAGCTGCCAACTTGGTTTTTGCCGACGAGCCTAAAACTAGCCCGACAAAGGAATTTGAAGGAGCACAGAAAAAATGAGCACATTTTGGAGCGTGTGGATTACTGTAATAACCTTAGGCAGCATCGCAGGATGTTTCTTGCTGCTAAGGGCATGTAATAAAAACAACACCGGCGTAAAAGAAGGTGAATCAATGGGCCACGAGTTTGATGGGATTGAGGAGTTAAACAACCCTCTTCCTAAGTGGTGGTCTTATATGTTTATTATCACCATTGTTTTCTCGTTGGTTTATTTAGCTGCCTATCCTGGCTTAGGGAACTGGCAAGGTTTTCTTGGTTGGAAGAGCTCAGAAATGGGCATTAAGAGCATTGCAGAAGGTCAAGAGCGCGTTGCCGCTTACGACGGCAATGTCGCTAACCAATATCAAGGCGAGCTAGAAAAAGCTGATGCACGATTTGGCGAAGTTTTCCGCCAAGTTGCGTACAACGAATCAGGCGAATACCGAAGCGTAGAAGAACTTTCTGAAGATCCAGCAGCGGTTAAAATTGGCCAACGCTTGTATCTACAAAACTGTTCGCAATGTCATGGTTCTTCAGCTCGTGGTGGCAAGGGTTTCCCTAACTTAACCGACGGCGATTGGTTATATGGCGGAAGCGGCGAAGCGATTAAAGCTAGCCTTATGCATGGTCGTCAAGGTCAAATGCCTGGTTGGGAAGCAGTACTAGGTGATGATGGTATTAAAGAAGTTACCGCCTATGTTCTAAGCTTATCTGGCCGTAAGGTTAACGATGTAGATGCAGCAAATGGTAAAGGCCGTTTCGCAGTATGTGCAGCTTGTCACGGCGCTGATGGTACCGGTAATCAAACGCTTGGCGCACCTAATTTGACCAATGGTATTTGGTTATACGGTGGTTCACGTCGTGCTGTTGAAGAAACCCTACGCTACGGTCGTAACGGTGTAATGCCAGCTTGGAAGGATATTCTAGGAGAAGATAAGATCCAGCTTATTTCTGCCTACGTTTATCAGCTTTCTAAGAGCGAATAGACTTAAAATTTATAAAAAGCGACGCCTATGCGTCGCTTTTTTTTGTTATATTTAAGCCCCCCTTGTGAATGGAAGTATGCTGTTATGCAACAAGCTTGGTATAAACAATTTTGGCCGTGGTTTTTAATTGCGCTGCCTACGGCTGCTGTAGTTGCTAGCCTAACTACTTTTTATATTGCTGCTACAACTAACAACGACATGGTGGTTGAGTCTTACTACAAAAAAGGTAAAGCAATTAACGCTGACTTGTCGTTAATTGAAAAAGCGGCTCAATTGGGGATCAAAGCATCTGTTTCACCAGCCACCAACGGTTTGGTATTGGATATGTCCTTGCCTGAATCCTTAAAAAACCAACCACTCAAAATTGAATTAGCGCATAAAACTCTCGCAAAAAATGACCGCAGTTATGTCGTTACTGCTGATGGTAACGGTCGCTACCGCTTTGGCGATGACTTAAATGACTCTGGCCGCTGGTTTATTCGTGTTAGTCCAATGGATGATTCCTGGAGATTACAGGAAGAATTACAACTCCCGCTTTACAACGCAGAAGAAATAGATGGCAAGTAATCAAGGCCTGTGTTTTCACTGTAACGAAGTTATTCCCAAAGGTGTAAATCTACATGTTTCAATTCTCGGTAGCTCTCAAGCAATGTGCTGCCAAGGTTGTGCTGCCGTTGCGCAAACAATTATTGAAAGTGGTTTAGAAGACTATTACCAACATAGGACAGCTGCGGCACCAAGTGCTCAAGGCTTAGTCCCAGACGCCTTAGTTAAAATGTTGGAATATGATGACGAAAGCGTTCAGCTAGAGTTTGTTGCACAAAACGAAAACAGCAAAGAGGTTTTACTCTCAATCGAAGGCATTGCCTGTGCTGCTTGCGCTTGGTTAATCGAAAAGCAATTATTGCATATTCCCGGTGTTCAGAAAATTCATGTGAACTCGACCACCCAACGTGCGACGCTTGTGTGGGATGACCAGCACGTTAAGTTAAGCCAGCTACTGCAAAGTGTGCAAAAACTTGGTTATAACGCCACTCCCTTTCAAACTGATAAGCAAGAAGAAATAGATCGCAAGTTATACCGTAGCCATTTGCTAAAACTTGGTGTAGCCGGACTAGCCACCATGCAAGTAATGATGTTTGCCATTGCGCTATATGGTGATCTGTTTGATGACATGGAGCTTATCTATCGAGATTACTTTCGCTGGGTGAGCTTAATCATGGCAACCCCAGTGTTGCTATTCTCGGCTCAGCCTTTTTATTTTGGTGCTTACCGAAGCCTCAAAGCGAAAACTCTCAATATGGATGTACCAGTGTCCATTGCATTATTAGGCGCTTATAGTGCGTCACTGTATGCCACGGTAAACGGCACTGGTGAAGTCTATTTTGAATCGGTTTCTATGTTCACATTTTTGTTATTGCTTGGCCGTTTGCTCGAGTTGCGTGCTAGACGCAAGGCCAGTGAAACCAGCTCTAATATGCTTAAGTTAGTGCCTAAGTTGGCTATGCGGATTGATGAGTCCGGTCAACAACAAAAGGTTGCAGCGAGCCAGCTTAAACATTCAGACATCATCGTCATTTTGCCTGGCGAGGTGGTGCCAGCCGATGGACAAGTGGTGTTTGGAGAAAGTGAATTTGATGAGTCTTCACTTACTGGCGAATCACTACCTATTACTAAAAAGCACGGTGACAAGGTATTTGCCGGTACGATTAACCATGAACAAACTGTTCATTTAGAAGTAGAAGCGGTATCGCAAAATACCTTTATCGCTAATATCATGCGTTTACAAGAGCAGGCGCAAAGCGAAAAACCTAAGATAGCAACAATAGCCGATAGCGTAGCCCGCTATTTTGTTTTTGGTTTGCTGGTGATCGCCGCGCTCACCTACACCTACTGGCATTTTCATTCACCAGAAGATGCCTTTTGGATTACCCTTGCTGTTTTAGTTGCTACTTGCCCCTGCGCCTTATCGTTAGCAACACCTGCTGCATTGACAGCGGCCACCCATAAATTGTCTAAAACAGGCTTATTGGTTAAACGTGGGCACGTATTAGAAAGCCTGGCTAAAGTCACGTCAGTGGTATCTGATAAAACAGGAACACTTACCGAGGGCAAGCTACAAATTAAACACGTTAATACCCGTGATGATGTTGATGAGACGACAACGCTTAACTTGATTGGTGCTTTAGAAGCACAAAGCTCCCATCCAATTGCCAATGCCTTTAGCGAATACCAGAGCTACACGGCAAAAAATATAGAACACCATACTGGCTTAGGTTTAAGTGGAGAGGTAAAAGGCTTACAGCTCAAACTAGGTAAAGCGTCCTTTTGTGGTCAACCAGCCGAACCAAAAGCTGGAATGCTCGAACTAGTATTAATGGTCGATGATAAGTTAGCTGCCAGAGTTTATCTTTCAGATACCATCAAAAAAGACGCTGTTAGGTTTTCTCAAGGTTTAAAAACTCGAGACATCTCGCTTTCAATGTTAACTGGAGATGACTCTGCACAAGTGGAATATGTTGCAAAACAGTTACATATCACCGACATCTCCAGCGGCGCTTTACCTCAGCAAAAACTTGAAGTGGTTAGAACTAAAACGCAAAAGTCCCCTCACCTGTTAATGCTTGGCGATGGAGTAAACGACGGCCCAGTTTTGGCTGCTGCACCGCTGTCGGTTGCTATGGGTTTAGGCACCGACATCGCAAAATCTAGTGCAGACGCGGTGTTGCTCGGCAGCAAACTTACTACCTTACTTACTGCAATGGACCTTGCTAAAAAGACAAAAAAGATTATTGCGCAAAACCTCGCGTGGGCCTTGGGGTATAATGCCCTGATATTGCCCTTGGCAGTAGCAGGTATAGTTACACCCTATATGGCCGCTATTGGCATGTCGTTATCATCCCTGGCGGTACTCACTAATTCCTTAAGGTTAAACAAGCAATGAGTATTATATTTGTCTTGATCCCCATCGCCCTCATCTTTGTATGTGTAGGAATTGGTATTTTTTTCTGGGCTGTTAAAAGCGAACAATTCGAAGACTTAGACCGCCAAGGTATCAACATACTGTTTGACGATAAAAATAAGAGCAAACATGACGATGATCGCCCAAGCTGATTTTGCTGCTGCATTTATCACTGGTTTATTAGGCGCCACGCACTGCATAGCAATGTGTGGCGGCATCGCTTGCATCTTAGGGTCTCGCGCAAACAATTCCTCCAATAAGTTTTTAGTAAGTATCGGTTTTAACCTAGGCCGCATCCTAAGCTACTCGATTGCCGGTGCTATTGTTGCCGGCTCTATTCAAGCCATTAGCCAAGTTCATCGCTCGGTTTATATGTTGGTTGGTTTGCAATGGTTTGCTGCAATAATGCTCATCTTACTGGGCATCCACCTTACTCGTTGGTGGTCCATTCTTACTCCCCTAGAACAACTTGGAAAAGGTTTATGGTCAAAGGTACAACCTAGGGCAAGTAAGATGTTAGCACTACAACATCCAGTAGCCAGCCTACCTTTAGGCATGTTATGGGGTTGGCTACCTTGTGGTTTGGTATATTCAACTCTGGTATTAAGTGCTAGCCAAGCACATTGGCTAAACGGAGCAGGCGTGATGTTTAGTTTTGGTTTAGGTACATTTAGTGTGATGTTGCTGGCTGTATTACTGGGCCAACAATTGACTAAACTAATGACAAATCGAATATTACAAGTGTTTTCAGGATTGAGTGTTTTATGTCTGGGGATCTACCAAGTTGTTACATTGTTGTAGCAATAGATCTAGAAAACTTATTACATAAAGAGTAGAATTGCCTCGAACTCCTATAGCATAGTTTGAGTATGAGCATTAACCCAAAAGCTAGTCAAAGAATCCAAACTGGTGGATGTGAAATCCACTGCCAAGATTGCAGTATCGCCCAGTTATGTATCCCTTTCTCTCTTAACGAGACAGAGCTAGATCGCTTAGATAGTATTATTGAGCGTAAAAAGCCTATACAGAAAGGTGAAGAAATATTTGCTGCTGGTGATAAGTTAAAAAGCTTATACGCCATCCGCTCTGGCACAATTAAGTCCTATACCATTACCGAGCAAGGTGATGAACAAATTACCGGTTTTCATTTAGCTGGAGATTTAGTTGGTTTCGATGCCATTAATAACCAAGAACACCCTAGTTTTGCGCAAGCGCTAGAGACATCGATGGTATGTGAAATTCCGTTTGATACCATGGATGAATTGTCTGCCACCATGCCAAAATTACGCCGTCAAATGATGCGCTTAATGAGTAACGAAATTGTTGCAGACCAAGAGATGATTTTGTTACTAAGCAAGAAAAATGCTGAAGAACGCTTAGCTGCCTTTAACGGTTTATCGCAACGATTTTCTGAACGAGGCTTCTCGCCTAGAGAGTTTCGTTTAACAATGACGCGTGGTGATATCGGCAACTATTTAGGGCTAACTGTAGAAACCATCTCCCGTTTACTTGGTCGTTTCCAAAAAGCAGATATGATTGGAGTAAAAGGCAAGTATATCTCAATAACAGACCGAGACGCTCTCCGCCAACTAGCTGGTACCAAACAAAGCTAAGTATCTAATAACACTGACCTGATTTACATCAATCTATGGTAAAAAAATCTAGGTCAGTGTTAACTATCTCTAATTTATTTCCTACAAAATGAGCTAAAGTTAAGTAGCTATTCCAGACGATTCTAGGAGCTGCTTTATGATTAAGTATCGTAATATTTTGGTGGTTATCGACCCCCTTCACGACACCCAGGCGGCTTTGTCTCGTGCAGTGTTTCTTGCACAAAAAGAAGACAAGGCAAAAATCAAAGCTCTACTCACTATTTATGACTTTTCTTACGAAATGACCTCCATGCTCTCAGGCGAAGAACGTGAAGCAATGCGCTCAGGCGTTATAGAGGAGCGTAATGTTTGGTTAAATGAAGTAATTGCTGCAACAAACACCGCTGGTATAGAAATAGAAACTAAGGTAGTTTGGAATAATCGATTATACGAAAGTGTCATTGAAGAAGTACTCGACTTTGGTCACGACCTAGTGGTGAAAGCGACACACCCCCACCCAACTTTACAGTCTATTATTTTCACACCTAACGATTGGCACATTTTGCGCAAATGCCCTACGCCAGTATTGATGGTAAAAGAGCATGATTGGCCAACGGAAGGCAAGATCGTTGCTGCGATACACGCTGGTGCCGAAGACGAAGAGCATCACAAGTTAAATGAACGAATAGCAAATGAAGCAAAAGATCTAAGCAAGTTACTCGATGCTAATTTACATGTAGTTACTGCCTATCCAGCAGCTCCGGTGAATATTGCCATAGAGTTACCAGATTTTGACCCGCTTAAGTACAACAAGAACGTCATGGAGTTCCACAAAACCGCACTCAATAAGTTTGTAGAAGAACAATTTGAACAAGCGGTTACTACACATCTAGAAGAAGGCTTACCCGATGACGTTATCCCCGAGGTGGCAAACGATATAGATGCTGAAATCGTTATATTAGGCACCTCTGGCAGAAGCGGCTTTAGTGCGGCACTTATTGGTAATACAGCTGAACATGTTATTGACCAATTAGACTGTGATTTATTGGCGCTTAAACCGCAAAACTTTGTGAGTCCTTTTCAAAAATAGATAGTGCTTAACTAACGTAAAACATTGCTTAAGCAAAGCGGGGTTATATAATAGCCCCGCTTTTTTATTGGGAACACACTATGTCAGTTACAGCAAAACAACAATACAACCACAACAAACTACAAAAGCGACTTCGTCGTCATGTTGGTCAGGCAATTGCCGACTACAATATGATTGAAGATGGTGACAAGGTAATGGTTTGTTTATCTGGTGGTAAAGACAGTTATGCAATGCTAGACATACTAATGAACTTGCGTGCTCATGCCCCGATACACTTTGATATTGTTGCCGTTAATTTAGACCAAAAACAACCGGGCTTCCCAGAGCACATATTACCCGAGTACCTTGACGGCCTAGGTATTGAATACAAAATAGTAGAAGAAGATACTTACTCGATTGTTAAAGATAAGATCCCAGAAGGTAAGACAACCTGCTCGTTATGCTCGCGTTTGCGCCGTGGAATATTGTATCGAACGGCTACTGAGCTTGGCGCTACAAAAATAGCCCTTGGCCATCACCGTGACGATATTCTAGAAACGCTATTCTTAAACATGTTCCATGGCGGCAAGCTTAAAACCATGCCACCAAAACTTGTTAGCGATGATGGTAAGCATGTGGTTATTCGCCCGATGGCCTATTGCAAAGAAAGCGATATGGAAAAATATGCTGAGCTAAAATCTTTTCCTATCATCCCCTGTAACCTTTGTGGTTCACAGGAAAACCTACAACGTCAGGCAATTAAACAAATGCTAAATGACTGGGAAAAGCGATTTCCTGGTCGAATTGAATCAATGTTTAGGTCTGTTCAAAATGTTGTGCCTTCACACTTACTAGACCATCAACAGTTCGACTTTAAATCAATAACTCGTGATAGCGGGGTTATTGATGGTGGTGACATTGGCTTTGATGCTCCAGAGTTAGAAGACCAGCCAAGCCAACAAAGCCAGGCTGGTATTGTGCAAGTTGTTGAGCTTTAACCCGCTATAATCGGTGTGCGGGTTGGCCAAATTTTTTGGTTAACCCTCATCATTTGCTGTAACTCTTCAACGTAGGCTTGACCGCGTTCAGAATAACTACTCAGTTGAGTCGCGAGCTCTATCGCATTTAATTCTCCGCTAGCACGAGCTTGATTACGTTGCTGCTGGAAGCCTTTGTAAGCTGGATGACTGTTTAAATTGTTCATATAAACGCTTACAGACTCATACACACTATTAAACCTTCTTACTTCGTGATTAGCACCATCGTTACGGTTTAACGGAACCAAACCACAGCCTTTTTTATAACACCATTGACCAAATAAATTATTACCTTCGCGAGCAAATCGCGAGGTTCCCCAAGCAGATTCATTCGCCGCCTGTGCCAATACCAATGCTGGTGGAATTAAATCAACTTTAACTAACAATTGTTGTATTTGAGTGTTCGCATCCAGTGATTGCTCTACTCGATATAGTTCACCAAGTTCGTTTAAGGTTTGTTTCTGTTTGTTTGAGAGGGCTGAGCTCTTAGCTAACTTTGCGGCTATAGCTTCCACTTCTGAGCGTTGCTGTAATATTTTGCTATTGCTTGCTTCTATTAGCGGAGTAAGAAAGTTGGTAAAAGTTTGCTTCTTCTGTTGAACATTTTCTATTTCGTGCAGTGGAGGTAAATTTTGTGATTGTGCTTGCTGCTCTGGGGATTGTTCACAAGCAATCAAAAATGCTGCTAGTAATCCCGCTAAAATAATTCTTTTCAATTATTAACTCTTAGTTCTGAAGTGAGCTCACTAAGAAACTCAGGTACTAATTCGCTGGCGGGGCCGTAATAACGTTCGCCAAATTCGCTTTGCATTTCCGATGGCTCTAAGTTTAATTCAATAGTGCGCGCATCATGGCTCGCAGCTTCGTGAACAAACCCTCCGGCTGGAAAAACATGACCGGAAGTACCGATCGCCATAAATATATCACAGTGATTAAGTTGGTGATAAATTCTATCTAAACCAATTGGCATTTCGCCGAACCAAACAACATGAGGTCTAAGTCGCGTCGGAAATTGACAACAGGTGCACAACACGTCACTACCTAAGTCTTCCTTCCACACGGTTGTCTGATTACTAATTGGGCACCGTGCTTTTAGTAATTCACCGTGCATATGCAACACATTCTTACTGCCTGCTCGTTCATGTAAATTATCGATGTTTTGTGTAATAACTAGCAATTCGATGTCTTGATGCTTCTCAAGTTCTGCTAAGGCAAAGTGAGCTGGATTAGGATGAACATTGCCGTCTTGTAACTGCTTACGTCGTAGATTATAAAACTGATCAACAAAATCTGGTGAGCGTTGATATGCCTCTGGAGTGGCAACATCTTCTACTCGATGCTTTTCCCATAAGCCGTCTGCATCTCGAAATGTTTGAATACCTGATTCAGCAGAAACACCTGCCCCGGTTAAAACAATGACATTTTTTTTCATATTCATCTTCTTTTCATCTGATTCAGGTACAAGCTACTATAAATATATAATAAGACAGCATAAGACCCCATCCTACTTAAGTTGTAACAGTGTTCATCACGCAGCCTTTTAACTAAGTATTAACATACTAGCTAGTAGGAATTTCGACATAAACTAAAATATCTAGTTTCTACTTCCATTGTGACATTCAAAATCAAACTTTTGCGGCATATCTCGCTTTTAACACTTTTAAGGTAACTAAATCAGGGAATTATCATCAGCTGTGCTAATCTTGATCTAGCGCAATAAAAACTTGATAAGCCAGAATGTCTACCGGCTTGATACTATATTCATATATATTGAATAGTTTTGCGCTAGTGGTCAGTTATTCGGCATTCTACCGCGATTACGGTGTTACAATAATGTTGACACCCAATATTTGAATGTTTATGTTGTTATTGGCTCAAATTAGCACTCAAGCAAATTATTCGAGTGATATACCCCACAATAGAAGACAAACTGTACAGGGAAGAAAACATGTTAAAAAACACGCATATTAAAGCTGCTGTTGCTGCTGTTGCACTAGCCTTTGCTGCTAACGCAAGCGCTGCTGAAGGAACGTTAGACAATGTGAAAAGTAAAGGTTTCTTACAATGTGGCGTTAGTACTGGCTTGCCAGGTTTTTCAAACCCAGATGCTGACGGCAACTGGCAAGGTCTTGATGTAGACGTATGTCGCGCAGTAGCTGCGGCCGTTTTAGGTGACGCATCTAAGGTTAAATATACTCCCCTTACCGCCAAAGAGCGCTTCACTGCACTTCAATCAGGCGAAATTGATATCCTTTCTCGTAACACTACTTGGACGCTAACACGTGATAGTTCACTAGGTTTGAACTTTGCCGGTGTTAACTACTATGACGGCCAAGGTTTCATGGTAAGTAAAGAGCTGGGTGTTTCTTCAGCTAAAGAATTAGATGGTGCAGCTGTTTGTATCCAATCTGGTACTACCACTGAACTAAACCTAGCGGATTACTTCCGTGAGCACGGTATGAAATACACTCCAGTAGTATTTGATACTTCAGACCAAACAGTTAAAGGTTTTGAAGCAGGCCGTTGTGACGTTCTAACTTCAGACCAATCTCAGCTTTATGCTCTACGCATTAAGCTAGCTAAACCAGATAGCGCGATGGTTTTACCTGAAATCATTTCTAAAGAGCCTCTAGGTCCTGTTGTTCGTCAAGGTGATGACCAATGGTTAAACATTGTTAAGTGGTCTCTATTTGCAATGATCAATGCAGAAGAATATGGCCTAACTTCAGCTAACGCAGATGACATGCTTAAGTCAACTAACCCTAACGTTCGTCGTATCTTAGGTTTAGAAGGTCCTAAAGGTAAAGGTTTAGGTCTTGATGACAAATGGGGCTACAACATTGTCAAGCAAGTTGGTAGCTACGGCGAGTCTTTTGAGAAGAACGTAGGTACAAGCTCTCCACTAGGTATTGCGCGCGGTGTAAACGCCCTGTGGAATGACGGTGGCTTCCAATACGCTCCACCAATTCGTTAATTTCTACCTTATTAGAGCAGGGCTTGCCCTGCTCTCTTCGTTTTAATCCTACATTACTAGGTTACATTATATGGCTGCTCATCCTTCTTCAAAGGATAACTCAGCAAATAGTCTTCGTAAGATCTGGTTTGATCCCAACGTAAGAGCGCTAGTTTTCCAAATTATTGTCGTTATCGGTGTTATTGGTTTCTTTTATTACATCATCAGTAACGCGCTTTTCAACTTAGAACAACGTGGCATTACCACTGGTTTTGGTTTCATGAACCAAACAGCGGGCTTCGGCATTATTCAGTCTTTAGTCGAATACGACGAGAGCCACACTTTTGGTCGAACTTTCGTTGTTGGACTATTAAATACAATTTTAATATCAGCATTAGGTATCATTTTCGCAACCATACTCGGTTTTATTATGGGTGTGGCTCGTTTATCTAATAACTGGCTAATTTCAAAAGTTGCCACGGTTTACATTGAAACCATGCGTAACATTCCTTTATTACTTCAAATATTCTTTTGGTACTTTGCAGTACTGCGGGCTTTACCAAGCCCCAGACAAAGCGCGCACATAGGCGAAGCGGTTTTCCTCAACGTACGCGGTTTATATATGCCAAGTCCGGTGATGGAAGCGGGTTCTAACATAGTGGTGTTTGCTTTTATCGCTGCCATTATCGGTTCGTTCATTATCGCTAAGTGGGCTAAGAAGCGCCAAATGGCTACTGGTCAGCCATTTCCAGTGTTTTCGGTATCAGCGGGTTTAATTGTATTACTGCCATTGTTAGTGTTTTTTGTAATGGGCATGCCTATTTCTTTGGATTACCCTGCGCTTAAAGGTTTTAACTTCCAAGGGGGGATGGTGATAATTCCGGAGCTAGCAGCATTGCTTGTTGCCTTAACCACCTACACTGCCGCCTTTATAGCCGAGATTGTACGATCTGGTATTTTGGCTGTGAGTAAGGGGCAAAGTGAAGCTGCGGAATCTCTTGGTTTAACCCGTACCCAAGCGCTAAAATTGGTGATTATTCCTCAGGCTATGCGCGTAATCATCCCGCCGCTTACCAGCCAATACTTAAACCTTACTAAAAACTCATCCTTAGCGACGGCGATTGGTTATCCTGATTTAGTGTCCGTATTTATGGGGACAACCCTTAACCAGACCGGACAAGCTATTGAGGTAATAGCCCTAACCATGGCTGTTTACTTAACCATCAGTATTACAACCTCAATCTTGATGAATATTTACAACAAAAAAATGGCTTTAGTGGAGCGTTAATATGTCAGAGCATCAATTTAAACCTGATTTAGCTCCACCTAACCTCTCCGTAGGCTTTGTCGGTTGGCTAAAGAAAAACTTGTTTTCTTCATGGATAAACAGCTTTTTTACCCTGTTTATTCTTTACCTAATCGTTCCGCCACTAGTATCAGCATTCCAATGGGTGATCTTAGAGGCAGATTGGATTGGTGATAGTCGAGATGCCTGTACCAGTGATGGCGCATGTTGGGTGTTTGTAGCAGATCGTTTCTCTCAGCTTATTTATGGCTTTTACCCTTCTGCTGAGCGCTGGAGAGTAAATATAGTCTTTGTTACCTTCCTAATTCTAATCGCAGCATTGGTCTATGAGAAAACACCACATAAACCAAAAATTGCTATTTTTAGCTTAGTTATCTATCCAGTAATCGTATTTTACTTATTGCTCGGTGATTCGTTTGGCTTACCTAAAGTAGAAACTCATCAATGGGGTGGTTTAATGCTGACATTAGTATTGGCCATTGTTGGTATTGTTGCAGCACTGCCGATTGGTATATTGCTGGCTTTAGGTCGTCGTTCACATATGCCAATAGTACGAAGCTTTTGTACTATTTACATTGAATTCTGGCGAGCTGTACCTCTTATTACCGTTCTATTTATGGCGTCGGTTATGTTGCCGCTGTTTGTAGGAGAGGAAGTAGATTTCAATAAACTAGCTCGAGCGATGATTGGTATTATTATGTTCCAATCAGCCTACATGGCCGAAGTTATTCGTGGTGGTCTACAAGCTATCCCAAAAGGTCAGTATGAAGCCGGTGAAGCTTTAAACTTAAGCTATTGGCAGTCTATGGGTTTAATCATATTGCCGCAGGCTTTAAAGATTACCATTCCTTCAATTGTTAATACTTTTATAGCGCTTTTCAAAGATACTAGCCTGGTATTGGTAATTGGATTATTTGATTTATTAGCCATTGGCCAATCTGCGTTGGCAGATCCCGCATGGCTTGGTTTCTCTACAGAAATGTACGTATTTATCGCTTTTGTATTTTGGGTGTTCTGTTTCGGTATGTCTCGCTATTCGATTCATCTTGAGAAGAAACTACACACAGGACATTAATAAGGAAATTTTACATGACATCTAATCAAGCAAACCCTGAAGTAGTTATTCAGCTCAAGGGAATGAACAAATGGTATGGTGAGTTTCACGTACTAAAAGACTTAGATCTTACCGTAACCAAAGGCGAAAAAATTGTTATTTGTGGCCCTTCCGGCTCCGGCAAATCAACGATGATTCGCTGTATCAACCGCTTAGAAGAACACCAAAAAGGCGACATAGTCGTTAACGGTACAGAGTTACAAAGTGACCTTAAAAGTATTGAAACAGTGAGAAGTGAAGTAGGTATGTGTTTTCAGCACTTCAACCTGTTCCCTCACCTTACAGTTTTGCAAAACTGTTGCTTAGCGCCAATTTGGGTGAAAAAAATCCCGAAAGCGGAAGCTGAAGCCACTGCAATGAAATACTTAGAACGGGTTAAAATCCCAGAGCAAGCCGATAAGTACCCTGGGCAACTTTCAGGTGGTCAGCAACAACGTGTGGCTATCGCTCGAAGCTTGTGTATGAATCCTTCTATCATGTTATTTGATGAACCAACATCGGCTTTAGACCCTGAAATGGTTCGTGAAGTACTTGATGTTATGGTTGAGCTAGCTAACGAAGGTATGACAATGCTGTGTGTAACTCACGAAATGGGCTTTGCTAAACAGGTAGCCGACCGTGTGATATTCATGGATAGAGGTGAAATTATCGAAGAGAATGAGCCGGTAGAGTTCTTCGAAAATCCTCAGTCTGACCGGACTAAATTGTTCTTAAGCCAGATTTTAAATCACTAGAATCAATGCCTTAAGATACTAAAAGAAAAGGAAGCCAATTGGCTTCCTTTTTTAATACCCTAAATATTTTACTTAGGTTCGGCGTTCTCTACCCTACTCTTGAGCTTTTGCCCAGGTCGGAAGGTGACTACTCGACGCGCAGAGATGGGGATATCTTCACCCGTTTTCGGATTACGACCAGGGCGTTGATTTTTCTCCCTTAGGTCAAAGTTACCGAAGCCGGAAATTTTGACTTGTTCCCCACTTTCCAAAGCCACCCGTATTTCTTCAAAAAAAGCTTCTACTACTTCTTTAGACTCTCTTTTGCTGAAGCCTAAGTTTTCAAACAAATTTTCTGCCAGGTCAGCTTTAGTTAATGCCATAACTAGTCCCTCAAGGATGCGTCAAACTCTGTACGTAACGCCTCTACAATGGTGTCAACTGTAGCGGCAATCTCTTTTTCTTCAAGGGTACGGCTTTGCTCTTGCAAGGTTAAACTGATAGCAATACTCTGCATATCGTCTGCAATGCCTTTCCCTTTGTATACATCGAATAAGTTTACGCCAACTAATTGATTTCCGCCAACTTTCTTAATGCAATTTAATAAATCGCTAGCTTTTACCTGTTGCGATACCAGTAAAGCAAGGTCGCGACGGTTTGCTGGGAACTTAGAAATGGGCTGGGCATCTGGCAATTTGCGTTGAGTAACGGCGTCTAATACCAATTCGAATACAAATATCTTACCGCTCAAGCCAAAGGCTTTAAGATGCTGAGGATGCAAAGCACCAACGTAACCAACCACTTCTCCGTTGCGCAAAATGTTAGCAGCTTGCCCAGGATGTAACGCTGGGTTTTGAGTGGCTTCAAAGCTAAAAGAGCCTGCATCAACAGTTTGCTGAATAAGCGCTTCTACATCACCTTTGATATCGAAGAAATCGAGTTCTCGTTCAGTGGTGTTCCAAGCTTCTTGATTAGCATTACCACTAATTACACCAGCAAGCATTGGAGTTTGGCTAACACCATTTTCGGCATTTTGGTCAGGAACAAAACGCAAACCAGACTCAAATACTCGAACACGAGATTGCTGGCGCTTTTGGTTGTAAGAAACCGTGTCTAACAACCCGGTCAACAAGCTTAAACGCATTACCGACATTTCTACCGATATTGGGTGTGGCAATACCATTGTTTCTTGCTGTGGGTGCAACAGTTGTTGACGTTTAGGGTCAACAAAGCTGTAAGTCACTGCTTCTTGGTAGCCACGGGCGCAAAGTAGCTGACGCAATTTAGTTGCTGGCAGTTCAACTTCTTGATGCTGACTCATTTTTAATGAAGCAACTGGAGACACATTTGGAATGTTGTTGTAACCGTAGATGCGTGCAACTTCTTCGATAAGGTCTTCTTCGATATCCATGTCAAAGCGATAGCTTGGTGCTGTCGCTTCCCAACCTTGTTCGGTTTCTGACACTGACATGCCTAAGCGGGTAAGAATTTCAGTAACTTGCTGTTTAGCAAAGCTATAACCAACAACTTTTTCTAAACGCGCGTGGCGTAAAGTAATTGTCTTAGCTTTAGGTAATTTAGTTTGGTCACCAGACTCAACGACAGGGCCAACTTCGCCACCACAAATTTCAACAAGAAGTTGAGTAGCTCGCTCAATAGCTTGGTTTTGTAGTTGGTAATCTACGCCTCGCTCATAACGGTGAGATGAGTCAGTATGTAAACCATACTGTCTAGCTCTACCGGTAATCGCTAATTTGCTAAAGAAGGCACATTCTAAAAAGATATCTTTGCTCGTTTCGGTAACACCGGTTTTCTCGCCACCAAAAATACCCGCCATCGCAATAGGGCCGCTTTGGTCGCAAATTGCTAAGGTGTTTTCTTTAAGCTCAACTTCATTACCGTCTAGCAATACCAGCTTTTCACCATTGTTCGCTAAACGAACGTCAATTGAGCCCGTTAACTTAGCTAAGTCGAAGGCGTGCATTGGCTGGCCTTGTTCAATTAACACGTAGTTAGTGATATCAACTACTGGATCAATTGAGCGAATGCCGCTGCGACGGAGGTGTTCTTGCATCCAAAGAGGCGTAGCTGCTTTTACGTTTACACCTTTAATCACACGGCCTAAATAACGTGGACATTGTTCGGTGGCTTTAACATTTACTGTGAACTTATCATCAATGTTAATTGCAGCGTTTTGCCACTGTGGCTCTGCTACATCTAATTGATTAAGTACACCTACTTCACGCGCTAAACCACGTAGGCTTAAACAATCTGCGCGGTTAGGCGTTAAATCTACTTCAATGATTACATCATCTAGCTTTAAGTAGTCACGTAAGTCGGTACCAATTGGAGCATCACTCGGCAGTTCCATAATACCGTCGGATTCGTCACTAATACCCAGTTCACTGTAGGCGCACAACATACCGTGCGATGGTTGACCACGTAGTTTGGCTTTCTTAATCTTGAAATCGCCAGGTAAAACTGCTCCAACAGTAGCTACAGCTACTTTTAAACCTTGGCGACAGTTTGGCGCTCCACAAACAATATCAAGCAGCTCATCACCACCAACATCGACTTTGGTGACTCGAAGTTTGTCGGCGTCTGGGTGTTGTCCACACTCAACGACTTCACCAATAACAACACCGTTAAAATCAGCTGCAACAGGCTCTACGCCATCTACTTCTAGGCCAGCCATGGTAATTTGTTCAGCTAACTCTTCACGAGAAACACTTGGGTTAACCCACTCTCTTAGCCAGGATTCGCTAAATTTCATCTCAATCAACCCTTAGTTAAATTGTTTTAGGAAACGTAAGTCATTTTCGAAGAATGAACGTAAATCGTTTACGCCATAACGCAACATAGTTAAACGTTCTACACCCATGCCAAAGGCGAAACCGGTGTACTCTTCAGGGTCAATGTTTACTGCGCGTAATACGTTTGGATGAACCATGCCGCAACCAAGTACTTCCAACCAACCATTCTTACCTAGTACATCAACTTCAGCGGATGTCTCGGTAAATGGGAAATAAGAAGGACGAAAACGCACTTGCATGTCTTCTTCAAAAAAGTTTTGCAAGAAATCGTACAAAACGCCTTTTAACTCGGTGAAGTTAACATTCTTGTCTACCATCAAACCTTCAACCTGATGGAACATAGGCGTATGCGTTTGGTCGTAATCGTTGCGGTATACGCGGCCAGGAGAAATAATTCTGATTGGCGGCTTTTCGGTTTCCATGGTTCTGATTTGTACGCCAGAAGTTTGGGTGCGTAATACCAAATCGGGATTAAAATAAAAAGTATCGTGGTCAGCACGTGCTGGGTGATGCTCGGGAATATTCAGTGCATCAAAGTTATGGAATCCATCTTCGATTTCGGGACCAGATTTAACTTGGAAACCTAACTCACCAAAAAACGTTTGAATACGTTCTATGGTTCTTGTTACCGGATGCAAACCGCCTAATTCATCGGTTCGACCTGGTAATGTAACGTCAACGGTTTCGGCCGCCAATTTAGCATTTAGTTCTTGTTGAACTAACAGCTCACGTTTTTGATTTAAGGCTTCTTGGATAGCTTGTTTGGCTTGGTTAATAAGTTGACCAGCTTGAGGGCGCTCTTCAGGCGATAATTTGCCAAGTCCCTGTAGCTGTTTAGTCATTAACCCTTTTTTACCTAAGTACTCTACGCGAACGTTATCTAGTTCGTTAATCGCAGAAGCTGCTTCTATGTGAGTCTTCGCCTGATTGATTAGCGCATCAAGATCTAGCATGATTTCCTCATATTCCGCCAAGGGAACGGCTGATTTTTAGTATTTAATAAGACCGGAAATAGTACTTTAATGAGTCGCTGTTGGCTAGCGCCGAAGCTTGTTTGATAAGGATTTTTACAGGAGTTTGTTGGCTATTTAAGCAGGTAGCTAGATACCAATAGAGTCGTCAGAGGAGTTAAGGCTAAACAAGCCAATTTTAGAGACAAAAAAGGCAATAAAAAAGGGAGCCTAAGCTCCCTTTTCACAAACTTGATAAAACTTATAAAGCAGCTTTTGCTTTTTCTACCAATACTGTGAATGCTGCTTTATCAAAAACAGCAATATCAGCTAGGATCTTACGATCAATTTCGATAGATGCTTTTTTAAGTCCGTCAATGAAACGGCTGTAAGACAAACCATTTTGACGAGAAGCAGCATTGATACGTGCAATCCATAATTGACGGAATTGACGTTTACGCTGACGACGGTCACGGTAAGCGTATTGACCCGCTTTGATTACCGCTTGGAAGGCTACGCGATAAACACGTGAACGTGCTCCGTAGTAACCTTTGGCTTGTTTTAAGACTTTCTTATGACGTGCACGTGCTTGTACACCGCGTTTAACTCTGGCCATTCTTAATTTCCTCTAAACTTATGCGTACGGCAACATGCGAACAATTGATGCAACATCAGAAGCAGCAATCATACCCTTCGGACGAAGGTGACGTTTAACCTTAGTACGGCGCTTAGTCAGGATGTGACGAAGACCAGCTTGTTTGTATTTAAAACCACCAGAAGCAGTTTTCTTAAAGCGCTTAGCAGCGCCTTTGTTCGATTTCATTTTTGGCATTTTACATGCACTCCGCATTGCGATATTAACAACATATAACTAAAGGCGAACAAAAACAGCTTACTGTTAAAGTAAGCTGTTCGTTACTTGGAAGCCTTAGTTACTTCTTTTTAGGGCCTAACACCATAACAGCTTGGCGACCTTCCATTTTTGGAAAAGCTTCCACAACTGCTAACTCTTCTAAATCACCTTTAATGCGATTTAGTAGATCAAAGCCGAGGCTCTGGTGTGCCATTTCACGACCACGAAAACGTAGCGTTACTTTAGCTTTGTTACCCTCTTCTAGAAAGCGAACCAGGTTGCGTAGTTTTACCTGATAGTCGCCTTCGTCAGTTCCAGGTCGGAATTTAATTTCCTTAACCTGAATCTGTTTTTGCTTCTTCTTCTGTTCTTTTACAGATTTACTCTTCTCGTAAATGAACTTACCGTAATCCATGACCCGACAAACAGGTGGTTCAGCATTCGGACTAATTTCAACTAAATCAACGCCAGATTCTTCAGCGATGTTTAGCGCTTCATTCAAACTTACAATGCCAATGGACTCACCATCTAAGCCATTAAGGCGTACTTCTTGGGCTTGAATTTCTTCATTTATCTTATGTGCTCTTGCAGCTTGTTGCTGACCACGTCTTCCGGTTTTTATAATTTATACCTCAATACAATTATTGTCACGATTGGCGATTTCTTGCTTAATCTTCTCAACAAACTTGTCTACTGCAAATTTGCCTAAGTCATCACCCTTACGAGTTCTAACCGCAACCTCATTACTTTCGACTTCTTTATCGCCGACAACCAGTAAGTAAGGAATACGCTTTAGAGTATGTTCGCGGATTTTAAAGCCTATCTTCTCATTTCTCAAGTCCGCAATGGCTCTAATGCCCTGTTTATTTAATTTTTTTACTACTTGATGGGTAAAATCGGCCTGTTTATCGGTAATATTCATTACTACAACTTGGCGAGGAGCTAACCACGTTGGGAAAAAGCCTGAGTATTCTTCGGTTAAAATACCGATAAAGCGTTCAATAGAACCTAAAATAGCGCGGTGAATCATTACCGGTACATGGCGTTCATTATCTTCACCTACAAAAGAAGCCGCTAAACGACCAGGCATAGAGAAGTCTAGTTGAACAGTACCACATTGCCATGCTCTATCGAGACAATCGTGAAGAGTGAACTCAATCTTGGGACCATAAAAGGCGCCTTCGCCTGGTAGGTATGAAAACTCAATACCTTTAGAGCTTAGTGCATCAGCTAAAGCTTTTTCAGATTTATCCCACGTTTCGTCATCACCAACGCGCTGCTCTGGGCGCGTAGAGAGTTTTACTTTAATCTCTTCAAAGCCAAAGGTTTTGTATGTCTCGTATACCATGTCGATACAAGAGGCTACTTCATCTTGAATTTGATCTTCTGTACAGAAGATGTGGGCATCATCTTGAGTAAATCCACGTACGCGCATCAAACCGTGCAAAGAGCCTGATGGCTCGTTACGGTGACAAGAGCCAAACTCCGCCATACGTAACGGAAGATCACGGTAAGATTTCAAACCTTGGTTAAAGATTTGAACATGACCGGGGCAGTTCATTGGTTTAACTGCATACTCACGGCTTTCTGATTGGGTAGTAAACATGCCATCTGAGTATTTATCCCAGTGACCTGATTTCTCCCACAAGCTGCGGTCCATGATTTGTGGCGCTTTAACTTCTTGGTATTCGTATTTAGAAAGTTGTTCGCGAATGTAACTTTCTAACTGACGGAAAATCGTCCAACCAGAGTCATGCCAGAACACCATACCTGGCGCTTCTTCTTGCATGTGGTAAAGATCTAGCTGTTTACCAATTTTACGGTGGTCACGCTTAGCAGCTTCTTCAAGGCGTTTTAAGTAAGCAGCGAGTTGCTTTTTATCTGCCCATGCTGTGCCGTATACACGTTGTAGCATTTTGTTTTTGCTATCACCGCGCCAATAAGCGCCGGCAACTTTCATCAATTTAAAGTGATGACAAAACTTCATGTTTGGCACGTGAGGGCCACGACACATATCTACGTATTCTTCGTGATGATATAAGCCTGGAGTTGCGCTTGCTTCAATGCCTTCAATAATTTCTAGTTTGTATGGCTCTTCGCGTTCTTCGAATACCGCTTTTGCTTCCGCAAGAGGAACGGTTTTCTTAACCACATCATAATTGGTTTTAGCCAGTGCCTTCATGCGCTTTTCAAGATTCTCAATATCTTCTTGAGTTAGCGAGTGCTCTAAATCTATGTCGTAGTAAAAACCATTATCAATTGTTGGACCAATGGCCATTTTGGTTTCAGGCCACATTTGTTTAATGGCATGACCCAATAAGTGAGCACAAGAGTGGCGAATAATCTCTAAACCATCTTCGTCTTTAGCGGTGATAATCGCTACTTGTGAATCTTCAGAAATAAGCTCACAAGCATCTACGCGTTCGCCGTTTACACGGCCTGCTATACACGCTTTAGCTAGGCCTGGGCCAATATCTGCAGCGATATCTAAAGTTGAAACTGGGTTTTCGAATTGACGTTGACTACCGTCAGGAAGAGTAATAACTGGCATATTTATCCTTGCTCATACAGTGGTGATGCCTACGCAACATCACATGATTTAGTCGATAAAATTGAGTACTTAATGCACTTAAAAGATGCGCAATATTAAAGGTCTGCGCAGATAACTTCAATAGCTTAGGGTTTATTGATCTAAAGACTCGTGGTTCTTGCGAATTTGAACCATAATTGAAAGGTGGACATATTGGAGTAGATGTTATGAAAAACTATGTCGAAAAAATGATTTCCTGCCCAACTTGCGGTCACCATACACCGTTAATTATTGATGCGAGCAATGGTGACCAAGATTTCTATGAAGACTGCCGAGTTTGTTGCAACCCAATTCACTGCCGCTTACAAGTAGATGAAAGCAACGACAAATTATTAGCCTTTGTAGACGCCGACGACGAACAGTACTTTTAGCCTAACCAGCGTTTTAGTTCACCGTTTTCTGCAAGCTTTTTGATGGTATCTATGGCTGTCTGAGTCGCGCTGTCTATTTCAATATTCACTAAATCCCCTACTTGCTTGTCGCCTAAAGTAGTTACCCGAAGTGTTTCGGGAATAACGTGTAACCAAAATCCTTGTTCGCTTAGTTTTCCAACCGTTAAACTAGCGCCATCAACACACACAAACCCCTTATAAATAACATAGTCGCGCCACGCCTTATCTAAGGCTAGATGAATAGCTAAATTGTTTTCTGTTGGTAACAACTCAATTATTTTAGCAGTACTATGAATATGGCCAGAGACTAAGTGGCCGCCGATCTCATCACCCACCTTTGCAGCGCGTTCAATATTTACCAAATCTCCTTCTTTTATTGTGCCTAAGTTTGTTAGACTTAGCGTTTCTTGAATCAAGTCGAATTGAACACCTTGTTCGCTTATGTTGACCACCGTTAAACAGGTTCCGTTTACGGCAACACTGGCGCCTATTTTCAAGCCTTCGGTATCCGCTAAATCAACCCAGAGTTGCATGAAACCTGGTGAAAACTCGACTTTGACAACTTTTCTTTTACTCTGAACTATTCCGGTGAACATGAAGCATTTTTTCCTGGGTTTTAAACAACGTTTTTCTAAAGAGTGTTTTGCCATTTTACGACTGGCAGGTCCTATTGTAGTTGCTCAACTTACCATAACCGGCATGAGTTTTGTCGATACGATTATGGCGGGATCGGTAAGCCCTACTGATTTAGCCGCTGTAGCAGTAGCTGCAAGCTTTTTTAACCCAATAATCTTGCTACTTCAAGGCATATTAATGGCGGTAACGCCGCTAGTAGCCTATCAAATTGGCGCTAAGCAGGCGCACAACGGTGGTAATATTTTTCGTCAAGCTTTAGTGATTTCTCTGCTACTTGCAGCCGTTGCTTGGGTTATTCTTTGGTTTGCGCCAAGTGTATTCAATATCATGGATGTTGAAGAACAGCTGGTTGGCTTAACCAAACAGTATCTATATTTTGTAAGTTTTGGTTTACCCGCCTTTGCTTTATACCAGGTATTAAGAGGGGTAAACGAAGCGTGTTCTAACATAAAAGCCATAATGCTGATTGGTATAATTGGCTTGTTAATCAACATTCCCATCAACTACATCTTTATTAACGGGCTATATGGCATGCCCAAATTAGGCGGCGCAGGTTGTGGCGTCGCAACCGCTATGGTGAATTGGTTTATGGCCTTGGCTATGTTGGTATATGCCACTAGAAGTAAAACCTTACTGCCACTTAAACTATTTGAGCGTTACAACGGACTAGACTGGCCAATAGTTTCACGAATTTTCAAACTAGGTTTACCTATCGGCGGTGCGATATTCTTTGAGGTAACCTTGTTTTCGATGATTGCCCTACTACTTTCTCCTCTTGGCGCAGACATTGTAGCGGCTCACCAAATTGCACTTAACTTTACCTCAATGGTATTTATGCTGCCCTTAAGTATTGGTATCGCTCTTACCATTCGAGTAGGTAATTTTATGGGTGAGAAATCCTTAGATAAAGCGCGGATCACCGCCTACAGCGGAATCATATTGTCTATTATCATCACCCTATTTATTGCCAGCGCCACCATTGTATTTCGTCACAACATTATTGGTTGGTATACCGAAAATACAACGGTTGCTGCAATTGCGGCTCCACTCTTTTTATTGGCCGCTACTTACCAGCTATCTGACTCGCTTCAAGTTTGTTGCGCCGGAGCACTTAGGGGCTACCAAGATACTCGCTTCATCTTAATTGTTACCCTTATTAGCTTTTGGCCAATAGGCTTAGGCGTGGGTTCTATACTTACCTTTACAGATTACTTCACTGAAAAACCTATGGGAGTGATCGGTTTCTGGATAGCCATTGTATTAGCACTAACGGCCTGTGCTATCGGTTTATGCTGGCGCTTAATATGGGCAAGTAACAACCCAGACAAACTTCACCTAATCAATAAGGAAGCATGAGTAAAAAGCAATTCACCCTATACCTGTTTTTATTCTCCAGCATAGCAGCAGGTGCTTATGGTGTGTTGCATTGGCTTAAGCCGCCTAGCGATCGGCTATTTCTAGACTACAGCACACGGCTAAACCGTGTGCTTTCAATATCCATAGAAGCGCCAAACCAAGCTCCAACCCTTCCTACTATTTCTTGGCGAACCAATTTACGAGTTGAACCAGAGCTAACACTGTCGCTGCTAGACAGCTTAGCGCTAAAATCTTGTGGTTTAGACCAATTGGTATTCGAGAAAAATTCAAGCCTAGGTAAACATGCCAGCGCAGACTACCGCTTAGTGTGGCACACCGAATCTATTGGTGGACTACAAACTTGTCTAAACGATCTTCAGCTTAAACCAGAGTTAAGAACCACTCTTACGCATATCTTAGAAACTAAGCTTGCTGCAATTGATGTGTATTGGAATAACTACTTGCTCAATGAGCAAAGCCTAAGACACTTGTGGATTAGCCAACAACGGCTAAGTGTTAACCCCTTATCTACTTATCGCGCTTTAGCTTTAAACCTCCAGGAATTAAGCCATATTCATAAACAGCTAAAAGCTAGCGACACCATTGATAAAGAACAGTTATTAAGCTTAAGTGAACGGCTGCAGAAAGGAGCAAGCATTGTTGCTTTGCTACAAGAGTTAAACGTAACAAGCGCTTGGCTTAATCAAGTTTCTGGCGCCTTAGCGTCACGCCAGTTTAGTTGTCATGAGAGTGAAGAGAAATATCAAATACTGCAGAACATACTAAGCAAAGTTTACACCTTAAAAGTTCAAGATTATCTGGCAGAGTTAGACCAGAGTGCCGGTTTAGTGTTGCCTGTTCTGTCACCGCTAATGCAACAATCCCATCCCCTGCTATTAGAACGTGCCCACGCCATTCATGTTGAATTTAAACAGGCAAATCGACAACACGTAAACCAATGGAAATTGATTTTAGAAAGCTGTAACTAAGCTTTAGAGAAACACTCCTCATGCAAGTTCACTGTTGCACATCACCCAGTACTGCTTAATCATTGAGCATACAACTCTCATATTCTTTAACAGCGGTTGACGACCGCTTAGAGTTACAGTACCTTTCGCTGCGTAGGATAAAACCTAGTAATACAACCGTAGCTCAGTTGGTTAGAGCACCACCTTGACATGGTGGGGGTCGGTGGTTCGAATCCACTCGGTTGTACCAAAATCTAAAACGATATTCGCGTAGCTCAGTTGGTTAGAGCACTACCTTGACATGGTAGGGGTCGGTGGTTCAAATCCACTCGCGAATACCACCTCTTAATCGTCCCTACTCTTTTATTTTTCATACAGCCTTTAAGTAATGTTGCTGAATTCGCGCTTGCGGTTCTAGGTTTAAATTGCTTAAGTAAGCTTGTTGACTTACCCGCCCCTGTTCTAAAAACACCATGTAATCGGCTAAACGTTTAACCTCTTCTAAGTCGTGGCTTACATATACAACCGGAATCGAAAGCTGCTGATGTAGTCTTTCCAAATAAGGAATGATCTCTTGTTTTAGAGTGGCATCTAATGCTGATAGTGGCTCGTCCATTAACAATAGCTTTGGTGAACTTAGCAAAGCTCTAGCAATTGCAACACGCTGGCGTTCTCCCCCTGATAAACAGCTGGGTCTGCGTGTTAGTAAATGTGAAATACTCAATAACTCACAAGTATCGCTAATACTTACTTTTCGTTTTTCTCGACGTGTTAAGCGGTGACCAAACAACAAGTTTTGTTCTACGTTTAGATGCGGAAATAAACTGGCTTCTTGGAATACATAGCCAATTTCTCTTTGATGAGTAGCAAGATAGATCCCTTGCTTATCATCTTGCCAAACCTCACCATTGACCGAAAAATAGCCACCACTAAAACGATCTAAACCAGCCATTGCGCGTAAACACGAGGTTTTACCAGAACCCGAAGGGCCAAACAAAGCAGATACACCGGTTTGGGGCAAAGTAAGCTCAATGTTCAACGTAAAGTCATCACGCTGGCTGTGCAATTGCAATTCTAAGCACATAGTTTAAGCCTCTGTTTAGTAAAATCGTTCAAGCTATAGATAATGAGCAAAGCAACAAATGAAAACACCAACATTCCGCCCGCTAACCAATGAGCTTGACCATATTCTAATGCCTCAACATGGTTATATATTTCTATCGACATCACTCGCGTTTCACCTGGAATATTGCCGCCGATCATAAGCACTACGCCAAACTCTCCAATGGTGTGGCAAAAGCCCAAAATGGCAGCGGCAAAAAATCCTGGCCTAGCGAGGGGAAAAGCGACTTTCCAAAACACTCGCCAAGGACTTGCACGTAATGTCATAGCCACTTCTAAGGGTCGTTTACCTATTGCTTCAAAAGCGTTTTGCATGGGCTGCACAACAAACGGCAAGGTATGTACTACACAAGCAATCACAATGCCGGTGAAAGTGAATGGCAATCGCCCTACTCCTAGTTGCTCAGATAAACTGCCTAAGGGGCCGTTTGGCCCAAGTAGCAGCAGTAGATAAAAACCCAATACAGTTGGCGGTAGCACTAGCGGCAACGCAAACATTGCACCTATTAGTGACTTTAAAGGCGATTGAGTTTGCGACATCCACCACGCTAATGGCGTGGCAATAATCAATAACACCAAAGTAACAACACTGGCCAACTTAAGCGTTAGATAAACCACAGTTATATCGGGCATTTAGCACTCCTTTGCCATTTGGCTACTTAAGGTCGTATCCAAAATCTTTAATTAGCTGCTTAGATTGTTCTGTTTGCAAATACGCTAAAAATTGTTTTGCGGCTGCATTGTTACTGCCTTGCTTAAGTAACACTGCGTCTTGTTTAATTGGTGAGTACAGCTCATTTGGCACTAACCATAGCGAGCCGCCATTTAACTGCTTATCAACGAGTACTTGGGATAAAGCAACAAAACCGAGATCAACTGCGCCAGAACTAATTTGTTGGTAGGTTTGTCCAACAGATTGCCCCTCTACAAATTTAGGCTCAAGTTTGTTGTAAACGCCAAGATTTTTCATTGCGCTAACCGCGGCAGCCCCATAGGGAGCTGTTTTAGGGTTACAAATAGCGATATGCGTTAATTCTTCTTTTAGTATTTCACCTTTGCCGTCCACTAACTCTGGGTTGTTCGACCACAGCACCAAGGATCCTAAGGCATAGGTAAACTGGCTTTCTGGCTCAGCTAATCCCTCTTCCACTAATAAACTAGGTCGTTGTTGGTCCGCGGCTAAAAACACCTCAAAAGGCGCACCATTTTTAATCTGTGCATACAACTTACCTGTTGAACCAGCAGACACTTGAACGTGATGCCCGGTTTCTTTTTGGTAGTGTTCGACCAAGGTCAAAACAGGTTTATAAAAATTTGCAGCCACAGCTACTTTAATCTCTGCAGCTTGAAGGCTTGTTACTTTTAGTGTTGCTACAACCAGTAAAACCCAACTAACACATAAGTTGCTTAATAGTTTTTTCATTACTACTTCCTAGAGTTTAATAACTACAAATAATGACTGCGGATGCACTAAAAGAGACGGCTACTTGGCTCTCCTCTTTTATATCCAGTTGTTCCTCAAGTACGCTTGGAACAATAGCGGATAAGTTTTTTTGTTCGGCTAGCTGAACACTAATATCCAAGTTGTCTGGCCCTTTGTTTATGCGGCTAACCCGCCCGACAAATTGGTTAGTGTTACTTTTGGCGGTATCTGCACCTTTGCGAATGCTTACTTGAGAGGCTTTTATCAAGCACAAAACTTCGCTGCCTAGTGTAAGATTTAGCTCTTCTACAGATTCCATAGACAGTAAGGCGTTAACGGTTAGTTGGCGGCTTATTGCCACTTTAACCAAACAGTTAACTGATTTTTTATCAATCAATACAACTTGGCCAAGTAGTTGATTTCTTGCGCTGCAACGCAAACTCATACGACGCATTAGTTGTCTAAATTCAACTACGTTTAGCTGCTCATCACAGGGTTCGTTAATTTTCGGCTTCAATTGTTCAAAAGCTTGCTGATACTCAAGCTCCAAGGCTCGGTATAAACTTAACAGGCCAATTCCGTAATCTGTCAGCTGAGTTCCACCTCCATGTTTACCGCCACTTTTTTTAATGACCAAAGGATGTTCAGATAAGTTGTTAATTGCATCTAGCGCATCCCAAGCTGCTTTATAAGACATAGGAATAGACTTAGCCGCTGCACTTAGAGAACCGTATTCAGTAATGGCCTCTAAAAGCTTTATTCGTTTATCACTAAGAAATGGACCTAGCTCACTGCAAAGCTTAATTTTTCCCATCAGTGGTTGGTTGGTATGATTAAGTTCTCTTAAGGTCATATTCGCACCTATACAACGCCTTTGGGCGCTCAGTTAAATTGAACAAATGCGAACTAAACGCACCGTTAGTTACCTTATTGCAAGCACGACGCCAACCAACAAATATCGTTAAGAAGCCCGTTAATACGGGGATTAAGCAACAAAGTAAGGTGACTAATAGCTGTAGCGAAGCTAACAAACTACGCTGTATTGTTAGCTATATAACGAAGGCCTAAAGCAAGAAAAAAGGGCTAATTAAATTAGCCCTTTGAAACAGTTTTAATCAACGAAGCATTCGGAATAGGATGAACATTCCTGACAACTTGGTGCTCTGCAAACGTAGTCCCCACCTTGTTGGCAAAGCTGACGGTAAAAGAAACGTTTCCAGCGCATGTTGTTAGTATTTTGCTGATGTAATAACGGAAAGTTATATTTAAGTAATTCCCCAAGTTCACTGCGGTTGCGCAGCCCTAAGCTATGCCAAAGATGCGATTGAGATAAACAGGCAGTGGCCACAATAATTGCCATTTGAAAGGCAAAAGGTACTTTGTCGTTGCAATGAGCAAATAGCAGCGCACTCAGCTCGTTACGTTCTTGTATGCGTAGCTCAAATACTTCTTCTAGTACTTGAGCGCGTTTACGCAAACCCGCTTTAAAGGGCTGTTTCCACAAGAGCTCTTGTTTACTAATATCGTCACTAGCAATTGCCCGTTTTAAGTCCATATAACTGGCATTATCTAAGCCAAGACCATAAGGCAGTTCGGCTTGGCCAGTTAATTGGCTATGAATGACCAACTTAAACCAATTTCTATTGTGCATAGACATTGGCGGGCAAACCCGAGATAAAGCTTGTTGCCACTCTGTACCTATAAAACTAGTGGTTTCTTGAAGAGTTTGTATTTCCATAAACGCTCCTAACTTAAGGCAATAACGTTGGCTTCTTGGGGCAATCCGGTTAACGAACCAGGAGGATTTAACGCACAACCGTTTGCATCAACAATGGCGGTTTCTACTGGGCAGATTTGAGCGCACTGGGCACCGTTAACGTTTTTTGCACATTCATCACAGCGGTGAGCGATAACCGAAAACTGTTTGTCATCGCTGATAATTGCCTTACTTGGACATACTTCTTTACAGGCATAACAGGCGATACATGCTTTAGTGATAGTAAAGGCCATTAGCTACACTCCCCCATGCTGCAAGGAGAATTACTTGTCTCTGCTTGTGAACGTAAACCCTGTTGAAGCTCTTTAAGCGCTAAGTCCACATCGCGCAGTGCATAATCGGTGCTCACTTGGACCTTAAACTCCGAGAGTTCTTGTTGAGGTGCAAAACCAATTCGGCTGCACAGAATTTTGTCGAAGTGCTTTAGTTGGCTTAAGTCTTTAGCTGCAGATTCGTCACACTGCTGACCGCCTCCGCAATATTGTTGCCACACAAAGTTATCTAGTTGTTTGATTTCGTCGGCACTAACTTGATAGTGCAAGAACTGGGTAGCATGGCCAAAATGCTGATCAATTAAACTTAAGCTTTTGCTAGCTACTGCGACTTGTATGGTCTTGGGTGCTGGTAAAGTGATACTACTTTCTAGCTGACTAATATCTACATCTTGGCCAAGTTTACCCACTGCATCGGCACGGCATTGCTGGCAATGCGTCATTTGCTGCATACTTTGTCCTGCTTGCTCTCTAGCAAGGTTTAACTCTTCTTTGCTGGGCTCTCGCTGCCCCATTAATCCAAAGTAAGTACCATGTGATGGATCAGAGATTAATGGCATAATGTTGTGAATAAAGGCACCATAGCGACCGAGCTCTTTAGCCAAAGACTCTACGTGGAAGTCGTTGATCCCAGGGATCAGTACGGTGTTCACTTTAACCAGCATCCCTGCCTTAATTGCAGCCTCTAAACCTAGTAGCTGACGATCAATTAAGGTTTGGGCTGCCTCGCGTCCGCGCAAGCGGCGTTGGTTGAAATACACCCAGGGATAGATTCGCTGACCAATATCTGCATCAATACAGTTAATGGTAATGGTTAAGTGTTTAACGCCAGCAGCAAGTAAGGAATCAAGCTGATCGACTAATGCTAAACCGTTGGTAGATACACAAAGGTGAACATCATCGTCTACCTTGGCTATCGCTTTTAAACTGGCTAAGGTTGCTTTTGGATTTGCCAGTGGGTCACCCGGACCGGCAATTCCCACCACCTGGGTTTCAGGCACGTGCTGTTTAACTTTTACAAACCGGGTAGCTGCTGCTGCGGGAGACAGTAACTTCGACACCACTCCAGGTCGGGTTTCGTTGCTGCAATCAAACTTTCTATTACAGTAGTTACATTGAATATTACACGCTGGCGCTACCGGTAAATGGATCCGTGCATATTGGTGGCCTTCTTTAGAAAAGCAAGGATGCTTTGCTACCAAGGCGGCTTGCTCGCTGGCTTTTAAGCTTAATGGACTATTTCCATCGAATGGCTTAAGTGTTTGTATTGTCATGAAAAGCTTCCTTGTTCACTACTATAAAGTAAGTAGTGCAAGGGCTATTCCAACTAGCTTTTCCTGTAATTACAGTAACTTAAATGCTATTTTTTTGGAGCTTGTGAGCCTGTCTGTAGTAATTGTTGCAAATACTACAGCCTTAACGCAGCTAGTAGCTCATAAACTTAGCCATGTTCTGCTAGCTAAGGTGGTAACAACAGTCTTTTGGCTATAACCACTTACAAACCTTAATAGCTCTATTCCTAGACGTTTTTTAAGTAAGTCCGCTAAGCTAAACGGGTCTTTCTAAATCCCATTGTCAATAAGCAACCAACAATAGCTTGGCTTGAAACAAACTTGAGCTTGTAAATGATCTAAGGCAAAAGCGGTTAGGTCATGCCAAAATCCATGACCTTCACGCAGAGTTTCTGAGGGAGTTTTCCAATGATATCCGGTTAAAGTGGCTTGCTAACGCTGATGCTAATTGCTTTAGCTAAGCCGCTGTTACATTAATTGGCATAAGTCGGCTACAACACTAAATGACAGCTCATCCTTTAGAGTTGCCTTACATTAATGTTCATAACTTGAATCCGATAAGCAATTTGTCGTGGCGTCATATTAAGTAAACGCGCCGCTTTTGCTTGCACCCATCCGGCCTGCTCTAAAGCAGCAATAACCCGTTCTCTTTCATCCATTTCAGGGCTATCCAGAGTGACTTTTTCCATACTGGGTCGCGGACTTATTTTTGGCCCGTCTAAGCCATCAATAACGATCAAGTCTTGGTCAATCACTCCGCTCTCACTCATCACCGATGCACGCTCTAGCAAGTTTTCTAACTGGCGAACATTACCCGGCCAGTCGTAAGCCATCATCATACGAATTGCGCCGTCGGTAAGTTGTAGTTCTCGTCTTTGTTGCTTAGCGAGTTTATCAATTAAAAACTCTGCCAAATCCGGTAAGTCTTCGATTCTATCGCGCAACGGTGGCGGGAACATCGGCATTACGTTCAGTCTGTAATACAAATCTTCTCGAAAGCGATCTTGTTTTACCTCTTCTTCAAGATTACGGTTAGTCGCGGCAAGTATCCGCACATCTACATTAATGGTTTGAGTGCTGCCTACCCGTTCAAACTCTCCTTCCTGTAATACTCGCAATAGCTTTGCTTGAAACGCAGAAGAAATTTCGCCAATTTCGTCTAAAAATAAGGTGCCGCCGTCGGCCATTTCAAAGCGGCCTTTGCGTTGCTTAACCGCTCCGGTAAAGGCGCCTTTTTCATGACCAAACAGCTCAGATTCAAGCAAGTTATCCGGTAAAGCAGCACAGTTTAGTTTGATAAATGGTCCGGTAGCCCGCGGCGAATTGTAGTGAATTGCATTGGCAATTAGCTCTTTACCTGTGCCTGATTCGCCGCGAATCAGCACCGTGCTATCCCATTTGGACACCAAACGGATCTGCTCAAATACTCTACGCATTACCCGAGAGTGGCCAACAATGTTGTCCATGCTGTAATTGCTTCTTACCTTGCGGCGTAATCTATCGCGCTCAGCCTCTAGTTGGTCGGTTTGCACCGCAACGTCTTTGGCCAGCAATACGCTTTTAGCGATTAAGTTGGCGGTCATTTCAAGAAAACGGGTAAACAAGGCTAGCTTTTCTGGCGCATCTATTTGCGGTTGAGCAGCAAGCACTCCTAATACTTCGTTAGACTTTTTAATTGGCACCGCAATAAACGGCAAATCGAGAGCGTATAGGTCTAACTTGTCAGCAAAGCGTAAATCATTAGACACCTTGCTCAATACTATCGGCTGTTTTTGAGTAAGCACTGTGCCTACAATGCCCTCTCCCGGACGATAGCGGATGTTTTTTGCCACACTGCCATTTTCATGATTTGGCGTGTGCACCGTATCTACGCTAAGCATTTGTTCGTTTTCTGCAATTAGCGCTAACATTGCGTGTTGCAACATAGCCTTGTCGTGTAATACCTGCAGCACTTTGGTTACGCTTTGTTTGTAATCTAAGCTGTTGGTTAATACGCTGCTAACGTCGTACAAGGCAGCTAAATGTTTCTCTGCAATATGAGATTCGCGTTTCGTTGAATATTCCATTATTCACCTCGTTTACGTCTACGAAGAGGAAGTACGATGCGTGCTTTACAGCCGCCTAAAGATGTAGATAAGTACTGAACGGTGCCGCTATGTTCACTAACCACTTGCTGAACAATGCTTAAGCCAACGCCACGACAGCCGCTATGGTTACTGGGTTTAGTGCTGTAAAAGGGTTCAAATACTTTCAGTTGCAGTTCTTTTCTAATGCCAGGGCCGCTGTCTTCTACGGTGATTTCGATTTCTTCGTCCACCAATTGAGTACTGCAAACAATTTCTCGGCGGGTTTTCTTGGCATAATCAATCGCCTCAATGGCGTTATCGATAAGCTGTTTTAAGGCCACGCGCAGTCGAGAAGGTTGCCCAATTAACGAAGGTAGTGTGCCATTTAAACTAAGCTGCATAGTGATGCTGCGATTTAGCAGTCGGTCGCTAGATAACTCGGTTACTTCATGAACCAGCTGATTAATATTAAGCGACTGAGTTGGCTCGTGTGGTTTGCGCGGTAAGGCGCTTTCTAATTGAGCAATGGCTGCGTGCCCTGCTTCTAAGCCTGCCTGCATGGCTGCAGTTCTTGCGCAGTTGTTAGCCACCCCACAAAACATTTGTAAGGCAGAGTCAATCATATTAATTGGCCCTTGAATCTGATGTATCGCTGCGTGCAGAGCTTCTTGCATACTGTGCAAGGCTTCCGATTCTTCGGTAGATCGGCGTAACTCCGACAACAGTTGCTGCGCTTGTCTGCGCCGTTCTTTACTTACCTCGCTTAGAGTGATGACCAAATAGCGACTAAGTTTAGGGACAAAATAGTCATCAACCTCAGTGCCATTAATGTTCACCGTAGAGAGACAACAGCTAAACCAGCGTTTACGCTTACCCTTGCCCACTTCTACATTAAAGGTTTGGCCTTCGTTAAAGGCTCCATCAGCACCTTGGTTTCCTTTTAGTTGCTCTAAGGCGATGCTCACCGGCTCTTCGTTAAAATCGCTACGTAGGGTTTTGTAAGATAGATTATCTAATATCACTTGTTGAGATTGGTCTAACAAGGCAATCGCAACCGGAGCGGTATTTAACACCGCTTCAACCATCAGTTTCTGATTAGCCGCCTTGGTGTGTTGCTGATGTCGTTCACTAATATCTTGGTGAACACTAACGTAATGAGTGATGTTGCCTTGCTCGTTTTGCAAGCCAGTTATCGAGAGTTCTGCTAGGTAACGTTGGCCAGATTTCTTTTTATTAACCAAACGCCCATTCCAGTTTCCTCCACTACTAATGCAAGCCCACAGGGCTTGGTAAACTTCTTTAGGGGTGGTTTTATAACTCAGTAAGGAATGGTTGTTGCCAATCAGATCGTTTTGACTATAACCAGTGATTTCGGCAAAACGTTTATTCACAAACACAAAGTTTGCATCTAAATCACTTACCGACATAGCCATTGGCATTTGCTCTAACACACTAAAGCATTGCGATAGGATTTGGTTTTCGCTCAAAGGAGCTAATTCTTCGAAGGCTTGCTCTAAGGTAGATTTAAGTTCATTCATCATTCAATCAATCCTTTGCATTGCTGGCTTAACGGCTGAACATAAGGGTCAATGCAAGCGCCATTCCTTTCGCAAACACACCGTGCCACAAGGGCTTGTTGAATAAACATTGTTTGATTTACAACAAATTTAACTAATCTATCAGTTAAATTTGTCGTGTTTACCACCCTAAAATTTCTGAAAACTCCACTATCGTTTTGTCTCTAATACCCAGTAATACGTGGATTCTTTCCCCAATTTGGTTCATCTCCCCAACTTGGTACACGCCCTGCAATACAGCCAATAGCGATTCAATAGTGTGGAGTAACTAATGGCTGACTACCTGCTTATTTTCATTAGCACTGCGGTGGTAAACAACGTTGTCTTAGGTAAGTTTCTAGGTTTGTGCCCGTTTATGGGGGTATCAAGCAAAATTGACAGCGCGCTTGGCATGGGATTAGCGACCACCTTTGTGTTGTGTTTAGCCGCCATTGCCGCCTGGGTGATTGAAGCTTTGCTGCTCGCCCCCTTAGGTATTCAAGTAATGCGGATCTTAGTGCTTATTTTGGTGATTGCCGCAGTAGTTCAACTTACCGAGCTTATCATTCAAAAAAATAGCCCAGAGCTCTACCAAGCCTTGGGAGTTTTCCTACCGCTAATTACCACCAACTGCGCTGTGCTAGGTGTTGCTTTGCTAGTTGTACAAAACAACATGAACTTCATCGAAACCCTTTGTTATGCCTTTGGCTCTGCAGCAGGATTTAGTTTAGTAATTGTGTTGTTTGCCGGTTTACGCCAGCGACTCAAACTTGCCAAGGTTCCAGTAGCCTTTGAAGGCCTTCCCATTGCATTTATAACAGCTGGCTTGCTGTCTATGGCCTTTTTAGGCTTTAGCGGCTTAGTTAGCCAATAGGAGCCAAACATGATTATTGTTTCCATCATCTTACTTATCTTGCTCGGCGCAAGCCTAGGAGCGTTGCTGGGTTGGGCCTCAAAGGCATTAAAAGTGGAAGGCGACCCAAGAGTCGATGAACTAGAAGCCATGTTACCCGGCGGCCAATGTGGCCAGTGTGGCGAACCCGGCTGTCGCCAAGCTGCCGAAGCCATGGTTAAAGGTAATTTATCTCCTTCTTGCTGCCCCCCTGGAGGCAATGCCTTAGCGGCAAGCATAGCCAGTTTATTGGGTGTAGAAGTAAGTAATGACCCCGATGCTGTTCCGGTGGTTGCTTATATAGACGAAAGCCAATGTAGTGGCTGTACTCGATGCTTTAAAGCGTGCCCTTTTGACGCCATTGTTGGTGCCAGCAAACAAATGCATACAGTAATTAGCCAAGTATGTACCGGCTGTCGTTTATGCGAGAAGGCGTGCCCGCAAGGATGTTTAAGCATGCAAGCCCAACAAGTTCAGCTTAATACTTGGCAATGGCCAAAACCGCAAACGGCCTAAGGAGCGAACATGTTTAGCCTAAAACCAAAACCGTTTAATGGTGGTGTTCACCCTAAAGGTTATAAAGAACTCACCCAGCAACAAGATATCAGTAAAAGCTTTGTCCCAGACCGCGTTTATTTGGGTATGCAGCAACGCAATGGCTCAATGCTTAATAGCCTAGTTGCGATTGGCGACCAAGTAACAAAAGGTCAGCTTATCGCCCGCGGAAGCAACGACATGACGGTGCCCTTACATTCTCCAGTAAACGGCACCGTGGAAGACATTAAACCATTTTTAAGCAGCCACCCTTCGGGCATTAAGAGCCAAACCTTGGTGATTTCAAATAACGGAGATAAACGCTGGGGTGAAGATTATCCCTCCAGTGATTACCAAAAGCTTAGCCACGAACAAATAGTAGAACGGGTACTTAAAGCCGGCGTTGTGGGTTTAGGCGGAGCTGGATTTCCAACCGGAATAAAGCTTCGTTTAGCGCGTAAGTCAAAAGTACATACCTTGCTCATTAATGGTGGTGAATGTGAACCCTATTTAACCTGTGATGATCGGCTAATGCGCGAGCAAGCATCCGAGATCATCGCTGGCATTAAACTTATGGCTAAGGCTATTGGGGCAACCTCTACCATTATTGCCATCGAAGACAACAAACCTGAAGCGATTAATGCAATAAAACAGGCCTGTGATGGCTTTAACGGGATTAGTTTAAAAGTTGTCCCTAGCCTTTACCCAATGGGCTCAGAGCGACATTTAATTAAAGCCGTAACGGGTATCGCTATAGAGCCTGGCCAACTTAGTACCGCTCAGGGAATATTGGTACACAACGTAGCTACCGCAAAAGCGGTCTATCAGGCGGTACGTTACCAACGCCCACTGATCGAGCGCGTGATCACCGTATCTGGTGATGCAGTAGAGTCGCCAGCCAATATTACCGTACCTATCGGAAGCTTAGTTTCTCAGGTCATCGCCGAATGTGGTGGCTTAAAAGCAGAAGCTAAAAGAATGATTGCTGGCGGACCAATGATGGGGCAAGTATTACCTTCACCTTTTGTTCCCATCGATAAAAGTGTTGGCGGTTTATTAGCTTTAAGCGAAGAAAAAATAAACCAAAGGGAAAGCCAAGACTGTGTGCGATGTGGTAACTGCGTAAAAGTATGCCCAATGGGTTTAATGCCTTTTCAAATGGCCGCACATAGCAACAACGATGACTGGCAAGGCGCGCAGGAGTTTGGCCTAGATTCTTGTTTATTATGTGGTGCTTGTAGCTACATTTGCCCCTCTAGTATTCCTTTGGTGCAATATTTTCAACATGCAAAATCCAATATCAATGCGCAACGCAGCATGACCCAAAAATCTAACTTAGCTCGCCAACTAACCGAAGCACGCCAACAGCGTTTAGCGCGTGAAGCCGCTGCTAAAAAAGCGGCGAAAGCTGCTAAGCGAAAACGCCCTACACGCTCTCGTAATACTCAAGGAGAAAGCTAATGGCCGCATTTAATCCAGTAGCAGCGCCTCATACCCATTCGGGCTTATCTACTACCAACATCATGTATTTGGTAATACTGGCACTAAGTCCAGCAGCCTTACACGGGGTTTGGCTATTTGGCTTACCAGCCGTCACAGTGCTGGTGAGTTGCTGCATCAGCGCTTGGCTAAGCGAAGTAGTCTGCTTACAGCTACAAGGTAAAAACTGGTTAAGCAGTGTTGATGGTTCTTCGCTACTTACAGCTCTATTGCTGGCAATGAGCTTACCCGCTAGCACTCCTTGGTGGATAGCAAGCATTGGCTGTGCGTTTGCTATTATGATTGGCAAGCACGTATATGGCGGATTAGGTCACAACCCCTTTAATCCCGCCATGCTTGGCCGAGTTATGTTACTTATTTGCTTTCCTTTCGAGTTAACCAACTGGCAAGCAACCAGTAGCCCAAGCTTAGGTGCAGAGGGATTAGCGTTTAGCCAACAATGGATGGGAATTGACGGAGTAAGTGCTGCTACGCCTTTGGCAGATTTGAACCAAGTTCAAGCTTGGAATGAATTGCTTATAGGTACACATGCTGGCAGCTTAGGCGAAACTAGCGCTTTGCTCATTGCCTTAGGCGGTCTATTTTTAATTTGGCGCGGCATTATTCGACCTTACATCCCCTGCTCCTTGCTACTTGGGATTGCGATCCCTGCCAGTATCGCTCATTGGATTAATCCACAAGACTTTGCTTCAGCTTTCTCCCATCTATTATCTGGTGGTGCGATGCTAGCAGCATTTTTCATCGCAACTGATTTAGTGACTTCACCTACTAGTCCGCGTGGACAATTGTTGTTTGGCGCCGGTTGTGGCTTGCTCATTTGGCTAATTCGCAGTTTTGGTAGTTATCCAGAAGGCGTAGCCTTTGCAGTGCTGATTATGAATGCAGGTACGCCAGTAATTGATCACTATTTACGCCCCAAAATCTTTGGCAGCCAATCTCTATTTAAACGCAGCAAAGGAGCCTAGTTATGACCTTACCTTGCGTTGAAAAACACATTAATAGCAGTATTTATCAATCATTATCCTTAGCGGTGGCAGTTGGATTATCCAGCGCCTTATTGTTGGGCTTAAACACCATTACCTCGCCAGTTATCGCTCAACGCGTTAATGAAGACAAACTTGCAGCCATTGAACTAGTAATGCCTAGTTCTCTATACCAAAACGCCTTACTCGCTACAGAACATCCTTTTGTAGTGAATGACCGGCAATACACGGTATATAACGCCTTAGATCAACAAGGCCAAGCCAGCGGCTACGTGGTGCAAGTAAGCGCCAAAGGATATGCCGGACCAATTAACTTGCTAGTGGGTGTAGATGCTTCATTAGAAATTTTAGGCGTACGTGTACTAAACCATAGCGAAACACCTGGCCTAGGCGACAAAATCGAAATTGCTAAAAACCCTTGGGTCCTTAGTTTTAATCAAAAAAGCTTAAGTAATACCTCAAGCAAAGCCTGGGCAGTGAAAAAAGATGGCGGCGAGTTTGACCAATTTACCGGCGCAACCATTACCCCGCGTGCAGTGGTTAATGCAGTGCACCAAGCCTTAAGTGATCTAGCGGCTAAACAAGGAGTAAAAGCATGAGTAAATACAAAAACATCATTGCTGACGGCCTATGGAATAACAACGTAGTACTCGGCCAATGTTTGGCACTGTGTCCATTACTGGCGGTAACCTCAAGCGCTACCAACGGTTTAGGCCTTGGCTTAGCAAGTTTGGTGGTGATGGTAATGGCAAACTTGATCAGCGCCCTAAGCAAAAACTATGTTAGCCGTGCGGTGCGCATCCCAATAAACATATTGATGATAGCCACCTTGGTTACCATTACCGATATGTTATTGAATGCTTGGGTTCATCCCCTACATAAAGTATTAGGCCTTTTTATTCCGCTTATTGTCACCAACTGCGCCATTCTAGGCCGGGTAGAATCCTTTGCCAGTAAACAAGCACCATTGCCTGCAGTGGTAGATGGTTTCGCAATGGGCTTTGGTTTTACTTGGGTATTGGTGTTTTTAGGTGGTGTACGGGAGATGATTGGCTCAGGCACCTTGTTTGCCGACGCCCACATATTGTTGGGCCCCGCTTTCAAAGCCATAGAGTTCACCATAATCCCCGATTACCGAGGGCTGCTGTTAGTAATTTTACCGCCTGGTGGATTTTTAGTTCTTGGTGGATTGCTTAGCCTGCATAGACTCATCCAGCAAAAACTAGAAAATAGAGCGAAACCAGCAGCAGTTTGCTCAGCCAAAGTTAGCGTTCAGCAATAGGAGGTTACTATGTTAGTGAGCATTGCCTACGCCACTCCTCAGCAGCAACTTTGCATTAATGTAGAAGTGGTAGAAGAAAGCAGCGTGATTAACGCCTTGCATCAATCAGGCATCTTAGATTTATGCCCGGAAATACAACTGGATAAACAAAAAGTAGGGATATTCGGCAAATTTGTAACCTTAGAAAGTCAGCTGGTTGCAGGAGACCGAATAGAAGTTTATCGGCCTATCACATGGAAGCCTCCGATAGAAGAAGATGAAGACGATGATGATTAAGCAACAGACCAGAGCCTAGTTCTAAATCAAATAAGCAATAAGCTAACAACTTATTGCTTATTTGCTTCTATTCATCTGCTCGCTTCGTCTTAAAACAAACAATCTTCAACAATAGCTCTGTTGTATTTATAACAAAAGCAATAAGAACTAATCATAAGTCATTGTAATTGCGTAATATATTTAGTGGATTACATCTTGCAATAAGTTATATAAGCCAGCTATTTAAGGAGTACTATCATGGCAGATGTAGGAATCTTTTTTGGGACAGACACCGGAACAACACGAAAAATTGCTAAGCAAATTCATCAGCAATTAGGCGCTGATCTTAGCGACAAACCGCTTAATATTAATCGCGTTGATATCGACACCCTAAGCAGTTACAAAATGTTAATCCTAGGCACCCCAACTTTAGGCGAAGGCCAACTACCGGGTCTAGCCGCAGATTGCCAAGCAGAAAGCTGGGACGAGTTTTTACCGCAATTAGAAGTTGCAGATTTCTCCGGCATAAAAGTCGCGTTGTTTGGTTTAGGCGACCAAGTAAACTACGCTAGCGAGTTTGTAGATGGATTAGGTGAGCTTTACGACGCCATCGCAGAAACCGGCGCAGATCTCGTTGGCGAATGGCCAGCAGAGGGCTACGAGTTTGATGATTCATCAGCCTTGTTAGACAACGGTAAATTTGCAGGGCTAGTGCTAGATAACGACAACCAGAGTGAGTTACATGCAGAGCGCATGGCTGGCTGGTTAGAGCAGATAAAAGCAGAGTTTGGCGTTTAGCCACTTACTTTCTTGTAAAAATTAGAGCGCTTAAGCGCTCTTTTGTTTATTGCCTTATTGAAACTCTTCACCCTTATTATCTAAAGTTTTGCAGCCACATTGTTGGCATACTACGTAGCGGTCTAATAAATCTAGAGATGCACCTAATGTACTTGCTGTGCCACCAAAAAAGCCTTCCATAAATGCTTTAAAACGTTCTGTTTTACTGGTGCCATATTCAGATGGTTTCTGCTTCATTAGTTCTTTATGGTCTGTGTCTTCACCACACTTTTTACAATACTGCTTAAACATACAACGCTTTCCTTGCTTAAAAAATTAATACAGTTTTAGTCTTGGTAAGCTTAATCGTATTGCACACCGCGATGTTTAAGCCAACCATCAACATGGCGTCCGGCGGGGTCATGATGAGTCCAATGAACCACCCCACCTTTGCTATTCCATTCATATTCACCATAAAACTCAACTTTATCGCCCACTCTTAAATTCTTAAGGCGCGGGGCTAAATCGATATTGTGAGCAACCAACAGGGTTTGGCCATTGTTTAACTTAAGAATAAATCGTTGATGGCGTGAGCCCTGCTCGTCATCCGCTAATACTCTTACAACGTAACCTGAGCTATTAACCTGCAAATCACTGACTTTGTTCTTAAAAGCTGAGGCGATTTGCTGCTCACCACTTGCTAGTGCAAATAAACTAAAACACGCTAAGCTCAGCAGCACAGCGAACTGATATAAAGGTTTAAAAGACATAGAGAATCTGTTCCTAAATAATCCAAAACACTTAGTTAATAATTAACATTATCAATATAACTTATAAAGTTCATCAAATAACAATCACTAATTGCTAGAAATTGGCTGACTAAGCCTTAGGATTAACTAGGGTCTGTTGATCTTTGGTGTTGAAATTTTGTTCGAGATAAGCGGGCTTTAATCGCGGTAAGCACTTAGAAACCTAGAGGGCTAAGCAATAAGGGCTTAACAAGGAGTAAAGTTCGCTTATCCGAACCTTTCAGGCTGCATTTCTTAGCCATTTATTCAGCGTTAGCGAGTGATTCTTAAGCCCACTTAACTGCACACTCACTGCCTTGCCTAAATGGCTAATAAATCGCTGCAAAAACCATCAGCAAAGATCAACAGGCCCTAGATTATTTATCTTTGGCAGCCGACACTAGAAATTGGCTTTTGGGATTAGATTCGAGATTTGAACTGTCTTCAACCACCAACGAACGGTCTTTTAAACCTATGCCGGTACATTTAGTTTTCATTGACTCGGTTAATAGATAAAAGGCTTTATGGCTGGCTTCTTCATAACAAAGGCCTTCTGGGCGTATGTTAGAAATGCAGTTTCGGCTTGAATCTTTAGCACCGCGTTTAGGGTTCCAAGTAATATAAATACCCATGCTATCAGGCGATGTAAGACCAGGACGTTCGCCAATTAAAATTAGGGTAATTTTTGCCTTTAAACACTCACCTACATCATCTCCCACCGCCACGCGCCCTTGTTTGACAATGGTTAAAGGCGCTAAAGACCAAGAGTATTTATCATCCTTAGTTAACTTGGTCACCAAACTTTCTATCACTGGCGCTGCATGGCGTTGAATGGCGGTTGAAGAAAGCCCATCAGCTACAACAATAGCTAAGTCGTACTCTTGACTAATTTTGTCTCGATGCTTTAGCAAACTTTGCCACGAGGCTTCGCAGAGTTGGCGGCCAAGATCGGGACGCTGTAGATAGGTCATTCGATCATTAGCTTTGCTGTTTACTACCATGGGAGCATGTTTTATATGCTTTTGAATAATTGATGAAGCTTGTAGCTGCTCTATAAGACTTTCTACAGCTAAGGCCTTATGCACCGCGTCTATCGCGCGTGCGTGGTCAAGTTGAAAAGGTAGTAGCTGTTGAGTGGGAATACTGGTTCCAGCACGTCCAAGCGCTATACGCGCCGACGTAAACTGCTTTAAAGCCTGCCAAGGATTTTCGGCAACTAAACCAATAGCCTTCTTGCTTGATTTTGTAGAAGGCTTACTCATAGTTCATTTTTCTCAACTAAGGAGATAGGCGAGCTAAATGCTTGGGCAAGATTATGATTTAGTTGTACTTTCTCTACGTCACTAAATATATCCATGTTACTCAACCAAGTCTCAAACTCTGGCGCAGGTTTTAAGCCGAGCACTTTTCGAGCATAAAGCGCATCGTGAAAGGAGGTTGTTTGATAATTAAGCATGATATCGTCAGAGCCAGGAATGCCCATAATAAACGAACAACCAGCCACCCCCAATAAGGTAAGCAAATTGTCCATGTCATTTTGATCGGCATAAGCATGGTTGGTGTAGCAAATATCACAGCCCATCGGAAGGCCAAGTAGCTTGCCGCAAAAGTGGTCTTCTAAACCAGCACGGATAATTTGTTTACCATCAAACAGATATTCAGGGCCAATAAAGCCCACAACCGTATTCACCAAAAACGGATCGAAATGGCGTGCTACTGCATAAGCCCTGGCTTCGCAGGTTTGCTGATCAACCCCAAAATAAGCATCTGCCGATAGCGACGTTCCCTGGCCAGTTTCAAAGTACATCACGTTATTGCCAACGGTTCCGCGCTTTAACGACAACGCGGCGTCTTGGGCTTCTTGCAGCACATTGAGGTTCACACCAAAGGTGTCATTAGTGCCTTGTGTTCCGCCAATGGATTGAAAAACCAGATCAACAGGCGCACCTTTGTCTATGGTTTCTATGGTGTTTGTCACATGAGTCAATACACAAGACTGAGTTGGAATTTGATAATGCTGAATGACTTCGTCTAAAAAGTTTAGAAGCTTGATAGTTTGCGGAACATTATCAGTGGCTGGGTTAATACCTATTACGGCGTCACCATTGCCATACATTAAGCCATCAAAGATTGTCGCGGCAATGCCATCTAAAGAGTCTGTTGGGTGATTAGGCTGTAAACGAGTAGATAGTCGATTTTCTAATCCAACAGTGTTACGAAACGCCGTGATTACACGACACTTCTTCGCTACCAAGATTAAATCTTGGTTACGCATTATCTTGCTTACTGCTGCAACCATTTCGGGGCTAAGCCCAGGCCGGAGCGCCGCTAATGCTTCGGCGTCGGCTTCGTCACTTAATAACCAATTGCGAAAATCTCCAACGGTCATATGTGAGATAGGCGCAAATGCCACGCTATCGTGGTTATCTATAATTAGCCGGGTAATCTCGTCAGATTCATAGGGAACCAGCACTTCATTTAGAAAGGTTTTTAAGGGCAAGTTAGCTAATGTCATTTGCGCTACAACGCGCTGCTCGGCAGTTTCTGCACTTACACCCGCAAGAATATCGCCCGAGCGCTCTGGGGTAGCCTTTGCCATTAGCTCGGCTAATGAACCAAAGTTGTATACGGTGTCCCCTTGTTGCCAGCGATACGCTGCCATAGCCATCCCTTTCGTTGTACTTCAAATAGCAGCAACAACGACTTACGCCGTTGCTGCTCTGGTTTGTTAGCTGTAGCGGTAAGGTCTACCTGCTTTTTCCATGTCAGCGTTGTATTTCTTAAAGATTTCTACAATCTTAGCCTTAGTTGGCGATTCTTTGGCGATTTCATCCCAGAATACATGTGCCTCTGCTTCAACCGTAGCCCATTCTTCATCAGGAATCGAAGTTAGCTTCATATCACTACCCTCAACTCGCAGTTTAGCTTCGCCACCCCAGTACCACCATTGACGGTAATAATGTGACGTATCTAAACATAGCCCTAGAAGCTCTTTAAGGTGATCAGGTAATGCATTGTAGCGATCCATATTGGCAAAGAATGAACCTATCCAAGCACCAGAAATATTGTTTGTTAAGAAGTAATCGGTAACCTTAGACCAACCCACGGTGTAGTCTTCGGTAATGCCCGACCAAGCAATACCGTCTAGCTCTCCCGTTTGCAGAGCAACTTCAACATCTTCCCAAGGAATAGACACCGGCACCACACCAAACTTAGCCAAGAAGCGACCAGCAGTTGGGAAGGTAAATACTCTTAATCCCTTAAGATCTTTAAGGCTAGTAATAGGTTTTTTAGTAGCAAAATGACATGGATCCCAAGCACCCGCAGAAATGTGCTTAACACCTACTTTGGCGTACTCTTCTTTCCAAATTTTGTCTAAACCATATTGATTAAACAATACAGGCACATCCAGTGAATAACGGCTACCAAATGGGAAGTAACCGCCAAAGGTGGTTACTTCTGTAGGAGAAGCCATAGAGTCATCATCAGATTGAACCGCATCAATAATGCCTTTTTGCATGGCGCGAAATAGCTCGCCCGTTGGTACCAGCTGATCGGCAAAATAGAGCTCAATTTGCATCTCTTCACCGGCAATGCGGTTGAATGCTTCAATGGCCGGCTTTATTACATGCTCAGCTAAAGCTGGACCTGCATAGGTTTGCATACGCCATTTAATCTTCGGGCTAGCGGCAAAGGTTTTGGCCGGAGCCAACATGGTACCCGCGGTAAGTGCAACAGCACTTGTTAAAAACTTACGTCTTGAGTTCATTGTTATCCCTCCAGTGGATTATTGCTAGCAGACCCTTGCCCGCCTTAAGGTAAATATTGGTTAATAAGCTATTGAATAAATTAAGTTTTACTTGCCATATACATAATCAGGAAGCCATAAAGCTAAACTTGGAAAAACCATTACTAGGATTAATGCAAAAACCATAATGCCGACAAATGGAACTACCGAACCGTAAATGTCACGCAGGCTAATTTGCGGCGGAGCCATAGCACGCATCAAAAAGAGGTTGTAGCCAAAAGGCGGAGTCATATAGGCAATTTGGGAAGTCACGGTATAGAGAACGCCGTACCAAATAAGGTCAAAACCTAGTGCATTAACCAGAGGCACATATAGCGGCGCAACAATCACCAACATAGCGGTGTCGTCTAAAAAGGTGCCCATCACCAAAAACGACAACTGCATTAAAATAAGAATCGCCCAAGGCCCAAGCCCTAGCTGCTCGGTAAACAAATGCTCAATGGATTTTACTGCGCCCAAGCCATCAAATATGGCCCCAAAACCAAGGGCAGCAAGAATGATCCACATAAACATACAAGAGATGGCCAAGGTACTACGTACAGAGTTCTCAAATACCTGTTTGGTCATGCGCCGTTTGAGAATAGCGGCCAAGAATGCTGCCATTGCACCAATAGCCGAGCTTTCTACTAAGCTTGTCCACCCATTAACAAAAGGAATCATCATTGAGGCAAAGATGCCAAGGGGTAACAGCCCTGCCCTAAGTAGCCTTAGTTTTTCGGCCATAGGCACGTTACGCTCTTCCTCGCTTAACACCGGGCCTAAGCTGGGGTTAATCCGACAACGTACTGCAATATAGATAATGAACAGTGTTGCCATCACCAAACCTGGAATAATACCAGCTAGCCAAAGTTGACCAACTGGCTGGCGCGCAATCATCGCGTAAAGCACCAATACCACCGAGGGAGGCACTAATATGCCTAAAGACGAACCGGCCTGAATAACCCCAGTGACCATTTTTTTGTCGTAGTTACGCTTTAACAGTTCGGGTAGCGCAATGGTGGCACCTATCGCCATCCCAGCCACCGACAAACCATTCATTGCCGAAACCAGCACCATAAGCCCAATGGTACCAATGGCTAATCCACCGGGCATCGGCCCCATCCAAACATGAAACATCTTGTATAGGTCGTCGGCAATTTTTGATTCCGACAACACATAGCCCATGAAAATGAACATTGGCAGCGTAAGCATCGGATACCAATTCATTAGCTTCATGCTGGCAGTAAATGGAATTTCGGCGCCGCCAGTACCCCAAAGTAATATGGCGGCAATTGAGGCTACCGCGCCTATTGCAGCAAATACACGTTGACCCGTTGCCATTAGCAACATCATCAACGAGAACATCATTGTTGCTATCATGCCGTAACTCATTTGATCTGAACTCCTCGAATAACTGCAATATCTTTAATTAATTGGGAAATGGCCTGCAAAATCATCATCACAAAACCGGTGCACATTAGTGCTTTAATAGGCCACAACAATGGGCGCCAAGCAGAGCGAGTTCGTTGGCTATATTCAAGGGAGTAAAGTGTGCTTTCTAAGCCACCGTATAGCAGTACAATTAAATAGAAAATCAAGAAGAAGATGGTGAATGCATCAACCCAAGCGCGTTTTTTAATTGACCAATTTCCATAAAATAGGTCCATGCGCACATTGGCATTTAGCTGCATCGCATAAGCGCCACCAATAATGTAGTAAGCAACCATCATGAATTGCGCAGACTCTAAGGTCCAGAGAGACGGCATAAAGAAAGTTTTTGATACCGATGACCACATAAGCACACCAACAATCAAAAATATCCCATACATCATTAAGCGACCAACTCTTCGATTGAACGCATCAACATATTTGACATAGGCAATAATAAAACTCGGCATTAACTTTCCTTTTTATACGAACACATGGGTAAAACCTTTTTCCCATTTACAGCTGTTAGTCCTTAAAGCAGTACAACTGGCTATTTTTTACTCACACCTAGGGTCCAAAAATTCCAGCTATACATCGAAGAACACTTGCAAGAATTGGCCTTGTGATTCCCTGCTAGTCAAAGATTAAGTAGCCATATTGTTGTCCATATTTATTAACAAATAAGGCAATATATCCTTAACAATTTAACTGGACCAGTTTTTGCTGCTCTTGCATCAACAACCATAAGTAAGGTTCAGCAATAGCTATTCCGATTAACTATCAATTATTGGCAACATTAAAAATGCATATAAAACAATAAGATAATAGGCATATCGCCCTAAATTGGTTCAGAGCTTGAATCGAGGAAGATAAATATGGTGACAAATACGCAAACAAACGGTGACTCATTGTTGTGCACAATTCACTCTAATGATGCAAATCATCAAGCGGCAAACTTAGTTAACTGGCAGCAAGAGTTTGATCAACTAAGCAAAGGTCGCTTTGTTGGTCAAATAAATGAAATTAACTTCCCGAATATTCATGTATTTCGCGAAGACACCAACCAAGAGCTAAGGCAGCAATGCCAAGTTGAAGAAGGAGGATTATGGATAGGTTTTAGTAGCAATCAAAAAAGTTGTCGTATTAACAACCAAACCACCCGCCATAGTCAGTTTTTATGCCGACCAGGTAGCCTAGACTTTGAATTGCTCACGCCCGAACACTTTTCTATTTATGGCTTGGTATTGCACAAAAGTTTATTCAGCCAATTAGAAGAACAACAAGATGACCCCATTATTAGCCAAAGTTTTGATAGCTTATGGCTAGATAATATCCCCGCTAGTACCTTACAAACCTTTCAGCAATACCTGTCTCAACTGTTACAAACAGAAGGCAGTCGCTGGAGCAGCAACACCCAAGCACTCATTTTAGAAGACGCAGTGCTTAACCTACTTAGCCAAGCACAAAAACCCGCTTTAGTTAGCGCCCCTGCTTTACATCAACGCCAACGCATTATGCAACGGGTTAAAAGCTACCTTACAGAATCTCGTCTTAAAAACCCTATTACCATTAGCGAGCTATGTGCTGCAGTGCATGTTAGTCGCCGCACCCTGCAATATACCTTTAGCCAATGCTGCGATATGACACCAAAACAATACATCCAGATAATTCGGCTAAACCAAGTTAGGCGAGCATTACTGCATTGCCAGCATCAACAAACCATTGCTGAAGTGGCATTTGATTATGGCTTTTTTCATCTAGGACAATTTTGCCGGGATTACAAAAGACTGTTTTGCGAAACACCCAGTGAAACCAGACGCCGAGAGTTTGCCTAACCTTGTGTTGTTCGAAATAACAAGCGCAGGCGTTATTCCTGCTTTAAATTCGTAGCAGCTTGTAAGCTACCAAAGTGGCATTTGGCTTATTGCATCACTTTGCACAAAGGTCCCGACAAATTGCTCTACGTTTTCTTCACCATTGGCATAGAGTACATACAGGTTGTAAGTAAGCTCGCCTTCACCGTCGCCTTGGGTGGCATCACTCACTATCGGTTGAACTTGTAGCGTAGCTGTGGAACTTGGCTCGATTAAAAGCGGCGAATCAAAAACCAGCTCAGAGACTGGATTTAAGTGATTTAAATATATCGTTTGCTGGTTGTTGGAAGTATTTAGTGGTGATCCTCCATCGCTTGCCTCACCGCCTGTCGAATATAAGTTTTTGGCTCTAAAGCCGTAAACAGTTACTAAGGCCTGCTCTTGGTTTTCAAACAGCATGTTTAGTTTAGGCGGTTCAATCAATCCCGATATATAACTAATCGCGGCACTATGCCATAGATAATCAGACGTGGTGTCATCAAACTCAGCGAACTTCGAGATTTTTGGATCTCGTAGCATTTTAGTTTTTATAGATTCTGGTATTTGACTAGCACGCCAAGGGGACTCAGCGTTTTGATTATTTGGGTATAACCACTCAAGGTTAGCGCTATCGCGTTGCCAGAAAACTTGATGAACGGCTAGGCCTTTCGCGTTCACAATATAAGGAGTATTCGAGTAAACCCACATGGATGCATCTTCTTGGTAACCCAAGTTTCTGTTGTTGTATTCTCGTAAAGGCTCCCATAAATCGTCTACTGTTAAGCCTTTAAGCTTCCATGTTCCAAATTCGGAGCTAACTTGATCTTCGGGCGAAATATAGACACTGTTTAGCACCAAATTGCTTGGTGCGTCTGGTGGAGGAGTTACAGTGGAAGAACACCCCAAACTCAGCCAGAACACTGCCGCAAACATAGCAACTAGAAAACCCTTAATGGTTAGATTCATCCTATCCTCTCAAATTGTAAACCTAAGACCTAACTAGAAGTAAATAGTCTACTTAACTGGCAGTAAATGAGTAAAAACCAGCAAGCAGTGGTTTTACATTATTGAATGTATTCAACTAATTGGCCATGGGATAATAAGTAAAGCTCTGGGTATGGTGCTAAACCATGATCTTTCAACAGCCGATTCACATCCCTATAAGTACGCACTATCTGTTTCTGATCTAGCTTCGCCACATCAACAATGTTTTGTTTAATTACCGGGTCTGTTTTTTTGGGCAAATAGCCTAGATAGAAGCGATCGCAAGCTTTGAGATTCTCAGAAAATAATCTCGCTGTAAGGCATTGTTCGAAATCCTCGATGGCTTGGCTATCTGCTTCTTGTTGCGCTGTTATAGGGCCAAAACTAACAAAATAAAATAGTAAACCCGCAGCTAACAAAGAGGTACTGCTTATAGCGAGCCAAGTCTTCTTACTGCTTAAAATACTCAATGCCACTTGCATGTCTCTATTGTTTATTGACGCCAAAAGCAGCGAGCGCCGATTTTTGGCGTCCGCTGCCTTTGTTTGTTATGCATTTTCACCAATTAACTCTACTTGTGTATTAAGTATTTGGTGCATCATTATGAGTGAAAATTTCACTCCGTCCTTTTCTTCGATCATATCCTTAAGATATATCTTGTTGTCGTCGTATTTTTCGGGAAAACGAATACTCATATAAGTCATGCGTTTTTTATCTGCTTCCCAGAAGCGATACTTCACTTCATCGTGACCTACATACTTCTTTAGAAAGCGGTCAATCGTCAGGCCTTCTCTCTGCCAATTAACTAGTTCTTTACTCACCCACACCTCACCCCATGTTTCAAATACGGGAAAATGAGCGAGTACGTTACGCACGAACTTAAACAGAGGGCCTCCAATCTCAGATTCCATCGGAGGACGTTGCGTCTTTAGCGCTTCAAGTACATGCTTGAATGGCTCATAAGTCAAAAGCTCGGCATAAACTGCAAAGATGCTCGACACTTTGCCAAACCTATAGCAACCCCCTTTTTCCCAGAAATCATCCATCATGATCTCATCGAACAAGTCGTAAAACCGGTTGTACCCAAGACTGAGGAACAACTCTTCGGATTTATTAGGTCTCGCTTCCATTGCACAATCTACCTAGATGCATAACGCCTCATTAAGGGGCAATAAAATAGTTGGCTAAAATTAGCGACGAAGGAGCAAAAGCCAACTGTTTTTTGTCCTGCTTTAATGACTTGTTATGCAGCCATTGCATCTTGTATCAATGTTTTTGCTTTGTTGTAAATTTCACAGTTTTCTAAAAAATTAGAACAAAAGCCAGAGTATTTTTCTCTAGGGTCAGTTAATTGCTCAATTTTTTCAATTGCTTCGTTGATGCTTCTTAACCTATTTCTTTTTTTTGCATCTGTATCTGCATCATAATAATCCGCTATAGCCTCTTGGAGTGTATCTTGGAAAAAATATAGATTAACTAGAATCTCAGAGCGCGGTTTCATTAATCTAACCGAATTTAAACCACAAACTTCAATTGAATTGTCGCCAATGGATTTATTTGCACCTGACTTGGCTAATATTCGAATATCTGAATATTCAAAGATTTCTTTTGGATCCATTTCATAAGGGTTAACAATTGGATCTATCGAAGTATCATGATCTAATTTTGAACCGTTACATTTTCTACAACAGGGTAATAGGTTTTCCCACTCAAATGTAAAATCAGGATGTATTGACTTTGGCTTGAAATGTTCAACTTCAATATTCCCGCCTTCAGCGGGCTTGCATTCGCAAAAAGCACACTTTTCATGAGAAGTATTAAATAGTTCTTCTTTAATATCATCGTGCCTATAGAATTTTGTAAGTTTAGACTTTTCATCTTTAGGAATAGCCGAATAACTTCCATATGCAGCAATCGCTGTTTTTAAATGGCACAGCCAAGTATATTCATTGTCTTGTAGCACCTTCGGTTTGCTGGTTCGATTTAACTTAATCATTAGAAACAGCCACCATAGATGCCATACGAGTATTTAGAACTGTTAAGATAGTGTCATTTGGGTGACATACCATTTTCAGTTTTTCAATTGCTTGATTTAAACCATCTATTGATTTGGCCTCTATTTGAACGAACGCCTCATTTATCAGTTTTTCATAATCTTTGTTTTCTAAACTTTTCACCCCCATGATCTCTGAGAGTATCTGATCTGTACTCCAACCCGAAAACCTGAATTTTGACGGCTCTAAATTATACTCGTTTTCATATTCATTCTTAGCCATAACAATCACTTCATTTTCTCTAGCAGAAGCCAATAAATGAGGTGAATGAGTTGTAACTATAAACTGAAGGTTTGGAAATATATTTGTAAGTCCATCTCTTAGAGTAAATTGCCACTCAGGGTGCAAGTGAAGATCAAGTTCATCAATTAAAACCGTCCCTTGAGCTTCAGAGGCAATGCGCTCCCCTTCATCTCTTGTACCTTCGATCCATTCAAAAATTTCGGCAATGATTGATAATACAGCTTGGAAACCTGCTGATAATTCTTCTAAATAGCATTCATTACCGTAAATGGAGAAAATGGGTTCTAAATCTTTACCTGTCTTTACATATGAAAAATTGCTATGGAATGGTCCAAGTGTTTGCAAATTATTTATCATATGCTCCCAATTTTCTCGCTCTTCTTTGGCCCATTCTTTATCAATCATAAAGTATCGATTCACAAACCACTGTTTTATGTTAGTTTGCTTATCACCATATAGAGAATGCGAGCTTGTAGCCAACCTGTTGTTTAATTGCTCTTCTATTGGTTGTTCTCGTTGCATACCACTAATTTGTTGGTATTTTATATTTCTATGTGCCCCAATAAATAAGGGACAAAACTCCCTTAATTTACTTTTAGACTCATGTATTAGAATATTTTCTCTATTCTCTTCTTGGGTAGGGGGAGTCCATGCTTTTATCGTACTTTTACGGTAACCGTCATTTTTAATAGAGTTCTGACCAACACCAATCCGCTTTTTATGGTCCTTTAAAGTTAAATCAGTCCAAAACTCAGAATCGTCACCTAAGCGCGAATATTGGAAGCCCCGATGATCAAAGCAATGAGATATGCCGGCTAAAATAGAAGTTTTACCGCAACCATTAGGTCCTGCAATAAAATTAAATCCTTTATTAAATGAAATATTTAATTCTTTAAATTGACGCACCTTTTTCAGATGCAATTTTTCTATATAGCTTGCTGACAATGCCATACTCCTTTTTTGGCTGCATAACAGCTTATTAATATGAAAAATTCCTTGTTTAAACACGGAATTTTTCCTCTTATCATACATTTTATAAAATAAAGGTTATCACCTTTCCTAAGCTACATCAGCCACCTAGCTCGAAAAATAACAAAAACATCAGCATGAAAGTATGCAATCACTTGTAGAAAGTAGGAATCGCAACAACACTGTGTATAAAAACAGTTATTGTGAGGTTTAGGGGTTTACGCACCAGACAGTTAAAAAGCTAAAACTACTGGGGATTACGACTAAGGAGCTTGTTTCTTGAACTGTGGAACACCGTCGGGTATCAGTTCCCAACTGGCTTTTGAATCCACATATATGTGGCGACTTAGTTTTATATTGGGGTCGCCGTTTATGCAGCCTAAGGTTACACCATGTACTTCTTCTTGATATACACCTACTAAGGTAGAACCACATTTGCTGCAAAACTGTAAACCAAAGCTCTGCTCTCCTATGTATGAAGTAAGCAAGGTTTCGCCTCTTAACCAAGAAAACTCGTCAGATTTAACTAAGGCATAAGCAGAGGCTTGGGCACTAAAAGCTTTGCGGCATCGGGAACAATGGCAGGAGCGAGCATCGTGTAACTCGCCCTCTATTTGGTATTTAATTGCACCACAAAAGCATTCTCCGGTAATGGCCATGGGCGCTCCTAAATTATCGAAAAGTCTTGGTTTTTGGCATGTTCTTACTGCGCGTTTAGGCAAACAGCTCAATTAGTTTAGCGACTTGCGTTATTGCCAACAAACCACCACACACAATAAGTGTAGTGCCAGTAGACGTGTCGTTACTAGATGCTGAATTACCCGCAGAACTTTTGCGATCTCTTAATACCTTGCCCCACACGACTAAGGCAACAGCACACAAGATAATAGTAAGATGTATGGCTAAGCTAGACAAAACCTCAGTTTCCACTCGGTATCCTTAACAGCAGTTATTGGCGAAAAATTTAAATCCGCTTTGCTTTGATGAAAACGGCAGCGCCTTAGCTTAATGCCTTAGTGGGATATAGTAAAAGCTTAGCTGGACTTACTTGCTTGTGTCTTTGTTGACCAAAGGCGCAGAGGATATTTTGGTAGGTACTTTAACTTGTTGGTTAAGCGTGTCTTTTACCTCGCCTAACTCAAGCTCTTTCTCAATTTTGGTGGATACCTCAGCCATGGAGGTTTTAGCTTTGTTGTACCATGCAAATCCAGTGCGCAAGGCATTAGGTAGGCGTTGAGGGCCCAATATAACGAGGCCCAAAACAGTAATAAGCAAAATCTCTAAGGAGCCAACATCAAACATGTTTAGCTACCAAGTTGCTTGTTGTTGTCGCCCTGCTCTGCGCTTATTGGGTTACTCACATTTTGTTGAGTATTATCTTCGCTCATCGCTTGTTTAAAACCTTTAATGGTAGAGCCTAAATCCCCACCCAAACCTCTTAAGCGTTTGGTTCCAAACAACAAGGCAACGATTACAGCAATAATTGCCAGTTGCCACACACTAATTCCAGCCATTTCTTCTTCCTTAAACTGTTAACTAAAACAGGCCCATCTGGACCTGTTATATGTTTCTAGAGTTAATTACACACCTAGCTCGCCACCGTCGGCTTTACGAATAGCCACAACCGATGCGCGAGGACGAAGATCCATGCCTACTGGCGTTTCTTCTGCTGCATTGTTGCTGTAAGGCCAGTTACCAGGATGCTGGATAGACACAAACATGGTGGTGTAATCTGGGCTAATGGTAAAACCGGTAACTTCACAGCCATTAGGGCCAACAAAGAAACGACGTAATTCGCCTTGGTTCTCGCTGTTAATGGTGTCTGCATTACCGTCTGCGTCTTTAATCGCTGAAGGTACAACCGCTAGCATTTGATCGTTAGTGTAGCTGGTTACTTCATCAGCGCCGTTATCGGTTTGAATCCACAAAATACCGCGATTATCAAAGGCTAAACCATCTGGGCTAGCAAACTGGTTAAACTCGCTTAGGCCAGATAAGTTTGTGGCTTCGTCGCCGTCGGCTGGAGAGCCAAATACAAAGAGGTCCCAAGTAAAGTCGGTAGCAGCTTCGCCTTCGTCCCAACGGATAACATGACCAAACTTGTTGTTTAGGCGTGGGTTAGCTGGGTTAGTACCAGTGGTTTCATCACGGCGCGTATTATTAGTTAGAGTTAAGTAAACAGAACCAGTAATTGGGTCTACCGCACACCACTCTGGGCGGTCCATTTGAGTTGCACCAACCAAGTCTGCTGCACCAGCAGTGTTTAAAATAATCGCCGCTAGAGAATCAAAGTGATCACCCAGCGTGCCGCCATCTGTGGTAGCGCCATCTAAGGTTAACGGCAACCAATGGCCAACACCGTCGGCATCAAATTTAGCCACATATAAGGTGCCTTCGTCCATGTACTTATCGCCCATGGCTAAACGGTCGCTAGCTTCTGCGTCTGCTGCATCCCAAACTGCGGTAGACACAAATTTGTACATGTATTCAAAACGCGAATCGTGACCAGAATAAAACACAATCGGCTTGCCAACTTCAAGGGTACCAAAGGTACAACCTTCGTGGCGGAATCGACCTAAAGCGGTACGTTTAACTGCGCGCGAATTAGCTGTGTAAGGGTTAATTTCTACAATATAACCGTGGCCGTTAGCTTCGTTACGGTAGTCGTCCATGGCGCTTGCACCACTTGGAGTTACGTTAAAACGAGAGAACTCGTCGACACGCTCATCGGCGTGACCGGCTAGGGTTTCCCAGCCATAACGCGCTGTGCCAGAGGTATCTAAACCAATTCGGTCTTGCTCTGCAGTGGTGGTACCTAAGTTGATGAAGTAACCAGGCCAATTTTCTTCACAAGTTAAGTAAGTGCCCCAAGGCGTGTAACCATTACCACAGTTGTTTAAAGTACCGCGTGCTTGGCTGCCATCTGGCGAGAACGGTGTAACTAACAAGCTTGAGTTGGCTAATGGGCCTGAAATATCCATAACCGTTGCACCAGTGTAACGGCGGTTTAATGGATCACTTTCTACCATCACCCACTGACCGTCTTCCTGCAACTGAATACGAATAACACTTACACCGTGAGCGGCAATTTCTTTACGTACTTGGTCAACGCTGCTGCGAATACCCGCGTCATCTCTGTCGCTGCCATTTTGATGCAAAGCATTTTGGTCGATGTACTCATGGTTTACCGCTAGTAAGCCATCGGTACCAGCGTCATTTAATGGGAAGAAATGTAAGCCATCGTGATGCATTCCCATAGAGTTGTTTTGATCAACTGCGTCGTTAGTGCCGTCATCTTTCCAGGCTTCTGCCATAGCATTGATTGGCTGGCCCCATGGCGCAAGTACTTGAGCGGTGTAACCTTCAGGAACACTTACTGCGTCAATTTTAGAACCAGCAATAGAGTTGAAGTTTAAGCTAGCACTTGGAGCGGCAGCACCACCGCCAGTAGCAGAGTTAGAAGAATTACAACCAGCTAAACCAAAAGCGCCAAAGGTAGCCATAGCGCTTAGGCCAAGTCCACCTTTAAGAATTTTACGACGAGACATGCGAACATCTAATACTTCATCAAAGGTAGGGTTGTTACTTTTATTGAAGCGAGTTGGGTTAAATATTTCCTTGCTCATTTTCTTATATCCTAGTTGAGTACTCTCTTTTGTTGTGCGGATTAAGCTAAATGGCAATTGTTACATTTGAGTTAAGTTTAGATTTCAGTTTTAGTGAATTATGTAAGCATTAGGTGACCAACAAGTAGACAAAGAATGCGTAAACGGGAGACTTATACTACCTCTTAACGAGTAGACCAAGTTAAACAACACAATAGCCAATTACGCGACTGCACAATTAGCATGATTAACTATTGCTGACCAAATGCCTAAATTTTAATATTATTTTGATTAATAACTACGTGAGCATCTTGTCTACACAGGATTAATTTAAATTTTCACCTTTACAAGCACGGCTTAACCAAACTCTCTGCTGCTGCTTTTGCGCATGTTCATAAAGGGATTGCTTAATTTTGGCTTTTGCATCATCAAAACTCACCCGATGCTCTGGGTAATGCTGTTTACACCATAGTAAGTGGTAGCCCATGCCAGTGTAGATTGGTTGACTAAAGCTCTCGCTTGGCATGTTAAACAACACCTCATCTAGTTCGGGTAACAGTTGTTGCTTAGCCACAAGGCCTAAATAGCCACCATTCACAGCTGTTGGGCACTCTGAATGTCGTTCGGCCAGTTTTTCAAAATTGCTACTGTTTACCTTATTGGCCAGCGCTTTAATTCGAGCCTTAGCTTGCTGCGGGGTATTCTCTTTAAACTGCTCATTAATGGTAAGTAGAATATGATGAGCAGCGCGGCGCTCTACTTGTAAAAACTTCTCTGGATAGCGCTGATAAAAGGCTAAGGCCTGCTGCTCTGTAACCTCGGGAATATCTTTGCTTACATAGGCAAGCACCGCTTCACTGCTTAGCTCGTTTCGCAATGCTTCGCGCAAACCATACTCAGAAAGTTGGTTGGCTAACAAGGCTTGATCATAGGCTGCGTTAGATTCAAAATTTTGTTTAATCAGTGCCAGAGCTTTATCCAATTGCGGCTCATCAACATGAACCTTTTCAGCCTCTTTTGCCGCTAGCACCTTTTGCTGGATGCGAATGGTTTTACTCACCACTCGCTGCAACTCAACATGCTGATTCTCACTTAGTTGATCAGTATTAAGATCAAATAAAGCAATACTGGTTTTCATGGTGATATAGGCTTGACTGCTATCTAACATACGCGGCTTCCTCTTCTTGCAAAGCTGTAAGTGCGCGCTCTGGAACTTCTACATCTAACTCGCCGTATTGAATACGATAACAAGGGCTGGTTTTAGCTTTGCGGCGCACTGCTAATACATCTACCACCGTGCCCTTTTGGGCTACCACTTCCCCTTCCTGAGACAAACTAAGGGTTAACTCGGCTTTGTCGCCATATTCAAACTGATTAGGTTGCCAAACTAGCTCGGCGTCAATCAACTCATGCTCTTTGCAGCCAATGGTTAAGCCTCGATTAATAAACTGCACTTGATAAACAATCTGATCTTGCAGGTAGTATCCCGATTGACGCACATAGCCGGTAGCACCGCGTCGCACTAATAAAGCGCCTTTTTTACAGCCAGGAAAGCTGCCGTCGTTTCGAATGTTTTCAACCACTCGAACTTTACATCCGTAACCAAATTTTGCTGAATTCATCTGCTATACCTCTTTATTCACAGCCTTCGCAAGCATCACAGTTAGGCACTTGGTGTGCCAACACAACGCCTTTTTCTAAAAGACAATATGCTTTGCCAACCGCTGCTTGATAGTCACTAAAACTGTTTGAACCTTGCTTTACTAATACTTGGTTAAGCAGGCGCATAAACAACACTCGCTTAACTCGAACCAAACTAGCTTGGTAGTTAACGCCAAAGTGATTAAGAAAATCTTCGGCGCTGGCAAGCTCACTAATATCTAGATCTTCTTCGGTCTGGTTAGCTAATGGATTCGCTTGCATATATTTTTCCTTAGCTAAATGCACACTGCATCTAAGTGCTGATTAATACTCTGCCGATAAAAGCTCAATAGCTCTTTGGCATTAGGGCTACGTTTGTTAACTTCTGCCCATGCGCTTAAAACCGAACGTAATGCCTGACATTGAGCAAAATTGAGGGCAATGCCTAAATCTTGATAAACCGATTTAATGGCAGCCACACCAGAGTGTTTACCTAATACAACGCTGTGTTTACGGCCGATAATCTCAGGCGCAAAAGCTTGGTAGTTATTGGGATCTTTTAGCAAGCCATCTACATGGATGCCAGACTCATGAGTAAATACCTGTTTGCCCACTATGCTCTTACTAAGCCCAAGCTTACGGCCTGAAGCCTTGGCAACTAACTCACAAATAGGGTTTAACGATTTTAGATCTACAGCAGGTATCGCCCTATTACCGGCTAGTTGGGTAACATTTAGCGCCATAAGCACCTCTTCTAAAGCGGCATTACCGGCCCTTTCTCCTAAACCAATTACCGTGGTATTCACCGAATCGGCGCCGGCTTTAACAGCAGCTAAGGTATTAGCCGTTGCCATACCTAAATCGTTATGCGCATGCATTTCAATTTGTAGGTCGCTACGCTGCTTAAGGCTACTAATAAATACTTCTGTAGCAAAAGGGTCTAACAAACCCAGAGTGTCGGCAAAACGTAAGCGCTGTGCACCAAAACCTTGGGCTTTCTCGGCAATAAGATATAGCTCATCTAAACTGGCGCGTGACGCGTCTTCCATGCCAACACAAACTTGCAGGCCAAGCGCTAAAGCCTGTTTAATGCCCCGCTCCAATTGGACAAAAAGCTGAGCAGTAGAAAGTTGTAGCTTAGATTCGCGTTGCTGTTTAGACGCTGGAATAGATATGTCGATCAAATCTAAACCTAGGCCATTTGCCAGCGAGATATCATGCTGGTGTAAACGGGTCCAGCCCATGGTTTTGGCAAACGTTAGTTCATCGCATATCGCTTTAATCACTTCCCGTTCGGAGTGGCCCATTGCTGGCACGCCAACTTCAAGCTCAGTTATCCCTGCTTGCTCCAAACTGGTGGCAATGGCGAGTTTCTCTTCGCCATTAAAAGCCACCCCAGCGGTTTGCTCGCCATCACGTAAGGTAGTGTCATTAATGATCAACATAATGAGTCCTTCTGTGTTAACACCTAGGCATAAACCGGACTAAAGCTTTCGCTCGCTGGCTGATTGGTAGTCACATCCCAATACGGCGATAACATGCGAAGCTTTTCAACAATCCCGGGCAGTACTGCAAGCACTTGGTCAACCATGGCCTCGGTAGTAAAGCGAGAAAGAGAGAAGCGAATCGCGCCATGCGCTGCGGTATAAGGAATTTCCATTGCCCGCATTACGTGAGATGGCTCTAACGAACCTGAAGTACACGCCGAACCAGAGGATGCGGCAATACCGTGTTGATCTAACATCAACAATATCGACTCGCCCTCGACAAATTCAAAAGCAATATTGCTGGTATTGGGTACGCGATGTTTTGGGTCGCCAGTAACAAAGCAATTAGGAACTCGCGCTAACAAGCCCATTTCTAGGCGATCACGCATCAGCTTTATGCGCGCAGAGTCTTGCTCTATCGATTGCATTGCTAGTTCGGCAGCTTTACCTAAACCTACAATTCCGCTGCTATTCTCAGTGCCCGCTCGACGCCCTCGTTCTTGGTGGCCACCACGCAATAGCGGTCTAAACTTGGCGCCACGGCGTAAATACAAAGCACCAATGCCCTTAGGTGCATGAAACTTGTGACCAGAAATAGACAATAAATCTATGCCACTGTCTGCAACCTGAATCGGCAACTTACCCGCAACTTGCACCGCATCAGTATGAAATACAATACCGTGTTGCTTAGCTAACTCCGCCATTCCTCGGATAGGAAATAGGCTTCCGGTTTCATTGTTGGCCCACATAAAGCTGGCAATAGCGACATTATCGCTTAGTGCTGCCTTGTAAGCTTCCATATCCAAACGGCCACGTTGGTCTACGCCTATCCAATGAATGGTGTAGCCTTTGCGCTCTAACATTTGGCAAAGTTGTAAGGTGGCAGGATGCTCAATTACCGAGGTAACAATATCTTTGCGACTAGGGAAAGCTTCTACAGCAGAAAGGATAGCCGTAGCACTGGCTTCGGTTGCGCAAGAAGTGAAGATGACTTCACTGGCATGGCTCGCACCAATTAGTTTTTGCACCTGTTCTCTGGCTTTCTCGATGGCTTGGCCAACTTGACTACCAAAACGGTGAATTGACGAAGGGTTACCATAAAACTCACTAAGAAAAGGCAACATCTCTTGCAACACTGCTTGGTCCACTTGGGTGGTGGCGTTGTTATCTAAATAAGCTAACTCAGTTTGGTTGGTTAAGGTGGTTAAAGTACTCATGCTAAAGCTCCTTACGCTAAACTAGCTGCGCCAACGGGATAAACAGTAATGGTTTCGCCAAGGGCTTGGCTGATCTTTTGCTCGATCATTGCCAGCGTACCCGCTGATAAACCACAGCCAGAACAAGCACCAGTGAGTGATACAAACACCATGTCATCATCTACATCTGATAGCTGAATATCTCCGCCATCGGCTTGTAGTTGAGGCCTAACCTGCTCTAAGGTTTGTTCAATAATTCGAATGCGCGCCACAATGCTAGTAGCACCTGCTGGATTGGCTTTAACTGGTTCTGGCTCAGCTAAAGGAGCGCCTAAGCACTCTTCAAGTACCCACTCAATTTTCTCGTGACAAGCAGCACAAGCACCGCCAGCCTTGGTGTAGTTAATAACATCTTCCAAGGTTTCTAGCTTGTTTTGCGCAACTACACGCTTGATCAAGGCATCGTCGATAGCAAAGCACTTACAAATTAACTCGCCTTCTTCATGCTCTTCGGCGACTTCTTCACCGCGGTATTGCGCCACAGCCGCATGCAATGCTTCCATTCCCATTACCGAACAATGCATCTTTTCTGGCGGTAAGCCGTCTAAGAAGTCGGCAATATCTTGATTAGAAATGCTCATTGCTTGATCGATGGTTCGGCCAATGATCATTTCAGTTAATGCTGATGAAGAAGCAATAGCGCTACCACAACCAAAGGTTTGAAAACCGGCATCTTCTATCACGTCACTATCAGGATTAACTTTAAGGCTTAAACGTAAAGCGTCACCGCAGGAGATTGAACCCACATCGCCAATAGCGTTTGCATGGTCGACAGCTTTAGCATTTTTAGGTGTGAAGAAATGCTGTTTAACTTTTTCTGAATAATTCCACATACGCTACCCCACAATGTTTTATTAATTGGTAGTGGCGATAACTCCTTGCTAAAGACACATGCTGCCTAAAACTGAGTGTTGATAAGCCATTGGGAACCTAGAACACAGCGTTTCTTGCTCATTGGCAGTAAACTCATCAACAAGGAGTTATCACCTGAGTAGACTATTGCAAATGTGGTACCTAGGTTGGAAAGAACGTAAATGTTTGTAATATATGAATTTTAATGTGATTCAACAAAGTGCACAGTGTGAGTTAAATCACATTTAGTGAGGTATTGTGAGCTTCACTACAGAGCTTTGTCGTTTGTTGGTAGGTAGCTAGTATTCGTTAGGTACCTTATAAATCGATCTGAAAGGTAGCAAATAAATGTCGGTAAGAGTGTCTTTGTCCTTAGTTAGCTCCACAAAATAGTGGTTTCAGTAGTTAATGATAATTAACTACTGAGGAGGCGTTCATTGAATACCCCATGGTGACATCCGTTTCACCGTCCACCAGATAAACATTGTCAGTTGTTAGCTTTGATGAAATAACACCTTCAACCCAAACCGGATATTGCACCGTTTCTACTTTGTACCCTGCAGGATAAGAAACTAAAACAATTTGGTTGGCTGGAGGTGGCGGCATATGAATACAAGCTCCAGCATAAGGAACTAACAAAAAATCAGTCGCAACTAACGGAGCAGAAAATTCTATGGGTACCAAAAACCCCGGAATGCGGACTTTTTCTCCATCAAAATCAGAAATTATTGTTTCAGAAGCAAGCCTTTGGACTTCGATGTATTTTTCTCGAAGCATGAGTAGTTCATCAGCGTCTAAGCCATCAGCCTTCAAGTCATTTTTAAGCACTGTAAGTTTTGCCGCTGATTCAGCGTCATCATACTGATTAAGAGTAAATACTTCCTGTAACAACTGTCTTTGTTGATAACTGAGTTCTGGCAAAACAAATTGATTTGGTACTGGTTCCGGCTTTAAGTCTTTCCAACCCAATAGTATTAGTTCGCCAGACAGACTAGAAAACGAAACAAGGAATAAAACAGCGGCAATCAATCTTTTCATAGCTTAGTTTCACATATTTTTTAGAGGATCTAATCGATAGAAAGATTCATCGGCTGATAAAGCCGATGAATCATGGAGCTTTTCTAAAGGCTGTTTTTATAGATAACGCCATCTTTCATGATAAGTTGAATTGACTTCGGTGAATCGGGACGCTTTTCAGCGCCAAACCACTGGTCACCGGTACCTACAACTGAAAAGTCTTCAAGAGGATTACCATCAAGCAAAAGGATATCAGCATAGGCCCCTTTCTCAATTACTCCAAGTTTCGCATCTGGATAAGGGTTCATGAAATCACCAGTTAGTTTCGCAATTTCACCACCCACTGAAGTTAAGGTTTTTAGTGATTCAAAAGGTCCAAAGAAGTCATTGTTGAGTTTCTTTTCATAAGCAATTTGAATATTACAGGCATCAACCGAGCCAACACAGTCGGTTTGGAAGCCGCGAGGAGCTGGACATTCTTTCATATTAGGAATGTAATCTTTAAATGCTGCAGAAGCTGATTTAGCTTTAGCTAAGCTAGAAGGTACATTTTTAATTGCAGGGATCTCTAAAAGATTCGGATCGAAGGCAGTAAGATTGGTAGTGATATACGCACCCTTTTCTTCCATTAGCTCTGAAATTTCGCAATCAAACATAAAGCCATGTTCAATCGACTTAACCCCAGCATTTAGCGCGCCGATTATGGCCTCTTTACGGTATGAGTGCGCCATAACATAACTGCCGTAGGTATTAGCAACCTCAACGGCTGCGCCTACTTCTTCTGGGGAACCTGCAAGTAGTTGCCATGGATCAAAGGCTGAAACCACACCACCTGATTGCATGTATTTCAGCTGAGTGGCTCCCATTCGAAAGTTATTGCGAGCATACTTTTTCACCTCTGCAACACTATCTACTTCTTGTGCCATATTTAAACGACCAAAATTTGTTTGCTCTCCAACCGGTGCAGTGTAGTTGGCAAAATCGGCATGACCACCACGAGTACTTAGGAATGCACCAGATGGATAATAGCGAGGACCTACAATATCGCCCGCATCGATGGCCCTTCTTAAACCACCGTTAGCACCACCAGCGTCACGGACTGTTGTAAATCCTTGCATTAAGTACATTTCGGCCATACGAGTACCATGAATAGCAAAGTCTTCCCAAGTGGTATTAGACTCCATCGCAGGTAAACTAGGTCCCATCAACATAAGGTGGGCATGATTTTCGATAAAACCAGGGGTTAGAGTTTTACCTGTCCCATCAATAACCACAGCATCTTCTCGCACAGTAATAGCTTTGGCAGAGATAGACTTAATTTTGTTGCCCTCCACTAACACAAAATGATCTTCGTATAACTTGTTTTCAGTGCCGTTAAAAATATCGACATTTTCAAACAAAGTTTGTGGAAGTTGAGCGTCTTCTGCTGCAATAGCAAAACAGGTTATCATCGCAAATGATGATGCAATAATGGTCTTCTTCATGTCTATGTCCTTATAACTGTGTCGCTCATATTTAAGCGAAGTCTCCGTGTTCCTGTTAATCCCACTTAGCTAAATAAATACCCTAGCTCGAATGCCAAAAACCAAAGCAGAGCTTTGATTCGAAAATGCTGGATCTTTGATGTATTGGATATCTGGAGTGACTTGCAAGTAGTCACCAAATTGCATGTTGTAGTATAGCTCCGCTGTCCACTGCTCATCAGAATTCGCTATAGGCCGCAAAATTTCTTCATTTATCTCTGACCAGTTAACCGCAAAGCCTAAGTTATTCTTTTCCGCACCAAGACCAAAATAGCCAAAGCCAACACTTAGTGATTTGTCGTAGAGGGCTACTTGCCCTTCAGAAACTCCTCCTCGAACAAATGGCATCAGTTGTGAAGTCAAGAACTGGCTCCAAGAAAAGTTAATTCCTTTGCCACCATCGGTATAACCAGGTGCCGGATAATTTAAATTGTGCCGAGTACCTTCACCAAAATTCCATAAGGTAAAATGGATATTGTCAGTGTAGATTTGCTCCTGTGAAGCCGTCCAACCGAGTTCTAGGGTTGAGAAATAAGCGGCATCACTGCCAAATGCACTGTTAAAGCCATCAAGTATGTCGTCAGATTTGCCGTTTGCATCTGCAAGGCCGGCAATAGCGTAGAAGTTGTTACCTATCATATGCCCAACAGATAAAGCTAAAATGCCGTCGTCGGGTAAGCCCATCACTCCTGAGCCTGTAGAAAATGCTAAGTTGGTAAATCCTGACCACGGACTAGCTAGGGCATAAACGTCGACATAATTAGTGACATCTTGCCAGCCAATTATAACGGTCCCTTTACCCCCATTTATCTTTTGCTTCCAGTTTAAATCGGTCACTCTAAAGCCTTGGTCGCTAAATGCGGGGGCGATTAGACCAGCGTAACCAAGGCCGTCTTTACCAGAGAAGTTGTCAATAAAAGCGAAGTTTTTGGGCGTGCTGTCACCATAAGCGTGACGATGTTCTATTTTCCACACTAGGCTACCGCTATTACTAGCACCTTGATTAATCAAGTTCCATGCCCCGTATAGCCTAGCAACACCAGAAGCGGCGTTTACCGAATTTCTGTTAGCACCATCAGCAGAGGCCAAACCTAGAGCAAAGTAGTCAGCACCGAAGGTGAATCCATCTTTAGCAAGTTTTTCTCGCCAATCTAATTGCTGCGTTCTTTGTTGAGCAATGGTGTTTTCTACAGAATCTGGGCTTTCAAAATTTGTGGCCGTTGCTGCTCCTGGCATACCGCCACATAAAAACACGGTACACACAGCAGATAGTTGCTTAAATTTAAACCATATTTTCATTCAACCGAATCCTTTCGCTAGTTGAAACGTAATCAGTGATTACATTGTTGAATTGAGCTAACTAAAGCTTGTAACAGTGCTCTTTCAAACATGCCCCGAATAAACTTCCCACACGCCTTGTGAACTCAGCTTCTTGTTTGCCACATCAGCCCAGTTACCATTCTGCCTTAAAGGAAATGTAAGCATATGGTTGTTAATACGTTTCATTTCAGTAAATAGATTAGCAGATACAAGTGCTTACTCAATAGCCATTTGATGACAGTGTTAGCAATACGCCTGAACTAAGTATTTTTGAATTGCTTGCGATAACTAGACGGAGATTATTTGTAAATTCGCTTGAATGAGCGTGAGAAATGAGCAGTGTCTGAATACCCAAAACGGTTTGCCAATTGGGTAATAGATTCTTTGTTATGTTGCAGGTGTATTTCCACCTGTTCAAAAACGAGCGCTTCGATAAATTGTTTATACACTATGTTCTCTGCTTTAAGCCTTCGTTGCAAAGTCCTTACATTTAGACGCAAAATGTCGGCTGCTAGCTTAATTGGCAATTTACCCATCGATAAATAAGGTTTAACAGCAAGGGGGAATTGCTCTCTAAAACTTAGCACGTCCGTAGCATTAGTAATTGTATTAGTTGTATTACTTAGAAAGTGAGTGTTGAATACCGCTGGCGAAAAAAGCTGCTGTTCTGGTATTTCTAACGCCGTTACTGGTCTACCTAAGAAAAATTGCGCATGTTCGAGTGACGGTAGTTTGGCAAAGTCATCAAGACAGTTACTTTGAATACCTATTTTCATTGGGCGCCACTGGTCGTTGCTTAGGGCTCTTATCAATTCCGCCATACAAATAACTGAAAACATCTCTGCGTATTTAAACCAGCTTTCATTAACGCCTTTTTTTTCGCGTACTAACCACCGAGTGTTACCCGATTCTTCAAGATAAAGGTTTGTATCGGTAGATTGGTGTTTTAGAGCTTCACAAAACCGCTCTAGCGCATCTTTAACTGTGCCAATTTGAGAAATATTTGCCAGCATTCGGGGAACAAAGGTTTCTTTGCAAGAGCGAAGAAATAACCACCCTAAGCGATCATTAGCTAAAGATTGTGCCAATATGTCTAACACGTTTTTTAAACAAGTTTCTGGCAGGTACTCATAATCAGCGTTGTTATAAATATCATTGGGTATCAATGCAGCTCGTAACAAGTCGTAGCTTTTATGGTCAATCTCTTTGAGCATTGATGCAAAAAACTCAACATTTTCACGCCGAACCAAGGGGATGTTTTTATTTTCGTTACTACTCATTTCATCCATTCTTCGTTTAACATTCAGGTAACTATTTGAGCATGATTACTACTAGTGGCCTTGCTATCTAAAGTTCAATATTTAGTATAATACTGTCGTTACGTTAAGTGACAACAAATGGCCCGCTATTTAATACCCGAAAAGAATCATTATTAGTGCGCGGAACAGCTTGGAACTATCCGTAAACTGCTAGATGAAATAATCAAAAACTGTTGTTCGTTAGTCGCACAACAAGCTTTAAGTAGTAAAGTCACTACCATTAGATCTGCTAAAACTTAATTCTAAAAAAAGAGCTTACCGTTGCCGATAAGCTCTTTTTATTAACGCGTAATAATTACACCTATAGTTTATTCGTCAACGAGCTTCCAAGTGCGGATCCAATCAACCTTCATGGTATTGTTGTTATCGTTAAGCAAGTCTGTTTTTTGCGGCAAACCACCTACCCAACTTGAGTCTTGGCTCCATAAGTCCCAAATAACAAACTGCTCTAGTGTAAACGGCTGTTGTGTAGTGACTTTATTAACCGGTTCACCGTTTAGATAAAACTGTACAGTGTGTTCATCTTTCCACCATGCACCAAATACATGGTAATCATCTGTCCACAACACACCTTGCAAGGTGTTTTCATCTGACAAATCGGTACGGTTGTCCGAGTTGCCATGATTTCTTTCGGTTGAACCATTCTTTGCAATAAAGTACTGAGAGTTCATCTTCCACGGGAAATCTGGCTGACAATTACAGGTAGGAACCGGGTTAATTTCAATAATATCGATTTCGTCTCGATTATTTATATCGCCATTGTTTAACCAAAAAGTACTGTAGGCAGAGATATTGGCCACCTTAATGCGGCTCTCTGTGTACATAGGAAACTTAATTTTGGCAACTGAACGTACACGAGAAGTTTCGAACCACTGATTAGGGCTATCAGCATTTAAGGTTGCTTGTATCCAAAGATTACCATCCGACACACCCGAGTTTTTGTTCAACATGTTTACCGGGGTATTACCATAGTTCCAATTGGTTTTTATCCATTTGGCGCCATTCCAAAACTCAAACTCATCAGACAAACTTTCTACTTTTTCCCAACGCTTGCCTAAGGGCGTTGTATTGTTAAACGATACAAAGCTTGGCAAGTTAGCATCAGCGGTATTTACATCTATTACTCCTGGAGAGTTTGGCTCGCATCCGGTGTTATCAACGGTAACGCCAGGAGGTGTGTTAGGGCATTGATCAACATCATTGCTGACACCGTCATTGTCATCATCAAGTTGCGATTGCGCACAGCCATCTTGATTTACAGGCTGGTTGGCTGGAGTGTTAGGGCATAAATCATTTACGTCGAGTACCCCATCACCATCGCTATCTAGCAAAGGTGGATCAACCGGGTCTGTAGGCTCGCCTTGCCATTCCAATTTAAACGACGCTAAGTTCCACTGCCAGTCATTGCTACCCAGCGCGTGAATACGTAACTTTTGCGTGCCGGCCGCTAAAGACACTTCGTTAGCTGGGCTAAGTTCAGTAAAATTGTCCCAGCCATAAGCGGGTACCGACGCTTGAGCATAAGACACCCAGCTGCCATTTTCTAATACTAAAAGCTCAATCTGTACGTTTGACGTAATCGCTGTTCCCACATTAAAAGTAACCAGGTACTTTCCTGCACGGTCAATATCTACGTTGTAGTCTACAAAGTCGCCGCTATTAATATAATTAATCGCCGACTGCCCCGCTACGCTGTAGATGCTTACTGGGCTTTGCTGATTATCATCAAAACTGCCACCTTGACTTACAAAGTCGGCGGCTTGAACCGTAATGGTGCCACTAGGATCGCTAGCAACATTTTCGTCATAGATAAAACGAAACTCTTGGTTAGGATGGTCGGCTAAGCAGGTCCATTGGTGGAACTCTGAGCCTTTATCGGTATATGCACCCTCTACGTCGAGGCATTTTTCGGTGGCACGGTTTTTAAGTTTAAACCAACCATTATTCATATCTTGCAGTGACCATTGCTGATTAACACTAGCATCTGCACAAGTAAGTTGCTGAATACGCGCGCCGTTTGCAGAGTCACTATTCGCAACCTCTAAACACTTTTGGCTTGTTTTGGTTTTAATACTGTAAAAACCCTCGCCGCGCTCAACAAACTCAAGCCGTTGGTTTCTGTTGTTTTCTCCGCAAGTCCATTGGCTAAAACCAGAAAAATTAGCAGTGTTTCCCCCGGTCAAATCAATACACATTCCGCTATGTCGAATCTCAACATTACGAAAATCTGCATTACTTACTGTAACGGCATGCACAGCATTGCTCGCCGAAAAAGCAAACGCCAAGGCAATGCCTAGCGAAAGATTATTTTTACGAATCATCATATATTCCATTATGTTTTGGCCAATCACATTTAGTTCAAAAACCGAACAGTAGCCTAGAAACAAAACAAATAGAAATAAAAAATTAGCCAATAAAAACAATCAATTAAATTACAAAATCACAATAATTACTAAGCCATAAATAGTACTTAATAAAGCCATTTTAAAAGTGAGGAGTAGATCATTTAAGTAAACATTTTCAAAAATATTTAGACCTAATTTAGCGTGAATAAAGAGGAAGTTTTTAAGTATTATATTAGGGTCTGTTGATCTTTGGTGTTGAAATTTTGTTCGAGATAAGCGGGCTTTAATCGCGGCGAGCACTTAGAAGCCTAGTGGGCTAAGCAAGAAGTGCTTAACAAAGAGTAAAGTTCGCTTATACGAACCCTTCGGGCAGCATTTCTTAGCCATTTATTCAGCGTTAGCGAGTTATTATTAAGCCCACTTAACTGCACACTCACTGCCTTGCCTAAATTGCTAATAAATTGCTGCAAAAACCATCAGCAAAGATCAACAGACCCTAGTAATTATCTAAAAGATAATTTCGCTTAGTTGCTGATTAACAGCAAAGACCAAGTAGCGACAAGCATGCGCAAACAATAAACGGCCTGGCAGTATTACGCTGTGGGTTTAAGCGATAGTTTGTTGCGTAGCTCAGAGGCTAAACCACGCGATAAGCGTCGACTTACCAGTAAACCCAATACAAAACCCAAACAAGCAAAACCGGCACAGGCAATATCAAGTAAAGATGGTTCAAGAAAAAACAGTAATTGATTAGTGATCAGCGCAAAGCTTATTAAACCAAACAATGCAGGCATTAAGGCTGCCAAAATAGCTTTGAGTAGAAAGCTATCTTGGCAATTAAGGGTAATGTTTTGACCAAGTTCTAAACCTTGAGTGGCAGAGAATTCTGCATTAAGTAGGTTTGGTGACTCTGGATTAACGGTTAAGCAACTGCTCTTACTGGCGCACGAAGTACAAGCACTGGCACGCTGCCCTTGCAACACAACCTTGCCTTTGTCGACACTAATTACCTGCATGCTAATCTGCGCCATAGATACTACCTCTTTACACCAACGCACTGGCAGGCGTATGGGTATGACAATTTTTGGCGCAAACGGTAGAGCAAGCCGCGCAGCCGATACAATCGCCAGCGTTGGCTAATTCCATCACCATTACTACGTCGTCTTCATAATCGTCAAACGCTTCATCGTCTTCGTCAATTTCACGCTCAACTAGATCAAATACGTCACGAGGACATACTTTGTAGCAACGCCCACAGCCTATACAAGCATCTTGATCTAGCGCTGTTACAAATTGCGGCTCCCAGGGCGTTCCATCGCGGGTTAAGCCCATGTATGTTTTATCACTCATTATTTTTTCCTTATTTTGAAAGTTAATCTTGCCCTACCAGGGCTCGTCTAATAATTCGTTGAGACGTTGCTCTTGTTGCTGCGGGTCGAGGTTTTGGGAGTACATCCAAGGGAGGGGTTGATGTATAAACTGCAAGTGAATGTCGCCTAACAACACGCTTAGCTCGGTGTCGCTATCAACCATTAAACTGCAAATCCCTTGCTGTTTAAGCAACTCATTTGCGCTATGGCCACAAGCATTGCTAAAAACAGCAGCGCAGCCAGCTAAGGCATCAATTCGTTGTTTTAAACGGCCTTTGTCGTGACCTGGTTTTGCTTGGTCAAACTGTAGAGCCTCTAACAGTTGAATGTGGTGTTCACCAAAGCCATACACCAAAAAGGTATGGGCACTGCCAAAATGCTGATCGACACAATGTTTACTTTCGCTGGCAAACGCTACTTTAAAAACATGTTCACGCTGCTGGCCATCTTCAATCACTCTTAGCTGTCTTTGCATCGCATTCATAGTTAACCCCTAGCTGCTCAAGGCTGGCTGAGTGCAGCTAGATGGCTCAAAGCGATAGCTACTTTTATGAGCTGGTACTTCATCTTGATGGTTTGCTTTAAGTAAATTAGCCATTGCAAACAAGCGTTGCCGGGCACCTTCATAGCCCACTTGCAAAATATCACTATTACCAAACCGGTCGTGGCAAGGGAATCCCGCGCGTAACACTGGCGTATGCGGTTCGCACATGTTGGCACAGTGAGTATTACCTACAATCAGCTCACATACATCAACGCACGTTTCCAAATCTGACAAATCCCCGACAACTACACTGTTCGTTTTTAGCTGCGGTAAACTTGTCACATTAAGCGTGGTAACCACTCGCTCAACACTTGCTCCTACCTCAGAAAAAACCTCGCAATAACCTGCAGCAAGGTCTGGCTCAAGTGCGATGGCCACTTTAGCGTCACTTAACAAAAAGTGGCTATCAAGAAAGGCATCTTGCAGCCGTTTACGCTGCCGAGTAATCCATTGTGGAACGGGTTTGTTAGACAGCTCGGCAAGTTTCATTACCAATTGGTCGGTCTGCTGCATGCCCATTCCTGTTCCCATGAATAAAGTTGGTACTTGGTAATGCTTTTCTAGCACACTTGCAGCTGGCAACATCGACTCACCAAACACCAAACTTGCTTTACTGTGAATACAACTCGCAAGCTGACTTAAACCAGTACCACCTGTGGAAGTGACCGAAAAGTCATCATCAGCTAAGTGCCCGTCTAAAGAATCGCTAAGATTGGGTACTAACACCGGGTTAAAGCCAAAGGCTTCACAATAGCGGGCTATTAACTCCAAATCGGCACTGGTTAAAGCACAGGACACAAAAACATTTAATTGCTGAATGGTTGAATCGAGTTTTGGCACACTTAGTTGCTTTTCAACTAATAACTGCTGCATGCATGCTTCAATAGTACTGGCAAACCCACTTTGCATAGACCCGGTAAAATCTGGAGTATTTACGCTTACAATCCGCTTGTTCGAAAACTGAGGATGTTGCGTTTTAAACTCTCGCACAACCCTGGTTACATCGCAGCCCTGCATCTCGGTTAAACCTGTTGTCATCACCACGATAAGTGCAGCTTGGTGCTTTTCGCACAGTAATTTAAGTGCACTTGATAAGTTGTCGTCACCGCCCATAACAGCTGCGATATGATCAATGGCAGTGTTTTGCAGCGGAATGGGTTCTCGGTAATGTTGAATCAAATACACTTTTGCGAACGCCCCGCAGCCCTGCGAACCGTGCATTAAAGGAATTGAATTATCTAAACCCATACATGCCAATGTAGCGCCAGTGGCGGCACTGGTTTTTAAAGCTTGCTCAACCAATGCGCTGCGTTTAACTGATACTTTATTTGTCATGTTACTTCTCCCCTACAGGCGCACTGCTGGTCCACGGCGGGTTACTGGTTACTAACGGCCAAATGGCACTGTCTAAGGTACGGCAAAGCTCTTTAGCAAAAGTAAGCATGCCTTGATAACCCGCGTAGGCATGTTCACGTTCTTGATTAATATCTAGAAACGGCAGACGCGCTTTTAAGGCGGTATACATGTTACGCCCGCCGGCAATCATTAAATCGGCGTTATGTTGTTGAGCTACATTGAGCAGATTTCGGGCGCCGCCTTCATCTAGCATCAGCGCATCTTCACCCATGATTTGCTTAATTCTTGCTTTGTCTTCTGCTGTCGATTTCTTGGTTCCGGTAGCTACAACGCTAATACCTAGCTCTTGTAAAGCGGAAACGATAGACCAAGACTTAACACCACCGGTATACAGCAAAGCCTTTTTGCCTTTTAGACGTTCTATGTAAGGTTGTAGTTGCAGCCGGATCAACGCTTCTTGCTGAGCAATAAGCACTTCGGTTTCTCGGCTCACTTGAGGGTCATCCAACAACTTGGCAAAACTACGCAACGAAGCAGAGGTATCCTCAATGCCATAAAAACTGCCTTCAAACCACTGAATGTTCCAGCGTTCTTGCAACATACGCGCGACATTAATTTGCGCTCTGGAACACACCACCATGGCAACATCGGCCTGGTGCATGGTTTGTATCTCGTGAAAGCGAGTATCCCCTGACATGCAACTTAATACTCGATAACCTAAACGTTCTAATAGAGGAGATACGTGCCAAAATTCACCTGCAATATTGTATTCACCAATCAACACAATATCGTTCACCCGCCTTGTCGGATCGTGACGCATAAAAGGTTTCTCTGGCGGGTCTATGGTGCCCACCACCTGCTTAACCATCACTTCACCAGCTATCCGGTTACCTAGGTTTTTGCTGCCATAAAAGCCTGCTGCATCTACCGCTATAACTGGAATATTCCATCGGCTTTGAGCCAATTTACAAATAGCCTCTACATCGTTTCCTTCAAGAGCGGGTACACAAGTGACATATACAAAAACTGCTGGAGGGGAATGTTTTTCTATGACCGTTTTTATCGCGTGTAACAAACGCTTCTCGGCCCGCCCCATAATCACGTCTTGCTCATTTAAGTCGGTAGTAAAACCCAAGCGAAATAAATTGCGGCCCGATGCGCGAGTGCCTCTGTTGTTCCAGCTATTGCCCGCACAAGCTATAGGCCCATGAACAATATGGGCAACATCGGCAATCGGTAACAAGGTAATCTGCGCGCCATCAAAACTACAACCGCCTGCGGTTGCCCCAGGTACTGGTCTAGCACAGCCAGATTTTTCTCCAGTGTTATGCTCGCAAGCAGGTTCATCTAATAACTCGGCTATGTCGCTTCGCTTCATGCTTACACCTCACAACAACTATTTGGATCAATGACTAATTGTTGTATTGCAAAGCGTATTCCATAGGAGAATAGCGGTATTAGGGGCTTTGAACGGCAGACTATTTGTCGTAATTGCTACAAACCATAACGACTAGAACAATATGTGGGAAATAGTGCGACTTTGTCGAACTGAGTAAGTCGCCCGTAATATTGGGCGACTATCGTAAGAAGAAGTGGCAAATAGCTAGTTTGTAGTACTCAAAAAATCTGTTAAACAGAAAAGTCTTCAATAGAACCACTACGCGTTACTACTTTATTGCGTCCAGTTTCTTTTGCTTCATAGAGGGCTTGGTCGGCAATCGCGATCATTTTGTCCGCTAGCATTTCAAAATCACTGGGTAAACTGCTTTCATTAAAGCCGAGATAATAAGCACCAATAGATACGGTAATTGGATCTTCTGTTAGCTTAATACTGCCAATCGCCTTCATCACCCGACTAAATACCTTTGCACAACCGTTTAAATTGCTATTGGGCAACCAAATTAGGAATTCTTCTCCACCCAAACGAGCAACAAAGTCATAGTCTCTTAAGGAATTGCTAATTTGCTTCGCGGTTTCGACTAATGCTTTGTCACCAAGCTGATGACCGAAGGTATCATTGAGTTTTTTGAAGTGATCAATATCCACAATTGCTAAGGTGCCCTCGCCGCCAGTTCGGCTTAACAAGTTCATACTTTTCTTTAGCTTTTTGTACATCCCACGGCGATTTGGTATCTCGGTTAAGCTGTCGTAGTTCGCTAATCGTTTTAGCTTTTGATTAAGTTTGTTTAGCTGCTCTTCTTGTTGCCTGCGAATCAGTTCTACTTCTATCCATGAAGCCATTAATTGCACCGCATCAATATCAATTTCTTGGAAGTGACGAGGATAAGGAGCAGGACTAGAAAAATTTAGGGTTCCGTAGAGTTCACCATTTAAACGAATAGGCATACCAATGTAAGACTCTAAACCAAATGCTTTGTAAGCCGGATGCCTGGCGTACATATCATGTTCACCAATGTATTCTAGAGCTACCGGTGCTTGGGCTTCACAGGTGATTCCACAGTATGTGGTATCCAAGGTAAAACGATCGCCAGCTTTGAGCTCAACAGCCTCTGGAGTGACGCAATATTGGACAACATAGTCGTTTCCCTGAATCTTGGACAAAATAGCGATATCTAAGTTAAAACGCTCTAAGCCCATTTGAAGCAGTGCCAAGATTTGTGCTTCGAAGCCTTGGTTATGTGCATTTGTCACTTGATACAAACGACGAATAACTTGTTCGCTGCTAGTGTTAGCCTGATTAAGACAGGTTGTTGACATGCATTAAGTCCTTTAAATATTGGATTAAAACAGTATTTACTAACAATAGTATAACTAGCTTGTTTACACATGAATAGCGTTAAAACTCGTTAAGAATTAACCAACTAACAGTTCTCAATTAATGTTCGATCTACCTCACTCTACAGCGCCACTTAACCAATGGGGCTTAATTTGGTTTAGAGCAAATTTTTACTATTTTACTTGTTATAAACTGCTGCAAACTTTAGAAAGGATCCGGTGATGAAACTATCGCTTTTTAACGTGAGTTTAGCGAACCCCGTTACCCAGTTATTTGAACAAGTATTTGCTGACTCTGAAGGCGCAGAAGAAGGCCAGTTAATAAAAGCTTTAGTCGCTGAAATGATAGAGACTACACCAGAGCAAGACTTAATTGGCTTTGTAGCAAGCACAAACGAAGAAATGGCGGGTTGTATCTTTTTTAGCCGCATGTTGCTCGCATCTAACGACGTGGCGTTTATATTGTCTCCGGTGGCTATAGCTACCAAGCAGCAAGGCCAAGGTGTGGGCCAAAAGCTGATAAATTACGGTGTGGAGCAATTACGCAAGCTAGATGTAGATTTGTTAATCACTTATGGCGACCCAAACTTTTATGGCAAAGTTGGCTTTAAGCAAATTACCGAGCAACAAATCAAAGCACCATGTAAGTTAAGCCACCCAGAAGGGTGGTTAGCGCAAAGCCTGTCCAATCAAGAAATCCCCAATATCAAAGGGTCAAGCCAATGTGTTGCCGCACTAAATAAACAAAAGTACTGGTAAGCGAAAGCCCAAGTTGCCAACTTGGGTTTGCATTGGTACTTAGCCAACTAACAACAAATACTAAGCCCTTAAAGTGCTTACTTTAGCTATTTAGCTCAACTAACTACCGGCAAGCTTTGCCAGTAAATGGTTTAGCTGTTTTTGCTCATCGCTACTTAATACCGACATAAACTGTTGTTCTTGATCATGTAGCTCAAGTGTTACTTGCTCAATAAGCTGCTTACCTTTGTTGCTCAACTTAACCAGCTTACTGCGTTTGTCTTCAGGATTATCCACCCTTTCAACCAAACCTGCCTTGGTAACTCGATTCAATACTTTAGTAAGCCCGCCAGAACTGAACAACATAGCACTGTATAACTCGGTAGGTGTTAAACAGTAAGGTGCTGGGTGTCGCCTTAAAGTGACTAAAATACCAAAATCAGCAGCTTGTAGCTGATGTTGACCTATCAGCTGTTCCATTGCTTGGCTAAGCGCATGCTGGGTACGAACCATTCGTAGTATCGCAGGAGTGATAGTGCTGTAGGCTTCTGGCCAGTTTTTTTGAGTGGAGCTTAAAATGCTAGTGATGCTTTCTTGATGCTTCAATATTGGTTCTCGGTTAGTAAGCTACGCCTTCAATATATCTTGCCAGAAAGATAAACTCCAGATAATATCTTTCTAGAAAGATAAATAGGTAAGCTTATGCAACAGAGAATATCCAAGAAGCTCATTATTTTATTGGCATCAGTGTTTGCTATGACGCCGTACGCCATCGATAGTTATTTACCAGCTATCCCGATTATTGCTACAGACTTTGGGGTTAGTACCTCATTAGTGGCGATAACCGTTAGCATTTACGTATTTGGAATGGCTTTAGGGCAACTTATCGGCGGCCCTTTATCTGATAAATATGGTCGCAAACCAATAATGGTGATCGGTCTGCTTATCTTTGCTGTGTGCAGTGTATTTCTGGCCTTGGCAAACAATTTAGCCTTGTTTTGGTTATGGCGAATATTGCAATCAATAGGCGGTGGTATTGCTGTTGTAGGAGTACCAGCAGTAATTAGAGACAATGCCGAGGGCAAAGAGGCTGCCAAACTGTTTTCGCTAGTTATGCTAATCATGATGATTGCTCCATCTATCGCCCCGTCTGTTGGAACTTTTATTCTGCAAGTCTCTAATTGGCATTGGATATTTATTAGTTCGGGGATATTTGCTTGTGTGGTTGCCATATGGGCAATTGCTGTTATGCCTAAACAAGCCAACACACAACATGGCCCAAGCAATAAGGTAAGTTTTATTGATGTATTGAAGCACAAACATGCTCTTGGATATTTGATTTCCCAAGCATTTGCCTACGGTGTATTGATGACCTTTATTACAAATGCTCCGTTTGCTTATATCGTAAAGTTTGGGATCTCAGAACAGCTGTTTTCAATGTTGTTTATTGCAAACGTGGTGGGCGTTGTGATTGTTAACCGTTATAACTCTTATCGTTTAAATAACTCTGAGCCCGAACACATGTTAGTGAGCTTTTTGGCCTTGCAATTTGTCGGAGCAACAGTGTTGGTTGCCTCTATCGTGTTCGCGCCCAACAACCTCTGGTTTGCGGCAAGTGGTTTTATTATTTGCATGGCTGCAACTGGTGGCACGATGTCTAATGCTAACGTATGTTTTTTGAAACACTTTGGTAAAGGCGCCGGCACCGCCCAGGCAGTATTAGGCGCTATTCAGTTCTTTGCTGGCGCAGCGATTAGCGCTGTAGCTGCTATGCTTTCGCACACTAGTCTGTGGCCAATGGTACTTACTATGCTTGCATCAACAACCATAGCCTTGCTTAGCGCCCATAAAGCTAACATCTTGAATCAAAAAGAGAAGGCTGAGCTTTGTTGTGCTAAATAGGTGAGACTGCAGCGATTTAGCTTAACAGCATTCTTGTTCAATTTTATAAAGTAACTCTAAAGCCTGGATGTCTTCACAAACTTCGAAGTACTCATACAAAGGATTAGTTTGATTACCAATAAAATTAAGGTTATCTCGCTGCATTTTTGCTTGTTCTGCGCGTTTTTCATGAAAGTAAGTCAGCCATAGATCGCCTCCCCTTTTTGCGCTTAGATGTTGTTTAAGCATACTGATTAGGCGGTCTGCATTTTCATCACAATTGATGTTGCAGAAAGAGACATAGCGATCGGTAATATTACTGCTCATAATTAGCTAACCTGTTTAAAAAAACAGCCTAATGCTGGCACTAGGCTGTACATAAGAATCTATTTGAGTAAATCACTCTTCGTGCAAGGCAATTACCACACCAATAGCTAGATCAACGCTGTTGGTTAACCTGGCACAGCTAGTACCTTTAGCCATTAAGAATAAATCAAAATAACTAGCACTCATAAATGCCTCACGTTCAGCCATATCATCTTCACTGCACTCAATAATACGAATGCTTGGGTGATGCTTTTTAAAACAGCTAAGCTTTGCTTGGTAATCGTCTTTATCGGCCAAACTTGCCACTAACTTATCAATTAGGCTTTGGCTTAGTTCTTCTGTAGCAGCGTGATCTTCATGCTTACACCCGCAGCTATGCTTAGGTTTTGAGTCTTCTGACTGGTGGCTCTTACACTGACAACTAGATGAGTGTTTTGGGCTATGTAGCTGCTCTTCACCTTTGCAAGAACATTGCTTCGACTCTGCTATAACACCCGGCTCTATAGTAGACATGGTTCTGTCTCCTGCTTTTCTAGCAATTTAGCTAACCAACGCGGTGGGCAATCCATCACTGTTTGCAAGCGTTCTAAGATCGATCCTGCGGCCTGAGGCGTAAGCTGTTTCAAAGGCAAAATATCAGCGCGGCTCACCCGAGCGGCAGCAGGCCCGCCTATCGACAAGGTGGCGAGTAATTGGCAATCACCGATTAAGTCAATTAAGTAGCTAGTACGCGCATCGCCACTTAAGTTTTCAATTACCGGCCGAACATCTACTAACTGAAAACCCTGAGCACTCACTTGATAAATAAGAAAACGTAAGCAAGAGCCAAAGTGTCCGTCGATGCGCTCCAAGTTATTAGAACTTACAGCGAGTTGCACAATCGGTCCTTTTAGCAAGGTTTGCTCAGGTACTACCGGCGCTTCCATAGGACTGATTTGCTCTGAGCTTAATATTGCGTGTAATTGATTTACTTGGCTGCGCTCTACACTGTAGCGAGAGTTTTGAAATACTTCGCGTAATATTTTGGGGCTTAAGGCTCTTAACTTTTTCTCAGTTAATGGTTCGCCGCAGTGACCCACCAGCAATGATACAAACTGCTTTAGTTCAATATCTGGAATCGCTTTAGACGCCACAGCCAATCGCAGCGCTAAGTTATCGTTAATGTTTGATTTCATCGGTACTCCTTAGCGTATCAATCTCATCACCAGGACTCACGCATACTAAGCGCGTCTTGCACGAAAAGTTTTAGGTAAACTTGGCGCAGGGTTTACTGGCTCAATATAAAATTTACTGCCGTCACTTAGCTCAACCACCCCGCCCCATTGATCAGCTTGATCAAATTGAAGTGAGCTAATGGGTAACTCTAGATCCTTCTTTGCGATGTAAGCTTGTAATTCACCTGAGCTTTCACGGCTAATAATTAGGTTTGGCATATCTCTTCCTTAAGTGGCCGGGGCTAAAGCCCCGGCCTGTCTTGTGGTGGGCAGTGATTAACGTACTAGGTCGAAGCCATAGTCTGTTTTACCCATTTCGCTGGTATCTTGATCAAGTTTTGCCAGCACTTCGTTTACTAAGGTAGTTAGCATGTACATGCTGCCCTCGTAACCCAAAGTTGTGTTGCGGTGCAGGTGGTGGCGATCAAAGATCGGGAAGCCAAGACGAATTAGCGGTACTTCGAACTCTTCACCTTTCGCCTTGGTATCACGCTGGATAAACTTGGCGTAAGAGTTACCAATCATAAAGTCTGGTTTATTGGTAAATACCAATGAACGGAAGTGCCATAAATCTTTACCTACGTGGATTTCGGCGTTAGCGGTGCTAGGAGATTGAGCAATCAATGCTTCCATCTTCTTGCGCCAGCGCTTAGCGCCGTTGTTACACAAGATGTGTTTAACTTCACAACCTAATTCTTGCAAGAACTTGGTTAAGCCCATTAGGTAATCAGGATCTCCATAGATAGAGAAGCTAACACCATGCAACCAGGTATGAGAATCAGTCATCATGTCTACTAAACGACCACGCTCGGTCGCCAATGACTCAGGGATCTCTTTACCTGTTAGTTCTGAGATTTTTATTAGCAGTTCATCGGTCCAATCTAAGCCCATTGGGATATTTAGCGCTGGTACTTCATGCTTCCACTGGCCCTCTACGTACTTCTTAGTTTTAACCAATTGATCTGGTTGCAACAATAAAGTTGTAATTGCGTTAGGTGCATCTTCCATCTCCGCAATTGGAGTGCCACCAGCATACATACGGTACTCGCCGTCAGCAGGGGTATCTAGCACTTCTGAAGGGTCACAAAGCAGGCTGTAATCAACACCCATCTGCTGCATCATCTTGTGAATAACACGGTAGTTACCAAGGTAGGTTTCAAAGCCCGGTACAATGTTAATTTTACCGTTGCTACCTACGGTTTTATCTTCCATTTTGTTGCCAGTAAAGTACTTGGCAAAGCCTTCAAACATGCCATCCCAACCAGTTACATGGCTGCCTACAAAGCTCGGTGTATGAGCAAAAGGTGTAGGTAATTCCTCTGGAATATAACCGTCTTTCTTAGCATTACCGATAAAGGCATTTAAATCGTCACCAATTACTTCTGCCATACAGGTAGTTGAAACCGCGATAACTTCTGGCTTGTATAAAGCCAAAGAGTTTTGCAGGCCATCAAACATGTTTTTCTGGCCACCAAATACCGCTGCGTCTTCTGTCATTGAGTCTGATACACAGGCAACAGGCTCTTTGAAATGTCGGTTAAAGTAGGTTCTAAAGTAGGCTACACAACCTTGCGAACCATGCACATACGGCAGAGTTTTCTCAAAACCTAGTGCACACAGTACTGAGCCTAAAGGTTGGCAGGCTTTGGCTGGGTCTACGGTTAAAGTTTTGCGTGAAAAGTTAAGATCTTGGTACTCTTGAGTAGTGGTCCACTCGAAGATTTCTTTTACTTTTTCATCACTTGCGCCTTCTTCGTGCTCAGCGCGCTTACGTGCCATCATATCCTTGTATTCTGGCTGTTCAAACAGGGGGTAACCCGGTTTGATATCATCTACTGATTGACTCATTCTACTTCTCCTTTCGCGCCACTCATCTGTGAACTACGAATTGAGTTAATTTTTAAGCGCTAACAGCACTCATCCTGATATAACTTAACGCCTAGGCCGCTTCTGCAGCTTTATCTGCTTTAGCTTTCCATGGTGGAGTTAGTTTGTCCCAACAAGGGTTGTTTAGGGTCATGTCCATATCGCGGGCGAAAATAGCGAAGCCATCAAAACCGTGATAAGGGCCTGAGTAATCCCAGCTGTGCATTTGGCGGAAAGGTATGCCCATCTTCTGGAAGATGTACTTCTCTTTTACACCGGCACCGATAAGGTCAGGTTTAAGTTTGTCGGCAAAAGCTTCCAACTCGTAGCCTGTAACGTCATCGTAAATTAGCGTGGCGTCTTTCACTTCTGGTACGGTTTTGCTGTAGTCATCGTTATGACCAAACTCATAACCGGCACCAACAATTTCCATACCTAAGTCTTCATAAGCACCAATTACGTGACGAGGACGTAAGCCACCCACATAAAGCATGACTTTTTTGCCTTCCAAACGTGGACGATACTTATCAACCACGGCTTGCCATTGCGCTTTGTAATTTGCGATAACTTCTTCAGCTTTTGCTTGAATGGTTTCGTCAAATTTTGCAGCGATAGCGCGTAACGACTCTTCACACTTAGTTGGACCAAACAGGTTGTATTCCATCCATGGCACACCATACTTCTCTTCCATATGGCGACAGATGTAGTTCATTGAACGGTAACAGTGAACTAAGTTAAGTTTTACCGAAGGGGTGTTTTCAAGTTCAGGTAAAGTACCGTCACCAGACCACTGGGCTACTACACGTAAACCAATTTCTTCCAACAAAATACGTGAAGACCAAGCATCACCACCAATGTTGTAATCACCAATAATGGCTACATCGTAATCTGTGGTTGCTACTTCCTTGCCTTCTGATTTATCCAATACGTAATCACGTAAAGTATCGTTAGCAATGTGGTGACCTAGAGATTGGCTCACCCCGCGGAAACCTTCACAACGAACTGGTACGATTGTTTTGCCAATCTCAGCGCCTTTGGTTTTAGCCACTGCTTCAATGTCGTCACCAATTAGCCCTACTGGACATTCGGATTGAATAGAAATACCGTTTGCCAATGGGAACAACATTTCAATTTCGTCGACAATAGTTGAAAGTTTTTTATCCCCACCAAATACGATGTCACGCTCTTGAAAGTCTGAAGTGAAGTTCATGGTTCCGAAGCTATTTACACCCGTATAACCGGTGTAGTAGTTTCGGCGACCGGCACGTGAATACTGACCACAACCTACTGGACCATGAGAGATATGCACCATATCCTTTATTGGTCCCCACACTACCCCTTTAGATCCTGCATAAGCACAACCACGGGCGGTCATAACACCAGGTAGTGATTTACGGTTAGCCGTAATACAACTACCACCTTCGCTATCGTTCGCGCCTAAGTGCTTTTTACGATCGGCTTTGGCTTTCTCTGGATAGACTTCTAACACCTCATCAATCAGCGCCTGAGTCTCTGCTTTTTTATCCGACATTACTGCCTCCTATAGCTTTAATAAGCTCATCGTTAACTAATGATTAAGCAGTAGCTTCTTCTGCAACTTGGCCGATGATGGTTTCATCTTCTTCGTCCATGATGCCGAATTCCATCAACAACTCTTCAAGCTCGTCCATAGTTACGGGGGTTGGAACAACGAATAGCTCGTTTTCGATGATTTTGTTCGCAAGCGTGCGGTATTCATCAGCTTGGTTACATTTTGGGTTGTACTCAATAACCGTCATACGACGAATTTCAGCTTGCTGTACTACGTTGTCACGAGGCACGAAGTGAATCATTTGGGTACCAATTTTGGCTGCAAGCGCTTCAATTAGCTCGTCTTCACGGTCACATTTACGCGAGTTACAAATAAGACCTGCTAAACGAACACTACCGGTTGCAGCGTACTTACAAATACCTTTTGAAATGTTGTTGGCTGCGTACATCGCCATCATTTCACCAGATACAACAATGTAGATTTCTTGCGCTTTGTTTTCACGAATAGGCATGGCAAAACCACCACACACAACGTCACCTAGCACATCGTAAAATACGAAATCTAAGTCTTCTTCGTAGGCACCTTCTTCTTCTAAGAAGTTAATCGCTGTAATTACACCACGACCGGCACAACCTACACCTGGCTCTGGGCCACCAGACTCAACACAACGTACACCGCCGTAACCCACTTTAAGTACATCTTCTAATTCGATGTCTTCAACTGACCCAGCTTCTGCTGCCATTTCCATAATGGTGTTTTGCGCTTTTGCGTGTAAGATTAAGCGCGTTGAATCGGCCTTAGGATCACAACCGATGATCATTACTTTTTTGCCCGCTTCCGCTAAAGCACCAACCAAGTTTTGAGTAGTGGTAGACTTACCAATACCGCCTTTTCCGTAAATTGCACATTGACGAATAGCCATAACATTTCTTCCTATTAGCTTGATAAACGGTTCCCACGGTAGCTATTGCCAGAACCGTTCCAAGTAAAAGAAGCCGCGTAACCTACTGATAAATAAAGAGTGTATAAATACCCCTACAAAATTCAGTCTCGCTGCGCCAAACAAATTGGCAGCTAAATGTAGCTTTTGTAGTAAAAGTGACTAGGGAACTTAGTAGGTCTTATTAAACCGGCACTACATATAGGAGCCTTGAATTTATAACTACGCAATACCTGAGGCGCCAAGGACTAGGCTCGTTACTCTTAGCTTATGTTGATCAAGTATGCTTAGTTGTGGTTATGAAGTTTTAAAGCTAGAAACCTTCAATACCAATACCAATACCAAAGCAATCCATTTCTATGAAAGAAACCGATGGAAGATCGTAAGTGAAGAAACAGATGCTGATTTTGGCTTTGTTCGGGCGTACCTAGAAAAAGTAACAACAGTGGCTAAAGCTGTGCCCTAATAGTAAAAAAGGCCTGTGAAACAGGCCTTTTTAGATGTGAAAACCAGTGAGCTACAGCTAAGGCTAGTTTATTTCTTTTCTAAGTTGCTCTACTTGATCAAGTGAACCTAAATCAGTGCCCTGCCTGCTAGCGGATGCAGCGCCACAAGCCAAGCCATAAGGTAAAGCCTGAGCTAATGATTCACCTAAACTTAGGCGCCAAACCAACCCAGCCACCATAGAGTCTCCGGCCCCAATAGGGTTAGCTTCAACAATACTCGGGCTGGTAAACTCGGCACATTGCTGTTCATTTGCCATTAGCGCGCCTTTTTTACCTAGAGACACCACTAAGTTCTTAGGTCCCATGGCGAGTAAAGCTTGGGTCCAGCCTTGAGTTTGTTTTAACTCCTCGCTACTTAAACCCAATAGCTCTTGAGCTTCGTCAAGGTTAGGTTTAACTAAGCTTGGCTGAGCCAATATCCCTTCTCTCAGAGCCTCTCCACTGGTATCTAATACCGCATGTGCGCCAGCACTTTCAATCAGTGTAATAAGCTCTGCATAAAAGTTTGCTCTTACGCCCTTAGGTAAACTGCCACCCAATACCCACCAGTCACCTGCGTGGAGGTTTTGTTTAACTTGGTCGACTAAGCTTTTTAGCTCTTCTGGGCTAACTTCTGGGCCTGCTTCATTCACCTTAATATGTCGCTTATTCCCCGCTTCCACAACAGTAACGTTGGTACGCGTTTCGCCTGCTATTTGAGTAAATTGGCTTTTAATGTCCATTTTACTCAATTCGCTTGCTAGGCGTTGACCAGTAAAGCCACCAATAAAACCCATTGCGGTGCTTGTTACACCAAGGTTTTTAAGCATCCGAGATACATTAAAGCCCTTTCCACCGCAATCTAGGCGTGAGTGATTGGCACGACTTACACTATCAAAAGCAAACTCATCTATTTGCAGCTCTAAATCAGCAGCTGGATTTAGTGTTAATGTGTAAATCATCGTCATTCCTTATAAGAAAGCTTCGAACAAGGCTTTTTCGGCTGCAATGTTCCAGGTGTTACCTTTACCTAAAGCGTTTGCCACAGTAGGTAACTGTTCAGCTAGTTCATCTAACCCTAATAGCGGTAAATCTTCTAGCTGTGGGAAGATCAGGATCTTGCCTGGGTACTTAGCATCAATCATCGCTTCAATACCATCCTTAGCCACATTCATACCGCCAATAGCTGCTACACAAATGGCAGGAGCAATGTTACCCGCTACAGTGTTATCCATCACTACAGTTTGGTCTTCAATTGTTAAGCCTGACGTACCTGTGTATTGGGCATTACTAAGGTAAACAGAACTAAAGTCTACCGGTGCCAAGGTGCCATTAGGAACACCAGCAAACAATACCAACATGCCGTCATCTTTCATAAAGGTAGCTGACTCGGCCATGATATCGGCATTTGGTACACACACCACTACGTCGTCGGCTAACTTGCCTTTACTATGAGACTCTACAAATTCTGGCAGGCTCACTGGGTTGTTAATTGGGTTGTAAGTCACCAATTCACAGTTGTTGCTTTCGGTTAAGCTAGCAAAACGCGCTTCAATTTCAGCTAAACGCTGGTCGTTAATGTCGGTCACAATCACTTGACGAGGACCGTCTTTAAGCTCAATTGCGCGCTGAACATGCATTTGACCCATTGGGCCACCGGCACCAACAAAAACAGCAAAGCCATCTTTTCTTAAATCACAACGGTTACGCTGCTCACCGTACGAGTCGGCTACATCTACACCATTATTACCAATAAAGGCTACGTAGTCGTAATGTAAACGGCCAACATCGGCATTTACTAAACCATCTACTGGTTTCTTACCTACCATATTCATGGTGCCTCGACGGGCAACATGTTTAGCAATGCTCGTTAGTTCGTCGGCTGATTGTGGTGCTAGTACCACAATGTCATCAAAGCCTACGCCATCGGTAAACTCAGCAACTGCTTGTTCTAAGTTGCCGGCGTTAATGTCGTTGCGAATCAACACATTTTTAGCTTTGCTTTCTACCAAAAGACGAAAAGCTTCCGGTACGTTGCTAAGAATTACAGTGGCAGGTGCTTCTAAGCCTTTAGAAAAGCCATAAGCTATTTGGTCATCAGCTTGGCCAGTAATCCACATTACACCGCCTTGTTTTGGCTCTAAGCGACGACGCTGGGTATAAGACGCCCAAACACATCCCCAAGGCTCAAGTAAGGCTGCTTCAGCAAAACCTAGTTCGTCAGACACTTTGAGCAAACATGAACCTGTATCAGTTTCTAATACTTCTGGCCCAATTAAGTGATACTGAGTTAAGCCGCCAGGAACCGTGTAACCGTATGCGGTACTCTTACCATTTTGGTAAATATCTGGCTGCATCGCATAACGCTCACCCACTTTGTATTCACCGCTAAGGCCTTCACCCACTTTAACTACCGTGAGAGTAGCTTCATGGCCCAAACGCGTTGGTTCTTTGCGCAAATCTCGGTTGTACAGTTTAGGGTGCGAGCTACCTTGGTTAATTAACTTAACATCAGAAAAGCACAGGCCTACTGCGTCAACTCGCACTAGCAGTTGGTTATCTGCTGGTTCAGGTACATTGAATAATTCTGGCTGATTATCTTTACCAATATTTTCCACACCGGCGCCGTACATGTTCCAAGTGCTGGTGGTATTTGGTGTTGCTTGGTCTAGTTGTTGATATTTTTCGTATTGACTAGTCATCTTGATACCTACTCTTTATATTCTGTTTTCTACTAAATAAGATCATCATGGTTTTTGTACATCGCCATGACGGCTTCGGAGCTACACATTTGCAGGGCTTTTTCTGCTTTAGCCTGCAACTTGCTGTAAGACACCGAACGAATGATGTTTTTTACTGCCGGAACATTGGCTGGACTTACCGACAGCTCTTGAACCCCCATACCCACTAATAAGCAAGCTATGTTAGGGTCGGCAGCCATGTTGCCGCAAACCCCTACCCACTTACCGTTGGCAGTGGCTGCTTTAACGGTCATAGAAATTAACCGCAACAAACCTGGATGGTAGCTGTCAGCTTCACAGCACAACTCAGGGTTTAGTCTGTCCATCGCTAAGGTGTATTGGGTTAAATCGTTAGAACCGATAGAGAAGAAATCGACATGTTTAGCTAAGGTGTCGGCCACTAAAGCGGCAGATGGCACTTCAACCATAATGCCTAAGGGCAGTTCAGGTGCATTAAGTGACACACGAATCTTATCGGCCAGTTCTTTGGCTTTGGTCCATTCAGACATTTTGGCGATCATTGGGAACATAATGTGGATCCCTGATTTGCCAAATTGCTCTACTTGCCAAATTGCTGTGCGATAGATAGCTTCTAGTTGACGTTCAAACATGTCTTGGTGTTTAAACGATAAACGTACGCCACGAACCCCTAAAAACGGGTTATCTTCGTGCGGCATATCCATCCACGACACCGGTTTGTCACCACCAATATCCGCCGTTCTCACAACAAGTTGGCGATCGCCAAGCTCGTTCGCGATGCTTTTAAGTGCATCTATCTGTTGCTCGATGGAAGGTTCTTCGCTTGAAGCTTCAAACAAAAACTCGGTTCTAAGTAAGCCTGCGCCTTCTCCGCCATTTTCCAAGATACTTGGTGCATCTTTAGGTTTAGCGATGTTACAAACTACTTCAATATGGCGACCATCTTTAGTTACAGCAGGTTCATGTTGATGCTCTGCTTCGGCTAAACGCATTTGTAACCAAATATCGATGTTTTGGCTTGCTTGCTCTAGTGTTTCGCTACTAGGGTTAATCACTACGCTAGCACTTTGTGGATCGACCACTGCCATTTGTTGGTCAGCCACTTCGCACAACTTGCCAGCGCCAACACCAACCACTGCAGGAATACCCAAGCCTCGTGCAAGAATTGCCATATGACTGTTAGGACCACCTAACTCGGTAGCAATGGCTTTTACCGCTTTGCCCTCTAAGCCAGCAGTTTGCGAAGGTGAAAGATCTTTTGCCAACAAAATGAACTCTTCATCAGGAAAACTTAGTGTTTCAGCTGAGGTAAGAATCGCGATAACACGCTGGCTTACATCATTTAGATCGGCTATACGTGCCTTTAGTCGCTCGTCTTCAACTTTAGATAAAGCATCAATTTGTGATGTTAAGGCTTGTTGCCAAGACCAAGCAGCGCTATTGCCTTGCTCTATATATTGCAAACATTCTTGATTTATAGCTTCGTCGCTTAGTAACTGTTTTTGCGCTTTTAGAATAGCGGCTTCTTGTGGTGCTTTTTCTAACAGCTTGTTATGTAACTCGTCGCTTTGTTCAGCGGCTTTGCTTAGCGCTTCTTGCAGTGCTTGTTTTTCACTACTTTCGCCACTGCCTTGCTGCTCCACATTAATGTTTGAAGCACGCAATACAAATATAGGTGCAGCGGCAATACCTGGTGAGGCAGCCATGCCCTGCAATACCGCATCACCAGTGGCATTAGCTAAAGCCGGCAAACCGGCCAAAGGATTGAACTCGGCGTTTGCGTTGTCTTCTTCGTTATCGAGACCGGCTTTTATCATTTCGGCTAGTTGGTCAACGGCTTCTTCTGCATGTTCGCCTTCGGCTGAAACCACCACTGAATCGCCCAATTTTGCCCCCATGGCCAGTAACGCAGCCATGGACTTAGCATTAGCACTTTGCTCACCATTTCGAATGCGAATTTGAGTATTGGCAAAACTGGCCGCTTGTTCACTAAGCAAACTTGCAGGGCGTGCATGCATACCGGCTTCATCTACGATGAGCGCACTTTGGCAAATAGCAAAGTCGTCCTTAATAACTGTTTCTTTAGACGCAGCAGCGCCCAAAGCAGTAATGATTTGATGTTTGTCACTAGTCACGGCCAACTTGGCTGATAACTCTTGGTCCATCACCACGGTGGTTAAGGTTTGTAATAGGCTTAAATGATCTTCACCTTTCGCTGCGATGCCAACAACCAGCTTTACGCTGTCGCCATTGTCATTCCAAGTAATCCCCAGCGGGATTTGAACTATCACCACACCACTTTTGGCGACTAAAGATTTGGCTTCGTTCACTCCATGTGGAATAGCGACACTATTAATTAGGTAGGTGCTCACCTTTTGCTCTCTAGCTAGTAAAGCGTCGAAGTAGTCTGCGTTAACTAAACCAAGCGCTAACATTTGTTCAGATACAAAACGCAATACTTGCTCTTTGCTAGTAAAGCTTTGGTTTAAGTAGATTTGCTTGGGTTCTACAGTAAGCGAATCTGGCTCTTCATTAGCAGCGACTGGCTGCTCAATAGTGGCTGACTGCACCAATTCTGGTTGAGAGGCAACCTCTGTCTCTTTCTCACTGGAAGCGAATAAACTTTTAAAAAAGGACATGCTTATCTCGTTTTGTTGATTTAGCAAAGTACCTTGCCGCTTAGGCTGGGCAATTTGACGTAAATGGTTAGAAGATGCGGCCTACAGCGTTAAACTGCAGCGCTGTAGGCGCTTCCCAATGGATTACAAGAACTTAGGCTTTAAGGCTCGCCACTAATTTGTCGTAGAAGCTGGCGTCCATAAAGTTTCCAATACTTACATGACGAGCACTTGGTAACTTCTCTTTAGCTCTGGCAGATAACTCTTGTTGAGTAATCACAATGTCGGCATCGTGCAAATCGTTAATCGCCGAATTAGTCACATTGATATCTAAGCCTGCATCTTTAATCTTGCCTCTTAGCACTGTGGCGCCCATGGCTGATGAGCCCATACCCGCGTCACAAGCTACAACGATAGATTTCACTTCACCGTTTGCAGCTACAGAAGCGCTAGCACCAACAGGGATTTGACCTTTTGATTCAGCTTTGTTGGCATCAACCGCTGCTTGCGCTGCTTCTAAGTCATCAGTCTCTGATGCGTCTCGACGAATAATCACCGATGCCACCAAAAATGAAGTTGTCGCAGCTACAGCAATAGAACCAAGGGTTAAGATAATGCCCATACCACCAGTAGACATAAGCACTAAGGCAAATACCGAACCTGGAGATGGCGGACCTACTAATGCATTACCGGTAATCATATTGAAAGCAACTCCTGCCATACCACCAGCGATTACTGCGATGATTAAACGTGGTTTCATTAAGATGTATGGGAAGTAGATTTCGTGGATACCACCAAAGAAGTGGATAATAGATGCACCATACGCTGATTTTTGAGCAGTACCTTTACCTACAACCATGTAAGCAAGCAAAATGCCTAAACCAGGACCAGGGTTAGTTTCAATTAGATAAAAAATTGAAGCGCCAACTTCTGCAGATTGCTCGGCACCAAGTGGGGTAAATACGCCATGGTTAATCGCATTGTTTAAGAACAAGATCTTAGCCGGCTCTACAATAATAGAGACTAAGGGCAACAATGAGCGGTCAACGATCCAGCCAACACCATCACCTAAAGCAGTAGTAAGCACAGAAACCACCGGGCCAATAATCACATAGGCAACCATTGCCATGATCATGCCGATGATCCCCAGTGAGAAGTTGTTTACCAACATCTCAAAGCCCGGTTTAATTTTGCCATGTACCCAAGTATCAAACTTGGCGATAGCAAGACCACCCAGCGGACCCACTATCATCGCGCCCATAAACATGGGAATGTCGGTTCCCACAATAACACCCATGGTGGTCACGGCACCGGCAACCGCACCGCGATCTCCGCCAACAATTTTACCGCCGGTGTAACCAATCAGTAGAGGTAGTAAATACAAGATCATTGGTCCAACTAAAGCGGCCAAACTCTCGTTAGGTAACCACCCTGTTGGGATGAATAAAGCTGTAATTAAACCCCACGCGATAAATGCCCCGATATTTGGCATAACCATCGCACTCAAAAAACGTCCGATTGACTGAACGCCAACCTTTAGATTGTTCGCAGACATTAGTCTAACTCCTTATTCCTTTATGCTCGTAGTTGCTTTGAAATTTGACTCAAAGGCCAAATTCAAGCTGTCGAGTATTACTCGCTCTTCATTTGTTGTTAGCCATAGTTCTATCATCGAAGGATCTGTCATTAGTTGAGCAATCGACGAAAATACGTATGACTGAGACTCTCTAAGCTTTTTTAAATTTTCTTTTAGAGGTACAGCAAGCAAGAAGATGATGCGAACATCCTCATCCTCTTCATTCCAGTAAAACTCATCACTCTTTACTCGAACGAAACACAACACCGGTTCATTGATGTGTTGAGTAATTACGTGGGGAATAGCAATATGTTGTCCGGCAAATGTACTAACAATGTTCTCGCGTTTGTTTATGTCGTTATATAAGCCAATTGGGTCTGTGGTTTTGCGTAACAAAAACAGTTGGGCACATATGCTGTATAAAGCTTCGTCTTTAGACTCAGCTTCAAAGTCGAGCAATATGCTTTGTTTTGTTATCAGATCCTGATTCATTGTTATCCCTCGCATCACGTTAAGCCGAGTATAGAAAGTGAAATTTATGTGTCAAAGAAGGTGATTAGATTTGACGTCATATAACGATTGGCTTTAACAAAACGGCAACACCGCCTTTAATGTAATCATAAGCAGTCATAGGTAATCATTTGCAATCAAAAACTCTGTGATCGGGGTAAAAGTTTTCAAAACGCAATCAATTACAATCGTTTTTAATCACAAACTTCTCAAGAGTTTTCAAATGCCAGCCAAGCTTCGTCATAACAAGATTTTAGCCCACCTCCAAGAGAATACTGTGGCCAGCGTTCAACAATTGGTAGAGCTTTTAGACTGCTCCCCGGCTACGGTTCGTCGTGACATTATCGACTTGGATACTCAAGGTAAGTTAAAAAAGATACGTAATGGTGCAGAAAAGATACTTTCGCCGAATGTGGTTAGTTCACCGGGAATGGTAGGCTTTTACCCGAACATATCTGACTACGAAAATTACGAAGAATCTGACCGCATTGCGCGTAAAGCGGTAGACTTGTGTGAAGTAAGAGACAACATCTTTGTTGGTGAAGGACAAATACCATTCTTAATGGGCAAATACCTAACCGATACTCACGTACATGTTTACTCGAACTATTTGCCGCTACTCACCTATTTGATTTCACAAAGCTACCCTCACCTAGTTGTTTTGGGCGGACAATATATAAAAAGCCAAAGCTTGTTGGTGTCTCCCGATAACCATACTTCTTATCAGGGACGCTACTTAATCGTAAGTGGCGACGGCCTTACCGAAGCAGGTTTAACAAAATCTGCTTTATTAACCTTTATGGAAGAAAAGAAAATGCTGCAATATGCCGACAAAGTTGTAGCCATGGTATCGGCAGATAAGGTTGGCGTATTTGGTGGTTTGTCGCTGTTCAGCTTAGATGAGATAGATATAGTGATTACTGGAGAAAATGCTGACTCCAGCATGATAGAGCTACTTAGAACCAATAATATTCAAGTGTATTTGGTATAGACACAACAGGCAGAAAGAAGGGCGCTACATGCGCCCTTGTTACTTAAGCGTTACTGGGTTTGATTCCATAGAACAAGGCGTATAACACTGGAACGATGACTAAGGTCAATACAGTTGCGAAGCCTAGACCAAACATGATGGTTACCGCCATCGAGCCAAAGAAGGCATCAAACACTAAGGGTATCATGCCAAGAATCGTGGTTAAGGCGGCCATACTAACCGGCCTTACCCGGCTAATGGCACTGTCTACTACTGCTTGATATTGATCCTTGCCTGAGTGCGTCTCAATGTTAATTTGGTCCATCAGTACAATGCCGTTTTTAAGCACCATACCACTTAAACTCAACACGCCTAATAAAGCGGTAAAGCTAAATGCCGAGTTGGTAGCTAGCAAACCAACTGCTACACCAATTACAGCTAACGGCACTGTGAGCCAAATAACAATGGGTTGGCGAATCGAGTTAAACAAGAACACTGTAATGATGAACATAAATAAATAGCCCATCGGCAGCGAGCTAAACAGCGCTTGCTGTGCATCATTAGAAGATTCGTACTCCCCGCCCCACTCTAGTGAATAACCAACGGGCAATGGAATTGCTTCAACTTGCGGGCGTAAACGAGCAAATAAACTCGCGGCCGTTTCATCTCCCAAAATGTCGTGATCTGCCAATACGGTTAACGTACGTTTGCGGTCTTGACGTTGAATAAGTGGCTCAACCCAATCTAAGCTAATGTCATCAACCACTTGTTGAATTGGCACATAGGTTTGCAGCGCTGGGCTCCAAAGCTTGAGGTTTTGCACCGTTGAAAAATCAACCCGTTCTTCTTCAGGCAAGCGCACAACAATGGGTAGCATTTCTGTGCCATCTCTAAACAAGCCAATTGCACTGCCGCCAAAGGCCATTTGTAAGGTATCAGCCAAGTCTTGCTTAGAAATACCTAAACGACGCGCTTGAGACTCATTAAACTGCGGCAACAAGTCTTTAGTTCGCTCACGCCAATCATGGCGGATGTTTCGCGCACCAGGGTCTGCATTAAAGATATCTTCAACTTGGACGGCAACATCGCGCAATACTTGAGGATCGGAGCCAATAATTCGAGCTTCAATCTTAGAAGCAGGTGAAGGGCCAATCTCCATTAAGCGGAATTGAAAGCTCACTTGCCTAAAGGCATCACGTAAGTCGGTATCTAATACACGCATCAAATCAAGCATTTGTTCACGGTCAACAACCCTTACTTGCAGTTGGGCAAAGGCTTGATAGCTTTTTTCAGGGCTGTAGGTAAGACTAAAACGTTGCAAACCTTGGCCTGTTGTAGACGTAACAAATTCTACTTGTTCCTTGTCTAACAAGAAGTCTTCTACTTTTTGCACTTGCTTATAGGTGTCGCGAATGTCGGTACCCTCAGGCATCCACATGTCCACATAGAACATTGGCGTATTTGAAGGCGGGAAGAATGAATTCTTCACCAAGCTAAAGCCGTAGAATGCACCTGCCAACATCATTAGCATCACTACTACTGTTAGCATTTTAAAGCGCAAGCAGAACTTCAGTAATTTGCCAAATATTACAAACAATAGGCCTTTGTATGGGTCGTCGTTACTTTGCTGTTTTTCGCTGCTCTTAGATGACAACAATAGATTTGCCAAAAATGGCGTAAGTGTTATTGCGGTAATCCAACTTAAGAATAGTGAGAAACAAAGTACCCAAAACAACGAACCCATAAATTCACCCGTTGCATCGGGCGATAAGCCAATAGGCGCAAAGGCCACAATAGCAATTACCGTTGCGCCTAATAGCGGCCACTTAGTTTGCTCTACAATGTCTTTGGCAGCTTCTACTTTAGTTCTACCGCGTTGCATGCCAACTAAAATACCTTCTACTACCACAATCGCGTTGTCTACTAACATACCCAGAGCAATAATCAGCGCACCTAGTGAGATACGCTGTAACTCGATATCGTAGATACTCATTAAGATGAAGGTGCCCATCACGGTGAGAAGCAGCACCGCGCCAATAATCACTCCGCTGCGCAAGCCCATGGTAAACAACAGCACCAAAATCACGATACCCACCGCTTCGGCCAAACTAAGCACAAAACCGTTAACCGACTGCTCAACTTCTTTGGCTTGATTGTAAAGCGTGTGAATCTTAATCCCAGCAGGTTTAATGTTTTCAAGCTCGGCTAAACGCGCGTCTACGGCCTCTCCCACCTTAACCACGTTAACCCCAGAGGAAAACGAAATACCTAGGTTTAGTGCAGGTTCGCCATTGTAATTAAGCAAGTTACTGGGTACTTCCTGCACATCACGGGTAACGGTAGCTACGTCTTTTAAGCGAATAAGATTACCGGTATCGCGCCCATGAATAATTAGGTTTTCAAAGGTTTCGATAGAATTTAGTTCACCGGTTGGGCGCAATGTAAGCGTTTGGGAGTTAACAGTAACCTCACCTGCACTAATAACTGCATTTTGCTGGGCTAACAATCCAGCTACAGTGTTCATATCTAGGTTTAGCGCTGCCACTCGTTTAAGAGACATTTCTACAAACAATTGCTCTTGTTGGTCACCCGCTAAGCTAATTTTCCCAACGCCATCAACTACTTCTAGCTCACGTGTTAAGTAATCAACGTAACGCTTTAACTCTACGTAAGAATAGTTCTCGCCAGTAACCATTAACATTACGCCATAAACATCCCCAAAGTCGTCCATAACCTGAACGGGGTTTACACCTGGAGGTAACGAGGGCTCCAGATCATTTACTTTACGTCTTAATTCGTCCCATATTTGCGGCAGTTCATCAGGACCATAGTCCATCTTCATGCTCACCATAATTTGCGACAAACCAGCTGATGAGGTAGAAGTTACCTTATCTAAATAAGGTAACTGACGAATCGCCTTTTCTAGAGGATAGGTCAGCTCTTCTTCTACTTCTGTAGATGTAGCGCCAGGGTAAGAGGTAATAACCATGGCGTCTTTAACCGTAAAGGCAGGATCTTCCAAACGCCCAAGGTCTGCAAAAGACACTACGCCACCAACCGCCAGAATGACTAAAAACATCCAGCTTATAACTTTATTTTTTATAGAATATTCAGCAATAGTCACGCTTATTGCTCCTGAGATTTAGTGGTTACAGAAAGTCCATTTCTAAGCTTGGCTAAGCTTGAAATAATGATTTGGTCGCCTTGGCTTAAGCCTTCACTTACTAACACGCCTTTGGTATGTATTTGTGCTACTTGAACTTCAACCTTTTGGGCACGCCCTTCGGTCACTTTCCATACATAAAACTGTTGATCGTTATTGCCAGGATCTAATGCAGTCATAGGTAACAAGTATCCACTGCGCCCGACCAGGCCAGCCGCATCTAAATCAACATACATAGTGACAGAGGTTCCAGGCAAAATAGCTGGCTCGACTTGCGGCATGCTCATCCATACTTCAAAAGCCTGTGTTTCCGGATTAGGCTCTGAGGTATGTTCTAAAAATGTGATGGGATAAAGGGTATCGTTACCTGCGTATTTTGCTTTAGGTTGGTAATTATAGTTACGTTCCGTTGGGTCTATTTGAGCCAACAAATTATCAGGCAACTGTAAACGCACATACACCAAGTGATCTTGATAGATTGAAACCGCAGTTTCTCCCGGAGTTACATTTTCAAAAGATTGTTTTGGAACCTCTGCAATCAAGCCTTCAAAGGGAGCTCGCAGTTGGCTGTATTTAAGCTGAGCCTTAGCCAGTTGATAATCTACCCCCGCAAGCTGGTAATTAGCTTTAAGTACGTCGTACTCTTCTTGGGATAACAAACTTTTATCTACTAAGCCTTCAGCACGGTTTAACTGGCGTTCAGCAAGGCTAAAAGTTGCTTGTGCATCATCTACCTGCTGTTTCAACTTTCGATTATCCAGCTCTGCCAACAACTGGCCTTTTTGAACATGTTGACCTGGCTTGATTGACATATTGGTTAACTCACCGGCAATCCGAAAAGAAAGCGGCGTTAATTCAGCTGGCTCTACTCGTGCATTAAATTCTCGCTCTGGCTGAGCAGCTGATTCATTTATGTTAATGGTAAGCACAGACAAGGGTTTTTCGCTTACGGTCTCTGCTGGTTCACTACACGCGCTAAGCAAACTAGTAAGTGTTAAAGCTAGCAAGGTATGAGTTTTAAATAACATCTTAAATCCCTCCTTCACGTTGCCATGGTCGAATAATTTGACCGGCGCTTAAGGATTTAGCGCCTGCAACTACTATGCTATCTCCAGCTACTAATCCGCTGATAACCAGCCCTTGTTGATTAAGTTGAACATCCACAGCTTCTACTCGCATGGTTTCTGGAACAACTCGCCACACTTGGGCTTGCTGCTCATCAATTTGGATGAAAGCACCTTTAGGTAAGGCTAAACCATTATCGGTTTCAGACTCATTACGTACATAAACCGCGCCAGACATTCCAGGTAAGATGTTTAGGTGCTCTGGCCTTATGATGGTTAAGGTAACGGTATAACTATTGGTATCTGGATCAGGTTGAGTGGAGATTTCTTTAAAACGTGCAGGCAACTCTACACCCTTAAAGTTACCAAGGGTGACCCACAGTTTGGCTTCACGTAACTCAGCTAAGTTCAAACGTTCGGTTATGGTTACTGGTAAATTGAAGACCAAATCTAGCTGCTCATCCCCCAACAAACTTAATACTGGCTGCTTGGCACCAGCAAACTGGTATTGCTTAGCGTAAGTCAGTGATACAACCCCGGAGAATGGCGCATGAAGTTTGGTGTAGGCTAAATCAGTGGCCGCTTGGTCTAAATTAGCTTGTGCTTCTGTGTAGGCAGTAAGAACTTGATCGTAGTTATCCTCGGAAATCAGCTTCTTAGCAAATAACTGCTCCGATCTTGTACGACGAGCTTTTTCCAAATCAAATTGAGCTTTACGCGCATCAACAGCCAATTGAAAATCATGAGGATCAAGAGCGGCAAGTAAATCCCCTTTATTTACAAACTGCCCCATTCTTACGTTCAATTGCTGTATTTCACCTGATACTTGAAAGGCCAATTGAGCTCGGCTTGTTGCTTGAACCTGCGCTACGAAGTTGTAGTCAACAGCGTTGAACGTTTCTGGCACTTCCAATAACTTCACGGGTTTTACAATTTCAGTAACTGGCTCTGAATGAGCGGGTCCGCAAGCTTGCAATACCAGCATCATCAGGCCCACAAAACTAAGTCGCTGCCAAACGGCCTTGTTTGTTAAATTTGTTCTCATTAGTTGCTCCAGTTGAACAAACAGCCATATATACTTTCCTGGCGGAAAGTATATTGATCACTTGCTTGCCGATCAAGCTTTACTTTCCACATGGAAAGTAAAATTCATGATAGACTACGCTTAGTTTAAAAAGCACTGTAAATTCGAGTTAAGTAATTATAGAAGATGACTGAAAAACGCACCGGACGACAAAGCGCCAAAGTAGCAGAAGAAACCCGCACTAAGATTTTAATCGCAGCCGCAGATCTTTTTGCCAGTAAAGGCTATGCCGTTGTATCACTGCGCGCGATTAGTGAACAAGCTGGTGTGTCTCATACCCTCATCCGCCATCATTTCGGCTCTAAGCTACAGATTTGGCAGCATATATGTGACTGCATGCACCAGCAATTTTTAGCCTACGTAAACTTATTGGTTGCTGAGCAAGAACATGGCCTTTCTTGTCGTCATCAGTTGTTTGATTTGCTAATTAAGATCTTAGCTGCACTGCAAGTCGACCCTCAGCCGGTTAGGCTGCTTAACGATGCAGTAAATAACGAACAAGAATTGTTTGAGTATTTCTTAGAAGAAGATGATCAAGTAAGAAAGATTCTTGAAGACCTTGTGATTGAATGCCACAAGCAAGGATATGTAAAACACTTCAACATTGGCGAACTAAAATGGTTACTAACCATTTTTGCCACCTCCTCTTCAACCTTAGCGCCATTACTAGCTAAACCCTATCCGGGCGAAACCGAAGAGTTTTGCCAATTAAAAAGCTGGCAAATGTTTAGCCGCTTACTGGCTAGCCAACTCGATATTGATGAAAAAGATATACCAAAACCGGAGAGACTAAGTGATTTAGTCATTGATGGTTCACCCTGCCCATTTAAAGCTCAGCGACAAGCCATGGAAATGGCTTAAGATTACCAAGGCTAATCTGGAAAGATGACCTTATTCCACTCAGGAATGGGTGTGTTATAAGGGTTTAATCGCCAAGGCCTGGCTTTGGTTTTCTGCTCGATAATCTTGCAATACAAGCTAAGGTGATGAGTTTTATAGCCTTTGGCAAATTTAAAACTCTCTTGTTTATCTTGAATCTCCATCCACACAATATCTGGACCGGCTGAAAGCTGACAACGGATTGGCCGATCAGTGTTTGAGGTGACGGTTGCTTTTAACTCTTCACCTTCAAAATGGGTGGTCAAATTGCCAGGGTAAGCAAACGCTATACTTGGCCATAACAATATGGCCAATATTAATAAAGATGAGTGACGCGTTTTAGCTTGCATTTATTTGCTTCGTTTTTTCAACCAAGACACCAAACGGTTGTTGGCCGCCCTAATTTCACCCAAGGTTTTTTCGTGCGCCGCAAAATTTGTAGACTTTGGTACTGCTACCCGTTGTGCAGAATAAATACCAGTGTGACCACTAAAGTAATAGGCAACAAAGCAAGCTACAGCAAAATACAGTAAATGATCGGAGCCAAATAACTCAACACCCATAATGGTACAGGCTAAAGGCGTGTTGGTAGCTGCGGCAAACACTGCAATAAAACCGATTGCTGCAAACAAATCTACTGGTGCGCCCATTATCCACGCCAAAGTGTTACCTAAGGTAGCCCCGATGAAAAACAATGGAGTTACTTCACCGCCTTTGAACCCAGCAGCAAGAGTGATTGCCGTTAGTAATAACTTAAGCATCCAGCTGTACCACTCTGCACCTCCTTCGTTAAAGGCACTTATTATACTTACCCCGCCTTCTCTATAACTGTTAACTCCCAGACCGATGTAGTCTTGATTGCCAATTAAGCTCACAATGCCAATGACTATCAGTCCACCAATTACTGCTATCAAATAAGGATTCTTAAATACGTGTTTAAAGATATCTTTAAGTACAAACACCGTTTCGCCAAACAGGTAACCAGTTATACCAAACGCTACAGCGGCGATAAGCACCTTACCTAACATGATCAAATCAACATGAACCACATGCTCAAACAGCATCACGTGTTCCAGAAAATCGATTTTGTATTGGGTATGAGGCGTGCCCCAAGCAGAACACACTAAGTCAGCCAATATCGCTGCAAATAAAGCAGGGATAACTGAATCAAAACGAATTCGGCCAACGGCCAATACCTCAATAGCAAAAATAGTGGCCGCTAAGGGCGTGCTAAACAGTGCCGAGAAGCCGGCAGCTACACCGGCACTAAGCAGTATTTGATAGTCTCGACCACTTAGTTTAAATAACTTCCCATAAGCTGCACTGCACGCTCCACCTATTTGTACTGCGGTCCCCTCGCGACCGGCAGAACCACCAAACAAATGAGTTACCACGGTAGAGAAAAGTACTAACGGTGCCATGCGAGCAGGAATACCTGCACCAGGTTGATGGATCTCATCAATGATGAGATTGTTGCCTGATTCGGAGTTTTTTCCAAAACGGCGATAAATAAACACCACCACTACCCCAGCGAGTGGCAAAAAGTATAAGAGGTAGGGATTATCGACTCGTGTATGGCTAGCATAATCGAGCAAATACAAAAACAAAGCGTTTAACGAACCTACCACAAAGGCCAAGGGGATTAGCAATAACAGCCACCTTAGTAAAACAAGTAAAGTGCTCGGGCTATTTGGCAAAGGGTGCGGCATTTTATTTCCTATAAAACGTTAATTAATTAAGCAATTTGGAAAGCGAGGCTATCACAAAACATTGCTTTTAATCATGACCTTAGATAACAACATAGCTAAGCAGCAAGCGCTTGTATAGCTTTAAAACAACAAAAAAAGCAGCGCTTAGTGAGCACTGCTTAAAGTTAACTTGTTTGAATTTGCTTTGAATTAACCGGCTAAAGATTTAAATAAGCGACAAAACTGCTGCATGCCTTCATCAACTATCTCATCCTCAATAGTTAGTGCTGGTAGAAAGCGAATCACATTCCCATAAAAACCACAGGCTAATAGTACAAGGCCATAATTTGCGGCATTGACAATAAGCGCTTGAGTTAATGCAGTATTGGCGCGAGTTACATCGCCATCTTCGATGAGTTCCATGGCAATCATCGCCCCTGAGATCCGAATGTCGCCAATCAGGTCGGGAAATTGCTGCTGCAAGGAATGCAAGTATTCGCCAAACTGTTGGCCAATTTGATTAGCACGCACCACCAAATCTTGCTCTTCAATCACCTCTAATACTGCTAAAGCTGCACTACATGCCACCGGTGAACCACCGTAGGTTCCACCCAATCCACCGGGTAGTGGCGCGTCCATAATAGAAGCTTTGCCCACCACCGCAGATAAGGGGAATCCGCCAGCTATACCTTTAGCCATGGTTATTAAATCAGGCTCAACATCGGCGTATTCACAATTAAACATCTTACCGGTTCTGCCAAATCCAGTTTGAATCTCATCCATAATTAACACAATACCGTGCTGATCACAGAGCGCCCTGAGCGCCTGTAAAAACGCTTTTGACGCTGGATAAAAGCCACCTTCGCCTTGAATGGGCTCAACAATGATCGCTGCAACATCTTCAACAGAGATATCAACTTTAAAAATATTGTTCAGTGTTTGTAGGCTTTGTTCTGTGCTGATGCCATGCGCTTTCATGGGAAACGGAGCATGATAAATATCCCCAGCAAAAGGTCCAAACTGATGTTTATAAGGCGTTATCTTTCCAGTTAACGCCATAGTAAGATTTGTTCTACCATGGAAACCACCATTAAAGGCGATAACGCCGCGACGGCCTGTTGATGCGCGAGCGATCTTCACGGCATTTTCTACCGCTTCTGCACCGGTTGTAACAAACATGGCCTTTTTGTCACTGTCTCCAGGCGCCAACGCTACTAGCTTTTCGGCCAGCTCCACAGCGCTTTCATAGGGGTTAATCATTACACAGGTATGGCTAAACTTATCCAGTTGCTGTTTTGCTGCAGCCACAACTTTTGGGTGGCTATGGCCGGTATTACATACAGCAATACCAGTGGCAAAATCGATATAGCGCTTACCTTCTACGTCCCACAGCTCTGCGTTTAATGCTCGTTCAGCATAAACTGGATAAACATTGCCTTGGCCGCGTGCAATAACGCTTTGTTTTCTTTCTTGTAGTTGTTGGTTATTCATCCCTGTCTCCTATTGTTAGTTGTTTACGCCGCCCATACACAAATATTTAATCTCTGTGTAGTCATCTAAACCATAATGCGAGCCTTCTCGCCCATTACCTGATTGTTTAATCCCGCCAAATGGCGCTGCGGCATTGGAAATAATCCCTTCGTTTATCCCGACCATACCGTACTCTAGGGCTTCGCCTACTCGCCATACTCGACCAATATCTCGGGTATAACAATAAGCCGCTAGGCCATATTCTGTATCATTGGCTAGCTCTATCGCCTGCTGCTCATCTTCAAACATGATGAGTGGTGCAACGGGGCCAAATATTTCATTTTTTGCTATCGGCATATAATTGCTAACTTCTGTCATAATGGTGGGCTGATAAAACTGGTTCCCAGCCTCATGAGCTTGTCCACCGCACAATACTTTGGCTCCAGCATCTAAAGATTCTGTAACCAACTTGTGCACTGATTCTTTTGCCTGTTCGCTGATCATCGGCCCTATGTCTATGTCCGCCTGCATGCCGTCGCCAACTTTTAACTTGCTTAACGCTTCGGCAAGCTTCTCAGAAAATTGTTGATAGACGCCCTTTTGAACTAGAAATCTATTTGCGCATACACAGGTTTGCCCAGCGTTGCGGTATTTTGAAGCGATAGCGCCCTGCACTGCCGCATCAATGTCAGCATCATCAAATACTATGAAAGGCGCGTTTCCACCCAATTCCATTGATACTTTTTTAACCGTAGAGGCACATTGAGCAATCAGCTGTTTACCTACTGCGGTTGAACCAGTGAAAGTAAATTTAGCTACATCAGGGCTTTGTGTAAGTACTTTGCCCATGCCTTTAGCATCTTCGCCAACCACTACATTAAACACACCTGGCGGAATACCAGCTTCGTCTGCTAATTGTGCTAAGGCCAGTGCAGATACAGGTGTAAGTTGAGCAGGTCTCACCACAAAGCAACAGCCAGCAGCTAAAGCTGCAGCAGCTTTACGTGCAATCATTGCGTTAGGAAAGTTCCAAGGTGTAACCGCTGCGACTACGCCCACTGGCTGTTTTACTACAATTATTCGTTTATCGCCTGCTGGGGCTGGTATTACATCGCCGTAACAGCGCTTGCCTTCTTCAGCAAACCAATCTAAAAAAGCAGCGCCGTAGCCGATTTCGCCTTTTGCTTCTGCAAAGGGCTTACCCTGCTCTTGAGTAAGAATACTTGCGAGATCATCTTGGTGCTGCATAACGAGTTGATACCAAGCGCGCAGCAAACTGCCTCGCTCGTTAGCAGACTTAGTAGCCCAAGTTTTTTGCGCGGCTTTAGCGGCTTGGATAGCAAGCTCCACACCTTCTATTCCACAGTCTTCTATCTCTAACAAACCTTTTTGAGTAGCCGGATTGATTACCGAAAAGCGCTGACTAGAAGAGTGCCATTTACCATTTATGTAGGACTGGCTTTTGACTAAATTTGAGTATTGAATCGCTTCCATAGTTGATCTATTCCTTTAGCCGCATAATTATGTTCATTGAATACCAATCTAAAACGATGTTAAATATCAAACAATAAAACTTTAGTTTGGTGTTATTAAAACAATGTTAGACCCATTATCAGGAAAACAACTCAGCGAATATGACTTAAGGCTACTAAGGGTATTTAAGGCGGTTGTTGAGCATGGCGGCTTTGCTGCAGCAGAGCACAGTTTGGGGATCACTCGCTCAACCATTAGCGTGCATATGTCTAGCCTAGAAAGCAGAATGAACATTAAACTGTGTGTTAGAGGGAGAAGCGGATTTGCTCTTACTGAACGTGGCCAAACAGTATACCAAGCTTGTTTACAGCTATTTTCATCAATTCAAGAGTTCGCCTCGCTGGTTGATAATTTAGGCAAACCACTTACCGGTGAACTTGTAATTCTTTATTCCGATCTGCTTGATCACAAGAGCATAGCCAACATCGGTAAGGCTGTTGCCAGTATAAAGCAGCAAGCACCAAAGCTATGCATCTCTCTAAACATGGAGTCTGTCGCCAATATTGAGTCTGCCTTGATCAACAACCAAGCCCACGTAGGGTTTTACCCAGCCTACCGAAACATCGACGGTCTTGTTAGTGAAGTGGTATTTAGTGAGTCTATTTATTTGTGTGCTGGCAAGTCATCACCCCTGTATGACATTGACGACCTGCAAATAGACACCGAGCTATTGGCAAAACATGCAGCAGTTCATCCGGGAATCGAGCTCAACCCCAAAGGCCGAACGCAGCTTCAGCAATTGAATTTTGGGGCTAAGGGTTACCAGTTTGACAGCCGTATAGCGCTAATACTCTCAGGCGCTTACATAGGTTACCTGCCCATAAGCGAAGCAAAACCCTATATCGAGCAGAAGCTAGTGCGATTACTTAAGCCCGAGCAATATAGCTACCCCTTCGAGCTGAGTTTGGTGCACAAAATCAATCCCAATGAAAAGCAAAAGGTTTTACTAGCCATGGAGGCTTTTCAAGCTGAGTTTGCCCCCACTAAGAGTTAGCCAGAGCTACAAACCAAACTGCCCAGCTTAGGCTAAGCACTATGCTAGCCATGCTTGCTACAAACCAAAACAATGTGACACTTACGTTTGTTTGACGCAACGCCGTGAACATATTAAACAGTGGAAATAAGGGCGAAACTAACAGCATTAAGGGAGGCAGTAACTTTCCCATATTTGGGCCAAAGCTCACTATCATCAAGCCGCAAACAAAACCAGATAACAACAGAAACAGTAGCATTGGTTTACGAACTCTTTGATAACGAGTTGCAGCATAAATTAAGTATGCATAGCTAGGAATGAGCAGATACGGCAAATAAAGTATTTGCTCAAAGGCTAAGATCTTTGGTGGGAACAAGTGCCATAAATTCATAGTTACAGACTAGCAAAAAGAGCTTTCCTAAACTAAGAAAAAAAGCTCATTTATAAAAGGACATTCAGATACTTAGCTTGCCTGTTTATTCTGCATAGTTGCAATGATTGCTTCATCGGTAGACAGCATAGCGGTTTTAGACATTACCCCAAGTTGTAGGATGCTATCATCGGCAGACTCAAACACAATTCCCTGTTGTGCTGAAACACAATTACCGGCTACAGCTAATATAGCCGACTTAACGGCACTGCTAGCGCCTGTCGATACCTTCATCGCACATCCGGCTTTAGCACCATCGCAAAAAACGCCGGAAACATCTCCTACCATAGAGTTTATCGCGCGGTGAATCGCTGCTAGTTCGCCACTCATCAACCAAGTTAAGGCAGCACTCGCGCCCATCGCTGCTGTAGTTGCTGCGCATAATGCCGATAACTTATTTTGCTTAGACTTTACATAAATGGCTATCAAATGACTTAGCATTAACGCTCTCACAAAGGTGTCATTGTCTAAGTTTTTTATTTCTGCATAAGCTACCACTGGCATGGTCGCGGCTATTCCTTGGTTACCGCTGCCTGAGTTACTCATTGCAGCTTGCTGCGCCCCACCCATTCGAGCGTCTGATGCTGCAGCACCTAATCGCATCGAACGGTTGATAAGATCATCGGACAGCAGCCCTTGTTTAACCTGTGCTTGTAAGCTTGCCCCAAGTGCTAAGCCATAATCTCCACTTAAACCCGTCTCTGCTAGGGCTCTGTTTAAACTAGCAGCTCTTTTGATAAACTCGATTTGACTAATCGGGACCTGCTCAACAAAGTCTACAATTCCGTCTATCGATAATTCTAGGTGATTAGTTTCAGACGCTGGAGCACATTGCACAGCATCGGCTTGCTCTACCACTTCTCCATTCTTAACAATGTATTCAAAGCGAGTGTGAGATTTCGCGATACATACTTCAACTTTATCTTGATTACGGCTAGCATTAACCACGGTGTGCAGAACGTCTTCATTACTCACCATTGATACACTAACCTTACGTTGACTAAGCATCTGCTTCGCAATGTTTAAAGCATCATCAGAGATTGTCGCAAGTACTTCTAAACCTTTGCTTGCATCGCCAGCACTTGCGCCAACAGCTGCTGCAATAGGCAAACCGGCTTTACCGGTACCGGGAACAAATACCCCCATGCCATTTTTATACAGATTAGGGGTAACTTTTACTTGAATTGAATCAGGTAAACCGCCCAATAGTTCAGCAGCTTTTGCGCTCGCTAAGGCAACGGTCACCGGTTCGGTGCAACCTAACGCTGGTACAACTTCTGACTGAACTAAATCTATATATTGTTGCCACTGTTCCATGGTCTATCTCTGCTGTTTGCGATAGATTTAGTGTACAAATAAGCGATTGGAAAAATTTGGCGTATTTTTTTTAGACTGGTTGTAAATGGAATACATTTTCTAACATTTGGGGGTTAGTAGAAAATAATTCCTAAAAATGGATGTGGAGGAATAAAGTGGCTCTAAAGCCACCTTTCGGGTTTACCAATCTATGCCTTGACGAGCCTTAATTCCTGACTCAAATGCGTGCTTAACATTTTTCACCTCAGATATAGTGTCTGCAATGTCTAAAACCTTACGGTGACAAGCACGACCAGTGACTACCACACTCTGCTCAGCTGGGCGCTGTTGTATGGCTGCTACCACTTCTTCTACATCAAGATAGTCATAACTCAGCATGTAAGTAATTTCATCTAACAGCACCAGGTAAATTGAAGGATCGGCTAACCACTGTTTACAACGTTGCCATACTTCTTGTGCTGCTTGGGAATCAAGTTCTCGGTTTTGTGTTTCCCAAGTGAAACCGGTAGCCATAGTGGCAAACTCTACCCCATTACTTTGCAACAAATTGCGCTCACCACACTCCCAGCCACCCTTAATAAATTGAGCTACGGTTGCTTTATAACCATGTCCGGTAGCGCGAGCGACATTGCCAAAACCGGCAGTAGATTTACCTTTTCCGTTGCCAGTAATCACCAACAGCAACCCTTTCTCTAATTGCGCATCTTCTACTTTTGCATCAACACTAGCTTTCAACTTTTCCTGACGTTGTTGATGCTTTTCTTGATCTTTACTCATCCCTGCTCTTCATTGTTAGATATTTGTTTGCAAGTTTAGCTCGAGCTAAACCCAATAAACCAGTACTGTTTCGCTAGAATAGCGATAAACCTTTGGGTATAGTGCTTTCACTATAAAAAATGGAAGCCTTTATGCTTAAAGATAACCCTCTATTGGCTCAGCTGAAGCAGCAAATTAGAGAGACTATTCCTACCGTTGAAGGGGTAGTTAAAGCTACCGATAAAAACTTCGGTTTCCTTCAAACTGACAACAAAAAAAGCTACTTCATTGCTCCTCCAATGATGAAGAAGCTTATCCATGGTGACCGCATTAGCGCTGCTATTCGCGAAAACAACGGCAAAGAAGCCGCTGAACCAGAAGCCTTGGTAGAACCAGCCTTAGATACTTTTGTGGCTCGGATTAAATTTGTTGATAAACGCACTAAGCTGCAGGTTGATCACCCGCTAATTAACCAGCTTTTGAGTGCCAAAGTCATTAAAGATAGTGGCTTCACCATTAAACAAGGTGATTGGGTATTGGCTCGCTTGGTTAAGCATGCGCTTAACGAGCAGCACTTTCAGGCTGAAATCATCGAGTTTATTGCTGAGAGCGACGATAACTTCGCTCGTTGGAAAGCTACCACTAAAAAACATCAGCTAGCTTGGGACCAACCCGAGCTTACTGAAGACTTAGCTATTATCGATCAGCAAGTTGCTCGCCGCGATCTAAGTGATGAGCTTTTCTTCACCATTGATGGTGAAAACACCAAAGATATGGATGATGCCGTTTTTATTTCTCGAAAAGCTGATCATTGGAAACTAAAAGTTGCTATCGCCGACCCTAGCGCTTACATAAATAGTGGCAGTGAACTAGAAAAAGCGGCAAAACAACGTGCATTTACCTTGTACTTGCCCGCTCGCACTGTACCGATGATGCCTAGCAAACTCGCAAATGAACACTGTTCGCTAGTAGCAAACCAAATTCGCCCTGCTTTAGTTTGTGAAATGAAGGTAGGGTTTAATGGCGAGCTACAAGAGAATGCTGAGTTTTTCATAGCAACAGTCCAATCAAAACATCGACTTAGCTACAATCAGGTTTCTGACTTTATTGAACAAGCGTCTGAAGAACTCAACGCTGATGAAGAACTCTCTAAGGCTTTGCAAGAACTTCATTTGTTTAGTGAACAGCGTAATCACTGGCGAGCTGAAAATACCTCAGTATTTGGCGACCAAGCTGATTACGAGTTTGTATTAGATAATAAAGGTCAAGTGATCGACATTCTGCGTCAAACTCGTCGCAGCGCAAACCGGATGATTGAAGAAGCCATGGTAGCAGCCAATATTTGTGGTGGTAGCTTCCTGGACGAGAAACTTAGCTTTGGTGTATTTGCTTGCCACTCCGGTTTTAAAGAAGAAAAACTTGATGGCCTTGTAGAGCTGCTGGCTAAATTTGAATTGCAAGTTGAGCGAGATAAACTCAGCGATCTCGATTACTTTTGCCAACTAAGAAGAGACATCGCCGCTACCGGCAACAAATGTTTAGACCAACTTGTAAAACGCCACTTCAACTTTGGAATTTACAGTGACAAGTGTCTACCGCACTTTGGCTTAGGTGAAGCCAAGTACGCTACTTGGACCTCGCCCATTCGCAAATACAGTGATTTATTAAATCACCGTCTTATTAAGTCGGTAATAAATGGGGAGACACCCGAATCCCCATTATCCGAGGAATTGTCTGAACACCTTAGTGACAATCGCAAAAAGCAAAAGTTTGCCGAACGAGAAATGGCCAATTATCTGTATTGCGAATACTTTGCAGAACAAGATCCAAATACTTGTTTAAGTGCAGAGATAAGCAATGTAAACCGTGGCGGTTTAAACATACGTTTGCTAGACAGCGGCGCGTCTGCTTTTGTGCCTAAAACGAAACTTGCAGGCAAAGATGAAGAGCTCACCATCGATAGTGAGTTAGGTAGCTTGGCGACCACAGATAAACGCTACAGTGTAGGCGATACTATCTCGGTTAAGATAATCGAAGTGAAAAAATTACAGCAATCAATAGTTGCTGCACCTTGCTAAGCAATCTGCAATCAGAATAAAAAAGCCAGCGTTTAGCTGGCTTTTTCTTATCTATAGCAAGGCTAGCTTAGCTAGGATTACGAAGCTCTAGGTAATCTATGGCTATTTCTGCAGCCTCAGTTAAGAAGGCATCGTCTAAATCGATATCTTTAGGTGCGTCTTCTATGTCTTTAACCGGTTCTTCACCTAAGCGAGTTAAGCGTTCATTCAAGCGAGCAAGCTGCTTTTGCTCTTTTTCATCGCGCTGTGAGATCCTAGCTTTCTCGTTAAGACTTACGGACTTCATATCTTTGTCTTTGCGGTAATCGGCAATATCACTAATGATATATTGGAACTCTGGATCATTTGCGATTCGAGCTTGGTGCTTTTTATCAAGGGCTTCGATATAAGGGCTAACATCGCCAAGTAACTTGTAGTTAGCGGCTTTAATCTTATCCCAAGGTAAAGCGTTGTCTTCGACACTCTCTCCAGTTTCTTCAGGTAATAAGGCTGAAGGATAAGAGATGTCTGGAATCACACCGCGGTGCTGGGTACTACCACCGTTAATACGGTAAAACTTTGCGATGGTGTACTGCACATGGCCTAGCTCGTTTTCGTATAAATCGTAAATTCGACCTAAACCTCGGTGCTGTTGCACGGTACCTTTACCGTAACTCTGTTCACCTATAACAATCGCTCTGCCATAGTCTTGTAAGGCAGCCGCGAAGATCTCTGACGCAGAGGCGCTATAGCGATCAATTAAGATAACCATTGGGCCACTATAAGTTACCGAGTTACTGGTATCGTTATTTACTGTTATTCGCCCTAGCTGATCACGAACTTGAACAACTGGACCTTGTGGAATAAATAACCCCGTTAATGCAGTTGCTTCAGTAAGTGCGCCGCCGCCATTGCCGCGTAAATCTACGATCAGAGAACTAATGTTTTCTTCATCTAGTTTACGAAGTTCTTTGCTGGCATCTTCACTTAAATTCACATAGAAACTAGGAACATTAAGCACCCCTACTTTCTTGCCTCCAATTTCTAATACTTCACTTTTAGCTGCACGGTCTTCTAAGCGAACCTTATCGCGAATAATATCTACGATCTTGGTCTTACCATCCACTTTTCCGCCAGACGCTAGTATCTCTAATCTTACTGTAGTGCCTTTAGGCCCTTTAATCAGGTCAACAACATCATCTAAACGCCAGCCAATGATATCTACAATTTCATCTTCGCCTTGAGCAACACCGACAATTTTATCTTCTGGACCTAATTGATTACTTAAAGCAGCCGGTCCACCTGGGACCAAGCTACGAATTACCGTGTATTCGTCTTCACCTTGAAGCACAGCACCAATTCCTTCTAAGGAAAGGTTCATTTCCATTTTGAAACGTTCTGCTGTGCGAGGCGAAAGGTAACTAGTATGCGGTTCAATAGCGCGCGAATAGGCATTCATTGCAGTTTGGAAAACATCTTCACTGCCAGTTTGCACTAAACGTTTAATCGCACTGTTATATCGCTTGGCTAAAACTTCTACTATTTTGTCGTGTTCACGACCCGCTAGTTTTAAACTAAGCGCATCATATTTAACTTTTAAGCGCCAAAGCTCTTTAATCTCAGCCTGAGTTTTTGGCCAATCGGCTTCACTACGGTTGAATTGAAACTCTTCGTCTTTAGTAAAGTCCATTGGCTCGTCGAGTACTTGCAAAGAGTAAACTAATTGCTGATAGCGACGTTTAAGCGACAGGTCGAACATTGAATAAAGTGGTTCTAATCGTCCGGCTGGAATGTCTTGATCCAAACTGTAACGATAACGTTCAAACCTTAGGAAATCTTCTTCCAGGAACAAACTACGGTTGTAGTCTAGCTGTTGAATGAATTTATCGAAGATTTCACTAGATAGTTCATCGTCAAAGGGAACACTGCGGTAATGAGAGCGGGTATATAATGCGCTAATACGTTTTGCAGCGGTAGCATGTTGGCTTTGCTGGCTTAAAGTGGGTAGCGCATCTTGTCCTAATGTAGGCGTTTGAGCCAACAACAGAGTTGAGTAACTAAGCGTTAAAAAAAATAGCCACAGACGGCTCAAATATTTCATAGGCACCTATCTCACTACTAAATCAATTATGCAACGATATGTTCTGCTTTAACTTTAACTAACATACCGCTTTTAAGTGTAACAGCAATGCCATCTTTTGTTACTTCTGAGATCTGACCCGGCATTGGTGTTTTTCCAACCAATACACGAACTTCCTTCCCTGCAACCAAATCTTTACTGTCGATTTTTTCAATCGGCTTCTTGTCTACTGCTGGTTTGCTATCACTAGTTTTAGGTTTACTAGTACGTTTAAAATCAGCTTTCGGTTTACGCGCAGCAGCTTTGTTTTTGTCAGCTTTTTCGGCTTGAGCCTTTTTGTTAGCAAAGGCTTTATCTTTGCTTTCCTTTAAGGTCTTTTGTGCATGTTCTACATGCTCTTGTTCAATTTCTGCACCTTCAACACCGTCTAAGTCAACGCGTTTAGAGCCAACTTTTACGCCATGCAGGTAACGCCAGCTTGAGGTATATTGACGCAGAGCAGAACGTAATACAGTATTACTTACTTTTTCGTCTTCTTTTAGACGTTCAGCTAAGTCCTGAAAAATACCAATTTTAAGTGGTTTGGCTTCACCTTCTGTAGAAAAACAGTTTGGGAATTCTGTAGCCAAATATTGAATGACTTCTTTGCTATTTTTCAGTTTGTTAGTTTGTTCCATGATGACCTTTCTTATACATCTTTACTGGTACAGCGACAGGGCTGATTTCGGCTATTATAGTGAGCGTATATTGAAAAGCCATTAAAAATGCACATCACTTAGTTTATTTTCCAAGACCTTTACCAAATACTCGATGCCAATCTGATCGCTTGAATCAAAACGATTAAGACGTGGACTATCAATATCAATCACACCAAACAGCTCATTTTTAAGGTACAAGGGAACCACAATCTCTGATTCGCTAGCACTGTCACAAGCAATATGCCCGGGGAACTCGTGTACATTTTCAACCCGTAAAGTTTGTTGCTGCTCATAGGCTAAACCACACACACCTTTACCTACTAGGATGGTTGTACAAGCCGGTTTTCCTTGAAACGGGCCAAGAAATAACTGAGTTTTAGTTTGGTTGGCTAAATAGCAGCCCACCCAGTTAATCTCTTCCAGCTCAAGCCACAACAACGCGGAAAAGTTGGCTAGATTAGAAATATACGGTAATTCTTTGTCTAACAAAGCATCTAGTTGTTTACCTAATGTTAGATAACGAGAAGATACATCTGTCACTCTATTGTTCCTCTTCTTGGATCATCGTTGCATCAAACTCTTGGCCTTTAAGCACTTGCTGTAATGCATTGCGTTGTGACGAGAGATAGAAACCTAGGTTTTCAGCTTGTTGCTCGTTCATCTTAGGTTCTGCATGTTTAATCATTAATGTAAGCTGATCAGCTACGTCTAACATTTTGTCGTAATTGTCGGCTTCTTTTTTTGAACTAAAAGTCATTTTCTCTACACCGTTACGTTCGACGACATATTTGATAATTACAGCCACCGCTGCCTCCATTTACTGTTTTTATATACAGGTTAGTATGCACCATTCAGTTTTAAACTACTAGTGACAAATTTTTACAGCATAGTTGGTTTGACTTAGCTAATATGTACTTTATGAAATCTTGTGAGTTATCAAAGCTATCCATCTGCCCAAGTTGTGATTTGCTGGTCGACACTCAGGCTCATTGTAGAGCCGGAAATGTATTAATTTGCCCACGCTGCAAACACACTCTGGCGCGTGGTCGTAGAGCACGTTTCTCTAGTCAGTTTGCCTTAGCCTTAACCTGCCTGATAATGGTGACTCTAGCGAACACCTATCCACTGTTAAGCTTTACTTTTCTAGGGCTGCCAAGCTCCGCTAATATCTTGCGCGGTACAGTTTTATTATTAGAACACGGCTATTACCTTGTAGGCTTTAGTGTGGTGTTAGCCAGTTTTATCGCGCCTATCCTGCTGTTTAGTTTGATTTGCTATACCTCTTTATCTTTAAGCAAGGGGTGGAAAGCGCCCTTTCTCGCGACAGCTTTGCACTTTCAAGATGACCTGATTCACTGGAGTATGATTGAAGTCTACATCGTTAGCTTTTTAGTCGCCTTGGTTAAACTAGTTGAGTACGCTGATATTGATTTAGGCTATGGGCTGTGGTGTATCTGTATTACTTTGCTGCTTTCTACTCGCTTGATTCAACGGATTGAACCCGCTGAATATTGGGAGCGTTATGTACACATCCGCTAAACAGTTAGGCTTAAAGCAATGCAAGCATTGCAAGTTGTCTATGCCCAAAGAGCAAAGCCACTGTACGCGCTGCCATATGCGGGTGCATTCAAGAACACCGCAAAGCGTGCAAAAGTGCTGGGCTTTTATCATTGCCGCTACAGTTGGCCTTTTTCCTGCCAACCTTATGCCAATTACGGTATTAAGTACCCGCGGTGCTCCTCAATATGAAACCATCATGTCTGGGGTGATTAGCCTAATCAAAGACGACATGGTAGGAATTGCCATCGTGGTATTTGTCGCCAGTATCGTAGTTCCCGTAATGAAGCTAGTAGGTTTGGTGGTGATATTGTTAAGCCTGCAATTTAATTTGAACCTTAACAATCGACAACGAATTGTTATATATAGAATAATTGACATTATTGGTAAGTGGTCAATGCTCGACCTGTTTGTGCTTTCGATCATGATTGCAGTATTTGAGCGCAACAATTTGGTGGGTGTAGAAGCAGGCCCTGGCGCCACTGCCTTTGGGGCAGTTGTTTTATTAACGCTTTTTGCAGCAAAATCTTTCGATACAAGACTAATTTGGGATAAACAACTTGAACAACGCTAGTAAACCGGAACTTAAAAAAGAGAAGGTAATCTCCCCTATTTGGCTGTTGCCCATATTAGCTGTGCTACTCGGGGCGTGGCTATTGTTTAAAGCTTGGTCAGAAGCCGGCGTGAAAATAGACATTGTATTTGATAGTGCCAAAGGCATTACCGCTGGGCAAACCCAGCTGTTTTACCAAGGCTTAGATATTGGTGTTGTTAAAACTGTTGAACTGACACCCAAATTAGATGGTGTGATTGTTGTCGCTGAAGTAAAACGAGAAGCAGAGCAACTGTTAAAAGAAGATAGTCAATTTTGGCTCGTTACACCCAAAGCCTCTATTACCGAAATTAGCGGCTTAGACGCACTTGTATCTGGTAACTACATCGAATTAAACCCAGGTAAGGGTAAATCGGCTGACAAATTTATAGCACTTAATGAACCACCTAACATCATTAGAGGTAACGGCCTTAATATTCGCCTTACCTCAAGTGACTTAGGCTCTCTAAATATTGGTTCGCCAGTTTACTTTAAGAAAATAAAGGTGGGTGAAGTTCAACGCTATCAGCTAAATGATCAGCACCAAGTTGAATTCGACATTCAAATTAAACCGCAGTTTTCCCACTTAGTGAAATTAGATACACGATTTTGGAATGTTAGTGGCTTTGAAGCAGATATTTCTCTTGATGGTATGCAAATATCCAGCGAAAGTTTAGCTAGCGTGATTTCCGGAGGAGTAAGTTTTGACAGCCCGCTTCAATCGGCCAAAGCAGACAAAGGGCAAAGCTTTACCCTGTATAGCAATTTAAAGGATTCTCAGCGAGGCAAAGCAATACAAATTACTATGCAGCAACAGCATGGTTTGGTCGCTGACCGCAGTAAACTTATCTACCGTGGTGCAGTAATAGGATTTATCAATGATATTCAAAATACCGGTAGCCACGACCACTTTTTAGCCAAAGCATTAGTCGAACCTAAATACGAGGATCTGTTTAACGATACCACCCAATTGGTCCTCATAAAGCCCGAAATAGGACTAAGCGGGGTTAAAAATCTTGGTGCATTAATCGGTGCTAAACAAATAGAAGTGATCGCAGAACAAGGCGAGCTTCAAACAGAGTTTGCTCTCAACATATCGGCCAAACCTCCTTTTGGAAGTAAAGCCTTAAGCCTTACCAGCGATAACGTAAAAGGCTTAAGCCCTAACAGTCCCATCGTATACAACGGACTAAACATCGGCAGATTAACCGAGATAAACTTAGTTGATAGAAGCTTCGAGTTAACAGCCTATATTCAAGCCGAATATACAAAGCTGCTCACCCAAGGTAGCCGCTTTTACAATCAAAGCCCTTTAGCCCTAGAGGCTGACCTTAATGGCATTAGTATAGAGAGCAGCGGGCTTAGTGGTTTTATTAGTTCACCTATCATTTTGATGCCCGGTCATAGCAATAAGCAAAGTACACAAAGTCAGTTTGCTCTACATCAAAATAAACAAGCCGCTTTGTTATCTAAATCCAAGATAGAAAAGCCACTAAAACTTCGTTTAAACACCCAGTATTTGGGCTCTTTAGCAGAAGGGGCGCCAGTTTTGTTTAGACGAGTACCTGTAGGTGTAGTTGAACACTACACATTACTAAAAGATGGCAGTATTGACCTTAGGCTAAACATTCATGGCAACTATCGACACCTTGTTACCGACAATAGTCGATTCTGGCACGCCTCCGGTCTTGAGATAAAAGCCAGCTTCGATGGCTTATCGGTAAACAGTGAGTCACTTAAGTCTTTGGTTATGGGCGGCATTAGTTTTGATCACTTTGACGACTTAGCAAAAGAAAGTGTTCGCACCATTCATAAATCCAAAGAAGATGCGACGAAGCGTCATCTTGCTATACAACTGTCTACTAATGATAGTCATGGCCTGTACAAAAACATGCCGATTAAATATCAGGGTCAACAAATTGGTAAGGTTACAGGTTTACGTTTTAATGATGACCTTTCAAGGCTGCAAGCCGATGCCGAATTGGACTTCCCTTACTATCGTAATTTCGCGCGTAGTGGCAGCTTATATTGGCAAGAAACGGCTTCAATTAGCTTATCTGAAGTTAAAAACTTAGATACCTTGGTAAAAGGTGACTTTATCAACGCCCTACCTGGCAAAGGCAAGCCCTCTCAGCAATTTTCTTTACATAAACAGGCTCCTAATACCGACTCTGAAGCCTTGCATATTTGGTTGAGTAGTAGTCATTTTGGCTCTCTGAAGGTTGGCAGCCCAGTACTGTATAAACAATACCCAGTGGGTTACGTTGATGATGCCAAACTGGCCATGGATGGTTCTAAAATCATGGCACGCTTGAATATTGATTCAGCTTATCGCCACCTAGTGCGCGAAAACAGTGTATTTTGGAATGCCTCTGGTGTCGACGTAAAGCTCGGCTTAGGCGGCGCGAATATCCGTCTTGACTCAATGGAAACCTTATTAACCGGAGGTATTGCATTTGCGACTCCCGAGGAAGAGCCGCTTGCCAAACCCGCTAATGATCAAGATAAGTTCGATCTGCAGCCCATTTACGATGAAAAGTGGTTACAATGGAGTCCTTCCATTGACCCATAGAACTTCTGCATTGTGACTAAACCAATTAATTTCCCAGCCAAGTTTATTGAACGCATCGAGAAGGATCTCCCCGATGATTTGAGCTTGGCTAGCTTCAAAGAGATTTGCCTCCAAGAGATGCGTAAAAGCATCAGAGTGAACACTCTAAAAATAAGCGTTGAAGAGTTTTTGCAGTTAGCCAATACCAATCAATGGCAACTGGAACCTATACCATGGTGCTCTACCGGGTATTGGATCACCCGAGAGGATGAATCACTCTCTCTAGGCAACACCGCCGAGCACCAAGCCGGCTTGTTTTACATTCAAGAAGCCAGTTCTATGTTGCCAGTGAGCGCGCTATTTCATTGTTTTCAAGCAGATGAAAACAGCTTATTGCTTGATGCTGCCGCGGCACCAGGTTCAAAAACCACGCAAATTGCTGCTGAGCTTCAAGGTAAAGGCGCAATAGTTGCTAATGAATATTCTGCAAGTCGTGTGAAGATACTTAGCGCCAATTTATTGCGCTGCGGGGTAAGCAATGCAGCTGTTACCCACTTTAGCGCTGAAGTATTTGGTACATGGATGAGTGAGCAATTCGATGCTATTTTGCTCGACGCCCCCTGCTCTGGCGAAGGAACGTTACGAAAAGATCCTCAAGCTTTAGACAACTGGAGTGAGCAACATGTTGACGAAATTTCGCAACTTCAAACCGACTTACTAGAAAGTGCACTGCAAGCTTTAAAGCCCGAAGGCTTGCTTATCTATTCGACCTGTACCTTAAATCAACAAGAAAACCAGCAAGTCATCAACAATATTGCCCACAAATACCCAGATAGCTTTTCTACGCTCAGCCTGGAAGGGCTTTTTGAACATAGTAACAAAGCACTTACTGCAGAAGGCTATTTACATGTTTGGCCACAATACTATGACAGTGAAGGTTTTTTTGTGGCCGCACTTCGCAAAAATGCTGTAAGTATAGAAACTCCAACTATTAACAAGCGTATTAAGCCTTTTGCCTACCAACCAGCAAATAAAAAGCAGCAAGCCTCAATAGCACAGCACTTTAGCTCCCTGTTTGGGATTACTTTTCCTGAAAACTATAGTGTATTTATAAAGGCTAATGATTACTGGTTACTTCCCGATAGTTTTTTACGAGTGAAGGATGAGATGCGATTTGAGCGAGTTGGGCTTAAGCTGGCTGAAGAGTTTAAACTCGGCTTCAGAACAAGCCACTATGCCATCACTGCGCTTGGAGATTTAGTCTCAAAGAACAGAGTGGAACTAAATACAGAACAAGCTCATCACTTTTATCAAGGTAAAGACATTGCTTATCCAAATACCAACAAGGGCGAAGTAGCCTTAAGTTATCAAGGCTATGTTATTGGCTTGGGTAAATGGGTAAGAAACAAAGTTAAAAACTCTTACCCAAGAGAGCTGGTGAAAGACAAAGGCCTAGCGTGAACTTGCAAAGCCGACAGCTAGGTCTACACTTAGTAGACTATTAGCGCAAGGCTCTACACAGAGCCATTCCCCTACGCTCCGCTCAAGGACTAGAGTGGAGCTGTTTTTTTAAGGCTTAGCCAAGCTAAACAAATCAAAAAAGTTTTGGGTGGTTTGCTCCGCCACTTCTTCTAAACTAATCCCTTTTATTTTGGCTAAACACTCAGCCACCTGACGCGTATAGGCAGGTTGATTTTCTTCACCTCTAAAAGGGATTGGCGCTAAATACGGGCTGTCGGTTTCTACTAAAATCCTATCTAGAGGAATTTGTTTAAAGGTTTGTTGTAACTCTTTTGCAGAGTTAAAACTAATAATCCCAGAAGCTGATATATAAAAACCCATCTCAATGGCTGCTTCAGCCATTTCTAAACTCTCAGTAAAACAGTGAAGAACGCCCTTACATTGCTCTGCTTTGTGTTCCTTAAGCAATCGTAAGGTATCTTCTCTGGCGTCGCGGGTATGAATAATTAAGGGTTTATTGTGTTTAACCGCTAGCTTGATTTGCTCAATAAAAACTCGCTGCTGTAACTCTTTATGTTCTTTAGCATAAAAGTAATCTAAGCCAGTTTCACCAACAGCAACCACTTTTGGATGGGATAAATAGGCTTCCATTTTATCGAGTTCAAAGTCTTGGTCCTGAACGTAAAGTGGGTGCATACCGCAAGAAGCAAAGACTTGCTCGAAGTCTTGCACTTTTTCCATCATGCTTGGGAATTTTTCTGGTGAGATAGCCACAGCAAGGCAGTAATCCACGCCAGCATCTTTTGCTTTAGCTAAAGCATCCGCTACGTTTACATGCTTACCTTGATAATCAAGTCTGTCTAAATGGCAATGTGAATCTACTAACACGTCCTTTAATCCTTAAATCGAGCGAACAGCGGGTATAGCTGTTGGCCAACATTTAGGCCTGGGTACTCTTCTGTCTGTTTAACTAAGTTAAGCCAATCTTGATAAGCTAAGTCAATGGTTTTATCTGTTGTATTAGTCACCGCAAACTGAGGAAAGTCTCCTTCAGCGGCTAAGCCCTTAGTCAGGCTAAAAGACAGAGTTAGGCAGTGACCTAACCATTGTAAGCAACTAGCTTGTTTGTGGATCAAATCGGCAAGTTTATTGGGTTTTGCATCAACCATTAGTTGGTACTGATGAATAAACTGCTCTAATTGAGAAAACTGCTGCTCACGATAAAATTCTTTAACTTGAATCGGTGAACCATTACAAAAACGATAAATGAGCGCGAAGTTTTCATCTACCCTCACCTTTTGTTTTACTAACCATTGTTTAACCCAGTTCTGCTCTGGAGTACTAAGACTTAACACCTGACAGCGGCTCAAGATGGTTGGCATCGCTTTAAACGGTAAATGATTAATTAAAATGAAATGGGTTGATGCTACCGGTTCTTCTAAGGTTTTTAACAAGGCATTATTTGAAGCGCTGTTTAGCAAACTAATGTCACTGATAATGGCAACCTTTGAAGAGCCAAAACTGCTGGTTTGGTTAGCCCATAGGCTCAATGCACGAATATCATCTACTTTAGGCTTTTCCTGCTCTAGCAAAAATAAGCTGCCGTGGGCACCTGATCTCACCAACTGACAACTATGACATTGATTACAAGCTTGATGCTTTTGCTCACTGCACAAAATTGTTTTAGCGACAAACTTTGCTAACTGTAATTTTCCTAAGCCTTTTTCCCCACGAAGTAAAAGGCTTTGTGGAAAGCTATCTTCATTCAACTGATGTGATAGCTGTTTCCATGCCTGACTTAACCAAGGTGAACTCATGTTATCAACCGTTTACAGTGCGACTAGATAGTTATTAAGAGCATTATGAATGTCTGCTGCTACTTTCTCTATACTTTGGCTAGCATCAATCTTAAGGATGTTGTCTTTTGATTCCGCCTGCCTAAGATAAACTGCACGGCTGCGTTCAAAAAAGCTCAAGGCTTGCTGCTCAATTCTATCTAACTCACCACGGCTTCTGGCCCGGCTTAGTCCCAAACTAGGTTCAATATCGAGATATAAAGTTAAGTCTGGCTCAAAGTCACCAATAGCAATCTGCTTAATGGCGTTAAGCTTGGCAACACCTAGCTCTCTACCACCGCCTTGATAAGCTTGTGAGCTCAAATCATGGCGATCGCCAACTACCCACTTTCCAGCCTCTAAGGCGGGTTTAATGCGGGTTTCTACCAATTGAGCACGAGCAGCATACATTAGTAACAGCTCAGTACTGTCGCACACCTGCTCACCGTCAACGCCCTGCTTAACAATTGTGCGTAAAGATTCAGCAATAGGAGTACCGCCGGGCTCACGGGTATTAATAAACTCTATACCCTGTTGTGTTAACAAAGCTTGAATCGCTGCTACAGCGGTGCTTTTACCTGCACCTTCTAAGCCTTCAATTACTACAAATTGTCCACGCGTCATAATAGTTATTTCTTTAGTATGTATTTTCTAACTGCGCGATTGTGCTCAGCTAAGTTTTTAGAAAAATAATGTTCGCCACCACCCTTAGCGACAAAATAATAATAATTAGATTGCTCAGGGTTTAGCGCAGCGATAATGGCATCTTCACTAGCCATAGCGATGGGTGTTGGCGGAAGAGCTCGAATAACATAAGTATTGTAAGGCGTTGCTTCGCGTAAATCTTTACGGCGAATATTTCCATCATACCGCTCTCCCATACCGTAAATTACAGTAGGGTCAGTTTGCAGACGCATCCCCTTATTAAGGCGATTTACAAATACCGAAGCGATCCGAGGTCGTTCAAACTTAGCACCGGTTTCTTTTTCGATTATTGATGCGAGAATTAGCGCTTCATATGGTGTTTTGAGTGGAACAGCTTGATTACGTTTATTCCATTGTTCGGCAACTACTTTATCTAATGCTAGCTTGGCGCGCTTGATGATGCTTTCTGCAGCCGTATTGTGAACAAAAAAGTAAGTTTCTGGTAACAACAGTCCTTCTAACTTACTTTGCTCAATTTCAAGCCATTCAATTAACTCTTGTTCATTCTTAGTGCTAGGTTTAATCCCTTCAGTTTGGTTAAGCTTTTGCCAAAACTGGGCAAAGGTCTCACCTTCAATTAGGCTAACTTTAAACTGAACGACTTTTCCGCTCGCCAATATTTGGCTTAGCTGGGCATAACTAAGCTGCTCATCTAACTGATATAAGCCCTTTTTAATTTGACTGTGGTGAGGATGAAGTTTGAACCAAACTCGCAACCACCATGCATCTTGGTCTGCGTTAGCAAATACCTGGTTGGCAACACGATAAATGTTAGTTCCCGAGCCTACCGACACTTGTTGAACTTCGGTTGCACGTGGCAATTGCCATTGTTCAACTAAGTAATTATCAAACCACTTATATGAAAGGAAACCAGCAATTAAACAAAAACCAATAAGACCGAGTATTACTTTACGAAGCATTTTTCACCAAATTTTGGAACCAACGACAAACAGGAAAGCGCTCGTAATTGCGCTCATTAAAAGTATTAACGGGTGCAAACTGCAATACCGAGTTACTTACAAATATTTCATCAGCAGCGACTACATCTTCAATTTTAAACTTACCTAATTGGATCTGATAAGGAGAATGCTTCACGTTGTCTAGCAAAAACTGGCGTTGCACACCGGCAACCCCAGCACCATCTAGATCACTTGTATAAATCACTTTATCCTTTACCCAGAACAAGTTAGACGCAACCCCCTCAACCACTCGATCAAAAATATCACAACAAACCAAATCGGAAAGCTCTGCTAGATCGGCTTCTCTTTTTAATTGCACTTGTTCTAAACGATTAAGCGTTTTTATGGTAGAAAATGCGCTACCGCTAGCTAAACGCTGCTTGGCAATACCGAGAGTAATCCCTTTGTCTCTAAGGCTCAAATAACTTTCTGGAAAGTCGGACAAGGTCATCAAAATATTCGGTTGTACGAGTTCAGGTAGTCCGTAGCCCCTTCCGCCTTCACCTCGAGTTACCACTATTTTTAATACAGCATGATTTTTGTCACTGGCAAGCCTATCAGCTTGTTGTTTAATCTGAACAAAATCGAGGTGAGGAAAAGCAAGCTGCTGCTGGGCACCTTGTAAACGTTGTTGGTGATAGTCCCACAGTTTTACTTCACCAGACTGTACCAGCATAGTAGTGAAAAAACCGTCACCATAGTTCAAGCCACGGTCAAACTTTGACAAAGAAGCGTCTGACAAACTCAACAATCCTAGATATAAAAAAGCCCGATGATAACATCAGGCTTTCATTTGCTATAGCGCTGTAAGTTGATTAGGCATCAATTTTCTTGAATACCAATGAACCATTAGTGCCACCAAAACCAAAAGAATTAGACAGAGCGTATTCGATTTTGGTTTCGCGTGCTTTACCTACGACATAATCCAAGTCACAACCTTCACTTGGGTTTTCCAAGTTAATGGTTGGAGGAGCAATTTGGTCGCGAATAGCCAAGATAGACACAATGGCTTCAACCGCGCCAGCAGCCCCCAATAAGTGACCAGTCATCGATTTAGTAGAGCTTACCAATACTTCTTTAGCATGCTCGCCAAATACTGACTTAACAGCTTGAGTCTCGGCTACATCACCGGCTGGTGTTGAAGTACCGTGAGCATTGATATAATCAATTTCTGAAGCCTCGATGCCTGCATCTTTAATTGCAGCAGCCATAGAGCGAGCAGCGCCATCACCGTCTGCTGGAGGCGATGTCATGTGGTAAGCATCACCACTCATACCAAACCCAACTAGTTCGGCGTAAATTTTTGCACCACGTGCTTTAGCCGCTTCGTATTCTTCTAGAACAACAACACCTGCGCCATCGCCTAATACAAAACCATCACGGTCTTGATCCCAAGGTCGGCTAGCTTTTGTTGGGTCATCGTTACGAGTAGACAAGGCTTTTGCTGCGCCAAAGCCACCCATACCAAGATGAGTAGAAGCTTTTTCTGCACCGCCAGCTAGCATTACACTAGCATCGCCATAGGCAATCATACGCGCAGCAAGACCAATCGCGTGAGCACCGGTAGTACAAGCGGTTGTCACTGCGATATTAGGGCCTTTTAGACCTTTCATAATTGAAAGGTGACCTGCAACCATATTGATAATGGTTGAAGGAACAAAAAACGGACTGATCTTACGAGGTCCATTTTTTAAGTAATTTTCATGATTTTGCTCAATTAAACCAAGGCCACCAATGCCAGATCCAATTGATACCCCAATGCTGTCTGCATTTTCCTCGGTAACTTCAATACCTGCATCATCGAACGCCATTAGGCCTGCTGCAACTCCGTATTGAATAAACGCATCCATTTTGCGCGCGTCTTTTTTACTCATGAACTCTTCAACGTTGAAGTCTTTAACTAAACCAGCAAAGCGAGTTGGGAAAGATTCTGTATCAAAATGTTCGATAGGGCCAATGCCACTTTGGCCAGCTTTAAGGGCTTGCCAAGTTAATTCAGCGGTATTACCTACTGGTGATAGTGCACCAATACCAGTAACAACGACTCTACGCTTAGTCACTGAAATGCCTCCAAGGGGGGATTTACTTATCTTAGGGGGATGCAAAATGGGCGACTGATGCCGCCCACTTTTTTATTAATCTTGATTATTTAGAACGTAATCAATTGCAGCTTGAACAGTTGTGATCTTTTCAGCTTCTTCATCAGGAATTTCAGTATCGAATTCTTCTTCTAAAGCCATAACCAATTCAACAGTATCCAAAGAGTCAGCGCCTAAATCGTCAACGAATGAAGCTTCGTTTTTAACTTCGTCTTCGCTTACACCTAGTTGCTCGATGATGATTTTTTTAACACGTTCTTCAATTGCACTCATGACAATATTTTTCCTTAGTAAATACGCTTCTGCGTTGTTGCGATAGTGTATTCAAACCGAATTACTTTGCAAGTCTAACCGTAGTGGTCTAACCACGTTTTTCGTAGTTATTTTTATAAAAAACTTGCGATCTATCAATTTTTTGCACATTTTTTAAGCCACTGCTTAAACCATGTACATCCCGCCATTAACGTGAATAGTTTCACCAGTAATATAGGCAGCATCGTCGCTTGCTAAAAAAGCAACCGTTTTGGCGATTTCTTCAGCATCACCTAAACGCGCCATAGGCACCTGCGACAAGATAGCACCACGTTGATTCTCGTCAAGTGCTCTGGTCATATCTGTTTCAATAAAACCTGGAGCAATTGCATTTACTGTGATCCCACGAGAAGCCACTTCGCGCGCTAACGAGCGAGTGAAACCCAATACACCGGCTTTAGCTGCTGAATAGTTAGCTTGGCCAGCGTTACCCATGGTGCCAACAACTGAACCAATGCTAATGATACGGCCATTGCGTTTTTTCATCATTGCACGTAACACCGCCTTACTTAGACGGAAAATAGAAGTTAAGTTGGTAGAAATAATATCTTCCCACTCATCATCTTTCATACGCATTAATAAGTTGTCGCGGGTAATACCAGCATTGTTCACTAGAATATCGATATCGCCATATTTTGCTTTGATATCAGCAAATAGTTGGGCAATAGAGTCGCTTGATGTTACGTCTAAGGCTAAACCAGTGCCATTCTCGCCTAGGTAGGCAGCAATTGCTTCGGCACCTTTCTCTGAAGTAGCAGTTCCTATAACTGTTGCGCCACGAGCAACCAGCGTTTCAGCGGTTGCTCGACCAATACCACGGCTTGCGCCAGTTACTAAGGCAACTTTACCTTGTAGAGACATTGAATATTCCTCGTTACTTATTATCTAAAGCAGTTTTTATAGAAGTTACATCATTAATTGCTGCAGCAACTAATGGCTTGTGGATCCGTTTAACCAAACCACTAAGGACTTTTCCTGGGCCACACTCGTAAACAGTTTCAATTCCACGCGCAGCCATTGCTTCTACAGTTTCGGTCCAGCGAACTGGGCTGTATAGTTGTTTGATCAGCGCTAGCTTTATTGCTTTTGCGTCTCGCTCTATCGCCACATCTACGTTATTAATCACGTCAAATTTTGGCTCAGAGAATGAAATCCCTTCAATATATCCAGCTAACTCATCTGCAGCGGGTTGCATTAGTGCACAATGCGATGGCACGCTTACAGGTAGCGGTAATGCTCGCTTAGCGCCAGCTTCCTTACATAATACATTGGCACGATCTACCGCTTCTTTATGCCCAGCAATAACCACTTGGCCAGGAGAATTGAAGTTAACCGCAGTGACCACTTGGTCCTCAGCGGCTTTCTCACAGGCGTCAATAATCTCTTGATTGCCTAAACCAATGATGGCAGACATGGCACCAACGCCAGCAGGTACAGCTTTTTGCATCAACTGGCCTCGATATTCAACTAGTTTAAGGGCGTCAGTAAAGTCTAGTACACCGGCACAAGCTAGCGCAGAATACTCACCTAAGCTATGGCCAGCTAAAACCGCCGGTTTAGTGCCACCTAGCTCGTTCCATAAACGCCATAAGGCGACAGAAGCGGTTAGCAAAGCTGGTTGAGTACGACTGGTGTCGTTTAAATCTTCTGCAGGGCCATTGGCGATTAATCCTGCTAAATCATAACCAAGCACGTCTGATGCTTGTTTAAAGGTATCAGCAACTACCGGATACTCACTAATAAGCTCGGCTAACATGCCAACGCTTTGTGAGCCTTGTCCTGGAAATACAAATGCTAATTTACTCATCATCTATCCTAATAATTAAAATCTAACTAGGGCACTGCCCCACGCAAAACCACCACCAAAGGCTTCTAGTAATACTAGCTGGCCTCGTTGAATACGCCCGTCGGTTACTGCTTCATCTAAAGCAATGGGTACGGAGGCCGCTGATGTATTGCCATGTCTATCTAAAGTAAGCACCACTTTATCTAATGGCATAGCAAGTTTTTTGGCGGTAGCTTTAATAATTCTGAAATTGGCCTGATGTGGCACCAACCAATCTAATTCGGCTTTTTCTATGCCGTTGGCAGCAAGCGTTTCTGTCACAATCTCGCTTAAGCGAGTTACCGCGACTTTGAAGACTTCGTTGCCACTCATTGTCATGTACGACTCCATTTCGGTGCCGGACATACCACGTTGCGGATGTGGAAGTTTTAGCAAATCGCCGTAACGGCCATCTGCATGAATATGCGTAGACAATAGCCCTGGCTCTTCACTTGCGCCAAGTAACACTGCTCCGGCACCATCTCCAAATAAAATAATGGTAGAACGGTCGTCGGGATTACACATGTGCGACAACTTGTCGGCACCAATAACTAGTGCTTTTTTCACCAAACCACTTTTTATGTACTGGTCGGCAACACTTAAGGCATAAGTAAATCCTGCACATGCAGCAGCAATATCAAAAGCGGGTACACCTGGTAGCTCTAGCTTTGCTTGAACTTCACAAGCTGCTGCGGGAAATGCGTTCTCGCTTGAGGTAGTGGCAAGAATAATAAGTCCGATGTCTTTCTTATCTATATCGGCTCTTTCAATGGCTAATTCTGCTGCGAATGCGCCCATATCGGCAACTGACTCATTATTACCAGCAATTCGGCGTTCTTTAATACCGGTGCGGTCAGTAATCCATTGATCACTGGTTTCTACCATTTGCTCAAGATCTGAGTTAGTTCTTACATTCGTTGGCAGATAACTACCTGTAGATAATATTTTTGAGTACATAAAAGACTTAATGCTTATCAATTAATAAAGATTCAAGTTTGTCGGTTATACGGCTTGGAACTTGCTGTTGTATTTCGGCGACGGCTTGGTGAATAGCTTGCAAAAATGCCTTTTCATCGGCATGCCCATGACTCTTAATTACAATGCCGCGCAATCCTAACAGACTCGCTCCATTATACTGGTCGGGGTTCAGCTGTTTTAATTGAGATTTTAAGCTCGGTAAAAACAACTTGAGTATAAACCTCGCAAACCAGTTTACATCAAATTGTTTCTTTAATTTAGCCAGTATTAGTTGGGAAACACCTTCAGCTGTTTTAAGCGCAATATTGCCCACAAAACCATCACAAACGATTACGTCTGCTTTACCACTAAATATTTGATTCCCCTCAACAAAGCCAATGTAATTAATCGCGCTTGAGTTTTCAAGAAGTTGCGCGGTTTGTTTTACAACGTCATTGCCCTTAATTTGCTCTTCACCAATATTTAACAAAGCGACTCGTGGTTTAGGGAGGCCCCAAACACTTTCCGCTAATGATGCTCCCATTACGGCAAATTGCATTAATACTTCTGAATCACAACTTGAGTTAGCGCCTAAATCTAATAACAGGCTGCCTTGGCCGTTCTCTTCTGGTAGATGAGTCACTAAGGCTGGTCGCTCTATACCAGGTAACAATTTAAGGACTACTTTGGCCATTGCCATTAACGCACCTGTATTACCAGCGCTAACGCAGGCATCAGCTTGCTGTTGATGAACTAAATCAAGGGCTAAGCGCATTGAAGATTGGCGTCTAGAACGCAATGCAGTAATAGGTTTATCGTTAGCGGAAACAACTTGGCTGGAATGAACAAACTCTAAGCGAGGGTGCTGAGATATTTGCTGCTCTATTAACAGGGAGTTAATAAAGTGCTTGTCGCCTATTAAGGTAACATGCAAATGAGGGTAATAGTTAAGTGCCTGCGCAACGGCAGGCACTGTAACATGGGGGCCAACATCGCCCCCCATTGCATCAACTGCAATAGTAAGTTTTTGCAAAATGCAAAAATTTACTTGTTGATTACCTTGTTACCGCGGTAGTAACCGTCAGCAGTAACATGGTGACGACGGTGAAGCTCACCTGAAGTAGCGTCAGTTGTTAATGCAACATTGTTTTCGATCGCATCGTGTGAACGACGCATGCCACGTCTTGAACGTGTAACTTTACTTTTCTGAACAGCCATTGACCCAGTCTCCTAGTCTTTCTTTTTTAAACTTTGTAACACTGCAAACGGATTTGGTTTAGATTCTTCCTCTACAACGTCAATTTCACCAAATACTTGTTCGTTTTGCTGTACCTTGCAATCCTCTATCGGATGTTTAGGAATGATTGGCAACGCTAATAACAACTCGTCTTCAATCAATTCAGCCACTAAAAAGTAGTTGTCTTCATTTAATTGTAGTGGTTCGTAATCTTCTGGTAACTCTTCCACTTGCGATTCATCGCAGACTGGCGAGTAAGTAAACTCAACGTCAATAGCGTAACTAAAAGTTTCACTACAACGTTGGCACTCTAACTCAACCTCAGCTAACGCTTTGCCTTGAACGACAACCAAACCTTGCGGATCAGTTCCAAAGCGCAACCAGACGTCTACATCACTATTCACTTTCAAGGTTGCATCGCTAAAACGAGGCAATCGTTTGATTTCGAGGAAGCCCTCATAATCTAACTTTCGCTTAGCCGTCTTAAACGGGTCAATCTCTACTGGTAATTTCACTTTTTGCATAAGGCGCGCATAATATAGTTACACTCAGTGATAGTCAAAACAATTTGTGCTTTTTTCCTGCCTTTAAAGCATCGCTATCGCTAAAGATTGCGTTTAAAATCAGCAGACTGTTAATTTTGGTTAAAAAACGATGGATAATCGATTAATTCTTGCCTCAAGCTCTGCTTACAGAAAACAACTCTTACAAAAAGTTTGCCCTACATTTGATTGCTTCAATCCTGATATCGATGAATCGCCGAAGCATGGCGAAACACCTGAGCAATTAGTTTTACGTTTAGCTGAGCAAAAAGCACTTGCTGGGCAAACACTCTTTCCCAAGCATCTGATTATAGGCTCTGATCAAGTTTGCTGCATTAATGGTGAAATAGTAGGTAAACCTGGCAACCATCAAAAGGCGGTCGAACAATTAAAAGCAGCCAGTGGCCAAGTTATCACTTTTTATACTGGCTTAGCACTCTATAATAGCGATGCTCAGCAAATGCAAAGCCTAGCGGATACCTTTGAAGTAGGCTTTAGAGAACTCTCCGACAGCCTCATAGAGCATTACTTAAACGTAGAGCAACCCTATAACTGTGCCGGAAGCTTTAAAAGTGAAGGAGCTGGAATCGTGTTATTCAAGCATTTAAGAGGAGACGACCCGAATACGTTAATTGGCCTTCCTTTAATCAAGCTTTGTAGTTTATTAGAAAGCCAAGGTTTTAGATTACTAGCTTAGTGAAAGGATAAAGGAGATAAGCTCCTTTATCCTTAAATCCCACTACAAAGGATCAAGCTGATCACAAAAGCGCTTTAGGCTTGGCTCTAAGGCCGCGGTTAAATGCATTTCTTTTTGGGTAGCTGGGTGCTCAAAGCGAATTTGCCAGGCGTGCAAAAACAAACGATTTAGCCCTTTAGCCTCTGTCGCGGCGAGCAAAGCCTTATCAGTATACTTATCGTCTCCGGCAATGCTATGCCCTTCATATAAGCTGTGCACTCGTATTTGATGCGTTCTGCCAGTCACCGGGCTTGCTTTCATGAGAGTCATATCGGTAAACCTGCGTTCAATACGATAGCGAGTAAGCGAAGGCTTTCCTTCCGCTTGATCAACAATAACAATTCGCTCACCCGATGCCACTGCGTTTTTACGTAATGGAGCATCTACTGTTCTTACTGACTTTGGCCACTGACCATGCACTAAGGTGAGATAGTCTTTTTGAACAACCTTCTCTCTTAACTGGCGGTGCATCTCGCGAAGGGCGCTACGTTTTTTGGCAATGACTAGTAAACCAGAAGTATCACGGTCTATTCGATGAACCAGCTCTAAATAGCGACAATCTTGGCGCAATGAGCGTAAAGCTTCGATAACCCCGAAGCTTAAACCACTGCCACCATGTACAGCCATTCCAGAAGGCTTATTAAGTACCAGTAAACTGTCATCTTCATAAACAATTTGTTGTTCAAGCTGAACAACCTGATTGAGCTTGTTAGATGGTAGGCCTGTTTCCTCAGAAACACGGATAGGCGGAATTCTGACAATATCTTCTGCCACTATCTTATATTCGGGTTTAACGCGTTTTTTGTTAACCCGAACCTCCCCTTTGCGCAAAATGCGATAAATACGACTTTTAGGTACCCCTTTTAGCCGTTTTAATAGGAAGTTATCTATTCTTTGTCCAGCCTCGTCGTCACTAACCGTGACCATCTGAACTGCTTTATTTTCGGTATTCATAGCAAAAATTGTAACATGCTCATAAATAATTTGATGGAAAAATATAGCTTTGCTATATTTGTAAGGCTTAAAGTGCCCGTTTTTAAAGGTTTTCCTTATTTGGCACCGTATTCGAAGCGCATTATTTTGTAAATAATGACGCTGTCGAAACTAAGAATTTTCATAGCAACCTGATAGGCAATCACAATTATTTGCCTTAAATCAAAGCTATATAGAATAGATTGTAAAGTTCGGCAAGCTAAGCTTGCGGGACTCATATTTATAAAAGCGCCAAAATGCGCCCTAAGGACTAGAGAAGCTAACCGGGAGGTTACCTATACGCTCTTACATTAAACACAGGGTCTGGCCATTTAAGGCAGGTTAATTGCTGTCCATGAGGTTGTTTTAATCAAACAAACCCCAAGGCAACATAAATGAAAAGAATGTTAATTAATGCAATGCAGCTAGAAGAGATGCGCGTTGCATTGGTCGATGGCCAACGGCTATACGATCTAGACATAGAAAGTCCTGGTCACGAACAGAAAAAAGCGAATATTTACAAAGGCAAAATTACCCGCGTAGAGCCAAGTTTAGAAGCTGCATTTGTTGACTACGGCGCAGAGCGCCATGGTTTCCTTCCAATGAAGGAAATTGCTCGCGAATACTTCCCAGAAGGCTACGTCTATCAAGGACGCCCAAGCATCAAGGAAGTAGTTAAAGAAGGCCAAGAAGTCATCGTTCAAATCGATAAAGAAGAACGTGGCAACAAAGGCGCAGCTTTAACTACTTTTATCAGCTTAGCTGGAAGCTACTTGGTATTAATGCCAAATAACCCTCGTGCAGGTGGTATTTCTCGCCGTATCGAAGGTGACGAACGCACTCAGCTTAAAGAAGCAATGAATGGTCTTGAATTACCAAATGGCATGGGACTTATCGTTCGTACTGCTGGCGTTGGTAAGTCTGCTGAAGAGCTTCAATGGGATCTAAAAGTACTGCTTAATCACTGGGGCGCTATTACAGATGCTTCAGAGTCTAAGTCAGCTCCTTTCCTTATTCACCAAGAAAGCAATGTAATTGTTCGCGCAATCCGTGATTACTTACGTCGTGATGTTGGCGAAATTCTCATCGATAATAAAACCATCTTTGAGCAAGCTAAAAAGCACATCGAATTGGTTCGCCCAGATTTCGTAAGCCGTGTAAAACGTTACGAAGGCGAAGTACCAATGTTCAATCATTACCAGATTGAATCGCAAATCGAATCAGCTTTCCAACGCGAAGTGCGCCTTCCATCAGGCGGCTCGATTGTCATTGATCCAACTGAAGCCTTAACCTCAATTGATATTAACTCTGCTCGTGCAACTAAGGGCGGAGATATTGAAGAAACAGCACTGCAAACCAACTTGGAAGCATCAGACGAAATTGCTCGCCAACTGCGCTTGCGTGACTTAGGCGGTCTAGTCGTTATCGACTTCATCGATATGACGCCGGTTAAAAACCAACGTGAAGTAGAAAATCGCTTCCGTGAAGCAGTACGCCAAGACCGAGCTCGTGTTCAAGTTGGTCGTATTTCACGCTTCGGTTTATTAGAAATGTCACGCCAACGTCTACGTCCATCACTAGGTGAATCAAGCACCCACATTTGTCCTCGCTGTAACGGCCAAGGAACAATTCGAGACAACGAGTCTTTAGCATTATCTATTCTTCGTTTGTTCGAAGAAGAAGCGCTGAAAGAGAATACTTCAGAAGTACATGCTCAAGTACCAGTGCCTGTAGCGGCTTACTTGCTTAACGAAAAACGCGTTGCCATTAACAAGCTTGAAAAACGCCATAACGTTCGATTAGTGATTATTCCTAATCAACATATGGAAACGCCTCACTACGACGTAACGCGAGTTCGTTCTGGTGAAGAAACTCAAGAGACTAGTTATCAGCTTACCGCTGAAAACCCATCTCCTGTTTATCAACCAAACCAAGTAGCTAAAGAGAAAATTGAGGCCGAACAGCCAGTGCTGCAAGGTTTTAGTTCACCAGCGGCACCAAGTGCTCCTGCCAAAACTAGCAAACCAGCTAATAAAGCTGCAGAGCCTTCGTTGTTAACCCGCATCATCGCATTCTTTAGTGCCATGTTTGCAAGCGAAGAGAAGCCTGCTCCAAAGAAACAAACTCGTAGCAAAAATACCCAACGAGATACACGCAATAATCGTCGCAACAATCAACGTGGTGATAAGCGTAATAACAAAAATCAAGAACGTCCTGAGCGCAAAGAGCGTAGCGAGCGAAACGAAGGTTCAAACAGTAACCGCCGTCGTAAAGATCAACGCAATAAACCTGCTAGAGACAAGGCCGAAAGCGAAACTCCGCAAGAAGCTAAACCTACTAAGCAACAAGCGCCAAAAGAGCAGAAAGAGCAAAAAGAAAGACAGGTTAAAGAACGCCGTGAGCGTCGTAACTTGCGTAAAAAAGTTCGCGTAAAGGCAGAAAAGCCAAACAATGAAGCTAGTGAGCAAAAAGCTGATCAAGCAATTGTGGAAAAGCCAGTGGCTAAGAAAGCAGAGCAAACTTCACCTAAAGCTGAAGCTCCTGCAGCGCAAACTAACGACAATGCTGAAGTGCCGAAGCCTAAGCGCCGTCGTCGCTCTTCAAGCAGTGCTGGTCGTAAACGTTTTAATGACTTACCAAAAGCAGAGACTAGTGCACAAGAATCAGCTGTTGATACACGTTACCCAGAAAACGAAGCCAGTAGTGCGCCAGTTGTAGAAGCTAAAGCCGAAGCACCTGCTGTTGACGCGAAAGCCGAAGCTCCTGTAGTCGAAGCAAAAGCTGAAGCGCCTGTGGTTGAAGCAAAAGCTGAAGCACCTGTAGTTGAAGCAAAAGCTGAAGCACCTGTAGTTGAAGCAAAAGCTGAAGCACCTGTAGTTGAAGCAAAAGCTGAAGCACCTGTAGTTGAAGCAAAAGCTGAAGCACCTGTAGTTGAAGCAAAAGCTGAAGCACCTGCGGTTGAAGCAAAAGCTGAAGCACCTGCGGTTGAAGCAAAAGCTGAAGCGCCTGCAGTTGAAGCAAAAGCTGAAGCACCTGCAGTTGAAGCAAAAGCCGAAGCGCCTGCAGTTGAAGCAAAAGCCGAAGCGCCTGCAGTTGAAGCAAAAGCGGATGCAATTAAAGCTGAAGTTAAGCCAAAACGTAGCAATCGAGGCAAATTAAAGCCTAGCAAAGTAGAAGGTAAAGGTAACGCTTCTGCAGTAATGGCAAAACCTGCAGCTGTAGTGCCAGCAGCTAAGCCAGAACAGACTGAAGAAGTAGTTAAGAAGCCTTATGTACGTAAACCAATTACTGTTGGTTCTCGCCGCGTTCAGTCAAGTAGCTCAAGTACTTCAGCGCAAAGTCCTATGAGTAAACCAAACGAATAGACCTTTGACAGATAAGTAACTAAAAAGGCCAGCAACATGCTGGCCTTTTTTAATGCTCTTTTTAATCAAAAATTAACTAGGTCTTTATCCGCTCAACAATGCCATCACTGGCTTGCTCTATCATTGCTAATACCTGTTTAAAACCTTGCACGCTACCGTAGTAAGGATCGGGCACTTCCTCTAACTCCACTCCACCAAAAGGCAGAATCAAGGCTATTTTGTGAAGATATTGTTCAGGGCAGTGTTTTTGTAAGTAACTTAGGTTTTTCTTATCGGATGCTAAGATCAAGTCAAACTTCGCAAAGTCTTTTTCCACCACTTTTCGTGAGCGAATGCCCTTAAAGCTATAGCCTTTCTCCTCGGCAATTCTTACTGCACGAGGATCTGGTTTGTCCCCTCGGTGATAATCCGTAGTTCCTGCTGAGTCGACTTTCACTTTGAGTTTGTGTTGTTTTAGCTTGGTTCGTAGCACGGCCTCTGCTGTGGTAGAGCGACAAATATTCCCCATGCATATCACCAACACCGATTTAACACCGATAAGTTTATTCACATATATCCCTTATAAAAAAGGCACCTAAAGTGCCTTTTACCATCTAGTTAAAGAAGCCGCCTAGGCTGTCGAGTATCTTTTTGCTGTCTTCGTTATCACCTAAGGCTTTCTTGAGCTCTTTGTTAACTGCTTCCTTAGCCTGGCCTTCAAACAGTTTTTTCATATCTAAATTAACTTTAGGTTCAGCCCAACTGCCTTTCACGTTAATTGGGATATCTAAGCCAGCCAAGTCGTTTTTAGAGCCTTGCCCCTCTAAACTTGCCACCACCTTTGTGATGAACTCAAAATTTAGACTTTCTTTAATTAAATGGGTTTGCCCTTTGCCATCAATGCGTAACAATGGCGAAGACATTTGCATTTTATTCACCTTAGCTAAAGAGTTACCCAAGCTTGAATTAATCACTAATTCACTGAAGTCAGTTTTTTGTTCCTGCTGTGCTTGAGACTTGTCACCGCCTTTAATAGCCGCTTTGGCTGAGCGAATCATTTGTGGAATATTAACTCCATAAATAGCTCCATCAGTAAACGTGGCATTTATAGGGCCTGATATTTTCTTCTTAATAGCAGTAGGTGTTAATCCATTGCCTTTTAGCTTGAGATCTACGTTTAAACCGCCAGCAACAAAATCAAAATCAGCAGCATCACTTAGCAATGGTCGAGCTTGAACACCAAGCAGCTTAGCGCTAGTCGAATAACTTGCTACCGGCTTTTGCCCATTAATCACTGCATTGCTTTCTAGACGTCCACCATAAAGATTTGCACTCAGTTCTTTTAAACGCAAAATGCCATCTTTAATTTGCACTTGCTGCTTAATATCTTCGATGTGAAGTTTTTGGTGTTGTAATTTGTCGATGCTTAGCGTGCCATCTAGGTTTAAGGTTTTTAGCACCGTTAAATCAGGCTCTTGTTCTTCAATAGGTGCAGTTGTTGATGTATTTCCCTCATCATTAGACTCAGCACTCGCTGTTGATTCACCAACAAAATTAGCGGTATCTAATAACGGAATATTAAAGTCAAACTTAATGCTTGGTATGTCGCTAAGCACAACACTACTACTACCTACAATTTGCGTTTTACCGTCGATGTCTATCGCTAGTTTAGAAAGCTCAGCGGTTTTACTATGCATCGTGTAAGACAAAGCTAACTCAGCTTGAACATCCATTGCGCCATTAGGTATTGCACTACCTTGCAAGTTCAAGCCATTGCTAACATCCGTTAAGGCAATCTTGCTAAAGTCTTCAGCGATGAATATCAAACCGCTTGCTTGTTGTTCCACTAAGATTTCACCATCATCAAATTTTAGCGAGAGACTAAAACCGTTATCTTTACCAAGCTCTAGGCCATCTAATCTAAAGTTAACAGGGCCTAACTTTTGGGTTTTATTTAAGGCTAAATCAATCAGTTCAACATTGGCGTCAACGATTTCTATGCCTGCCAAACTAACATTCCAGCCAGCTGGCGCAGAACTAGAAGACTCTTCGTCACTTGCAGGCTCACTTGGCGCAGATTGGCTTTCATTAGTTTGAGTTAAATCATCAAGGCTAGTACTTCCATCAGCTTTGGTTTGATGGCGTAAGGTTAAACCCCGAACAGAGATATCCCCTACTTCGATACTTTTGCTAAACAAAGGCATTAAGGCTACTGACATTTCGGCACCGGCAATACTAATGGTATCACCGTCACCAAATTCAGGGTTGTCGCGAAGCCTTAAGCTCCCTAACTCAAAACCAATACTAGGAAAAAAACGCCAGCCTAGATCGCCTTCAATAACTAATTCTCTGCCGGTTGTCTCCTTGGTTTTTTCGACCAAAAGCTTTTTAATATCATCGGTGTTCACCGTTGATACAGCGACAACAACACCAATAACCAGTAGTACAACCAGGGCCGCTACAACATAGAGCAACTTTTTCATAATCTTCCCTATTTACAAAGCTGTTGAATAAGTATGTGCTTAAATTCTAAAAAGTAATTCAGTATTTACATTATTATCGGTTTATCTAGTTCGTTAGATTTTTATCAAAAACTTAGTTTGAAGCCAATAAGTCGCGAATCTTGGCATTAATAATATCGATAGCAATGCGGTTTTTCCCACCGCGTGGAATGATCACATCGGCATATTGCTTAGAAGGCTCAACAAACTGAAGGAACATAGGGCGAACGGTATTGTGATATTGAGACAATACCGAATCTAAAGTTCTGCCACGCTCTTTTACATCACGCTGAATTCTTCGCGCTAAACAAATATCTAAGGGTGTATCCACAAAAATACTGATGTCCAACTGTTCTCGAATAGCTGGATCGGTAAAAAGTAAAATGCCCTCTAGTACAATGATTTTTGTTGGTTTCACTGTTCTTGTTTCAGCCATACGGTTATTTACTTTGTAACTGTATTGAGGCTGCTCGATGGGCTCTCCACCCTTTAGTTGTTTTAAGTGCTCAACTAACAAATCATGATCCATAGCCTTGGGATGGTCATAGTTAGTTTGTTTGCGTTGCTCTGGCGTAATGTGGCTTTGGTCTTTGTAATAGCTGTCTTCATTAATTACTACGATGCAGCTATCACCTAGCTCGGTGCGAATATCGTTAACGATGGTTTGAGAGAACAAACTTTTACCTGAAGCAGACGCTCCAGAGATCCCAATTACTACGATATTATGATCTTGATTTTGCATAGAAATAACCTAGTTCTTTTGGCGCAATTATAGGTGCAATATAACTATTAGTCATTACGCGAATGGGGTGCAGATAAATATTTCAACTTAAATAACTATAAGTTATCCCGGTAGGCATTAGGATACTAGGCATCACCTGCCGCATAAGGTAATATTGGCAGCCTTGAATTACCCGTTAATTGACTGAGCTTACAGTAGATCACATGACAAACGAACAACGTAAAATTCTGGTTACCAGCGCCTTACCTTATGCCAATGGCCCTATTCACTTAGGCCACTTACTCGAATACATACAAACAGACATTTGGGTTCGTTTCCAAAAACTACGCGGCAATACTTGTACTTACGTATGTGCCGATGATGCGCACGGTACACCTATTATGCTAAAAGCTCAGCAAATGGGAATTACACCTGAGGAAATGATTAACCAGGTACACGTTGAACACAGTGCAGACTTTAATGAATTCCACATCGAGTTTGATAACTACCACTCTACGCATAGCCCAGAAAACCAAGCTTTATCTGAAGAGATATACAATAAGCTTAATCAAGCTGGTCACATTAAAACACGTACCATCTCTCAGCTATTCGACCCTGAGAAAAACATGTTTTTGCCAGACCGATTTGTAAAAGGTACTTGCCCTAAATGTCATAGTGAAGATCAAAACGGTGATAACTGTGATAACTGTGGCGCTACCTACAGCCCAACAGATTTGCTATCACCTAAATCAGTGATTTCTGGGGCCGAGCCAATACTTAAAGACTCAGAGCACTACTTCTTCGATTTGCCGGCCTTTCAAAAGATGCTGAAAGACTGGACAATTTCAGGTTCGCTGCAAGAAGAAATGTCTAACAAGCTAAACGAGTGGTTTGAACAAGGTTTACAACAATGGGACATTAGCCGCGACGCGCCCTACTTCGGGTTTAAGATCCCAGGAACCGAAGACAAATATTTTTATGTTTGGCTAGATGCCCCAATTGGTTACATGGGCAGCTTTAAGAACCTATGTGACAAACGCGGCGACTTAAACTTTGACGAATACTGGAATAAAGACTCAGACGCTGAGGTTTATCACTTTATCGGTAAAGACATTATTTACTTCCACAGTTTGTTTTGGCCAGCCATGTTAGAAGGTGCAGGTTTCCGCAAGCCTACTAGCGTTTATGCTCATGGCTATGTAACGGTAAACGGCGCCAAAATGTCTAAGTCTCGCGGCACATTTATTAAGGCGCGAACCTATCTTGATCACTTAGACCCTGAGTACTTGCGTTACTATTACGCCGCTAAGCTAAATAATAGAATTGATGACCTAGATTTAAACTTAGAAGATTTTGCACAACGGGTTAACTCAGACTTAGTAGGTAAAGTGATTAACATTGCTAGCCGTACAGCTGGGTTTATTAGTAAACGCTTTAATGCAACCTTATCTCCTGTAGTAAGCAACCAAGCCTTGCTAGATGAGTTTGTCGCTGCCGAAGCTAGCATTGCTGCTCTGTACGAAGGTCGTGAGTTTGGCAAAGCCATGCGCGAGATTATGGCCTTAGCCGATAAAGCTAACCAGTACATTGCTGAAGAAGCCCCTTGGCAGTTGGCTAAAAGTGAAGATACATTAGAACGTGCTCACCAAGTGTGCTCTATGGGTATTCACTTGTTCCGTGTACTTATTACTTACTTAAAGCCTGTATTACCAAAACTCGCTGAAAAAGTTGAGCAATTCTTAAATATTGAACTTAAGTGGGCCGACATAAATAACACCCTAGTTAGTCATGAAATCCAAAGCTTCAAAGCATTAATGCAACGCATTGATATGAAGCATGTTGAAGCAATGGTTGATGCATCTAAAGATAACTTGGTGGCGACTACTGCTGCTAAAAAAGGTGATAAAAAGCCTGCAGAAAAAACCAAAAGTGACATTGAGCCCATAGCCGACACAATCAGTTTTGATGAATTCGCTAAAATCGACTTACGCATTGCTAAAATCGTAAAAGCCTCGCATGTAGAAAAGGCAGAGAAACTGCTACGCCTCGAATTAGATATTGGTACTGAAACTCGCCAAGTATTTGCGGGTATTAAGTCAGCTTATGCGCCTGAAGACTTAGAAGGCAAACTTACCGTTATGGTGGCGAATCTAGCACCGCGTAAGATGCGCTTTGGTGAATCTCAAGGAATGGTGCTTGCTGCTGGACCAGGTGGAAAAGATCTTTGGATTTTGAGCCCAGGAGATGGTGCGCAGCCTGGAATGCGAGTAATGTAAAACAGAAAGGCGCCAATAGGCGCCTTTTTTAATTGTTAGTAAGCGTTAAAACCTGAAAAACTGTATTGCTCTATGGCTAACATTTCGAGTGTTTCAACTTCTTTTACTACTGCATAAGGTGATGCATGATGAAGGAATGAAAGCAGTTCAAGTAATTGTGCTTCTTCACCTTCTGCTAGTACTTCTACATCACCAGAGCTCAAGTTCTTCGCATAACCCACAAGATCTAAGCGTAGTGCTTTAACTTGGGTATGGTATCGATAACCAACACTCTGCACTTTACCTTTGGCTAAGGCTTTTAAACGAAACACGATGGTTCATCCCATCACCGGTTTAACTTCATTAAGGCCGGTAAATTCGAAACCAAGATTTTCTACAGGTACGTTTTCAAGAGGCACACTGCAACGGTCAAGATCCAAGCAAAAATAACGTTGCAGTTGATATTGGGCATTAAGTTGTTCAACTTCGTTGAAACCAAACTGACTAAGCGTCCAACGTAAACGCTCATCTCTACAATTACAAATTAGGCTAAGCAAGGTAAAGCCTTGATTAAGGGCGTAACACCTTGCCCAATCTACCATTAACTTGGCTAAACCTTTGCCTGCAAAGTCTCTATTAACCGTGAGTTTGTGCATGAATAAGCTTTCACGTCTTACTTCAGGTTCGACTTCTATCGCCCCACTGCGATTATTTAGAATCATAGCTGCTACGGGTTTACCCGCGATATATCCCATGTACATTTCATCTAAGCGATGATTTGCAAGTAAGGAATGTGGGGTAATTTGATGAAATTTCCAAAGCGGTTCGCCTCTTGATTCGAACCAACTTGCCGCTTCCATTAGTAATTCACAGAACTGATAAAGCTCAATACTAGATATAGAACGAACCACCAAATTAGGTGTCGCTTCGCTTGACATATCAACTCCCTTGATAAGTACTAAAACTGTGACCGATAACCAGTTGTGAATAACATGTTACACACAATAACTATAAGTTAAAAGCATTGTTCACAGAAACAAGCGCCTTATTTTCACCCCACAAGGTATTGCTTACAGCATAAAAAACACTAACGCACCAAACAAACAAAGTTAATCACTAGGTTGGCCTTAACTTGCTGACAAATCCATACAATACTTAAGCTTTATTAAGGAACTTTCGCTACCAGCAAAAATTGCGGGTAATCACTGATAATCAAACACATAAATGCGATAATCAAAGGTAATATTAAACTCAATACACTATAGGGAAACCATGGACTGCTGTAGTCAACCTGGCTTAATGCCTATCGAGCAAGCTAAATCTTTATTACGCGATAGCACAGAGCTAAAAACCAAAATACAGACTGTGAGTTTAAATGAAGCTCTTAATAGAGTGTTAGCCGAAGATGTTGTATCGCCCATTAATATCCCTCCTTTTGATAATAGTGCGATGGACGGCTACGCCATTTGTGCAGAGCAAATGCCAAATAACAATACCCTTCCGCTTAGCCATAAAGTATTTGCCGGGGATACCCAGCAAATAGCTTTAGAAGCCGGTCACTGTGTGAGAATTATGACTGGCGCTCCCTTGCCTCCAGGTTGTGATGCGGTAGAAATGCAAGAAAATACAGAGGCTAGTGAAGATAAAGAACAACAAATTACTTTTAAGAAGCCAATTAATAAAGGCAAGAACGTTCGCTTAAAAGGTGAAGATGTTAAACAAGGTCAAGTTGTTATCCCTGCCAACACCAGACTTAACTCTAGCCACATTGGTTTACTCGCCACACTTGGTATTAACACGATAGCAGTGCAAAGTTTATTGAAGGTGGCGCTGTTTTCCAGCGGCGACGAATTAATCCAACCAGGCAAACCTTTAAAGCACGGGCAAATCTACGACAGCAACCGTTTTGCCATACGCGCCCTTCTAGCTAAGTTACCCGTGGAGATTATTGACTTAGGCGTTATAGCAGACGACAAGCAACTGGTTACCGACGCTTTCGTTAAGGCAGATAAAATGGCCGACATAGTGATATGCAGTGGTGGAGTATCAGTGGGTGAAGCGGATTACACTAAACTTGTCTTAGACGAAATTGGTAATATCAACTTTTGGAAGTTAGCCATTAAGCCAGGAAAGCCTTTTGCTTTTGGTCAGCTACCTAACTCCTACTTTATTGGCTTGCCCGGTAATCCCGTTTCTGCTTATGTCACATTCTACAAATTGGCAATGCTAGTCATCAGCAAAGCCTGTGGATGGGCTTATGACGAGCCACTACAGGTGCAAGCCATATCACTACAGGACTTCAAGAAATCGCCAGGTAGAACAGATTACCAACGCGGCCTAGCTAGCATAAACCAAAGTGGTCAACTTCAAGTAAGCTCAACGGGCGCGCAAGGTAGTGCGATATTTACAAGCCTAACTCAGGCAAACTGTTTTGTAGTGCTTGAACAAGACAGAGGTCGGGTAAGCGCAGGTGAAATGGTCACAATTGAAATGTTTGCAGATCCCATTCTATAGTTAAAATTGGTTATGTAATTTCACGGCTTTGTGCATTAAAAATACGCTTTCGCCGGTTTTTAATGCCAAAGCTTGCTGAGCTTGTGGTGAGATTGGCACCTTAACAACTTCTCCTTCTAAGCTCACCGCAACATAACATGTTCCCGCTAAATGATTTACCGATAACACCTCAGCCTTCCACTGGTTTTGAGCGCTGCAGTGCTCTACAAAATGTTTAGACAAAACAATGTTACTGGGAGAAATACTCACTAGATGTACGCCCTCATCTAAGGCTTCTGGGCTTTCTGCCAACAAATATTGCTCACCAAATTCAAACCAGCGCCAGCCCTTGTCGGCTTGACGGTCACTTAGTTCAACGCTCAACACCATCGCTTGTTTAGACTTGCCGTTGTACTGGTTGATTAGCTCGAGGCTATTACCTAGCTCAGCCTGCTGACTGTCTTCTATAAGTAGCACTTTGTCGCTAAAAAATACTAAATCTTCTGGGTTATGTGAAATCAGCAAAGTGTAAATTGCGTGTTCGTTCAGCCATTTTTTAAGCACTTTTAGCAAGTGAGTCGCCGCTTGGCGGTCTAAGGCCGAAAAGGCCTCATCAAGTAACAATACCTTTGGCTCGGTAGCCAAGGCTCTAACTAAAGCCACTCGCTGAGCTTGACCACCTGAAAGATCTTGAGCGTTTTTGTTTAGTAGCTCCTTAATGCCAAAACTTTCTATTAATGATGCTAGTTCTTGATCATCTAAGCGTTGTGACAACTTAATGTTTTGCGCCACGCTAAGATGAGGAAACAGGTGACTGCCTTGAATGACAAAGGCTAAAGGCCGCTGAAAAGAAGCTAAGTGCGTTTTATCATCAAACCAAACTTGTTGCTGAAATTGAATGCTTCCAGATAAGGGCGTTTCTAACCCGGCTAGTAGCCGAAGCAAGCTAGTTTTACCTATCCCAGAAGGTCCGAATACGCCGGTTAGCAAGGGTAAAGTGAGTGGCTTTACGTTTAATATAAAGTCTTCTCTTTGGTAATGTAGATTAAAACTTAACACCCACACCCCCTACTCGCCTTTTAGCTCCAGAAACGCCATAAGTAAGCAATAAAGCAACAAAAGAGAAACCCAACAAAACCAGAGCTAAACGGTGTGCTGCGGCAAAGTTTAGGCTTTCGACATGATCAAACAACGCTATTGCAATCACTTGGGTTTCACCCGGAATATTACCGCCGATCATTAACACCACACCAAACTCTCCTAAGGTGTGGGCGAAACCAAGCACCATAGCAACGATAAAGCCACTTTTTGCTAATGGCAGTTCAATAAACAGAAGTTGTTTCCATCTTGGCATTCTTAGCACTTTCGCAGCATCCAAAATGCCAGGCTCAATTTGTTTAAAAGCACTTTGGATAGGTTGAATGACAAAAGGTAAAGAATACAAACAAGAAGCAAACACCAAACCCGAAAAACTAAAAGCCAGTTGGCTGCCAGTAATGGCTAGCCACCACTGACCTAAAAAGCTGTTAGGTGCAAAACCAATCAATAAATAAAAGCCTAAAACGGTGGGTGGAAGCACTATAGGTAATGCAACAACCGCTTCTACAATATGTTTAATTTTTGAGTGGCTGCGGGCTAACCACCACGCTAATGGCGTACCCAGCGCCAACAAAATTAAGCAACTTAAACTTGCCAATTTTATAGAAAGTAATATTGCTTGGTATTCAGCATCAGTCATGTTTGAGGTAACAAATATCCATTTTCAGTGATAATAGTTTGCGCACTAATACTTAACAAGTACTTATAGAATTCAATAGCTTGGACTTGGTCACTCAATAAAGCAACGTGTTGAACCACGCCATCGTGCAGACCTTGCGGCACTAACCAATAAGAGCCTTCAAAATTGGTTTGAATGGAGCGAGCCACAAAACCAGCAGCTATGTTGCCAGTGCTAACAAACTGAAAGACTTGCGAGACATTATTAGCCACCACTACTTTAGCAACACTATCTTTTTGTTCTGCTAATTGCTGAGCTGCGAAACCATAGGGAGCAAGTTTGGGGTTTGCATAGGCATACATTATGTCCCAGTTTTCCCATAGCGCACGATCTGTAACTTTTTGGCCTTTCGTGTCTACATAATTGGGAGCCCAAAATACCAACTGCCCTACTGCATAAGCCATTTCTTGCTTAGCTACCCCTGCATCCAAAAGCTGCTTGGGTCTAATGTCATCAGCGGAAAAAAACAAATCAAAAGGCGCTCCATGAGTGATCTGGTTATATAAGATCCCGGTAGAAGCACTGGCAATTCGGTAGTTAAATTGAGAGTTTAGGCGTTTATAATCTTCAGCCAATAGCTCGAGTGTGCTCTTAAAGTTGGCGGCAACGGCTATGGTTACAGGCTTGGAAAAGGTTAAACAGCTAGCAAATACAGCAAGTAAGCAAACTAAGCGAGCTACCATTTATTCTTCGCTTTAAGATCGGATTCACGTGCGTCAAGCCATACGTCACCTTCTAAGGTACGTTCTTTTTTCCAAAAAGTAGCTTTGGTTTTTAGGTAATCCATTATGAAATGGCAGGCTTCAAAGGAAGCTTCTCTGTGAGCGCTATTTACCCCAACAAACACTATCTGATCGCTAACATCAAGGTCACCAACTCTATGCACAATGCTCGCATCTTGTATCGGCCAGCGACTTTTTGCTTTTTCGATAATTTCTTTAAGCTGCGTTTCGGTCATTCCAGGATAGTGTTCAAGCGACAGACCTTTAACCTGTTGGTTTAAATTCATGTCTCTCACTAAACCCACAAAAAAGACAATAGCGCCAGCGCTTGCACGATTGCGCAACTGTTGGTACTCCTCTCCAACATCAAAGTCTTCTTGTTGTACTCTAATCATCTAACCACCTGTAACTGGTGGGAAAAAAGCAACTTCGTCGCCATCACTCAACATTGCAGTTTGGCTAAGGTGTTGTTGATTAAGTGCCATTAAAATTGCTTCATCATTTAGTACTTTCCATTGCTCACCTTTGGCAAGCAACAGCTGCTTAAGCACATTAGTATCACTGTCTGCAGGCAGCTCTACACTCATAGTATTTTCGCCTAACTGCTCTTTTAAACGAGCGAAAAATAGTACTTTAATTATCATCTAAACATCCTGATTATTCGGCACTAAACGAACCCGATTTTCCGCCATGCTTTTCTAGTAACTTTACATCTTTAATAATGATGTCTTTTTGAATCGCTTTACACATATCATAAATGGTTAGCGCAGCTACGCTAGCCGCCGTTAGCGCTTCCATCTCTACGCCCGTTTGGCCTTTAAGCTTGGCGGTGCTAATTACCGTAATAAGGCCTGAAGTTTCATCTAAGCTAAGCTCAATAGTTACCTTACTTAACATTAAAGGGTGGCATAAAGGGATCAACTCAGAGGTTTTCTTAGCTGCTTGAATCCCAGCTATGCGCGCACAAGCAAATACATCGCCTTTATGTTGTTCACCATTTACCAAACTTTCTACGGTTTGCTGATTAACTTGCACCAAAGCCTGCGCCTTAGCGACACGACTAGTCTCGGTCTTTTCTGAGACGTCCACCATAATTGCTTCACCAGAAGCATTAATATGCGTAAAGTCACTCATCATTTTTGACCTATATGAGGCACAAAATTACAGGGTTTGTGGGTGCTATTTAGTTGCTCCAGCAAAATTTTCTGCCATGCAGTTTTACAGGCGTTGGTTGAGCCAGGAACACAAAAGATCACTGTTTTATTGGCAAACCCGCCTAATGCCCGACTTTGCACCGTAGACGTTCCAATCTCGGTATAAGAAATATGGCGGAACAATTCTCCAAAACCTTCAATGTCTTTATCAAACAATACACTTACTGCTTCTGGAGTATTATCTCGTGCGGTAAAACCGGTGCCTCCGGTAGAAATAACACAGTCTATTGACGGGTCAGCAATCCAGTTACTTAATATGGCTCTAATTTGATAAACATCGTCAATAACAATTTGTTTATCAGCAAGTTTGTGACCGGCTTCTGTTAGTGCTTCAGCCAAATAACGCCCTGAAGTATCAGTATCTTCATCGCGTGTATCGGAAACGGTTAATACCGCGATGTTTAAGAAGGTTTGCGTATCGTTGGCCAGATGGCTCATTATGATTCTCCAACTTTATCTTGTATATGTTGCCACTGCTCGGGAGTATTGGTATTTACCATTGCAGATGCTAATTGTTTTGGTATTTCAATTTCAGTGGCTTGAATAAGGTTTAAAAAAGCTTTTATTGACCTTTGCTTTGCCACTGGCAAAGACAAAACATCATCTAAACAGGACAAATTCTTGGCATTAGCTTCAACAATTATAGGGAAAACACTATTTGAGAAATAGTAATTACCAGGTTCAGTTTGGTGTTGATTTATAATCACATCAAGAACTTGCATATTGAGTAAGGGCATATCAACAGGGATAAACAGGCAAAACTGTTGGTTAAGGGTTTGAAGGCATGAAAGTATGCCGGACAGTGGTCCTTTCGATTCACTAGAATCTTTGATATGACGAAACTCAGGATAGTTGCCGCTCACATAACATTCGTTATTTAATGTCTCTTCAAGCAAACTAAGCCTAGATTTAAGTAAACTACTCCCCTGCCACTGTAGCGCTGCTTTATCGCTTCCCATTCTCTGAGATTTGCCGCCAGCGAGAACAACTCCTGTTAACTTTACTAGGGAATTTGAATGCATTTGATTACAAGCTTGAACGACTTAGTAGGCTAATAATGCCTACTAAGCGTTTAGATGAAAAGATTTATCGTGCTAACTTATTGGTCTTTATCCCATTTGGACAAAACCGCTAAAGAAACCACTGCTACACCAATGAATCCCATTACAAAAATGGTTGGCATGGCTGCATAGCCCAAAACATGCCAAAAAACTGATTCCAAAGTACTCATGTGTTTTCCTTATTTTACTACCAGCCTTCAACACCACTCATATCCGGTAACCGGTGAGCAATGCCTTTGTGACAATCAACACAGGTCTTTTCCCCGCTAGCTAACGCATCTGAGTGTTGCGCAACACTGCGAGGACGCTGCTCTGAGAAATCCATAAATTCAAACTCGTGACAATTTCTACACTCTTGAGAATCATTTTGGCTCATACGATGCCATTCGCGCTCTGCTAAATACTTCCGGCGCTCTTCAAATTTCTCTTGAGTGTTAATCGTACCCATAGCAAAGGCTACCAGCTCTTTACTTGCCTGAACCTTACGTACAATTTTGTCAGTCCAGTTATGTGGAACGTGGCAATCCGAACAAATAGCACGCACACCTGAACGGTTTGAATAGTGAATAGTTTCTTGTATCTCAGCTACGATTGGCGCGTGACAACCAGAACAGAACGCTTCGGTATTAGTTGCTTCCATACCAGTGTTAAACGCACCCCAGAATAGAATACCGCCTGTAAAACCAAGCGCTAGCACAACACCCACAGCAGCTTTGCTGGGAGTACTGAGTTTGCGCCAAAATGCCTTCAATAACTTCATAATTTAGCCTCTGGTTAAACTAATGCTTAGCGTAAAGACTCTACGCGTTCGTATTCGTTTTCAATCAACGGGGCCGCTTCATTTTGAGGCACGTGGCATTGCAAACAGAAGTAACGGCGAGGAGACACATCCGCCAATACTTGCCCGTCGCGCGCTTCATAGTGAGTTACACTAATTTTAGTTGCCCCACTTTCTCGGGCATTTTTCCAGCTATGACAAGATAAACACTTATTAGCGTTAAGGCTCATCTCGTAATGACGAATCTGGTGTGGGATCAACGGTGGTTGAAACACATAATCGGCATCATAGGGTTTGTCTTGTTCAACCACTGACTTTAAGCCAGCTGCTGAGCTTTGGGTATTTAGCTCGGTGTCGCCCCTCAGTGAAGCTACACCACCATTACTTACGTAGTCATTTGCGACTACTACTCCGCAAAGCAGTAAACTGCTTAATAGACCAGATAATAAAACTCGCATTTTCATAATACTCTCTCCGCCACCTTGGCAAATATTTCTTAGCGAAGCATTGAAAGCGAGGGGCTTTCAATGCTTTTAATAGCGTTAAACCTTAGCTAACTTAACAGCACACTTCTTAAAGTCGGTTTCTTTAGAAAGCGGATCTGTTGCATCTAGGGTCAATTTGTTGGTGAGCTGCTTGGCATCAAACCAAGGCATGTACACTAAACCCTTAGGTGGACGGTTACGGCCACGAGTTTCAATTCGTGATTTAACTTCACCGCGGCGTGATTGAATCATCACTTCATCACCACGTTTAAAACCACGTTGTTTTGCATCTTCTGGGTGGATAAACAATACCGCATCAGGGAACGCTCGATATAGCTCTGGAACTCGGCGCGTCATAGAACCTGAGTGCCAATGTTCTAATACGCGACCAGTGCTTAACCACAGATCGTATTCTTCATCTGGAGACTCAGCCGCAGGTTCGTAAGGCGTAGCAATAATTAGTGCCTTGCCATCGGGTTTACCGTAAAAGTTAACCTCTTCACCAGCTTTTACATAAGGGTCAGAGCCTTCACGGAAACGCCAACGTGTTTCTTCGCCATTAACCACAGGCCAGCGTAAACCACGTACTTCATGGTAAGTATCAAATGGTGCTAGATCGTGGCCGTGATCGCGACCAAACTCAGCGTATTCTTCAAATAAACCTTTTTGAACGTAGAAACCAAAATCTTTTGCTTCGTCATTGAGCTCGGCGTTTACTTGTTCAACAGGGAATTGATCAACTACGCCGTTACGGAACAAAATGTCGTATAAGGTTTTCCCTTTATATTCAGGTTTTTTAGCTATTAACTCTGCAGGCCACACTTCTTCAACCTTAAAGCGCTTAGAAAATTCAACCAATTGCCATAAGTCTGATTTAGCTTCACCCGGTGCAGATACTTGCTGGTGCCAGAATTGGGTACGACGCTCAGCGTTACCGTAAGCGCCCTCTTTTTCTACCCACATTGCTGTTGGTAAAATAAGGTCGGCTGCTTGGGCAGTAACTGTTGGGTAAGGGTCGGATACCACGATAAAGTTTTCAGGATTGCGGTAACCAGGCAAACCCTCTTCATTTATATTTGGCGCGGCTTGCATGTTGTTATTACACATAACCCAGTAAGCGTTCAGCTTGCCGTCTTTAAGCATACGGTTCTGCAATACAGCGTGGTAACCAGGTTTAGGCGGAATGGTTCCTTCTGGTAGCTTCCAAATGTCTTCTGCAATTTTGCGGTGTTTTGGATTAGCCACTACCATATCAGCTGGCAAGCGATGCGAGAAAGTACCCACTTCACGGGCGGTACCACATGCAGATGGCTGGCCAGTTAGTGAGAATGGGCTGTTGCCAGGCTCTGAGATTTTACCGGTTAACAAGTGAATGTTGTACACCGAGTTGTTTGCCCATACCCCACGAGTATGTTGGTTAAAGCCCATGGTCCAGTACGAAGTGACTTTAACATTTGGATCGGCATAATCTTTCGCTAGCGCTTCCAATTTCTCGGCAGGTACGCCAGAAAGCTTCGCCACCGCTTCGACATTATAATCTTGCAAAAATTCGCGATATTCGTCGAAACTCATATCGGTCATTTTTCCTGAATCAGGGTTAGCCGCAGCTTTTTGTAATGGATGCTCTGGACGTAGTCCGTAGCCAATATCTGTTTCACCGCGTTTGAAGTGAGTATGTTTGTTTACAAAGTCCCAATTAACTTTGTCATTCTCGATGATGTAGTGCGCGATGTAGTTAAGAATTGCCAAATCGGTTTGTGGCGTAAACACCATGCCGTTATCAGCTAATTCAAAGCTGCGATGTTCAAAGGTAGACAGTACGTGAACTTTAACGTGTGGCGCAGACAAGCGGCGATCGGTTAAGCGAGACCACAAAATTGGATGCATTTCAGCCATGTTTGAGCCCCAAAGCACAAACGAATCTGCAGCTTCAAGGTCATCGTAACAGCCCATAGGCTCATCAATACCGAAGGTGCGCATAAAACCACCAACAGCCGAAGCCATACAGTGACGCGCATTAGGGTCGATGTTGTTAGTTAAAAAACCGGCTTTATGAAGTTTAGCAGCAGCGTAACCTTCCCAAACGGTCCATTGGCCAGAGCCAAACATACCTACTGAAGTTGGCCCCTTATCGGCAAGTGCTTTTTTCCACTTCTCAGCCATAATATCGAAGGCTTGATCCCAAGATACTGGAGCAAATTCGCCATTTTTATCAAACTTGCCGTCTTTCATCCGTAACAAGGGCGTTGTTAAGCGGTCTTTGCCGTACATGATCTTAGAAAGGAAGTAACCCTTAATACAGTTAAGGCCTTTGTTCACTGGAGATTCTGGGTCACCTTGGGTGGCAACCACTTTGCCGTTTTGAGACCCCACTAATACGCTACAGCCAGTACCACAAAAACGACAAGGAGCTTTATCCCATTTCACTTTTGTTTCTTCTGACGAAGTAATTAAGTTGGTGGCACTTGCTGGCAAACTAATACCGGCAACGGTGGCTGCGGCACTTACCGCATTCGCTTTAACAAACTGTCGGCGAGTCCATTTCATGATACTTCCTCATTAGCTGGTTCAAATTGGTGAAATACTAGGTTGCTGCTTAGTACTGCTTCCAATTTTCCGATGTCTTCTAGGGTGGTGACGATGTTATTGCGTGTCTGACTTTCGATAGAAACAACGATTTTCCCCTCGGGGTTAAAACCGTGTACTTCTAGTCCTTCCAGATCGCTAATTTGGTCGATGACTTCTTTAATACGGTCTGGTTGGCACAACACCACCGCACTACTAATATGGTACTCTTCGTTCATCCAACTTCCTTTATTTCAATGGCTTGGCTTGGACATACTGAAATACAAGCACCGCAACTGTTGCAGTGCTCAGAATTAATTTTTACCTCTGCTTTTCCCGCTAGTAATGGCTTAATGCTAATGGCCCTTTGCTCACAGGAATCACTACACGTTCGGCAATAAACACCGTTTTGTGCCAGACACTTAGAGGCATTAACGTCAACAGAATTAGACCAAGCAGGTTGCTGCTTCGGGTGAAACAAAGACTCGGGGCAAGACGTTGCACAGTCGTAACAAAATGTGCACTCACCTTTGGTGAAATCAACTGCTGGAAAACCGCCATTACCCTTAACAATAATCTGTTCAGGGCATGCTTTGACGCATTCTCCACATTGCGTACAACCAGACTCTATTGTCTTCTGTAACCAAGGTAGAGAGTGATGTTGTTTACTGCGAAGCGCTTTGTTAGTACTAAACATACGACGTTTAGACAGGTCTACAGACATCAGTTTTCCTTACGAAATCAGGCTTTAACATTACTGGTAAAACCACCCTAAATTTCTTGGGGTTAAGCGTAAATTTTATTAACAATCAAAAACATACCCCTTAAGGGGTGTTTGCTCAAATGATTGATTTAGATCAAGTATAGTGCGTGATTTCTATCACGCACTAAAACTTATCCGCCTATTGATGCGAGATGTGGAGTAGCGCCGGTATTACCGTCGTGAAGGAAATGACTAACTTTTTTAGTTTGTAATGCATCTTCAATACGCTTACTTAATACGTCTATTTGAGATGGGTTTTGCAGTAAGTCGCGGAGCTCTACTCCCTCTTCCCCAAATAAACACAAATGCAGTTTACCTTGAGAAGAAATGCGTAGGCGATTACAGGTAGCACAAAAATCCTTGGAATAAGGCATGATAAGGCCAATTTTGCCGGCGTAATCAGGGTGCTGAAAGACTTGAGCAGGCCCAGCGTTATGCGCTCGAATTTGCTGCTCCCAACCTTCGTTGAGTAGCAGTTGTTTAAATCCAGAGCCAGCAACATGATGTTTGTGGAAATAATCGGGCTGATCACCCATTTGCATTAACTCAATGAAACGGACTTCAACCGGGCGGTCTTTAATCCACTCCAAATACTTTCGAAAGTTTTGCTGGGCCATCTGCTTTATGAGCACAGCATTGAGTTTTACCGCAGTAAAGTCTTGCTCTAGTGCTGCATCAATTCCGGCCATCACTTTAGTGAAAGTTTTGGTACCGGTGATTAACTCAAACTGACGTGGATCTAAACTATCAACACTTACATTTACATGAGTAAGCCCCGCATTACGCCAGCGCTTAGCGTTATTCGCCAGTTTAAAGCCGTTGGTAGTCATCGCAAGTTGCTGAATGCCGGTAGTATTTGCGCATACTTCCATGATCTCGACTAAATCTTTTCTTAGGCTTGGTTCTCCGCCGGTAAGACGAATTTTGTTTGTGCCTAATTTAGCGAAGCATTCAGCAAGCTGAGCTATCTCAGATAAATTGAGATTACTATGGGGCGTTTCGCAATGATAACCATCAGGTAAGCAATAGTTACATTTGAAGTTACATTCGTCGGTAAGCGACAAACGCAAATAGAAAAATTTTCGGGAAAATGAATCCGATAACATAAATCAACCTTTCCAAATGCGGGAGGCAAAGCCATTTCTGAACTCTACCCTGCTTAGTCGATGCTAAGGGCCTAAACGCCATATCATTGTGACTTAGGTCGATTTAGACTTCGGTGATACTTTAATGCTATGCAATAAATCTTAATTTGTTAAGTGCTTTCTTAAACGGTTACACTTGCTTTGTGATATTAGTTGGATAAGCTTGTTGAATTAAAAGGACTTATTTTTGAAACGTTTTTTTGGTAAACGCTCGATTGGCACAGCGGTAATCCGCTTGTTAAGTGTGATGATGTTTCTATTTGCCCTAGTGGCGATTGGCTCCTTAACCACATTAGTAAACAGTCTAAATGATGCAGAAGCGATAAATATTGCTGGGTCTTTGCGTATGCAGAGTTATCGAATGGCACACGCCTTAAACGTTTACGACAAACAAGTAGAACGAAAAATGCAGCAGTTTGAGACCTCACTAAACAGTGATGCATTAACTAAGGCTGCAAAACACAACGATGTGATCGCGCAGCGTTACCTCGAAGTAAAACAACGTTGGGTACAGCTTAAACCTTTTGTTATCGAAAAGAACATTGATGAATTTGACCACGAGATCGTGGGATTTGTCGACCTAATCGACCAATTTGTAGCAGAAACTCAGTATAACTCCGAATCCAAAGTCTTCTCTCTTACCCTGCTTCAATTAATCGCTTTTGCCATCATTACATTTATCGCTGTTTATACCCTTTGTTACATTCAACGAAATATTTCAAAACCCATTTACCGATTGGTAGAAGCGGCCAAACAAGTGCAACAGGGTGATTTTAAAATATCAGTCCCAACTACCTATGCCAGTATTGAAATGGAAACCTTGGCCAAGGGCATAATGTCTATGTCGCAAGACTTAGATCACTCTTACCAAACCCTTGAAAACCAGGTTAAAGCTAAAACCAAAGAACTACGCCGTGCCAACCGCGATTTAAACTTCTTATATAACCTAGAGCAAACTCTGTTTAACAGTACCCTAAATGAAGAGCATTTAGAGCAGTCGCTAAAGTTACTTTGCGAAACTCTAGGAATAGAGGGTGCCAAACTATACATCGACAAGTTAGACATAGAGGTAGAGTTACAGCACCAAAATGTGCAATTTGAAGAACCAATATCTTTACAACTTAACCAAGAGCAATACGGCTCTTTACAGTTGCCAACGGTCCCTCAAGACAGAGCGGCGATTGTTACCAGTTACTGCCGCACCGTGACAAAAGTTCTGCGTTTTGAACAAAGCTTGTTACAAAAACAAAAATTGTTGCTAATGGAAGAACGCGCCACTATTGCTCGAGAGTTACACGACTCCTTGGCTCAAACCTTATCTTACTTAAAAATTCAAACTAGCTTATTACAACGCCAACTTAAGCAAACTCCCTGCGATTGCCAACAAAGCATGGAGATTAGTGAAGAAATACAATCGGTACTAAGTGCGGCATACATCCAACTGAGAGAGTTACTTTCTACCTTCCGCTTAACCATTAAAAGTGCCCTGTTAGTTGAATCACTACAAGTATTAGTAGAAGAGTTAAACACCCAGAACTCTCAAGTCATTGAACTTGAGACAAATATATCAAACGATATGGTTGAAGCTGATAAGCAAATTCACATAATACAAATTGTTCGAGAAGCGATCATAAACGCTTTAAAACATGCTGACTGTGATAAAATTTGGGTTAAATGTGTTGGCGACTCTGAGCTTATTTCTGTTGAAGTAGCAGATAACGGCTTACAGGGCGGCAAACTAAAACAAGTTAACGACCATTACGGACTGCAAATTATGCAAGAACGTGCTCAGCGTTTAGATGGAGATATTCGTTTTGAGCAATCGTTGTCCGGTGGTGTTTCGGTAAAACTCACCTTTCCTAGAAAGAGTAATTAAGGATCTTGCAAGCTATGAGCGACCCAATCAACATTCTTGTTGTAGATGACCACCCGTTAATGCGTAAAGGCATTGTGCAGTTTTTGAGCATCGAACCTGAGTTTAACGTTGTTGCTGAAGCAGGCAGCGGTGCTCTGGCCGTAGAACTTTGCAGCGAGCTAGAACCCGACGTGGTGCTATTAGACTTGAACATGAAGGGCTTATCAGGCTTAGATACTTTAAAACTGCTTCGTGAAAAACAGGTTAGCTCTACCATCATTATTCTCACCGTGTCAGATTCAAAGCAAGACGTTATTAATCTAATTAACGCTGGGGCCGACGGCTACTTGCTTAAGGATATGGAACCTGAGCAGTTGCACGAACAACTAAAACAAGCTGCAGCCGGTAAACAAGTTTTAAGTGAAGAGCTAATGCCCTTCCTTAGCTGTTTGCACGAAACTGACGAATTTGCCGAGAAACTAGAATCCGTTACCAAACGTGAACTACAAACGCTTAACGAGATTGCTAAAGGCGCTAGTAACCGCGAAGTAGCATCAACGCTGAAAATTACCGAAGGAACGGTGAAAGTGCATGTGAAAAGTCTATTACGCAAGCTTAATGCAAAATCACGAGTAGAACTCACCGTGATGTATCTTGAGCATATAGCTTAATTATTATGATTAACGCGCTACTTATAAGCGAAGCCGCTTGCCTTTTTTTGGCGATGAGCTTCGCATTAAGGGCGATGTTTTTGCACGCAAAACGCCATCAAGACTGGTTAAACCCTTTAAGAATGTTTTTTAAACCGGTTAACCATCTAAACGCTGACGAATATTCTCTGATCAGATGGGCAGTCTACGCCCTAGTAAGCTGCGTAGCTTTAGACGTACTTAGACACTTGAAATAAAAAAAGCGGCTTACGCCGCTTTTTTTATTAACGCGTTTGCTTGAACTGTTTGTTAGTAAAACGTGTTGCAGCAAAGTTGCTGTTTTTCGCCCCTTTGTAACCACGATTACCAGCACCACGACCACCGCGCTTATTATCTGCAGGCACTAAATGATGCAAGCCGCTGCCAATAAGCTTAGTTAAGCCCATATTGGTTAAGCCTTCTCGAATAATTGGCCAGTTTTTTTCATCATGATAACGCAGTAAGGCTTTATGCAAGCGACGCTGACGGCCCTTCTTGGCTACCGATACACGCTCGCTAGTATGACTCACCTTATGCAGCGGATTACGCTCGGTGTGATACATAGTTGTAGCGTTAGCAAGCGGTGATGGATAGAAGTTCTGTACCTGATCAAGTCGAAATTTGTTCTTCTTCAACCACAATGCCAGTGTCACCATGTCTTCATCTTTAGTGCCAGGATGCGCCGAGATAAAATAAGGGATCAAGTACTGCTTTTTACCGGCCTCTTTCGAGTATTTATCAAACAGCTCTTTAAACTTATGATAAGTGCCCATACCCGGTTTCATCATCTTAGATAACGGGCCTTCCTCAGTATGCTCTGGCGCAATTTTTAGGTAGCCACCAACGTGGTGTAACGCGAGTTCCTTAACGTAACGAGGGTCTTCAATGGCAAGGTCGTAACGCACACCAGAAGCAATAAGAATCTTTTTGATCCCTTCCACCTTTCGAGCCCTACGATACAGGTCGATAGTTGGTGTATGGTCGGTATCCATGTGATGACAAATAGTCGGATAAACACAAGACAAGCGGCGACAAGTTTCTTCGGCTTTTGGGCTTTTACAATTTAGTCGATACATATTGGCCGTTGGGCCACCTAAATCAGAAATAACGCCTGTAAATCCAGGAACTTGATCTCTGATCTGCTCGATCTCGTTGATGATGGAATCTTCTGAGCGGCTTTGAATAATTCGCCCTTCGTGCTCGGTAATTGAACAGAAAGTACAACCACCATAACAACCACGCATGATGTTAATTGAAAACTTAATCATGTCGTAGGCAGGGATCTTAGCTTTGCCGTAACTTGGGTGCGGCACACGCTGATAAGGCAAACCAAACACGCCATCCATATCTTCAGTGCTTAACGGCAACGCAGGAGGGTTAAGCCAAACAATTCTATCGCCATGGCGCTGAGCTAATGCTCGGGCACAGCCTGGGTTAGTTTCTAAGTGGAAAATCCGAGAAGCATGGGCGTAAAGCACTTGGTTAACTTTAACTTGCTCAAACGCCGGCAAATTAATATATACGTTTTCCCAAGGGCGTTTCTTTTCCAATTGCACAACAATCGGTTTAGCTTGCTCGGCTTCTTTGGGGTCAACTGTCTCGGCCTCTTTACTCGAACAGCTTTCCTCTATTTCGGCATACGGGCTAGGAATAGGGTCAATTTTTCCAGGCTTATCTAGATGGCTTGAATCTAAGCCACTCCAACCGGGCAACGCTTCTTTACGAATAATCGCCGTTCCACGAACATCATTTAGTTCGCTAATTGCCTCACCTTGGCTAAGGCGGTGTGCGACTTCGACCAAAGGACGCTCAGCATTCCCGTAGATAAGCAGCTCTGCTTTTGCATCAAACAGTACCGAGCGACGCACTTTATCAGACCAGTAATCATAGTGGGCAATACGGCGTAAGCTTGCTTCTATTCCGCCAAGTACCACTGGCACATCTTTGTAGGCTTCTTTACAGCGTTGCGAATATACAATTACGGCGCGATCGGGGCGTTTCCCCCCTTCATTATTTGGCGTATAAGCATCGTCATGACGTAGCTTTCTGTCTGCCGTGTAGCGGTTGATCATCGAATCCATGTTGCCAGCAGTTACCCCAAAAAATAAATTGGGCTTGCCTAGTTTCATAAAGGCATCTTTGCTGGTCCATTCTGGCTGAGCAATAATCCCAACCCTGAAGCCTTTAGCCTCTAACATACGGCCAATAACTGCCATGCCAAAGCTGGGGTGATCAACGTAAGCGTCACCGGTTACCAAAATAATGTCACAGCTATCCCAACCTAAGGTTTTCATTTCCTTACGTGACATAGGTAAGAATGGCGCAGCAGCACGCTGACGATTCACGCAAGTTTCAGGTTTAAATAGAGTTGGCGCAGTTTGCATAAAAATTGGTCTCGTAAAATCAAGCGCGACATTATATACGTTATTTTAGTTGCTAGGAAACGGATTAACAGCAAGTTAACAATTACACGCTCTAGCTCTGTCAACTCGCTAGCTAAATGATCACAAATAACCTAAAATTTCTTTTAATATTTAGCGAGTTACTTATTGAAGAAGCATATGGAATTGCAGCGGCCTAGCGCTCACCTACTTTTAATATTTTTTGTCAGCCAACTGCTTTTTGCCTGTGCCCAGCGCCCATCTGACGAGCTAATTCAACAATATAAGCAGCCAAGCTACACCATTAAGCCCGGTGTCGAGTCCGAAAATCAATTCAAAGTAAATCAAATTACCCAATATCAACCAGGTAAAAATGGCATTGCGGTTCTGTCTGATGGCATAAGTGCCTTCGCCGCTAGAATTGCATTAATTGAAGAAGCGCAACTAAGCATTGATGCGCAGTATTACATGATTAAAGAAGACATGACGGGAGCCATTTTCCTCGGCAACTTAATTGGGGCTGCTGACCGAGGAGTACGGGTTCGCCTGCTAATTGACGACATTAATACCTCCAATTACGACGATGTTCTCAAAGCCATGGCCTTGCATGACAATATCGAAGTAAGGGTCTTCAACCCATTTTACGACCGCACCTTTAGAGCAACAAACATGGTGGGTGACTTTGAACGTTTAAATAGCCGCATGCACAATAAATCGCTAACTATCGATGGCCTAATTACCGTAGTAGGCGGACGCAATATTGGCGATGAATACTTTAGCGCTAAAGATGATCTAGAGTTCTCTGACATCGATGCCATTGCCCTAGGGCCGATAGTCGATGAAGTAAACCAAGCCTTTGATCTCTATTGGAATAACATTCGAAGCTATCCTATTGAATCCTTAAATACCAAGCCAATAGACATACAAGCTCAATATCGCCGTTTAGAACAACAGATTTTTAAAAACAGTGTTAAATCTTTTGTTGTTGCCCATTTGCGTTACGCTAAACTAATTGAAGATAAAACCTTTCGCGATTATCTATATTGGTGTGACGGCAGTCTACTAGTTGATCATCCCAATAAAGATGAGGACTTTGCTAGCGATGTATCAACAAATTTAGCCAGTGTACTTGAGCAGTCAGAGCAAAGTATTTTACTTAGCTCGCCTTATTTTGTGCCCGGCGAAGAAGGTACCTCCGGTTTAATAGAACTTGCCCACAAAGGCATAGACGTAAGTGTGATTACCAATTCTCTTGCAGCAACCGATGTCGCAGCCGTTCACTCTGGTTACAAAAAGTATCGCAAACGCTTGGTAGAAGGGAATGTATTTCTTTATGAAGTAAAACCAGATGCAAAGCAAAAACAACGCTTAGCTTTTTTTGGTAAAGGTGCATCTAGGGCAAGTTTGCATAGCAAAGTTTTTGTAATTGATGAAGAAAAGCTCTTTATAGGTTCTTTTAATTGGGATCCACGCTCTATCAATCTAAATACCGAGATGGGCTTGTTACTCACCTGCCCCAATTTAGCATACCTTGTGTTTAACGGGGTGCATGACGAATTGCCATTTAAAAGTTATTTGTTAGAGCTAGATGACAAGCGGCAATTGGAGTGGGTAGAAACATTTAGGGAGCAAGCTGAAATACGCTACGATAGTGAGCCTAAAGCCAGTGCATGGCGAAAGTTTCAAGCTTGGATAGTTGGTCTTCTACCAATAGAAGACCAACTCTAGCAGGCTTAGTGGTGGTGACCACAGCCACCAGCAGCGTGAACATGGCCGTGAGCTAACTCTTCTTCAGTCGCTTTACGAACTTCGGTCACTTCAATTGAGAAAGCCAAATCGATTCCGGCTAATGGGTGGTTGCCATCAACAATTACTTCGCCTTCTTCCATACCGATAATAATTACCGATTGCTCACCTTCGTCGGTAGTAGCGCGAAACTGCATGCCTACTTCCACTTCAACATCACCAAACATAGTCTTTGGCACAGCTTGAACAAGGTTATCGTTACGCTCTCCATAAGCATCTTCGGCAGCAATATCTGCATCAAACTTGTCGCCAACCTGCTTGCCAACTAGCGCTTGCTCTAAGCCAGGTACTAACTGACCATGACCAACAATAATTGCCAAAGGCTCTTTGCCTTCGGAAGTATCAAGTTGTTCGCCATTAGCGGTTACAGTGTATTCAAAAACGGCAACGTCGTCTTTTGCAATGATCATTCAAGATTCCTTGGTTAAAAATAATGCAGAACTCTGCTAACAGGCCAATTCTAAAGCTTCAGAAACAAAATTACTATCTAGGATTCATTTAACAAAATAGTGCTAACTGGCAATTTTCGGCTCTTTGAAACCTTGTAAATGTGTTCAGTTTGATAAGAAACAAGCTATCGGGAATACCCACTAAAGATACGAATTCATGCCACTTACCAAACACAGCCATGAAGTTATAGACTCAAGAGCACCCAATCTGAAAAAGCTCTTTGTCTAATGGCGACCACACTCTTTAGTGACTAAAAAAGGGGCTCACAGCCCCTTTTTTATAGTTACCGCAACATTTCTTAGGCGTGAGCCGTTTGCGCTGCCACATCCATTTCAGCACGCGCGCGTGTCATGTAAGACTTCATCAGCAAAGACGCTATTAAAGCGATAACAAATACACCAGCAAAAATGTAGAGGGTCATCTCGTAGCTTCCAGTTGTTGTTTTAACATAAGCTGCGATCTGTGGGCCAGCCAAACCAGCCAGCGCCCAAGCGGTAAGCACGTAGCCATGAATCGCACTCAGCTCCTTAGTACCGAATAAATCTCCAATAAAGGCAGGCAGCGTTGCAAAGCCACCACCGTAGCAAGTTAGAATGGTGTATAGGACAACCTGGAACAAAATGATGCTGGTAATGTTTGGCAGTAAACAGAAGGCAACAATTTGAATTAAGAAGAAAATCATATAGGTATTTGGGCGACCAAGTACATCAGATAGCGAAGCCCAAGAAATTCGACCGAGTCCATTAAACAGCGACATTAGACCAACCACACCAGCAGCTTCCGCCGGGCTTAATCCAATGCTCTCTTGAGCCAAGGGAGAGGCCGCGTAAATAACTGCAATGCCGCAGGAAATGTTAATAAACATCATCACCCACAAGCCATAAAAGGGACCAGTTTTAACCGCTTCGTTGGCCGTTAGTTGGGTTAAATCCTCTACAACTTTCTTTTCACCTGACTCAACCGCAGCCTTCATTGCATCTGGCATCCAACCCTGTGGTGGCCGCTCTAAATAAGACGCAGACGCAAACATGATAACTAGATATACAACTCCGGTGATCCACCAAGTGTAAGCAATACCATTGCCCTCAACAGTAAAGGTTTCAATAATAAAGTTAAACACCGGGCCTGCTACCATAGCGCCAAAGCCAAAGCCCATAATCGCTAAGCCAGTGGCGAGACCACGCCGATCAGGGAACCACTTAACTAACGTAGATACGGGAGTAATATATCCAATCCCTAAACCTATACCGCCTAGCACACCATAGCCGAGCCAGATCAAATAAAGGTTTTGAATATAGGCGCCAAAACCCGCAATTAATAAGCCACCGCCGAAAAATGTAGCTGCGAGCATACCGGCTTTGCGCGGACCATTCTTCTCAACGAAGTGACCCATAATCGCTGCAGATAAGCCGAGAAAGAAAATCGCAAAACTAAAGGTCCAAGCAATTTCATTGTTGGTCGCTGACTCCAACAGCTGACCTAGGGGTTTCTTGAATACACTGAACGCGTATACCGAACCGATAGAGGCATGTAGCCCAACGGCAGATGCTGCGATAAGCCAACGGTTTTTCATTACCTACTCCTTGTAAGAACATTAAATCCATTTATTGTCCTTATACTGTAGAACGCTAGATCTGAAGAATTTTTGACCTAAATCAGTTCAATTTACAGTCAAGTGCTTATTAAAGTCAGCTTAGTGACACAGTTCAAAAAACAGCCCATGACAAATGATAATATTACCAACAAGATCAACCAAACCCCACAGCAAGAATAAAAACCTTTATTCAACCAAAACCACGAAATAAACACGCGCCACAGTTAGTGGTTAATCATGCGAGTAAATGGCGTAGTTTTCTCTCCTTAATCTTGGCTAACTATTTGTTCTTTTGATAATTCTATCTAGTCTTCCACTGGGGAGAAAAAGCAGAGTTGGAACTATTTTTATGGTATCTAGACCAAAGCAAACCGCATTTAACTGGCCTTTATCTGCACCGCCAAATTTTGTAGCCATACAACTAACCAAAGACAACGAATAGTTCTGGCAACTTTTATCTAAGAATAAAAAGAGTACACTGTAGCCTTTGAAAAATGCTGTTGGTTACTCCATGGATCTGTCTACCCTACTCATCTTTATCCCTACCTTCTTCTTCGTTTCTATTACACCTGGCATGTGTATGACGCTAGCGATGACCTTAGGCATGACCATTGGGCTGCGCCGCACCTTTTGGATGATGCTAGGTGAAATGATAGGAGTAGGCATAGTTGCGGTGCTAGCTGTACTTGGTGTTGCTGCAATTATGCTGCGTTACCCAGATGTGTTTACATTGCTAAAATGGCTTGGCGGCAGCTACCTTGGTTACTTAGGGATCCAAATGTGGCGCTCTCGCGGAAAGATGGCCATACCCGAAAAAATCGAACAGCAAGCACAAGTTAGCCCTTGGCAATTAGCCACTCAGGGGCTGGTAACAGCAATAGCGAATCCTAAAGGTTGGGCCTTTATGATTTCACTGTTACCGCCTTTCATCCAAGCGGACAAAGCCCTTCCCCTGCAACTGAGTATATTGGTGGGCATAATTCTAATTTCTGAGTTTGTATGTATGACTCTTTATGCAACCGGTGGAAAAACCTTACGGCTATTCTTAAACAAAAGCGGCAATGTACGCTTGTTAAACCGCATCTCCGGAACGCTCATGATTGGAGTGGGAATTTGGTTAGTATCCACCTAGGGTTTAAAAACCACTCCCTACTTGGAAATACACAGCGCTTTCGTCGCCGCTGTAGGCAAAATCCATCCCTAGGCGCAGTCCATATCTTCGCGCGATTTGATAACGAAAGCCTGCGCCCACAGACTGTACGCTTTCATTTGTAGCTAAATCACTTTCCTGTAGAGCTTGTCCAGCACCATAAAAAGCCGAGATCGTCCAACGGTGATCAATCGAGTAAGTAAGTTGCGATTGTATTGTATGAATCTCGTCACCTTGATAACGATAGGCGGATACCCCTCGCAAGCCTACATAGGGTCGCGCTGTGGGTGATAAAAACAATTCATCAGAACTGAATAGCTGATAATTGCCAGCAAAAGCTAGGTTCCATTTTCGACCTAATGGAAGATACACCTCTCCATCCACATTCAAATTTTGGTAGTCCCAATCGCTGCCCAGTTTTTTATCGTAAATCATGTAATCTGCGTTTAGTTTATAACCCCTAGTTGGGTAAAAAATGTTATCTCTGGTGTCGTATTCGGCAATAAAACCTAGACCAGAAGTGAAAGACTCATCCCCCCACACCTTACCTAACAAACCATTTAGCAACTTATCCGCGTTAGAGTTACCAGTATCGAACGTTACCTTGCTTACACCTACAATTTGCTTAGCCCCCAACATCAGAGGAGTATCAGCGATACGAAACTGTAGCTTTTGCAGAGCTAAAGCCCCCTCGGTTTTAGTACCAATTTGCATGCTTTTAGTAAAATCACCTAAAGACAGATCTTTATAAATGTTCAGATTAGCTTTCCCTAAGCCCATTCCGCCGGTATAACGGATTGAATCCTTCATCCATGAATGTCGATGCCCGGCAAAAGCAAACCAAGTACCATTCTCGGTGCCTGCTGCTCCCACTAAAGTAATTGCCGAGGGTATCAACTGCGCACCACCATCTAGGGAAGACATCGCTAGCTTCTTACGGGCTATTTTTTCTTCTTCGGTTTCATGAAGAAATAGCCCCATAGCACCGCCACCAACGCCAACAGCAGGTTCAGTTATTAGAATAGGAATAGGCAAAAAGCCATAGGCATTCTCTGCAAGGTGATGGCCCAAATCAAACTGTCCATCAACTTCGTCAAAATATGAGGCAGTGCTATCGGTTGAATAAATGCTAATAGACAAAGCCGACAGCGCCATCGCCGCCCATGTAGTTTTCATTAGTAGCCTTTGTTTAATTACTTAGTTGTTTGTTTAACTCTAAAACTGACACATTCAGCTTTGGAAGGAATTACGCTACTTTAAACTTACTTTGGCGTAGTGCTAAATCTTGTTTGTAGGACTAAATCCGTCAAAGTTGTATCGATATAACTTATTGGATAGGCGCACTTTTTATGCTTAGTTGGAGAAAGTTGCTTCACTCGTTAACATAGTTAAAACGCAATATATGCGAACCAAACAAAAGCAATTACACCCTGCGCTACAATATATAAATGTAAGCTCTTTTATGTCGATATTGCTTGTTGACTCATTATGGTGAAGCGAATGCTCAAGGAAACAAAGATTAACTGGCCAGATTACTATCATCCTCGAAACGCGCAAATTCATGTTAAAAATGCTGTGCCTAACAAAGTCCCTGCAGAGCGAGTTTGGGCATGTTTGATTAAGGCGCCGTGTTGGCCAACCTGGAAGAATAAAGCGACCTCTGTGCAGCTGTTAAACGGTAACGGCTTAGAGTTAGAAAAAGGCACGGTCTTTCTTTGGAAAACTAAAAAGCTTCAATTTGAATGTACAGTGGTCGAATTTGTGCCTAACAAAAAAATCGCTTGGAAAGGCAAATCTGGCAGTATAGATATGTACCATGCTTGGAAGTTAGGCTGCCAAGCAGACGGCTGTTCAATTATTACTGAAACAACCCAACGTAATGGAATAAGCTGGCTCACCAAGTTTTTTCTTCCCAAGCAAATTAATAGCTATCACAAACATTGGCTTGAAGAACTGCAACAACAAGCCCGTTAACTTAGAGATCGTAAACTAAACCCAGCGAGCGATATATCGCATCGCTTATTTTGCTCCCTGACGCCTTAATGCGCTGTTGTTTTCCTTGCAGCCAAATAGTCTCTCCTTTCTCGCTCAATCCAAGTTGCCACAAATGGGTATCGCGATCTTGGAACAAATAGTCTTCTAACTGTTCTGCAAAGTCTTCTCCGCATAGGTATAAACCAAACTCGAGATTAAGATGATCGGAGCGCGGATCAAAATTAGAGGACCCAACATAACTGCACTGCTTATTCACAACCATCGCTTTTACGTGGTAATAATGCTTAGCGTGTCCTTTCTCTTTGTCTGGAGCAAACTCATAGATTTTAACGTCTTGTTGTAATAACTGTTTACGATAGGGTGAGTAATACGCTCCAACAAACGCTGAATCACTGCCCGTTTTACCAGCAGTAATTGCTGTTACCTCTGCACCAGATTGCTTGAATCTTTGTATATCACTTTCTCCAACGGCTTTAGGCAATAAATACGGTGTAGATATAACTAGCTGGTCAATCTGCTTATGCTTCTGCTGCATAGTTTTAGCCAAACGCTCTCGATGATAAGGTTGTTTGTCTTCAAGTTTATTAAGTGAATCAAACAAAGCGGTCGCTTCAACAGAAGTGTATTCGGGTTCAGCGATAGCTAATACACTGGCCGCAATCGCAGCTAGCTGCAATGGGTATTTGTTGGCAAGCTTGGTAAAACCCGCTAAAAAATTGTCGCGCTCTTCTGCCCTTGGTTTCCCCACTAAGATCTGAACATCAACCGCACTCTCACTCTGAAACAACTGATTAAAGTTTTTCTCAAAGGCCGCTAACACAGCTCCTTTTACCAACAAGTCCAAATCGAAAAAGTTTGCTTTTTTACTGTATTCAAAATAACTATCACCGATATTACGTCCACCAGTAATCATTAAATCACCATCCACTAGTAGTAGCTTTTCATGTAAGCGATGATTACGTTTGTTTTTATGGATCTGAAAGTCAAACATGCGGCTAAACCAGCCCAGCTGACGCGCTTCAAAAGGATTAAAAATGCGTATTTCAATGTTTTGGTGAGCGGCCAATGTTCTTAACCACATATCATTAAATTCAAGTAGGTCATCAAGAACTAACTTTACTTTTACACCTCTGTCGGCGGCCATTCTCAGTTCTCTGTATAAGTAGGCACCACTTAGGTCATGGTCCCAAGTAAAATACTCCAGCAATACGTAAGACTTAGCGTTTCGAACAGCCGCTATGCGATTAGCTAACGCCTCTTTCCCATTTGGTATTAAATAGACTTGAGCAGGCACAGTCTCGGGCTGCCAGTTGCTAGTTAAGTCTTCAGCTATTGGCGGTGGTGCACTTGAGCACCCCGTTAACATACAAAACAATCCTAGTACCACCAACGACCTAATTTGCCAAAAGTTAGAAACTAGATTGGCTACACATTGATTAATAGAGTGCATAAGGAACCTAAATTTGAACGTGAAGATAGAGAACTTAAACGAGCATCCTTGCTCAACAATACTTAGAAACGGTAACCAACATTTAAGGTTGCTGCAGTGCGATCTTTACCTATGTTAACAATGCCAGTGATATTGAAGTTTTTGTCTAGCTCTTTATTAAAGCCAATGAGGCCAGCCCAACGTTGACTGCGAATACCTACGTTATAGTCCATTTCAATACCTTGGAAACGTACAGTACCTGTCATGTAGTCATCGTATCCTTGATATTCAGCACCAATAAACACTTGAGCTCGTTGTTGCTGAAACTGGTAACCAAGCATCGGTTGCGCGGTAAAAATACTGCCACCCCAATCATCTGCACCATTCATTTTGGTTTTGGTCACAGTGCCAGTTAGCGAGGCGAATAAGTTTTTATATCCGATAGACAAGGTGGTGCCTGCACCAAGTAAGTCATATTGAAGGTGAATTGGAACATTAAAATCACCCGACGGAACGTAAATGTGTTCACCTAAACACTTGTCTCCAACCACCAAACCAATACACTGGTCGATGCCTTTAAAATGGGCTTGTACATCGGCATCTACGTTTAGCTTTCCTACCAAGCCAAATACATTCCAAAATGGCAAGATGTAGGCGTCTCCACGAAGGGTAAAGCTCTCGGTATTTACTACCGCATGAGTTTTTTCTGGGTCAAAGAAAGTTTCTAAAAGTGCTGGGCTTAAACCAAAAACACTAAAGCTGGTAAAATCGAAGTTAGTTTCTTGGCCACGGTAAGCCATAGAAAACCCATAAGGTTTTGGCAAGTCGATGCCCTTTCTACGTAACGTATCGCCAAAAAATGGAAGAACATTCTCTAATTTTACGTTTTCTTCACGCACTCGAGGATCTGACATCTCTGAAAGTAACTGCTGATCCTTAATAATGGCTCCCGCAGCGTTGTCGTAAAACGCGACCGGTTTGATTTCCATGTCTAATTCGCAGGCATGGCCTTTACATATACCTGTTGCGTTTACCTCTTTGTGTTTAATAACGTACTCACCGGTATCTAACACTTCCAGTTTAAGTACCTGGCGATACTTGTTTACTTTTCCTAGATCGTGTTTGAACGGTTGATTATTGGTAATAACCATTTCTTTCACTAAACCGTTTCTTACCGTCATTTTCACTTGCATAAATCGGAAGAATGCTAAGTCTTGGGGCAAAGCAAACTTTGAATAGTTAAAACTAACCGTCGCACTACCATCGTTATTCTGGTCAACCTGCAAAGAGCTTTTGTCGTAGGTACTCGCGTATTGGCGCAACTTGTATTCTGTCATCGCCAGCTTCTCGATTTCTTTTAATAAGCCCTTTCTGTGTTTTAGGCTTTCTTCTTTGTAACGAATGTTCAGATTCATGCGGCCTTTAAGGTCGGTACTATGGACCAAAAAGTACTCTGTTGTTTCGGTACCATGCTTTCCTGTAAAGCTTTTAGTTACGTGCTCAACAAAGTGCTCAGTTTGTCCTAGATCACTTAAGGCCAGGCCTGGAAGATGTTCAGGAATATTTAAATCTCGCAACTCGCTAAATTCATTTGCATTCTCTAAGTTAGAGGTGTCTTCGTGTTCCGCAAATGCGGTTGCAGAAAACATGAAACTAGATAGTAATGCTGCTTTTATCCAAGAGCTTGAAGTTGTGTTGTAAAGTGTTGTCATTACAGTTCCAAATTGAAAAACTCAAAAGGTTTATCAACGAAACGTATAAGCAAACGTCCCTATCTAACTATTACGTTAGGTCAACGAATAAATAGAGCGGGCAACGAATCCCCGCTCTGCTGATGGACGTAGAATAAAAGAGGTAAGATTAAGGCGTTAATCAGTGATGATGGATCGAATCCTCAGTTTAATTATTAACCTTATCCAATACCTGGCTAACTGAAAAACTTGTAGGTTTTAACAAAAGAGATAACGCCGCATAGGTAACTAGATAAAGACAAGCTCACCCAACATCCTTGTTCGGATTAGATACTCAAAAGAGCTTCGATGAAGGCTGCAAAGACAGCACCACAAAAACGCAACCTAATAAGATTAATGCTAGCTAAGGGCCCTTTGCAGAATAGTGGTAATGAATAGAAGGTTATCGCTATACAACGCGTTTACCAAGAGCAGAAAGTGCATGCCAATTAACAATTGTTTTCGGCTCACTTGGCCTCAGCCAACATGTTTGTGCTAAAAAATGTATCTACAAAGTGAATAACAAAACGAACGATAATTAAAATTAGGCTCAGGAATAACAGCATCTGCAATGAGGCATTTATATCAAATACCGGCCTTAAGTGCTGAGCGTTCATCGTTAGCAATACTAGAAACTGGCCGCCAAGGATCCTCATGGGTACTTGATTATCCTTTGGAAACAAACGCCAAACGGCAAATGTATTCACAAAGTAAAATGTCCCAAGCTGCCATGCATTGTCTAAAAGTGGTAACACAAACACATACTGAGTAAGCACAACAAAAGCCCAAACATAGACTAATCCTAATATCTTGTTGAGGTAGTGGTAAGGAAATTCGATAATACTAAGGCCCATAGTCGCAGCAATGAGTGGAAACATAAATCCACCGGGCATAGGCAGATATATCCATAACATCCAACTTACTAGGGTAACGACAACAAACTTAAGTGCACGTAAACGCCCCTCTGCTTGGCTAAGAAGGACTTGCTTCGGCAGTGTTTTAGGATCTTTCTCCTCTGGCCACAACAAGCTAAAAACTAGTGAATAAACAACTACTCCTAACAACGTTTCTTGCACTCTAAGCACTGCGATGTTGAAACTTAGCGATTGGCTTAAACCACTTGCTAACGAGACGATCACTGCCACTATAAACGCCATCTTATAAACATAAGCGTATTTCGAGCGGGCAGACATATAAGCGGCAGTGCCCCCCAATAAAAGCTCGCTTAACAAAAACAGTTCCCGCTGCTGGCCGAATAAAGCCAATAATGCAAACCCCAGCACTACACCACTGGCTGTGCCAATCACTCGCTGTCTTGCCTTATGTAGGGCATGGCTATAACTCTCTGTTGTAGCCATTATTATTACAGCAATGGCTCCCCAGTATGGTTTCTCCCAACCAAAGCTCAATGCAAGAACAATGGTTAAACTTAGACTAACAGCTACCTTTATAGCTTTTATACTAGCTGCGTTCATTAGCACTGACCTGTTTGTTGATCATAACGGAAGCAGTGGTTCCTACTCTTAGTTGTACATTAGCGGGTAACTCTGTCACGGTTATCTTAACTGGCAAACGCTGAGCAAGGCGTATCCATTCAAAATTTGGATTCACGCTTGGTAACATATGCGTACTAGTTGCGCCATCAGCCTGAGCAATACCATAACCTATGCTAGTTACTTGGCCTGTTAGCGGAGTATCGGGGTAACTCATTAAGGTTATAAGCGCGAGGTTACCCTTATGCATTTCTTCTATGTCGGTTTCTTTAAAAAAGCCTTCTATCCAAAAACTGGTTTCATCAATTAAAGCAACAACCGGTTGATTAGCGACTACATGTGCCCCCTCAGCTAAATTGAAGTTGGTAATGTAACCATCCTTGCTGGCATACACTTTTGTAAAACTTAGGTTAAGCTCAGCCCCCTTTAGAGCAGCAGACGCAGCCTTAACATTTGCTTGAGCGGATAGAACATCATTTTGCAAATTGTTTAATGTGATTACCGGTACCGAGCCTGGAGTGCGTTTTTCTAGGGCGCTCATTCTCTGTTGTTCGTTATTAGCCCTGGCTAAAACTGCTTTTGCTTGGGCTAAATTTGCATTTGCTTGCTGGCTTGCCGTTAGATAGACGCTATCATCAATTTCAAACAACAACTCACCGCTTCTTACTCGCTGGTTATCCGAAATATAAATGGCAACAACCGGCCCAGTAACACGAGGAGTAATCTCTACGATATTGGCTCTCACCAACGCATCACGAGTCCAAGGGTTAGCAAGATAATGCTGGTACTTTAATCCTGCCAACGTAGCGGCAACAACCACTAGCAATACAGTTAATATTTTAGTTTTCATTTAAATTCCCTAGTGTTTTAGGCAGGAAAAACGTAGCGACTGAGAGCTACCGTGTAAATCACTAATAGTGACAACTCCACGAGCACTGGCGCATATAAGTACTTCCATCCTCCAATACGCCGAATTAAAGCCATAGTGAAGTTTGCAGCTAAATACGCGACACCAAACGCAATCAGTAGTGGTGGAAAGTAAATCTCTCCAAGCACTATTTCTTTAGGTAAATATTCTTGAAACATTGTTTAGTCTTCGTGTTGATGGACTTGCGGAGATTTTAAAACTAGCCACTTTAAAGCGTTAATCGCGAATGAAGGATCACATCCTCAAACTAATAAAACTGATTTGCAGCCGCGCGTAAATACTCCATCATCTTTGAAGGGCAGCCCAAAGGTTCAAAAGCTTGGGACGAAAAATACACCGCAACATAATCGCGCTTAGTATCGATATACATGCCTTGCCCAAAATAGCCTTGAAGGCAACGCGCCCCATCGCCATAAACCTTGTCAAAATTAAATGCATGCGACGCGCTGTTTCGCGCTAAGCCAGTTCGTTTTCTCATGTCATGCATAAGCTTGGCAGGCAATACCAGGGTATTGGTAATAGTTGGCCAACTAGGACAAAGTAACATTCCTACGCGAGCTGCATCTTCTATCGAAGACAATATAAAGTCATGACTTAAAGCGGTACCATCTGGCGCTAAGGTCACCACCATCGGCGCCTCTGCTTTAATATTTCCCCAAATTCTGTTTTCAAAAATTTGTGTCCAAGGCAGCTGTTCAATTTCTTCGGCTATATAAGCTAAAACGGCTCGTGTTATAGGGCCAACCCCTTGTTCACTGGCAGCTGCCCCCCCTCTTTCTCTTTTAATTTGTTTTACAATGTCGAGCCAGTTTTCTTGATAACCGGTGTATGCATTTGGCCGGCCAAATTGAGCCGCTAAGAAACGAGACATATAGGAATTTGGGTCAAACATTGTCTGTTGAGTAGGAGTAATGTTTAAACCACTCGTACCATTAATCGCTTGACGAATGCTCACCCTGTCCCACTCGGTATTGCGAAACTCCGGAAGGTATACGCTTATAGATCTATCTATATCAATCTTCCCTTCATCAATAAACTGAGCAAACACCATACTAATTGCTAAACTCGACAGCCCCATCCATACATGGTTTTGCTCGGCTTTCATTCCTGGATAGAGCTCGAATACCACCTGACCTGCCTGAACAATAATTAAGCCTTGCACTCGGCTTTCCGGTAAAGAAACATAGTCGTTTAAACTACAAGTTTGGTTTTTACCTATTACCTCGCCAATTAATGGGTTAATCGACCGATCAAGTCGATGGTTAGATTCCGCTGGATTCACTAACGAGGACGGCAAAAAACGATTTAAATACGAGTTATAAATAAGTGCATCGTTGCCCCCCATAACAAATTGATTAGGGCTAAAGTTTTTGTGCGCATGACGAATTTGCTCAAGTGAAAATCCCTGCAAGCTAGCAGATACAGGTAACAAAGGTTCTGCACCTTGATTAAGTATTTGCGCATACTTCTGTTCAATGTACCGAGCATCCGGTTGTTCAGCGATACGGATCGACGCTGCCACTGCGCCAACGTTTGCCATTAAGGTGCCACGGGCAAGGCTCTGTTTAGTTTTCATGGGATAGCTCTTTAAAACGATAAGGTGTTTATATTGCTACCTAGAATAGTGCTATGCTTTGCTCAGTGATAATCGGACTTGAAGGATCAAATCCACATGCATTTTAGTCTGGAACAGCTTGCAGCATTTGTAGCGGTTTATGAAAAGGGCTCATTTAGTGAAGCAGCGGTTAAACTAAACAAACACAGAACCACCATTGGCCAAGTGATAACCAATCTAGAAGACCAGCTGGCAGTAGAACTGTTTGAGCGAATTGGCAGAAGCGCTAAACCCACTAGTGAAGGGCAACTTTTATATAGCTACGCCAAGGTAACAATAGAGCAAGCTAAATCCTTTAACAAAATGGCACTTAGCCTGTCTTATGGGCAATTAGAGTGCCTAAATATTGCCTATACAAGTCTAATTCCCAGTGATGTGTTGGTTAGTATTCGCCAGCTTTTATTAGAAAAATACCCCGCTATGAAGGTTAACTTTCTAATTAAAACCAAGGAAGAGGTTAAAGCAGGGATCGAAGATGATTCAATACAACTGGGCTTTGTAAATGTAGATCAACGCACCCCTATCACGAGTTTCGATATTACTTTCCTTTGTTACCTTACTTTCGGTCTTTACACAGCTAAAAATAGCCCTCTGGCAGAGTTACCAAACGACCAAATATTTGGTGCTTTGAAAACCAGTAAACAGCTGATACTAAAAGCTTATTTAGATGATGAGATCTCTCAAAAAATTTTATTGTCATCTAATTACGAAGTTATCGAAGATTTCTCGCTATTGCTTAGCTTAGTTCAGCAAGGTGTAGGATGGTCATTATTGCCAAGGGTCACAATTGAAGACCTGGGCGATTTATTACAACTACAAAAGCTTAACTTGAACGAAGTGAGAGATGATTTTCAGTTTCCCATTGCGCTTTGGGCACCGCGCTCTAAAGCGATAATGGAAATAAAGAAAGATGTAGAATCACTGGTTGTTGCGTACATTAACCAACGAAGAGCTTAATAACGAGAACAAGTTATCAGGTGACAAGGGCGAAACAAGATGAACTTGTCTTCGCCTCATATTAACTAAGCGAGCACTATTAGGGTAACTCTGTGTGCCACTGTTGCTGGTTAATTGCTTTCGTAAAACCGTAATTATAAAGCGCCAACATATAGTCTTCATCAAACATTTTTTTACCCTTTTTCTTCTCAGTAAAGTTTGCAGTAACGTAGGTGAATTTGGTGTTAAAGTTATGCTTTTCACTAAAATATAAGATTCGATATAGATCACCACGATTTTGATTTAGGGTTAAGCTTTGAACGCTACGCCCAAGCAACTCTACACCTCTGTCCTTCAAATGTTGATAAGGTAGATCTAGTCTGCCATTACGCACCACATATATATTTGGTGAGCTATCAATGCCTAATGCCTGGGCTATGTTGTTGTAATCAAACCCGGCTGGGTCGGCAAACATTTGTGCACTAAGACCGCCATCTACATGCATCTCTTCTAAGCTTTCGCCACTAGCGTTTACTTCAATAAACTGCGGAGGAAAAATGCCGGGTATAGATGAGCTAGCACTTAGCACTTGATGAATCAGCTGATCCTTATTGGGATGATCACTTGCCGCAATTTGACCTAAGTTCCAAACAACTTGTCTACCAGAATCAAAATGCGTTGTGCCTATAAACAAGCGCTTACCACTGTTATGTGTAGCAGCAATTTTAGCGATCATTTGCTCATCAAACGTTGCAGCAATAAACTCGTTTAAGCCTTGCCCATTACTAACCCCATCTTTAAATAAGGCATTTAAATAATTGCGCTTCGACAAAATGCGCTTATCGCTAATACCTAACATGATGTTTTTCATAGTGACAATGTCGTCGCCACCTACAAAGACAAATGGCGCAATAAGAGCGCCAGCACTTACACCTGTGACCACAGCAAAATCAGGTAAGTTGCCGCTTTCATACATCCCATTAATAATGCCAGCACCATAGGCACCGTTTGCTCCCCCGCCAGATAAGGCAAGAATATTTAGCGAACTGGATGAGGTACGTAATACTGTAGTATGAGTGTCTTTGTTATATAGGAAATTTGGTGCCTCATTGCCCCAAAAGCGCAACGGTTCACTCAATGATTGCTCGGCTATTAACGCTACTTGTTGATAGTTCTTTTCGGTTACGCGTTTGTCTAGCTCATGATGCGAACTACAAGCACTTAATACTAACGTAGCCAAAACAATCTGCACTAAGGTTTTTGTATTAAACATCGTCTCTACCTCAAGCCACTTTAGAAGCAGCAAAGCTGTGGCGAGGCTCGCTTAGCTGATCTTGTGCAAAAACAGTTTGCAGCTCCCACTCACCACATTGCCGAGTAGCCTCTAATACACCAAAACTCGCGTTGTTAGCATGCTCTAAAGCCATAATGGGTGGCCAACCTTTCAATAAACCTCCGGTAAATAGCGCCGAAATCAGATCGCCCACGCCCACAGGGGCTTTATCAAACTCTAAATTAGGGCGTTTAACCAAATAGCAGCCACTTGAATCAGCCATCATCATGCAAAACTGCTGCTTTGATAAACTATGTAGATGTTTAACCAACACCACCTTTGGCCCTTTAGTTAAAGCCATCTGGCACGCCGCGATAGCTTCATCTAAGTTAGTTATTTCCATCCCTACAAAGCGGCTTAATTCAAATTGATTAGGCACTATCACATCTGCTTTTGGCATAAGATATTCAACCAAATACTCGCTAATACCTTCTGCTAAAATACAGCCTTTATCAGGGTCACCCATAACAGGATCGCAAACGTATATCGCCCTTGGATTAACTTGTTTAACCATGTCTACGGCGGCAATTAATGAGGTTGCCTGAGCTGCATCGCCCAAATAACCAGATACAATAGCTTGGCATTGCTGTAACTGCCCTATTGCATCAATTCCCTTCACTAAATCAGAGATGGCATCTGCCGGAAAGCATTGGCCAGTCCACCCTTGAGCATATTGCGTATGATTAGAAAACTGCACCGTATGAACGGGCCAAACTTCAAAACCCATACGTTGCAGTGGAAACACCGCCGAGCTGTTTCCAGCATGGCCATAAACAACATGTGATTGAACAGAAATAATGCCTTTCATGATGCGACTTCTCTACTTGATTAAATAAGTAGAGGCGCGATATCGCGCCTCGTTAGCAGGGCTTATTGCGCTTTAAATTCAGCGTAATGCTCGTCTAGTACTTTGCGAGTTTCACGACCAATTAACTCGTACTCATGATGAGTTAGGTTAGCCAATGAAACACGTACAGAAGCGTGCACAGTGTCGAAGCCTTTACCTGGAAGTAAAATTACTCCGGTAGACTGGGCTAAACGGAAGAGGAAGTATTGGCCTTTACCACTTTCTTTAAACCAGCGAACAAATTCGTCGCCATAAAGCTTGCCACCAATAGTGTCTAGCTCTAGCAATGTGTAGTAATCAACACGGTCTTTATCTTCTTCAACAGCTACACCCATTGCGCCGTATAAAGTTTGGTAACGCTCGCGGATAATGCGCTTACAAGCCGCTTTGTAGTTGTCTTCCATATCCATTAAACAAGTTAATGAAAATAGCGCCATCTGTACTTGTTGAGGCAAGGCTAAACCTGCAGTGTGGTTAAGAGCTACTGCACGGCTGTCAGCTACGATACGGTCAATAAATTTAATATCACGTGGAGTGGGCGTTAGCGTTTTGTAACGATCATCTAGAGCGAGTTGGTGCTGCTCTGGTAGTGCGCGCATCGCATCGTCAAATACATTTGATTCGTGAATACCGATAGTGCCTAAGCGCCAGCCAGTTGCACCAAAGTATTTAGAGAATGAGTATACACACAAGGTGTTGTAAGGCAGTGTTGCGAATAACGATACAAAGTCATCAGCAAATGTGCCGTATACGTCATCTGTAATAATAAACAGATCTTTACGTTGGCTATTAACAAAGTTAGATAGCAAGGTTAGCGTTTCATCAGACATTTTAACTGATGCAGGGTTAGCTGGGTTAACTACACAAAGCAATTTAATGTCGGTATCGGCTAACTTGTTAATCTCAGACTCAGGAAGCTGCCAGGTAGTTTCATCTAGGCGTAGCTCAACAATTTCAAGTTCGTATTCAGCAAGCTCTGGAATCTCTAAGTAAGGGGTGAAAATAGGTGTGATAAGCGCAACTTTGTCACCTTTTTTCAATAAACCATTATTAAACATTGTGGCGAAGGTGTAAGTCATTGATGCAGTACCACCTTCTGTGGCAAACAAATCAAAGTTGGTGGTCATTGGCATCGCGCCGTACATTTCTTCGCCAATGTATTGCTTAACTACTTTTTCAATGTTTCTTAGCATGCGAGAAGGTACTGGGTAGTTACAACCCAAGAACGCCAATACTAGCTCGTTAAGAAAATCGTGTTTTTCAATGCCTAAGCGATCTTTAGCGTAGCTTAGTGCTTTTTGAATAAACTGAACGCCCTCTTTATCACCATATTGTTTTGCAAAGGTATCAAAACGCTCAACAATGCCTTCTCCATTTGGAATGCCACCAAAACCCCCATCTAGGTAAGCGTAGTTACGCTCTGCTTCTTCTACAGAGAAGTCACCTAAACGCAAAAATGCTTTACGTGGAAGAGTTGCTAAAAAGTTTGGGTTACCACGGCCTGCATCTAGCAATGCACGATCTGGAACGGTGTTAGCAAGATCGATCAATTTGTCTTTTAATTCAAATGGGCTTAAGTCTGCAAATTGAGAGAAATCGATGTTTAACATGTTTTATATACCTTCTGATTAAGTGTTTACTTTTCGTCCGCTAGGCAACTGCCTTGGCGATGGAGGTATATTAAGTAACAGAGAAAAATCGAGTTAATCGCCTATGAAGGATCAGGTCCATCAACACTACAAAACTAGGTTTATTCTAGTCTGTAAGCTCTAAATAAGCTTAAACATTAGATAGCTAAAACATTGATTAAATTAGCATTTAAAACAAAAGGGGAAAGACGAACGCCTTCTGGATAAGTGCTTGGCTATTAGGCGCTAAACCGCACCTGGTTAGTCGCTGGTAACTTTATATTAGAATCACACAAGCATTGTTTTCAGCCCAAAAAACTAACCGCCAATGCAAGCACTGCATAATGATTAGCGGCTAAAACGCAAAAGCAGCAAGCTCCGTGAGAAACTTGCTGCTGGGTTATTTATTAAGGGCAGTCTACTTGCCGCATCAAAGAGGCAAACATGAGTGAGCCCCTTTAATTAGCGTTAGCTTATTAGCCAACGTTAGTAGTAATTATCCCGATGATGATTGGGCCCCACAATGTAAGCAATACGTTTGCAATTGCGTAGGTAACCGTGAACGAGAATACTGGAGTCGCGTTGCCTGCTTTTTCTAACAAGGCGGCAAATGCTGGGTTAGCACTTCTACCACCGGCTATAGCACCTAGCGCCTCAATAGGGTTTCTTACTCGCAATACATAATAAGAGAAGAAGAAAGCCACAATTTGCGGAATTAAGGTAACACCTACACCTAGCATAAGTAAGGTTAAGCCGTGCTCACGGATGGCGTCAATTGCTTGAGGACCAGCCTGTAGGCCAACAATGCCCACGAACACTGCCAAACCAAAGTCGCGAATAAAGTTTGATGCACCCATTGGGAAGGAAGCAACTTTAGGGTTTTTACTGCGTAACCAGCCAACCATTAGACCCGAAATCAAACAGCCTGCGCCAGAACCAATAGTTACGGGAATCCCAGCAATTTTGAAGTTGATTAAACCAATAAGTAAACCAACAACCATACCAAGACCAAACAATACAAAGTCTGTCACATAAGCTGAACCTAAACGTTGGCCAATATTATTTGCAACACGGTTTAAGTCTGCCGCTTTACCGGTAATTTGCACAATATCGTGTTTTTTAATGACTAGATCAGCATTGACCGCTAAGCTAGTTCCGCCACGATTTACATCAGTGATGTATACGCCACGAGTTAACGACTTTTGCGCTAGTTGTTTTATTTGTCCAAGAGTTTTACCGATTAGCTTAGAGTTAGTAGCAATAAGTTGGCGATTTTCTTCAACTAATTCTACCGAACTAGGAATATCAATTTCTTCACCTAACAAGCTTGCCTGTTGCTTAACTGCAGAGCGTCGACCTGTCACTACTACTACATCATTCTCTCTAAAAGTGACCTCATTTGAAGCTAGCGCCTCACCTTCGCGTTGCACTAACTCGATTGCTGTATCAATCAAGCTATCGTTAGCTTGGGCGATGGTTTTATGTAATAGCGCGCTATTACCATCGATACGATAAGCACGTGAGTCTAAGGCTGTAATTGCGTTAAATTCACCATCAGATAACTCGGTTTTACCATCGTTTTGTTTCTCGGCAAGTTCAATAGCTTCTTTACGAATGTCCCACTTCATCAGTGTTGGGATAATCCATGTCACCATCAAAATTGGACCAAGCGAACCAAAGATATAAGTTACCGCATAACCTACAGCCACGTTAGTTTGCATTAAGGCTTTGGCTTCTTCAGTAATACCACCTAATTTGCCAATGGCATCGCCAGCGGTACCAATAATGGCAGATTGGGTTAAACCACCAGCTGCTAAACCAGCTGCAGTTCCGCGGTCAAGATCAAACATCCAAGCAGCACCTAACACCACAAATAAACCAACGCTTGTCATAACAACGGCTGACAAAATAACGTTAACGGTTTTGCGGTTTAACGCGCCAAAGAACTGAGGACCACCTTGAAAACCAACAGCATAAATAAACAATGCAAAGAAAATGCTTTTAACACCAGGGTCAATATCAACACCAAGTTGACCAACGACTACACCCATTAATAAGGTACCGGCGACGCCGCCTAGTACAAACCGACCAATGGTGATCTTACCTATCAAATAGCCAAGTGCCAAAGTGATGAACAAAGCAATATACGGAGAGCTTTGGATTAATTGTTGGGCGATGCTCATAGCGCACCTCCCGTGTTTTTACTTAAACAAGCAAGTGTTGCAGATACGCAAACTTGCTGTCCAAATTGAATTAATAATTGAAACATACCTACCTCTAGTTGATATCGCCCTGTTGCGATGCAGGCATATTAATCAAGAGGATTTGACAGCGTTACTCACCATTGATGGATCGAATCCATCATGAACTTTCTAAGGCGCTGTCTGCTTACTCTGCGGCCTTAAGTTAAGCGGGCAGCAAAGGGGTTACAGATTGAAATAACCAATATAAGCAAGGCAAGTAATGTTGGTAATTTATTTCAGAAAAGAAAAAAGACGCCCTTGGACGTCTTTGAACTTGAAGATGGCGGTGACGGAGAGATTCGAACTCTCGAAGGGTTGCCCCTTACACACTTTCCAGGCGTGCTCCTTCAGCCACTCGGACACGTCACCTTTTTTTGATTTATTGCGCTTAGCAATAATGAGGCGCTAGATTACGGATCACTTATGTTTGGGTCAATAACTTTTTAGCCAAATACTGGCAACTGCCGAGTTCTTAAACAATTTTTGCTGACTCAAACAAAAAAAGAAGCCGAAGCTTCTTTTTCATTAAACAGCTATTAGACCTAGATACGGTAGCCGTTACTTTGACGTAAGTAAGCAGCCGCACCCTGCAAGCCTGGTTGTTCTTCAGTAATGATGTAAACAGGCACTTTAGCCACAAAATCTACAAAGCGACCTTTATCTTCAAAACGCTTGCGGAAATCACTGTTATTGAAGAAATCCATAAAGCGAGTAATGATGCCACCGGCAATATATACGCCGCCAAAGGTAGACATGTTAAGCGCTAGGTTACCACCAAACGAGCCTAAAGCACGGCAAAATACTTCCATTGCTTCAACACAAACTGGGCAGCTGCCGTCAAGTCCACGAGACGTTACATCTGAAGGTTCAAAGCTTTCTGCGGTTTTACCGTGCATGTCCATTAAGCCTTCGTAAATGTTTACTAAGCCAGGGCCTGACAACAAACGCTCTGCCGACACATGACCTAAACGTTTTTGTAAGAAGGCCAATACATGGGCTTCTTTTTCGTCGTTAGCGGCAAACTCTACATGGCCGCCCTCGCCCGGAATACATACATACTCGCTGTCGTGATGGATTAAGTGAGCGACACCTAAACCAGTTCCTGGGCCGTATACCGCAATTGGCGCGCCTGTTTTAGCTTCGCCACCGCCAACTTGAATCTTTTGCTCGTCGGTCAACGTTGGGATAGACATCGCGATGCCAGTATAATCGTTAATTACATGGAAACCTTCGAAGCCTAATTGTTCTTGTACTTCTTTCTTAGAGAATGCCCAGCTGTGATTGGTCATTGCGATCCAATCTTTATCAGTAGGACATGCAATGGCGACACAAGCTTGGGTTACAGTTTCTTGTTGTTCTTTTAGGTACAGGGAAATAACATCAGCGATGCTTGGGTAGTCAGCACATAAATACTTTTTTAAACGCCCTATTTCACCTGTTTTAAGTTCAACTAGAGCTAAACGAATATTTGTACCACCTACGTCGGCGATTAAACCAAAACCGGCCATTTTGTTTTCCTTCATACCAAGTTCAAAAAATAGAAAAATATTATTACGCATCCTAACAAACTGTGATTAAGATGGCTGTACTATATTTATGTCGTCGAATTTTACCGCTTTTGTTCTAGAATTTCGTTAGTAAATTACTAATTGCTTACTCATTTTCAAAGATATTAGACCTAGCTCAAACTATAAAATCCCTCCCTGGTCTATGATTGCACATAATTCAGCTTGTTTTACTAAAGTGTCTGTGTAATTGTATGACATATAATTTTGTTGAAAAAATATTACATTTGACAACGTCGACATAACAAATGCGCTAAAAATAACGGATATTATGAATACGCTTGAAAAAATAACTAAAAATTTAGAAAACTTCAGCAAATCAGAACGTAAGGTTGCTGAGGTTATTATCGCCTCCCCTCAAACGGCGATTCATTCAAGTATTGCTGCATTAGCAAAACTGGCTGACGTAAGTGAACCGACAGTAAACCGCTTTTGTCGGCGCTTAGACACCAAAGGTTTCCCAGACTTTAAATTACACTTAGCGCAAAGCTTAGCCAACGGCACGCCCTACGTTAACCGCCATGTTGACGAAGAAGATGGCCCAGAAGCCTATACTTCTAAGATTTTTGAATCCTCTATGGCGAGCTTAGAAGCAGCAAAAAACAGTTTAGACCCTAATGCGGTAAACCGCGCTGTAGATTTATTGACCCAAGCCAAGAAAATCTCTTTCTTTGGTTTAGGTGCTTCAGCTTCGGTTGCTCAAGATGCCTTAAACAAGTTCTTCCGCTTTAATGTGCCAGTGAGTTACTTTGACGATGTAGTAATGATGCGCATGAGTTGTATTGTGGCTACCGAAGAAGATGTGATCATTTTGATTTCACATACCGGCCGCACTAAAGCAATGATTGATATTGCAGTGCTAGCTCAACAAAACGATTCAACGGTGATTGGTATTACCAGTAAAGACTCTCCGCTAGCTAAGGAATGTAACTTAGTATTGTCGATGGACGTGCCAGAGGATACCGACGTATATATGCCAATGGCCTCTCGAATTGCACAAATGGCATTGATTGACGTACTAGCTACCGGCTTTACCCTACGCCGAGGCGAGAAGTTCCGCGAGAATCTACGTAAAGTTAAACAAAGCCTTAAAGACTCGCGTACCGATAAGGCACTGTAACAACAATCTTCAAAGCCAGCGAACGCTGGCTTTTTTATTGCACTCTCCCACTATTATTTACCCCTTCTTCAGTCCACCAACAAAACTCTAGTGTTGCACTATCGCTATTTCTAGGTGTGTAGCATCTAACTTAGGGCCAATAACGGGCAATAAAAAAGGATGCCTTAAGCATCCTTTTTACTAAGTAAGTGAGTGACTAAGCGACGTTCACTTCAGATTCTATTGGAGCATTTTTTGCTTCTAATACCCCAGGTTCAAAGTGGTCAACTTGAATAGCTTGGTAACGCAACTTATCTGCTTCTAGCAAGTTACTTGCTTCTTCTTTAGAAAGAATGTCTTGCGCTAGAGCTAGGTCTACAATCCCATCTAAGGCAACTTTACGCGGTAACTGGCCTGCTTTTTGCGCCTTAGCAATTTTGCGCTCTAATGGACGAACCTTATACATAGCTAAGAATGCTTGCTCAATAATCGCTACTGCGTCACCTTCGCCGCCAGTGGTTACACACAAGTGGCTTAAGCGTTCGCGTGCAGCTCCTGGCGTCATCATGGTTTCACAAATCTGATGACTTACTTTATCTTCTGCTAACTTAAAGCGGTTTCCAAATGGGAACACTACGGTTTTTAGCACACGGGCAACAACGCGGTTTGAGAAGTTTTGGAAGAAGCCTTCAAAGGCAATACCGATTTCATGCAGGTTACGCTCTACCGCCCATTTAACAAAGGGTAAGTCTTCAGCTGGTCGGCCTTGGTCTTCATAGTGCTTCAAGGTGGCAGAAGCTAAGTAAAGATTACTTAACACATCACCTAAACGCGCTGAGATACGCTCTTTACGTTTAAGATCACCACCTAGAATTAGCATCGACATATCGGCACAAAGAGCTAATCCACGGCTCATGCGGGTTAACTGACGATAGTAAACTGCAGTGTCACCAGATACTGGGCTAGAGTTAAACGCCGCACCAGTTAAACCTTGGAACAAACTGCCCGCAAAGTTACCTACGCCAAAACCAATATGCTTAATTAGTAAGCTATCAAATTCGGCTAAACCTGCCTCTTCGTCTGGGTTGGCTGCTGCTTGTAGCTCTTTGAGTACATATGGGTGACAACGAGTTGCGCCTTGACCAAAGATCATCAGGTTACGGGTTAGAATATTTGCCCCTTCTACCGTAATAGCTACTGGTACGCCGTTGTAGGCGTGGCCTAGATAGTTCATGGCACCAAGCTGAATTGCTCGACCAGAGTGAATATCCATGGCGTCATCTAACACCGTACGCGCCATTTCCGTCATATGGTATTTTGCAATAGCTGTAACGATGGCTGGGCTTTGGTCTAAATCTAAAGCGCCTGCAGTTAAACGACGAGCCGCTTCTAGCTGGTAAGTCATGCCACCTATTCGAGCAAGCGCCTCTTCGACCCCTTCAAAACGACCAATTGATAAGCCAAATTGCTTACGAACGTATGCATATGCGCTGGTTGTACGCGAGCTCATATGGCCCACAGCGGTGCCTAGAGCTGGCAATGAAATACCTCGACCAGCTGATAAACACTCAACTAACATACGCCAGCCTTTACCTGCGTAATCAGCACCACCAATAATCCAATCTAGAGGAATAAATACATCTTCACCAAAGGTTGGACCATTCATAAAGGCTAAACCAAGCGGGAAGTGGCGATCGCCAGTGCGCACACCTGGATGGTCTGTTGGGATTAGGGCACAAGTAATGCCTAATTCTTCTTGCTCGCCCAGCAAACCTTCTGGATCGTAAAGCTTAAAGGCTAAACCCAATACCGTAGCTACAGGAGCTAAGGTAATGTAGCGTTTGTTCCAGTTTAAGCGAATACCAACCACTTCTTCGCCGTTAAACTCACCTTTACAAATAATGCCTTTATCTGGAATAGCACCAGCATCTGAACCCGCTTCTGGGCCAGTTAAGGCAAAACATGGCACATGTGTACCGTCTGCCAAGCCTGGTAACCAGTGATCTTTTTGCTCTTGGGTACCATAGTGAAGCAGTAGCTCACCTGGCCCTAAAGAGTTCGGAACCATCACAGTTACCGCTGCAGATAAGCTGCGGGTTGCAATAGTACTTACAATGGTGGAGTTAGCGATGGCCGAGAATTCTCTACCGCCATAGGCTTTAGGGATAATAAGTGCAAAAAAGCCTTCTGCTTTTAAGTAATCCCATACTTGTTTAGGAAGGTCACGTTGATTTTGCACAATATCAAAATCATCAAGCATGTCTAATAGCGTAGCAACTTGAACATCCATAAAGGCTTGCTCGTCTTCGCTTAAGGTAGCTTTTGGGTAACTGTGAAGTTTATTCCAATCTGGCTTACCACCAAATAGCTCACCGTCCCACCAAACTGAACCAGCTTCCATTGCCTCTTTCTCGGTTTGAGACAGGGGCGGAAGAATTTTCTTAAACACTCTAAAAGCAGGTCGCGTTACCAGCTTTTTGCGCGTATCGGGTATGCATAACAGCACCACCGCCGCGGTCACTAACATCAACAAAATAGTCATGGTCAATTCCTTATTTCACGTACTTTATAGTTTTTATTGTTTAAGTTGGCGCACCCACACCGGCTGCCAAATAGGGGATCACTTTTCTGATCAATCCTTCGGTATTTAAATCTTCATTAAAGTCGGCACTGGCAATATCTTTAAGAGCAGTGCTAGATGCCATGGTGAACACCACTGTTCCTAAGGTGAAGTGCAAGCGCCAAAATATATCGCTGTCTGATAACTCGGGATAAGCCAATCTCACCGCATCTTGAAAACGGCTGAGCACCTCTCCAAAGTGATGAGTAATAAATTTACGCAGGTGCCCTTGACTATCGGTATATCCTCGTCCTAATAATAGTAGGAACATCGCAGTACCGTGTTTCTTCACTTGGTTCATTTCAAGCAAAGGGTCAATAAACGAAGAGAACACTTGGTCGAGGTTAGGCGGTGTGTCGCCTTCGATGTGTTCCAACATCGCTTTGTCTACTAAAGGCATGAACTGCTCTAGGTAGCGCATAAGAACAGCTTGGATAAGTTCCTTCTTGGAACCAAAGTGGTAATTTACCGAGGCAAGATTAACCTCAGCATGAGAAGTAATTAACCTCAACGAGGTATCGGCAAATCCTCGTTCAGCGAATAAACGTTCAGCTGCATCGAGGATCTTACTTTTAGTTCCTTGTCTCACTATGACACCTTAAAAATAAAACACCTGTTTAAAATCTACGTTTAAGGCCTTCAGATGTCAATCATTCGCTAGGCATAATTTGCGGGTGAAACTAAAAACGAGAACTGAACTCGGATTTTTTTAAGAAAAAAAAGAAGATTTTTGAAACTTTCTCGAAATCGCCGGGTCTTAATCTATGCCACTGCAATTAAATACTTAAATTGAACGCCCAGCGCCCCCTGTAGCTGGGCTTTTTTTTGCCTGCGATTTACGACGCGTCTTTCACATTCAAATAAGCAAATACGCGATTCACTGCGTACTCTACCCCTTCTGGCTTAATGGCTATTTGGCGGCGCCCCATTTCATCAGTTTCTACTTGGGCAAAGGCTTGCAGGCTTACTTGCCACATTTTGTAATTAGACTGCGCGGTATACAAACTCATCATTAAGGTGGCACGTTGAAAGTCTTGGTTGCCGTCATCAGCCAAGCCAGGCGATACCCCAAACAAGGTCATCAATTGGTCATCACTCAATTTTTGACTGGTGGGCAAAGCAAAGGCCATCCAGTAATCGCAGCTATCGTCGGCTTGAGATAAGTAGTGAATACCTAAGTCTTCAAACTTTTTTTCAAAGGCTTTATGAAACGCATCATAAGCTTGCACATCTGAGCGTTGTGGGTTTCGCAAGGATTCTTCTAATAGCGGATGACCGCAAACTGTTTGTTGTTTAAACACTGTAAATCCAGGCTCTGCACTCACAATAATGGTATCGCGATATTGTTGTTCTTTGCGCTGAGTTTGCTCTTCTTCAAAAACTGTTGTGCAGGCGCTAGCCAATAGTGTCAAGGCACTAGCCAAGATAACTTGTTTCATAAATTAAACCTGTTTAAACAATGTATTAATATGATTAACCAATTAGTATGAAAAAGCACGTAATTGTAACAAGTCCTTTCTAGACAAGTTTTCAAAGAACAAGTTTCCCAGTTCAGCTATTACTCTACTTTTTTAGCACTGTTTAAAACGCCTAGTGGTAATCCCATTGCTCTAAACAGCAAAAAAGTACCAGCATTTTCTTAAAACACATTAAGCCTCACTTGTTCGAGCAAGCATTTACATTTCGCCAACATACAACTTCACTAAAAAAATCAAAAAAATAAACAACTTTTTTAAAGCTAACAAAATCAAGGCTGAAGCCGCGCCATGCCTAGCACTAACAAAAAGCCACTTAATATAAAATTGTAAAAACCTTTGCTCTATTGTTGATATTTTTTCACAACTTGCGAAATTTTTTCTTTAGTAATGCGGTTTCCTTAGCTACAACTAAGTGAACAAGTTGTACTTAACACGACACAATTTGATAAAGGAAATATTATGAAAGGTTCAAACATTGCAATCGCTACAGCAGTAACTGGTTTAATCGCATTGGGTACTCTTACCGCCACTCCAGCTGTTGCTGCAGGTAAAGAGAAATGTTACGGCGTAGCCAAAGCGGGCAAGAATGACTGTGCTACCAAAAATAGCTCATGTGCCGGCACAGCGACAGCTGACAACCAATCAGACGCTTTTATTGTATTACCAAAAGGCTTATGTGACAAACTAGCTGGTGGTAGCAAACAATCTAGCTAATTTGTAACTGCCGAACCAGCTAAACTTGGTTCGGCAGCCTCCCTACTCCCTCGCTTAAACGAACACCACTATGACAAAAAAACAATACGGGCTTGGTTTGCGCTCAGCTTATGCAGAACAGTTGCTAAACAAACACCAGCAATTGGATTGGCTAGAGATACACGCTGAGAACTACTTCAACCCACACTCATACGATTATCATCTACTTAAACAAATCGCTGAGCACAGCCCAATTAGTGTGCACGGGGTTGGTTTGTCGCTAGGGTCCTTTGATGCATTAAGCAAAACACATTTAGAGAAACTAAAAGCATTAATTGATGATGTTAATCCTTTTATCGTCTCTGAGCATTTAAGTTGGAGCAGCATTAACGGCCGCTTTTACAACGACCTACTGCCCTTACCTTACACTGAAGAATGCTTAAAAGTTTTTATCGAACACGTTAACCAAGCACAAGATTTTTTGGAGCGACAACTGCTTATCGAAAATCCTTCGGCGTATTTGGCCTATCATGAAAGCCACATTCATGAGCCAGAGTTTTTGAACCGATTAGTTGAAGCCACTGGCTGCGGTTTGCTGTTAGACATTAACAATGTTTATGTCAGCGGACATAACCTAGGTTGGGATAACCAAGAATACTTAGAGACACTAAATTTGGATGCTGTAAAAGAAATCCACTTAGCCGGTTATACCGAGAAGCAACTCGACAATAAAACGGTGCTAATTGACAGCCACAACCAAAAGGTGAGCGAGCCAGTTTGGCAGTTGTATAGAAAATTCCAACAGTATTATGCCAACAACATCCCCACTCTTATTGAATGGGACAGTGACTTTCCTAGCTTAGACGTGCTGGTAGAAGAAGTCTTGCAAGCCAAACACATCGACTTAGAAACAAGCGAGGTGAGCTGTGCTTAAACAATTGCAACAGGAGTTCTCAGACTCGTTAGATCAAACGAATACGAATGTGGAAGCACGTTTGGCCAGCAACGCGCTTAGCCCTGACGAGTCAATGCAAATCTACCAAAACAATTACCTAATAAGCTTAAGCGAGGCCTTAAGCGCCACTTACCCCACTGTGCAGAAGTTGGTAGGTGAAGACTATTTTAAGTTTGCCGCCAGAAGTTTCATTTTGCAGCATGGTCATAATCAAGGTGATCTTAACTTGTTTGGTCATGGCTTTAATCAATTTGTGCAGCAACAAGATGCCTTAGCTCAACTGCCTTATTTGGCAGATATCGCTCAGCTAGATTGGCAAATTGAACAAACCGCTGGTCAAGCCATGCCAAGCCACTATTTCACTGTAGAAACTCTACAATCGATACCTCCAGAGCAACTGGGTGATGTAGTACTGCATTTGGCCTCACATCAGTCTTTGTTAGCCAGCCAATACCCGGTTTTTTCTATCTACCAAATGGTTCAAGCAAACCAAGTTGAAGCGATCGAGTTAGATGAACAAGATTTTGTACTATTTACTAAGCAAGCTGATTTTGAAGTTCAGCTAGAGCAAATATCCCCGCTTAGTCATGCATTTCTGAATCATTGCCATCAATTACGTCCATTAGGTGAGCTGCCTCAACACTGTTTGGCTGAATTAGAATCCCTCCTTGGCGAATCTATTCAATTACAACGTTTATCCCATTTTAGTTTTGCATCAGAGAGAGGAGAATTCCATGATGCCACTTTATAATATCTACCTAAAAGCCGTAGAGATGATGCAGTTTCTGCTTATCCCTCTATTACTCACGTTTACTCGAATATGGGTAGCCATTGTATTTTTCCGCTCAGGTTATTTAAAACTTACCAGCTGGGATTCAACGCTTTATCTATTTGAACTTGAGTACCAAGTGCCAATTTTGCCTTGGGAGTTAGCAGCCTATCTAGGAACTGCAGCCGAGCTAATTTTGCCGGTATTTCTGGTACTTGGCTTGTTTACCCGTATTTTTGCTTTGAAGTTGTTCTTGTTTAATATCATCGCTGTAGTGTCTTACCCAGTGCTTTGGCCCGGTGGTTTTTACGACCACCAGCTATGGGGTTTAATGATACTAATTAATGTGATTTGGGGAGCGGGCCCATTTTCTGCCGATTACCTGTTAAACAAAAAAATGGCACAAAAAAAAGCGGCCTAAGCCGCTTTCATTAAGGTCTGTTGATCTTTCGAGCTGATTATTGCAGCGATAAATCAACAGACCCTTAGCAAAACCAAATATATTACTTGCTTAGTTTTGCATCTAGTTCTTCAATTTTAGCCTTCCAAATTGCTGGTCCCTGCTGGTGAGCAGAGTTACCGTCGGCATCAACTGCTACAGTAACCGGCATATCCTCTACTTCAAACTCATAGATAGCTTCCATACCTAAATCTTCGAAAGCCACTACTTTGGCATTCTTAATCGCTTTAGATACTAAGTAAGCAGCACCGCCTACCGCCATTAAATAAACCGACTGATGTTTGGCAATAGAATCCACCGTTGCAGGGCCACGTTCCGCTTTACCAATCATGCCCATCAAACCCGTTTCTTCGAGCATCATGTCTGTGAACTTGTCCATACGAGTAGACGTTGTGGGCCCCGCTGGACCAACTGCTTCATCTCGTACCGCATCTACCGGACCTACGTAGTAAATAAAGCGGCCATTAAAATCGACGCCATTAGGGAATGCTTTGCCTTGCTCCAAGTATTCTTTAATACGCTTGTGCGCAGCATCACGACCAGTAAGGATTTTGCCGTTAAGCAATACCGTTTCACCCATTTTCCAGGTGGCTACTTCTTCTTTGGTCACCTTGTTTACATCTACACGGCGAACATTATCGCCAACATCCCAGGTAATCTCTGGCCAGTCTTCTAATTTTGGTGGGGTAAGCACTGCAGGGCCACTACCATCTAAATGGAAGTGTGCGTGGCGGGTTGCCGCACAGTTCGGGATCATCACTACTGGTTTAGACGCAGCATGGGTTGGGCAAGACTTAACTTTTACATCAAGTACCGTTGTTAGGCCACCTAAACCTTGAGCGCCTATGCCTAGTTTATTAATGCCGTCCATCAACTCTAAACGTAGTTCTTCGTCGGAATTTTCTGCGCCTTTAGCTATGAGGTCTTGAATATCAACCGGATCCATTAGCGATTCTTTGGCCATTACTGCAGCTTTTTCGGCGGTGCCGCCAATACCAATGCCAACCATTCCTGGTGGGCACCAACCAGCACCCATGGTAGGCAAGGTTTTTAATACCCACTCGGCTACAGAGTCTGATGGGTTAAGCATCACCATCTTCGATTTGTTTTCACTGCCGCCGCCTTTAGCAGCAACCATGATTTCTACTTTGTCACCAGCCACTAGGTCAATATGAACAACCGCAGGCGTATTATCTTTAGTATTTTTACGCGCACCATTTGGGTCGGCAACAATAGAAGCACGTAAAGGGTTATCTGGATTGGTATAAGCGCGACGAACCCCTTCATCGACCATTTCTTGAACCGTGAGATCACTGTCCCATTGAACATTCATCCCTACTTTTACAAACGCAGTGATAATGCCGGTATCCTGACAGATAGGACGCAAACCTTGGGCACACATGCGAGAGTTAATTAAGATTTGGGCGATGGCATCTTTGGCTGCAATGCTTTGCTCTTTTTCGTAGGCTTCGGCCATTGCAGTAACAAAATCGATGGGATGGTAGTAAGAAATGAATTGCAGCGATTCTGCGACACTGTCAATAAAGTCCTGTTTACGGATGATGGTCATAAAGTCTCCACGTTTCCTTATTATTGCCTTTAATTATCAACAGCTTTTATAGTGGCTGTTTAATCGGCTGTTAGGGTTGTTGTCGTTATCCTTCAGCGCCTATGATACCCTTGCGTCACAAAGCCTGCTATAACCTAAAGCTAAGTTTTTACAATTTATCTACATCTTCAATTCTGAATAGTGAATGGTCACGCAAAACTACCTATATGATTGTTAGTAAAACTTTTTCTATTTCTCCAGTACAACTCTTCGAGCGACTAGCACAGCAAGACTGGTGTTGTTTTTTACAATCGGCTGCCGACTCTCACGAGAATAACCAGTTTGATATTTTAGTCGCCGATCCCATTGCCACTGTTAGTTACAGCGAGCAAACGGCAGATGTAACCGTGGGCGAAGAACATTACCACAGCCAACAGGCACCTTTTGAATTACTCGAGTCACTGCGCGCACAACTTTTCCCAAACGCTCAAGGCAACACTTCACACTTTCCCTTTGAAGGTGGCGCGCTGGGCCTGTGGTCTTACGACTTAGGCAGAAGCCTTGAAGTATTGCCCGAAGAATTAAGTAGGGATTTAAACACCCCAGATATGGCAGTAGGCTTTTACGACTGGGCGCTAATTTATGACCACCACAGCAAGCAGACAACGCTTATTCAATGGCATCAGATAGGCGAAGAAGCAGCTGGGCTAGAACAATTAGAACAACGAGTGCTTTGGCTGACTATACAAAGCACTCAACAAATCGAAGCGTTTAAACTTACCAGTGAATGGCAAAGTAACATGAGCCAAGCAAGCTACACTGAGAAGTTTAAGCAAGTTCAAGAATACTTGCTCAGCGGAGATTGCTATCAAATCAATCTCGCTCAACGCTTTGAGGCAAGCTATCAGGGTAACGAAGCCGAGGCTTATCAGCGTTTGATCGCAGCAAACCAAGCCCCCTTTTCTGCTTTTATGCGCTTACCAAGCAGCTGTATACTTAGCGTATCACCGGAGCGTTTCATTAGCCTTAAGCAAGGTGAGATTGAAACTAAGCCGATTAAAGGCACTCGCCCAAGAAGCAGCGATGAACACATAGATCAGCAATTAGCTAACGAGCTACTTAAGGCTGAAAAAGACCAAGCCGAAAACTTGATGATTGTAGACTTGCTGCGCAATGACATTGGCAGAGTAGCCAGTCCGGGCACGGTTGAGGTGCCTAAGTTATTTGCTATCGAGTCTTTCCCAGCCGTACACCACTTGGTGAGCACAATTCGAGCAAGCTTAGCTCCGCAATATTCTGCTGAGCAACTGTTGGCAGCGTGTTTCCCAGGAGGCTCAATCACTGGCGCCCCCAAAATACGAGCAATGCAAATTATTGAAGAGCTTGAAGAGAGCCGTCGCAGCGCTTATTGTGGAGCTATAGGCTATATCTCGAGTAACGGCGATATGGATACCAACATCACCATTCGCACCCTTGTTTGTGAAGATCAAAAAATTTACAGCTGGGCAGGTGGCGGTGTGGTCACAGATTCCAAAGTAGCTGCAGAATACCAAGAAACTTTTGACAAACTCAGCCGCATTTTACCTGTTCTTGAATAATACTTCGTAGGAGGAAAAGTTTGCCCAACAAAGAAACCACGCATTACTTGCAACGCTTTCTCCTGCAACTCGCTAAACATGACTCACCTCGCACCGCAAAACATGCCGCTGCTGTGCTACTGCCAATCATCGCAAAGCCCGGTGAAGCAGAACAAATTGTGCTCACCCAACGCAGTGCTCATCTGCGTCATCACCCATCTCAAATTAGCTTACCCGGCGGTAAACATGACCCAGAAGATATTGACCTAAGCCATACAGCTTTAAGAGAAACTTATGAAGAAATTGGCATTCACCCCAGCGTTTTTACCATACATGGGCAATTACCCAAGCAAACTACGGTAAGTAACTTTTCGGTACGGCCGTTTATCGCTACCACCAGCGACTCGCTGTCATTTAAACTCAACTATGATGAAGTTGCCCAAGTGATGGTATTGCCACTGCTGCCTTTTTTGCAGCTAGATAATTACCATGCTTATCAGTTCAAACGCAGAGGAAAACTCGAAGAAGTCTACTTTATAGAAGTAGAAAAACATGTAATATGGGGAGCCACCGCTAAAATATTGCGTGATTTCGCTTCTCATTGTTGCAGATAACTAAATATACTTATAATCTCAGAATTAACAACTTAGTGGCTTTCACGCTTTAGCTAGGAATAAAAATGGTAAGTATATTTGACCTATTCTCAATAGGTATCGGGCCTTCCAGCTCTCACACCGTAGGACCGATGAAAGCAGCTAAGCTTTTTGCCGAGCGTTTAGACAACAATGCTGAGCTCAATCGGGTTGATCATATTAAAGTGGAATTATTCGGTTCTCTGGGCGCTACGGGTAAAGGCCACGGCACCGGAAAGGCTGTGATACTGGGCTTGTTGGGAGAGTCGCCCGAGTCGGTAGACGTTGATAGCGTTGATCAAATGCTGCTAAAAGTAGAGCAAACTCAAGAGCTGGCTTTACTGGCAAAAAAAACCGTTAACTTCCCAAAGACTGGTGCCATTGTATTTCATCGTCGCAAACAACTGCCAGTTCATAGTAACGCTTTAAGCTTCCATGCACATTTAGATAACGGCAAGTGTATCTCTGCCACTTATTACTCAATTGGCGGCGGTTACATTATTGAAGACGGCCAAACTAACGAAACAGTAAGCCACAATTACCCCTACCCCTTTGAAAACGCCGAAAGCTTATTACAGCGCTGTAAAGAAAGTGGAAAAAGTATTGCCGCTGTGGTGTCGGCCAATGAACAAGTGCATTGTTCTACTCGCACTATTAGCCAATACACCCAACAAATTTGGCAGACAATGCAAGCCTGTGTAAGCCGTGGCATAAGTGAAGAAGGTATTTTACCCGGCGGCTTAAAACTGGCTAGGCGCGCGCCTACTTTGAAGCGACAGTTATCTTCCCAAAGTAACCTCAGCTCTGACCCACTAAATGTTATGGATTGGGTAAACCTGTATGCACTTGCCGTTAGCGAAGAAAATGCCGGCGGTGGTCGTGTAGTAACCGCGCCAACTAACGGCGCAGCCGGAATTATTCCAGCTGTATTGCACTACTACCATCACCACGTGCAGGCGCTTGACCAAGATTCAATTAATCAATTCTTTCTCACCGCTACTGCAATTGGTTCTTTATATAAAACCAACGCGTCAATTTCTGGCGCCGAAGTAGGCTGCCAAGGAGAGGTAGGCGTAGCCTGTTCTATGGCTGCTGCGGGTTTGGTTGCGGTATTTGGTGGCAATCCTGAGCAAATTGAGAACGCCGCTGAAATTGGCATTGAACACAACCTTGGCTTAACTTGCGATCCTATCGGTGGTTTAGTTCAAGTCCCCTGCATTGAGCGCAATGCCATGGGCGCACTCAAGGCGATTAACGCCGCGCGACTAGCGCTTAGAGGCAGTGGTGAGCATAAAGTATCCTTAGACAAGGCAATCAAAACCATGTGGGAAACAGGCTGCGATATGAAAAGTAAATATAAAGAAACCGCCCGCGGTGGCTTAGCAGTAAACATTATCGAATGTTAAACGATTGCTAAGTGTAAATGTGCGGTTACTAGAGCTATCTCTTTGTTTTAGTAATAGTTAAGTGCAATTCTCTTTAAATGCCTATAACATTTAAACAACATTAACGGCCTGCAACACGCAGGCCGATTGCATTCTTACAAATGGATTTGAAACTATGCTAAAACAGCTCCTCTCTGGGCTACTTTTGCTCGTCTTAAAACTCGTCTTGCTGCCATTTAAACTACTGATTAAAGCGACTAGCCGTTTGCTTAATTGGATATGGGGTTTAATCAAAGCAGTTTGGCAAGTTTGGTTAGCACTAGGTCCTCGTTGGTTACGTTACTCCTTCCTTGGAATAGCCCTGCTCACCGCCGGCTATCTAGGCTTAAAATCCTTCCTTAAGCCAAACTTAACCATCGAAACCGTCAATCAAGTCCACTACCTCAATAAGGGCTGGACAGACGAACAGCGCGAGCGCTTTTATTTCACGCCTCAAGGTACCGAGCTGCTTGGCTTAGAATACGACTGGTTTATTAATCTCGAACTACCACTTTCTAAAGATTTATTAACTAGCCCCGACAACATGCGCGGCTGGGGTTTTATCGTAACCCCAGGCCAGCAAGCTAGCACCTTAAATCCTGGCAATCTGCCAGTAGGTTTGGGCCGACACATTAACCCTAAGTCGGGTAAAGAACGCTTAGATTTAACTTGTGCAATGTGTCACACCGGCGAGCTTCACTACCAAGGCAATGCACTGCGCATTGATGGCGGCCAAGCGGTACAAAGTATATCTAACGCAAAACGTGGCGAGTTCATTACTACGTTGGCAGCCTCAGTAGTCGCCACCTTGGTGAATCCAAGTAAGTGGAGCCGATTTGCTGACCGCGTAGCAGGTCAAGATCCTGCTAAACGTAAAGAACTGCGCAAACAGATTTGGGGCTTTCTAGGCAATATTAAGCAGTTTGTATCCGGTGCGGGTGCGCCCAAATACTATCCTGTTGAAGAGGGCCGAGGCCGTACCGATGCAGTTGGCCGTATCGCCAATGTAGTATTTGGATACGATCTTGACGAGCCAGCTAACTACCGCGTTGCCGATGCACCGGTAAGTTATCCCTTCCTGTGGGATATTTGGCGTTTCGACTGGGTGCAATATACCGGGTTTACTAACCAAGCAATGGCTCGAAATGTAGGTGAAAGCTTGGGAGTACTTGCGCCAATTAAGTTAGTGAATGAAGACGGTAAATTATTAACAACTGAGGAGTTTGGCGAGTCAGTCATCGACTTAGCTGGCATGCATTGTGTTGAAGGCACTTTGCGCTCGCTGGAGCCCCCTCGTTGGCCAGAAGCAATTTTAGGTGAGATAAACTTACCACTTGCTACCCAAGGTAAAGATTTATTCCTAGACCAATGCCAAGCCTGTCATGGTCCACATCAAGTTAAACCTTATCAATGGAAAGTAGCCAGTAAAGCTGGTGAAAACCCAGACAATCAAATTGATGTTAACTGGCAATGGGATATGGATGGCGACATCAGCTTTGTGGGTCAACAAGCGGTACGTGAAGATTGGCGCGAAGTGATTTGGGCAATGCCTTGGGTTAAAACCTCGGTGATTGGCACCGACCCAACCGCAGCAGACAACTTTATGGATCACCGTTACGACGGTAGTAAAATTATCCCAGGCTCAGCCCCAGTAAACGCAGGTGATGGTTTGCAAATTCTGCTAAACCGTTTGGTGCCTAAGCTTTATCAAGATAACAATATCGACAAAGCCTTAATCGCTGATTACGATGGTTTAAATGTACCTTTTAGAATCGCCAATATGCGCGCTTATAAACCACGTCCACTGCATGGCGTTTGGGCGACACCGCCATTTTTACACAATGGTTCTGTACCAAACTTGTATGCGCTGCTGTCGCCACTACGTGAACGTCCTAAACAGTTTTATGTTGGTAACCGTGAGTACAATCCAGAGCGCTTAGGTTTTATTACCGAGCAGCGCCCTGGCAGCTTTAAACACGACACCAGCATTAAAGGTAATGGTAACCAAGGTCACCTATTTACCGATGTAGATATGCCGGGTCGAATTGGCCGTTTACTCAGTGTAGAAGAACGCGCAGCCCTGCTCGAGTACCTAAAAGTAATGGGCAATCCAGAGTTTACTAAAAAACTTGGCGGCGACCCGTTGGATTGGTCTCAATATACTCAAGCGCCGCAGTTTGGCTCTGAGCAGCAAGCCTGTTTAGATAGCTTTGATACCGCTAAACGTAATCCAGCAAAGGTGCACTAAGATGAAAAACGTACTGATTAAATCACCTTTAGTCGCTTGCTTGTTTGGTTTAAGCATAAACGCCGCTAATGCCAACGACTTGTATAAGGAAATGGGCATCACTAAGCCCGAGCAAGAAGCGATTATGTCGGCGATAAACTCAGCTCGAGAAATTTCCAAGCGTGCTGAACAATATAATGGTTTACCCTATCGCCGTGATGCACACGCCAAAGCAACCGGCTGTGCTCGCGCTACCTTTTCGGTAAACCCCGGTATACCTGAGCGCTTTAAAGCTGGATTGTTTGCTCAAGATAATCACCAGTACCAAGCGTGGATCCGTTTCTCAAACGGTGACATGTTGGTACAGGCTGATAGCAAGGGTGATGCTCGAGGCATGGCGGTTAAAGTGATGAATGTGCCAGGTAAAGCCATAGCGCCAGAGTTAGGCGAAAGTCATAACCAAGATTTTATTATGACCAATACCCCCGCCTTCTTTAATCGCAATATATTCGATTACGCAGACGACATGACCTATCTGGCTAAATTTCAGCGTACCAAGTGGTTCATTAGTTTATTCCCACCGAGGCTGCACCCGAAACAGTTCTACCGGGCGATTCAAACTGTATCCTCAGTTATTGATACGCCTCTAGAAGCGCAATATTTTTCAATGCTGCCTTACCGCTTAGGTCATAACACCATTAAGTTTTCCACCAAGCCTTGTGCTGGAATGACTTTTCCTAAAAACGTTGATAAATCAAACCCCGACTACTTAAGTACCCAACTAGAGACTCAGTTGGCAAATGGTGGTGCTTGTTTTGAATTTATGGTGCAAGAAAAGCTTCCGGGCTATTACATGCCGGTAGATGACGCAACAGCGATTTGGTCAGAAAAGGCCTCACCGTTTATCACCATTGCCACCATTAATATTCCACCGCAACATTTGTACAGCGAACAGCAGCAACAGTTTTGTGAAAACATCTCTATGAACCCTTGGCGCGCAGTGGAGGGCTGGGAGCCGATAAGCAGTTTAAATAAAGCCCGACGAGTGGTTTATCAAGCGGTTTCTAAATACCGTCATCAGCAAAACAAAGCTGCCACTCCAGAGCCTAACTCTTGGTGCTTAGCTGAAGACGGTGAAAGCTGCGATCCTCAGCAAGGTTTGGTAGTAAGCAAACCAACCTGGCCTCTGCCTCGCTGTTTTGACCGATATGCCGAACCGATTGATGGCGAAAGCTTAAACAGCAACTGTAAGTAACACTATAAAAACCACGCTAAGCGTGGTTTTTTATTGCCGCTCTTTACCTAGCTATTGCTGCATCACTATCTGGCCTTGCTTGAGGTCCCAGCACCAGTAATTATCTTGGCTAATGTTAACTCCACCTCGCCAAAAACCTAACTGAGAAGAAAGCTCTTTTACTATTGCGCCCTCAAGCGCCTTAAGCCCAGCATCGGTGATAGTGTAACTAGCATCCATGCTCCAGTGTTTGTCATCCTTGTTGTCAATTTTTACACAAGGAGGAGTTAACTGAGACAAACAGTAAAGCTCTTTGCTTAACCACGCATCCCCAAGAAAAGGCGCATCTTCTAAGGTTTGCAAGTTTACAAACAGTCGCCCTAGTTTTATCTCAGAGTTTCCCATAATTTGTTGATAACGCTGATCCGCAACGAACTCTTCTTCATCCTGATATTTAGCTTGCTGACGAAGATTACTCTGCAAAATAGGCAACTCTTGCATTGGTTTAGCCAAAGACTCAAGAATGTGCAATTGCGTAAGGCTTAGCCCCTTACCTAGCCAAGGGTACTCCTGAGCAAAACGCATTAAAGCATTCGCCATAAATGGTAGTGCAGTTAAAGGTTTGGAAAGTAGCTGATTGAGTTGTTCTGGTGTATTAGCCGCGATGGCCTGCCACACGGTTTTGCCTAAGTCGAGTTGCTCAATACTAAGCCTTTTGCGTTGCGGGTATAAAGCCTCTAGTTGGCTAATCGAAAGGTTTCCTAGGCCATGGAAATAGTCAAGCTCGGGATGCTCACCAATACAAATTATTCGAAATTGCTTGGTAAGTTCGGGATGTTTGGCTAAATGAAATAAACATTCAGCCAACTGCAATTGATCGTAGAGATCGTGTTCAAACCACAACACAATCTCTTTATATTGGCTTAGCTTATCTAAAACAGCTTGGCGCTGAACAAAATCATCCAAGATCTGCTGTTCACTAATATCCATTGCAGGCAAAGGGCTGGGCAAACTTATTGTTTCATGAATGAAACTAGCTCGAGCTTTTAGATAAGCTTGCCCTTCTGCAGCTACAATTGGCCCGTCATGCAATACGTCTCGCCAACACAGTATCTCACCTTGGACAATACTTGATTGCTTAAGCATCTCTCCCACGCTATCGCCGTTGGTAATGTGTAATTGCATCGACTGTTCCCTCGTTGAGTTTGCCCCAGCTTAACAAACTTCTATAAGGGAACAAACGCCACTAAGCATCATTAAGTAACGGGGTTTCCAACTCTGGTTCTATTACCTCAAGCTCCTGCTTAATCTCAGCATCCAAGCGCCAGATAGCCTGCCAAACTAAATCAGTAGTTGTAGCGGTATCATCTACCCCATGCACCAGCTTAATTTGATAGTCCACGTTATCAGAACCTATGCTATCTACATCGATATAAACCCGATTAACCGCTTCAATGGCCATAAGTGCAGCTTCTAAGCGCGGGATCACCTGTAATGGCTCTAGCTGCTTATTCACAGAGGCAGAAAAGCCCCCGGTAACAATTTGGCCACTGCTGCTTACATTGTTTAAGTTAGCGTTTGCTAGAGTATTGTTGGGGATGGAATACAAAGTATTATCGGCAGTTTTTACCTTGGTGGTACGCCAGTTCATATCGATTACTTCACCAACAATCGGCCCACCATAGCTACTTAAGCTAATCCAATCGCCAAGTTTAAAGGGCTTTTCTAAGCTAATGGCAATGCCCGAGAAAATGTTCACAAGGTTTGATTGCAAGGCTAAGCCCAGGATCATTGCCACTAAGCCAGACGTTGCTAACAGGCTGGTTAGCTCTCGTTGGTATACAAAAGACAGAATCGCAAATATCGCTCCAATGTATGCCAAGCCGCGGGTTAAGTGGCGCATAATTCGTGGAACTTGCCGGCCGCTGCGTTTTTCTATGGGGTCCCAAAGTATTACATCAATTAATAAAGCTAATGTTGAAGCAAACAGTAGCCACCACAATACGTCGAAACAATTGCTGGCATACAGTTGATTAGTATTTGGATAGGCTTGCGCTAACCAATCTAAAAACAAAGGCTCAGCAGAAGCTATAAATAAGGCATATAAAAATTTGTTGCCTAGTCCGTAAGCTCTAGATAGCTGCCCGAGTAGCTTAAAGTCCAATACCAAAGCATATAGCAACCAAGCAAGTACACTGCTATAAAAGATAATCTGCTGCCACTGCGCAGGAATACGCCCTCTTAGACTTAGTACATTTTCTTGCACCGGCGTTAGAGAATTAAACCGAGAGAACTCAACAGCTTGTCTGTCTGAATGTAAATACTTGGGATCGCCTAGGCTGCGCTTGCGCAAAGTGTCTTGAAACGACAAAGTGCTACCTTGACGCCACTGGCTCGTATCAAACTGCACTTTATGCTGATTAGCTTGGTTTTTATGTAAGCTGGTTTGGCCGAGCCCAACAATATCTGATACATAAATCAGCTCACTTCTGGGCAGTGTTTTATGCCTAAAACTTACGCCCAGTTGATATTCACCAAAAGCTGCTCTACCGGGTTTTGCATCTGCTAAAAAGGTGCCCTCTACCTGATAAAGCTGATAAGTGCTTTGGCTAGTAAAATTTGACTCTATTGGTTCCTGTAAACTTAAATCACCCACCGAGTTTAAAAACACGATGTCTTCTGCTTTTACCCCAGGGGTGCTTCTAAACCAAAGGTTAAACTTGGCTTTAAAGGTCATATCTAGAGTGGAGAATTCACTAATGTTTTGCATTTCAATACCGGTATACACCACATCGGTACGACGCATTAGATTATCATCGCTAACATCTTGTAGTTGGATCGGTGCTGAAACAAAGGCTCCGCCACTAAACAAGCCTACTTGCATAGGACGTAATACGTTACCTTGCGAATCAAAATACATAGAGTGGGTTAAACCCTGAACAGCATTATTGGGGGAATTAAAACTAGCTAAATGGTTTTTAACAGCCGCCCTTTGGCTAGCAACATTAAGTTGGCTAAACTCATCAGCCCCACCTACCTCGCCGCTTGCTGCATCTATCGCAGCTGATACGATAGTTGCTGCATCATAATAGGCCGCTGAAACGCCACTGGGTTCATAAGCAAAGCCTTTATAAAAGCTTTGATAAAACAGTTGAGTTGATTCACTGGCTACATCAAACAAGATAGGACTAACCGCGAACACCCCATTGGTGTAATAACCAGACACTTCTCGCTCTTGGCTTCGATGTTTAAAACGCTCAGGAAAGCTTTGTTTACCAATAGATGAACTGCCAATAAACAGCCAGTTTGGGTGTTGCTGCTTCAGATGGCTAACCAGTGTTTCGCCTTCAACATCGTGCACTGCTAAGAATACCGCTCCAGTGTGGCCAAAATCACTAATTTCTTTGCTTATTTGCTCTGCTTGTTTAGCGATGTCTTTCTTTAAATCCACCCCTAAACTCAATGATTGAATCGCTAATACTTCAGCTCGGTTAAGAAAAGAATCAGCTAATGACTCTCCAAATTTATCTTGGCTATAGATTAATACCGCTTTGCCTTTAGCCAAGCTCGCAACGTAGTCAGCAACAAACTTACCTTGTAGTTGGTTATCTGGAATAACCCTAAATGCCCAGTCATTATTCTGTGTGATCTCGGTTGCGGTGGCTGAGCCACCAACCATTGGTAAGCCTGCACGTTGATAAATACTGGCGGCCTTGATTGAGGTAGCCGATGCTCGGTGCCCTAATACGGCAACTACATTGTTAGTTGCAGCTAACTGCTTCGCAATTAGCTGTGCTTTGCTTTTGTCATTAGCATCATCGTATTGCTGAACAACAATGGCTACTTGATTATCTTGGCGTTGGCTATTATGTAAATCAGCGTAAAGTTGTGCGCCGTGAACCATTGATAGTCCTTTATCAGCTTCTTTACCCGACATTGGCCCAACCACAGCCAGTATTAAACTATTTGTTCCACTGTCGTTTATCCACCGCTGCAAGTGCTCAAAACTGGTTACTAAGGCGCTTGCGACAACACATAAACAAGCAAGCGCAAGTATGCGTCTACGTAAATTCCATTTAATGGCCAAAACAGTCTTCCTTAACGGTTTTATTCAAAATAGTTATTGGTGGCGCGGGCAAAAGCTTCTAATACTTTTGGCACGCGAATATCGCGATTTTCTAAAGCTTGATGGCGCAGAGCTACCACGTATTGTTTCGATATCGCCACCGGCATCTGTGACAAACTCGTGGGATCTTCGACTAAGCGAATAGCTCGCTCGAAAGCTATCTCTCCCTGCTCAAAGGGTGAGGCGCCAATTGATAACATCACTCCGTCTTCAGAGTTAAACGCATTAATGCCAACAATCGCCAAAGTTGAATTTGCTTCAGTCCATTGCGCCACTTCTTCGGCAGAGACAAAGCTTTCGCTATCTTCACTAAATAGTTTACGGTAGCCGCCAACTAGCAAAAATTGGTACTGACCGTTAAGCCTATTAACTTCTTGCTTCCATTGCTCAAAGCTTTTAACCCCAACGTGCCCCTGGTAATCGAGTGGTGCCCACTCTTGCCTAGCTAGGTAATCAGCATCTAGCTTGGCCGAGGTAGAACTATCGGAGAGATAAACAACACTCCCTTTCAGGCTACCAAGTCGAGGCTGACTTTCTACCAACAATCTTAGTACTTCTATAATTGCCGACACTGATTTACGTTCGAGTATGCCGGTCACATTATCGGCATCCTGATAACCATAGGCTTCAAGCTCAGCATTTACCCCGGCAAAAACAATCTGAATCGCTTCGTTGCCAATATAGTCGGTGGCAACTAAGCGCTGTGCATCGTCATCAATAACCAACAACACATTGGGTTGGTAACTATCAACCACCCGTTTAGCAACTGTAGCTGCACGTTTTTTGGCAGCTTCGCTAGACTGATTTTTGGTATTCATATAGTGATAACGAATATCAATATTCATGTGGGAGCGCTTGGCTCTATCTATGCCTTGGTTAACTGTCCGGGTCCATGCATAGTCAGTTTCGTAGCTATGCAGAATCAGAATTCTCGGCCTTGAGGCCCCCTCCACCACTATCACGCCGATAGTGGCAACTAAAAAGCTCAACATAATGACGCTTAACAATAACTTTTTCATTAGATAAGCCCCATGCTTTGCCAATAAGGAATGCTGATATAAACCGCTACTAGTTTGAACAGGTATATCAGTACATTCATTTTCATCAACTTAGCTTCATCGTTACTCACAATGCCGGTGGTTAAGCTCAAAAACTGCATGTAATAAGAGGCCTGAAATGGCCAAAAGAAGCTTTCTGAAAGGAACAGGATTAGGAAACCAATCACCCAAGGGTTCACCCCCACTTCTATGGAAGCCGGGATAAGCAAGGTGGCTAGAATGATCACCGTTGCATTAATCGGCAATATTAAACGAATAAGGCTCACAATCACCGCTAACAACACCACAAACAGCGGCAAGCTTTGTTGCATGTAAGCAGCCAGCCAATAGATTTTTCCTGTAAGCCAAGTATCTAGCTCTACTTGATGGATAATATCGACCACACCAATCAAAGAGCCTAGGAATACTAAAAAGCTCCAATCAATTTTGGTTCTAAACTGGTTGGGATCCAAAAAGCCAAACATCATTAAATAAAACAGAATAGCTAAGGCAACCCAAGCAACTTCGATACGGTGGATATTGGCAAATAGCAGGGCCGATATAAGCACTATTAGGCCTAGTATTGACGACCATTCGGCCGGGTTTAGCGACCCGAGGGTTTTAAGTTGCTGTAAACTTGTGGTTTTTGGCAGCTTTAAACTTTGTTTATTGCGATAAACCCAACACAGAGAAACTGCGTACAACGCTAATAACACCATGCCACACACTAATGCGGCAAGTAGCCAATCTAGCCATTGAAAATACTGTTGCACTTGCTGTGGCAACATACCAAGAACGATAAAGTTAACCGACTTACTACTAACAAATATTGGCGACAGTAAGCTTGCGCCAAATAGTAGACTCGCCTTTAACCTAGGGCCTTCTTGCTCACGCGCTTCTTTACTTGCACCACTCAACAAATCTTTTAAGAACGGCGCTACAATGGTTACCCTACCATTAACGGTAGGTACAACCGGTGTAAGCAGTGCGCCAACACTAAAGAAGCTGATGTTGTACCAAATTTTGGAAGCTGGACCAATTAACAATAGATGCAACAACATCCGATAGCTTAAACCCGATGAGCGGATTACTGCGCTCAAACCAAGTATGCTCAAAGCCATAAAAAAGCTGTTGCTCGAGAAGCCAGAAAAAGCCGACTCGCTGGTGGTTATCCCTAACAATACTGCGCTTAATACCGCAAATAACCCGGGCACATAGTCTGGGAGCAAGCGAAAGATCCACATCACCGAACAAATACCAAGAATTGAGGCAAAGTAGATTGCATCTTGATGCAGTGGTTGCTGGCTAAGTATTAAACCCCAATAAATCATTAAAGGAGTGATTATCGCAAACAACCAGCCAATGATCTGGCGATAGCCTACTTCAACCTCGCGTTTAGGGCTTAAATCGACTTCAATATGCGTTTGTCCAGCCAGGCGAGAATGGAAACTGTCGAGCAGTGACTGTTTGAAACTGCTGTAAGCTTCAAGAGTAACAATCGCTTCTAGCGGTAATACCACCAGCTCGGCGCTCTCCACCACTTCAATATCGTAGATATAACTGCGCATACCGAGTGCCGACTCTTCACCAAAAAAACCACTGATAGGCCCTTTAATCTGATCTTTATTGGTGGTTTGCAACTCACCTTCCAGCAAGTAGTAAAGATTGTTAGCGTCTTCACCCGAGCGACAAACAACCTCACCAGGCGCTAGCTTTACAACAGAAATATTTGCCAATAACCTCGCTAAATCTTCTTTCTGGCAGCCCGAAAAAGCAGGATTACTTTTTAAAAACTGACTTAAAACTTGTAGCTTTTCCGGCATAATCATCGGCAATACTGCTCCGTTGGGATAACAGCATGTACCTGATACTCTGCCCCCGGCGCAATAATGTATTCACTAGCGCCTTGTTTAGATTGAAGGTTTCCCCAATCGTAGGTGTAACCTAAGCCTGTCCATGGAACACCTGCAGACTCTCGAAAACTCTTGAAGTATAAAGCTTGATAGAAGCCCGGATAATCGTTAATCCCCTTCACCTCATTGGCTATTTGGCTGGCATCTAGCTTACAACTCTGGTCGTCAATTTCAGGGTCGACACAAGGCCTAAATAGATCTTCTGGCGCAACATACAACTCTACAAAAGCATCGTAATTCCAGCTTGGGTCTAAACCTAGGTATTGTTTTAAACGCAACTCAAGATTGTTTTGAGAAACGGTTTTATTATCAGACAGGTACTGACTGCAAAACTGCTGAAGTTGCGGAGCAAGGCTCACCCATATGGGATAATTTGGATTGGTAGAACTATGGGTATTCGGCAAGATAAATTTGTCAATGGCACCCTGGCTTTTCCACGTGAGTACCAACAACTTGTCGCCTTGTTGATTCCATTGCAGTAGTTCGTTGTTAGCATTTACGGCAAACAAATCAGTGCTAACATCCTGCTCTTGAGGAAAAGCTGCATGTTTAACTGCCTGCTGGTAAGCGGATTCAGTTTGGCTAAGCTGCTGGCTACAACCGGCAATCATGTATACAGGCAAAACATAGCCAAATACGCGGTAAGTGAATTGATTCAATTTGTGTCCTTACTTAAAAACGGCAAATCCTTTGCCTTATAACTAAAAGAAAGAGTGCGCTTAAAGAGGCTCTTGTAGCTCTTGAATATTGCTATATAGTTGTTAACAGCAACGGTTTAGGTTTGGTAAGTTAGCACTGCTAATATGAATATCACAAACACAGATAAATTACTGCTTTGACGCTACATTTTGCTTAACAATCGCTGTATAAAGATGTGAACAGCAAAAACAAAAATTAGCACATTGTTAACATTTCATCATATCGACATCCAACTGGTTATACCATTGCGATATAAAAAACTAAGCACGCGATAAATTGGCTAACAACAAAGAGGCTGGGAAAATGACGATCATTAAGGGCAGTTGTTTATGCAACAAGGTTCAATTTGAGGCCGAGGACAAGTTTCAGCAGTTTCACCTTTGCCATTGCAACCAATGTAAAAAAATGTCGGGCAGCGCGCATGTATCAAATTTGTTCATCAAACCTGAGCATTTTAATTGGTTAGCAGGTGAAGAGTTAGTTAGCCGATACGATGTACCAGAACGAAGTATTTCTAATGCTTTTTGTCGGCAATGTGGTAGTGCCGCGCCCTATTTGTCGAGCACTAAAAAATGGGTAATTGTGCCTGCCGGCGCCTTAAACAGCAGCCCAAGTTTAAAGCCACAAGATCATATATTCACAAAAGAAACAGCCGAATGGTACCGAGATATCGACAAACTAAAACAGTATCCCGGCTTTCCGGATTAAGCTACATTAGCCACAACAGCTTTATTACGTCCACTGTCTTTGGCTTCGTATAATGCTTGATCGGCTAAACTCATCAGCTGCTCTATATTTTCTTCTGTCTGCATTAAGGCAATACCAATACTGGTGGTAAATCGGATTTGTACCACACCGGTATTCACAAAAATACCTTCAACTGCAGAACGTAAACGCTCTGCGGTATGTTTTGCAGTTTCCAAGTCCGCATATAAGGCTAAGCCAAATTCTTCGCCGCCAAGCGTCCTAACACGTCACCGTCGCGAATCTCGTCCTCAAGGGTAACAGCGAACTTCTTCAAAGCTTTATCACCTGCAGCATGACCATAGCTATCGTTAATTTTCTTAAAGTGGTCGATATCAAACATCAAGATGGTCATTGGATGAGAGCGATTTCGACAACTGTCGAACATAGCCTCTGCCTTCGCCATAAAACTACGTCGATTGTTTATTCCAGTAAGAGGGTCAGTTCGGGCTTCTTTTTCAGCTTCTGATTTAGCAAGCTCTAATGCATGAGTTCGCTCTGAAACCAGAATTTCTAGTTCTTGTTTGGCGCGCTCAAGTTGGCTACGGTAGCGCAACTCTGCTTGCTCTTTTAAGCGGCGCAGTCTAAACAAGTGAATACCCATAGCGACCATAATCACCATCATCTCACTGTATGAGGCAACCACCGGCCAGTAATAAGTTACAAAGGTATGCTCTACTAAACCTAAGTCACGCAATGCTTGGCTAAACAAACCTATAATTAACACTGTCCAACCTAAGGTGTAAACGGCTGACTCTCGGGAACCTTGGTACCAGCGAATCAAACTGGCTATCGCTAACACGGGATAAAGCAACAAGGCGATAGTAATTAAAACCACTGAAAATACGGTTTCTCTGGTTAACGCCGCAACAGCAAGTAAGGCTGCATTTAAGATCATGAAGCGCAAAACATAATCTAAGCGGGGCGTATTCACTTTGGTTTGTAAGAAAATACGGGCAAAGATTACCCCGGTCATTATCGACATAGCCCCGGTTAAAGACATGTAACTCCAATGGAAGTCTTCACGAATAAAGAACATATGGGTGAAACCTAATATGGTTGGCCAAGTGGCTAACTTAGTAGCCGCATAGACAAAATAGGCGTAATAGGTTTTATCATTGGTAGCAATCCCTGTTACTAAGGAGATGATCGACATTAGGGCCAGACCGCCCACTAAAAAGGCGATGCTGCCTAGTTCGATGCTCTGCACATAGTGCATTTTGTCGGGCTGCCAAATCCTTAAATCTGGAAACACAAAGCCCTTTTCGTCGGAGCCAAAGCGAAAGTAAAATTGATGGGTTTCACCCGCCGCTATCTCTACTGGCACGACAAATCGTTGGTGACTCACTAAGCGCTCTGAAAAAGAATTATTTAAGGCGAGGTCGGCAATTTCTAGAAAACTAGGATCGTTGGTATTGCGTTGATAAGCATTTAAATAGATGAGTTGATGGTCGACGTATTCTAGATTTAGGGTAATTGGTTTATCGCTATCATTGTGCAGATAAAATACGCTCCAAAAAGCTCCCGGTTGTAACCCAGTTGAGCCTTTACTTGGTAACTTGGAGAACTTATCTAAACGATAGGCAGCGATAGCATCAGCCAGATCAGCCTTGCCTTCTAAATCGTGCCATACCTGAAAATGTTCACCCAGCCTTAAACCATCTTCTAAACCATTTACGTGCAACGCACTTAAGCTCTCAGCTTGAGCAACCGAGATGGTACAAACAGAAAACAAAACCAAGGCCAAAGCGAGTTGAGTTTTGCCTAAACAGCGTAAAAAATAACTAATCATGATGGTTTTACGTAGGCCGCCTTTCCTTGCGATATCGGAGTCGTTTTTACTTCTAATGTTCGTACAGCCCTGTAACAAAACATTAACCTCTTAGTTAGAAGCTTAAAGATAATCGCTAAGGAAGTCTACGAATCAGCTTCTAATTAGCGAATTATCATCAAGTTGAGTACTAATTGTTACAATTTATCTGGCATTGCTAAGCAACAGCACTACTAACTAAATTCACACCAGAAGGGCTAGTAAATTACAATTATAGTTAACTTTGTTAACAATGAAGGAGGGAGCAGCAAACTAAAAAAGCAGCCAGATGGCTGCCTTGGGAGGGAAACTACATAAGCGGTAAGTCAATATTTTTGAATAGCTCTTCCACTTCATCTAAAGACTTAGCTTGCACTGCTCTATCGACAATATCTCGCGTTAAATGTGGCGCAAATCGTTCAATAAAATCGTACATGTAAGTACGTAGGAAAGTGCCTTTTCTAAAACAAATCTTAGTGGTACTTGCTCTAAATAAATGGCTAGCATCAATGGCTACTAAATCTTGGTCTTGTTGCTTGTCGATAGCCATACTCGCCAATACACCCACACCAATTCCCATTCGAACATAAGTTTTGATAACGTCAGCATCGGTTGCGGTAAAGACAATTTTAGGCACCTTACCAGCACGTCCAAAAGCGTCATCCAAATCTGAGCGACCGGTAAAGCCAAAGATATAAGTAACAATGGAATGCTTAGCTAGATCGTTAATGGTAACAACTTCACCGTTTAAGTGCTTTTTCGCCAGCTCATGTTCTTTAGGAACCAAAATGCTGCGATTCCAATGGTAACAAGGCAGCATCACTAAATCGGAAAAAATGTGCAGCGCTTCGGTCGCAATGGCAAAGTCGGCACTGCCCTTAGCCACTGCTTCATTAATTTGGTTAGGCGTTCCTTGGTGCATATTTAGTGAAACATTAGGGTAGCGATGTATAAAACCTTGAATCACCTCAGGCAACGCATAACGTGCTTGAGTATGCGTAGTCGAAATATTAAGCGAGCCTTGATCTGGATGAGTGTGCTGATTGGCCACCGCTTTAATGCTTTCTACCTTAGCCATGATTTCATTACTTATACGAATGATTTCTTTGCCAGCTGGTGTAACTTGGCTAAGGTGCTTACCGCTACGCTTAAATATCTGAACGCCTAACTCATCCTCCAGTAAACGTATTTGCTTACTAATGCCGGGCTGCGAAGTATATAAACTCTCCGCAGTAGCCGACACATTGAGGTTGTTGTTTACTACTTCGACGATATAACGTAACTGCTGCAATTTCATGTAGTTGAGTTCTCTGGCGCGAAAAAACTATAGCGCTAACTATCCTGTTAGCGAGTTCTTATTACATTTTTTCATAAGTATATAATCAATGATAGAGATAATGAAACGTCTTTATCGTAGATATTTACTAAGCGCCGATCAGTTCAAATTTCTTACCAACTGTGCAGAGTTTTGTTTTAACAAACGCAGAGTTGCCCCAGCGCCCATCAAGGCAACCAGTAAAGTACCAAGCAATGGCCCAAGCAGCCATAAACCGATATTGATAGACGCGCTAATATCGAAAACAAAGACCTGCAGCAAAACTAAAATGGTTTGCGCTGCACTGGCCGCGATAAAGCCGGCTAAAAAGCCCAATATTACAAACTCGTAAATAACTGCATTGCGCAGTAGCTTTGCGCTAGCGCCTAAAGTTCTCAGTATCACCGTTTGCCGTCTACGTTCTTCCAAAGAGCTTTGTACTTGTGCATACAACACTAGACTGCTGGCCAACAACACCACGATTAATACTAACCTCAACGCCAAAGCTACTTGATCAACCACCTGCGACAGTTGCTCAATCAAGGCTTTCACGTTAATCAGCACCAAGGTAGGAAAGCTGGCCATTGTTTGCGCCATCCAAGCAGCTTTATCCTCAGGCAAATTAAAGGAAGTTAAATAGCCGGTTGGGAAATCTTGCAAAATATCTGGGCTGAGTAATACGTAAAAGTTAGGCTGCATAGTATTCCAATCAATACTACGTAAACTTGTTACCGTAACTTCAAATCGACTGGCGCCAATCATAAATTCAAGGGTGTCGTTAAGCTTAATGTCTAATCTTTCGGCAAACTCTTCGTCTACCGATGCCTCACCCTTACTATTAGCAGTAAGCCACTCTCCGGCCACCAACTCATTTCGATAAGGTAGCTCTAATACACTGCTTAAATTTAGCTCGCGACCCGCACCTCTGCGCCGAGAAGATGTTTTCTCCGAATACTCCCCTTCTCGCTCTTGGCTAACGGCTTCTTGGTTAATCGCCACCAAGCGACCACGTAACATAGGAAACATGGTGGTAAGCTCAAGCTGTTCATCAGTAAAACGTGCAGCTAACTCAGGCTTTTGCTGCTCAGAAATATTGTACATAAAGTGGTTAGGCGCGCCTTCTGGCAGTTGTTGTTGCCATTCGCTAATTAAATCCTGCTGAATAACCCATACAACTAAGGCCAGCTTAATTGCTACGGTAAAACCAATCAGCTGAACCCGATTCTGTTTAGCACGCTTGTACAGAGATGAAATGGCGATTTTTAAACTAAGGCTTTTAAGTTTCTCGGCTTGTTTTTTACTGCCCCACAGCAGCAGTTGGCTTACTACTAGCAAAACAGCTACAGCCGCTAAACCCACACCTAGCAAAATAACGCTTAGTGTTAGTGAGCCGCTATATAGAAGCAACAAAGCAAATACGCTAACTAACATCCATAATGCTATCCACACTGGGTTAACCACCGCATCATCGCTGTTACGACGAATAACACGCATCGGCGCGATATTAAATAGTTGAGCTAAAGTAGGTAGCGTAAAGGCGATTCCGCAAATCAGGCCGCTGCCTGCGGCCATCAAATAAGGCGCTGCCCCAGCACTTGGCAGGTCAATATTAAGTAGTTGTTCCACGTAGTGACTAACCGGCCATTGCACAAACATGGCAACCAAAATACCAATAACAATAGACACCAGCACAACTGTAAACAAATGCCCCAAATAAATGGTGCGGATCTGCGGTTTACTGGCGCCAAGCACCTTGAACATTGCCACAGTGTCGTAGTGACGCTGGCAATAAAGTCTACTGGCAACAGCGATTGCCGCACTAGCCAGCAATATGCCAATCAATCCTGCTAGCAACAAAAACTGTTGCGCCCGCTCTAAAGCGCCCGCTAAGGGAGAATTACCACTGCGCACGGTGACCAAGCGCTGGTTATCTGCAAGTTTTGGCTTCACCCAGCGTTCCAGTGCGTCTAACTGATTTTTCTCTCCAGCAAACATGTAGCGATAGCCTAAACGACTGCCCGGCTGCACCACTTCTGTTGTTTCTACATCATCAATATGAATAATCACCCGAGGAGCTGTCATAAACACACTAAAGGGGGCATCAGGCTCGGTCACAATGCGTCCGGTAACCTTGAACTCTGCTTCACCGATTTCAATTAAATCGCCAATATCAATATCTAGCTGATAGAACAAACGCTCTGCTATCCAAGCCTCTCCTTGCGGAATGCCTTTAGCGGATTCTGCGGTTATCCCTGTTTTATCAGGGCTTATTCTAAGAGCGCCTTTAAGCGGATAGTCTTGCGACACCGATTTAACACTAGCCAGTACCAGGTTTTCGTTGCCATACACCATTGAAGGAAATAACAACTGCTCGGCATAGGCAAGTTGTAAGGACTCAGCTTGAGCCGCTAAAGGCAAATCAACCGGATGGGCACTGCGCACTACACGGTCAGCGGCAATAAAATCGCCACTTTTATTAAAAATGGCCTGCTCCATGCGATCGGTAATGCTGGTAAATAACCACACCGAACTTACCGCCAACACAATAGCAGCGGAAATAATGGTTAACTCACCACGCTTTAGCTCAGCCTTGAATAAACGCCAAATTAAACTCTTCATCCTTGGCTCCTTAAGACTGAATGATGCGACCAGCTTGCAATGTAATTTGCCTTAAACAGCGCGCGGCCAATTTTTGTTCATGAGTCACCAATACCAAGGTTGTGCCCGATTGTTGGTTAAGTTCAAATAATAAATCTTCAATAATTTGGCCGTTGTTGTTGTCGAGGTTTGCCGATGGTTCATCAGCAAACAGCACCTTAGGCTGACAGATAAATGCTCGGGCTATAGCTACACGCTGTTGCTCGCCGCCTGAGAGTTGATTTGGATAGTGGTTGTGTCGCTCGGCTAAACCAACTTTAGCTAGCCATTCTTCAGCCAGTTCCTTAGCGTTGGGCAAACCTTTGAGTTCGGCGGGTAACATGACATTTTCTAAAGCACTTAAGGCGGGTACAAGTAAAAACTGTTGAAAAATAAAACCTACATTATCTCGTCGTAAACTCGCACGCTGTTCTTCGTCTAGCTCTGCGAGGTTCTTCGAGCAAAGCTCCACGCTGCCCTCACTGGCGCTATCTAAGCCCGCGAGAATACTTAACAAAGTGGTTTTGCCTGAACCAGAAGCTCCCACTATCGCCAAGGATTCACCCTCTTGCACACTTAGGTGAATATCATTCAGCAAATCCAAATGTCCACCGGGAGTGACAACATGATGATTGAGTCCGAGGGCGTTTATGATTATGTTAGTCGCTGAATCTGAAATGGCTGTTGGCATAAAGTAGGTGCTCAAAAATGATGGTTAGACACAAAAATAAAGTTTTAACGCTATTTACACTATCTGTTTTACTCTTTTTTACATTGAGTTCAAAGGCTTTTGCTAATACCAAATCTATTCTCATTCTTGGAGATAGCCTAAGTGCCGGCTATGGCATGCCAATCGAACAAGCTTGGGTTTCTTTAACCCAGCAATACTACAACGAAACCGAACAGGCTATCGATCTCATTAATGCCAGTATAAGTGGTGAAACAACAGCCGGAGGTTTAAGGCGATTACCTTTGTTGATTCAAGAACATAAGATTGACTGGCTATTGATTGAGCTAGGCGGTAACGACGGCTTACAAGGCCACCCTACTTCCAATATCGAGAATAATCTAAATGCGATTATTGCCTTGGCTAAACAAAGCGACATTAAAATCGCCTTAATGCAAATTCGCATTCCACCGAATTACGGAAAACGCTACCGCCAAGCTTTTGAAGGTTTATACCCCAAAATTGCTGAACAACAACAAGTTAGCTATTTACCCTTCTTTATAGAAGACATAGCGACCAATTCATCATTAATGCAAAACGATGGAATACATCCAAACCAACAGGCACAGCCGCTTATTAGTCAGAAAATGAGAGAACAACTAAAAGAATTGATTAAGGCAGGCTAACCGGTTTGAGCAAAGCCATTAGAGTTGTGTAGCAGCTGTGATAGCGGAATTACCCTATCTTGCATCACTTTAATGGCTTCAAATTGACTAAGAGACTTGCGCTCATCTAGCTTCAGGCCACCTTCAATCGCCATCAAGGTATAGGTCTGTTCGCTCATCTCAACAATGACACAACGCGCTTGACCACTTTCGGTTTGCAACACCGCCAGTTCGCCAATTTGTAACGGCGCTTGCTGTATACTAACTCTGGTATTAAAAAACCAACTTTGCGGCATTAAAGGCTTTAAAAACTGGGCAGAGGCAACAGCGTTTAAACAAATCTGCACCTTAATAGGATCGGACCAATTAAAGGGCTCTAGCTGCTCGAGGAATTGATAATAGAGCTGAGTGTGCTCGGTAGTGAACGGGCCGTCTTCTTGAGCATGTTGAACACAACGCTTTTTACATAACTTAGACACAAACAACATATTCTCGCCTAACTCCAGAGTCATTACTTCCTTGTTAGTATCAAATACCCAGTGCCATTGTTTATTAGGTTGAATTAACATTGCTGAAAAGAAAAACTGTCCATGTTGAGCTCACTTATTAAACAAATGTACTACGAGAACTCAACAAAGACAAATATATTTAATTAAATATTAAATAGCCTTGGCTATTTGCTTAATTAATTCTGGGCCTTTATAAATAAAACCACTATATATTTGAACCAATTTAGCTCCGGCATCCATCTTTTCTTTTGCAGCCATAGCTGAATCAATTCCGCCTACCCCTATAATTGGGATCTCTGATTTTAAATAATGATCTAGTTTTCGAATAACTTCTGTAGACTTCAACTGCAGCGGACGGCCACTTAAACCACCGGATTCACTGGCATGGTTCATCCCTTCTACCATTGAACGCTCTAGCGTTGTGTTGGTAGCAATTACACCATCAAGCTTATATTTTAATAAAGAGTCACTAATTTGTTCTATTTCAGATTCAGATAAATCTGGTGCTATTTTGATCAATAAAGGAACATGTTTATTATATTGCTGAGAAAGTTGATCTTTACGCTCAGTTAGATCCTTTAACAGATCTTCCAAAGCTTCTCCATATTGAAGAGATCTTAAGCCTGGAGTGTTTGGGCTAGAAATATTAACCGCAATATAAGAAGCATGTGGAAACGCTTTATTCATGCCTATTAAATAATCATCTTTACCCTTTTCAACCGGAGTATCAAAGTTTTTACCAATGTTGATCCCAAGGATCCCTTTGTATTGGCTTTGCTCAACATTATTAATTAGATTATCGATCCCTAAGTTATTAAAACCCATGCGGTTAATAATACCTTCGGCATCTAATACTCGGAAAATTCTTGGCTTGTCATTACCCGACTGCGGGCGCGGTGTTACGGTACCTACCTCTACAAAGCCAAAGCCCATTGCGTCAAAGGCTTGAATACACTCACCATTTTTATCCAACCCTGCCGCTAAACCAACTGGATTAGGGAAAGTTAAGCCCATCAACTCTACCGGGTTAGGCGCGATATTCTGGCGGTAAACACGATCTAATAAGGTTCCACCAGTGCGTTTGAACATCTCAATAGTAAGATCGTGTGCGCGTTCTGGATCAAGTTGAAAGATAAGTTTTCGAGCAAGTGGGTAATACATTTGAACTCCTAGTATAAGACCCCCGAAGATGCAGGGCTTCGGGGGCAGTATTTTATACTAATTTACGGAGCAGTTTAAATTTAATAGGTTCAATTCCCTCAATAAAACCGAAAATTTTGCAAACTCGTGGGTATTTCCGGTCTTAAAGTCAGCTAACATGTGATTCCAGCGGTCTAACAAAGGCTCGTGGGCTGCTAACCAATCATCTAAGGGATCATTGCTTTCCATTTTACTGGCCCATTTCAAGGCACTTACCGTTAACTGACGCTGTTGCCAATCAAGATCCTCTCTAAAAGAAGATCTAGCTAGTGCCTGCCAATGATTATCAACACTTTGCAGATTGATCTGATCTAAGAACCAGTGCAAGCCAACCTTAGTACCTAAGTTAAAGTACAACTTAGCCACCGATACAATGTCTTGTTCGGCTTGCTCAGCCACTTCTGTTAAGTCTAATACCGAGTACAGCGAGTTCATTTTAGCCATTGCACAAGCAATGTCGGCCGGTACTTGTTGTTCTTGTAAGAGCTTTGACTCATCGTTAACCAACTTAACTTCTTCGGCAGCCAACACATCCATAAGGTTTTTTTGTAGCTGCAGATAACTTGGCTGGTAACGCTCGATTTGTTGAGCAATGCCCAATGAGCGGTCACGCAAGGTTAAGAAGCGGCGTGTAGCACGGCGAATAATCCGACGTAAATTGTCCATCATCTTCAATTGCAGCTGGGCGCTAATTTGATTATCCAAGCCCTCAATCTTGTCGAACAATTCCCACACCCCAAATACTTCGCAGGCAGTGACATAACAGTTACAAATTTCAGCAGGACTTGCGCCAGTTTCTTCAACTAATCGAGTTACAAAATTGAAGCCCACATCGTCCACCACCTTGTTCGCTAAACGGGTAGCAACAATTTCTTGTTTAAGCGGATGCTGTTGCATCTCGGCCACATAGCGTTCTTGTAACAATAACGGGAAGGAGGTGATTAAGGTTTGGCTCAAATAGGGGTCTTCGGTTACTTCTTCAACGTTAAACCACTCTTTGAGTACCATTTTCCCATAGGCAACAAGCACCGCCAGTTCAGGACGAGTTAAACCTTGGCCGTTGGATTGACGTTCGGTTAGTTCTTCGTCGCTAGGCAAAAACTCTAGGTTTCTATCAAGCAGATTGTCGCGCTCTAAGGCATGCATAAAGCGGATAACTTCTTTAACGGTAGCTGCGCCTAATTGCTCAGAAATACTAATAGACTGGCCCTGACGATAAGCGTTATCTAATACAATCTCGCTGACGTTCTCGGTCATATCCACCAGTAGTTTGTTGCGTTGCTTCTCGGTTAAATCACCATTGCTGACTAAGCCATTTAGTAAGATTTTGATGTTAACTTCGTTATCTGAGCAATCTACGCCACCGACGTTATCTGTGAAATCGGTATTGATTCGACCACCGTTGGCTGCTATTTCAATCCGACCTAATTGCGTTATGCCTAAGTTACCGCCTTCACCAACAATTTTGGCGCCAAGCTGGTTGCCATTAATTCGAACGGCATCGTTAGCTCTATCTCCCACCTCTGAATCTGATTCTGAGGTGGCTTTTACATACGTGCCGATGCCGCCGTTCCAGAACAAATCCACAGAGGAGCACAAAATAAGCTTAATAAGTGCGTTGGGAGTAACGCTCTTTTCTTTGGTATTTAACAATTTTTGAATCTGCGGCGTAAGGCTAATCGACTTAGCACTGCGCAGGAAGATACCGCCTCCCTCACTAATTAAACTCTTGTCGTAATCAGTCCACGATGAACGTGGTAGTTCAAACAAGCGCTTACGTTCTTTGTAAGAGGAGGCTGAATCAGGAGTTGGGTCAATGATAATGTGCATGTGGTTAAATGCTGCCACTAGGCAGGTATGTTCGGATAACAACATACCATTACCAAATACATCGCCAGCCATGTCGCCCACAGCCACACAGCTGAAATCTGTGGTTTGGCAATCGATTCCAATTTCGCGGAAGTGCCGCTTAACCGACTCCCATGCACCGCGAGCGGTAATGCCCATTCCTTTGTGGTCATAACCATTACTGCCACCAGAGGCAAAGGCATCACCCATCCAAAATTGATACTCTTCACTCAACTTGTTCGCAATATCGGAGAAGGTTGCCGTGCCTTTATCGGCAGCCACGACCAAATAAGGGTCGTCCTCATCGCGACGAACCACCTGAGTAGGTGGCACAATCCCACCTTTAACGTTGTTATCGGTAATGTCCAGTAAGCCGCGAATAAAGGTGCGATAGCATTCTTTACCTTCTGTTAACCAAGCATCTCTATCGCTTGGGCTTGGCAGGCGTTTACATACAAAACCGCCTTTTGCGCCAACTGGCACGATTACAGTATTTTTAACTTGCTGGGCTTTTACCAAACCAAGCACTTCGGTTCTAAAATCTTCACGACGATCGGACCAACGCAAACCGCCACGCGCCACTTTACCACCACGCAGGTGCACCCCTTCTACCCGTGGAGAGTAAACAAAAATTTCGAACATTGGCACCGGTTGTGGCATCTCTGATATTGCACTCGGGTTCATTTTAAAAGAGATATAATCTTTTACCTGCTTATCTTGGTTTAGCTGATAAAAGTTTGTGCGTAAAGTGGCCTTAATCATCTCTAGGTAGCGACGAATAATTCTATCGTCATCGAGGTTTTCTACTGCGTCTAACAAAGAAATTAACTTAGCTTCAATTTTTTCTTCAGTTTTGTCTGAGCGTTTAAGGCTTGGGTTAAAACGACGTCGGAACAGCTCTAATAACAGAACCGATATATCGGGGTAACAGGCAAAGGTTTCTTCAATGTAGCTTTGACTAAAGTTACTACCAATTTGGCGCATGTATTTTGCGTAAGCACGCAGCAGTGCAACATCTCTGCCTGAAGCTTGAGCCGCCAATACTAAGCGGTTAAAGCCGTCATCTTCCAAATCGCCAGACCAGATTTGCGCTAATGCTTGCTGGAAGTTATCGCGGTTCTTTTCAATATCTAATTCGGTGGATGCAACAAAGGTCATGGCAAAATCAAGCAACCAATAAACTTTGCCGTCACTGCTGGTTAAGCGATAAGGCGTTTCGCCAATCACTCTTAAACCCATGTTTTCCAACATAGGTAGTATGTCAGACAGGTGCAAAGGTTCATTTAAGTGAAACAGCTTTAACCGCACATGGTTGCTATCGATGTTTTCTTCTTGTGGTCGATAGAACAACATACCAAGCTGATTTTCGTCACCGAGCTCTTCAAATTGGATAATGTCAGCCACTGCCGATCCTGGTAATACATTCTCTTTGTAGGAGCGAGGGAAAGCAGTTTGATACTTATTACTAAGTTGAATTGCACGCTCTTCACCAAAATTTGAAATCAATGAGTCAACTAAACGATCTTCCCAAGTTCTTGCGGCTTCAATAAGGTTGGTTTGTAAGTCGCTCAAATCAAACTCCTGATCGTTATTTTCTACCCGCACTAAATAATGAGTACGCGCCATTTGCCCTTCAGTGAAATAGGTGGAAAACTCAACCTCTTCTTTCGATTTGAAGTGGTCTTTAAGTATTTGCTGGCTATGGATCCTTAGCGCAGTGTTGTAACGCTCTTTAGTGGTATAGACCAAGCAGGAATAAAAACGGCCATAAATGTCTTTACGCACAAACAGCTTCACTAAATCACGTTCTTGAATTTGCTCTACACCCAAACCGATATGTAATAATTCGTCTTCGGTGGCTTGAATAAGCTCATCTCGCGGATAGGTTTCCATTATGTTTAACAAAGACTTATAGGCATGAGAGCCAGCCGGTAAGTCTGAGTTAACCATTATTTTCGCCAATTTTTGGTTGATTAATGGGATCTCTAAGGCGCTGCGGTTATAGATAGACGATGCATACAAACCAATAAAGCGATGCTCACCAACGACCTCACCTTTACTATCAAAAATCTTAACGCCAACATGGTCAATATAAGCTGGGCGATGAACTCGTGATTTGTGGTTACTCTTGTTTAGAACCAGTGGCACATTGTTGGTGGCTAAGTCTCTACCAGCACTGGTATAGCTGGATAAGGATACCACTTGGCTTGTTACATACTCACGGTAAAGGCCTAAGCTACCAGTTTCATCCGGTATTAGCTGTAAATCACCTTTTAGCTGTTTAAGCGAGTAATGCCGGTACCCCATCAGGGTAAAGTTGTTGTCTGACATCCAAGATAAAAACGCGGTGCTTTGCGCTAAACATTGATCATCTTTTACGCCTTTGCTTGTCGCTAGCTCATCAGCTACCGATTTAAGCTTTTCTAGCATTAGCTGCCAGTCATTCACTACTACGTTAACTTCATCTAGAACAGTATTTAATTCTTTATTAAGACGACGCAAAGCCTTTTCATCGCTTTGACGATCAATCTCAATCATGAATACAGTTTGGTTACCCAGTTGAGCATGTTCTACATCTTGAACCGCGATAACCTTATTGTTGCTATCTCGCTCTAGGCGCATTGGCTGATGTATTAGCAAATGGGTGTTTATGCCGCTACGCCCTAAGGCCATGCGGGTAGAATCAACCAAGAAAGGAGAGTCTGGAACCACGATTTCAATAATAGTGTGGCTAGATTGCCAACCATGGCGGCTCAGTTCGGGGTTATAAACCTTAATGTGGCGTTCGCAGGTTGAAGTATGATTAAGGGCATTCCAAAGCCCTACTCCTACTCCATATAAATCACTGTCGCTGCGATTGGCTAAATCGTCACTGCCCATGCCTGAAAACAGTCGAGAGAGAAATTCTTCGGCCAAGGGAGCAGCCGTTTTATCCAGTTTTTGATTGACGATTTGATAGACTTTTTTAAGCAGTACGGAGGCATGTTGCTGCGCTCTTGTCATAACGCATTCCTTATCCTAGTAGAGTAATATTATTATTGTGTAAAACAATGGCTTATTGTTTATTTCAGTGTAGTTGGCTTTACAAAATAATCGACAAAACAACCACTTTCACCTTACAAACAATTAAACCACGTTTTTACATATTTACAACATAGATGACTAGACTTTTTGAAGTGACAGGAACTTATTATTGCTATCAGTAGACAGGACAAAACGACCACTTATTCCACTGCGGTCTAAAAAAGGTAAAAAGCGCAAAGCAGGGATCTGAATGCGCATGCCATTGCTGTCGGTAGCAATAATAGAGCGGGCCGTGCCTCGATAAACCCGCTCAAACTCTTGATAAGAAATGTGAATGTTAAAAAAGTACTGCTTCATTGCTTAACTGTGCTTAGGCCTGAAGTTGTTGCAGACCATTAGTTACCTTCTCAAATAGATCTTTACTTAAGTCCTCAAGCTCAGCTAAAGCTTGTAATTGCTCAATAATAAGCACTTTACGCTCAGCATCAAGCTTCACAGTTTGAATCAATGGGGTAATCAAGCGTGAAGCGACCTGTGGATTTTGGGTATTCAATACCCGCAAGATCTCGCCTAAGTAACGGTAACCCGAACCATCTTTTGCATGGAAATGACGAGCATTGTTATTGGCAAAACTGCCAACTAAAGAGCGAACTCGGTTAGGGTTTTCCATACTAAAGCTTGGGTGTTCAGCTAAGGCTTGTACTCTTGCTAAGCTGCCCTCTTTGGCATAACTGGCTTCTAAGGCAAACCACTTATCCATCACTAAGCCATCGTGTTGCCAGTTCTGTTCGTAGTCTTTAAACATTGCCGCTCGCTGTTCAATATCGGCATTGTTAGCCGCCGACATAGCAGCCAATTTATTCGTCATGGTTGGGCTATCAAAATAGGCTGCGGCAACCAACTCTGGTTGGCTATGAGCCACATACTGCAAACATGCTGCACGTAGCGAACGTAGATTAATGTCTTCGTGTGCCAAGCTTTGCTTATCCGCTTTTGCGCAAGCCTGCTCTAAGGCAGCAAATTGCTCAGGCAATGCTAGTGCTAGGCTTCGAATGAAAAAGTCTCTAGCTTGAGCAATCGCATCAATATCTATATGGGCAAAACCATCAGCAATTTCATTCTCACTACTAATGGTAAGTAACTCAGCCAATAGGCCCTTATCAATCGCGCTATCCTCTAATAGCAGCTTAAAGGTATTAACTATCGCCTCTTCCAATTGCAGATTGTTACCCGCTTGAACTTGCGCGACAGCTTGTTTCATCCAAATGCTCACAAGCTTTTGCATTCCGTCCCAACGCGCAAAGGTGTTGTTGGCGTTATTGATGATTAGCAGCAACTGCTCTGAGCTATAGTCCATTTCTAATTTCACTGGCGCAGAGAACTCTTGCAGCATCACCAAAGTGGGTTGTTCACCAATACCATCAAACAGCCAAGTTTGCTCGGTTTCAGTTAGCTCAAGTACTGACGAGACAGACTCTCCGTTAATCTGTAAGGCTAAACTGCTGCCATCACTAGCCAGTAGTTCAATAGACACTGGAATATGCAGCGCTTGCTTATCTTCTTGTTCAGCGGTGGCCGGAGTACGCTGATCAATGGTTAACGCAAATTGCTGTTTGTTTTGATCGTAGTGAGTTTGTACCTTAAGCACCGGTGTACCAGATTGGCTATACCAACGTTTAAACAAGCTTAAGTCTTTACCACTGGCATCTTGCATCGCATTAACAAAATCATCGCAGGTGACTGCTTGCCCATCGTGGCGCTCCACGTAGGTTTTCATTCCCGCCTGAAAGCCCTGCTCTCCTAGCAAGGTATGCAGCATACGAATCACTTCCGAGCCTTTCTCATACACCGTTAAGGTATAAAAGTTATTCATCTCGATAACTTTATCCGGACGAATAGGATGCGCCATGGGGCCAGCGTCTTCAGCGAACTGATGACTGCGTAACAAGCGAACGTTTTTAATTCGGTTAACTGCCCGAGAGCCGAGATCAGAGCTAAATTCTTGGTCACGGAAAACCGTTAAGCCTTCTTTAAGTGACAACTGGAACCAATCACGACAGGTGATGCGGTTACCAGTCCAGTTATGAAAATACTCATGACCAATTACCGCTTCAATGCCCAAAAAGTCATTGTCGGTAGCACTTTGTTTATTAGCCAACACGTATTTGGAGTTAAATACATTTAAGCCTTTGTTTTCCATTGCTCCCATGTTGAAGAAATCAACGGCAACAATCATATAAATATCGAGGTCGTACTCTAAACCAAAGCGCTGTTCATCCCAGCGCATCGCTTCTTTTAATGAAGCCATCGCATGTTCCGTGCGATCCAAATGGCCTTTATCTACAAACAATTCTAAGGCAATGGTTCTACCGGATTGAGTAACAAAACTGTCTTCTAATAAGTCAAAATCTCCGGCCACTAAAGCAAATAAATAACTCGGTTTTGGGAAAGGGTCCTGCCAGCTTACCCAGTGTTTTCCGTTTGCTAGGTCACCTTGATCTACTTTGTTACCATTCGACAGCAAAAACGGATATTTGGCTTTATCGGCAATAATCTTGGTGGTGTATGTGGCCAGCACATCGGGTCTGTCTAAGAAGTAGGTAATGCGGCGAAAACCTTCTGCTTCACACTGAGTACAAAACGCCTCACCAGACTGATATAAGCCTTCGAAGGCTTTATTCTCTTTAGGGTTAAGTTGAGTTTCTATCTTTAACTCAAAGCGCTCTGGCAAATCACTGATGATCAACTGGCCATCACTAAGTTTATAAGCTTGGTGAGCTTGTTGGTTTACCGAAATGCTCAGCAGCTCGAGTTTTTCACCATCAAGCACTAAGTCGCTAATCTCATTGACCTGTCTAACAACCGTAGACACCGCCACCACCTTGGTTGCCGTGGCATCTAAATCAAACTCTAGGGAAACATTTTTAATGGTGTAATCTGGCGCTTGATAATCTGAACGATACTTGGCGATGGGTTGAGCTGATGAGTCGGCCATGACACTTCCTTATTTGAGAAACGAACAAAACGTATAAGCAGTATTGCATTGTAAAAGATATTAGTATCAGCAGCTAACGCTTTGTGGCTGCTTTAAAAACAAAAAAGCCGGCATCAGCCGGCTTTTTATACGCATTAGATTTAAAGCGATATTAAACCAATAGCGTTTAAGAAAACTACCGCAATGGCAATTGGAGAAATAAAGCGAACACTCTTCGAGAACATCTCGAATGCTTGGCTTTCTAAGCCCATGCCCTGCTTAACTTTATCTGATTGAACAATCCAACCTACAAATACAGCAATAAACAATCCGCCCAAGGGCAATAGAATGTTAGCAGTAATGTAATCTAGAACTTCAAAGAAGTTTTTACCCATTGGGCTTTCTTCAAACTGGAGGAATTCCCAACCAGCAAATGAGCCAATAGTACCTAGGCTTAATAACCAAACCGCACTACCAGAAACAATTGCAGCAACATTACGGCGGAAACCTTTACGCTCAACTAAGTAAGCAGAAGTTGATTCAAGCAACGCCAAGGCTGAAGTAAAGGCAGCAACGGTTACCATAACGAAGAATACCGTAGAGATCACCCCACCTAGTGGCATAGTACCAAAGGCAATTGGCAGCGATACAAACAGCAAGCCAGGACCTGCGCTTGGCTCAATACCGTTAGCAAATACAATTGGGTAAATTGCTAAACCAGCCATTAGCGCTACAACAGTATCTGCAATTGCGATGTAAATAGAGGTTTTAGCGATTGACGCGCCTTCTGGAAGGTAAGCGCCGTAAACCATCATAATGCCTGATGATAAACTCAAGGTGAAGAAAGCATGACCCAACGCCATAAGCACGCCGTTAATGGTTAGCTTCGAGAAATCAGGGCTGAACATAAAGCTTACTGCAGCAGCAAAATCACCGGTTACTGCTGCGTAAATCATGATGATAGTCAGCAATACAAATAGCGCAGGCATTAGTAAAGTAACAATGCGCTCTAAGCCTTTGGTTACACCTTTGGCCAAAACAACCACAGTACCTACAATGACCAAAGTCGCCCATAAAACAAGCTGCTTAGGATCTGAAGTCAAGTCGCCAAATAAGGCGCCGATTTGCTTTGCGTCACCTGCGGCGGCAGTAATATCACCGCCAGCAGATTTGAATATATACGCAACTGCCCAACCAGCAATAACAATGTAAAAGCTTAAAACCAAAAATCCAGCTAATACGCCCATGCCACCAATAAATGCCCAGTTCTTCGAACGGCCATTTTCTATAGCAACTTTTGCCACTGCGTTGGCAGGGGTCGAGCGACCTTGTTTACCTAAGTAAACTTCGGCCATCATCACCGGAATACCAATGAATAGAATACAAAGAAGATAAACAAGAACAAAGGCACCGCCGCCGTTCTCGCCCATAATATAAGGGAATTTCCAAATGTTACCCAAGCCTACTGCAGCGCCAGTGGCAGCCAAAATGTAGGCGAAGTTACTTGACCAGCGATTACTCACTGAAGTGTTATTACTCATGATTTTCTCTTTTATATTGTGTTTGCTAATTGCGTCCATGATTTTAGGGCGCCAATATAAGCATAAACAAAGGAAAATTTACAGCCCAAATGAATCTTTATGCTGAAATTATGCGGTCAGTCGGCACAAGCAATCTACAAATAGCTCAACAGTAGGTGATAAACGCTGAATAGCTAGTCCAATCTATTGCATGAAATATCAGTTAAGCATTTGCCATTGTTGTTCTAACCATTCTTTTTCATAGCGTAGTACGGGATGCAGGGTTTGTCTTTTCCTTACAGCTGTGGCTTCGGCTTCGTTCAAAGAAACCCCATTGACCATGAGAACAAATGGCCTGAACTGCCCACTTTTTTCGATAAAGCCAACTAAGTTTATAACCCCGTTAACATAACCACTTTTCGCTCTAACTTGCTTTTTTAAAGGCGCTCTAGTAACGCTACGACGATACTTTAGGGTGCCAGTTTCACCAGCAAGAGGGAGTCGTTCAATTAGTGGCTGTAGCTTTGGATCTGATTGCCACAACAGCATAATCTGATACAACAAGTTTGCACTAATCAGGTTCTCTCTAGATAAACCCGAGCCATCACGGATTTGAGTGCGACTAAGATCTAGCCCCAAAGCACTTAATTCCTCAACCACTACTTCACTGGCTTGCTGAAAAGTCCCTGCACGCTGCTGCTCTATGGCCAAGGTTTTAAAAATACTGTCGGCAGTTAAGTTGTCAGACTCAACCAGCATATACTCTAACAAGTCCAACAAAGGAGCTGATTGGTGGTTAAAAAGCTCTGGGTATAGGCTAAGCTGTTGTTGATAAGCAATGCTGCCTTTATAGCTTAAGCCTGCTCTTGCCAAACCACGCTTTAGTTTAGTACTAAAGTAACGATGTTCATCATTAATGGAAAAACGCAGCGGCATCATAGAGCGGTCAGCTTTTATGCATCCTTGTAGTGAATACTGATTATGCTCTCCCACCAACAAATTTTGTTCGCAACGAGGATGGTTTGGACTCACAGTAACAATTTGATTGTCGATGTTGAGTAAACTTGAATCACTAATATGTAGGCGGCTTAACTGCCCTACCTTGCCCGGCTTTAAATTACCGTTAATACAATTGTTATCAATATTTAAAGAGCTGGCTGGCGCAGCAAAACAAATACCGATGTCATTCCACACCTGCCCTTGGCTTCGACTATGACCGGTGAACTCACCGTCATCAACTTGAACAGAAGCCACTTTACTGCCCAATTGCGCTTTAGCCTTGCTCAATAGCGCAACTAAGTCTTGGCTAGTAAAACTAGGGTCACCACGCATATGCAAGCGAATATGCATTCCTTGCGGACTAGGTTTAACACTGAGTGAGGTAGAATAGCGATAGTCTTTACCTAACTGCTTTAAGGCGGCGGTTGCAGTGACAACTTTTAAGGTGCTAGCAGGCGTTAGCAATATATCAGCGTGTTGCGAACTATCCGGGCTAACATAACTAATCAAGGCACCTGGGGGCTCAGCAATAGCGTGTACAACAAATGATTTAAGGAAGATAAATAGGAAGATTGAAGATCTAACAATAGCGAACATAGTTGCCAAACTTTAATAAACAATATGCCGAGTATATAAAAAAAGGTGAACCTAAGTTCACCTTTTCTTTAGTCAGTTAACTGCCTATTGGGCAATTAACTCTAAGCGCATTGCACGTTGACGTACAAAGCTACGCTTTAAGTGATTAAATGTCTTCTCAGGCATACCACTTGGTAATTCTACGGTTGAGTAGCTATCGAACAACTTAACGCTACCAATGTAGTCACTGCTAATGTTTGCTTCGTTAGCAATAGCACCAACAATATGCTTGGTTTGCACACCGTGTTCTTTACCTGCGTCAACGCGGTAAGTATTCATCTCTACATCTGCAGTGCGGCGTTTGCGTTTAGCGCCACCTTCACCACGGCTATCGCGCTCAGCGCCACGTTGTCCACGATGGTTGCGTTCACCACGTTCACTGCGCTCGCCACGTTGGCCTCGGTGGCCGCGCTCTTTGTCTTTGCTAAAGCGCGCTGAGCGAGGCTCTGGATCAGCAGGTAGTTTAAACGGACGTGCTGTTTGCGCTTGGAACAACAAAGCTGTAGCGAGTTCAAGTTCGCTCATGCCTAGGTTGCTGGCCAATTCAGATGCGATGCTTTGGTAATCTTCGAGCTTAGCGTTTTCTACAGCTGCAGCGAGCTTGTCTTGGAAGCTAGAAACACGCTTCTTCTCGATTTCTTCACGAGTAGGTAGCTGCATTTGCTCGATCTTTTGACGAGTTACACGTTCAATATTGCGTAACAAGCGCTGCTCACGGAAACCAACAAACATAACCGCTTTACCGCTACGTCCTGCTCGGCCAGTACGGCCAATACGGTGAACATAAGCTTCTGCGTCGTAAGGGATGTCGAAGTTAACGACTAAACCAATACGTTCTACGTCTAAGCCACGCGCAGCTACGTCGGTTGCAACCACGATATCTAACTTACCCGCTTTTAAGCGTGTGATAGTGCGTTCACGCATGCTTTGGTTCATGTCGCCGTTTAAGGCTGCAACACTAAAGCCTTTCGCTTCTAGACGCTCTGCAATATCGGTAGTAGAGGTTTTAGTACGAGCGAAAATAATTGAAGCGCTATCGCAGTTAACTTCTAGAATGCGGGCCAACGCTTCTATTTTGTTTAAACCTGCAACATGCCAGTAGAACTGGTCGATATTTGAAACCGTTTGAGTCTTCGCAGCAATTTTTACTTCTTTTGGCTCAGACATGTAGTTTTTGGTGATGTTTTTAATTGCTGGCGGCATAGTTGCCGAGAACAAAGCCGTTTGGCGTTCTTTTGGCATATCACGCATAATGCGCTCAACATCATCAATAAAGCCCATACGAAGCATTTCGTCTGCTTCATCTAGTACTAAGGCTTTAAGTTGATCTAGTTTTAACTTACCGCGATCTAGATGGTCGATAGTACGACCAGGCGTACCTACAACAATTTGCGGGCCACGACGTAGCTCTTTAATTTGCTGACCGTAATCTGCACCGCCATAAATAGCTAATACACGTAAGCCAGGAATATTGCGGCTAAAATCTTTAATTGCATCAGCAACTTGGTTTGCTAGCTCACGCGTTGGTGCAAGAACCAACATTTGCGGGGCATTAAGCTTTGGATCAAGTTTGGCAATTAAAGGAAGAGAAAACGCGGCCGTTTTACCGGTACCAGTTTGTGCCAAGCCAAGTACATCATGTCCTTCCAGCAGTAACGGAATGGTCTTTTCCTGAATCGGAGACGGCGTCTCAAATCCTATCTCGGAAATAGCGTTTAAAATCGTTTCAGGTAGAGCGAATTGCTCAAAACTTGAACTGCTGGATTCTGTCATATTTGGCCCACAATTATTTAAAGGATGCGCACTATACGCTTTTGATCACAAAAAGTCTCATTGATTTTAGCTTTTTATAGAAAAACATTGACCATCTTGATATGGACCAATAAAAAACCGCTCTAGTGAGCGGTTTGTTTTCTTTAGTATAGAAGAAATTTCTATTCTGCTTCAGGCGCTGGGTGCTTAGCTGCAGTTTCTTTAATTAAAGGTTGTAGTTCACCGCTGCGGAACATTTCCATTACGATGTCACAGCCTCCGATTAACTCACCTTCAACCCATAGTTGTGGGAAGGTTGGCCAATCTGCGTAGTTTGGTAGCTCAGCGCGAATGTCTGGATTTTGTAGAATATCTACATAAGCAAAGCGCTCACCACACTGCATTACAGCTTCTACTGTTTGGGCAGAGAAACCACAGCTTGGGAATTTAGGCGAACCTTTCATGTAAAGTAGAATTGGGTTTTCAGCGATTTGCTGTTTGATTTTTTCAATCGTTTCCATTTTAAACTTCTCTAATTTTTGCACTAAGTCTATTCTAGGTGTTGGGCGTATCCTAGCAACAATAGTTGCCAATTTCACCACTTTGCTCTAGATCAATTTTTTTTAGTATTTTTGCTTTGCGTGATAAAGCACTAGTGCTAAACTCTTTTGTAAAGTTTTTACTATATAAAAGATTGCGCTAATAAAGCCAATTATTACAAGGAGAGAAACACATGGCATTTACATTACCTGAATTACCATACGCACAAGACGCACTTGAGCCACACATCTCAGCTGAGACTTTGTCTTTCCACTACAGTAAGCACCACAATACCTACGTAGTAAAACTAAACGGTTTAATTGAAGGCACTGACCTAGCAGAGAAAAGTTTAGAAGAGATTGTTAAGTCTTCTACTGGTGGCGTATTTAACAACGCAGCTCAAGTTTGGAACCACACCTTCTACTGGAACTGTTTAGCGCCAAATGCTGGTGGCCAACCAACTGGTGCTCTAGCAGCCGCTATCGATGCAAGCTTCGGTTCTTTTGAAGAGTTCAAAGCTAAATTCACCGACAGCGCTATTAACAACTTTGGTTCTAGCTGGACTTGGTTAGTTAAAAACGCTGACGGCAGCCTAGCCATTGTTAACACTAGCAACGCTGCTACCCCACTTACAGATGAAGGCGTAACTCCGCTTCTTACCTGTGACCTATGGGAACACGCTTACTACATTGATTACCGCAATGTTCGCCCTGATTACCTAAATGCTTTCTGGGCATTAGTAAACTGGGAATTCGCTTCTGCAAACTTTGCATAAGTGACAGCAATATAGGAAAAGGGCGCTACATGCGCCCTTTTTTAATGCCTAAATTACACGCTACTTAGTGTCGCTATGCCCCAAGTCCATGTCTGGCGCAATAATATTACGTACCCGCTGTTTTAAGATCTTGGCTTCTGGAAAACCATTATCGGCCTTTCGGCACCAAATGAGTTGGCCATCGAGGTAGATTTGGAAACGCCCGCTTGAAGCGGGTTTAAGTGCCACTTCCGATAACTCTTGCGAAAAGGTCGTGAGTAATTCTTGGCTAAGCCAAGAGGCTCTTAATAACCAACCACATAAACTGCAGTAATAAATTTCAACTTTGGGTAATACTGTGTCTTGCTGTTCCACTTCTGTTACTTCCTTTTTTGCAATTCACTAATATGATTAAGGACCCGCTTTAATGACACCGGATACTTGGTACCCAATTGCTGAGCGAATAACGATACCCGCAATTCTTCTATCATCCACCTTAACTCTTGGCCCTGTTGATCATACACAGGCAAGGCCAATTCTTTATACCGCTCTAGGGCTGTCTCAATTTGTTGCATCGCCAAGCGGTCTTTATGAGAATCGATGGCTAACTTTTCAAGGCGTCGCTCAATGGCTTTTAAGTAACGCTGCAAGTCACTCAAACGTTGCAGCCCTACTTCACGTACAAAGCCTTTATGCACTAAAGCGTTTAACTGCGCCTTAATGTCTGCGTGCGCCAATACTCTATCAAAACCTACTTTGCCCTTTAGTTGCTTATTAATTGAATAATGCAAACTAAGAATTTGCTCGACTAAGACCACAGCATCTAGGGTTTCTGTAGCAAGCTCTGCTCGCACTTTATCGCATAAAGCTTGAAATGCTGCTGGATTATTCACACTCTCCAATTGAGAGTACTTGTCGATAACTGCTAAGCAACAATCGTCTAGCAGTACATCCACCCGACCAAAAGGATTAAAGTACAAGCCCAATTTGGCTTTGTTGGGTAAATGCTGCTGTAAGTAACTCATAGGAGAAGGAATGTTAAGCTGTAGTAACTTGCTTAACCCTCTGGTTTGACTCCAGCCTGCTTCTTCTTGTTTATCGAATAACTTCAGCGCGACAGTTTTACCTTCGTCGACCAAGGCAGGATAAGCAGTGATTTGATAACCTTGGCGCTGCTCTTCAATCAGCTCGGGCAGTTCGCCAAAACTCCACTCACTAACTTTAGCTTGCTCTGCAAAAGAGCTTGGGGCTATTTCAGCAATACTTTGCTCTACTTGGTCTTGCAGTTTCTCTTGCAAAACTTGATAAGAGCGGCCTTGCGCGACCACTTTTCCTTGGTCGTTAATCACTTTAAAGTTGACTTTAAGGTGATCGGCCACCGAATCTACATTCCAGGCATCTTCAGGGATCTTCACCCCAGTCATCCTTAAAAGCTGTTTGGTGAGAACCTCTAACAAATTCCCTTCAGCATGCGGTACGGCTTGCACAAAGGCTTTTACGTAGTTTGGTACTGGCACGAAGTTACGACGAATCGGCTTAGGCAAAGATTTAATCAAAGCATTAATTAAATCTTCTCGAAATGCAGGGATTTGCCATTCAAAACGAGTGAAATCTAATTGATTCAACAGCGCTAAAGGAATATGAGCACTTACGCCGTCGTCACTTTGGCCCGGTTCAAACACATAACTTAAGGCAACAGAAACCTGTTCAAATTGCCACTGATCGGGATATTGCTTTTCTGTAATATGACTCGCGTCATGCTGATAAAGCATTTGCTTGGAAAAGCTCAGCAAGTCGGCCTGCTTTTTACTGGTCTCTTTCCACCAGCGATTAAAGTGACTAGCCGAAACGATGTCTGCAGGTAAACGCTCAGCGTAAAAGTCATACAGCACTTGGTCATCAACCCGAACATCACGGCGCCTTTGCTTTTGCTCTAAGGCTTCAGCATCGTCGAGTAATAGCTGATTTTGTTTGAAGAAGGCGTGTTTTGTTTGCCACTGCCCTTCTACCAAGGCAGAACGAATAAATACCTCACGCGCCACTGCGGGATCTATTTTGCCGTAGTTAACCAGGCGTTTGTTTACCAGAGCAACGCCGTACAAACGGACACTCTCGTAAGCCATTACAGCTTGTTGTTTAGTCGACCAATGAGGTTCGCTGTATGAACGCTTTATTAAATGAATAGCTTGGTTTTCTAACCAAGCAGGTTGAATTTTGGCGACTCCGCGAGCAAATAAGCGGGATGTTTCAACCAGTTCGGCTGCAACCACCCATTTAGGTGGCTTTTTAGCCTGACTTGAGCCAGGGAACACCACAAAGCGAGCATTGCGTGCACCTAAAAACTCCCGGTCTTTATCTTTAAAACCTAGGTGGCTAAGTAAGCCAGCAGTAATCGCTTGGTGAATCGCGTCGTAGTTCGCTTCATTTTGATTAACGCTGTAATCCAGCTCTTTAACTACCGTAGATAACTGAAAAACCAAATCCTGCCATTCACGAATACGCATATAAGCCAGAAACTCTTGCTTACATTGTTTTCTAAACTGGTTGCCCGATAAAGCCTTTTGCTGTTCTTGCAAATAGCGCCATAGCAACAAATAGCTGGAGAAGTCGGAGTCTTTATCGACAAAGCGAGCATGTTTTTGATCTGCCGCCTGCTTACGATCATTGGGTCGCTCTCGCGGATCTTGAATCGACAAAGCAGCACAAATCACCATCATTTCTTGTACACAATCAAATTGCTTAGCGGCGACCATCATTCGAGCTAAACGTGGATCGATAGGAAACTTAATGACTTCTCTACCCAAGGCACTAAGGCTAGGTTTGCCATGTTGCTGCTTTAGCGCACCAATTTCTTCTAATAGGTTTAAACCATCTTTAATATTTCGCTGATCGGGCATATCAATAAACGGGAAGTCTTCCAGTTTACCAAGTCTTAAGCCGAGCATTTGCAAAATAACCGACGCTAAGTTGGTTCGAAGAATTTCAGGATCAGTAAACTCGGCGCGCCCTTCAAAATCTTCTTCGCTGTACAAGCGAATACAAATACCTTCTGCCACACGCCCACAGCGTCCTTTACGCTGGTTCGCGCTAGCTTGAGAAATTGCTTCAATAGGTAAACGCTGCACTTTGGAGCGATAGCTATAGCGACTAATCCGCGCTGTACCTGGGTCAATCACGTAACGAATGCCCGGCACGGTTAAACTTGTTTCTGCAACGTTAGTAGCTAGAACGATTCGGCGGCCACGATGAGAGGAAAATATCTTATTCTGCTCCGCATTAGATAAGCGCGAGTAGAGTGGCAATACTTCGGTGTCGCGCAATTGGCGCTTTTGCAGGTAATCGGTCGCGTCGCGAATTTCGCGCTCACCGTTCATGAAGATAAGGATATCGCCGGGCTTTTCTCGATACAGTTCGTCCACTGCGTCAGCTAAACCTTCCAATATATCCTTAGTTTGTTCGCCTTCATTTAAGGGGCGATAACGGGTTTCTACTGGGTAGGTACGCCCTGATACTTCAATCACCGGCGCATCGTTAAAATGTTTAGAAAAACGCTGAGGGTCAATGGTGGCAGAAGTAATAATAACTTTTAAGTCTGGTCGCTTTGGTAATAACTGCCTAAGCACGCCTAAAGTGAAGTCGATATTTAAACTACGCTCGTGCGCCTCATCAATGATCAATACTTCATACTGCGATAAAAACCGATCTTGCTGCATCTCTGCCAACAACATGCCATCGGTCATCAGTTTGATTAGGCTGTCATTCTTGATTTGATCGTTAAAGCGGATTTTGTAACCCACTAATTCACCAACCGGAGTGTTGAGTTCTTCAGCAATTCTCGCTGCCACACTACGCGCAGCCAAGCGACGAGGCTGGGTATGACCAATAAAACCGCGGCTTCCTAACCCTAGTTCTAAACAGATTTTAGGTATTTGGGTGGTTTTACCCGAGCCAGTTTCGCCCGCAATGATAACCACTTGGTTGTCACGTACTGCGTCATATATGGTTTGTTTTTGCTCAGCAACCGGTAGCTGTTGAGGGTACTCAATACTTGGGATGGAGGCTCGTCGGCGGCCGCTAAGCTCGGCTGAGCGCTCAAGCGCTTGAGTAAACTTAAGTAATGACGAACTGTTGTTCTTTATATCATCCGCATTTAATTTGCCAAGCTGACGCTGGAGACGAAAACGGTCTTTGGCTAAGGCCAATGATATCTGTTGTTTATAGGTAGAGAGAGCCGATTGCAAGAAAAAAGCCTCGTAGGTTGCGTACGAGGCGCAAATGCTATCAACAATCCTTAAGAAAACAAGTCTAACTCACCTGCTTATAGCAACTATGTAGATGTTTATCGATGCCCGCTAAGACCTCTTCACGAGTAATTAGGCCCAGTAACTTGCCCTGCTCGATGACCGGATACATTTTGGGTTTTTGCATTAACATGCTTTGGGCGAGTTCTAAAATACTAGTTTCAGGGCCAACGCTTAGCACATCACAGCGCATTAAATCTTCAACTAACGAGACCGTTTCACAATGATATGTAGCTTCAAGCAAACTCTTTAAGCAGTCTTGCTCGGAGATCCAACCGATAACGTGCTTTTGTTCATCAATCACTGGAGCACCTAGTTGTTTATGTTCTAGCAAGCTATGTACAACTTCTGCGATGGGTTGTTTTGCGGTAAAGCAAACCGGGCGCATTAACATGTAATCGCGCACTTTGAGGTTCTCGGGCATAACCTTTACTCCTGCTTGTTGCCTTACTGTTAGCTTAGTTGGCGTAATCGAATTACTCCAGCTAGCCCATACAAGCAAACATTTAGGCTATCAAAGGCAAATTTCACCCATTTGGGTAATGGTGAGAATAATAACCGAGGAGTAGTATTTATATCGACTGAGCTGCTAACTCAGTCATCGCGTTTAGTTACCTATTGCTGTGTACATCTTTACACAAATTTATGCAGGCCCTTTGTTATCCAATGCAAAGGGTCTTTTTTTTATCTTTAATTTCATAAGCTTGAGGGGAATAAGCAGCCAATTTCACCCATTTGGGGAATGGTGAGAGAGTTAGTTAACAGATAGTATTTATCACGACTGAGTTGCTAACTTAGTCACGCGTTTAGTTACCTATTGCTGTGTACAACCTTTACACAAATTTTACGCAAGCCCTTTTACTTATGTAAAAGGGCTTTTTTTTGCTTTATTAAACAGCTAGGGGAATGCAAGGCATTAAAATTTATGAAAAATTTATTAATTTTCAAATTTCACCCATTTGGGTAATAGCCTGATTAGACTAGGGTGGTTATTATTTGTCTCGACTGAGTCGCTAACTCAGTCACGCGTTTAGTTACCTATTGCTGTGTAAACATTACACGATTATGCAAGCCCTTTGCTCTTGAGCAAAGGGCTCTTTTTTTTGCCTATTTAACTTGCCAGTTTAAGGTTTCGTTAGCAAAAAATGGCACTAAGTTTTCGTCTTCAACCTTAACTGAACCAGGCACCTGCCAAGCTTCTTTACTTAATGTAATGGTATCGGTGTTTCTTGGTAGGCCATAAAAATCTGGGCCATTAAAGCTGGCAAAGGCTTCAAGTTTATCCAATATTCCTAGTTGCTCAAAAATTTCGGCATACAATTCAATGGCAGCTGGTGCACTGTAACAACCTGCACAACCACAGGCACTTTCTTTAGCCCCTTGAACATGAGGAGCCGAATCCGTTCCTAAGAATATCTTTTTGGTACCACTCGCTACGGCTTGCTGTAACGCTTGTTGGTGAGTTTGACGTTTAAGCACGGGTAAACAGTAGTTATGAGGGCGTAAGCCCCCTGCTAGCAAATGATTACGGTTGTACATCAAATGCTGTGGCGTAATGGTGGCAGCTACATTGTCTGGCGCATTTAATACAAACTCTGCGGCTTCAGCAGTAGTTATGTGCTCAAAGACAATTTTAAGATTAGGCAGTGACTCCACTAAACCACGCATGTGAGCGTCAATAAATGCTGCTTCTCTATCAAAGATATCGATATCGGCGTGAGTCACCTCGCCGTGAACTAACAGCAACAAACCATGTTCTGCCATTGCTTCAAATACTGGTCGAAGAGCGGCAACGTCGGTTACGCCATGGGCAGAGTTAGTAGTGGCATTGGCAGGATACAATTTACATGCTTTAACAATTCCACTTGCCGCAGCTTCTGCGATTATCTCAGGAGTAGTGGCATCGGTTAAATAAAGCGTCATCAATGGTTCAAACTGGCTTTGCTCAGGAAGCGCCTGTTTAATGCGCTGATAATAAGCTTGAGCATCAGCAACTTGAGTGACAGGTGGGGTTAGATTAGGCATGATGATGGCACGAGAAAAGTGCTTAGCGGTAGCATTTGCTGCTACCTCTAGCATGGCGCCATCGCGTAAGTGAAGATGCCAATCGTCTGGTCTTGTTATGGTAAGCGTTTGAGTCACAACTATCCCCTAGCTAGGTATAAATAATTGGCGCAAAGTCTACCCGAACTTGGCTAGCAAGTCTTGCTACCTTAGGGGCTGTTTATCTTTCGCGGTTAAATTTTGTTCGCGGGAAAATCGTTTTAGGCGCGGCAAGGACTGTGTAGCCTAGCTTCCTAGGTGAATACGCCTTAACTTAAATTCACCTAAATACGGCATAAAACGATTTTAGCCGAACCCTTCGGGCAGCGTTTGTGGCTTATCTCTACTGCGTAATCAGCCTCCCATGTAGGCTAACACATCAAAGCTTCTGCTTTGTATAAATAAGCCACAAATTGCTGCAAAATCAGCTCGAAAGATAAACAGCCCCCAGGTAATTACTACGTATTTTTAGTCACTTGTTGCTGCATTTCCTGGACAATTTCTCCGGCGGCTTCGTAATCATATTCCTCAATAAGCGTTTGTAGTTTTTTAGCCTGCGCTGGGAAGGTTTGTAATATGCAGTCATGGCTATCGAGATAATCGTTACTCTCGCCGTCAAAGTCATCGAGTAGTTGCGCTAGTTGCTGTAAATAAGCCAACATATCTTCATCACTAACATTTTGTGAATTGTCAGCCTCTGATACTTCGCTCGTATCTTGTTGAGTGACAAATTCTTGCAAACTTTGTTGAAGCGGTATTAGTTCCTTACCTAGCGTATCTATAGTTTTTGGCTGAACAGCTTTATCTTCTGCTTGTTGCTCTACAATTGCGGCGAGTTCTGACACTTCTTGAGCCCCCAGCGTAGCGGTAACACCTTTAATGGTATGAGCAATACGCTGCAGGTCATCAATACGCTCTTCACTATAGGCTGCATTTAAATCATCTATCGGGGTATTGTCTTCGCTGGCGAATTTACCAATTAATTTTAGGTACAAAGCTTTATTGTCAGCGGCATTGGCCAAGCCTACTTCTGTATCTAAACCATCAAACTCTGGCAAAACTAAATCTTGCTCATTCACCACCTTAGCTAAATCGCCACTTTGTGTAACCGCGTTTGGTGAAGCGGGCGTAATCCATTTCGCCATCGTGCTAAACAAGCTATTTACATTAATAGGCTTAGGAATATGGTCATTCATTCCTGCTTCAATCGCTTTCTCTCTATCACCCGCCAAGGCATTCGCGGTAAGCGCTATCACCGGTATCTCTTTAAGCCCAAGTTGATGGCGAATAACTTTAGTTGCGGTATAACCATCCATTATCGGCATTTGACAATCCATAAGTACACCATCAACTTCATTTTGTTTCAGGTATTCAACAGCTTGTGCACCATCATCACACACAGTGCAATTGATTCCATTAGATTTTAATAGCTCGGTAATTAGCTCTTGGTTTACATCGTTATCCTCTGCAACCAAAATATTCGCGCCCTGTAGCTGTGCAATATCTAAATTAGCGCCTTGCTGCTGAGCTTCGCGGCGAGTTTGTTCAAATACTTCTATCTTGCGCACTTGTACAATGGTGTCGAATAGATGAGACGGCGTAACAGGCTTAGTTAATACTGCATCAATGTTAATGACGTCAGCTTCTTTGGTGAGCTCGTCTCGACCAAAAGCCGTGACCATTATTACATCTAGATCGAAGCCTTGCTCCTGAATCTGCTGAACAGTTTGTATGCCATCCATCTCTGGCATTTTCCAATCCATAAACACCATATCAAAGGCGGTGGTTTGGGCATGTTCTTGAATCATTGATATCGCTTCACGGCCACTTGATGCAACCTCAACCTGTAAACCAAAACCTGCGATCACTTGCTGATTAATGTCTCGAGCATTGGCGTTATCGTCCACCACTAGCGCTTTAAGGCTGCTTAGCTGGGCAGAATTAGTATCTCGAAGTGTTTGAGCATTTTTTTGAATTTGCATTGGCAATTCAAAATAAAAGCAACTGCCCTCTCCTAGCTCACTGTTTAAAGCTATTTTCCCGCCCATCAACTCAGTGAGTTTTAAACAGATGGCTAAACCTAAACCGGTACCACCATGCTTGCGTGTAGTGGAACTATCTGCTTGCGAGAACGGCTTAAATAGCTTGGCTTGTTGCTCTGGAGTCATACCAATACCGGTATCTCTTACTGAGAAATACAGCTGCACTTGCTCGTCGTTTTGTTGCTTGGCCTCTATCTTCACTACAACTACGCCTTGTTCGGTAAACTTCACGGCGTTATTACACAGATTCACCAATATCTGGGTTAGGCGTAAAGGGTCACCAATTAGGGCTGTAGGTATGCTGGGGTCAATATCAAACAACAGTTCTAAGCTTTTTTGCTCTGCACGTAAGCCAACTAAATTGGCAAGGTTGTCGAGGATATCCTCTAAGCGGAAGTCGATAGTTTCCATGTCCAGCTTGCCAGCTTCAATCTTAGAAAAATCGAGAATATCGTTAATAATGCCTAACAATGCTTCTGCTGAACGATGGACCTTATCAATGTAATTACGCTGTTTGTTGTCTAACTCTGTTTCTAGCGCTAAATAAGACATGCCAATAATGGCATTCATAGGAGTGCGGATCTCATGTGACATATTGGCTAAGAAATCGCTCTTAGCTTGGTTGGCGCTGTCAGCCAAAGACCTCGCGTCATTAAGAGCCGCTTCTAGTTTTTTAGTTTCTTCAATGTCAACATGAATACCATTAATTCTTAGTGGCTTTCCATGCTTGTCCAGCTCGGATACTCGACCAATAGTGAGGATCCAACGGTACTGGCCATTTTTGCACCGTAAGCGAATTTCGTTACGTAGTACATCGTTCTCTCCCGCCAGATGCTGCTCAAGCTTCTCGTTATTTGTGATAACGTCGGTGGGATGAATTAGTTTCATCCAAGTAGCTGTATCACCTTTTAAGCGAGCCCACAGACCATCGCCATCACGTAACTCACCCTTGGCGTAGCCCAACATGCTTTCGTATATCGCATTCACTTCGATGCGATCTTCTTGTGGGTAGTAGTCCCACATGCCTAAACCAGCACCAGAAGCCGCTGAATCTAGACGTTCTTCACTTTCACGCAACTGCGCTTCAACCTGCTTAATTTCGCTAATATCAAAAATTGCGCCATCGGAGAAAGCTGGGCGCCCTTCTTGGTCCATTGATACAAAAGCTTTTTGCAACATATGCTTAGTTTTGCCAGACGCATCAACAATACGAAATTCTTGTGAAATGGCTCCGCCCTTTTTATTAAGCTCTCTAGAGCGCGCTAAACTTTCTTCGGCATCTTCTGGATGAACCAATTCTTTGTACCGACGAACAGGGTTTACGCCAAGGAAATCACTCACCGGGTAACCGGTTTGCTCCTCAATTTGTTCACTAACGTATAACCACTCTGGATATTCGCCATCCTTGAGGCGGATCCGGTAAACCACGCATTGCAGGTTGTTGGTTAGGGTTCTAAATTGGCGCTCACTATCGGCTAGTTTTTGCTGAGCTTTTCTACGGGCAGTAATGTCTCGCACAATTCCGGTAAAATGGCGACTTCCTTTTAAGAAGACTTCTTTTACCGCCAATTCCATTGGGAACTGTTCACCATTTTTCCGCAGACCAAATACCTCTCGCTCGTTACCGATAACCGTGGACTCTTTTTTCGGTTTATAGTCAGCGAGTATGCGATCGTGTTGGTCACCAATATCATTTGGCATTAGCATTTTTACATTTTTACCAACCACTTCGGCTTCGCTGTAGCCAAAGATTTGCTCTGCAGCAGGGCTAAAACTACGCACAATACCTGATTGTTCAATCAGAATAATACCATCGGCAATAGTATCTACGATGGTACGGATCCGCTCTTCGTTATCAGCTAAGGCAAGGCGCGCTTGGTAGCGCTCGGTCATATCAATAAGTGATACTTTAACCAGATGAATGTGTCCGTCTTCATCAATGCTGGGCACAATGTTTATACTGACATTTTTTTTCTGCCCTTTGGCAGTAAAAATACTTAGTACTTCATCGTTAAAGCTTTGACCTACAAAAGCAGCTGCTAGTAACTCTTTAGATTTTTGACGCTGCTCTTGGTTTTCCGAAAAGTCATGGAAAAACAAGTCTGCAAAACCATCACGCTTTACTTCAATGAGTTCCGAAAAACTTAAATTGTGCTGTAAAAACCGCCCTTCCTTATCAACAGATGCATAGGCTATTGGGGCAAACTCGTACAGATCCCAAAGTGTCTTTTCGCGCTCTTGAAGCTCACTAGTACGTTGTTCAACTTGGCGCTCTAGCTCTTGCTTCGATTCACTTAATCGCAAGTTAATTTTGCGCACCAAGGCAAACACCAGCACAAACAAAATCACACAGAATGCTAAGGCCGTGCCTAGTACTAACAACACCACATCACGAAACTGCAAGTAACCTTGCATCACTTCTTCGTGATCAATCTCCGAGACTAAGCCAATTTCTAACTCTTTATCCCAGCGCCATGAGCCGACTACGGGTACGCCCCGGTAATCTAAATAGCCTTGAAAATTTGAACCGTTAGACTTGGCAATAATCGCATAACCACTATCAGTCCAATCTGGCTGTTCCCGGGTATAACTTGGCACTTGTAATCTAATATTTAGGACTGACGACTGCTGCGGCTCTAACAACCCAAGCCGCACTAATTCATCTTCAAATTTACTCGGTGAAATCATATACCCAGAGCGACTGACAAGATAAGTTTCGCCTGTTTTACCAATTCGAGCGCCTTTTAGTAATTGTGCAAACTCACGCTCGGGATCCATTCTTAAAGTAAGAATGGCCACCACTAAACCATCGCCATTTTTAATCGGCGCGGCAATAAACATGGTTGAATGTGCATTCTTTACTTTGTTTTGTAGCATGCCATCAAAGGCAATTTCAGGACGAATTGGCGGAATAACCACCGTTTCACCGTTAAATACTCTGTTTAGCAAATGTGGGTAATGGCGAGTTATCACGTTTATCTCACCGAGGTTTTCGTCCCGCATCGATGCAATGTTGATGCGGTCGCGCGAGATGATGAAAAAACCTAAGTCATCAAATACGGTTCGGTAGTTTTCCACCGATTGGCGCAAACTTGCTAACGCAGGGTTGGCTAGCAAGCCTGCTTTACTGTGTTCAGATTCGATAAGTACATAGGAAAAATGTTGAAAGGCTGGGTCTAAGGCGATGGCATCAACTTTTGATTGCCAACCTTGCTTCCATTCATCAAGTCCAGCATCGGCAGTGTCAAGCACAGAGCCAATAACTTCTTCCAGCTGATTGAATTGATGAAGTTTAAGTTGTTTTAAGCCTACTCCGGTAATGGCTGCGATAGCCGCAACTGCCGCAGTACATATTGCCACAATAACTAAAATGCTTTTTTTGGAACTAAGTAATAAGCTCATACTTTCGAGGTTGGCTTTACGAAGTCGATTTAATAACAGCATTATTAAGCCCATCAAGGCCAATAGTACCCATAGCAACTGCTCAACCGACATAAACCATCCTTGAGAAATCCATTTAGCACGAAACATTTTAGTTGAATGATTTAACTATAATGCGCAATGCTCACTAAATACAGTTCTTCACCCTAAAAGCCAAAATTCTATTAGTTTCAAACCTATAACTACGCTAGATAAAACAAAAACGCCTTCACTAAGTGAAGACGTTTTTTGCGAAAAGCTTATGGCTATATCTAAAAAGCGCTTAAGATCTTTTTAGTTAAAAAGATTCGCTAAAAAAGCTATCCATCGCGGCAAACGAACGGGCTGCTACTTTAGGGTGGTACTCTGCTTTACCAGCTCTTTTAGCTGCAGGATTAGTAAATGAATGCACAGCTCCGCCGTAAGCAATCAATTGCCAATCTACATTCGCAGCGTTCATTTCTTTTTCAAAATTGCTCACTTGTTCTGCTGGAACAAAGGGATCTATTGCGCCATGTAATACTAAAATGGGTGCTTGGATATTTTTAGCATCTTCTGTATTGGGCGTATCTAAGTTGCCATGAAATGACACTACAGCGCCAAGCTCTTCACCTGCTCGCGCTAGTTCTAATACCGCACCACCGCCAAAACAAAAGCCGATAGCTGCGACCTTAGAAGCATCTGCTGATTTAGGTAAACTACTTTTCATTGCTTCTAAAGCGGCTTTCGTTCTTTCACGCAGTAGTTGACGATCACTACGCAAGGCTGTTGCAGCTACCTTTGCTTCGTCGCCATTGGTTGGCCTAACGTCGCTTCCATACACGTCAGCCATCATTACCGCATAACCCATTTCGGCAATTTTTTTCGCTTTGGTCAATGAACCTTCTGTAGGTCCCATCCAATTAGGCACCATTAATACTGCTGGTAACCCCTGCTTGGCATCATCAAATACCAAGGTTGATTCAAAGCTTTTACCACCGATGGTATGAGTCACGGTTTGGCTTACCATTGCCGCATGAATATTAAAAGAAAGCGCTAGGCCAGCCAGTAAAGTACAAGTTTTCATTGTATGTCCTTATAGTCGTGGTTACCTCAAGCATTACGCTCAGTGTAGTCGAAAAGTTTTCGAGCACTAAAAATAAGTATCTGTAGAAAGGCGCTATTACTTTATTCGCAACTTCATAATTAAGGTAATAGCATCCGCTAGCAATAACAACTGGCTGTAAACTAAACGTTTAAGCCTGCAGCTACCAAGAAGTTCAGCCATTATGTGGTATGGTTATAGAGGATAACGAACAAGCGGAAAATAAGACTAATTATTGCGATGAGCGACAACACTTTTTTATTTCATGATTACGAAACATTTGGCGTACACCCTGGGCGAGACCGCCCTTGTCAATTTGCTGCAATACGTACCGATTGGGACTTAAACCCAATAGGAAAGCCCATTGAGCTGTTTTGTCAGCCACCTAATGATTACGTACCACATCCGCAAGCTTGCTTGGTGACAGGAATTACCCCGCAAATGGCCATGAAAAAGGGCCTTATTGAAAGTGATTTCATTGAACGAATCAATAATGAATTTAGCCAACCCGGTACCTGTGGTGTTGGCTATAACAGCATACGTTTTGATGATGAAGTTACTCGCTATACCTTATACCGTAACTTTCTCGACCCTTATGAGCGTGAGTGGAAGAATGGCAACTCTCGTTGGGATTTAATCGACATGGTTCGAGCGTGTTACGCGCTAAGACCAGAGGGCATTGAATGGCCCACCAATGACGATGGTTTAGTCAGCTTTAGGCTTGAATTGCTCACCGCTGCTAACGGCTTAAGCCACGCAAATGCGCATGATGCGGTATCAGATGTATATGCCACCATCGCTATGGCTAAATTGATTAAAGATAAGCAACCTAAGTTGTTTAACTATTTGCTTAATCTTCGAAACAAAAAATCGGTCGCTCAACAATTTGATCTACTCAACAACAAACCTTTGGTACATATCTCGGGAATGTTTGGCGCAGCGCAAGGCTGTGCCTCTTGGGTATTGCCTATTGCTTGGCATCCGATCAACAAAAACGCCATGATAGTGGTAGATCTTAATAAAGACGCCAGTGTTTTATTGTCACTTAGTGCTGAGCAAATCCATCAGCGCCTCTATACTGCGCGTAGTGAATTAGCCACCGATGAGCTTCCCATTCCCGTTAAGCTTATTCACAGCAATAAGTGCCCAGTGCTTGCGCCGGCCAGCACCCTTACGCCAGAACGAGCCGAAGAGCTAGGTTTAAACCGAGCTCAGTGCCGTCAAAGTTTAGATTTACTGGCAAAAAACAAAGCTGAAGTTGAACAGAAGCTGTCGCAAGTATTTGCCATAGCGCGTGAGTTTGACCAAGACAGTGACCCCGATACTGCCTTATACAACGGATTTATTGGCAATGCCGATAAAAACCTCATGCAAGTTTTACGCTCTAGCGATCCTAACTTGATTAGTAAACAGCAGTTTCAATTTGCTGATCCAAGGCTTAACCAATTAATCCTGCGTTACAAGGCGCGCAATTACCCCGAGTGTTTAAATGAAAGCGAATTGCAGCAATGGCAAGCGCATCGACAAGCCTCAATTACCGAGCAAGTTGCGCTGGTGTTTCCAGAGTTAGAAATGCTGATGAGTGAGTATCAAAATGATACTAATAAAATAAATATACTAAAAAGCCTCTATAACTACATAGAAAATCTTTAAAACGTGAGCAAAAGACTATTTTATTTGGCTGCCTAAGTTATAATCAAGGTGTTTAGGGAAGGTAAAGTAATACAAATGGAAATGCGCCAACACATCAAATGGTCGATAGCTACTGCAGCAAGTTTTGCTGTTGCTGTGACCTTGTGCTTTGCGCCCAAATGTAACGCTACCTACGAGCTGCAAAACCTCCGCCCCTCTTCACTGTTAAGGCTCAGTGCCGAACAATTTGCCCTGCTAGGCGAAATCTTCGAAAAAACCTATCAAGATACCGACTTCTCACCCACCCTAACTAATAGTTACTTTTCCGACTCAGAGCTTTATGACATGGTAGCTGTACCGGTTGTACAAACACCGTTCAACAGCTTTAGACTAGAATTATTTAGCCACATCTACGATCCAAAGTATTCGGTATATAATCAGATACATAAAGATTCTATTTACCATAGCCTTGGTCAGCGCCAAATGTCTTACTTAGTTGATAAATCGGATATTGCGGTAGGTTTAGGGTTTGTTGCTCCGCTCAATGATACTATGTCGATGCGCACCATTATCTCTAGCCATGACATTCCCGGTTATGGAGACAGTAATTTTTCAGTGGGCCTAGAATTTAAATACTAAACCCACCACTCCATCTAAGCTTTCTTTTCAAATACCACTGCACTATTTGGCGCTAAACAAATAGTTAAGCCATTAGCCGTGAATTCACTAGTAAACTGACTGTCAGCCCATAACACCTGCCACTGCGCATCTACGTTTAGCGTTATCTCCAAGCTATTGTGCTCATCCCAGTTAAACCAATATTGGCGGATTAGCAGATCATCTTGGTATTGCTTGGCATGCTGTAAACCAAAATCAGCAAAACGGGCGGCGTCAGCTTGGTTTTTCTGCAGCACATTGAGTACCTCTGCCTGTGCAGCATCGAGCTCAATTAAGCGATCGCCAGAGAACACCAAGCCACTACTCGCTAATAAACTCACACGGTGCCAATTGTAGGCAGCCTCGTTGGTTTGTTGATTATCAATGTTGTTCAATGTGACGCAATCTGGATCGTTGTGCCACAAACGCATGTCTTGCCAGTTACGGAAAAAGGTTTCTTTAGCAATTTGTTTGAATCGACCAATATTCCGTTCTACATCGTCAGCAATACGCATCCCATGAACCAAACCTAAAGAGGGCCACATAGGTGCGTTACAGCCGAGTATATAAGCATCGCCATTACAGGCATTATTGATAGCTTCCATGCCCATTCGATATGCTTCGATACGGGTTTTATTTTGGTCGGCTCGGTAACCTTTAGCTAGGGTTCCCCAGTAAATCGCATCTAGCTTAAAGTACTTCACTCCCCAGTGGTGATACATATGGCTAAACACCTGGTGCAGATACTGGTTTACTTGCTCTTGAGTAGTATCTAGTACATACCAAGGCGTACAGCGCCAACCTCCATAAGTCACTTCTTCAGCTGCCAAAGGCTGACCGTCTTGGCCTTTCACAAACCAATCGGGATGCTGTTGAAACAAGCGAGACTCTGCTTGGGCAATAAACGGAGCAACCCAAATAGCGGGCTCTTTCCCCTGCTCTCTAATTCGTTTGCATAAACTTTCTACGCCACCACTAAAACGATCAGACGGATATAACCAATCCCCCATAAACTCTTGGTAGCCATCATCAATCAACAAGTAATCCAAATGGTCATGTGGGCTAATAAGCTGTTGAAGATTTTCCTCAATATCCTCTGCGGATACATCAGCATAATAGTGATACCACGAGCACCAGCCATTAGGTTTACTAGGCCAATTAAGCCGGGGGTGATGTTGCTCAATCGCCTTGGCAAATTGCTCAAGTACTGCTTCTCGGCTTTCTCCACAAGCAACAAACAAGCTTTCACTCACTAGATAATGGCGAGCAGGAATTGCCAAGGTATCACTATCAATACCAATGACTAAACGGCCACTTGGATAAACCTTAAAATAGCCACTAAAGCGGTGGCTGGAACTAAAGCCGAGTAAGGTGTAATGCCCTTCACTTTCAATAAGTAATTGATTGTACGCAGTGAAATGATCGGCATCTTCGCTGAGTCGATATTCTCCAGCATCCGGGCAGCGGCCAATGGCAGTAATATTATCCGCAGAGCCGTAATTCTGCGCTAACATCTGAAAGCCTTCACCGTGAAATTTAGCGCCTTTAGGAAGCTGGCCGTCGAACAAATCAATTTGTCCTAAGCTGATACTATGAGCAGACAAATTATCCACCCTAACTACACATTCCGCCCCACTCCATTGTGGCGTATACAAACCTTGGTCTTGTGGCGAGCTTAGCTGCCATTGTCGAACCAACTGAAGAACAGAATCAAGCTTAGAAAACACTTATCAACACCTTTAGTTACAATAGATTACAGGCTACACAGAAACCGCTAAAACAAAGATATATTTTAACTAAACAACAATTAGGCGGATTATAATCGAAGTCTTAGCAAAGTAATCAACATTTGTTGCTAGGTTCGACAAAATAAAGGGAAGGATGAAATGTCAGAAAATACCCAAGCAGACCTACCGCTAATTACTGCCCTACAAACTGTGTTAGCCAGCAAGCAAATCCCCAATATGCTTAATAGCCAGCAAACCAAAGCACTGTGTAACAGCTTAAACTGTAATACCATTGAACTTGCAGAGCGCATGCTGCCATTAGCCGCAAGTTTTTCTTTTGCCCCAAAGTCTGATTTTAATGTGGGTGCTATCGCCATTGATAAACAACAACAGCTGTTTTTAGGCGCTAACTATGAATTAGAGTATGGCCCGCTTACCGGCAGTTTACATGCTGAGCAAAGTGCCATATTCAACGCGCTTAGCCACCAAGCAGACGAACTAACAGATTTGGTCATCAACGCAGCGCCTTGTGGTTATTGCCGCCAGTTTATTAATGAGTTAGCTAACGCAAATCAGCTAAAAGTGCGCTTTAACCAACAAAGCTACGACTTCCCCCAATTGCTGCCGCAATCTTTTGGCCCCAATGACCTTGGTGTTAAAGCGCCATTAGCCAAACTTAAACTTGATGCCGCTAGCCAAGCGCCTGATTTTGCCAAAGCCAGTTATGCCCCCTATAGCCAAGTTCAAAGCGCAATGTTTGCCTACCAAGGCGACAAAATAATCGCTTGGAGCTGTTATCTAGAAAACGTGGCTTTTAATCCTTCTCTCTCGCCGCTTCTCACTTTATTATCTCAATTAACGCTAAATCATCTGAGCTTAAACAATGTTGAACGTTTCGAATTATGGGAACATAAGGACAATCGATTCAGCTTTAAGCAAGAATTACAAAATTTCGCGGAACATTCTCAAAAACCAATGGTCCATCATTACTATCCTTCAACGTAGGAGTATTTAAATGTTAGGAACTGCGCTAAGCGTTTCTGGAACTAAAGTGTTATTGCTCGGAGCAGGCGAACTTGGCAAAGAAGTTGCCATTGAATTACAACGTTTTGGGGTTGAAATTATTGCGGTAGACCGCTACCCCAACGCTCCAGCGATGCATGTAGCGCATCGCAGTTATGTTATAGATATGCTAGATGGCGAGGCACTAAAGGCCTTAATTCTTAAAGAAAAACCCCAGCATATTGTTCCTGAAATTGAAGCCATTGCCACCGACACCTTAGTTGAGCTGGAACAGCAAGGCTTTGCGGTAACACCTACCGCTCGCGCCACTCAACTCACCATGAACCGTGAAGGTATTCGCCGCTTAGCTGCCGAGACGCTAGGCCTGCCAACCTCTGCTTATCAATTTGCCGATAGTTTCGAAGAGTGCCAACAAGCCGTTGCCAATGTAGGTTTGCCTTGTGTACTTAAACCGGTAATGAGTTCTTCGGGCAAAGGGCAATCAACACTGCGCAATAGCGATCAAGTGACCGCTGCATGGGACTACTCACAAGAAGGCGGGCGTACCGGCGCTGGGCGCATTATTGTTGAAGGTTTTGTTGATTTTGATTACGAAATCACTTTGCTTACCGTTAGCGCCATCGATGGCATTCACTTTTGTGCGCCGATTGGTCATAGACAAGAAGATGGTGATTATCGTGAATCTTGGCAACCACAAGCCATGTCACAGCTTGCCTTAGCTAAGTCACAAGATATCGCTAAGAAAATCGTTAGTGAGTTAGGTGGTTACGGTCTATTTGGTGTAGAGCTGTTTATTAAAGGCGATGAGGTTTACTTTAGTGAAGTCTCTCCACGCCCTCACGATACCGGTATGGTAACTTTGATTTCTCAAGATCACTCGGAGTTTGCCTTACATGCTAAAGCTATTCTAGGTTTACCCATCAAACAGATCCATCAATTTGGTGCGAGTGCCTCTGCTGTGATCATGGGCGACGGACAGTCAAAAGACATTCGCTTTAGCGGCTTAGCCGAAGCACTAGATGCTAACGATAGCCAACTGCGTTTATTCTCTAAACCTGACATTAATGGGCAGCGCCGTTTAGGGGTAGCCTTAAATCGCAGCGAATCCATTGATCAAGCCGTTAGCAATGCCAAGCAAGTTGCTTCCAAGGTTAAGGTAATTTACTAATAATGACAGCGGGGTCGTTTTCGCTAAATGACGAAGAACTGGCGCTATTATTAGCGCCCAGTGCGGCCCCGACTTCCTCTAAATTGCTACGTGTTCTGTGGTTTCAGCAAGCGCCTAGCCACAGCAGCCATCCCATAGAGCATATTGTGACTCAGCAAGTCGATGAGCTGCAATTACAGCTTCAGCAATCTAATGAATTTGATGCGATTGTTTTAAACTGCGCCAAACTCAATAGCCAAGAGTTAGCGCTGTTAGCCGATTTGCTAGAAGAACAGTCTCAAATTTCGGTATTTTTGGTAGGTGAAATGCCCAACATGGCATTTGATTTACCCGACTTCATCTACTGCTATGGCCAGCAGGAATTAGACGAACAGTTCGCTCATTGGGGCGACACCATCAACCGGCAATACCAACAGTGGGCTGGCAGCAAATACGTCTACTTATATAACCCCCGGCCAGGCGAGCAACTGCAACTACAGATGCATAAATTTGGCTTTAGCTTTTGTGAGCACTGGCAACCACAGCAGCAAAATGTGACCCAGCACCTCCAGCAAGCAAACTTAGTAATGCTAGTGGTCTTCGACGATGACCCACATATAATTGATGCCCTAGAACGCCTTGCTGCTATTTTGCATCGACCAGGCTTAATTCTGGTTTTTCAAGAACAATCCAAGCTAAAAAACAGCATTATTTTGCTGGCAAAGCATTATGGGTTAAACCTATATACTTCAGTCTCTATCGAGCAATTCAAACCGCAACTTGCCTACTTAAGCCGTCAGTTTTTTCGCTTATACCGACACAAGCTTAATCAGCAGAGTGATGCCACTAAACATAGCCAATACCTGATTCATGCCACTACTGACAATAGCCTAATAGGTTATTGGGATTGGCCAACAAGCATTGAACAAGACCAACAATTTAACGCCCCGGTTAATGCAGTGTATTGGCACCACTTCAAGCAAGAGCTTAGCAAACAGAGTTTGTCGCTTACTCAAATAGCCGATCATTACTCGGAAATGATGTTGGTGTTTAGTCCAGAACTACCCATGGAAAACCTCACTAGCTTAGTACGTATTAAACAACAAAACGTGCAGCTAGCTTGGCAACCTAATCTAGTCGCCCAACTTAAAAACCATCCTACTGTATTGGACTTAATTGACGTATTGGTGATTTCTTTGGATATGTGGATCTTACTCAATGTGAATAATGACAATCGTGGATTTTGGCAAGCGGTAAAACAACGCTGTCAGGAACAACAGGTGGGGTTGGCAATACTAGGTGTTCAGCCAGAACTTATTCAATATTGGCGGGATAAGGGCTTTGATTTATTGATTCACCGAGATGAAGCGGAGTAAGTAGCCTGCGCTTAGGCTACTTCGTAGTACTTAGGTGTAATAGATAATTCTTTATCAATGATGGTCTTTGCCATTCTGGCACATTTTCCACATTCAGAAGCAACGCCATTTTTTTTACGTACATCGGCTAAGTTTTCACAGCCTTGCTGCACTGCTTCTTTAATTTGCTTATCAGTAATGCCGTGGCATAAACATACAAACATTGCTTCACCTCATCAATCACAATAAAGCAATTATATTGCGAACCATTATCATTCGCAATACCTTTTTTAAGCTTATACCGGATTATCTACATCAATAAAGGTAACATCTAGGTCGTGGGTTTCAGCCAACCACTCTCCTAGTGCCTGCGCGCCGTAACGTTCGGTAGCGTGGTGGCCAGCGGCAAAGTAATCAATGCCCATCTCACGCGCAGTGTGTACGGTGTTCTCAGAGATTTCGCCACTAATAAATGCATCTAAGCCCTGCTCAGCTGCTAAACCAAGATAGGATTGACCACCACCAGTGCAAATACCCACTTTTTGAATATTGTGCCCATTGGCAATGTGCAAAGGTTTGCGCTGCAATACTTGCTCTATGCGTAGAGCAAACTCTTCACCCGAAATAGGCTCTTCTAATTTACCTACCATTGCTACGCTGCGCGGATCCCACGCTTCCAGACCGCGCTTTAAAGTAATGCCAAGGCGCTTAGCAAGCTGTGCATTATTGCCAAGCTCAGGGTGTACATCTAAGGGTAAGTGGTAGCCATAAAGGTTAATATCGTGGTTTAACAAGGCTTGCAGGCGACGACGCTTCATACCGGTAACCACTGCAGCTTCGTTTTTCCAAAAAAAGCCGTGATGAACCAAGATAGCGTCGGCTTTATGCTCAATGGCTTGGTCAATTAAAGCTTGGCAAGCAGTAACACCAGTAACAACTCGCTTAACCTCTGCGCGACCTTCTACTTGTAAGCCATTGGGACAGTAGTCTTTAAACTTAAAGCTTTCTAAGTGCTGGTTTAATATGTTTTCTAATCGGGTATTTTTCATTACATTAACTCACAATGGTTTGGCACATTGTAAGTAGCAGACCCAGCTTTAAACAAGCCTTATAGATTAGAACAAAACAAACTGGTTAATTTTGTCAGCTTGCTGCATCCAACTTGGACGATCATTGCGCTTAATCCACTGGCGGTGTAACGCGCTATAGAAAGGCGCTCTTAGGCCAGCAAGGGCAACAAAAGGGAAAGAAACCAAACCCACTAAAAATAGTGCGATACGACGAACGATGATAATGCTGGTAGAAAATTGCTTACTCATTTCGAACACCTCAACTGGTTAGACCACCAAATAGTAGCCAACATTTGGTAATAAAACTACAAAAACCGGTAAAATAGTCGAAATAAAAAGCATAACCTTTAAATAAGTGTAAATTAATAACAAAAGGATAACATTTGTGAATAGGCAAGCTTGGCAGAATGATTTGAATTGGTGCCTAAATGCTCCAGCCTTATTGCCCCATGCCCTACCCTTTGCTATTAATCAGGCTTGGCAAGAGTCTTGGTACACAGTGCTTCATTCTCAACTTGGCCAAATTCCAGAGTCACAGGCGCACTCGCGGCTGGGTTTGTATTTTGAGCAATTATGGCGAGCCTTAATTAAGGCTCATCCAGATTGGCAATTACTGGCAGATAATGTGGCGGTACAACAAGATGGTCGTACCCAAGGTGCTATCGACTTTTTACTGGTGAACCATCAGCAGCAACAGTTAGAGCATTGGGAGCTAGCAATAAAGTTTTACTTAGCCCGCTGCGCCAGCCCCAGTATCTATGACTATCTAGGCCCAAATCAGCAAGACCGGCTCAGTAACAAACTCTGTAAGCTGCTGCTTAAGCAAATCCCTTTAGGTCGCCATCCACAGATCCAAGCTTTAGCCAAAGACTACCTAGGCTATTCATTTAAACAACGGATTTTGCTGCCAGGGTATTTGTTTCAACTAGGTAGTGCTAGCCATTCTACTCCCCAGCATTGCCATTGGTATACGCTACAACAATGGCAAAATATGCAAACTCACGGCTGGTTTGAGCTCACCAAGCAACAATGGATAAACCCTAAAGGCCACGCCCTAGAAAAGGCCGATAAGTTATTAGACTTAGCAAGAGGCCCCCTGCAGTTGTATTTACCACAGCAAGCTAAGCAACCCGAACAGCGCATATTTGTTTGCCCTAACGACTGGCTCGTCAGGGCAAACAAAGTGACTAAGCCTTAGTCGCTGCGCTCGTTCGAGGAGTACTCGCGCATCATGCCTTCAACGGTTTCTACCATATGGGTACTGCCACAGAAGAAGGGGATCCGCTGATGCAGCTCTTCTGGTTCAATATCCATAATACGGGTAAATCCGTCACTCGCTTTACCACCGGCCTGTTCAATTAAAAAGGCCATAGGGTTACATTCATACAGCAAACGTAACTTACCTTTAGGTGCAGAGGCGGTTGAAGGGTAAATATAGATACCGCCTTTAAGCAGATTCCGGTGGAAATCTGATACTAACGAGCCAATATAACGAGAGGTGTAAGGTCGATTAGTTTCCGGCTCAATTTCTTGGCAGTACTTTAAGTACTTTTTCACCCCAGTTGGAAACTTAAGGTAATTACCTTCGTTAATCGAATAAATTACCCCGTCATCAGGAATCGTCATATTCTCGTGCGAGAGATAAAACACCCCCAAAGATGGATCACAGGTAAAACCATGTACGCCATGCCCCGTGGTATACACCAACATGGTTGACGATCCATATACCACGTATCCTGCTGCCACTTGGCGATAACCAGGCTGCAAAAAGTCTTCTAATACCGCAGGGGTACCACAAGGACTAATACGTTTGTAAATGGAGAAAATGGTTCCCACCGACACATTCACATCAATGTTTGATGAACCATCTAAAGGGTCCATTAACACCACATATTTACTGTCGATGGAGCGAGCACTGTCAAAACTCACAAACTCATCTTCTTCTTCCGAGGCTACACCACACACCTCACCGCGCGCTTCAAGCGCGGCTTTAAACTTTTCGTTCGCATATAAATCTAGCTTTTGTTGCACTTCTCCTTGCACATTTTCTACGCCAGTAGCACCGATAATATCAACTAGCCCTGCTTTGTTGATCTCACGGTTAACCACTTTAGCGGCTAAACGAATAGCCCCTAATAGCTGAGTAAGCTCCCCTGTGGCGTCGGGAAACTGGTGTTGTTTTTCTATTATGTATTCACCAAGAGTTATCATTTTAATCCCTATTCATTAGCACGCTTCCTATGAAAACCTTTTCAGTCTTCAATGTTATTTTGCAAGTATTTACGAAAAATTACTAGCGCTTCAAGCTAATTGTCATACATATAAAGCAAAAAAACATTTGCAAAATTATTGAACAGGTAATACTGTATATGCATACACTGTATAAATACACAGTTAAACATCGACATTGACTTAAAGCATGGAGCGAACAATGGCACAACAAATTGAACAACTGCTACAAAGCAACAAGGTATGGCAAGGCAGCCAATGGCAACACAGTCATCTTGACGTTCATGCAAGTGGCTTTGAGCAACTCGACCAGCAACTACCTAACCATGGTTGGCCACAAGGTGGGATCACCGAAGTGCTTTACGAACAGCATGGTATTGGAGAGCTGCAATTGTTGTTGCCCGCCCTGGCTAAGCTTAGCCAACAATCGCGTTGGATTATTTGGGTGGCTCCGCCTTTTATGCCCAATGCTCCAGCATTACAGCAGCATGGCGTAGACATTAGTAAGGTAATCGTGATTAGGCCTGAGCAATGTAGTGATGCACTGTGGACCATTGAGCAAGCGCTTAAAAGTGGTTCTTGTAGCGCAGTATTAGGCTGGTTAAATGGCTTAGATTTAAAAGCGAGTCGCCGCTTGCAATTAGCCGCTGAACAAGGCGATTGCTTAAGTTACCTGTTTAGACCGCTACAGCAACAACAACAAAGCTCTAGCGCCAGTGTACGAATGGCCTTACACCCTAGTAAGTCACCAGACCAAATTAACTACCATCTGCTAAAGCGCCGTGGTGGAGCTCCACTGTATGAGCAACACATTCCACGGCTTAATTAACGCCGATGCTTTTTACACAAGTACAACATGTATTGGATTTACCTTGATTTCCCTCAGCTCGCGTTGGATTTATTGCAACGCGATCACCCAAGCCAACAAGCTTTAGCGATCCATCACAACAAGCAAATCATTCAACTTAACCAAGTAGCACATCACTTAGGGGTTTATTTAGGTTGCTCGCTTAATACCGCTTACCAATTAGCACCACAGCTCTGTTTATATCAACAAAGTGATTTATCTTGTGATGCCTACTTTGACGCCTTAGCCCAGCAAGCTTTGCACTACTCGGCGCAAGTTGCAGTACATCCAGATAACGGGCTGTATATTAGCGGTGTCGGTATGCGTAATATTTACCCTAAGCCAGAACAACATGTCACCAAGCTAGTAACACACTACCAACACCAGCAGCTGAGCTTTCGTATTGCTCACGCCCCCAGTGCTATGGCCGCGCGCTGGTTAGCCCGCTCTCAAGATATTAAACAAGTAAACTCTGGCCTTAAGCATCTCGCCGACTTACCACTTAGCGCTAGCGATCTACCTTCCTCTTTAGTAACTAGCCTGCAAGCTATGGGTTTATACACCCTTAAGCAGCTTAGTAGCCTGCCGCGGCCAGAGCTGCGCAAGCGCTTGGGAGAAGACAGTTTAAATTTACTTGATCAGGCTAATGGGCAACAAAGTACTCCACTCACTTTTATTAAGCCCCAAGCACGCTATCAACAAAGTTTTCCGCTATTAGCCGAGACACACACTATTCAGGGCTTAATGTTTTCACTAAAACAGGCTTGTCAGCATCTACAGCAATGGCTTAGGCAACGTCAGTTTTGCAGCAATATCTTGGTGCTTACACTAAATTTTCGCCATAAACCCAGTGAGATCATCACCGTAAAAAGTGCCCGCTTATTACAAACCAGTCACGATTGGTTGGCTTTATTTCGTTTAAAGCTAGAATCGATTCGTTTGAGCGCAGCGGTGATTGAATTTAATTTAGAGTGTCAGGCCCTGTATCCGCTTGGCCATGAAGTCTCCGGTCTCTTCGAGCCACAGCAATCGGCTTGCGACAATTTATTATTTGATCAACTAAGCGTACGTTTAGGCGAACATGCTATTAGCCGCTTAAGCTGCCAAGCTGATTTTCGCCCCGAATACGCCAGCCAATACCAGCCTTTATCGCAACACGAAGCGCTTAGCTACCCTAAAAAATTTGCTCGCCCTTGTTGGCTACTACCACAATTAAAGCCGATTAATATTCAGCATTACACCATACTCTCTGAGCCAGAGCGCATTGCCAGCGGTTGGTGGGATGAACAAAGCGTTAATCGTGATTACTACATGGCACAAAGCCCTGATCAGGGTTTGGCATGGGTATGCCAAGAGAATCGTCAGTGGTACTTACACGGCTGGTTTGCCTAATGAATAACACTCCCTTTGCTGAACTTAATGCTCAAAGCAATTTTAGCTTTCTATACGGTGCTTCTCATCCTGAAGAATTGGTAGAGCAAGCGCAGCGTTACGGCTATCAAGCCATTGCCATTGCTGATGAATGCTCATTAAGTGGAGTTGTTCGAGCTCATCAAGCCGCCGAACCATTAGCCATTAAGCTTATTGTGGGTAGCCAATTTACCACCGAAGAACAATGCCAAATAGTACTGTTAGCTAAAAACCTCAAAGGCTATCAGCAGCTGTGTCGCTTTATTACTCAAGCCAGAAAATACAGTAAAAAAGGCAGCTATAAAGTAAAGCTAGAGCAGTTCGATCAGCAGCTTGATCAATGTTTAGTCTTGGTTAAAGCAAGCCCTACCTTAACTACCAAACAGCTTAAGCAGCTACAGCAACAACTCCCCCAACCTTTGTATCTACTACTGCACAACGATTTGTCCCAGCCAGCTAAGATATTAAATGCCTACCGGCAACTGGCTAAACAACAAGATATAGCCTGCGTGGCCGCGATTAATCCACGCATGCACTTGGCTAATAGAAAGCGCTTAGCCGACATTCTTGATGCCATTCGCCAACACAGCACTGTGCAGCAAGCGGGTTTTTTATTAAGCAGTAATGCCGAACGTCGCCTATTACAGTGGCCACATTTGCAACAGCGTTATTTTAGTCAGGAGATCGCCCTTAGCTGTGAGCTTGCTGCCCAATGCAGTTTTAGCCTTAACGAGATCCGCTATCAATATCCCAAAGACAATGTACCGCCTGGTTACACAGGCCAGCAATACTTACGAGAATTGGTTGAAGCTGGCATACAGCAGCGCTTTGGTGAACAATTCACGCCCACCTTACGCCAGCAAATAGAGCACGAATTAAGGCTGATTAGCGAACTTAACTACGAACACTATTTTCTTACTATTTACGATATTGTGGCTTACGCCCGCCAGCAAAAAATCCTCTGCCAAGGCCGCGGCTCGGCGGCCAATTCAGTGGTGTGTTATTGCTTAAATATTACCGAGGTAAACCCCACTCAAGTGGGCTTGTTGTTTGAGCGTTTCATCTCTAAAGAACGCAATGAGCCGCCGGATATTGATGTTGACTTTGAACACCAGCGTCGCGAAGAAGTGATTCAATATATCTATCAAAAATATGGCCGAGATCGAGCAGCCTTAGCCGCTAGCATTGTTACCTATCGCACCCGAAGTGCCATTAACGAAATAGGTAAAGCCTTAGCCATTCCCGCGCATATTCTGCATGGTCTTAATCATAATATTGATTGGCGCGATGGCAGCAGTTCAACCAGCCACAAAATTGTTCAAGCTGGCTTATTGCCAGAAGCCAAAGCCCATAGCTTTGCCCAATTAGTTGAGCAGCTACGAGGCTTTCCCCGCCACTTATCGCAACATGTAGGTGGTTTTGTGATTGCTCAAGACAAACTCTGTGATTTAGTACCGATAGAAAATGCCGCCATGGCCGATCGCACCATCATTCAGTGGGATAAAGATGATTTAGAAGCACTGCATTTAATGAAAGTGGATGTACTAGCCTTAGGCATGTTAAGTGCCATTCGCCGCTGCTTAAGCAGCTTAAGCCAGCGAGAACAACGCACTATAAGCCTTAGCGATATTCCACAGGATGATAGCGCCACTTATGACATGTTATGCCAAGGTGACAGCGTAGGCATTTTTCAGGTTGAGTCGCGCGCGCAAATGAGCATGTTACCGCGACTAAAACCGCGCAACTACTATGATTTAGTGATAGAAGTGGCGATTGTACGCCCGGGGCCAATTCAAGGCGATATGGTGCACCCATATTTACGCCGGCGTAATGGCGAAGAGCCAGTAGACTACCCTAGCCCAGAAGTAGAAGCCGTACTCGCGCGCACCCTTGGGGTACCGATTTTTCAAGAACAAGTAATTAAGCTGGCCATGGTAGCAGCGGGTTTTAGCGGCGGAGAAGCCGATCAACTGCGCCGCGCGATGGCCACCTGGAAGCGCGGCAAACTAGCCTACTTTCGCGACAAGCTAATTAACGGCATGCAACAACGAGGTTATCCTAGCGAATTTGCCGAGCGCTTATTCTCGCAAATTCAAGGCTTTGGCGAGTACGGTTTTCCCGAGTCTCACTCGGCCAGTTTTGCCTTGTTAGTGTACATTTCCTCTTGGCTTAAATGTCATGAGCCAGCGGCATTTTGCTGCGCCCTGCTCAATAGCCAGCCAATGGGTTTTTACAGCCCCAGCCAACTCATTCAAGACATACAGCGCCACGGGGTGAACATTCTTCCCATCGACATCAACCAAAGCGATTGGGAACATAGCCTTGACTACAGCCAAGCTCCTAAAGGCGCGATTAGGCTGGGTTTAAAGCAAGTAAAAGGTTTAAACAAACAAAAATTTACTCGCTTGCTAGCTGGTCGCCCCAAGCAGGGTTTTAGCCAGCTTAGTGAACTCACCCAACAGCTCGATAAAACCAGTTTAGAATCACTGGCCACTGCCGACGCCTTTGCTTGTTTAGCCGGGCATCGCCACCAAACTCGCTGGCAGATGAGTGGCACCGAAGCCCCCTTACCTCTGTTTGATATGCCAGAAGAAGCAGCGGTCAACTTAAGTGCACCTAGCGAGGTTGAAGACATTCGCCAAGACTACCTAGCTACACGAGTAAGTTTACGCCGTCACCCTCTGCACTTATTGCGTGAACACCAGGCACTAAAAAATTGTTACTCGCAGGCGCAATTGCATCAGTGCAAACACGGTCAGTTAGTAAAGGTGGCAGGTTTAGTAGTTGGTCGGCAACGACCGGGTTCTTCGGCCGATGTCACCTTCCTTACCCTAGAAGATGAAACCGGCAACAGCAATGTGATAGTCTGGTCAGCAACAGCTAAAGCGCAGCGCCAAGCCCTTATTTCGTCTCGTCTTCTTAAGGTTCACGGACGATTAGAGCGCTGCGATGAAGTAATACATATTATTGCAGGGAAGCTAGAAGACTGTTCGTGGTTACTCGCCGATTTATCGGTACGTTCACGAGATTTTCGTTAAGCAATGCGATAAATACATAACAGTAAGTAAATAGGACAACAATGTTAGACCGCTACGCCATAAAAATTATAAAAGCGCCCTTAGATTACAGCGCAAAACAGCTCGACAACGCCGGTTTAAGTGCCAACCAAGTCACTCTTATCGGGTTTTTCATAGGCCTAAGTGCCATCCCTTTTTTAGCTTTTCAGCAATACACTATCGCCTTAGTACTTATTTTACTTAATCGAACTTTTGATGGTTTAGATGGCGCACTAGCTCGAAGACAAGGTTGTAGTGATTTTGGTGGCTACCTAGATATAGTTTGCGATTTTATTTTTTACTCTGGCGTTGTATTAGGTTTCGCCCTTGCCTCGCCTGAACAAAACGCGGTAGCGGCAAACGTACTTATTTGGACCTTTATGGGCACCGGTTCAAGTTTTCTAACCTTTGCGATTATGGCCGCTAAACGCAACATTGATAATACAGTTTACCCACATAAGTCTTTGTATTATTTAGGTGGCTTAACCGAGGGCACCGAAACCATCGCCACCTTTGTACTATTTTGTTTGTTCCCACAGCACTTCGCTATGTTAGCACTTATCTTTGCCGCATTGTGCAGCGTAACAACGGTCACTCGAATACTGGCAGCTAAAGCCACATTTACCGACAACGGCGGCACAAGCAACACCGCTGCGTAAACAAAAAAACCGGTAATACGCTGTATTACCGGTGGCAAGTAGCCAAACTAAGCAATCAAAACAATAAAAGGCAGAAATTATTGCTCACCGAACACTTAGTGGTTTATGTAACTTGATAGCTCGAATCACTGGGCAGAGTCTTAGCTCAGCGCAGCGCAGCTTGGCCAAATAACTACTCCGCAGCTAAGCTATTGTAGGCATTAATACTCATACCCGCAGTAAAGCCGCCATCTACACCAATCGTTTGTCCATTAACAAAAGCACAATCTGGCGCAGCTAGAAAGTGAATAATAGCTGCCACTTCTTCGGGCTCGGCAATGCGACCAAGCGGCACTGCTTTATGCTCCATACGCAATTGAGGCTCACCACCTTCGGCTCGTGCCATTGGTGTATCCACAGATGTTGGACAAATGGCATTCACTCGAATATTTTGCTCACCTAACTCTAAGGCAGCGGTTTTAGTAATCCCCAATACCGCCCATTTAGAGCTTACATAAGGCGCTAAGTAAGGCACACCCTGTACACCCGCGGCAGAGGCAACATTCACTATGCTACCGCCTTGGGTCATATACTGTGTGGCGTGTTTAATGCCATAAACCACACCCATGGTGTTCACATTAAAATTGAAATCAAAATCTTCTTTTTCAGATTCAAGCAACGTGTTGTAACCGCGATTAACTCCAGCGCAGTTGACTACAATGTCGATTTTTCCGCATAGGTCGTTGGCTACGGCCATAAGGTTGCGAACCGAGTTTTCGTCTGACACATCGGTTTTTACAAAAATACCGCCAATGTGCTCGGCAAACTCAATAGCATTCTTTCGCCCAGCGATTACCACTGTTGCGCCAGCTTTTGCCATACGCTCGGCTGCTGCTGCACCAATACCAGAAGTGCCGCCGGTAATTACCGCCACTTTACCGTCTAAATTAAATAGTTGATTCATCTCTTCACCTCTTATCGTTTGTGCAGCGCTATGCCGCCTTGAATAACGACAAGTTACCTAAGTTAGCCGTGGTAACAGAGTTACACACTGGAACGCTAGGTAAGTTACCTAAGCAAAAAGACTTAGATCGAGACACAGATAAAATACTACAAAAGCCTCGAAGCTAGGTGAATAGAATTAACTAACCCATGAAAATACACAATTGATTCAGTGGCTTACATTAGGTTACAAATTAAGCAAGCAAATAGCAGATAAATAGCCAGTAAAAGCTGCGAATAACAAATCATAAAAAAGGGGGGAAATAGACGAGGTGGATTAAAGAACAAACAAGCGGCTGATTAGACATTCGACTCTAATCTAAACTAAAAAACATTTCTTTTGTAATACATGAAATGGATGACGACCATAAAAAAACCTCGCCTTGCGAGGTTTTTTACACTTTTACTTCTGGCAGACGGTGGTTGCTGTTATTAAGCAATGCCACATTCGCATCACGAGCTTTATCGGGATCGCCAGCCATAATTGCTTGGTAAATAGCAGTATGTTCTGACATACAGGTTCCACCTTCTTTAGAAGAATGCTGGAAAAATCCAATGAACATTACCTGCAATACATTAGCAAAAGGAATATAAAAACTGTTTCCCGTGGCTAAATATACCGTGCGGTGAAATTGTAAATCAGTTTCTACCCAATCGCTTTGGTCTTCACTCTTGGCGATCTCAACCATACGCTGGTAATACTCAGACAATTTCATGCGTTGTTCTGCACTGGCATTAATAGCGGCTAAAGCGGCTGCTTCTGGTTCTATAGCGCGGCGTAAGGCTAGAAACTCGGTCAAGGTATCGCTTGTTTCACCCACACCAGACATCCAGCTTAGTAGTTGAGAATCTAACATATTCCAGTGTTCGCGACTTTTAACTCGAGTGCCAATTTTTGGGCGAGATTCAAGCAAGCCTTTTGAGCTAAGGTGCTTAATTGCTTCACGCAGAGCAGTTCTACTAACGCCAAATTGTTCACACAATTCCATCTCTGATGGAATAATACTGTCTTGAGGCAGCGCACCAGACAAAATACTTCTGGCAATCTCCCTTGCTACTTGTAAGTGTAAACTACGCGAAGCGCCTTCAATCATTGCAAATTCGTTAGCCATAGGTGTCCTTTTTACTATCCTATGAAATCATCCATTCATATTAATTTAGTGCAGCATATTCGATGCTGCACGACTAATGTGTGCCTACGTTAACAGATTTAAAAAATTACACTACACGAATCACGATAGTGTTTTGATATTGCTGTACTTTTTTCAATACACCCTAAGTAAAAAACAATAAAAAACTGTCGCCAATCACCGACACCAGGTCAAAATTCACACAGTTAATGTATTACAAATTGTGAGCCGATAGGCAGCCTCAAAAATAGCATTTTGTTACATTGTGTTTACCAAATGCCGCTACACTAAAAATTGCATCTATCAATTGAGACCATTTTGATGGGATCCAGATAACGTTTTTAACTGGATTAAACATAAAAGTGAGATCAGAATCGCAGTTAGCTCTATATGTCATACAATAATGCCATAGTGCTTGTTAAGGTAAACCCATCTACTATGGAAGAGGAATAACAGAAATGGATTTAAACGTCCTGATTGTACTCATTTACTTTTGCTTTTTGATCGCCATTGGCTGGATGTTTAGAACATTTACCAATAACACCAGCGACTACTTTCGTGGGGGCGGTAAAATGCTCTGGTGGATGGTAGGTGCAACCGCCTTTATGACCCAGTTTAGCGCTTGGACCTTCACCGGTGCAGCTGGTAAAGCCTATACCGATGGCTTAGCCGTTGCCATTATCTTCGTAGCCAATGCCTTTGGTTACTTTATGAACTACGCCTACTTCGCGCCTAAATTCCGTCAACTTCGTGTTGTAACGGTAATTCAAGCAATCCGCATGCGTTTTGGTAAATATAACGAACAAGTATTTACTTGGTCTGGTATGCCAAACAGTGTGGTATCTGCGGGTATTTGGCTAAATGGTTTGGCTATTATCGCTTCAGGTATTTTTGGTTTCGACATGACCTGGACCATTGTTCTTACGGGTTTAGTGGTACTCATTATGTCTGTAACAGGTGGCTCTTGGGCGGTAATCGCATCTGACTTTATGCAGATGGTCGTGATTATGGCCGTAACCGTAACCTGTTGTATTGTTGCCATAATCCACTCCGGCGGCGTAGGCAACATTTTAGATGAGTTCCCGCGTGACTTCGTCATCGGTGACAATCTTAACTACGTAAGCATCCTAACGATTTGGGCATTCTTCATCTTTGTTAAGCAGTTCAGCATTACCAATAACATGCTTAACTCTTACCGCTACCTTGCCGCTAAAGATTCAAAAAATGCTAAAAAAGCCGCATTGCTAGCGTGTTGTTTAATGACCTTAGGTCCAGTAATTTGGTTTATCCCACCATGGTTCTTAGCAGGCCAAGGCGTTGACTTAGCAGCTATGCACCCAGAAATGGGCAGTAAAGCCGCCGATGCAGCCTACTTAGCCTTTGTTGAGCTATACATGCCAGCCGGTATGGTAGGTCTGCTAATTGCAGCAATGTTTGCCGCCACCATGAGCTCTATGGACTCTGGCCTAAACCGTAACTCTGGTATCTTTGTTAAAAACTTCTATGAACCAGTATTACGCCCAGAAGCTTCAGAAAAAGAACTAGTAGCAGTATCTAAAATCACTTCTACGGTATTTGGTATTCTGATTATTCTCTTTGCCTTGTTCATTAACTCCTTAAAAGGCTTAAGTTTATTTGACGCCATGATGTTTGCCGGTGCCATGCTTGGCTTCCCAATGACTATCCCTGCTTTCTTAGGCTTCTTTATCAAAAAAACGCCTGACTGGGCTGGCTGGGGAACCCTATTAGTAGGTGCTTGTGTTTCTTATATTGTTGGTTTTGTTATTGGCCCACAACATATTCAAGACTTCTTCGGCTTAGAACAAGAGCTTACTAACCGTGAGTGGAAAGATCTTAAAGTAGCAATTGCCCTAATCGGTCACATTACTTTAACTGGCGGCTTCTTTGTAATGTCTCAACTGTTCTACAAAGGCTTAAGTGAAGAGCGTTCAAAAGACGTAGATAAGTTCTTTAACAACTTACACACGCCACTTGTTAACGAATCAGCTGAGCAAGAAGTGTTAGATAACAAACAACGCAGCATGCTAGGTAAACTTATTGCAGCAGCCGGTGCCTTTGTAATGTTGTTAGTAGTATTACCAAACAGCCTTGGTGACCGCTTTGTGTTTATCCTTTGTGGTGCGATTATCCTCGGCGTTGGCGTATTGCTGATAAAAGCAAACACTAGCAATAAAAAGCCACCGCTAAACCAAGCTGTAGAAACCGAGTCTTAATAAGACCTGTAGCAACAAGGAACTGACCATTCCTTCTTTTGCAGTGTTTAGGGTGTTGGCCTAAACACTGCCTTTTTGCTTTTAGCCCCTAACAAAATCAACAGGCTTTAAGCCCTTCCCTTTCAGGTAGATAAACAAAAAAGCTAAGCACTAAGTGCTTAGCTTTTTATTTGTTACCGATGTCTTTATGCGTCGCTAAATAGTCAACTTCCCGCTCACACTATTTTCTACGGACAATAAAGGTTGAACATTACAATATAGCCTGAGCATTTTTTAGTTAAAATGCTTAGCCACCTAACTCATTGTTGCCCCAAAACGCTCTAGGAAGTAAATCTATATAATCCAATCTTTCATTTTTGCATGGATGAAAATCAAACTTGTCTATTTTTGAACTTTAGAATGTTTCGTAGGATAGTGCCATCAACTTGCTAATACATAATGAAGGTTTGAAATGAGCACATCACAACTAATTCTTGAGTTATCTCTTATAGGCACGATGCTACTCGTTACGGGTGTTTTTTTGGTTCGTAGTTATGACAAAACTGACAGCGTAGGCACAAAAATTCAAAAGATACTAACGGGTCTTCTTGGTGCCTTTATGGTGATGGCGGGAACAGTAAAATTCTTTGACCCGTTCACGACGATGTTTGCAAAACAAATTGCACTGAGCGAACTGCCTTTCCCAACTTTGTCTCGCTGGGCGGGGCAATTAGGTGAGATTTTTGCAGGTCTACTGCTGCTTGTAGTGATGATTGGTAATAAAGTTCTACCTGCGCCGATTAAAGATAAAGCGATGCAGTTATCAACGCTATTAACGACAGCAATTATGATTGTGGCTGTGTATGTTCACCTGCTGCCAAGTGTGCCAGCGGAGGTATTGCCACTTCAGTCTAAACCGCCTGTAATGACACTGATTATTCTTGGTTTAGCGTGGTTGAATACATTCCTATATTTTCGTAAAAAGTAATCACTAACAATACAAGCGCCAGATTAGTTCGTCTAGTCTGGCGTTTTTTCTTTCTGGTGACGATTAATCTCGTTCTGAGTTTATCGAAGCTAAGAACTCTGCCGATTGACCAAAGCGTTCAAAAATCATATCTCTAAAAGCTACCACTCTGGTCGCTATCAGTTTTCTGTCTGCCCACACCAAGAATGCTTTACCTGTAGGGCATTCAACGTCTGGCAATACCTCGACTAACTTTTTTCTTTCGGCAGGCTTTTCAAAGGCGGCTCTCGGCATCATACAGATCCCCGCACCTGCTAATGTTGCATCAATATTCAAGCGTAAACTGCTAACGGAATATCGTGGTTGATAGGGGATACTGATCGCTTTGCCATCTTCTTTTAGTTCCCAGTATGGCAAGTTATTCCCAGATAGTAGCTGATGATCAATCAACTCTTCTGCCCGCTCAGGCTGGCCATGCTTTTCGATATAGTTTGGGGATGCTGCAAGCATTAATGGTGACTCAAACAATTGGCGCTGTATTAAGTGACTGGCATGAGGTGGAATGGTCACAATCGCAAGATCTATCTGCTCATCAAAGAAACGCTCTGTGCCTGCACTAAATTGAATCGTGACGGAGACTTCTGGGTGATTCTGCATAAACTCAATCGCCATTTTTTGCAAAAAGTTATCCGCAAATGGCTCTGGGCAAGAGACTCGGATTTCGCCCGTTAATACTGGCTGGCTATTGGAAAGCTGCGTCCACTCATCATTTAGCTGCATAAAGAGAGCAGCAAAGCGTTGGTAGTATTCGTCACCTGCTGTGGTGAGTTGGAACTGCTTTGCATTACGGTGTACCAGTTTTTCACCCAGCTTATCTTCAAGGCTTGCCACTGCCCTTGATAGTGTTGGTGCTGAAACGTGGGTTTTAAGACTCGCGGCTGCAAAACCACCGCACTCGACAGATTGGCAAAACAGGTAGAGGTTAGAGATGTCCTTTGCTTTCATATTTGATCACTCTTGAGCGTTGTACTCTGAGTTAATCATTCAAATATGAAAGATTCAAGTTCAATGTTGTCTATTTTTGATTGAGAAGTTCAGGGCTAATATAACCCCATCAGTTAGCCAAACTCGGTTAAGTATAGAGAGTTAATCATGAAAAAACTTCCACGTAAATTCCAATATCCACTAATGGTTTCTATGGTTCTGCCTACTATGCTTCTTAGTATGCCAGCTATCATGGTTGCTAAGACACTCCCTGCAAATGGTGTGTTCTTTGATGCGTGGTTAAATGCAGTTTCACAAATGGTGCCATCTGCACTGTTAGTTTTAGCCCTTGTTGCACCAACGGTTCGCCTGTTCGTAACCAAAGTGCTGCTAGAGCCTGAAGTAAAATAAGTAAGCGTTAATAAGTCAGAGAATGGGAAAGAGAAAATGAGCGAATTTAAACTACACACTGTTGAGTCAGCACCGGAGAAAAGCAAAGCAATCCTTGAGGGCGCACAAAAGCAAATGGGTATGGTTCCGGGTCTTTACGCGGTAATGGCAGAATCTCCTCAAATTCTAACAGCATACACGCAACTGCATCAGCAATTTACTAACACGTCATTTGATGCGGAAGAACTAACGGTAGTATGGCAAACCATTAACGTTGAGCACGAGTGTCACTACTGCGTTCCTGCACACACTGGTATCGCACACTCGATGAAGGTTGACCCTGCACTGACTGAAGCACTGCGTAATGATGAAGCAATGCCAACTGAAAAGTTGCAAGCACTTAAAGACTTCACTCTAGCGGTAGTGCGTGAGCGTGGCAATGTATCAGAGGCAGACCTAACAGCATTCTTCTCAGCGGGTTACGGTCAGCAGCAGGTACTTGAAGTGATTCTTGGCCTATCGCAAAAGGTGATCAGCAACTACGTAAACCACGTTGCTCACACACCTGTAGACAAAGTATTTGAAAAGTTTGCTTGGTCTAAAAAATAGTCACACGAGCTAGATGTCATAGAGCGAACAAGTAAGTTCGCTCTTTCTTTACAAAACTTCCAATTTAGACGTCTGTTAGCAACAGTACAATGAGGGAGCATATGGAGTGCAAGAAAACGGGTGTAAAAAAGCCATTTAGATTGGAGGAAATTTGGCGGATTAGAACTCGCTTAGAGCTCAGTAATAATCTGATGGAACTATCTCTTCTTAACCTTGCAATCGATAGCAAGCTACGTTCGAATGACCTCTTATCATTAAGGGTGTCAGATGTTTCATCTAACTTCTTAGTATTCAACCGTGTTCAATATGTTCAGAAAAAGACTGGCAATGACGTTCAGTTTGAAATCACTCAGAGAACACAGCAAACGCTGAGTCATTGGATTAAAGACCAAGAACTTCAACCTAAAGACTACCTTTTTCCAAGCCCACGGAAGCCCCATCAATCTCTAAGCTATTCATATTACCGCCGAATAATTCGGAGTTGGGCACTTGCTTTAGGCCACAACCCTGATCTCTATGGCACTCATTCATTGCGCCGAACCAAGGCTACCTTGATATACCAGAAAACTAAAAATATTCGAGCAATTCAGCTTTTACTCGGGCACACCAAGATCGAAAACACCATCAAATATTTGGGTGTTGAGTTGGAAGATGCCCTACGTTTATCTGAAGAAATTGAGAGCTGATTGGTAAGGTTTAATTATCAAACATTGGCATATTAGAGCTTTTGCTCTGACTCATTTTTGTCCAAAAACGCGTCAAACACTGTTCAAAGTTAATTGTCGACTCCTTACTTTTTTAGGGGAGTGACAGGCATTTACGGTCAAACTATGGGCAACCTATTTAGTTCTTCACTAAAGCACTAATAACTTGCGGGGTTTGCGCATAAACACGTTTGCTTTGAGCAAGTAATAATTCAGCGGTGGCTACTGCATCTGCCAGTGCATTATGTCCTGGGTATTCTGGCAGCCCATAGCGTTTACGTACTGCAGCTAAACGATAGTCTCCGATTTTTTGACGATTTACATTCGCTAGTAAAGACTTTTCGATGCTTAAGGTATCAATCCATAACACTGGGAAGTGGCTATCTTGATAACGCTGCTGCAAATACGCTTCTATAAATTGTTGCTCCACGCAGCGACCGTGAACCAATAAAACTTTGTTGTGCATAGCTTTGAATAGCTTATCCATTGCCGCATCTAGGCTAATGCCCTGCTCTAACATCTCTGGCACTATTTGATTAATAACGGCGGTTTCGGCTTTTACCTGGGTGCCGCTATTTACGAAATAATGCTCTGCATCCTGCACGTTGATCCGCAAGTTTTTCATTGGCACAAAACCAATGCTTAAGATTTGATCTGTGCTGGGGTCTAAACCGGTGGTTTCTATATCAAAGGCTAAAAACTCTAGGTCTTTTATTAGCTCACTTTCTTTAGGTAGTTCAGACTTTAGAAGCTCAACGAGCTGCTTTGGTAACTGTGTAGAAGCTAAAGCCTTACTGCGCTGTTTAGTAAGTTTTGCTATGGGTTTAAAACGCTTAAACATAGCTAAAATTACTTCTCACTAAAACGCAGCTTGGCTGCATCTTGCAGATTACCAATAATTCTAAAGGCATCTTTTAAGTGTTCACGCTCAAAGTTACCAAAACTTTTAGGTGCGATGTAGTTGTCGGGTTGTTGCCCCTCTTTCAACGCTTTTAACTGATGGCGAAAGCGTAACTGGGTAATAAAGCGGTAAGCACCCAATACATCTTTAAGGGCATCATCACTCAAAATATGTTGCTTGGCTGCTTGGTTAAAGCGTTGCTCGGTGCCAGTATCATCGCTGTTTACTGCCAAGCCATAAATTCGGCCTAAATCGACAATCAGTAACAAAGCGTACTTTTTAATATCGAGCATTTCGCTGTGTTCGCCGCCTTTTTCTAACACCAAATTATTAAAAATACCCAGTGGTGGGTTAACCGAAACCGAGTCTGTCACTAAGGAGTTTAAAAAGGTTTTATTGTCATTTAGCAAACTGTACAAATACTGCTGCAATTGTTCAGACAAGCTGCCATCACCATGAATACAACGCACTTCCATAAATACCGTGGCGTTAAGCAACATGCTGTATTCTGGGTTAGAGACCCACTTACGGTAATACTCTTTCCACACATTAATGGGCTGACACCACTTAGGCGTAGCTGCCATAAATTTGCCACTACACAATGGGTAACCACAGCTATCCATCGCATTGCACACGTACATGGCTAAGTGAGTAAAGTAGATTTTGTCTGATTTACTCACGCCTTCTGGCAAAATAATTGCGCTGTCTTGATCAGAGAGCATGTGCACTTCGTTTCGGGCATGCGAGCCAGCAACCACCCAGGTATACGCACAAGGCGGTTTGCCAAGCTTTTGCTCAGCCATTTGAATAAGCCGGCGATTGTAAGCATCCATAATCATCGCCATTACGCGGCCGATTACTTCCACCCTTACTTTGCCTTCCACTAAAGCTTCAAAAATAGCTTGTCGCTCGGGAGTGAGCTTAGCTAGACCTTCTATGCTTTCGGTGTATTTGATCTTTTCAATAAGGAAAATCGCTTGTACCCGATGCTTTTGCACTAGGTGCGAGGTAGTAAGCAAGCCAAGCACCTGATTGTTTTCAACTACCGGTAAACTGCGAATATTGTGCTCCATCATTAACGAAGCTGCAGTAAGAATAAGGTCGTTAGGTTTGGTGGTAATGGCAGGTGTTGTCATCACCTCGCTGATGGGGCAGCTTATGTCATAGCCCTCTGCAATTACTCGCTTGGTCATATCTCGGTCGGTAATTAAGCCACTAATCACACCATTTTGTTTGATTACAGCGGTTGATGAACGGCATTGCTCGCGCATTTCTTTAGCCACCGCTTGAATAGACATGTCACCAGTAACAACTGCCACCGTACCGCTAGCAACTTCAGAGACTTTTTTGAAAAACAAACCTTTTTCATTGTCTGACCACACCACATTAAGCGCCGACTGCAAGCGCACTCGGGCTTTAGAAGCAAAGCTATCCGCATATTCTGGATGCTCTTCTAGTAACTGAGTGAGTTGGCTGTGTGGCACCATGTATAACAAGGTGTTTTCTATCGCCGTAGCACTGTAACCGTCTAATGCATCTTTAAGTGGCGCTAAAAAAGTAAAACCAAATAAATCTTCCTCACCTAACTTTGAGCGTAAAACTCCATTGGGTTTACGCTGCTCCATTGCGCCAGTGCGAATAATGTACAGAAAACACTCTTGCTTCTCGCTGCCAAAGTTGATTTTTTCGCCACGCGCCAAATAGGTAATTTGCACCGACTCCCCTATTTGGCGCTGCAATTTAGGTGGCAACAAATTAAAGGGATAAATTTGCGAGAGGAATTCAATAATATTTGGCAGTAGGGTTTGCGGCATGGTGATAACCTATAATCAGCAATAGTAGTATTATATTGCCATTTCGCGGAAATACTATGAGCTAACTTCAATATGTCGAGATATTAACCGCTTATAACTCACGGCCTAGAGCAACTATAGCTGAGATATTGCCAGCTTTACCAAGTCCTTTATCTTTTCTAGATCTTGCGAATCACTAAATGCTAGCTCTATCCATGCAGATCCTGCACTGCGTTTGGGATGGACAAGCGAGCGAACCGGCCTTACCAAACCCAACTTAGCAATGGTGTTTTTGCCTAACTTTAGATCAAGTTCATCAGATTGATGAAAATGAGCAAACTCACATTCTTTATAGCGAAAACCATAAAAGCCGCCTTTATCATTTGGCCAAAACACGCTACTCACGCCTTGTTGAGCTTCTAACCAATGGTGTAACTGTTGTTTTAAGCTTGATTGTTCCATGATAAAGCGCCCCTCCTTCTACCAGTAAAACAACAAGATTTAGCGATTTGTCTGCTCATGTTTTAACAGCCAATCTTTGCGGTGAATTCCCCCACCATAACCGGTTAACTGACCATTAGCGCCAACTACCCGATGGCAGGGAATAATGATACTAATGCGATTCTGCCCATTCGCCGATGCCACAGCTCTCACGGCATTAGGAATTTGAAGATATTCGGCTTGCTCCCCGTAACTGCGCGTTTCGGCGTAAGGAATGTCCATTAAGCCTTGCCAAACTTTTTGTCTAAACTCGGTGCTTGGGGTGTCTAGCGCCACCTCAAATTGTTTGCGGCTTCCCGCAAAATACTCTGTAATTTCCTGTTGAACTTGGTCCAAGTGCGGATTATCTCCTGGCAAAATCACCGCTTTTAATCGCTTGGTAAGATCGGCAAACTCGGTTTCTAGCATGCGTCTATCGGTAAACTCCAATAAACAAAGCCCTTTATCAGTGGCGCAGGCATACATAGGGCCGATAGGCGTAGTGAACCTCACTATATTTATAACCGCTTGGTTTTGTTCACTTGGCGCTCCGCCAAATACTTTTTTATAGCTGTCGTTAAAGCCACTCAGCGATTCATAACCGCTATCAAAGGCGCTATTGCTTACACTATCCCCTTGTTGAATTTGGCTAAAAGCTGAGTTAATCCGCAACATCCGCTGGTACGCGTGAAAGGTAATGCCATGATGTTTCTTAAACCAACGGCGCACTTGCGCTGGATCTAAGCCTCGCTCACGCAAGTCACCATCTTGAATTCGCGTGAAGTTGTCTTGTTGAAGGTCGTCCAATAACTGCTTAATACCTAAAGGTGCAGCATCCAGCGGCTGCATCGGTTTACACACCTTGCATGCGCGATAACCGTGCTGCAGTGCTTCTTGCACGGTGTCGTAGAAAACCACATTTTCAATTTTAGGTTTACGGGCCCTGCAGCTAGGTCGACAAAAAATGCCGGTGGTTTTAACCGCGGTATAAAAGACGCCTTCATACTGAGCATCTTTGCGACTCATTGCTTGATACTTTTGCTGAAAACCTAGTGCTTTCATAAACTTTTCACTACATAGAACAGACTTGGAACTACATTAACAAGTTTGCTGAGCAGCGCTACCGAAAACTGAACAAGTATTTTTAGCTAACGAATAGGACTAGCTTCACGTGGTGAAAACTAACCCTAAACAATATAGAGATAGCTAGGCTAAATGCTGCTCAAAAAATGCAATAGTTCTGTTCCACGCCAGTTCTGCATTCTCTTCATCATAGCGGCCAGTAGAGTCGTTATGGAAACCATGGTTAGCTTTTGAGTACATGTGCATTTCAAAATCAACCTTGTTGGCCATTAGGTCTTGCTCATACTCTGGCCACGTTGCGTTAACCCGCTTATCAAGTTCTGCTAATTGAATTTGTAATGGTGCTTTGATGTTGGCTCTAAGCTCTTTGGCCGCCGGCGTTCCATAAAATGGCACTCCAGCGTCAAGCTCACTGCCCATTCGCGCTGCGAGCATATTTACTACATAACCTCCAAAGCAAAAGCCCACCGCGCCAAGTTTACCATTGCTTGCATCATGTTTTTTTAGAAACTGAGCAGCAGCTAAAAAGTCCTGTTCAATTTTGCTGCGGTCTAATGACTTCTGCATGCTGCGCCCATCATCATCATTTCCAGGATATCCGCCTAAGCTGTATAACGCGTCAGGGGCAAAGGCTATAAAGCCTTGTTTAGCTAAACGTCTTGCCACGTCTTTCACATAAGGATTAAGCCCTCGGTTTTCGTGAATAACCAATACTACGGGTGCTTTGTCCTCTAAATTTGCGGGCATAACAAGATACCCTCTACCCTCACCGTAACCTTGGGGAGAAGCAAAAGTTGCGAAGCTTGCTTTAATATCAGGATCGTTAAACGACACTTGTTCAGCCAGCGCGTAATTAGGAAGTAAAGCCGACGATAACACCGCCATTGAAAAGCCAACTGCCGCCAACTTAGACAAACGAGCTAAAAAAGTTCGGCGGTCAATAAGTCCGTGTGCATATTCGTCATACCAATCAAATGCTTCTTGAGGAATAGAATAGGTTTGTTGAGTTGGTAGCGCTTCCGTTTTCGATGAATCCATATCTAGCTCCTTACCTTTACCTTAATGAATGACTTTAGACCAAATAAATTGTCTTGAACTCACTTGGCTGAGTTCTTCAGCCCTTGAATAACTAAACTGACTAAGCATAACAAACAGATTAGCCGCATGTGCATCAACAGAAAACTTCATGGTCTAAACCCATGACAATACTGAAAATGTCTTAGTTGCTATATATTTAGTAACCCACCTAGCCACTCCACACAAGTAATATTCCTCACTTGCATAGCTCTCTTAGTTCACCTCTGTTCGTTCACACTTGGCTCTCTCATTGCGGTGTACAACAGCGAACTTCAAGGGGACTTACAGGCTCAGCTTATAAAAACGGCATAGAGCCAATTTAAGAACAGCGCTATTTTTGTCGCCTGTCTACAAGCTTATTACTTTGTAGCCGCCCACATTTAAGAGCTTAAATTCGGGTCTAATCCAGTTTGATGTCTCAAATAATTAACGCGCTAATTGACCTTCTTTTTTTGAGAAGCATCATGAGCATATTGTAGTACAATAACTCAAAAAGAAAGCTATAGGTAAGCGAATGAAAATAAAAACTCTTGTTGTTATGATGCTAGGCGCGCTAAGCACCAGCCTATCTGCGGCCACGACTACGCCAGCAGAAGTATTAGATCTATCTTGTTGGAAAGTAACCTTACCAGTGTCTTTGGACAATGGTGACCGCCCTACAGAGTTTAGCGAGAAAGAGATTGCTAAAGGCGCAATGCATGAAGATTACTTTTACGTAGACGAAGCTAAAGATGGTGTGGTTTTTCGCTCACCGATTCAAGGCATTAAAACCTCTAAAAATACCAAGTATGTTCGCTCAGAACTTCGTGAAATGATGCGCTGTGGTGATACTAGCCATAAAACAAAAGGCGTTAATGGCAACAACTGGGTATTTAGTCATAACGAGTCGGCTGAGTCATTAAAAAATGCGGCGGGTGTAGACGGTAACTTAAAAGCGACCTTATCTGTCGATCACGTCACCTCTACCGGTGAAATTTGGCAACAAGGTCGAGTAATTATTGGCCAAATTCATGCCCCAGATGATGAGCCAGTTAAAATCTACTACCGCAAACTGCCTAACCATGAAACGGGTTCGGTATGGATTAGTCATGAGCCAAATGGTGGAGACGACATAATTTTTCCGATGATTGGCCCAACTAAGCCAAATTACTGGAAGCAAAAAGATAAAGATATTCCAAAGTCATACAATGATGGTATCGCCTTAGGTGAAAAATTCTCCTACGAGATTGATATTAATGGCTCTGACATGACGGTAACGATTAGCCGCGAAGGTAAAGCCGACGTTGTACAAAAGGTTGATATGCAGAACTCAGGCTACGGCTTGAAAGATCAGTGGATGTATTTTAAAGCTGGTGTTTATAACCAAAACCGTTCTGGCAACGCAGAAGACTATGTTCAAGCAACCTTCTACAGCTTAGATGTAAGCCACGGCTCTGCTAAATAGTTTACCAACTAACCAAAACGAAAAACGCGTTGAAACAAGCTTCAACGCGTTTTTTTGTACCACCTAAACAGCCCACCTTTTGTCACTAAAAGCGTTTACCAACGCTAAAGCGGAATAGATCAGCATCATCTTGGTGGCCTTTACGATCAATCACTCGGCTAATACTTACACCCAAATAGCCATCTTCAAAAAATGACCAGCTAGGATAATAGTTAGCCCCAAAGCTAATAATTCCTTTTAAGTCGTAGGCACTAGTATGCTCAACTTTATCAAGCACAAAATAACCTCCACCGCCCATTCGTCCTTCGAAACGCTTGCCTAAAGGAATCACCTTCCATAGCTGCGTTGAAATACCGCTGCGGTCGGTAGCGCCGTTGTAGCCCCCTTCGTCGATGTATCCTAGCGATAAAGCTAAATTATTATGAAAGCGTTTTGCCAAATCAAAGCTGTATCCAACCTTTGTTTCCGGGCCACCATGATTAATTTTAGTATTGATAATCGACACCCAAGCATCATCAAACCATTGGTAACGCGTTTCCTTACGCTGATAATCGGAGTTATCGATATCCCAGCCCACTCCAATCAACAGCGAGTTGCCATTAGGTCGTGCAGCCATTAGGTAGCTATTTAATTGCAAACGTAAGTGAGCGCTTTCGCTAAAGCGTTTTAAAGGATAGATAAACGCTAGAGTACTCATCGCCCCTAGGCGTTTTTCGTTTAACTCCAATCCTGTTTCATCAATAGTGGTGTCAAATGACATGTACGGCCCAGCGCCAAGCTCTAAACGAAACCAGTCCGTTGGAACGTATACATAAGTGGCATGTGCGGAAAAACCATCTCGGTGGTGATTATAAGGATGCCCTTCGTTGGCATGAATTAAGTCTACCCGCCAGTTTTTATGAAAGTGCTGAGCGAAACGAATATCAAAGGAGCGAAACTGTTGCTTCTTTTGCTCATCGCTTGCGCCATCATCTAAGTGCGTAATACCACTACCTCCGGTAATTGAGAAGTAGCTGTCAGCCTCTGGTTTAAGCAAAGTTTTTGCATGCAGTGTTGGAGAGACAAACACCGCAAGAGCGAATAGAACAGCAATAGAAAATTTAAACATGAGGACGACCAATAGCAGCTAAAGATTTAAAATACAGCAACTTAGCCTACACCAAAGCTCATTATCATTGTCGCTAGAATACTGCATATATTAAACTTTGAAGCTTTTTGCTGATTTCGGTAGGTATAAGGGCAAACCGCCAGATCTTAGGCTGAATCAAGATGGAAAATTGTAATGATATATTTGTGTATTGGCATCGCTAGTTGCCTGCAAGCTAAAACCTAATTTAAGCAATAAGCGCTTTGAAGCTTGATTGTCGCCATCCAAACCTGCGACTAAACAGTGGTAAGGAGTCTGTTGTTTTGCCCAATCGATAAAGCCACTTAACAATTCACTGGCAATGCCTTGTCGCCAGTAAGCCTCTCCCAATAAGTAGCCAATATGAACGGTGCTTTTGCTTTGTTCATGTACAAACAAAAAGCCTATGGGTAGCGCTTGGTCTTTAAACGAAACGGCAAACAGCTGGCTTTCTGAACACACCGTGTTTAACCAGCACAAGGCGTCCTTTTCATTGTTTATCTGCTGAAAATATGGCGGTAATGCCTCTACTACTGCTGGCCTTAGCAGTTCAACAATACGTGGTAACCAGCCAGTTTCTTGCTTGATAGCATGCTTATAGCAAACTTTGCTTACCTTCAATCGTCCAGTAGTAAAGCTCGATTCAGAACACACCTTCACCGCCCTCATTTTCCTATCTATAACTGGTGCCAAGCATTTGTTAGGCGAAACACATTCAGCAGCATACTGCGACTAAATGTAACTGAAACCACTGGCAAAGGCGACTACACTAGCAGGTGGACGTTATAGGGAGAGCCGAAAGGAATGAAGAGTTTATCTGCCACACTGGTGTTACTTGCTTCTTGCAGCACGGCACAAGCTCAATACAATCCGTGGGAACAGGCCACCAGCACCTATCAAGCCCCAGCTGCTGCAATTGGTAGCTACGCCAACGGTTGCCTAGCCGGAGCAAAAGCGCTTCCCTTAGCTGGCGAAGGTTATCAAGTTATTCGCGCCCAACGTCATCGCTTTTATGGTCATCCAAGCCTTATTTCCTTCGTGAGTGATTACGCTAAACAACTGCGCAGCCAAGGCATTAACAATATTTTGATTGCAGACATGTCGATGCCAAGAGGAGGCCAATTTAACTATGGCCATAGTAGCCATCAAATTGGCTTAGACGTTGATATTTGGCTAAGACTAGAAGATGACTTATTGGTAACCAAGCAACTTGCCAGCCCTTATGCGGTGAGTGTGGTAGACAAGAAAAACTTAGTTATCAACAAAAACACTTGGAAAGATGAGCATAAAACCATGCTCAAAGTGGCTGCACAAGACCAGCGTGTTGCACGTATTTTTATTAACCCAATCATTAAACAACAACTGTGTGACGAACGTAAGCAAGATGATGACTGGCTGCAAAAAGTACGGCCTTGGTGGGGACACTCTTCGCACATGCACGTACGTTTGGTATGTCCAGCGGGCGATACACAATGTAACAATCAAAAACCAATAGCAAAGGGCCACGGTTGCGATGAACTAAGCTGGTGGAAAAAGCAGATTAGTAAAACGCCTTCTTTTAGTAAACCTCAGAAACCTAAACCTTTAAAAACAAAACCACTACCTTGCGAGCCCTTAGTTAAAAGCCTGCAAGCAAAACAATAAAAGCAGCAAGCTACTCGTTACGCAAAGTAGGCTTGCTGCTTTAGCATCATGGTAACTTACAGACCAGGCAGCATTCCTCCGCCTACTGGCATCGCTACGCCAGTAACATAGCTGGCTGCTGGGCTAGCCAAATAACACACCGTATCGGCTATTTCACTAGGTTCCGCTGGGCGTCCCATAGCAATGGTTGAATTCTCTAACTTAGCGGCTTCTTCTATGCTAATGCCTTCTGCTTCTGCAATGCCTTGGTAGGCTTGCTGCAGCATATCGGTTGCAATAGCACCTGGACACACCACATTAACTCGCACACCTTTATTGGCATATTCTAAAGCCAGTTCTTTAGTCACCCCAACTAAGGCAAACTTAGTAGCGGTATAAGGGTAAGGCATGCCTTGCAAAGCACCTAAACCCGCCAAAGAAGCAATGTTTACAATGGCACCAGAACCTTGACGTTCCATTTGCGGCAATACCGCAGCACACATTGCCATGGTGCCTTTTACGTTTACCGCATAGTTAGCATCCCAATCACGGCTGCTGTTTTCTAAAAATACTGGCGAGCCAGCGCCAATGCCAGCATTGTTTACCAATATGTCTACACTACCGTAGTGCTCTATTACTCGTTGTACCGCAGTGTTCACCTCGGCTTGGTTGGCTACATCTACAATTACGCCCATGGCCTCTGCGCCTAGCGCTTTAAGGTCGTCCACTACCTGCTGCAAACCTTCTGCTGAACTTGTTCGTCCAGTTAAGGCAATTTTAGCGCCTTGTTTAGCTAGTTTAAGTGCAATAGCACGGCCTAAACCTTTCATCTTTGTTGCACCAGTAATAATGGCGACTTTACCCTTAAGTGTCATAATAACCCTCTGATATCAATGCTGGTTTCTAAATACTCAATTAATATTAAGGACTTAAAACGAAGCGCTCCCTGCACTCCTCAATCTATCCCTCGACTGTGTTTAAGTACTCATACGAGATCTTGTTGTTTGCTTATGCAGTCACTTCTTGCTCAGTTAACTGGGCGTATTCTTCACGCAGTTTAGCTTCGTTTAAACCGTATTTAGCTGCGGTATTTTCAAAAAATGGTGTCCAATGGCTAGCCAGTACTTCTACTTCTTCGGTTTGCGCTTTTAAGCTGTAATAACCTTTTTGACCAGGCATACGTGGCGCACCTTTGCCGGGTAAAGCTTGAGTTGATTGCACAGCTTTAGTAAAGCGATCGGCCTTAGCCAGAACTTCGCCAATTGGACCAAAATGGCTTGGGTCAATAGCTATGTAGTAAGAGCCACCTACCGAAGGTTTGTCGGCATCACCGCTTAGGTAATCGGTTAGGGTTGGCATTTCAGGGGCGATAACACCCAGCGGGTTAATAATGGCGGTGAGCGCTTCATTCCAAAGGTTTAATGAATAAACGCGTGGATCCGTCATATTCTGGTAGCAAGATTGATCATAAACACGACCGTAGCCTTCCACTGGGCGAGCATAAGGGGCCAAATCGTTACCTAGTTCACCAGTATTTGGGTCAATTACCGAATCTGTAGGTACTTTGGTGCCTTGTAAAGCCGCTTGAGCGGTATGGCCATCGTACCATTCGCACAACTTAACGCTGGTCCACACCGGCGCTTCTTCACCAGAAGGCGCAATTGCATCAAAAGGAGGCACCGACAGCACATTACCCATACCACCATAAGGTGAATTCATAGGTACTGAGTTATTAGAGGTTTGGGCAAACATGTTTTGCTCGTGGGCCATCCACGCATAAGAGCCATAGCTACCCGCATCGTTGTGGTTACCACCAAACACAATCGCAATACCGTGTTTTTTAGCTTTCGCAATGGCAAGCTCGGCCATTTTAGTTACGGTCCAGTAGCCGCTAGAGCGCTTGCCGTCAATCACTGCCCAGGTATCACCTTCATTAACCACTTCTGGCTCCGCTTTAATATCTAGCTCACCGGCTTGAAAAGTAAGGTCGATAGCTTCATAAACACCTAAACCTTGGTTTAGCTTACCTTGGCGAATGCCGGTCATAAGTGCGCTTGCTACTGCATTTGCATGTTCTTCGCTAGCACCAGTGGCCTGCCATACTCGCTGCAAAGAAAACTCCATGAAGCCCGCATCTACTTTTTTGGTTTGAACTTGTGTGCTCATAATCTGTCTCTCTTATTGGCAATTAACAATGTGTATCTAGTTGACGAGAGCCAGTTTACTTAAAGCCCAACAATCTCGAAGTTACACACTGGATCACTGAGAGAGAAACTAAAAAAGACTGTAAATACAAAAAGTTAAGAGAAAGAAGCTCAAGGTAATTACAGGTAACAGTAAGTAACAACAGCTAGCCTTAGTAGGCGCGGGTAGCTAGTTTGCTAATCTACTGTTAGCGAATAACTTTGTTGAGCTAGGCGCTATTTAAAAGTGCAACAAAGTGGCAAACTAAATGCGAAGAATAAGATAAAGGTGGTAAGCAGTGGCTAACGGAAAAAATTTAGACTTAAACAACCAACAACACCAAATACTGATCCGCGAACAGTTGGAGCGCATAGTCGAGAGCAGTGTTTTCGAACAAAGCCCCAAGATGAAAGAGCTGTTGAGCTACTTGGTAGACCAAACCTTGCAAGGCAATGGAGACCGCTTAAAGCAATTTACCATTGCGATTGAGATTTTTGACCGCGGCGTCGATTTTGATCATCAATCTGACCCTATTGTGCGTATTCAAGCGGGTCGTGTGCGCCGCTCTCTCGACACTTATTACTTCACCGAAGGCGCCAACGACGCACTTTACATCTCGGTGCCTAAAGGGCGTTATGTACCTAGTTTCAAGTTACGTAGTGAACAAGAACTTAATCCCCAGCCTATCGCTCCCGCTGCAAAGCCAGCAGAAATTGAAAGCCTAAGCCCAAGCATTACCGTATTGCCCTTTTTATCCTTAGCAGAAGACAATAGCCAACAGTTTTTTGCCGACGGTTTTGGTGAAGAGCTGGCCACCGAACTATCACGCTTTGATACACTAAATGTGGTGTCGATGTATGCCATGGGTGATACCAGCTTTAACTTAAACACTGCCGCAGACATCAGCCAAATAGGCAAGCAACTCAAGGTGTCTTTTATCACTAGCGGCACCATGCGTGCCTTAAACAACCAAATACGTATTCATGCGCGTTTATATCGCGCGGATACTGGGCAGCAAGTTTGGGCCGAAAAGTACACCTGCGATATGTCTACCGATGACTTATTTGAGGCGCAAGATCAAATCATCGCTGAAATTGTGGCAGAGCTTGCCTCGAGCTTTGGCATCATTCACCGCGAGATTTACCAAAGCTGTAACCATAAAAAAGTAACGCAACTCTCCAGCTACGAAGCCACTTTACGCTACCGACATTATTTAATGACCTTAAGCAAAGAGCATTACCAACCCGCTTTAGAAGCGCTGCAACAAGCAACCCAACAAGAGCCTGAATACGCTCTTGCTTGGGCGATGTTAGCGGTGCTGTATTTTGACGCCGACAAATTAGCGATGGCGGAAATTGCTAATGCAAGCGAGCTAGGCTTTGAATGTGCCCGTAAAGCGGTAGAGCTGGATACCAATAACCAAGAATGCCAAATGGCCTTGGCCATGGGCTACTTAAGTCGCGGTGATCAAGCAGGCCTTATTGATGCGGTAAATAAGGTAGTTACACTTAACCCTAATGCCGCTTATCAGGTGGGCTTAGCCGGTTGGGCATTATGTTTAGCCGGAGAGTTTGAGCAAGGTAGAGAATTACTGGCGAACTCGAAAGCACTTAACCCCTTTCGTCCTCCTTGGTTTGCTTTGGCTGATATTCTTTACTTTTATGCAAAACAAGACTTTGAGCAGGCCTTTAAAGCACTAGACCAATTCTCGCTGAGTAAACTTTATTGGCAGCCATTGCTTCGCTGCGTATTACATATTGAAAAAGGTGAATTTGCTCAGGCCAAATCCGCCTACTTAAAAGTGCTTGAGCTATGCCCCGACTTTAAGCAACGACGTGAAGATTACTTAAGTGCTTACTTGGTTTGTCCAAGCTTAAAACAACAATTTATTTCAGCATTAGATAAACTTTAACCCATACTCGAGCGGCGTATTCGTTATACTCCGCTCAGCTTTCCAACACTGTAAGCCCATGCGACTAGACAAATTTATTTGCAAAAGCACTACGCTAGACCTTGTTCAGGCAAGGTCCGCAATTAGCCAGCATCAGGTGTTAGTTAACCAGCAAATCGCTACTGATGCAGCAGTTCAGGTTCACGAAAACAATCACATCGAACTGTTGGGCAAACGCTTATTTGCCCGCCCCTCTCAATATTTTATGATCCACAAACCTGCAGGCTGCATTTGTTCAAACAAAGATGAAGCCTACCCATCGGTATTTAATGCAGTAGGACTACGGCAAAGTGAACAACTGCATGTTGCCGGACGCTTAGATGCCGATACCACCGGTTTGGTATTAGCCACCGATGATGGCAGATGGTCATTTTCAATCACTCGTCCCGAGCAACATTGCCCAAAAGTTTATCGAGTAAAACTTGCCAAACCCATTAGCGAAAAAGCCACTGAACAACTCGAGCGAGGCATCCTTCTGCAAGGAGAATCTAAAGCCACTCTACCCGCTGTTGTTAAACCTTTAAGCCCAACCGAAGTTGAACTAAGCATATGCGAAGGCAAATTTCATCAAGTGAAACGAATGTTCGCTGCTACCGGTAATCGCGTAAAGACTTTGCACCGCCAGCAAATTGCCGACATTGTATTAGACATTGCACCAGGTGAGTGGCGAGCACTAAGCCAACAAGAAATAAACTGCTTTTCTTAAACCACGCTAAGCTCGTAAACGCCAACACTTACAATAACTAGCGGCTAAATCTCAAAGTTAAAAGCAGCAAGGCTTTCAATACTATCTTTAGCTTGGGCTTTTTCTTTGCCCTCACGTCGATTGCGATTTTGAATCATTTTGGCGTGCAATGCATTTAGCTGTTCACTGGCCGTGGTAACAAATAGAAATGGTAGAATGGCGTGTATTAAACACACTAACGCGGCATAGGCCAATTTTATGGCAAAACCTGCTGCAGCAAACAAATGCTCAAGGTAGCTTTCATTAACACTTTGAGGGTGCTCGCTAAATAAACGCTTTAAATAAACCAACATAAGAAACCGCCACTAATTGTTAAGGTGTTGTTAAATGATACGTAACTTAGAGCAGAATCGACTTGCGAGTTAGTGAATCAACTAGCAGCAATTGGCAAAATATTTCCACCAAATCCAATTAGCTTGGTAAAAATCACCAATAAAAAAGGCACTCAAGATAATAAGTGCCTTTGCTTAAATAATGTGGACCTTTAAAGCTTAAAGTTCGCTGGTCGACTCAGTGTCGTTAAAAGTAGCGCGCTGCATAGCCACTTTGGGTTTACTCACTAAGCAAGTTAAGCCAACTAGCAGGGCAATAACACTAACCACTACCACTAAACTAGCTAAGGAGCTCCAACCAAAACTATCAGCACTAATGCCACTAAGTACATTGCCACCGGCATAAGCACCGGCAATGGCAAACATTAGCAAGCCTTGGGTCATACCCGCCCCTGCACGAGAAGCTTTAGCAGCAATGGCTGGCTGCACCATATCTACCGTTGTGACCCCTTGTAGATAAACCAAATACAAGGCTAAAGGCAGATATGCCGCAAATTGGTCTGCGTAAATGGCAAGCCCAGCTAAGCCAATCATCACCACAACTTTAGCCACTACCGCCAGCAACCATACTTTCTCGCCACCGACTTTAGCCATGGCTTTACCCACTAAAGACAACAGTAATAAGCTAACCACTGCTGATACCGACAAGGCCATAGATGACATAGCAGCATCAACCTTGAACACTTCGGCCATATAGTTAGGAAACTGCCCGGTAATAACGCCCTGCCCAACAGATACAAAGAATATCGCTAACAAAATCAAACCAAAGCGCGAAAACACCACCTGCATGATTCCACCGGCTTCGCTTCCCTCACTTACTTGTTCTACTTTAATCCGCGCAGCGGCTTGTTGGTTGGTGGCTGCAGTTACTAGCAGCGCCAACAGGGGAATTAAAAACATTACTGCAAAGCGTAACTCAAATGACACGCCAGCTTCTGTTAATGCAGCTAAACCAATACCAGCAAGCAACGAGCCCACAATAGCAACTTGATTGAGCAAAGTAAGCTTGGAGGCTTCCTCTTCTGCTTCATAACCCCCGGAGACGATAAACGCCGGGTTAATCATCAGAAGGGAAGCGGAACCCAAACCTAAAAACACAGCCGCCAACAAATGCAGCATAAAACTGGCACCTGATAGCGCAAACACTAGGGCAGAAATAGCAATAGCCGCTAAACCAATTAACTGCGCAGCGCGGTGAGCGCGATATTTATCGGCAAGCCCGCCCAGCACGGGTGCCAGCAAACCCGACAAACCCAAAATACCCATAGCAATACCCACTTGAGTTGGGCTGCCGGTTTTATCAAGAATAAAAGTAGGAATTAGAATAGGGATAAATACCAACTGGATAATGCCGTAGCATAAGTGCGCGGTATACCAAGCCTCTAAACCCCAACGTGGCTTATTCATAACGTACTCCTAAAACACAAAAGCAAAAGGCGACATTGCTGTCGCCCATTTATTACAGGCTGGCTTTGCCAAAGGCTTGTGGCCATTGTGTTTTGCGTTTTTCACCATTACGTTTTGCGGTGCAGTCTGCTAACCAGCAAAGTAGTTTCCAGCTAATGCCTGCAGCAATGTAACCATCGCGCTTAGACATATCGTGTTGTGGGGTATATTCCACCACATCGGCACCTACTAAGTTAATGTTGCCATGTTTACGTAAGTAACGAATGATGTCCCATACTTGGCGCGATTTAAGACCAAAAGGTTCAATGGCTGAGTTAGAAGCATTGTCGGTTGCATCTAGTGCATCCAAATCAAAGCTAAAGTAACAGGGGCCGTCTCCCACTCGCTTCAAAATGCGCTCTGCTATCTCGGTTGTGCCCAAGTCAAACACATCGTCTGAGCTGTATGTTTCTACACCAAAGTTTTTAGCGTGTCCGCCCACTAGCGCTGTCATACGGCCACGAATACCCATAGTAATCATGCGCTCGGGATCTAAGTTCCCCTCGGCAAAGTTACGAGTAAACTGGTTGCCCGAGTGGTAGGGGTATTCAAAATCAGCGAAGGTAACTAAGTCATAGTGCGCATCAAAGTGAATCAAACTTAATGGGCCAAACTTTTTTCCCAAAGCCGCAATAGGTGCGTAGCTGGTGGTATGGTCGCCGCCCCAAGTAAACGTTACGCAATCGTCTTCTAGTACAATTTTCTCGTACTCATCAACAATTTTTTGCACTTCGTCTTTCATATCAAACTGGCCGTAGGTATCAATGTTCCCGTAATCAATAATGCGTGCATTATCAAAGGGAATATCCCAGCCACCCGTTGGGCTTGGCTCAATAGTACCCATGGCATTTTTAGACAATTCACGTAAGGCTTTTGGCCCATATTTATGCGAGCTATTCATAGGCGCCGCTTTTTCTAAAGGCTGACCCACCACCACAATATCGGCATTTTTAGTATCGCGAGAGAACGGCGCCATAAATGCACCCAAGTATTCTTTGTTTAGGTTACCTACCACCTCAAGGCCTACACCGCCCATCTCACTAATGCGCACTAAGTGCTCCATTACTTCTTGGTCAATGCCATCAATGCTTTGCGAGTTAAGCCACAAGTCTTGGTACTTTGCTAAACGCTCTGCAGGAATTGGCGGATGTTTTTTAAAAGTAGATGTAGTCATTGTTTTAGTCTCCGGTTTAAATCAGCAGCTAAGCCTTTAACTTAGCGCTGTTTGTTTTGACGGAGCCATTGTGAATTTTTGGGCAATCACAAAGAAGTAAGTTACTGGAGTAACTCGGTGACAGGAGGTAACAATGCTTCGAGTTGGCAATTAAAGGAGATGAACTAATAATTAGAAAGAAAACTAGGAAGTTTTCTAAGCTATTCTCTGTCTAGATAGATAGTTAGGAATTAGCTACGCATATAGATAGACACCGTAAAGCTAAATTATGCTAAACAAATACTAGTTAAATTCAGAAGGAAAAAGTTTGAGAAATCTTATTACATTAGCGGCTTATAAGATTGGGTGGCAACCCTACCAGCCACATCCCGGCACTCGAGTCGTCTGCTGCGGTTGCTCCCTTCCGGGCCTGGCCGAGTTCACAGAGTATCAATGCGGGAGGACCAATAGGGCCACCATAGATGAGCTTCCGAAGAAGCGAGGCTATTCTCGCTTAAGCCTTGTTGTTTTGCAAACGCTAAAAGCGCTTTTTAGCCCAGCAAAGCGTTTGTTTGCTCAAGTTTTAATCCTTCTTAGTTTAATATCTTCGCCACTGGCCTTAGCAGAAGCTTTTGATCACGCGCAGTGGGATGGATTGCTAAAAGAATACGTACATTGGCCGGTGGCTAATCAGGAAAGTCGCGTAGACTATGCCAACTTTGATCGACAAGAATTGCAGGCTTATTCAGACAAATTGGCAAGCATTACGCAAAGTGAATTTGATATTTGGTCTGATAACGAGCAACTGGCATTTCTAATTAATGCCTACAATGCTTATACCGTGCAGTACATTCTTAGCGCCTACCCTAATATTACTTCTATTCGCGATTTAGGTAACTTGTTTCAATCCCCTTGGAAGAAAAAACGCTTTATGTTGTTTGGCGAAAAAGTCAGCCTTGATCATATCGAACACGATTTAATTCGCCCGGGTTACAATAATCCACACATTCATGCCGCGGTAGTGTGTGCTGCTATTAGCTGTCCTCCTCTGCAGAGTGTGGCATTTACTGGCGAAGCCGTTGAGCAACAACTCACCCAAGCGTTTAGAGAGTTTTTACATAGCAACAAAAATTATTATGACGACGAAAATGAACGGCTTTACCTCTCTTCAATCTTCAAATGGTACAAAGGTGACTTTGAAGGTGGCCTTAATAACTACTTAAGCCAGTATGCGGCAGATTTACGCGTAAGCCCTGAGCAAGTTAAAAAGGCTAAAATATCTTACCTAGATTACGATTGGTCGTTAAACGACTATCGCTAATGACAGTGAATTGAAGATACAAAAAAGCCCGCTATTGCGGGCTTTTTTAGTTTGCTAAGTGCTTAGAACAAGCATTTAGACAACTCGTATAACTCTTCGTTGAATGGGCGTTTCATGTTTTCAATACAATCGATGATGTCGTGATGAACCATCTTGTTGTTTTGAATACCGATACAACGTCCACCTTCGCCTTCTAGCAGAAGGTCTACAGCGTAGGCACCCATACGGCTTGCCATTACGCGGTCACGGCCTGTTGGCGTACCGCCACGTTGAATGTGGCCAAGAATGGTTGCACGTGTTTCGCGGCCAGTGGCCATTTCGATACCAGCGGCTAACTCATTCACATTAGTAATGTGTTCGGTAATCGCAACAATAGCGTGTTTCTTACCTTTTTTCTGACCCTCTTGAAGGCTGTTCAACAAGCCTTCACGGTCAAAGCCTTTTTCAGGAATAATCACGTACTCTGCACCACCGGCAATGCTAGCTTGCATGGCTAGGTCGCCACAGTAGCGGCCCATGATTTCGATAACAGAAATACGGTTGTGTGAAGAAGAGGTATCGCGAATACGGTCAATCGCATCGATAACTACGTTTAACGCAGTATCGAAGCCAATGGTGTAATCAGTACCTGCAATATCGTTATCGATAGTGCCTGGTAGGCCAATACATGGGAAGCCCATTTCAGTTAGCTTTTTAGCGCCCATGTAAGAACCGTCACCGCCCACTACTACTAGTGCTTCGATGCCGTGTTTTTTCATGTTTTCTACTGCCACTTCACGGGTAGCAAGTTCTTTAAATTCTGGGAATCGCGCTGAGCCCAAGAACGTACCGCCACGGTTGATAACATCAGAAACGCTGTAACGGTCCAACTTTTTAATGTTGTCTTCGTATAAGCCCATGTAACCGTCGTATACGCCGTATACTTCAATATCTTTAGATAACGCACTACGCACAACTGCACGTACCGCAGCATTCATACCAGGAGCGTCGCCGCCACTTGTTAAAACACCAATTTTCTTAACCATCATTCCCTCACAAAGCTGAACTGACCAAAACTTACGTAATAATTCAACAATTCCTTCGCGTCTGCCTTTTAATGCTTATTGCTTTTATGGGCTTAAATAGACGACGCGAAACAACAAAATATTCTTTTAACAGCACTAAAATCGGCGACTTCACAATTTCTATTCACTGTTTTATTGAGCGCGCATTTTGCCACGCCAAGGGTAAAAGTTTTATGACCCTAATCAGATAACGCCCACATTTTGAAACAAATTTTCATCCTTGTCCAAGTTTAATCACAAGGCTTGCCTCGGATTATAGAAGGAATTTGGCATTCTGCTTATTTTGAACAATTAAGCGGCAACCGAGCTCAAAAGCCAAAGTAAATACTTCACCTTTCTTTCACATTTGTGTAACATGGCGCCCTCAAACTTATGCCGACCATAGGGTCATAAGTTTGATCATCGTATATATAGGGAATCCCATGAAGACTGATCTTCAATATGCTATCGAACGAAACGTAGCGACCAATCGCCGTGCAGTAGAAAACTACAACTTACTACGCCAACAAGAGCAAAACCTTGCTGCCGAAGCACTGGAGTTAGTATTAGACAGCGAAGCCTTAAGCAACAACTAAGTTGCTTGTAGCGCACATAAAAAAGGGGGCCAAGGCCCCTTTTTTAGTTTTTATTTGGAATCTTTTACCGGTTCTATAGCATGTAAACCCGGCGATAAGTGAATCACCCCATCGGCACCATTGTCCAAAGACAAAATATTGGTTTTGCTAATTCGATGACGGTAGATTTCACGAAGATACTTAATCGCATTTTCAACATTTTTGAAATCTAAACGAATATCGTTAATTGATACAAACTTATCGGCTTCGCCAATAAGCTCTCGGTACTTTTTCTCGTACATAGGCTTAATCGCATACCAGTTGGTATCTAAGATTTTCGCTGGGTTTTCAAACTCCCATAAAAACTCTTGTAACTCTTCTGGCTTAAACTCATCTTGGGTAATAAAGCGCAGAATTGCTTGGTCGATGTCATCGTTGTAGCGATACTCTTCTTTCGCAAAGCAACGCTTAATGTAAGCAACCACTAGAGTTAAAAAGTCATCACTCAAACATGGGCTTTTGGCTACCAAAGTAGTTAACGACAAGTTTGCTGAAGCACCAATTACCAATGCATAACGCTTCAGGGTCGTGTTAGGGAACAACTTATTGATGTGAACTTTAAGCTTGTTTAAGTCCATAAACGAAAGCTTGTAGTCTTTTGGCAGAGAGATAATAGAAATTACCGACGAACAATGCTTAAAGAAGTGCAAGTCGTTTAACTCTTCTGCGTTGTATTGGCTGTCTTGATATCTTTTCAGTGACTGCTTATAGCGCTGTGATTCGATAGGTAAAATACTGATGCCTTCAATGGCTTGTGTATCACGATTAAAGTGCGGTAAATCGATAGAGCGGAAAAACAGCTCATCAATGTCCACATCATCATTTACCGACTTATTTACCACACTCTCTGCATACGCTACCGCCACTGGGCCGGCCATACTCATGAACAAATCGTTAGCATCTAGGCGCACGGTTTCAGAAATATCGATGCCCGCGCGGCGGAAGTAGTTTTCGTCGTAATCGGTGGTGACTGCTTGCGCGGTTAAGATATTAAATATTTGTTGAGAGATATACTGGTTGGCGTATTTCTCCATGGTGTTTACGTCAATATCTTTGCCATTGTCGCTCTCCTCCTGCTCCACATAACGCATAATATCGTTAGAAATCAGCATCATAGAGTTCCAAGGGCGGATCCGTTTCATCACGTCTTCTGGCGCATCGTTACTTTCGCGCTCAACGTTATAGGAGAAGTCCCACTCTTCTGAGAGGTACTTACATAACAAACGACCTGCGTTGATATGTAGCGCTTCAGACACCTCGATACTACTACCAGAGATGTTTGGCAGGATACAAATGCCCGAAGTAAAGATAGGTTCAAAAACAAAAGAATCGCGCTTATCGGGCTGATTAGACGGCGATACTTGGTAATCAAAGGTTTTACTTAAGTAAGAAAACTGCTGCGCAAGGCCGAACTCTGATGCCATGCCAGAACCAGTACCACCGCCGGCACTAAAGATATAGAAGTAAAGGCGCGATTGGTTAGCTTTAATGCCGCAAGAGTCAACCAAGTAAGAGTGGATGTGGCGCCAATCTTCATTTCTAAAACTGGCGGTTTCTTTATTAAGTATAATCTTAGCGAGGTACTGGCCTAGAATTGGCGCGTTACCTGCGCCTCCGGCGTGTACTTCAGACAAGTCCATTAGCTGAAGTTTCTTATATTCATCTAGAAACTTTTGGCGACCCGCTTGTGAGGAGTACTTAATACGTCCGGCAATATCTTTATCTAAATCACCTACCAGCACCACGGGTTCAATTAAAAATACTGGGTTGTCACCGTTACCGCTATCCAGTGGCAAATGATTTTTAATCCAACGCATGGGTTTAAATTCACGTTCCTGAGCGAGTTGGTCTTGATACTCTAACTCGTTAAGGTAGTGATTACGGGAGTTGTATACCAAAGTGGCTACATCAAGTGCTATGTTTGATCCGCAGCGACCGAGGCCAATTAAGCAAACAGAGGGGAAGCTTTGTTCTAATAAGTCTTTTTCTTCAGACAAATTAGGAAAGATATTCTGTCTAACTTTGTCGAGGTTACCTAGAATTTTCTCTAGGCTACTCTCTGTGTAATACAAATGTTCTATAGGAAGAGAATCCTTCATAGTTCATCCTTGTAGTTAGTCTAGTAATTATTTTATTTTTATCCCTTCATCCTTGTTCATTCCCCGCTTAAAAGCAAGTTATTCAGCCCCTTAACAATGGTTATTGTGATAATAGTAAGTCGCTTACAAATCTATGCGTTCATACCACCAAAGAGCTAACAAAATTTAGCCAATAAAAAAGGCGCCCTAAGGCGCCTTATTGCATTAAGTTTAAAATTACCAACCGGTAACTTCACGCAATGCTTTACCAATATCGGCAAGACTACGTACAGTTTTAACACCTGCATCTTCAAGAGCTGCAAACTTGTCTGCAGCGGTACCTTTACCGCCAGCGATAATAGCACCGGCGTGGCCCATACGCTTACCCGGAGGAGCAGTAACACCAGCAATGTAAGAAACTACAGGCTTGGTTACATTTTCTTTAATGTAAGCTGCTGCTTCTTCTTCTGCACTACCACCAATTTCACCAATCATTACGATTGCTTCGGTTTTCGGGTCGTTTTGGAACATTTCCAAAATATCGATGAAGTTAGAACCAGGGATTGGGTCGCCACCAATACCTACACAGGTAGATTGGCCAAAACCTTCGTCGGTGGTTTGCTTAACTGCTTCATAAGTAAGTGTACCAGAGCGAGAAACAATACCAACTTTACCGGCTTTGTGAATGTGACCAGGCATAATACCAATCTTACATTCATCAGGTGTAATCACACCCGGACAGTTAGGGCCAATCATACGTGCGCCAGCTTCATCTAATTTCACTTTAACTTCTAGCATGTCCAAAGTTGGAATGCCTTCGGTAATAGTGATGATGATTTTAATGCCCGCAGAGATAGCTTCTAAAATAGCGTCTTTACAGAAAGGTGCTGGTACGTAAATAACTGTAGCATCTGCGCCAGTAGCTTCTACCGCTTCACTTACTGTATTGAACACAGGAAGACCTAAGTGAGTTTGACCGCCTTTACCAGGTGATACACCACCTACCATTTGCGTACCGTACTCAATAGCTTGCTCAGAGTGGAAAGTACCTTGACCACCTGTGAAGCCTTGACAGATCACTTTAGTGTTTTTGTCGATTAGAATGCTCATTACTTGGCCTCCGCTGCTTTAACTACTTGCTCTGCAGCATCAGTTAAGCTGGTAGCTGCTATAATGTTAAGGCCTGACTCAGCCAAACGTTGGGTACCTAACTCAGCATTGTTACCTTCAAGGCGAACAACAACTGGTACACTCACACCAACTTCTTCTACAGCACCAATAATACCGTCGGCAATTAAGTCACAACGTACAATACCGCCAAAAATGTTTACCAATACGGCTTTTACTTTGTCGTCTGACAAAATAATCTTAAATGCTTCGGTAACACGTTCTTTGGTTGCGCCGCCACCAACATCTAGGAAGTTGGCCGGAGAACCGCCGTGTAGTTGAACGATATCCATAGTACCCATTGCTAGGCCGGCACCGTTAACCATACAACCAATGCTACCATCGAGTGCTACGTAGTTTAGCTCCCATTGTGCGGCATGTGCTTCACGCTCATCTTCCTGCGAAGGATCGTGCATTTCGCGAAGTTTAGGCTGACGGTACATCGCGTTTGAGTCGATGTTAATTTTACCGTCTAAACATACCAAATCACCGCTACCGGTCACTACTAGAGGGTTAATCTCTAGCAATGCTAAATCGTGATCAGTGAACATTTCTGCAAGACCAACAAAGATTTTAGTAAATTGGCGAATTTGAGTTCCTTCAAGGCCCAATTTAAACGCTAATTCGCGTGCTTGGTAAGGCTGTGGGCCTACTAGCGGATCAATCGCCATTTGGTGAATCAACTCTGGCGTTTCTTCGGCAACCTTTTCGATTTCCATGCCGCCTTCAGTTGAGGCCATAAATACAACGCGACGAGTAGCGCGGTCTACTACCGCACCTAAGTAAAGCTCGTTAGCGATATCTGAGGCTTCTTCTACCAAAATTTTTGATACAGGCTGACCGTTAGCATCAGTTTGATAAGTGACTAAGTTTTTGCCTAACCATTGTTGAGCAAATGCCTTAATTTCTTCTTTATCAGACGTTACTTTTACGCCACCAGCTTTACCACGTCCACCTGCGTGAACTTGAGTTTTTACTACCCATGTAGATCCAGGGATTTTGCCTGCAGCTTCAGCTGCTTCTTGTGGGGTATCACAGGCGTAACCTTCTGGCACTGGCAAGCCATAGTCGGCAAATAATTGCTTGGCCTGATATTCATGCAAATTCATGATGTTCTATCCATAGTGTTAGGGGATACATTAGAGGTGCTGAACACCTTTCCGAATAAGGGCCTGAAAACCAGGCCCAATACAAACTTTTATTACACGTCGAGCAATAAGCGTGTTGGGTCTTCGAGCAACTCTTTAATGGTTACTAAGAAACCAACAGACTCTTTTCCATCAACCAAGCGATGGTCGTAAGACAATGCTAAGTACATCATTGGTAGAATTTCCACTTGGCCGTTTACAGCCATTGGACGGTCTTGAATTTTGTGCATGCCTAAAATGGCACTTTGTGGTGGGTTAATAATTGGCGTAGACATTAGCGAGCCAAATACACCACCGTTAGTAATAGTGAAGTTGCCGCCAGTTAACTCTTCAACGGTTAACTTACCATCGCGCCCTTTAATAGCCAGTTCACGGATGCCTTTTTCGATATCAGCAACACTTAGCAAATCACAGTCACGCAATACTGGCGTTACCAAACCACGTGGGGTTGATACGGCAATACTCACATCAAAGTAGTTGTGGTAAACAATTTCGTCACCATCAATTGAAGCATTCACTTCTGGGAAGCGTTTTAACGCTTCAACAACCGCTTTAACGTAAAAAGACATAAAGCCTAAACGGATATCATGACGCTTCTCAAACACTTCTTGATATTGCTTGCGCAAAGTCATAATTGGCTTCATGTTAACTTCGTTGAAAGTAGTTAACATGGCTGTAGTGTTTTTCGCTTCTAACAAACGCTCTGCAACACGCTTACGTAAGCGGGTCATCGCAACACGCTTTTCACTACGCGAAGATAAAGGCGCTTGTGGCGCTACCTCTGCTTTTTCTTGTTTAGCCGCTGCTGCAGGTTTAGCGATATGTGCTTCTACGTCTTCTTTGGTAATGCGCCCGTTAGGACCAGAACCTTTAATTGCAGAAGCATCGATGCCCTTCTCTGCCACCAAGCGGCGTACTGAAGGTGACAACTCTTCACCACTGTCAGCTTTATCGCCAGCGTCATCAGCAGCTTTTGTGCTAACTTCTTCACCCGCAACAGCACCGGCTTTCATTTTACCGATAACTTGTTGAGCAAGTACCGTTTCACCTTCTGCTTCAACAATCTCTTCAAGTACACCAGCTTCCAATGCAGGTACTTCAAGTACTACTTTATCTGTCTCAATATCAACAATAACTTCGTCACGCTCTACTGCGTCACCAGGCTGCTTGTGCCATGTGGCAATTGTTGCATCAGCTACTGATTCAGGTAGGTCTGGCACTTTTATTTCAATGCTCATTAAGGCTTCCTTTATTCTTTTTTATTCAACTGTCAACGCATCAGTAACTAGGGCGCGTTGTTGTTTTAAGTGAAGGGACATATACCCAACCGCAGGTGACGCAGATGCTGGTCGACCAGCATAACGTAATTCAGCTCCGGCAGGGATTACAGATTTAAAGTGATGCTGGCTACTATACCAAGCACCTTGGTTAAGCGGTTCTTCCTGACACCAAACAAATCTTTCTACATGTTGATACTGTTCAAAAATTTGTTTCACGTCTTGGTCGGGGAACGGATATAACTGCTCAACACGAATAATAGCTACATCAGTTTGTTGGTTCTTACGGCGTTGTTCGAGTAAATCGTAATAAACTTTGCCTGAACACATTACCACTTGGCGCACTTGAGCTGGATCGATGTCATCTAACTCGCCAATGGCGTTTTGGAACTGCCCTTCGGCAAGTTCTTCTAAGCTAGACACAGCCAAAGGATGGCGAAGCAAAGACTTAGGCGACATCACAACCAGTGGGCGACGCATTGGGCGGACTTGTTGACGACGCAACATATGATAAACCTGCGCCGGTGTAGACGGCACACATACTTGCATGTTGTGCTCAGCACACAATTGCAAATAGCGTTCTAGTCTAGCTGACGAGTGTTCTGGACCTTGACCTTCATAACCATGAGGAAGCAGCATAACAAGGCCACACATACGGCCCCATTTTTGCTCACCAGATGACAGGAATTGGTCAATCACCACTTGGGCACCGTTAGCAAAATCACCAAACTGAGCTTCCCAAATCACTAAGGTAGATGGCTCGGCGGTTGTATAACCATATTCAAAGGCAAGTACTGCTTCTTCCGACAACACGGAATCAAACAAAGCCAGGTGCCCTTGATCTTCTGCTAAATTTTTAAGCGGAACATAGGTAGAAGCATCAGTTTGATTGTGTAATACCGCATGGCGGTGGAAGAAAGTACCACGACCAGAGTCTTGCCCGGTGATGCGAATATTTTGTTTCTCATCAAGCAAGCTTGCGTAAGCTAGGTTTTCAGCAAAACCCCAATCGACAGGTTTTTCACCTAAGGTCATTAAGCGGCGGTCATCGTTAATTTTCTTAACCCGAGGATGCAACTTATGCTCTTCTGGCAGTTTGGTCAGCCTTTCACCAAGATCTTGAATGGTTTCAACAGGTAAGGAAGAGTCGTATTCCATGTCCCATTCATGACCTAAATACGGTCGCCAATCAACACTGTGTTCGGTCATTGGGCGCCATTCTTCAACCACGCAATCACCGTTATCTAGCTGATCGCGGTAGCCATTAACTAAAGCAGTTGCCTCAGCACTGTCTAACTGACCGCGTTCAACCAATACGTCAGCGTAGAATTTACGAGGCGTTGGGTGCTTTTTAATCTTTTGGTACATCAAAGGCTGAGTTGCATTTGGCTCATCAGCTTCGTTGTGACCATGGCGGCGGTAACAAACTAAATCAATCACTACGTCACGCTTAAAAGTGTTGCGGTAGTCCAAGGCCATACGGCTTACAAATGCCACGGCTTCTGGGTCATCACCATTTACGTGGAAAATTGGCGCCTGAACCATTTTAGCGATATCAGTACAGTATTGAGTTGAACGGGTATCACGCGGATTAGAGGTAGTGAAACCAACTTGGTTGTTCACCACAATTCGCACTGTACCGCCCACTTTAAAGCCACGAGCTTGTGACATGTTAAAGGTTTCTTGCACCACACCTTGACCAGCAATGGCTGAGTCACCGTGAATAGTAATAGGTAAACAGTTTTCACCGGCACGGCGATCTTGACGAGCCCGCACCGACCCCATTACAACCGGGTTTACAATTTCTAAGTGTGAAGGGTTAAACGCCAAAGACATGTGTACATTGCCACCAGGGGTAGCAAAGTCTGAGCTAAAGCCTTGGTGATACTTAACGTCACCAGTGCCCCAAGTATCATCATGTTTACCGGCAAACTCATCAAACAACTCTGAAGGGTTTTTACCTAGCACATTAACCAGTACGTTTAAACGCCCGCGGTGAGCCATGCCCACTACAACTTCTTTAGTACCTTGAATACCCGCCGAGCGCACAATCTCTTTTAGCATCACTAGCAGGCTATCACCACCTTCTAGCGAGAAACGTTTTGCCCCAGGAAATTTAGCGCCTAGATACTTTTCTAGACCTTCCGCTGCGGTTAAACTTTTTAGAAAGCGAACGCGGTCTTCTTGAGTGAAGTTGCCCTGCCCTTCAACTGATTCCAAACGACTTTGAATCCAGCGTTTTTCGTCAGTATCGGTAATGTGCATATACTCTGCACCAATAGAGCCACAGTAGGTTTTAAGTAAAGACTTGTGCAAGTCTTTAAGCGCCATGGTGTCTTTACCAATGGCATATGAGCCTACGTTAAACGTTTCTTCAAAGTCTGCGCTATCTAAAGCATGAAATTCTGGAGAAAGGTCGGCAACTCGTTCTTGCTGCCATAAACCTAAAGGATCCAGTTGAGCATGCTGATGTCCGCGAAAGCGGTAAGCATTAATCAACTGTAATACTTTAACTTGTTTGGCACCGTGTTGAGGATCTTCAACCGGAGAGCTAAAACGAGAGGAATCTTTCGCTAGGCGACGAAAGTAATCACGAATAGGAGCGTGAGGGGTATCTTCAGATGTACCTTCCACAGCAGGGAGTTCAGAGAACACCTCCTGCCATTGTTCAGATACAGAAGAAGGATCTTCTAAATATGCCTCATAGAGGTCTTCCACATAGGTCGAATTAGCACCAGCTAAATGCGAGGACTCTAGCCAGGCCTTCATTACGCCATTTTGCATTTAAACGCTATCCCTTTATTTTCTACGTCACTGTATGACTTTATAGGGTTTTATAAAAAAATAGCCATCCTACCGAAGTAAAATGGCTATTTAGAACCAGCTAATTATAAAAATTAACTTTTTGCTAAACAGCCCGTTTTATCAGCATCGACTTAATATGGCCGATAGCTTTTGTCGGGTTCAATCCTTTAGGACAAACACTTACACAATTCATAATGCCATGACAGCGGAATACGCTAAAGGCATCATCTAATTCTGAAAGACGCTCATCAGTGGCCGTATCTCGGCTGTCTGCCAACCAACGATATGCTGCCAATAAGCCAGCAGGACCAACAAATTTTTCTGGGTTCCACCAGAAAGAAGGACAAGACGTTGAACAACATGCACACAGAATACACTCGTACATACCATCTAACTTTTCACGCTCTTCTGGGCTCTGCAAGTTTTCACGAGCCGGCGGAATTTGTTCATCATTAATTAAGAACGGCTTAATACGGGCGTAGTTATCATAAAACTGGCCCATATCAACTACTAGGTCACGCACTACAGGCAAGCCCGGTAATGGGCGAATCACAATGTCGCCCTTACCTAACAAGTCTGACAATGGTGTAACACAAGCTAAACCGTTTTTACCGTTCATGTTTATGCCGTCTGAACCACAAACACCCTCACGACATGAGCGTCTAAAAGCTATGCTAGGGTCTTGTTCTTTAAGCAAAATCAATGCATCTAGCACCATCATATCAGAGCCCTCAGGGACCTCAAGCTGATATGACTTCATATTTGGCTTAGTATCTGTATCCGGGTTATAGCGGTACAAAGAAAAATTAACGTTCATTACCGCCTCCTTAATATGTACGAATTTTAGGTTCGAAAGCTTCACGCAGATTTGGTGACATATTCACCTCACGACGTCCCATAGTCTCTTTAGCTGGATCAAACAATGAGTGGCATAGCCATTGTGCATCATCACGCTCTGGATAATCGAAGCGACTATGCGCGCCCCGGCTTTCTGTGCGGAAGTTTGCAGCATGGGCAGTTGCAATTGCAGTTGCCATCAAATTGTCTAGCTCTAAGCACTCTACGCGCTGTGTATTAAAGTCTTTAGACTTATCGTCCAAACGAGCATTGGCTAAACGCTTACGAATAACTTGTAACTCTTCTAAACCCTTCGCCATAGACTCACCTTCACGGAACACCGAGAAGTTAAGCTGCATACACTGCTGTAGGTCTTTACGAATTTGAACTGGGTCTTCGCCGTCTGAAGTAGAATTTTCCCAACGATTATAACGAGCCATGGCACGGTCTAACTCTGCGTCAGTGGCGTCAGCCATATTTATTTCATCGTTTAGGTATTCACCTAGGAACTTACCAGCAGCGCGACCAAACACCACCAAATCAAGCAATGAGTTACCGCCTAAGCGGTTGGCGCCGTGTACTGATACACAAGCGATTTCACCCACTGCAAACAAACCGTTGATGATTTCATCTTCGCCTTTCTCGTTTTGGGTAATAGCTTGGCCGTTTACATTACAAGGCACACCACCCATTTGGTAGTGACAAGTAGGAATAACGGGGATTGGTTCTTTAACAGGATCAACGTGCGCAAATGTCCGAGACAGTTCACAAATACCCGGTAAGCGGCTCTCTAGAACTTCTTCGCCTAGATGGTCCATCTTAAGTTTGATGTGTGGGCCCCAAGGTCCATCACATCCACGGCCTTCGCGGATTTCAGTCATCATTGAACGAGCAACAACATCACGGCCTGCCAAGTCTTTAGCATTTGGAGCATAACGCTCCATAAAGCGCTCACCGTCTTTGTTTAATAAGTAACCACCTTCACCACGACAACCTTCGGTCACTAGTACGCCGGCACCAGCAATACCGGTTGGGTGGAACTGCCACATTTCCATATCTTGGATTGGTACGCCAGCACGCAACGCCATGCCCACCCCATCACCGGTATTAATGTGGGCGTTGGTGGTTGAAGCAAAGATACGCCCTGCTCCACCAGTAGCTAATACGGTTGCTTTAGCTTTAAAGTAAACCACTTCACCACTGTCGATATCCATTGCAGTACAACCTACAACATCACCGTCAGCATTTTTTACTAAATCTAAGGCATACCACTCAGAGAATATAGTGGTCTTCTTTTTAACGTTTTGCTGATAAAGCGTATGTAACAAGGCGTGGCCGGTACGGTCAGCAGCTGCAGCAGTACGAGCAGCTTGCTCGCCGCCAAACTCTTTAGACTGTCCACCAAATGGGCGCTGATAGATTGATCCGTCATCAAACCGAGAAAATGGCAAACCCATCTTTTCTAATTCAATAATAACTTCTGGACCTACATTACACATGTATTCAATGGCATCTTGGTCACCGATGTAGTCAGACCCTTTAACGGTATCGTACATGTGCCACTGCCAGTTATCTTTGTGTGAATTACCTAACGCAACCGTTATACCACCCTGAGCAGATACAGTGTGAGAACGAGTTGGAAATACTTTTGAAATCAGAGCGCAAGATTTGCCCTCTTCAGAAATTTGTAAAGCAGCACGCATTCCCGCGCCGCCAGCACCGATTACTACGGCGTCAAACTCTCGAATAGAAATTGCCACTCGACTTACCCCCAAATAACAAACAGGCCGGTCGCAACATAAATTAGCGCCAGAACTGTTAAAGAAAACTGTAAACCAACACGTAATGCAGTGCATTTAACGTAATCAGTTAACACTTGCCATAAACCAATCCAGGCATGGATTAGCATCGATAAAAGTGCAAGTAAGGTGAATACTTTGGTTGGAAGCCAAGCAAAAAATCCACTCCAAGACTGATAAGTCACATCATTAAATGCGAAGAAGCCAAGCAAGTAGATTGTATATAGGGTTAAAATAATGGCGGTTGCGCGAATGAGCAAAAAGTCATGTACGCCGCTACGGCCAAAAGTTGCAGCATTAGTTACCATACGATTACTCCCATTAGTACCGCCAGTACAGCAGTGATAATGAATGAGATTTTAGCGCTAGATGAGGCACTATCTAGTTCTTCCCAATAGCCCATGTCCATGATCAAGTGGCGTATTCCGCCAACAATGTGATACATCAACGCGCTAAGACTTGCCCAAATGATTAACTTCACTAAGAAGTTATCCATAATGGATTGCACATTCGCAAAACCTTCTGCTGATTGAAGGGATTCAGCAAGTAGGCCTAACAAAATAGCCAAGGCGAAAAAAGTAATCACACCGGAAACACGATGCAAGATGGACGCAATTGCGGTAATGGGAAATCTGATGGTTTGTAGGTCGAGGTTTACTGGTCTTTGTTTTGTTTTCACGATTCTCTGCCCACTCAGGTCCTTGAGTATTATTATGGTTATAAAGTGAGGCTCTGGACAGAGCAGCGAGTTGCGATAATGTTAATTTTGTGAACTTAAGGCCTAAATTAAGACTAAAGTATAAAAACTAACATTTATATTGCGCAAAAAATGCTCGGACTAGCGCCATACTTCGAAGAAAGTATAACGCCCACATTATACAAATACAATTAACATTTCCTTCATTTAGCTAATTTAGCGCAACGAAACAGCCAACTTAAATCGAAAATTTAACATAAACGCTATAAGTCACCATATTTCACAACCAGAGCCAATTGACATTGGACCTTGATCTAGGTGAGAATGTGCTGCGCTTTGTATCCAAAAAAACAATACAATTAGAACAAGCAAGGGAGACGTGCTATGGCTGACAATAAAGCCACCCTAACGCTGCCAGGCCAAGAGGCATACGAGATGCCGATTATGTCTGGTACAGCAGGACATGACGTAATTGATGTTCGTACACTAGGTAAGAAAGGGTATTTCACTTTTGATCCAGGTTTCTTAGCGACAGCTTCATGTGAATCAAAAATCACTTATATTGATGGTGAGCAAGGTATTTTGTTACACCGAGGTTACTCAATCGAGGACCTAGCAAAACATGCTGATTATCTTGAAGTTTGTTACATTCTTTTGTTCGGCGAACGACCAAACGTTGAGCAATATGAGAACTTCAAAACCACTGTAACGCGCCACACCATGGTGCACGAGCAGTTAATCCACTTTTTCCAAGGTTTCCGTCGTGATTCGCACCCTATGGCGATTATGGTGGGTGTAGTAGGCGCATTGTCTGCTTTCTACCACGACTCGATGGACATCTCTAATGAGCGTCACCGTGAAATTGCAGCTTACCGCTTGATTTCGAAGATGCCGACATTAGCAGCAATGAGCTACAAGTATTCCGCTGGCCAACCGTTTGTTTACCCTCGCAACGACTTAAGCTACGCTGCTAACTTCCTTAATATGATGTTCTCAGTACCTACTGAAGAATATAAGGTAAGCCCTGTTGTTGAACGAGCAATGGACCGTATCTTCACTTTGCACGCTGACCACGAGCAAAACGCCTCTACCTCTACAGTGCGTTTAGCGGGCTCGTCAGGCGCTAACCCGTTTGCTTGTATCGCTGCTGGTATCGCCTGTCTATGGGGACCTGCTCACGGCGGTGCCAACGAAGCGTGTCTAACCATGCTAGAAGAAATTGGCTCAGTAGATCGTATCCCTGAGTTTATTGAGCGCGCTAAAGACAAAAATGACCCATTCCGCTTAATGGGCTTTGGTCACCGTGTTTACAAAAACTATGACCCACGCGCTACAGTAATGCGTGAGAGCTGTCATGAAGTGCTCAACGAGTTAAACATCGATGATCCACTACTAGACGTAGCGATGGAATTAGAACGTATCGCGCTTTCTGACCCTTATTTCAAAGAGAAAAAACTATTCCCGAATGTAGATTTCTATTCAGGTATCGTTCTTAAGGCAATTGGTATTCCAGTAAGCATGTTTACTGTAATCTTTGCGCTATCTCGCACAGTAGGCTGGATAGCCCACTGGAAAGAAATGATGGAAGAAGAAACCCAACGTATCGGTCGTCCTCGTCAGCTATATACTGGTGAACCACACCGTCCGTTCAAGTAATACTTCTTACTTAGCGCCATAAAAAAACCGAAGCACTTGCTTCGGTTTTTTATTAGCTCTTAACCCATCAGCTAAGCAGGCTTATTGCCAAATTGATAGCTACCATTGGCAAGGAACTGGGCGACTTCGGTACGCTTTTTCGCAATCAATAAAGCACCATCATCCATAAACAAAAAGTTTTTCCAACATCGCTTAAAAACAGCCCAAGTAGTTTCAATAACATTACGTTGGTCATTACAATAATAAACCACTGTATTATCTTGCCAATTAAGATGAACCAGTAACTCTTCGGGTAAGTCTAGCTGCTCGCTATCCCATACCGTTTCCCAGTTACCCTGCCCACTCCAGGTATCTATACTAAATGCCCAATCCCCTTTACGGAAAAAGTCTGGGTGATCAACTTGTTTACTGACTAAGTCTTTCCACAATAAATTAGCTCGGGTTTCCGTCATCGGTTTTATTGCGGCGCAATCTTCACTGCTAATAGGTAGATCAGCACGTCTAAAGATCCAGGCCTTCTTGTGCTCATTTAAAGGAATATAATTCATATTATCTCAATTACTAATGGCTAAGATCAGCCGAATAATGCGCGTACTTTCTCTAAATCTTCTGGAGTATCTACCCCATGAGCCGGTGTTTCGATGGCTCTAGCCATTTTGATTTTATAACCGTGCCACAGAACACGTAGCTGCTCTAGTTTTTCCATTTTCTCAATGGGAGACGGACTAAGCTGCAGGTATTCTCCAACAAAGTGAGCGCGATACGCGTAGATTCCTATATGTCGAGAATACATTTCGCATTGCCAGTCCCCATCCCTTTCGTGAGGCACCGCCGAGCGGCTGAAATACAAAGCGTGGTCGTCTTTATCACACACAACCTTAACAACGTTAGGGTCATGAATGTCTGTATCCTCATATATAGGCACCGACAAACTCGCCATTTTTACTTCGGGCGCATCTTCTAACAAACCGGCGACTTGGGATATCACCATTGGTGGAATTAGTGGCTCGTCACCTTGAACATTTACAACGATGGTATCGTCTGAGAATGCTAATTTTTCACACACTTCCGCCAAACGCTCAGTACCCGATTCGTGAGAGGCGGAAGTGAGAACAACCTCGGCATCAAAGCTCTGAGCAACATCTACGATACGTTGATCATCAGTTGCAATAACGACGCGTTCTGCACCTGATTTACAGGCCTGCTGATAGACTCTTTCAATCATCGTTTTACCGGCGATATCTTGCAGTGGCTTAGCCGGTAAACGGGTAGACTGATAGCGCGCTGGAATAACCACTATAAATTTCATTGTGGTAACTCGTTGGCCGACATTTCTCTAGCTTCATTAACTAATAGAACCGGAATGCCATCTTTAATGGGATAGGCTAAACGGTCAAACTTACACACTAACTCGTTATTGGGTTTATCGTAATGCAGCTTACCTTTACATAAGGGGCAAGCAACGATTTCTAACAAATTATGTTCAACTGACATGAATTTTTTCCTGTAACAATGAGAAAAATTGCTGATAAAACGCATCAGGCAGCATGCTATCCACGGGTAAATAATACCACTCATCACCTGCTGTATGACGATATTTAATCGCATCCTTTTCTGTCATGATTATACGTTTTTCAAGGAGTTCTTTATGTTGTTCTTCACTAAGGTGCTTGTGGTCATCTAAGCTGACTCGCTGCTTACAGTCAAAGCCTAAGCCTTCAAGTGAATCAAAGAAGCGCGCTGGATTGCCAATTCCTGCAATAGCTGCTTCAAACTCTGTAACATCCTTCACTAATTGCTGATCCCTCACGCGGCGTAAACCACTGGCCTGCAACTGTAATAAGTGACTATGAGCATTAAACAGTGGTTCGCCGTTACTCACAAGCAGATCTACCATTGATAGCCTAGAGGCTGTTTCTCGTAAAGGACCAGCAGGTAAACACAAACCATTGCCTAAGCCACGCTGAGCATCAATCACCGCAATTTCTATATCGCGTTGCAAGGCATAGTGTTGCATTCCGTCATCACAAATAATCAGGTCACTGCCCTGCTCGACAGCTACTTTACAAGCTGCACTGCGGTTTGGGTCAACGATCACAGGGCACTGAGTTCGCTGATGAATGAGCAAAGGCTCATCACCACACTCTGAGGACTGGCTTGTAGCATTAACAATAAAAGGATAGTGCGGTGCTTTACCGCCATAGCCACGGCTAACAACCGCGGGCATAAAACCGCGCTGCTTCGCGGCTTCAACCAAGGCTAATACAACGGGTGTTTTGCCGTTTCCACCAACACTGATATTACCCACAATGGCCACAGGAACTGGTGGGCGATAGCTTTTAAGCCAAGACCATTTAAAGGCTAAACGACGGGCGTTAGCCACTAGGTAAAATAAGCCGCTAAGCGGCAGCAATAAAATAATTTTTATCCAATGTTGCTGCTTAGCTTGATACCAAAACTTCACTGCTTACTTTTCACCAAATTGAATTTGATGTAGTTGGTAGTAGTCACCCTGATTAGCCATTAACTCCGCATGGCTGCCCTGCTCAATCACTACACCTTCATCAAGAACAACAATCATGTCTGCGTTTTCAATGGTTGATAAGCGGTGAGCAATCACAATGGCGGTTCTATCAGAACATACTCTGTCAATTGCTTGCTGAATTTTTCGCTCTGACTCGGTATCAAGCGCTGAGGTGGCCTCATCTAGAATCAGTACTGGCGCATCTTTTAATAAGGCGCGAGCAATCGCTATGCGCTGGCGTTGTCCACCAGAGAGCATCACTCCTTTTTCGCCAATCACTGTATCAAAGCCTTCTTCAAATTTTTCTACAAAGCTAGTTACATTGGCCATCTCTGCCACACGCTCAATGTCTTCTCGGCTGGCATTCTCATTGGCATAGCCAATGTTCTCTGCAATGGTGCCGCTAAATAAGTGGACAGTTTGTGAAACTTGCGCAAATTGCTCACGCAAGTTTTTGAGTTGGTAATCTTGAACAGGGATATCATCAAGTAATACTTGCCCAGATTTCACTTCATAAAACTTGGGCAACAAGCCCGCGATGGTTGATTTACCACTACCAGAGCGCCCTACCAAAGCAACGGTTTGCCCTGCTTCAATACTTAGATTAATACCCTTAAGCACAATCTCATTTTTGGTGGGATACTTGAACTCAACATTCTCTAAGTTGATTTTACCCTTAGCACGTTTAGTGACATGGCTACCGGTATCAGTTTCGGTATCCATATCCATTACGGTAAATAAGCTGGTACAAGCAGCCATCGCTCTTTGTACATCGTTATTTAATTGGGTAATTACTCTTAATGGCTTTAGTAACATCATCATAGAGGTAACAATGATGGTAAAGGTACCAGGGCTTAGTTCTGCCACCAGCTCAGGAGATGATGCGGCAAACAGTACAATCGACAAGCCAATAGATGCAATAAACTGTACAGCGGGGTTGGCGATAGCGCTTACTGTTGCCATTTTCATTTGCTGGCGACGAATCATGTTGCTTGCACTATTAAAACGAGCTTCTTCTTTAGGTTGACCACCAAATGACAATATTTCTTTATGGCCATTAAGCATTTGCTCACTGGTAGTGGTCACGTTACCCACAGCGTGCTGCAAGTTAGTACTAATTTTACGGAATCGGCGACTCACCAAATTGATTGCATATCCCACTGGTGGACCGATTACAAAAAAGATTAACGACAGCTGCCAGCTGTTATAGAACATAAGGATCAGCAAGCCAATAATGGTGGCACTTTCTCTCACTAAATTCACTAAACTTGCAGTGGCGGCCGTGCTCACTTGGTTAGAGTCATAGGTGATTTTTGAAATCAGCGTACCTGTTGGGTTTTTATCAAAAAACGATACTGGCATTAGCATTAAATGATTAAATATCTGGCGTTGAATTTTCATCACTAGATGACCACCCACCCAAGACATACCGTAGCTACTGGCAAAACCACAAATACCACGCAACAATACAATGCCTAATACAAAGATCGGCATGTAAGTTAACACTGCCGGGTTTTTACCGGACAAACCTTCATCGATCAGCGGCTTGATAGAGTAAACAAAAAGCGTATCTACGGCGCCGTAACCTATCATGCCAATAATGGCGACAATTAAACCAATTTTACGGTCTTTAACGTAGCTTAATAAACGGAGAAAGTTAGCTTTTGTATTCGTAGCTGTATCTGGAATCATAAGAACAGAGTTATTCCATCGGAAAAATTGCCTTAGTTTAGCGGTTTATAGCCAAATCACCAACTGATGATTTGTTGGTACCACGGACTCAATTTCAAATATCTATATGGATAAACTTGGTATGAACGGTCATCAATTTCAAGTTTTATTGCGCCATCTCGACCCGTTATGTATTGAGTACTCTGCCCATAACGGTTTAGCACAGCGTTATGGGGAAAGTTAAAACGGTTGAATGCGCCACTACTATGGATCACAACTTCGGGGCTTAGTGAATCAATAAAGCCTGCGGAAGATGAACTATTACTACCGTGGTGAGGGCTTAACATTATGTTTATTTTATTTAACCCAGCCTTAACTAGCTGTTGTTCGGCCAGTTGTTCAATGTCACCTGTCAGCAATAGGCTGGTTTTGCTGTCACTGATTTTTAATACACAAGAGCCATTGTTACCGTCGCCTAGATCCGCGAGATAAAAATCAAGTTGTAGCTTCCCCCATTTCCTGCTGCCTTGGCAATAGGTTTCGGGTAGGCGTTTGTCCCTGCCATAGTATCGCTTCGCTTGTGGGTAAGTTTGCTCCAAGACTTCTCGCCCACCAGCATGATCAATATCACCATGACTAATTACAATACTGTCTACACGGCGAGTTCTTAGTTCTGCGATTAATGGCAGAACCACACTCTCTGCATAGCTAAAGCCACTACGAAACCTAGGCCCAGTATCGTAGATCAGCGCTTCTCCTTGATGAGATACCACTACCGCAAGCCCTTGCCCTACATCCAACACATACACTTGCCAATGCCCATTAACTAGGCTTAGGCGTGAGCTACTAGGTAGCAATAACAGTAACAACAGCACCCAGTATAAACGTTGACGGTAGAACAGCATCAGAAGGGCGCATAGCGGTAGTATCAGCAATAAGCCGATAACTATCGACGAAGAACTCAAGCTCACTGACAAATTAGCATCTAACCACTCTAAGGAGTGATAAAGGTAAGAAAAAATGCCATCAATAAACGGTGTTAGAGGCTTTGCCAAAATACTGTTAATGCCAATAAGCAACATCAGCAATAACAATGCGGGTACCAAAACCAAGCTAAACAATGGTACTGCAACTAGATTTAACATTAGCGAGGAGCTGGGCACCAAGCCAAATAACAATACTTGCAGCGGCATCATCAACAAACCAATAGCCAATTGAATCAGTACTAACATGGCTAGTTTGTTTTTGGGCCCTAACCACAAACATAATAAAACGATGGCCACAGCAAGATAAGACAACCAAAAGCCGTTGTTATAAACACTAAAGGGCCAAATTAGCAAAATAAGAAAAGCGCTAAGTATTAGCCCCGAGACAACTTTCCTGCGATTCCCAAGCACTATAAATAACATCGAACAGCTGTACATAAGCAGCGCTCTCATCATAGATAACTGCCAGTTCGCCAGCCAACAAAATGCTAAGCAGCAAAGCAAGCTAAAGATGATTGGGACAGCTTGATGGTGGATGCGAAGTATCGCACTCAGCAGTTTTGCTAGTAGCCAAGACCAAAATGCAACGATGCCCAAATGTAATCCGGACAATACGAATAGATGGCCGAGGCCTGTTTGCTGGTATAGCTGTTTATGTTGCAGTGATAAAAGTCGTTTGTCACCGCTCATCAGCGCCAGCATTTCTCCAGCATAAGAGTAGTGCTGCAGCGAATTAACTATTTTTTTTAACCCGAGCTCTCGAAATGATGGCCTCTCTTCTAGTAAGCGATAACTAATCAGTTTACCGCGACCGATTACAGATTTAGCCACCAGCCATCTTGCATAGTTAAACCCAGCAGGGTTGATACTGGCGAATGCGGGTTTAAGCTTTACCTCAGCAACAATTGTTTGGCCAGCATTCAGTTCAACAAAGTCCTTCCCAGAGCGAGAATGATAAAGCGTTAATTTTGGCTGCCACAAGGCTATACTTGTTTGGGCATCTAAGTGATGCAGTTCTACAGTGACTTTTTGCCAGTATTGATTATTATCAACTGCCAAGACCTCACCAATTATGCTAAAGTTGGCCGTTTTTTGTTGGATAGTAACAAGCCATGACTGATAATACAGCGCGTGGCTAGTCATCCAGCACACACCAAATATGAAGCCAGCAGCCCAAAGCTTTCTTTTCCAAAGTAAAGCCAAAAGTGCAACGAAGCTAACATATAGAAGTGGTAGGCTAAGTAAGCTCGGCCAGAATAGTGATGAAGTCATTGCTAGCAAACTTGCTAGTAAAAAGGCATTCATATGTCATAAGAAGTTTATTATCAATAACAAACTATATGCCAAAAAAAACGATACAACGATTTATTCCTAAAACTGAAGATCTAAAAGCAAGCAAGCATCTAAAATTTTTTGGTGATTGGCTACACAACCCCAATTTGTGGCACCTTAATCGGCGCTCGGCTGCTGGGGCTTTCGCCATAGGTTTATTTGTAGCGTTTATTCCCTTGCCATCACAAATGATTATTGCAGCAGCTTTAGCCATTATGTTTAAGGTAAACTTGCCTCTTTCGGTAGCTTTGGTTTGGATATCAAACCCCTTTACCATCCCGGCAATATTTTATTTTTGTTATTTGGTAGGTACCGGGATCTTAGGCCAACCTGTTGCTGACTATCACTTAGAGCTCACTTGGCATGGTTTAGAACACTTGATTGCCACAATTGGGCCAGCGTTTTTATTAGGAAGTCTGGTTAACGGTATTGTTTTTTCGGTATGCGGGTATTTTGCTATTAACGCTCTTTGGCGTTACTCGGTAAGACGCCGTTATCGCAAACGCCGCTAAATATCACAAACTAGAAAGGAGCTTTGCAGCTCCTTTTTTGTAGATATGAAAATCAACCTAGCTCTTGAGCCGGCTTAACTCTGGTAGCCTGCCAAGCTGGCCATATAGTGGCTAACATACTCAACAACAAGGCCGCAGCCACTACCGCGATAACATCTGTCCAAATAAGCTTAACCGGTAGAAAATCGATAAAATAGATATCTGCTGAAAGCAGGCTATGACCTATTAGCGTTTCAACTAAACCAACTAGCTTTGGTAGGCCAAAACTGCCCAATACACCTAGCAAAGCACCCCAGGCGCATCCCAATACACCATTATACGAGCCGTAAACAATAAAACTCTTGAGCAAGGTTTGATCACTGGCCCCCATGGTTTTCAAAATAGCTATATCACCGCGTTTTTCGCTTACTGCCAATATCAAGGTAGATACGATATTGAAACTAGCGACTGCGACAATCAGCAGCATGATTGCGTACATGATAGTGCGGACTAATTGAATGTCTTGGTATAAATATCCGTGTTGGCGGATCCAACTTTTGATATACACCAATTGCGGAAAGGTTTTGGCTACCGAGCGAACAACCTCATCGGCCTGCAAGGGTTCAGTTACCCGCAAGCTTATCCCCGAAACACCGTCTTGCCATTTCATAAGTTCTTGAGCATAGGCTAAGTTAATAAAGGCCAATTGATTATCAAGTTGCCCTCCAGCCCTCATCAAACCAACTACTTTCACTCGAACCCGCTGCGGCGAGCTTAATCGGTTTTGTTGATTAGCTTTAGGTAGTAACAATGTTACTTGCTCCCCTTCAACTACATTAAGCAACTTAGCAATGCCCGAACCCAAGACAATTTGCGGCTGTTTGTTTGCCAGGGCTTGCCAAGCATCATCGCCTACATACTGATGAAGATTAGTCACATTTTTCTCGAGGCTTGGATCAATTCCTTTTAGCGACAAGGCTTTCATCTGTTTGCCTTTTTGCACCAAGGCGCTAAAGCTAACATAAGGCGCAGACCCCAACACCTTGCTGTGTTCACTGGCGCTGCTTAGTAGCTGTTGATGATCTATTAAGGGTGGGTTAACAGCCTCAAGTTCACCATGGCTTACAATAGCTAGAAAGCGATCCCGCAATTCACGCTCAAACCCATTCATTACCGAAAGACCGATAATAAGCACAGCAACACCAAGCACAATACCTAAGGTTGAAGAGGCCGAGATAAACGAAATAAAGCCGTTACTATTTTTGGCACGGTGGTAACGTAAGCCAATAAAGAATGACAAAGGCAAGCGCATCTTATTCGCCCTTGCTGACAAAGTTGCCATCTTGCATGTAAGCCTGACGAGAAAACTTAGCGGCTAAGGCTAGGTCATGAGTTACCACAACGAATGCCGTATTTAAATCACGGTTTAACTCAAGGATTAGCTGATAAATAGACTCGGTACTATGGCTATCTAAATTTCCAGTTGGCTCATCGGCCAGCACTAAGCTTGGCTCGTTAACCAAGGCGCGGGCGATAGCCGTGCGCTGACGCTCCCCACCCGATAACTCTGAAGGCCGATGCTCTAAGCGATGTCCTAGGCCTACCCGCTCCAATAAAACTTGAGCTTTTTGCATGGCAGTTTTCTTAGCCATTCCTGCAATTAACAGGGGCATGGCCACATTCTCAATCGCCGAAAACTCACCCAGCAAATGATGAAACTGGTAAATAAAGCCAAGCTTTTGATTACGCAATTTAGCTAGTTGCTTACTACTCAATCCAGCGATTGCTTGACCATCAATGTTCACCTCACCCTTATTGGCTTCGTCTAAGCCACCAAGGATGTGTAACAACGTACTCTTTCCCGAACCTGAGCTACCAACAATGGCTACGGCTTCGCCAGCATTCACCTCAAAGTCAACACCATGTAATACTTCGGTTAGTTGGTTGCCGTCTTGGTAGGTTTTGTATATATCTTTTGCCACTAACACGGGCTGAGCTGTTAACTCACTCATATCGAAGAGCCTCTGCGGGATGAATTTTGCTGGCGCGCCAAGCGGGATAAATAGTCGCTACAATGCTTAATAACATCGCTGCGATGGTGATAAATAAAATTTGCTCACTGCGCTGTAACACTGGTAAGCCGGCGCCACCAAAGTTTGCAGCGAAATTAAGGCCAATGCCCGACATAACACTGTTAATATTAGAACTTAACCACCAACCGCTTAAGGCACCCACGGCAGCACCAATACAACCGCTCCAAGCGCCTTGCATTATAAACACCATTACCACTTTGCCGCGTGATAAACCCAATGTTTGCAAAATGGCTACATCACTGCGTTTTTCGCCCACCATCATTACTAAGCTAGATAAAATGTTGAAAGCCGCGACAGCAATAATTAAGCAAAACAACATACCCATCATGTTCTTTTCCATTTTAACTGCGGCAAATAATTCACCGTAATAACGGCGCCAATCTTGGAATTCAATGGCATCTTGCTTGAGGCTAGCCGCAATGTTTTCTATCTTGAAAGGGTCATCGAGAAACACCCGCTGTTGGCTCACAGACTCTAGCGGTGAGCGCAGTAAACGCGCGCTATCTTCTATGTTCACCAGGATAAATTGTTTGTCGACTTCAGCAGCAAACTCAAAAATACCTGATACCACAAAGTTACGTTGAGAAGGCATTTCACCTAACGGGGTATACACTAATCTGTCGGTGGCGAGCAGTCGAATAGTATCGCCTAAACGCACACCCAATGCGTTAGCGGTACCAATACCAATCACTACCTTGTAACTGCCTGCTTGCAAACTATCAAGCTCGCCAATTAGCATCTTTTCACGCAGTAAAGCAGCATCCTTTTGCTGCTTCACATCAATACCCTGCATCATTGCTGCATGCAGGTTACTGCTGCTTTGCAGTACCACTTCACTCAGCACCAAGGGCGCACTAGAAAATGAGGATAAACTGTCAGGTAAAGTTTGCTGGTTAGCAATGGTTAGGTGAGGAACCAAATTTAAGATACGTTGCTTTAACTGGTTTTCAAAGCCATTCATTACCGAGATAACCGTAATTAACGCGGCCACCCCTAAAGTAATACCCAAGGTAGAAAACCAACTCACAAACGAAGCAAAACGTTGCTGTTTGGCTCCTCGCGAGAACCGCCATGCAATAAAGCCAATTAATTTCATTGAAGCAACGAACATCCCTAGGCACAAAAAAACGCGCTAATCATACCGCGCGACCTAAAGGCCAACAAGTGACAACCCTTGCTTAATCACATAAAAAACAAAGATATTCAGATTATTTGCATTCCGCTACGCAACTTGTTGTAATTTCGCCTTCAACTACGCTTTAAGCATGGTCTATTTGACAACTCGCCGCACGGCGCTTCTGGGAATGTATGCAGGAACAACAGTATTTTAGCGTTACTCATCAACTTAATGTAAACCTTGAGCTGATAGAGCAAAATGACTTACCTCAGTCTAAGGCGGCATTTGAAGCCAGCATTCCTGAGCCTTTTACTCTAGCCAACCCTGGGCAGCACCACTCTTTGCTTGGTTTACGAGCCATTAAACAATTGGGTGAAGCTGGCGAGCAGCTATTATCTTACTTGCAAGCCCAAGAGCAAAAGTTAAACCGAGTACTGAGTTATGTATTAGTGCAGCAAGACAGCCCTGAACACCGTACGCTCAGTCATCAATTTGGCGGCTCAGAAATTCATTGCTTTTGGCCACAAGCCCTTGGGTCAGGTCAACTAGTAAAGCTAAAGATTTTCTTACCTGAAGAATCAACCGCGGTTTATTGCTACGGCGAAGTGCAACAAAGCAAAGCCATTGCTCATCGCAGTGAACACTTGGTAGAAATAAACTATACCTTGATCCGAGATGAGGATGTTGAAGCACTGGTTAGAGCCAGCTTACACATTCAAAGCCAGCAGCTAAAAGCCCGAGCAGATGCTCGCCAACAAGCCGAAAAATAAGAGTTATCAGTGTTACTAAATTTACCTTGCCCAGTTGATGCTGGCGACCAAAAGCAAGTAAGCAACTTACCCGGTAGCGCGCTTGCTTTTGTTATTCAAGAATACATCGCGCAACTTGATGCGCCGATCGTGATTTTAACGGAAGATACCCGTAGCGCCCTGCAAATAGAGCGAGAGGTAAACGGCTTAAAACCTCAGCGTGCCTTGCATTTACTACCCGACTGGGAAACCTTGCCTTACGACACTTTCTCACCGCACCAAGATATTGTATCGCAGCGTATTCTTAGCCTTAATCAACTAAGTCACGATAAAAACAGCGTACTTATTGCACCCATCGCTACCTGGCTGCAACGTTGTGCGCCGGCGGAGTTTTTAGCCAAACACAGCTTGCAGCTTAAAGTGGGTCAAAGCTTAAACCTCAATGCTTTTAAAGAGCGTTTAGTTAGCGCCGGTTATCAGCATGTTGACCAAGTAATGGAGCACGGCGAGTTTGCTCTTCGCGGAAGCTTGCTAGACCTGTTCCCCATGGGTAGCAATCTGCCTTTTCGCTTGGACTTTTTTGATGATGAACTAGACAGCATTCGCGAGTTCGATCCCGATACCCAGCGCAGTGCAGAGCAGCACAAAAGCATTACCTTGTTGCCAGCTCACGAATTTCCTACTGATGCTAGCGGTATAGAAACCTTCCGCCAACAGTGGCGCGACCGTTTTGAGCCAAGCCGAGATGCGGGCTCCATTTATCAGCAAGTTAGCAAAGGCATAATGCCTGCCGGTATCGAGTATTACCTGCCACTATTTCATAATCACACCGAAAGCTTAACCGACCAACTGGCCGCTAATACGGTGATTCTTAAAGTGGGCGATTTGGATCATGCCGGTAAGCAGTTTTGGCATGAGTTGGCCGAGCGTTATGAAAACCGTCGCTACGACAAAGCCCGACCAATTTTACCGCCCGACGAGTTATACCAAAGCACCGAGCAGTGCTTTAAAGAGCTAAAACAGTTTGCTGGTGTAAAACTGCATAAAGGGCCAGCTCGCAATAGCCAAGGTAAACTGAACCTCGATGCCCACGCTCTGCCAGATTTAAGCGTAAATCACCGCTTAAATCTGCCGCTACAAGCTTTAAGCCATTATTTGGATCATCACCCACAGCCTAAAACCTGTTTTATCGCCGAAACCGAAGGCCGCCGCGAAGCCTTAAAAAACCTGCTTAGCCCGCTAAAGCTAAAAATTAAAGACGTAGCCAGCATTAGCGACTTTTTAGCCAGCAAAGAAAACTTAGCTATGGTGGTGGCTCCCTTAGATAAAGGCTTTGAACTAAAAGATCCCAACATTCAGCTAATCAGCGAAGTAGATTTGTTGGGCGATAAGGTTCGCGCCAAGCAGCGCAAGGCCTCAAGTAAAACGCTTAATCCAGATGTACTAATCCGCAACTTAGCTGAACTTAGCGTTGGCCAACCAGTGGTTCACATTGAACACGGAGTGGGTCGATATCATGGTTTAAGCAGTTTTGAAAATGGCGGAATTAAAACCGAGTTTTTAACCCTAGAATACGCCAACGAAGCCAAGCTCTATGTGCCAGTTAATGCCTTGCATCTTATCAGCCGCTACTCTGGTGCCAATGATGAAACAGCACCGCTTCACAAACTAGGTAACGACCAGTGGCAAAAAGCCAAAGCAAAAGCAGCTGAAAAAATTAGAGATGTTGCCGCCGAGCTATTAGAAGTGTACGCAAAACGGGCAGCCAAGCCAGGCTTTGGTTATGAGTTGGACGATAACGCTTATCAGCAGTTTTCCGCCGACTTTCCTTTTGAAGAAACCGATGACCAACAACAAGCGATTGGCGCAACCTTGCAGGATATGCAAACACCTAACGCCATGGATCGCCTAGTATGTGGTGACGTAGGCTTTGGTAAGACCGAAGTGGCCATGCGTGCAGCGTTTGTAGCTGTTAATGCCGGTAAACAGGTTGCCGTACTTGTGCCAACTACTCTATTGGCTCAGCAGCACTTCGACAACTTTAGTGACCGCTTTGCCAATTGGCCGATTGAAGTAGCATCCCTGTCTCGCTTCAAGACCACAAAAGAGCAAAATGTGGTGCTAAAAGATTTAGCCGCAGGCAAAGTTGATGTAATCATTGGTACTCATAAGCTGCTAAGTAAAGACGTCAAGTTTGCTGATTTAGGCTTGCTAGTTATAGATGAAGAACACCGCTTTGGGGTACGCCAGAAAGAACAAATTAAAGCGATGCGCGCCAATGTAGATATTCTTACCCTCACCGCTACGCCAATTCCTCGTACTTTGAATATGGCCATGAGCGGCATGCGTGATCTATCGATTATTGCCACACCGCCAGCAAAACGCTTAGCGGTAAAAACCTTTGTACGCCAACATGATTCGGCGCTAATTAAAGAAGCTATTAGCCGCGAAGTAATGCGTGGCGGTCAGGTGTATTTCCTGCATAACAAAGTCGATACCATTGAACGAGTCGCCCAGGAACTTAGAGAATGGTTACCACAAGCGCGCATCACCGTGGCACATGGCCAAATGCGTGAGCGCGAGCTTGAACGGATTATGGGTGACTTCCACCATCAGCGCTTCAATGTATTGGTATGTACCACCATTATCGAAACCGGCATCGATATTCCTAGTGCTAACACCATTATTATCAACCGCGCCGACAATTTTGGTTTAGCTCAGCTTCACCAATTGCGTGGACGTGTTGGCCGCTCACACCACCAAGCCTATGCGTATTTACTCACACCGCCTCCAAAATTAATTACTAAAGATGCCAAAAAGCGTTTAGATGCTATTTCGCAATTAGAAGATTTAGGTGCTGGTTTCACCCTCGCTACCCACGACTTAGAAATACGTGGTGCCGGAGAGCTGTTGGGTGATGACCAAAGTGGACAAATTGAAGCGGTGGGCTTCACGCTGTATATGGAAATGCTAGATAGAGCAGTAACAGCACTTAAAAATGGTCAAGACTTAAACTGGGACTTGAGCCAAAACGACCAGTGTGAAGTTGAACTTCGCTTGCCTGCTTTGCTGCCTGATGATTACATCTTTGATGTAACCACTCGCTTAACCATGTATAAACGCATCGCAAACTGCGCCAACCAAGCAGAGATGCGTGAATTACAAGTAGAACTAATCGACCGCTTTGGCCTATTACCTGAACAAGCAAAGAATCTATTTGATGTTCAAAAACTCAAAATTGATGCAGAGTACTTGGGCATAAAGCGTATTGAAGCTGGACCTAAAGGTGGCCAAGTTGAGTTTGCTGAAAGCACAAAAGTTAATGCCGCTTTTCTAGTAAGCCTGTTACAATCACAGCCAGCTATTTATCGCCTAGAAGGTGCCAACAAACTCAAGTTTGCAGTGCCTAGCGATAGTCCAGAACAACGATTAAGCTTAATCGAATCATTATTGGAGCAATTTACTGCCAATGCGACTAACTCTTAAAACCGCCCTGCCGCTATGTAGCTTAGCTGTAGTAAGCCTTATCAGCCTACCAAGTTTCGCTCAAGAAGAGCCGCGCTGGTTTGACATTGAAGTTATCTTTTTTAAACGCAACGTTAGCGTAGAAAGTAGCCAAGAGTATTGGCCGCAGCCACAAAGCCTTAATGCTAGTACTAGCGAACCTTTATTGGCTCCACTATTTGGTTGCAGCGAAGAGCAAGAGCCTTGCATTGCACCTCGCTTCGATAAGCTACCAGTAAGCATCGATGGCAGAGGCTGGCCAATTAGCGGCGCAACTAAGCGCCAAATGCTCAGTAAAGAGCAACTAGAGCTAAACGAAGAATTCGCCAAACTTAGCCAACACGCAGCATTCACCCCGCTGTTACACTTGGGCTGGCGAGAAATTGTTGCCCCACGTAATCGCGCTAAACACTACCAAGTGCAAGCTGGTGAAGATTTTTCAACCCGCTTCAATCAAGAAGGCCGCTTGTTAGGCTCTGTGAGTTTTTCTAACGAGCAATATCTAGAAGAAAGTCAAAGCTTCGATTTGGCGGCGGAAAATATTTCACTGTTCGATGAACCCACAACTGCTGTGGGCGCTTATGATCTTGAACCAGAGCTCGCTGCAGCAATTTGGGAGCTTGAAGGCGGAATTCGTGTTTACCTGCAGCACTACCTTTATATTGAAAGCGAGTTACTGCTTAAACGTCCTGTTGAAGTAGAGCTGTTGCTAAACGAGCCTGAACCTCAGCTTGAGCAACCTGCGGAATTACCACTACAACAAACTGTTATTGCTGAAGAGACCACTGTAGAAGTTCCTGCCAATGTTGCCGTTGCCGAAGTTGTTGTACCCAGTGAAGAACAACAAGTGGTTGTGTTAAGCGCAGACACTGAAACGGTAGAGCAAGGCAGCTTAATTAGCGAGTATCAAAGCGAAGAGCAATTACACAGCTTTAAGTTCGATCAAAAACGTCGTGTTCGCTCTGGCGAAATTCACTACTTTGACCACCCATTAATGGGCATGTTGATTCAAATTCGTCGCAGCCCAGAAGAGCAAACGAATGCCTCAGTAGAAGTTGAACAGTCAGACACTCAAAGCGAACCAGCTGAAGCGGCGGAGCTTACTAGCGAACAAGCCAGTACCTCTGCTACGCCAGCTTCGTAGTAAGTGTTTTTTGCTAATCAACCCAGCGTGCTATTTGCTTGTGCGCTGTTAAGTAGAACGTGGCTGTTGCTGGCCATAGCTGCCAGCTCTCGACAAACCGGTGACAAGATCCTTGGTCTACTCTACCCCGACCATTTTTGGTTTTACGTTGGTCTGGCTATGGGTGCCCTGCCACTTACTCGGCTAATATTTCCCAAGCTTTGGCAAAAGCTTTCTATTCCCAACCAACTGTGGGGAATTCTTGTGTTATTGCTGGCTGACATTGCCATTCAGGTTCACGCCATCAATCTCAATTATTGGCGTTTTGAAGCCTTAAATGCTGTCACCCTTTGGCTCAGCTTAATGATGGCATTTATCGTGTTTAAATCCGCTGTAGAGAAGCAATAACAGCACCATTAACAGGTGTTAATTCCAGTTTATCTAGCTAAGTCCTTAACCAACTAAAAAAAGCAGCCCTTGAGCTGCTTTTAACTAATACCTGAACCGTCCCAAATAAGGTTGACACTTATCCAACATAAAATTGGAGAGTGTCATGAAAACAACCAGTAAACGTACCCAACGAGATTATTCTCTTGCCTTTAAATTGGCAGTGGTAGACCAAGTTGAAAAAGGCGAAATGCCTTATCGGCAAGCTCAAGACCGTTATGGGAGCCAGGGGCGCTCTACCGTTTTAGTTTGGCTTCGCAAACATGGTCGACTAGATTGGTCTAAAGGAATAGAGCATACGAGAATGGTAGGTACTGCTATGTCAAATTCTTCTTCGCCTCAAACCCCAGAGCAACGCATTAAAGAGCTAGAGGAGCAGCTAGAAGACTCTCAGATGAAAGCTGATTTCTTTGAAGCGGTGGTAAAAGTCATGGATAGAGACTTCGGAGTTCGGCTCTCAAAGAAGCGCAAGGCCGAGTTATTAAGGAAAAAGCGGTCCGAAAGCTAACCGTAACGAAAGCCTGTCACTTCATTGGTATTACACGGCAAGCTTTTTACAAGCGCGGTATTGCCCAGGCTCACCAAATACAAAAAGATGAGTCAGGCTCAACTTTGTGAAAGTACAAAGAATGATGCACCCTCGTATCGGGGCTCGTAAGCTCAAGTACCTACTTGCCCAGAATGATATCGATATTGGCCGAGACCGCTTATTCTCTTTACTGGAATGAATCGATTATTAGTTCATAATCGAAGCGCTTACCATCGAACCACACATAGCAATCATCGTTTTTACTGCCATCCTAACCGCATAAAAGAAGGCCTAATACCCGGTAAACCAGAACAGCTAGGGTTGCTGACATCACTTATTTGGCGACGCGTAGCGAAGAAGCGTATCTCAGTCTAGTGACAGATGCTTACTCAAGAAAAATAGCGGAATATCATCTAGGTAAGGATATGAAAGCGTACACGGTCAAACAAGCATTCTTAAATGCGTTGAAGGAGCGGAGGACTATAGGGGAGCTTGTTCACCACTCTAACCGAGGTGTTCAGTATTGCTCCAGTGAATATCAGGCGATACACCGTCAGCACGATGTCTCTTGTTCAATGACCGACGGGTATGACTGTTATCAGAACGCCCTTGCGGAGAGGATAAATGGAATACTAAAGATGGAGTACTTGCTGAGTAAACCTAAAGACTTAAATGAGGCACGAAAAATGGTCGATGAATCGGTTAAGCTCTACAATGAATATAGGCCTCACGAAGCATTAAAATATAAAACGCCCGATGAAGTGCATCGAGCGTTTTAGTCAATCAAGTGTCAACCCATATCAGGACGGGTCAACCGAACTTTATGCCTAGTGCAACTTAAGCTTAGGTCTTAATACTTGGTTAATTCGTCCTACCAGCATCATCAACCCGGTTTTCATGTAACCATGTAGAGCGATTTGGTGCATGCGATATAAAGAGATATACATAATCCGTGCGATGCGCCCTTCAATCATCATTGAGCCCTGCATCAAGTTACCCATTAATGAGCCTACCGTTGAATAGCGGCTAAGTGATACTAAGGATCCATGGTCTTTATACTCAAACTCTAACAGAGGCTTTTCTTCTATTTGGCGCACAATATTTTTAAACACCAATGTTGCCATTTGATGAGCTGATTGAGCTCGTGGAGGAACAAAGCCATTTTCACCCATTGCGCAGCTAGCACAATCGCCAATAGCATAAATATTGCTGTCTCGAGAAGTTTGTAGAGTTGGCCTAACCACTAACTGATTGATTCGGTTAGTTTCTAATCCACCTAAGTCTTTCATAAACTCCGGGCACTTAATGCCAGCAGCCCACACCATAATATCGGCTTTAATTAACTCACCATCTTTGGTGGTTAAACCCTCTGGGGTCGCTTCTGTCACCATGGTTTTAGTGCGAACATCTACACCCATTTTTTGCAATTCAGAATGGGCAGAGCTAGAAATACGTACTGGTAAAGCCGGTAGAATCTTTTCTCCGGCTTCAACCAAAGTTACCGCCAAGCTAGAGTGACTTAGGTTAGGTACGCCATAGGCGCGTAATTGGTCTAAAGCGTTATGCAGCTCGGCAGAAAGTTCTACGCCAGTTGCGCCAGCGCCTACAATGGCAACGCGTACTTTTTCGCCATTTTGCGCTTCGTCATTTTGCGAGTACTGTAAGAAACGATTGAGCATGCGACGGTGAAATAAATCAGCGCGACTTGGGTTATCGAGGAAAATACAATTATCTTTAACACCTTTGGTATTAAAGTCATTGGAAACCGAACCAATCGCCATGATCAAGTAGTCGTAGTTGAGTTGGCGAGCAGGCAATACTTCTTTGCCCTCTTCTACCATTGGCTTTAAGGTCACTAACTGATCGTCACGATTTACATCAGCTACTTCACCGAGTTGAAACTCAAAACCATGATTAGCGGCATGAGAGCGATAACTAAGTGCATCAATGCCCGCATCTAATGAACCAGTGGCCACTTCGTGCAACAGGGGCTTCCAAAGGTGAGTACGGTTTTTATCTACCAGTACAATACTCGCTTGGCCTTTCTTCCCTAACTTACGCCCTAAACGCGTCGCTAGCTCTAAGCCACCGGCACCACCACCAACTACAACGATTCTAGTCATGCTTGCTTGTTTCCTTGTAACAACTTGAAGTGTTTTTGCTTTACCAAAAAGGCATTTTGTTGATTTTTTGTGCCTTAAACCGCTGGTGAAGCAGCGCTCATTATACGTAACTTGATAGAGATCACAAAAAGAGCGCAATAAAAAAGAGGGATTAAATCCCTCTTTTGACAAAAATTTAAGATTCTACAGGCTTGGTAAACGTTTTGAAGACTTAATCAACTGTAAATGATGGCTAATATCTTTAAATTTATGGCTCTGCTCTTTATCCCAAACTACTTGGTAGAAATCTTTAAGCTCTTGCTCCGACACCTTGTTATCAGTCACTTCGTCGTTTTCCGACAAAATCACGGTGCAATTGCCTTTATTCTTGGTTCTAAATTCTGTAACGCATTTAGAGGCAATATCTATGTATTCTTCTGGACGCTCAATTCGGCCTTGCATATTCACTTCTGGGTGTAAATTAGGGTTAAAAATCACCGAAGGAATACCGCATAAAAAGCCAATCCGCTCGCTCCAATAACCGCCTAAGCCTACGCCACAAATCACCACTTCTTCGTCAGCACTTAACATTAACTGTTTGTGCACTTCTTTAAGAAGATGGCTCATGTCATGCCTTGGGTGAATAGTACTGTAGCTAATCGGTCGCACGTCTGGATCGACAAATTGCAACTGCAGCACTTTTTCGTGGTTACCCGGACTTGTTGAGTCAAAGCCGTGTAGATAAATAATCATCTCGCTTTACCTTCCTTAGAATCACACACTAAAAACAAGTGTATTTATAAACTGTTTGTTTCACTACTCATTTGCGCTATTTTCGCAGCGCGAGCGGCAATTTCTTTATACTGAGCTTGCGCTTCTAACTCAGACCAACTAAGTGGATAGGCTTTGCCTACTAAACGTTCACCGGCGGGCACTTGAGTATGCTCTAGACCATCTAGCAAACTAATGCTTGCTTGTCGATCATTACAGGCGAGCAACAAATCGCAGCCAGCATTTAATGCTTGTTTAGCACGAGCAACATGATCGCCCGCCACCGCTGCACCTTTCATGCTTAAATCATCACTAAATACTAAGCCTCTAAAAACCAAGTTTTTGCGCAGAATTTGTTGCAACCAAACTTTTGAAAAGCCTGCTGGCTTATCATCAACTTGCGAATAAATAACATGCGCTGGCATCACCGCATCTAATTTATTCTGAGCAATCAGCGAGGCAAACACTTGCATGTCATGTTGCTGAATGTCGGCAAAAGAACGGTTATCACGCGCTTCTAAATGGTGGGTATCCGCCTTAACATTACCATGACCAGGAAAGTGTTTACCGGTGGCTTTCATACCAGCCATTGCCATGCCGTCAATAAATGCACTGGCAAGTTGAGTAATCTGTTCAGGATTATCGCTAAAGGCACGTTGACCAATAACGTCACTTACACCATTAATATCTAACACCGGCGCAAAGCTAATATCAATGTCGCAGGCCCGCAGCTCAACCGCCATTAACCAACCTAATTGCTTCGACCATTCAATGCTAGGCAAACCTAGCTTATTGCCGGTGTTGGCAATTTGACCCATTGCAGGGATGGCTGAAAACTGCGCCCTAAAGCGCTGAACGCGGCCGCCTTCATGATCAACAGCAATTAACAAACGCTGGTTGCTAGCTGCTCTTATGGTTCGTACTAGCTCTATTAATTGAGCGCGGTCTTGATAATTACGACTAAACAAAATCACCCCAGCAACCAAAGGATGCTGGAGCATTTCAGCTTCTTCAGCACTCAACTCGGTGCCGAGTAAATCTATAAAAAGTGGGCCCATTAATCACTACCAACCAAAGGTTGATTTAGTTTCGGCCTTGCGGATCTCTGTCTCATCAGCCCACTCTACTAGACCGGTTTTTAAATCCATTAATCGCATTGTCATTTTGTAATAAACGTCTTTAGTCTTTTTGTTGGTTTTTACGATACTGGCAAGGTTACCGTAGAGCATGTATTCGGCGCCAACCTGTTGGCCAAAAGCAATCGCTTTTGAGGGGTCAACTAAACCACCATCATTCTGAAAATCGAGCTGCTCTCGCACTTCATTCACGCGGCTCATATCAACAAAGCGGAATTTGCCGGATTGCAATAACTTGGTGCTGATGGAATCAGTTACCGATTCGGTATCGATGTGTTCAGTAGTTTTATTTTTGATCCGTTCAACAAACACAATCGGACGATTATTGGCGGTGATTTCTGCTAACAAAGGAGATGAGATCATAGAATCAGTCATTTCGCCAGCAATCTTTTGCAAATCAGTCGAGCCAAAAGCAACATCTACAGTTTCAACTTCTTGTGGGTCGCCATAGCTCACCTGAGTTGAACACCCAGTTAAGGTAAATGCGAGAACAGATGCTGCTAATACAAGTTTTTTCATGGGATATCTCTCTGTTATTCAACTTCTCTAACATAAATTTTGAAATGGTTAGCGTTGTTGACCAACGCCACCGATTGGACCTGAATTTGTTGCTTGCCGTGCAAGCTTAGCGGCGTCCATGCTGTAGTTGCGTTATTCAATTGCACATTGTTACTGTCGTACCAATAAAAACGATACTGTAAATTTAAGTCACCTTTGTATAAAGATTGTATTGTGGCAACACCGCGAAGGCGATCCATCCCTTGATGGGTTGCCGCATCAATAATGGTAAGTTTACGACCTAGGTTTAGGTTATCTACAATTAGCCATTGTTTACCATCAGGTTTGTCTGAGTCGGCTGCAATTCCTGAAGTATCAGTGGTGCACCCAACCAACAATGCACTTAGTAACAGCAAATATTTCATAGCTTTACCCTCTTCATAAGTTAAATACTTGAGCAGGAGCACCCAAATCATTGGTTAATACCAAGGTAACCCTTCTAGGCCTTAAAGTAATGCTTGTAGATGGTTCAATTAACCCTTCAAATTCTAGAGTATGTTCACCAACAGGCAAAGCTTTAACGGCAATCTGTGCTAAAGCGGGCAAGGTTTGCCAACTACGTGTATCGGCTCGCTCTGAAGCAACATTGTAAATATTGACTAAAGCGTTTGCCCAATTTTCTTCGTCATCAGCCTTATCTTTGTTCACTTCTCGCCTAAATTGGTCTTTGGTGATAACCCGTAAGATTTGCCGCAGTAAGATGCCGGGCAAATCTTGCTGCAGCTGTTTAGCAGCTAAAGCATCAAACTGTACTAAACGCTCTGTGGCAAACTGTTCACCATTAACCGCTAGCTTTTGTGGAATGCTTACTTGAGCATTCCCCCTCATAATGGGCAACGCAACCGTGTAGGTTTCCCAACGATTATGGTTATACAGTGGCAAAGTAAAACGCGCTTCTTGACGAGCGGCAACAATGGACTGTTCATGAAGAACAATCAGCAAGCCTTGTTGTTTACTTAAGGGAATGGCTTCAGCTGGGGTATATTTTTTATAGTCACTCATCGAGAGCTTCTTGCCAAGGCGGGCAACTTCGGCCTGTAAATAGCTGTTGTTAGGCGCCAAGGCCAAGGCTTTTCGGTAATCGATGTAAGCATCATCCTCTTGCCCCGCTGCTAAGTACAATACAGCTGATAACGCAAAGGTTAAACCATTTTGAAAAGCATTCTCCAAGGCTTTATCTTGAGTGTTTAATTGCGGGTATTCTTGCATTAAATCGTCGTACTGCGCTTTATAATCCCGTAATTGCTCTTCTAAGCTGATTGGCGCTTCTTGCATAGCTTGTTGTTGAATCATTCCCGCACGGCGTACCTCAATCAATGCCGACTCTAAACCATTGCTATGCAGGTAATTTATCGCCTGGTAATGATGCAGCATAACCTGTTCGTAAACGGGAATATGGTACTCAATAAAGTTGTCGTTGGTCGCTAAGGCCGAAACATTCTGTAAGCCCGTTGATAAACGGTACTCGGCTTGTCGAGATAACCAAGCGAGCTGTTCGTCAACGGTAGTGAAATGCGCTTGGCTTTGTTCAAAATCGCCGGCTAAGTAACTCATCCGGCCTTTTTCTAATTGCTTAAGATAGTAGCTATTATCGCCTTGTTTACCTTCGGCCAATAAATCAGAGGCAAGCTCAAATTTTCCTGATCCTAATTGGTAACGGCTAGCGCGCAATTGCTCGTCATAGCTCACAAAAAGATCACTGAAAACTGCACTGCTGCAACCAAGCAATACTATGCTAGAAATAAATGCAGCCAGAAACACACGCGGTTTATGCGAAAGAAAGTGGGGAAACCGAGGGTTTACTAACATGCACTTAAACATGCGTGGTACTAAGGCCATTTGTCTAGGCTAAAACTCATCTGGATGAAGAACCTTATTTATAAACTATTTTGCGATGCAGGCCCAACTTAGCGGTAGCTTATTTAGCAAAAAACCGCCCTAGTTGTATTTTATTTGAACGATTAGCTATAGATTAAAGTTTAAAAGGTAAAGTCTTAGTTAAATCAGCCGCTAATATCAGTATAAAAGCGGCCTGCGCGAGTAGAGTTGTGATCTCTTACATAGTAAGAACAGCCAACACAGGGCATACTTTTAACAAAATAAAACAATATAAAAACTATAAATAGCTAACAAGATCGGTTGGTCGAGGAATTATGAAAAAAAAGTCACTGAACGTAGCCTCATCGCTCCAATTTTTTAAAAATATTTCTATTGTTCATCGAGTAAACATTGGTTTTGGCTTTCTGGTTTTAATGATGGTACTCACCAATGTATTGTCGTTACAAACTGGCAGCCGCTTTAACCAACAGCTTGATACCGTAACAGAGGAAGCCACGCCATTAGTGCTACAAAGTAGTCAATTTGCGGTAGATTTACTCACCGCAGATAAATACTTTAAAGACGCCCTAACCTCTAGTGAATCTGATGTTATTAAAGCCAGTAGCGAGGCTTTTGAGCAAAGCGAGTTAGTATTTATTTCTTCTCTTGGTACTTTGCGCTCAATGTCAGAAGGCAATAACGAGTTGGAATCTCGACTAGATGCCCTAAACGCTCTAGATCAAAATTACTTCCAAGTGGCTAAACAGGTAATGAATGACAACATTAATTACTTGGAAGACTTACAAGCTGTTAAGCGCAGTACCAACCAATTGTCGGTAATGTTGCCGCAACTTAAGAAAAACCTATCTGATAAAGTAGCTGCATTGAACGATGACTACATTCGTTGGGCGGCAGAGAGCTTCTTAAACGCTATGGCCGTTATCGAGCTTAATACCTTAGAAGGCTTAAATACTAGCCAATCTAAAAAAGTGTCGGTTATTCTTAAGCGCAATAACAAGCTAATCAAAAACTTCTTAAGTGCTACCTCTGACTTAGAAGAAGAAATCCCAGAATTACGTAACGATATGGGCCATCAGATTGACCAGTTCGTTAAAGACTCGACCAAGTCTGACGGTGTGTTAGCGGCTCATCTAAAGGTAACACAAGACAACGAAGCCATTGCGCAACGTGTTAGTGAGACTTCTGTTCAAATTACCGAAGCCATTAGCCAGCTTTCTAGCATCAATGACATCGCAAACGCTCAGGTTGATAATGCCTCAGAAAACGCGAATAAAATGCTAGAAGCTAGCCGCATACAGCTAATTACAGCAATGGTTATAGTGATTCCGCTAGCGCTATTAGTTGCTTGGAACGTAGCAAGCTCAATCAAGCAACCACTTAACTTATTGCTAAAAACCCTTAAAGCGGCAGCCGCCGGTGATATGACCGAAACCGTAAAATACCAAAGTACCAACGAATTTGGCCAACTGGCTGATTCAGCCAACAGTATGATGGAACAAATGCGCTCGGTGTTAAATGACATAAGCGAAGCAGCAGAAAGCCTTTCTAATGTTTCTAACGGTAACTCTACTACCCTCAATACCGCCAAGGTTGAATTGGATAATCAACGCCAAGAAACAGCGTCTGTTGCAGCAGCGATGACGGAAATGGAGCAATCGGTTAGAGAAGTAGCTAAGAGCGCTAACATTACTTTAGAAAAAGTAATGGAAGTTGAAGAAGCCGCAAACTCTGGTCGACAAGTAATGAGCAACAACATCACCACTACCCATCAATTGTCTGAAAAATTAGGCCACAGTAGTTCAGTGATCGGTGAAGTTGACAGTATGAGTAATAGCATTGGCTCTATCTTAGATGTAATTAGAGGCATTGCTGACCAAACTAACTTGCTTGCCTTAAATGCGGCAATTGAGGCTGCTCGAGCCGGTGAACAAGGCCGCGGTTTTGCTGTGGTTGCTGATGAGGTACGTGTACTAGCACAGAAAACCACCAACTCAACAACAGAGATTCAATCTATGATTGAGAACCTGCAAAAGAGTGCCCAGCGTGCTGTATCGGTAATGTCAGAGTGTTCTTCTGAGATGCAAGCTAGTATTTCTCAAAGCTCAGATGCTAACGGTGCAATGGAAGAAATTCAGGGTATTATTACCCAAATATCTGATATGAGTAGCCAGATTGCTGCGGCGGCAGAACAACAACAAGCAACGGGCGCAGAGATATCCAACAACCTTAACCGTATCTCAGACATCAGTGACGAGAACTATCAAAGCATTGAAATTGTAACCAGCACCAGTGAAGAACTTGGTGAGTTAGCTGGCCAACAAGACTCACTAGTGAAGCGCTTTACCTTATAGCGTTAAGCTTTGTAATAGAAACACAATTAGAAAGGCTCCAATAGGAGCCTTTTTGTTATCTATATACTTCTGAAATAGCGCCTTTACCAACGCCTTCGTAGGCAATAACCTTTAAGCTATGTCCTTCCATCACCTTGGCTAAAGTAGATGCAATATATGCAGCTAAGTTTTCTACAGTAGTCTCACAAGGCAGAATATCTGTTTCTTGTTTTGGCAGTACCAGTTCAAAGAAACCTTGCGGCGATTGATAGGCAAAGGCGTAATGCTCTTGCCAGGCCTGTTGCTGATAAAAGCTAATATCCTGTTGGCTAATCTCGTCACTTTCGCTACCAAGGTAAATATTGCGCCACTTCATTGCCCAACTGGTAGCTAAATCAATGTCATATTCGCCATCAACCTGAATTTCGATGGTAGAGCGATGCCCGTGAGCGATACGCTGGCAGTTGCCATCGTGCTTTTTCAAGCCGTGACTGTAGTGATAATAAGGACCATCGATAGATTCATGGCGTAAAGTAATGCCCAAATCTTGAATATTAGATGGCAGTTGTTCCAATACTACACTTTTTACATAGGCAGTTAAGGCGTCGTTACTCACCTCTACCGAATCAATAAAAGTGTAAGCTTCGTCGGGGCAACGTAAATGAATGCTCTTGCCTTGCGGTCGCATAAAGTCTAACTGGGTATAACCCCCACTAGCGTTAACTTTGCATAGCGGTGAGCGACTAGGTACCAGCAGTTTGTGATCAACTTTTTCGTCAATTAAGCGCTTAATCAGTTTTTTTACTTGACCAAAATCTAACAACATATCCATATCATTAAGTGAACCACCTAATTCAATGTCTACCAACCAACTCTCCCCCACTAAACCACGGTCTGGGCAAAGATAGGTTGAGTCAATAACAGTTAAATCTTTTACAAATAGTTTCATATTAATGCTCATAAACACGAATGCGGCTCATTATAGCGGCAAGCACATAGATTAGTCATTGCCTGAATACACCAGCCGTCCAAACAAACAAGAATTATGATATGGTTAGGCTATGTCATGGAAAGAATAGATATCGCCGTGGACCCTATAGCTCCTGAACTTCTCAAGCAATTTAATGCCCTTCCCTGCCAAACCGAAGTGCACTTACAAATCCCAACTCCCACCAAGCCATTGCGCTTACGAAGTCGCCTAATTGGTATCGAACCAGGCATGTGTGTCATTTTATCTCGCGGAATGGATCAAAACTGGGAAGCCGCCAGAGACCTAATTCGAGAAGGTCAGTCGATTGTGGTTCGCATTGTTAACGAAGGTGACCCAAACGCCACTATTTTTGCTTACCGAGGTTCTATATCTAAATTAATGAGTAGCGTAGGCCGCTGGGTGGTATTGGATTACCCACGTAACGTACAAAAAATCAGCTTGCGCCAACACAGCCGATTACCCATATCTCTTCAATGTAAACTCAACACAAGTGCCGATAACCAAGAATCTTTTGATGGTTTACTAAAAGATTTATCACTAAACGGCGGAGGTTTTGTTGCTAGCCCTATCCCACTGCCCTTAACTAAAAAAGCCTTCACCCTAGAGCTGAGTATTGAAGGACAAGAGCCATTGGCGATCACCGCCAACATCTGCAATCAGCATTTAGAGCAACGCTCACCCGAAAAGGTTCATTACGGTTTAAGTTTTGAAGCAGACGAGCAAACTAAGCAAAAGTTTATAGAAAGCGCACTGCTTGAAATTGTCCAACGAGAAAACAAAACACCTGGCTGATATAGCTAGCAATACTTATTTATGACACAAAAAAAGCGACCCGAGGGTCGCTTTTGAATTAACGGTCAACTTCTAGTCTTTGTTGTACTTGGCAGTACGTGGGAACGCAATGCCATTGCTATCAAACAAGTACCCAGCGTTAGTTGGTAAACCTACGCGTAGTTGATCACCATTGGTAGATGGGAACTCGCTACGTGCTTTAAAGGTGAAGTCAAAGCCTTTAACGTCCATATAAACGTAAGACTCAGCACCCAAATGTTCAGCAACCACAACGGTACCTGTAATGAAGTTCTCTGCGTGAGCATGAGTATCTTCTACCAAATGCTCAGGACGGCAACCAAACTCTACAGTGTCACCAACACTAGCGCGGCTAGAGTCAACTGCAGCACTAATTATATCGCCTGTTACCAGTTTGATTTTACTCTGTTGTTCACCCGTCTCAATTAACTCACCTTCAATGAAGTTCATTTTTGGCGAACCAATAAAACCAGCAACAAACTTATTGGCAGGGTTATGATAAAGCTCTAAAGGTGAACCATATTGCTCTAGGTTAGTTCCAGCATTAGGATCTAATGGGCTTAACACAACAATTTTATCAGCTAAAGTCATCGCTTCCACTTGGTCGTGGGTAACGTAGATGATAGTTGATTGAAGTTCTTTGTGTAGCTTAGCAATCTCGATACGCATTTTCACACGAAGCGCAGCATCAAGGTTTGATAAAGGCTCATCAAATAGGAACACGCCAGGTTGTTGTACGATACAACGACCAATAGCAACACGCTGACGCTGTCCACCACTTAGCTCTTTTGGTTTACGATCAAGCAGTGGGTCTAAGCCAAGAATATCTGATGCGTTATTAACACGCTTTTCAATGATATCTTTTTCTACTTTTTTCAGCTTAAGACCAAACGACATATTTTCGCGTAGGTCCATGTGTGGGTACAGGGCGTAAGATTGGAATACCATACCTACGTTACGTTCTACTGGTGGCACATCATTCATGAAGTTGCCACCGATCTCGAGTTCACCACTAGTGATGTCTTCTAAGCCAGCGATCATACGTAAAAGGGTAGATTTACCACAACCTGATGGACCAACAAATACAACAAACTCGCCATCTTGAATGTCTAAGTTAATGTCACGTAAAGTGTCTTGGTGAATCGCCGGGTCATAATTTTTACGTACATTTTTTAGAATTACATTAGCCATTATTATTAGCTCCAAACTGAATAAAGCGCTCGCTTTACTCGCAATCAATCTTGTTTTGCGTAGCCACAACAGTGACTACGCCCAAATAATTTAACCTTTAACACCACCAGCCGTTAACCCGCCGACCAACCAACGTTGAGCCATTAGGAACACTAGCGTGATAGGGAATCCTGACAATACAGCTGCAGCGGCGAAATCGCCCCACAAGTAGTTTTGCGGATAGAGGTATTGTTGAGCACCTACGGCGAGCGTTAGTTTATCAACATCTTGCATCAATACAGACGCCATTGGTACTTCGGTAATAACACCAATGAATGCAAGAATGAACACAACTGCCAAAATAGGAACAGAAAGCGGTAACAATACCAATCTAAACGCCTGCCAAGGAGTTGCACCATCGATAGCTGCAGACTCTTCTAGCGCCGGGTCAATGGTTTCGAAATACCCTTTAATGGTCCACACGTGAAGTGCAATACCACCAAGGTAAGCGAAGATTAAACCGCCGTGAGTGTTTAGACCCAACCAAGGAATGTATTCGCCAATCTTGTTGAACAAGGCGTAAATTGCAACCAAGGCCAATACAGATGGGAACATCTGGAAAATCAACATACCGTTAAGAATGGTAGCTTTACCTCTAAAGCGCATACGAGCGAATGCGTAAGCACTAGTGGTAGATAGAGCCACAATGAGTAAGGCTGAGATACCCGCTACTTTAATCGAGTTCCATAACCAAGTTAATACTGGGAATGGAGGCGGTGTTAATGAACCATCTGGGTTTACGACTGTAATCCCTAAGGCCAAGCGCCAGTGGTCTAAAGTAGGGTTTGATGGAATCAATTCACCTACCGCAAAGTTACCCGTACGGAATGAAATTGTGATTACCATTAATAATGGGAAAATAATTAAACATAGAAACAAACATAGCACTACGTGAGTAGCTAGTTTTCTATATTTCAATGATTTAGGTTGAACCATTGCCATAGTAGCTTCTCCTTATGCCGTTTTATCAGCTTTAGTTAGTTTCAAGTTAATCAATGCTAGTGCACCAACCACTAAGAAAATTAGGGTTGCAATGGCACTTGCAAGACCATAATCCTGACCACCGTCACCTTGGAAGGCAATTCGGTAGGTGTAACTTACGAGTAAGTCGGTTGTACCAGCTGGTGTCGAAGCACCAATGATATCAGGACCACCGTTGGTCAATAACTGAATCAAAACGAAGTTGTTAAAGTTAAAGGCAAAAGAAGCCACCAATAATGGTGTTAGAGGTTTCATTAACAACGGAACAGTAATGTTGAAGAAGTTGTTAATTGGACCCGCACCGTCCATTGCAGAAGCTTCGTATAAGTCTTCTGGAATAGACTTAAGCATACCCAAACATAAAATCATCATGTAGGGGTAACCCAACCAAGTGTTAACGATCAAAATCATCGACTTGGCCATTACTGGGTCAGTAAACCAATCTGGTTTAATACCGAATAAGCCGTTTAAGATTTCGTTAATCTCACCAAAGTTTTGGTTGAATAAACCTTTAAATACTAGGATTGAGATAAATGCTGGAATCGCATAGGGGAGAATGAGTACTACGCGATAGATAGCGCGACCTTTTAGCTCCTCCCACTGAATTAGACAGGCGAGAACCATACCAATAGCTAGAGTAAATGCTACAGATGCAGCAGCAAAAATCACTGTCCAAATGAAGATTTCGATGAACGGTTCTTTAATACCTTTATCGGTAGCAACACGTTCAAAGTTTTTCCAACCTACGCTAACAGTAAAACCAGGCGCTAAACGACTACCAACGAACTCGCCGTCGCCATCGATGTACTGGAAGTAACCTGTTTCCATATTTGGCAGCATAAGCTCGCCAGTTTGGTTGTTACGTAAAATTGAAGGACCAGGAAGAATAGCACCACTTTCTTTTAGTACCACACCGTCTTCAAGACGAGTATAAAGTGGCTTCATCGCAGAGAACTTACGAAGACCATTCATAACCAATTCATGTTGGTCTGGCGTAACTAATACGATGCTATTGAAAAATTGACGGTGAGAAATAATTTCTTTAATTGGCGCTTTTTCACTAGTAGGTAAAGCGTCAACTTCGTGTAATTTAATTCGCTTAGTTTTAAGCGTAAGTTTCCGAGCACGTACATCTGCATTCGATACAACTTCTACAGGACGAGTAACATACATCTTATCGTCTTGTGATAGTGCTAGAACGTATTTACCTTCAGACTCTTGATGTAACTGAAAGCCAAATGAACCGCCCTTCGCCATGTAAGTCTTCTGGATATGTAACTGCTCTACCCGCTCGAGCGACAATAAGTTAGTGCCACTATAGTTGGTGAATGCAATTCCAATGGTATATGCCAGAGGGAAGATGATAAATACGACCATCCCCGCAATGCCGGGGAAGATATATCGGTGGGCATACATTTTTTTACTTAAAAAAACGTAAACACCGGTAGAAACAACAACAAGGGTGAGCAATGCAAATGCATATTCACCACCTGCATACATCAAAACAATTGCATAGCCGTTAAGCAATACAATCGCTGTGATCAGCAGCAGTTTTAGCCAAGCATACTTGCCCTGCATAAAACCTGGAGACGCAGAAAGACCCATCTTATGTACAACCTTTGTATTTGACCGAAATTAATAAAGAGGAGGATAGACCAATATCCTCCTCCTGACCGAAATAATATGACCGTATTATTTCGCTATGCGACGCGCAGCGGCGTCTAGTGCTTTCTCTAGAGGTTGACGACCACTAGTGATGTTGGTTAGAGATGTTGCCATCGCAGACCAGAATTTACCCATAGCAGCTACGTTAGGCATTGGCTCACCATCTTGAGCGTTTGCGAAAGTTGCAGCGATGCGTGGGTCACTTGAAAGCTCTTCCATGTACGACTTAAGCGCTACAGCACCAAGTGGTACATCGTCATTCACAGATTTCAAGCCTTCATTAGTAACAAGGTAGTTTTCTAAGAATTCTACCGCTAAGTCAGCGTTAGGTGACGCAGAGTTAACTGCACCTGCTAATACACCAACCATTGGCTTAGCTTTGTTACCGTTGATAGTTGGAATGTAAGTTACACCGTAGTTGATGCCACTTTTTTCCATGTTATCCCAAGCCCAAGGACCGTTGATAACCATTGCAACTTCACCTTTGTTAAAGGCAGAGTCCATTACACCGTAGTCAGCGCCTTTTGGCATGTGACCATTTTCGATAAGATCTTTAATTACTTTAGCGCCCATTTTAGCGCCGTCAGTTGCTACACCGGTGTCTTTAACGTCGTAAGCACCGTTTTCGTATTTGAAGATGTAACCACCGTTCGCAGCCAGCAGAGGCCATGAGAAGTAAGTATTGTTGTAATCCCATAGGATAGCGTGCTTACCAGACTTCTGAAGCTCTGTATCTAGAGCAGGGATTTCTTCCCAAGTCTTAGGAGGGTTTGGCACTAAGTCTTTGTTGTAGATAAGACCTACCGCTTCAATAGCGATTGGGTAGCCGTATACTTTGCCGTCGATAGTAACCGCGTTCCAAGCAAAGTCTTCTACTGCTGCTTTTTTCTCAGCACTTGGCTTAAGTTCGGTTAATAGACCAGCATCAACCCAGTCACCGAAACGGTCGTGAGCCCATAAGAAAATATCAGGACCTGAACCAGTTGAAGCCGCTTGCTGGAATTTACCAGGGGCATCGTCTGGGTGTGCAACACTTACTTTAACACCAGTATCAGCTTCAAAGCGTTTACCTACTTCAGCCAAGCCGTTGTAGCCTTTATCACCATTTACCCAAATGGTTAATTGGCCTTCTTCAATCGCAGCAAAAGCATTAGATGCCATGCCTAAAGAAGCAACCGCAATAGCAGATGCAAGAATTGTCTTTTTCATTAGCCTTTCCTTAACTGTCGTTATGATTATTTTTTGGGTCGCAAGAGTAACTTGCTGCGCTAGATTCTAGCTCATAAGGCTGGCTTAACACATGACTTAGCTCGCACTTTTGAAATTATACTACAAACCTCTAAACCGAGGTGCAGCCTGCCTCAAGAGGTGATTTAATCACCTAACGGTGGTAATAAAACAACATAACCACCAGTAAATATACTTGAAAACCTTTCCATGTAGTAATTAAACTACAAAAATGAAACTGATAACCTTTTCAAGCAATCCAATTAACTTATTTGTTATTTTTCAACTGTTCTCTTAAGTTAGGAGGGATTCCTACGATCGTCAATGTATCTGTTGCTTCGTCGTAAAAAACGCGATCTCCTAACAATTTTTGTTCGAAACTTACCGATACCCCTTTCCCCTGACCAAAACATTTAGCCAATTTTTTCAGAGCTGTTCGATCAGCTGGAAATTGCTCTTCAAGGGGGTAGTTCTCAGCGGCAAACTGGTAGAAATCAACGTTTTCTTCAGCAGTAGGTAAGGCTTTAGCTAATTCTCCTACTACAATTTCTTCGCCATCCTTTAGTTGTTGCTCACAATAAGACTTAACTTCATCTTTATAGGCGAGTTTTTCATCTTTATCTAACTGAGTCGCTTGGCAGTAATCGTCAACAGCTTGCATAAGTACGGCATTTTGCATTTTGACATCCAAGCCATAGTCACAACCCAAGAACTCCACAAAGAAATCTGAAATTTTGCGCCCAGCTCTTCCTTTTACATAAGAAACATAACGCTGTGACTCTGGATTACGTTGCATGTCGGTAATATCAATTCGCGCAGCAAGTTGCACAGAGCTTGTTTCTAAGTAGCGGCTAGCAGTAAGTTCTAGGCTATCGTTTACCGCAGGCGAGGTTTTGTTTTCTAACAGCATGACAAGTAGGTATTCGCCAGCAACGTGCTCGTAGTTGGCCAGAAGCAATACACCCTGTTCAACAAAATCATATTTCTTTAACTCTTCAACTAATACTGTACCCGCGTCAACACTGTATTTATGAAAGCCCACTTCCTGATTGAGCAAGGCATCCAGCTGCTGCTTAAATGGGCTGTCATTTTCTTGATTATAAAAGCCAAAGCCTTTAGCTGCTTTCCCACTATAGTTGAGATGTAAGCTCTCGATTAAGCTAAGCGCCTCTTCGCTATGAGCCATTTCTTCTGCTCGCGCTTGCAAGCCAATGGTGCCATCTTCAACTAGCTCTAGTGAATGTAAAATAAGGTGTTTTAAGGAAATGCTCATAGTCTCTTACTGTTAGTGTTTGCTGACAAGGTGGGGTATTATACGCGTCTTTATCAGCAAATTTGCAGAGAAGTAATGGCAATAGTTTCAAAATATTCCACAGAGCAGGTGGAACAATTACTTAATGATGTACTCAAAGTAGTCGACAATCACAATGTAACCACTGATTTGGCGCTAATGGTACTGGGCAATGCAGCTACCTGTATGATCAATCAGCGTGTTGCGCCAGAGCAAAGGAAAAAGCTCACCGAGGGCTTTGCCAAAGCGCTAAAGAATTCGATTAACGAAGAAAAATAAGCACACTAAAGGATTTTCTGTCTCGCAATGGTAAATAGCTCAAAACAGTACCGCGACAAAGTGTCTCAGCTTATCAGCTGGGGCCACTGGTTTTGTTTATCTAATATAATTTTGGCCTTAATTGTTGGTCTACGCTATCTGGTTCTGGCTACGCCACCGGAAACATTTTTAGGTCAAAGCTATTTAATAGTGAGTTGGTTGGGGCAATTCTCCTTTATTGCCTTTGTTATTTTCTTGCTCACCCTGTTCCCACTCAGCTTTGTAATACCTAGTAATCGCTCAATGCGTTTTGTGGGGGCACTGTTCGCCACCATCGGAATAAGCTTACTAATTGTCGACACCGAAGTTTTTGCTACTTTTAATTTGCACCTAAATCCAGCTTTGTTGGAACTACTTGTAGATGAAGAGCAAAACAGCCAAGCCAATACGCTTAATTTATTGTTTGTATCAGTACCCTTCATTTTTTTGTTAGAACTTTGGCTAGCAAAACTGTGTTGGAAGTATTTGCGCCGCCTAGAACACAAACGCCTTGGCGGACCAATCGCTGGTGTCTTATTCATCTGCTTTTTGTTAACTCACTTTGTGCACGCTTGGGCCGATGCAACAAACTACACCACCATTACTCGACAAAAGAATAACTACCCCTTGTTCTACCCGCTTACCGCACGAAGCTTCTTACAAGAGCAAGGCATTTTTGATGTAGACGCCTACTACAAACAAATCAAAGCTCAAGAACAAGAGCAGCAAGGACAACTTCGCTACCCGATCTCGCCACTAAAATATGACCAAGTTGAACAGCGCTACAACTTGATGCTCGTGGTAGTGGAAGGCTTACGCTGGGATATGCTTAACCAACAAGCAATGCCAAACAGCTGGAAGCAAGCTAAACGCTCTAGCCAGTTTTTTAGTCACCACAGTGGCAGCAATAAACCGCAAGAAGGTTTATTTAGTTTGTTTTACGGAATCCCAACCAGTTATTGGCCGAGCTTTAATACGGAAAGCCAAGGCTCTGTATTGGTGTCTGCACTTCAAGACAGCAACTATCAGATTGAATTGTTTAGTAGCCGTGGCTTAAACCTGCCAGAATTAGTAGGAACCAGCTTTAGCGCGCTTTCAAACCTCGATATGACTAAGTGGCCTGGCGGAGCTGCAGGTGACGAGAAAGCCATACAGGAGTGGCTAATCTGGCAGCAAAGCCAATATGCGCAACTTCCTTGGTTTAACTTTTTATATCTTAATGGCGTTGCTGCTTATGACAATGGCAGCGGTGAAACTATGAGTGAAGTGACACCTGACTCCTTAAGCCAACATTACTCAGATGCCGCCACAGTTGTGGACTCGCAACTGAACAAGGTGTACCAGCAACTAGCTCAAAGCGGCCAATTAGAACGCACCATTTTAGTGGTAACATCCGACTACGGAAACGAGCTAAACGATGGTAATAGCAACTACTGGGGTAACAATAGCAACTTTAGCCGCTATCAAACTCAAGTGCCGTTATTTATATCTTGGCCAGATAAAAACCCATCACTATTGCACAGTGATACTAGCCATAACGATATAGTGCCAACCTTGCTTGAAGAAATGCTCTCAGTAGCATCTAACAGCGCAAACTATAGCACCGGACAAAACTTATTTAAGAAGCGTAAGCGCGATTGGATATTAATAGGTAACCAAGAACAACAAGCTGTTGTTCAACGCAACCAGATTACTCTCTTTAATCAGTCGGGGAGCTATCGGGTATTAGACCGTGATCTAAAATCCAGCAACGCCCGTGTATCTGTGCCAATGTTGGTACAAGTCTTAAACGACTTAAAACGTTTTTATCAACCACAACAATAATTTGTACATTGAATGAACACTTAAGCACAAAAACCAAAGTGGTGTATTGACAGCACTCTGATAGCTAAGTAAATTCATTGCTAATTCGGAACGTAGCGCAGCCTGGTAGCGCACCGTCATGGGGTGTCGGGGGTCGGAGGTTCAAATCCTCTCGTTCCGACCAAATAGCAGCCCGTAGCTCAATGAGCTACGGGCTTTTTGTTACCTGCAAAACGTCTGCTTTTGCTTGGGCCAATAAAAGTTGTACAAGCTATCCGAAGCAAAGCACTTTAGTCACCACCTTTCAAAGCCAACCTACCCTCAAAAAGCGCGCAAACAGATGTCTTCTCAAACTCAGTAACAAAAACTATTAACATTCGCATTTGAATGATAATTATCAAGGTTACAAGCTGCCCATTCGCTTATAGTGCAAACAACTACCCAAGGTAAGGAAACCTAATGACATACAGCCTTTTGCTACTCGCCCACCTCATCGCAGCAACTATTTGGACCGGTGGACATATCGTGCTTTGCTTGGTGATATTACCCAAAGTATTAAAAGCTAAATCACCAGAAATGCTGCTAGATTTTGAGCAAGCTTTTGAAAAGGTGGGAATGCCAGCGTTAATTATTCAAGTGATTACCGGGCTTTTGCTGGCTTACCATTGGCTCCCCGATGTGAGCCTTTGGTTTAGCATGAATAACCCAATAAGCCACGGCATTGCCGGTAAACTACTATTATTGGCTTTAACCTTTGGTTTAGCCTTAGATGCCAAATTGCGCGTTTTACCTAAACTATCCAGCAATAACTTGTGGGATATGGCCTTGCATATCATCGCTGTTACTTTTCTCAGTGTTGGCTTTGTTGCCCTTGGCCTTTCTTTCCGATTAGCTTGGTTTGCTTAAGCTTTTGTATCGGCAACTAAGGCTTCTAAATAGTTTAACCAGCGCTCGCTTTGCGAGCTTTGTTCAAGGTTATGCGCACGTTGAGCAGCAGCGTAAGCCTGTGAGTAATCTTTAGTCTCTAAGTAAATCTCAGCCAATAATAGCTGCGATTTAGCTTGTTGTTCTTGCGGATCAGCTAGTTTTAAAGCCTCAATAGCTTGAGTATATTGATTGCTCAATAACAACACCTGAGCATACTGCAAATTGTACTCTGGATTATGCTCAGCAAGCAGTTGCCAATACTTCGCTGACTTTTGCCATTCTCTTGCTTGCTGCCAAAGCTGTGCTTGGCGAAGCAGCAATGCCGCATCAGAATCCGCATCAGCCAATTGGGCGTAACTCAAAGCTGCTTTTTCTGGCACTCTCAGATACGCATATAGCTGAGCTTTATGGCGTAACAAGCTCTCCCCCAAGGCTAATCCCGAACGCTCTGCAGAAACCAAGGTAGCTAAGGCTTTTTGATGTTGCTGGGTTTGGCTGTACAAAGCACTTAGTTGTTGCCACCAACGCAGCGTTTCTGGCTCTAACACCAGTAAAGCTTGATTGGTGATGATCGCCGCTTTTAACTGCTTTAGCTGCACTTGAGCGATAAAACGCATACTTAGATTGTTTTTATCTAACACTTGCAGCTGTTCTAGCGCGGCTAAATGATCTAACACCACTTGCCAGTTTTGTTGTTGATAATTAGCGTAAGCTAAATTAGCGCGTAAACTAAGCGCTTGTGAGGGACTAATATTAAGCTCTAATTCCGGTTGCTGAGCTTGAGTCAGCAATATCTCAAAATGGCTTAATGCTTCATCAATCTGTTGCTCACTAAGTAGTATTTCGGCCAGCATATTTCGCGTTTCCCAGGCCTGTTGTGGGGGAAACGCTTGCAAGTTCACAGCCTCTGCCAGTTTTGCTTTAGATAACGCTACTTGCTCGTCTTGCCAATAATAAATCCCCAACATTCTAGCTATGTAAGCTTGGTCATATTTTGCGCTGGGCTTGAGTTGTTCTAACTGAGAAATGGCTTTAGCGAGTTCGCCATCTTGTTGCAATTGAAATACTCGTTGCACCCGTTCAGCTGTATTCCGACTTAATTCTTGAGCAAACAGTGGCCCAGAACTTAGCCCGCAAAACACTAAAGTAGCCAATAAGATCCTAATCATCTGCAGCTGGAACCTCAAAATCAATAATAACAGTATGATCTGTAATTTTTGTGGCTTTACCATTTACCATTTGTGGTTGGTACTTCCATCGCGACAGCGCTTTGTATGCTTCGCGTTCAAACACCCCTTTGGGTTTGGCATCTAAGACCTTGATATCTGTTACTCGCCCAGCCTCATTGATAGTGATACTGAACTTCACATAGCCTTCAATATTACGTCGTTTCGCCCGCTCTGGATATTTAGGCTCTATCCGATGCAGTGGCAAAATGTCTTGCTGTTGAACGTTGGCAACCATAGGTAAATTGGGTGCTGATAAACTTAGCGCACTAACATTACTTTCAAAGTTAATGCTTGGCATCGCTAAAGTATTAAGTTGTTGGTCGTTGCTAGACGCTTGCTCAGGTGCACTGGTAGCGCTTGAACTTGGCGCTTCTGGCATCGGTTCTGGCGGCTCAGGTAAGCGGCGCTGTCTACGCTGGGCAATGCTTTCAGGCTGTTGCAGCTGAATAAACAAATTCGGCTTCGCTGAATTATCTTCCGGCAAACTGCGTTGAAAATGCACCATAGAGTTCATCGCAACAAACAGACTAATAGCTAACAACACCGCTAAGGGGCTGATTAACAACAAACGCAGCATTATGGCGCCTCGGTGGCCAAAGCGATGTCTTGAATACCAGCAGCTTTAGCGCCATCCATCACTTTTACTACTGTGCCATTATAGGCATGTTTATCGGCCTGAATAACCAGCTTGGCGCTAGGTTGTTCTAACAGTAAATGCTCCAAATTAGCTTGAACTCGCTCTACGTCAATCATACGTTGATCGATAAAGATCCGGTTTTGCGCATCCACTGCTACAAAAATTCCAGCGTTAGCTTGAGCAACCGCATTATTCGCCTGCGGCCTTTGCACTTCCATGCCCGACTCTCTAACAAATGAGCTAGTCACAATGAAGAAAATTAACATTATGAATACAATATCCAACATCGACGTAAGGTCGACTTGTGCTTCTTCGTGCTGTTGCCTGCGATGACCTAATCTCATCGACGACTCCTTAAAAGCTTTTCCAAATGTAGCTGTTTACGCTGGCTTAACCGCGATAAACGTGAATAGATAAACATGCTGGTAAGGGCTGCAACCATGCCAGCCATGGTAGGTAGCGTTGCTCTAGCAATGCCTGCTGCCATTAATCGCGGGTCAGCATTTCCTTGGCTAGCCATGGTATCAAATACCACGATCATCCCAGTTACCGTGCCCAGTAAACCTAACATTGGGCAAAGTGCCACCAACAATTTCAAGAGATTAAAATTTCTTTTCAAAGCGTTTTCTGCTTCGCTCAACCAAGCATTACGCTGCCACAAAGCCCGCCAAGAATGCTGCTCTTCACGGGCATCCCAGCGGGACTTCCAGACATTTTGCAAACGCGGAAAATCCCACACTATAAACTGCAAACGCTCTAAACTAAGTAACCAAAAACCAGCCACCACAGCAACTAAGGCCCAAAGTACCGGCCCGCCCCGCAGCATAAACTCGTTAATATTGGCCCAGTCAGGTAACTGGTTGATTAACTCAAGCAGCATTGTTACTTACGGCCTTTAAGCTATGGTTTGCCTCTGCCCGCTGAGCAACCAATCCCAAGCTTTGCTTCTCGAGTATGTTACGAATCGCCTCGGCTTGTGCATGCAAAACATTGTGCGAGAATAACAAAGGCATGGCAGAAATAAGCCCAAGAACAGTCGTCACCAAGGCCATCGAGATGCCACTTGCCATTACTTTAGGATCGGCATTGCCAAACTGAGTAATCACCTGGAACGTTTCAATCATTCCAGTTACTGTACCCAATAACCCCAACATTGGTGCTAGTGCTGCAAGCAGTTTAATCATGCTTAAACCACGCTCTAAATGCTGCTGCTCATCTACAATTTGCTCAAGTAAACGCAACTCTATTGCTTCTACAGCTTGGTCTTGGTCGGCTTTGTAAGCCTGTAATATTCGGCCTAAAGGATTATCTTTTGGATTAGCAGGTTGCTTCAGCTGAGCCCTAATTTGACTGCGAATGATGAGTAAACGAACACCTCGATATAAGGCAATCAGCATTCCTAATGCAAACAATAGTGCGATAACTTTACCCACTACCCCACCATGGGAAAAACGCTGAGCTAAAGTAGGTTGCTCGGCCAATTGTTGCAACAAACCTCCATGGCTTGGATCCATGCTTACAAATCTTCCCGACGCTTGCTGTAACTCTGTGGCCGTAGGCGCAAGTTCAGGCTGCACAATAAAAGACTTAGCTTGCTTACCATCCCAGCGAGCATAACCTTGCTCGTTAACCAAACCAAAGCCGCCTAAACGCCAAAACTCCTGCTGCTGTAACTGCCCTTGGTTATCAAAATAAGGCAATTGCAGGTGTTCAATACGGCCACTAGCTTGAATGGTGCGTTCAAATGCTTGCCACAAACCTTCTAGTTCGGTCATAGAGGGCAGCGCACGTGCCTGCTCTATTTGATCTAAGGAGGATAGCACCTCTGGCTGATTGGCCACCAATGCGCTAGTTTGTAACTCTACTTTGAGCTCTTTAGCGGCTTGCCTCACTACACCAAATAACTCACCTAAACTACCCGACGCTAAATGTAGCTCGGTTTCTAATTCTGCTAAGGTTTTTTCATTGTCAGTGAAACTATCACTTAAACTATCTGTATCCTTTTGTAAGGCATCACGCTCGGCCAATAAAGCTTGCTGGCGCGCTTTAAGCTGCGCTAGTTCTTGCTCAAAGCCTTGCTCTCTTACTTGGTTATGCTGTAACTCTTGCTGCTTAGCTTGTTGCGTGGTGCTTAGTAAAGTTTCTTCTGCCAAAGCGGCGCTGTTACTTAAAGCGAGCAGTGTTATCAATACAAATGGTTTCATTGATTAGCCTCCGCACTTAGCGCCAGTGGCAGCACTAATAAACTCGGTGCTGCGACTTTATTTGCTACATCAAAGGCTAAGCCTACATTGCGATGTTGCTTACTTTCGATAACTTGCCATTGCTGGCTATTTTGATTCCATGCCCAATACTGTTGATGATCTAAACTACGCGCCACCAAGCTCACTCTGCCTAGATTTAACAGCTCTACTTGGCGTGAGCCATCAAGCTCAATTTGCGCTTCGTAGCTGCCTAATTTCAAGCCATAATCCAACTCAATTTGATAGGCTTCTAATATCCGACGATACTTTTCTGAGTCGCTAACATCCGCTTGGCTCATTAGCGTATTTAACTTTGTTAGGCGCTGCTGGCGAGCCTCACTGCGGATCGGTAAATCTTGCTCGTGTAATTGGGCTAGCCCTTCGAGCATTTGATACATAAGTGGCACTACTCCTAAGCGAGTTGAGCCAATTTCATTGAGTTGTTCTTGTAAACTATGCTGCTCACTTTGCTGGCTTTCAACTAAACGACTAAGGTGATTTTTGTATACCTTTAGTTGGCTCACTTCTCGCTCAAGCGCTTGAATCTCTGACGCTAAGGCCAAAGCCTGATCACTTGATTGGTCGATACGTTGTTGACTGTGTTTTGCTTGGTCAACAATCTCGCCTTCAATCTTGCGTGCTTGATCTAACTGCTCGGCTTGCGAGCCAAAGGAAATGCTTGTCATCAAACTGGCTGTTAACAACAACCATTTGACTCGAAGTAGATAACTAAACATGAATACTTCCAATCGTTTAATAGAACCAGCACTGATTAAGCGCTGGCAGCAATAGTAATACGCGCCGAGTGTAGCGTAATTAATTCTCATTTTCATTGATTAGGCTCTGGCCTGTCGCTGACCACGCACCAATAAGGCGATAAAATAAATACCACCAATAATTGATACCAAGGTTCCAGCAGCCACTTGGCTAGGATAAAAAATCCATTGGCTTATCAAATCTGCAAAAGACAACAATAAAGCCCCAACCAAGGCAGACACAATAATCTGTTGTTTAGCTAAACGCGCCTCTAGCATTACTGCAACATGTGGCGCTAGCAAACCCACAAATGCTACCGGCCCCATGGTAGCAGTTACCATGGCACACAGTAAGGCTACTCCCAGTAACATCAACACATAAGCTTTAGGCACAGCTAGGCCTCTTGCTTGTGCAAACGAGCGACCAGCCGAAATCAAACTTAGCCAAGGATGTAACACATACAAGCCTAAAATTACCACAAAACTTACTGCAGCTAAGCGTAATGCGGCCTCTGGGCTAACCCGATAGGTAGAACCTGCCAACCAAGCCAAAATCTCGTATATCTCTTGCTGGCCGCTGGCTAACGCAAAGTGCACTAAACCTTCAATCAATGCCGCTAACGCGATACCACACAGAACCAGTTTGGCCGGAGAAAACTGCCGATAAGTACTAAACAAAAACAATAGAGCCAATACAATGGTACTGCCTAATATAGCCACCCAGGGAGATGCGCTAAAAATGCTGGCACCAGTGATAACGGTTAAACCTACCAAGCTCATGGTGGCCCCTGCAGAAACCCCTAATATGTCCGGGCTAGCTAGAGGGTTAAAAATCAAACGTTGTAATACACACCCAGCCACCGCGAGCGCTGCACCAGCCGATACTGCAGTTAACCAGCGAGGCCAGCGTAATAACCAGTTGAATGAATCTGGGATCGCTAAGCTCCAACTTCCTGCATTATGCTGTCCCAGTAAAGAAAGCAAAGCAATTAAAGCAATAATAAAAGCAGCCAAGCCGTAATAGCGATTACGCCAACGCAATCTTGATTGAGGTAAGCTTAAGGAAAGCTGATCTTGCGCGCGCAACTGCCGCTGGCATAGCACTATAAGTATTGGCGCACCAACCAGTGCAGCCGCAATACCACTATGCACAACATCACCAATTTGCTCACTTAAGGCATTGGCTAATAAATCGGTGAATACTAATAGCAAGGCACCAATAATGCAGCTCAACCATAGTTCATTGCTGGTTGTTCTTGCGCCTACGCGCCGTGCGATATTTGGGCTAATTAATCCAACAAAACTAATCACTCCTACTGCAGTTATACTGGCTGCCACTAACCACACGCCCACTACCGATAACAGCAAGAACATTGGCACTACATTTAAACCACGCGCCGCTGCGCCTTGCTGGCCAAGTTTAAGTAAACTCAGTACCCGCGGGGCTAATAGAAAAATCAAAATGGCAGGCAACAAACGAGGGGCTAACCAAAGCGGCCAAAACCAATCATTTTGCTCTAAATCGCCAGCCCCCCAAATAAACAAGTTGCTAGCAAATTGCTCATTCAGCAAAATGATTGCGGTGGCCACCGCCCCTAAAACAATGTTTACCGCCATACCGGCCAGCACGACTGGCAAGCCACTAAGGTTGCGTATACCGACAATGGCGATGACCAGAAACATGGCGAACATTGCACCAATCATCGCGGCCGCCGCACTTAAATCTGCAATATCAAGCGGCACCCATAAGTTAAGCATCACCAAGGCTAGCCAAGCCCCTGAAGAGGTTCCCATAGTTAACGGAGACAACAAAGGGTTTTGAGTGAGCTGCTGCATTAAGCTACCCACTAAGCCTAAACTTGCCCCAACCATTAAGGCCATGGTCATACGTGGCAACAGTGAGTAAAGGTAAGCAAAATCTATAAATTGTTCAGGCTCAACACCGCCAATCAATTGCCATTGCCGCTGAAAAGCTAAATCACTACCAAACACTAGGCTTAATACCAAACCAAGCAGCAGCACGCCAAGCGAGATGGGATACGCTTTAATCATTGAGGTGATAGTTCCAGTAAGCTTTTAGTTAAGGCTCGTGCGTTGTACAACACCGACATAGCGCCGCCATAACTCCAGGTAGCTGCAACACTGCTTACTCGTTGATGTTTCACAAAAGGCATTGCTTGCCACAGCCTAGAATTATCTAAGGCTTGATGATGCGCAAAAGGTTCAAAATACAACACCATGCCCTGCTCTACTTGGGCAAGTTCGGTAATGCGTTTTTTGGCCACGCCCCATTGGCTGCCTCGCTCTGGCATGGCAGAACGAATACCTAAACGATTGAGAGCATGCACCGGAATAGAGTTTTCATCATAAAGATAAACAGAGCTGGTGCTGGCAAAACGAATAGCAGCAACTTCTGGCAACTCTCCACCATAAGCCTTAAGCAACTGCTGGGAGAGTGAATCTAATTCTTGTTGGGTATCTGCCAAGCGTTGCTGGGCAAATTCTGTTTTATTCAATAACTGAGCGATTCGAAGGTAGTTCTCTACCACCGCGTCAGCGTTTTTGTGTTTAGCGCTGTAGTTTTGATAGAACAGCACTGGCGCAATGGCCGATAAACGCGCCATAAGATCTTTTTGTGGAGAAGCAATAAGAATAACGTCGGGCTTTAGTTCAGCCAGTAATGACAAATTTGGCTCGGTGCGTGTACCAATATCCACCACCCCTTGCGGTACCTTGGGTTGTACTACCCATTCTTGATAGCCGCCAATGTCAGACATAGCAATAGGTGTAACTCCCAACTCCAGCACTTGCTCGGCAACATCCCAGTTAAGCGCGGCAACTCTTTGCGGATGCGCGCTCAGTTTATGGGTTCCGAGACTATCTTCAACCATAATGTCTGCCTTAGCAGCAGCCGTAAATAAGCAAAAAATTAAACTAATACGAGTGAGTGCTACAAACATACTGTTGCCACCTTGGTGTGATCTTGAGGGTGCTCAAGCAACTTAATATTGCTGGCAAATAAATCGGAAAGCGTCGCTTCATTCTCCAACAAACTTTTAGGGCCAGAAAACACCACTTTGCCGTGTTTTAAGGCAATAACATTGGTGGCGTAGCGCAAGGCTAAATTAAGTTCGTGAATAATTACCACCATGCCCTTTTGAGTTTGTTTGTTGAGCGATTGAAGCAGCTCCATAAGCTGGTATTGATGGCTAATGTCTAAGGCTGAAGTTGGCTCATCAAGTACCAATAATGGCGACTGCTGCGCCAATAACATCGCAATAAATGCACGCTGGCGCTCGCCGCCACTTAGCTCATCGACAAAACTGTCCCGATATTTAACTAAATCAGTTTGAACAATGGCCTGCTCAATCGCCTGATAGTCTTGAGGCTGCCAGCGGCCAAAACTTCCACGCCACGGAAAACGCCCCAGCTTGCAAAGCTCATGTACTGTCATACCTGCAACTTGCGGTAGTTGCTGAGGAAGATAAGCCACCAATTGCGCTAACTCGCGCGCTTTATAGTTAGCTAAGGCTTTGTTGTTAAGGCTTATCTCACCGCTATCTGGCGAAAACTGCTGGGTTAACAGATTGACCAAGGTAGATTTTCCTGAACCATTATGTCCAAGCACTACGGTAAAGGCGGTGGGATCTATGCTTAGTTCATCAATAGACAATATGCTTCTATTATCACGCTCAACGTTTATCTTGCTTAATTGATACATCTTTATTGTTCTGCCTTTTATTTCGGCTCGCATGGGCAGCCAACACAATAACTCCCCTGCTGTTTTTTATAGTCCATACAACAACTCACCCTCGCAACTTGCAGGCTACCTTGTGGGTCTTCAAATAATGTTGCTCGGGGTTCAAGAGGCAGTTCTAAATCTTGCAACCAATGTTGAAATTCATGCTCGACAAGTTCGGGCTTAATCACTTGCTGGCTAGCTTTTGCTCCACGTAACATCATATCCAATACCCCATCGGCGATATTTCGATAAGCGGTACTAGGGCTGATCCGAGCCACTTGGCTAAAATCTTTTAGCAACTGATCCAGCAAAACTCGTAGAGATTGTGTAATTGATTTACGTAGTAACGCAGCAGACTCAAATTGCTGCCAAAGCGCTAACTCGTTAGCTTCAAAACGATAACCAAATACATTGCCTAAATGATAACGCTGACTCAAACGAGATAAATCGGGGCTGGCTTGCACTTGGTAACAAGCAATCAAGGCAAGGCTGATCGGTTGCCAAGCCAACATGCTCCAACTGCGACTTTGCCAGTAGATTTTGCCTGCTTCTGGATGCTGTAACTGCCAAAACTGATACAGTTCACCCATGCTATCTACAGAGCCTTCACGCACCCATTGTTCGGCCGAATCTACAGGACTCAGAAACTCAAAAGCTGCAACAGCAAATTGTTGCAGCATTTGGTTATAGTGTTTATCGCTATTTACCGTCATTACTACTCGGAGCTAGCAATAATTAGCTAGCCCCGTAACCCTTATTTAGAAGCCCATTTTTAGTCGAGCGACAACTCGACGTTCATCGTTTGACCAGCAGTTTAGTGTGTCATAACAACTGTAAGACTCTTTATCAAACAAGTTGGTTACTGCTAGCGATACCGCAGAGCTCTCTAACCCGCTGCCTAAGCGGCCAAGGCCATAGTTAACTGAAACGTCTGCCACTGTGTAGCCGTCTACGGTGCTGCTATTGGCTGCATCAATTTGAGTTTCACCAATGTAGCGCACACCACCACCTAAGGTTAAGCCGTCTAAGCTGCCACCAAAGAAGTGATAATTTGCCCATAAGTTGGCTAGTTGATCAGGTACCCATACTGGCGTTTTGCCTTCTAAGCCCGAGTTATCTTTAGTGATCTCAACATTTTGATAGGTATAACTTGCGGTAAGATCCAGATTAGGCGTTGCCCACCAGCGACCTTCCGCTTCAAAACCTTTCGATACCGATTCACCAACCTGAATTTGGTGATGCGGAGCACCATCTGGGTCTTGAGTTAAAGCACCTTCTTTAGTGATATGGAATGCTGCTAAGTTAAGCATTTGGCTCATATCCGCTGAGTTGTACTTAATACCACCTTCCCATTGGCTGCCAGTTGAAGGCTCAAACGCATTACCGTCTTTGTCTGTTCCCGGCGTTGGCTCAAAGCTGTCGGCGTAGTTAATGTATGGCGAAATACCATTATCAAACTCGTACAAGCCACCTAAACGGTAAGAGGTATTGTTTTGATCGACGCTGTCGGTGTAGTCACCAGCTAGGTGGTAAACACTGTCACTTTTGTATTGGTCAAAGCGAGCACCAGCCATAACAATTAGGCGGTCGATACGCATTTGGTCTTGAATATACACACCAGTTTGAGTGGTTTTATAGCTGTTTACTTGGTTATAACCGTCTGGGTTACCTTTGATGTAGTCGTAAACTTCATTCGGGTTTAGTTGATTATTGTCTGGCGCATAAATATCAATGGATGTTGTTGCTCCATCGTAGTAAGTCACCTCAGACTTTAGCTGCTGCCAATCAAAGCCAATCAATAAGCTATGCTCAACCATACCCGTGGTGAAGTTACCGTTTAATTGCGTATCGGTAGTCCAACCTTTAGAGCTTTCATCCGTTAGGTATGCACGGCGGTAAACCGTGCGCCCGTCTGTTGGCTCTAAGCCTACATTGTAAGTATTGTGCTGCAGTGCTTTTGCGTCTAAGTAACGGGTAGCGTGCAACAGGGTCCAATTACTATTGAACTCATGGTTAATTTTAAAACCATATAAGCCAAACTCGCGTTCAAACTTGTTCCAGTTTTCGTCACCGGTGAATAAGTTTTTCGACAGCTTACCGTTCGGATTGTCTAACACCGTGCCATAAGCTGGCATGGTGGTGTAAATACCCGCATGAGGATCGTTTTGATAATAAGCATTTAGGTTAACCAGCGTTTTATCGCTCACATGCCAATCAATCGACGGAGCGATAAGGTAACGCTCTTGCTTAGAAGTATCGGCCATTCCATCTTGTTTAGTTGCTTTACCCAAGAAACGGTAAGCAACATTGCTGTCACCTATTTGACCGCGCGAATCAACTGTTGCTTCTAGTAGGTTATGACTACCTGATGCTACGCTTACATCGGTAGCACGTTCCATAGTTGGGCGTTTAGCAATAAGGTTAACCATACCACCTGGCGGCATTGCGCCGTAAAGTACCGAGGTTGGTCCTTTAAAGACTTCTACCTGCTCTACCGCAAAGGCATCAATTTGTGGTTGTAGATTCCAAGCATTGTATTGCAGCTGTAAACCATCGTAGTAGTTTTGATAGTTAGTAAAACCACGAATATTGAATAGATCTAAGCGATTAACTGCCCCACCGCGCAATTGAGTGTGCACACCAGGGGTGTAGCGCAGTGCCTCTGAAACCGAGTTTACACCGCGTAAATCTAAGGTTTCACGATCAATGGTTGAAATTGACTGCGGTGTTTCTTCTGGCAACAGTGCTGTTTTAGTTGCCGTATTACGGTAAGTTTTTCCTAGTACCGTTAGCTTTTCGTCTGCTTGTTTTTCGCTAATGGCGGCTTCTTCAGCCAAAGCTGGTGCACTCAATGCAGAGGCCACCAGCATCGCAATGGTAGTGATTTTAGTATTAAACATGATCCGTTTGTTATCTCTTGTTAACGCAAAGTTAAATGCTACTGATAATGATTCTCATTTATGATTCTATACAGATCACATTTTAAAAACTTAACAATTTGGTGCAAATAACAAGATTTTTTGCATTATTTACAGCGAGATTGACTTAAATCATCATTTTTGAATAGGTAGGAAGTATTCCATAGTCGCGCTTGGCGACTGCGGTTGGTAGTTTTCGGGATAACATTCTAGCTCGTAGCCATCTACCCCTTGGTATTCAGATTCTGGCAACCATTGATGAATAAACCAATCGATAGTGGCAGCCAAGTCTTGAATAAGTCCGGTGTGGCTAACAATGGCATACAACTGCTGTGGCACGTTCCAGCACTGTAGCTGTTCAGAAGCGTCGCTTATTTGCTGGCTACCCGCCAAGTAATTAAGTTTACCGCTAGCGTGAATATTTAAGGTGTCTACCACCCCGGTTAACCCTTCACTTTGCATCGGATAAAGCTGATGAAAACTGCGCCATAAGGAAGGAACTTTTAGCTTAAAATCTGCTTGGGGGGTATACAAATTATCTATTTGCCCCGCCACACCGTAGACCTTAAATGCAGGGCGACTCTCTATGCGAACCTCTATCATTCGTTGAGTTTGACTGCGCGGGTTGTCCATTAGCACCATTGGGGCACTAATACCTTGGCAGTCACCGCGGCGTTTATACGCGCCGGGAGCCAGCCCAAAATGCTGTTTAAAGGCGCGGCTAAAGCTTACTTCAGAGTTAAAGCCATATTGCAGTGCTATGTCGGTTACTCGCATTTTGCCATCAAGTAATTGCTCTGCCGCTCGGCTCAACTTTTGTTCACGCACATACTTGGCTAAGTTTTTATTGGTGAGCTCTTGAAAAATACGTTGCAACTGCCAGCGCGACCAACAGCTTTGCGCGGCTAAATCATGCACACTCATGCTTTGCTCAATATTCTGATGAATAAAAGCAAGCAAGCTGTTTATGCGATTAAGCTGCGGGGACAGGCGCGACAATATAGTTCCTTATACATTACCGAATAACTGACTGTTGGTTGCTTAAAGGTAATACGATTCGCCTAAGCGTTTCAACGGCTGCCTACTTTTAACTTATTTAATTATAATGGCACAAGATTTTTATCTACCCTTTTATGGCCGAGGCATCTTTCTATAATGACCAACAACCAACACTTAGCCACAGCCTCTATGAATGATTAGCTTAAGCTTCTATTCGTTCACTATTTGCAACAATGCTTCCCACAAACGGGCATTACTCCCAGCTCATCGCTATGTAAAACTTTAACCAAGTTTTGAATTGAAACGGCAGTTAACTGCCACTCATTAAGTGAAGTGAGCGAGAGCAACAGTGCAGCGTTGTTGTTGAAGCAGACGTAAGCGCTAACAGCAATTTGCTCACAGGGGAGGAATAATGAAAATACTCTTTAATTTGTATGCATTAACATTGGCACTAATTGCTATTTTTTGTGCCGTGTTAATGACCGAGCCAGGCCAAACCATTGGTGTACCCCGAGACTGGGTTTTACACTATTTCCGCTATATGCCTTACTTTTGGGCTGCACAAGCCATTGCACTAGGCATTTTATGGTGGGCAAACAGCAAGGGAAAATATTGGAAGCCGATGTGGATGGCGCTGTCTACTGCAGGAGTCGCCGTTACCTTTTGGGCGCAATCTTATGCCATGCCAACGGCTTTTCCAACAGAGCAGTTTTCCGCGCAATACTACTCGGTAGAGCAAGCTGACAAACTGATTCCCGAAGAAGACTCACGGGTATACGTTGTTGAGTTGGGTGAACAAAGCTATATCTTTCCACGCTATCACTTACAAGTACCGCACGTGGCTGGCTTTGAGCAAGATGGCACTGAATATGCCGTTACCTACTGTGGTTTATCAAACTTGCCAATGGTGGTGGAAACTGATTATGGCTTGGGTGAGTCAAACTTACAGGTATTAGGCCAAGTACATAACAACCTTGTATTTAAAGACATCAATAATGGTACCGCTATTCAGCAAATCACTATGCAGTCTGAGTTTACCGAACACCAAACATCTGTGCTTCCTAATACCCAAATGGAGTGGGAAACTGCCAAAGCCTTGTACCCTGATGCTCAGGTCTACATTTATGGAATGGAACGCTTAATTGACGAAGTGCTGTTGGGTTTATTCGAACAACCACTTAAGAACCAACGTAACATTGAAAACCCAGATTTCATCTTTGATACCTTGAATTTGGACGATACTCGCTTAAATCCAAAACTAGAAATATTTGGTTATGACAATGGCAGTGAGCAAATTGCCATCGACCCAGGCTTTGCTAGAAATAACAATGGCTTTACCTTTGAGTTTGGCGGAGAAACCTTACAAATAGAAACCGATGGCGAAATTGTAAAGCTGCTTAATAGTGAAGGTAAACAAGTGGCAACTCATAACGGTGTTCACTACGGTATTTGGACGCAGTTCTTCCCCAACACCCTAGTACTTAGCTAAAAGCTTATCGCTGATAAACAACTAAAGGCCGCACTTGCGGCCTTTTTCAGACCTCGGCTAAATAGCCAAGGGTTTATTCACATACAACGCTTCCACAATATAGCGTTGCTCTGCCCCGCCACTCAGCTGGTTGAAGGGGTAACAGGTGATCAGGGTTAAGCGGTTATCGTCACTGGGCGCCATAAACTGGGTATCACTTTGGTGAGCAATTTGTGTATTCACCACCTGATATAGCAAAATTTCGCCATTACTCGCTTCAACCTGCAATAAGTCGCCTTTGTTTACGGCTGCTAGATTGGCAAAATGCGTATCGCGATGCCCGGCAATCACAGTATTGCCTACCTCGCCAATTTTTGCCCCGCTGAGTACTAAACCAGGACCAAATGCTAAGGTTCTGCCTGATGCGCCCGCCAGCACATAAACAGACTCAACTTGATGCTTAAAGCCGATGCTTTCTTGTTTGGTCACAAAACTCAGCTTGGCAACCGGATAGGTATCGGCCCACTGCCAAGGTTTATGAACTTGCTGATCATCTAAGGTTTGCTGCCAGGCTTGAGCAATTAAAAACTGGGCCAAATATGCTTTTGCTTGAATATAGGCACCGTGGCCTAATACCAAAACGCCCAACAAAAACAAGCTACAAGGTACTGGGTGTTTGGCTAAAAAACTTATGCTCATCATGTTCCCTAAACGCTGTTTATCTACAAAGTGAAAGAGTCTGAGCTAGCAAGCTTTGGCCAGTAGCTCGGAGATGGACGACCTAGATTAAATAGAAACCTTATGTTCAGAAGCTCTGGACCTTAGCGTAAATGACAGCCCTGCAAGCACTAACAGCATTACACCTAACAACATCAACAAACGGCTAGCGGTAGAGGTTTGCGGTAGCGCCGCTGGTTGCTGCCAACCATGCGGCATTCCACCATCTATTTGTTTATTTACAACAGGTAGGTTGGCCGGCCTAGCAGGCGTTACATCTACTGCAACCAAACTGGTTTGCGAACTCACTAGGTGATACTTAAGTGCCAAGGCCAATACTTGCTGTTCTACACGCTGTTGATTTATATGGCTTTTACTTAGCTCCAAGGCTGCAATATATTGGCGAGCCCACAGCAAATCTAAGCCGGCTGCTGGCTGCTTGGTTTGTAGGTTAAGGCTGCGTTGCCAAAACTGCTCGCCAATATTGCCGCTCACCACCAGTTGCGGATGCGCGCCGCTAGGCAGTTTTATGCTCAGCATTAGCGGTTGCCCTAAATAGAGATCTGGAATGTTAGCCGGCCAGTATTCAGGGACCGTACCATCACTAAATGCCAACTTAACATCACTCACCACAGGGTGAGCAATTTGCTTAAACAGACGTGTAACTTGATGCTTTACTTCACTTTGCTTGCCAATGTAGGTAAACGTACCCTTGCCTATCTCAGCAGCTCGTTGCATAAAATGGGAGTTAGGCGCCGAGCCAATGCCAATGGTGAACAAGCGATTATCAGCGAGGCGATTATCAATTAGTTCAAACAACGATTGTTCATCACTCACTGCACCATCAGTAATAAAAATCACTTGGCGTAAGGCGTTCGAGGCTGCTTGTTTGGGATCACTGAGCGCAGCGTTAAGTGCACCAAACATTTCGGTTCCGCCATTAGCGCTTAAGCCATTAATAAAGCGGCGCGCTTTGGCTTTATTGCTAGCATTGGCGCTAACTGCACTCGGCTTAAAACGACGATAGTTTGAATTAAACTCGATGATATTAAAGTAATCCCCTGCTGCTAATCCAGACAGGGCTTCATGCAAGGCCTCACGCGCTTGAATCATCGACTCTCCCGACATTGAGCCTGAGGTATCAATCACCAAAATCAACTCTCGGGATATATTTAATAAATCATCAGGCTTGCCCTGAGGTGGCATTAACATAAGTAAGGCGTAATCATCTTTTGCTGGGAGCTGGTTGTCGGCATGACTTAAACCGGTTTGGCTATACAAGGCCGCCTCTGGTCGACTGCCCACTATCGGTCGCCACTTTAAAACAAAGTCGCGATTGGCTTTGCTATCGAGCAAGCTTATGTCGATGGTGCCGTCACTACGAATGCTCTTTTCTATTGGGTGATAAAGACTCTCTAAGGTTTCGAGCTCAAAGCCACTATTTAGGGCTATATGCAAATCTACCTTTAGTGAGGGTTGGCTTCCAGCCTGCGCATATTGGCGAGCGCTATGGCGTAATAGCTGATAAGCCTGGTTAAATTCACTACTGTTATTTTCTTGTTGATAAGGCTCTTGCAGCAAACTGGCTAAAGACAAGGGCATTTCACTTTCATCGGCCAGCGTTCTTCGGGTTTGGTCTTTGAAAATTTGCGGGCTGTAACGTGGATTCACCACCATAGGAAAGCGTAAGCTAAATTCGCCATCTTCATAGCTGAGTTGCTGCTGATACGATATCTTCACCACCAAGATTTGGTTTGGCCCTAAATTAGCTACTGCAGTGGTAAAAATATTTGGCCGCAGCTGCTCAAGCAAACTAGCGCGCTTGCCCTGCTTTTTGGCTGTTTCGAAAGTGCGTTTGGCTTGTTTCTTTTCTTGAATCTGCCCTTCAATAACACGCTCTCCTACCACCAGCTGCATCTGATCGACCGCAGCATTATTGGGTAAAGGAAACATATAAGTGCCGTTTACCCACTGCTCAGTGTCATTGACAAAAGTTTGGCTCAAAGTAACCCTATTTGTCATGCCAGAGACTTGCATATTTACCTTTGTAGACAAAGGCAAACTGTACTGGCGCTGCCCGTTGCTATCGAAATACACCAAGCTGGCTTGCTCAGGTTGATCAACAACATCTCGCTCGGTGTGCAGTGCCGCTTGGCTGGGCGACACAAAGGCCGCCCATAATATGATGAATGCCCCGCCAAAAGAGACGCTATAGCAAAAGCGGGTACTGATTTTCAGTAGATCTATTTTCATAACGCTATCTCCTTTAGCTGCCATTATTACTGAGCGGCCAACATGCCTCGGTCAGACATCAGCTTTAAGGTGACTCGGCGGTCAAAGAAGTTGTTTTCTAAGTTAGCTTCGGCTTTTAAAGGAGCTGTGTCGCCAAAGGCTTGCGAATGCAGGCGCGACTCAGCAATTCCGTTATTAATTAAGTAGCGGCGAACTTCAGCTAAACGTTGTTCCGATAAGGCTTGGTTATAACTTGAGTCACCTTGGCGATCGGCATAACCAGTAAGGTCGAGTTTTAAATCGGGCGCTAAACTCATGGCGTATACCACATCGTCAAGCTGTTGTTTAAAGTGAGGCTCAATCACCGACGAACCAGTTTTAAACTGCACATTCAAACCAATGGCTAGCTCTTCAAGTTTTTGCTGTTGCGCCATTTTTAGCTGAGAGAGCTGAGCATTCACACGGGCATGTTGCTGAGTAAGTGACTCTAACTGCTCACTGCGTTTTGCCAGTACTTCAATTTCTTGTTGCTGCTCACCCAGTTGTTGTTGTTGGGCGGCTAACTCTTCTTCATCGGCAACCGATTTGCCTATCCAAACTCCAGTAAAACCGCCAATAAATGCGCCAATAGGTCCACCAACTAAAGCGCCGACTGCCGCGCCAGAGCCAAAACCAATCATTTCGGTTTTGCCATTTCGCTCTGTTGGCTGTATATCGCTATTCGCCATAGTTTGAGTAGATAGGCTTAAAGTGCTGATTACGGTTAATGCAATTAGGTGCTTTTTCATGAGTATGTCCTTCTCAGTGTGTTTAATTTAATAGGCTTAATTGTGCTTGCCCTTTCGATGAATCAATTAAACACCGCTGAAATGGCATTATCAGGCGGTAAAAATGGCAGTTCGCTTATCAATTGTGGCAACAAAATGGCAATTGCCCCGAAGCCCCCAAAGGCGCTTAAAAATAATGTATAGTCTATGCAAGTCAGCAGCTTAGAACTTAAGTATCAATATGAAACGAATTGCCATCGTAGAAGATGAAGCGGCGATCCGCGAAAACTACAAAGACGTATTGCAACAACAAGGCTACAGTGTGCAAGCCTATGCCAATCGGCCTACAGCACTGGCCGCTTTTAACACCCGCTTGCCCGATTTGGCGATTATTGATATTGGTTTAGAAGATGAGATAGACGGTGGTTTTTCCTTATGCCAATCACTGCGCGCTATGTCTAGCACCTTGCCAATTATTTTCTTAACCGCTCGCGATAGTGACTTTGATACCGTTTGTGGCTTACGTTTAGGTGCCGACGATTACCTCACCAAAGATATTAGCTTCCCACACCTAGTTGCCCGCATAGCTGCGTTATTTCGCCGTTCCGAGTTAGTCGGCGCTGCCCCAGAAGAGAACAACTTGTTAGAACGAGGTCCCTTAGCCATTGATGGCAATCGCATGCAAGTAACCTGGGATCAGCGAACCATCGAGCTCACCGTAACCGAATTTTGGATGGTGCATGCTTTAGCCAAACGTCCAGGACATGTGCGCAGCCGGCAAGAGCTAATGACCGAAGCAAAAATCTTTGTAGATGACAGCACCATTACCTCGCATGTAAAACGGATCCGTAAAAAGTTTTTAGCCGCAGACGCAAATTTTGAGTGCATCGATACGGTGTACGGCATGGGTTACCGCTGGGATAGCCTTGCCTAATGCTACCTGTATTACCTATTGGCCTGCGCGCCAAAGTCACCATCTTGTCACTGTTTTTGTTGTGCCTTCCTTGGTTGGGCTATCAATATGTCTGGGAGATGGAAAAATACCTACGCTTAGGTCAGGAAAAGACCTTAGAAGGCACCACTCAAGCACTTGCTACTGCGCTGCATGAGCGGCCAAAACTGTTTAACAGCCAAGCCAGCTTTTTAAGTCAAGTGCAAAAGGGCCGTGATTTATATGCTTATCCTTTGTCTGGCCCAATTCAGCTCGATGGCAAGCTCAACGATTGGCAAGAGTATCAGCATCGCATGCTGCGCTATGGTGAAGAACATGTTATTTATCAAGCAGATCCTAATATACCTTTAACTAGCGAATTTACTCACATGGTGGGTAAATTTGGCCGTTACCTGTACGCCTATTTTGAAGTGACCGATAGCGACGTGGTTTACCGAGGTAAAAACACCTTACGAGTAGATAATAACGACCATTTAGCAATTGCAACTTTAGCTCCTGACGGTCAGTTCCGCCGCTATATTGTTGCCACCACCGAAGATGGCTGGATCAACGCTTTTGAGTTACCGCTCGACCCCAGCCAAACCACACCCGTAACACCAGAGGTCAAGATTCAGGGTCAATGGCTTAAGACCGCTAAAGGCTACAATATTGAGCTACGGATCCCTCTTAGCATGGTGGGCAGCAAGTTAGGATTTTCTATCTATGATGTAAACCGCACGCCTAAGCGAGAATTGGTTTCAATTGTTGGTACTTCGGCCATTGATACAGTGGATAAACTTGGCACAGTACTGGTCCCTTCTCCGGAAATAGAAAGCATTATTAAAGGCATGAGCCACAACAGCTCACGCATTTGGGTAGTTGATAAACATGGCCGCGTATTAGCAAAATCTGGCGACATTCGAAGCACCCAAAGCATTTGGGCGCGTAGCTTAAGCCCAATAAACAAAGAAAGTTGGTGGAACAAGTTCACCAGCGAATACCTTCACCCTCTTTACTACAAGGTATTAACCAAACCACCTCAGGATTTTGTTGACTCATTACAAGACTCTACCCAATTAGATGGCAGCCACATTAAGCAAGCATTAAGCGGAAAACCGGGCTCTACTTGGCGATTGACCCCCGATGGGAGAGCTGTTGTATTGGCCGCTGCCAGCCCAATTTGGATAGACGATCAAGTAATGGGAGTGGTGATAGCAGAAGAAACAACCAACGGCATTCGTACCTTGCGTAATCGCGCTTTAGAGCGCTTGTTTAACATTATTTTGCTAGTGATGGGCGTGGGCACATTATCGCTATTTTTGTTTGCTTCGAGCATTTCTAGCCGCATTCGCAAACTACGAGACCAAGCAGAAAAAGCCATTGATAGCCAAGGAAGGGTTAAAGCTTCGCTGCAAGGCTCTAAAGACCGTGACGAAATTGGTGACCTTTCTCGTAGCTTCGCCAATATTGTTGGTCGTTTAGCGCAATATACGCATTATTTAGAAAATATGTCTTCGCGCCTATCTCACGAACTACGAACACCGGTTGCAGTAGTGCGTTCATCGCTAGAGCACTTAAGTTTGAAAACGCATGATCAGGATACGCAAAAGTACCTAGACCGAGCCCAAGAAGGGGTAAATCGCCTAAACATGATCCTCAACAACATGAGCGAAGCCACCCGTTTAGAGCAAAGCCTATCTCAAGCAGAAACCAGCGAATTTCCACTAAACAAGGTAGTCTCTGGCTGCATGCAAGGCTACCAGTACACTTACCCTGAACAGGCCTTCGACTGCGATATTAGCCCAAATACCATGCTGATAACCGGAGTGCCGGAATACATCGCTCAGTTAATGGATAAATTAGTGGCCAATGCTATGGAGTTTAGCCTTCCCAATAAGGCCATTAAAGTCAGTTTCCAGCAAGACAACAAAGATGCCGTATTGCTGATAAGCAACCATGGGCCCACCCTCCCCGACAACATGGTGGAGCAAATTTTTGAATCAATGGTATCTATTCGCAGCCAGCAAGCTCAGCAAAAACCGCATTTGGGTTTGGGCTTGTATATTGCTAGGCTAATAACAGAATTTCACGGCGGCACCATTAGTGCTCGCAATTTTACCGACAACAGCGGCGTGGAGTTTTGTGTGCGATTGCCTATTGAGTAATTACTTAAAGCTCTACTTAGCGCACATTTAGCAGAAATCTAGCAAGCTTAGTAACTCACTTTCTATACTTAAACGAATTGTTATTCGTAGAGTAGAACTATGCAGCGCTTGTTTACCCTTTTCTGTCTATATTGCTTTAGTTTGTCTAGCTATACAGCGCTAGATAAACTGAGCTATTTAACAGAAGATGCCTACCCTATTAACTATCTGGACCAGCAAGGACAAGCTCAGGGCTTCGCGGTTGAGCTATTAAAACTGATGTGGCAACAGATGGAGCATCCCGAGCAAGCAATTAAAGTTATGCCTTGGGAGCGGGCTTATTATTTATTGGAGCAGAAGCCAAACACAGTATTGTTTGCAACGGTTCTCACTGCCAAACGTAAACAATATTTTAAGTGGGTTTGCCCAATTGATACCGTTAGTGTTGTGCTGCTAGGCAAAGCAGATAGCACGCCAAACATTCAGTCACTTGAGCAACTCAATGAGTTAAAGGTTGGCGTTCTAAGAGCCGATGTTGGCGAGCAACTGCTACTGAACAATGAAGTAGACGATGGCAGTTTAATGCTCACCGACAGCTACCACCACCTAATAAAACTGCTAGTAGCCAATCGTGTTGACTTCATTGCCGAAACCGAGCAAACCATTAGGCACGCCGCCAAACAAAATAGCTATTCGCTAAGCAACTACGAAGTAAAATGGCTGCTTAACCAAGAACAGCTTTGTTATGCCTTTAATCAAGCCGTAGACGATACGGTGATTGAGCAATTTAAGCAGGCTTTAAAACAAGTAAAAGAAACCGATGCTTATCAAGAACTACTCGCCAACTATCAACAACAAAAGCTAAAGCCCTGAGAGCCTCATAACTACCAAAGCATCTTGCAGAGCTTTAGCATGATGACACTGTGCAGCTTAAAGAAATTAGCCCAATTTAAATCTAGGTAACTGGCTCACAAACCACTAAATTTCACGGCGATAATTACAGTAATCATTGTGATTAGTAGGCCTGTTGTTTAAGCCGCTAAGCAAAGCTGTAATTAAGTTCACGCTTTATTAATAAGCACTTACGCAAATAACGATATATCATAAACATTGTGCGATTATTTAAATCGGTGAGCAAGTATCAAACAATGGCTTAGGCTTAATAGACGTTCATGTTGATACTGTATCTAGGGATAGCTAATACAATGCTAAGGCAGGGAGCCAATTTGCAAAACTCGAGTATCCTAAAATATCTGTTTAAATGTATATTGCCTTTATTTACACTATTTGCAGCCTTAAGTTTTGCCGCTCAAGCTAGCAACAATGTATTAGTTATCCACTCTTACCATGCAGAGCACTTTTGGACGGGGTATCTCAAAAAGGGCTTAGATAGCTCGTTCAAAGAAGATCAAGATACTCGATTATTCCACGAATACTTAGATGCTAAACGCTATCCACAAGGTGAGTTCAATCTAAGCTTTTTGAAGTATCTCAAGACCAAATATGCCAGCACTGAACTAGATGTTATTGTTATTTCCGATGACCCCGCTTTCAACTTAATCCGCCATCATCGAAACGATTTTTTTACTAGCACGCCCATCGTTTATTTAGGCATTAATCGAGTAACAGAAGACGTTCTCCATGCTCCAAATATGACCGGAGTATTTGAAAACCGCGATATTGCCAGCACCATCACCAGCATCAAAAGCCAAAGCGGAGTTGATGAGCTGGTGCTAATTGTTGACAAAAGTGCCACAGGCTTAGCGAACTTAGCCAAAGCGCGCACGGTGTTTGGTAAACCTGGTGCACCAAGTAATATTCATGTCATTGAAGAGTTATCTTTAGATGATATCAGCGAAGTATTCAGCCAGTTCTCCAGTAATGTGCCTGTTCTGTTACTAGGGCAACTCATCAACCCAAACCAAAACAATGCGCTACTAAGTTGGAACCAAGGCACCGAGCAGTTGGTTACTTGGACTAATAACCCGATTTACACCATTGCCATAACCACACTCAAGTATGGCGCGGTGGGAGCAGATGAGCTTGATGGCCGACAACATGCGATGCGCGCAGCCGAGCTAGTAAAACGCATTCTAAGCAACGAACCAATAGAAAGCATTGAGCCCATCACCTTAGCGCGTAGCCAGTGGGTATTTAACTGGGAGCAACTAAACGAACACAGTTTTAAACTCAATTCCCTGCCCGAAGACGCTTTAATCATCAACAAAGAAGAAACCTTTTACGAGAAATACAAGTTGATGGTTCGCCTAGTAGTGTCGGCATTTATTGTGAGCATTCTAATCATCATCTTACTCGCCGAGGTTATTAGGCGCGGCAGTATCACCCGTCATATCCTCGCCGAAAACGAAACCCGCTACCGAGATTTAGCCAATGCTGGTGCGAATGTATTCTGGGAAACAGATACCGAGCAACGCCTTAGTTATATATCTGGCGAAACCCAAGCTCTGTATGGACAAGAGCCCAATCAACTTATTGGTAAAACTTTGGCAGAGCTGTGCAAACACGATCCCAACATAAGCTTTCCGTGGCTTGAATATGAAGCAGCCCTCGCCTACCAGCAGCCCATCAACAACTTAACTTTTAAGCTAAAGCTCACCAGTAAAGACATAAAAATATTCCTGCTTAATGGTAAGCCAGTATTTGATAAACACGGCTTATACATTGGTTATCGTGGCATTAGCAAAGAAATTACTGAAGAACACCTGTTGAGTAAAAAGCTCGCTTATCAAGCCGCTTATGATGAATTAACAGGTTTAATCAATCGTTCTAGTTTTAATGAAAAGCTTAAAACTTATGTGCAGCAATCTCAGCAGCAAGCTGTTAGTGGCTTTTTATGCTTTCTAGATTTAGACCGATTTAAGTTGGTTAACGATACTGCAGGTCATCTTATCGGTGATGCAATGTTGGCAGAAGTTGCCACTGTAATTAAACGCTGTACCACTCACCAAGATATTGTTGGCCGCTTAGGCGGTGATGAGTTTGGTCTAATATTGCCAAATAAAAGCCTTAGCGATGCCCAACAATTGTGCGAAACAGTTATTGCACAAGTTGATAGCTACCGCTTTCACTGGAATCAACGGCTATTTAACGTAGGTGTGAGCATTGGCATGGTGCCGATTACTGGCGCATTAAACGACACCGAGTTACTTAGTAAAGCCGACCTATCTTGCTACAAAGCCAAAGAAGCTGGCCGTGGTCGAGTTTATGTTGCCAATTTAAACGATGATGAGTTGTTTAATGAAGAACAACAAATGGGCTACATCGCCAATGTTGCCCAAGCAATAGAGCAAAACCAATTCTACTTAGCCAAGCAAGTTATTGCGCCAATAGGCCAACAAGATAGCCACAAACATTATGAGATTTTAATCCGCTACCGCGATGAACAAGGTAAAACCATTCCTCCTAATTTGTTTATCCCTGCTGCAGAAAAACACAGCGTGATAACCATTATTGACCAGTGGGTTTTAAAAACGGTATTCGAGCGCTATCAGCAGTACTTTCCCGAAGGTGATACCGTGGTATCGATAAATCTGTCGGGTCTTAGCTTAAGTAATGACGAATTTGTAAATCGGGTTAAAGAGCTATTACTAAGCTCGCAAGTTAACCCTAGAAACATCTGCTTTGAGATAACCGAAACCGCAGCAATATCACAGCTCTCACGTGCACTTGAGTTCATTAGAGAAATGAAAGCAATTGGGGTTCGCTTTGCCTTAGACGATTTTGGCAGCGGTGCTTCGTCATTTGGTTATTTGAAGAACCTACCAGTTGATTATCTAAAAATTGACGGCAGTTTGGTGGTCAATATTGTTAAACAACCTACCGACCGCGCCATTGTTGAGTCAATTAATGCCATTGCACATTTAATGAATATGAAAACCGTAGCTGAGTTTGTAGAAGATGCGGAAATTCACGCAGTGTTAGAAGAAATAGGCGTAGATTTTGTGCAAGGTTATGGCATTGGGAAACCTCAGCCTTGTGAGTAACAAGCAGATTTAGAAGGCGAGCAATGCTCGCCTTTAACTAGGGGCTGTTTAATTAAATAAACCGTCGCCAAAACTTACGCTGAAATCTCGACACCATACACTAATGCCGGCTAGCTGATCTAACTGTTGGGCATTGGCTAAGCTTAGCCTTAAGGTATCGTTGTTATACATCGGGCCATTAATAATGTCGCCGATAGCAAAACCACCTTGGGTATAATCGCTGCTTGGAGCACCATAAAATAATACGTCTGGACCACCACCATCGTAATTGAATCCGGTGACTTCAATTGTACAATTGTCGATGATCTCTACCCGCCCGCTCACATTGTGAGAAAGTGTGCTTAACATGGCGACTTGGCCAACTTTAGGGTGGTCGCTAGCATTACAACTAAAGCTTTGCGGCCCATTAATGCTCTCAACATAACTTGCAATGTCTACTAGCTCTTGGTCGCTGAGTCGTTGCTCACTCCAAAACGGCATGTTACCACCAGAGAGATTGGTGAAATAGCTGCTAGTACTAGGCCCCGAATTACGTACCTTATTAGCCACTTGTTGAGCACTTAAGCCGCTGCCCACAAGCGTTCTTGCTAGCCCGGTCCCTGCGGCATTTTGTCCGTGGCAAGTAGCACAAGTTTGATTAAATAGATCATGCCCAGCGCTTATATCCGCTGCACTAAAATCACTAACGGCTGCAAGCTGATTAAAGGCAATTTCTGTTGCATCACCACTATCGCTCAAGCCTACTAAATATTCTTCTAATGCCAACCAATCATTACTGTCGCTAACATAAGGGCTTGCATCCATCCAATCGACTCGACAATTGTTTACCGCATCAATCACTTCGCTAAACGTACCATTATAAAAGGCATTTCGGCGGGTAGCGTTTAACAAAGAATGCGCCGGCCGATGAAGTTGCTGCGCATCTAAGCCTTGCGCATTTTCACTGGCAGCATGACAAGTGCTACAAGAAAATTGATTACCAGCGGGCTCTGCTTGGCTAAATAGTTGCGCGCCGGTTAAGGGCTGTGAAGGCGTTCCACCATCACTTCCTCCTCCACCTCCACAGGCAGCAAGTAAACACGCTAATAACAGCGTGGTGGACCATTTTAAAGTTGCTTGAAGTAACATGGGCATTCCTTTGCTTTAATTATGTATTAACGCTAACAAAGCAAATTTCAAGCAACAAGCCGATTGGGCAAATGTTATCAAATTGTGATAATTAGCCACAAAAAAGTCGCCCTAAGGCGACTTATAAACAGCGATAAAATAAACCACTATAAGGCAGCGTTAAATCGCGCAAGGCCAGCGTCTAAATCGGCGATTAAATCGCTGGTATCTTCAAGGCCAATATGAACACGAATCAAGGTACCTTCGGCCTTCCATTGAGTTGCAGTGCGTAGCTTCTCTACTCCATTCACTCCCATGATCAAGCTTTCATAACCGCCCCAAGAATAGCCCATCTTAAAATGTTCCATTCCATCTAATAGCGCGGTTAATGCCGCTTGATTGCCACCTTTCATGACAAAGGAGAACAAACCACAAGAACCTTGAAAGTCACGTTCAAAAAACTCATTGCCAGGGCAGCTTGCCAAAGCGGGATGGCGAACATGATCAACATCATCACGCTGCGCTAGCCAATTAGCCACTTCTAAAGCATTTTTTTGATGCTGTGCCAAACGCACACCCAAGGTACGCATTCCGCGCATTGCCAAATAGATATCGTCTGGCGAAGTGCACTGACCCAGTAAATAAGAGTTTTCGCGCAGTTGATCCCAACAACGTTGATTAGCCACCGCGGTGCCTAACATTACATCGGAATGCCCAACGATGTACTTAGTGGCAGCCTGAATAGAAATATCGATGTCGAAATCAAAGGGGCTAAAGTTAATTGGAGATGCCCAAGTATTATCTAACATCACCACGATATCTTGGTTTGCCGCTCGAGCTGCAGCCACAATCGCTGGAGAGTCTTGCACTTCCATGGTTAAAGAGCCTGGAGACTCCAAGAAAATCACCTTGGTATTGGTTTGAATTAGCTCGTTGATAGCGCCGCCAATCATCGGATCATAATAGGTGGTTTCTATGCCATAGCGGCTAAGCAATTTGTCACAAAGGTCGCGAGTTGGTTCGTAGGCAGTATCTACCATGAGCAGGTGGTCACCATGCTTCAAGAAAGACAACAGCGCACCACTAATTGCAGCCGTACCACAAGGATACAAAGCACAGCCTGCACCGCCTTCTATTTCCACCATAGCCTCTTGAAAGGCAAAGTGGGTTTGGGTGCCCCTACGTCCATAAAACAAGGTTTTATCATGACGTTTAGCCGTGGCTTGTTTCATCTCTTTAACGCTATTAAATACAACAGTAGAACCACGAGATACCGGAGGGTTCACTAAGCCTTGAGTCCACTTTTTATCGCGACCAGCACTCACTATTTTGGTTGATTTTTTCATGGTAGTTAAATCCAGCTTGGTTTTTACAATACACTTAAGCATGCATTGCGCACTGACTGATTGAAGCGCTATAACAAAAAACCAGCCCGTAGGCTGGTTATTCGCATTCTACGAATTAAGCACGCGGTGCTTTATTCAACTCATCAACTACCATGTCGCCAAAGGCGTCGGTATCGATAAGTTTTGCATCTTCACCTTTGGCTAGGTCTGGCGTACCGTAACCATTAGCAAACACCGACTTCATTGCGTGCCATAGGTTCTTCGCTTCTTGCTCCATGCCAAAGCTCATTTCTAGCATTAATGCTACAGAGCCTATCATTGAGTATGGGTTAGCAATATTTTTGCCCGCGATATCTGGAGCACTGCCGTGAGAAGGCTCGTAGTAAGATTTTTCTGGACCAACACATGCAGAAGGCATTAGGCCTAATGAACCTAGAATACCGCCGCCTTGGTCACTTAGAATGTCACCAAACATGTTTTCCATCACCATTACATCAAACTGGCCAGGGTTTAAACATAAGTAAGTAGCCGCTGCATCAACCAAGATGTGCTTAACTTCTACGTCTGGGTAGTCTACTGCTACTTCTTCAAGAATCTCGTTCCACAGTACGCTTGATTTTAGTACGTTACTCTTGTGGATGTTATGCATGACTTTCTTACGACGTTGAGCAGTTTCAAAACCAACTTTTAGAATATCGCGAATTTGATCTTCATCGTACTCGAGTACTTCACGAACATAACGCTTGCCATTGTCGTCTTTGCCTACTTCTTTCTCACCAAAGTACAAACCACCCACTAGCTCGCGGATAATCATCAGGTCAATGCCGTCACCAATGACTTCAGGCTTAAGTGGCGAGAAGTGAGCGAGTTCTTGAGGTAAGTATACTGGGCGGAAGTTAGCGTAGGTATTGTAACGACGACGTAACGGAAGTAGCGCGCCACGCTCTGGTTGCTCGTCTACTGGGATTTTTTTAGAATCTTCATGGTTAAGGCCAATTGTGCCTTTTAAGATTGCGTCTGCTTCATCACAAATAGCGATGGTTTCAGCGGGGAAAGATTTACCCGTTTCGAAGTAGGCAACTGCACCAAATAGTGCTTCGTTTAATTCAAATGCTACTTCAGGGTTACGCGCTTCAACCGCTTTAAGTACTTTGACCGCTTGCTTCATTACTTCTGGGCCGATGCCGTCGCCGGCCAATAAGGCGATCTTATAGGTCTTCATTGTGTTTGCGTCTCCGTTGCATTAGTTTATTTTTTTGCTTGCCGCATCATAGCAAAACCAGCGCAAGGGTAAACCACCGATCGTGCTTTGAAGGGCTATTTCAACGCTGTTTTTACTAAAAGCTTTAATTTTTGAAAAGGTTTAGTGAAGACTCTAAACAAAGTAGCAACAGTGGCACCAAATTTGAGATAGCGGAGATAGCGAAGATAGGCTTAGCTGGTCACCGAAGACCTAATCATCGGTGACCCCTAGCAAATTACTTATTTAGTTATCTAAATCTGTTTTGTTACGAATATTGTGCTCACGTAACTTATTGGCAATTGCTGTGTGAGACAAACCTAACTTTTTCGCCAGTAAGCGTGAGCTAGGGTGTTGAGGATAATGATAGCTGAGCAAGAGGTGTTCAAACTCGCCCATCGCCGAGTGATAGTCTTGCTGCAGCAAGCTCTCGATACTGACATTATCCACCACTTTTTCATGATGGTATTTAATGTCGCTCACCTGCCACTTTTTCATACTGCCGATATCTAAAGAGTCCTGCAGTACTTGGTAAAGTTGAGGAATATTGCCAGGCCAACTTAAAGAGCTTAAATAGCGTTTTACTTCTCTGCTCAAAGGCGGCGGCACTTCTTGATGCTTGGCATATTGAAAATCTAACCAAGACTGCGCCAAAGGCACAATGTCTTCTTTACGTTGACGAAGTGGCGGTACATTAATGCTATTTTTAATCAAAGAATAGTAGCAGTCTCCGCCCCACAAAGCTGCCAACTGCTCTGGTGTGTACCTGCTAGAAAACAACAGGTGTTTAATGCCAAGTTGAGGGGCGCTTAACGAGCTAACCGCATCTTCAACTTCACTGCTTTTTAGTTTTTCAATATTACTTAGCAATACCGTATTAGGTTGTTCGGCGGCAATTTCGGCTAGTTGCTCAGACAAGCTATATTCTTGGTTATGGCAACTTACTACGTGAAAGCGTTCGTCACTGCCCATAGAAAGCTCGTTTAACAAACGTGCTAAAAAGCGCTTACCAACTCCCGCCTCTCCAAACAACAAGCTAGGCATAGGGTGCTCAACTAAACGTTTTAAGCTGTTAAGTACATTGCTGGTTTCATCACTGGTGGCAACTAAACGCCCTTCGCTAATGCCCAGCTCAATCTGTGATAAATCGAAGCTCGACTCTAACCAATGCGCCGATTTAAACAGCATGATTGCGCCTGGTAGGTGCGAGAACAGTGCGGTTTCTGAAAGAGGGATAATGTCGGCCATGTAGACTCGGCCGCTGAGTTGAATTTCAACGAGTTCCCGTTTACCCGAGCCGCTACCAAACCAGCGCTGCACACTAAATCCACGTAAAAACTTACTTATGTCGCTATTGGTAAGCGGGTGTGGTGTATCACCACAAGATTGCTCGAAGGCCTGATTAAACTGGCGAATTTCTCCAGACTTATCAATTAACACCACGGGGTAAGGCACGTTATCCAGCAAAATTTGAACTTCTTTGTGCTCAACTTCTGAAGGCAGTGCCGACACGATACGCGCATCGGATACGCCATTTAAGCATCGAAATTCGCTAAGCAGTTGCTGTGTAAGAGGAAGCTCTAATTCGGTAAGATGAAGAAACAAGTGCCCAGTGTCGACACTCTGCATAGCCTGTAGCGCTAGACCATGTTTAACTAAAACGCCGAGAACCGCGCTAAAAACTTCGGTGTTTTGTTGGCAGTTTAACTCTATGCGCATGTTGTTGCCACTTGCTCATTTAGTGAACGAGTCAGCAGCTGTAGGGCCTGCAAAAACTCACAGCAACACCACATGCCACCTTCTCCAACAATCCATACTAAACGCAAATAGCACTCCTATTTCCCTATCAAGCCAGTGGTTTAGACTGCCCAATTATGTATATACTTCTTTAGTCTAACCAAAAAAGTAAGCTTAACCCAAGCGTCATTTAAGATTCACTTGAGTTAATTTGAACTAGGTATTTGCATATTGCGCTGGATCAAAGGTTTTTGAACTGACTGTGAAGCTCAAAATCGCGTGCTGTCACTACTTTTTCTACTTTACGCAAGCGCTGTTCAAAATCATCAAATTGATGCTCTAGCTCGTTTACCGCTTGGCTAGGAGTTTCACCACGTTGCCATACTTTTGACTTAATAGTTACGCCGTCGTCCCCCTTTAAGTTGCTTGGCCGCTTATCCATAAATAACCAGGCAGCGCCGTAAATGATAAAAAACAAACCTAGGTTGGTAATTGCCAAAGTTACAGCAATGATTCGAATTAACCATGTTTCGGCGCCAAGGCTATGTGCTAAACCAGCACACACCCCAGCAATTTTTCCTTTTTGTGGGTCGCGATATAGTGGTTTATCAAACATTAGCGCTCCCTCCAATGCGGCACGCTTTCATCTAAAATATTCTCTAGAGCATGAATGCGCGCTGACATATCTTTGGCTCGAGTAGCTAAAGCATTTAGCTGCTCGCGCTCTTGTTCACTAATTCCATGTTCTACCTGACGCTTACTCTTGTAATGTAAAATAAGCCACAGTGGGGCCACTATGGCCATAAACAAAATTAACGGCGTCACCAATACGGTAAGCATAAATTCTCCTATTTTTGCTCTAACTTGGCTTTAAGCTTGTCTAGCTCGTCGGCAATTTCAGCGTCGGCACTTAACTCAGCAAATTGCTTGTTTAAGTCAGGGTTGTTATCGCCTTCCTTACCAAATACTTCTGCGCGCGCTTCAAGTTGATCGATCTTAGCTTGAAACTGTTCAAATTTTTCTCGCGTTTTTAAGGCGCGTTCGTTATCTAGCTGCTGCCTTACTGCATGGCGGTTTTTGGCTGTGGTTTGACGAGCTAATAAACCAGCTTGACGATTTCTTGATTCGCTTAATTTAAGTTCTAGCTGCTCAATCTCTTGCTGCAACTGCAACAAACTATCGTCCACTAAGCCTAGTTCTTTTTGCTGCTGCTTAATTGACTCTTGTAAGTGTTTTTTCTCAACTAATGCCAAGCGCGCTAAATCTTCTCGTTCGCGACTTAAGGCAAGTTCAGCTTTAGCCTGCCAATCTTCAGCTTGCTCTTCTAAATGCTCAATTTTACGTATCAGCTGTTTTTTGTCGGCCAATACTTTTGCTGTACTAGCGCGCACTTCCACCAAGGTGTCTTCCATTTCTTGAATGATAAGACGTAGCATCTTTTGTGGGTCTTCGGCTTTATCTAACATAGTGCTGATGTTGGAATTAATAATATCTGTTAAACGGCTAAACATTCCCATGGTGCACTCCTAATAAGGTCGAAAGGGATCAATGTATGTTTTCGAATTAATTGATTACAAGTCGTGTGCCAAGTTGTCAATACATTGATATTTATAACTTTTATATAAAAATGACAAAACCACACACTGGCTATATAGTTATACTGACCAACTTTTAGTCAAAGAGACCAAGATGGATTCCCCAAGCCTATTAGGTAACGCCCCAAGTTTTTTGGAAGTACTAGACAAAGTATCACTGTTGGCCCCGCTAAACCGCCCGGTACTGGTTATAGGTGAACGCGGCACCGGTAAAGAGCTGATTGCTGAACGCTTGCACTTTTTATCAGAGCGCTGGGATAAGCATTATCTCAGCTTAAACTGCGCGAGTTTAAATCCGAACCTGATTGAGTCGGAGCTTTTTGGCCACCAGGCAGGAGCATATACAGGCGCCTCGCAACAGCGGATTGGGCGATTTGAGCAAGCCGATAGAGGCACCTTGTTTTTAGATGAACTCGCCAACATGCCAAATGAAGTGCAAGAGAAGCTATTACGCACCATTGAATACAACAAAATTGAACGCCTAGGCAGCAACAAGCCGATTGAAGTAGACGTAAGACTCGTGTGCGCCACCAACCAAGACTTACCCGAGCTAGTGGAACAAGGAGAATTTAGGGCTGACTTGCTAGATAGATTATCCTTTGCGGTGATTACCCTGCCGCCCTTGCGCCATCGCGTTGATGATATTCAGCTATTGGCGGAGCATTTTGCTCACAAAATGGCAAGAGAGCTAAATTTCCCCCATGTTCCCAGTTTTAGCCAAACAGTGTTAACCCAGCTAAACAACTATTCTTGGCCGGGCAATATTCGAGAGCTCAAAAACGTGGTGGAACGAGCGGTAGTAGAAAGCAGCGATAATCAGGGAATGGTGGATGCTATTAATCTCGATCCTTTTGCTTCCCCGTGGCGGCCACTAAAACCAACTAATAACAACGAACAAATAAGCCTGAAACAAAGCGGTTTTAATCAACAAGTGGCTAACTTTGAGAAGCAATTGATCACTAAGACCTTAGCAAATAATCATTACAAACAAACCGCCAGCGCTAAAGCCCTGCAGATCAGCTACCATCAACTAAGGGGTTTGATCAAAAAACATCACATTAATACTCAAGGCTAAGCCTTTCATTGGTTGAGATAAGCAGATGGTTAATGGTAAATTATCAAGCAGTTATCAGGATATCAGCTTCTCATGAATGCATTCTCAATTGGCACAGTGATGTGTCTAGCTTTTTTGCTACTTGGCTGCGACCAGCAAAAAGATGTAAAAAAGCTTGGTTTAGTCTATTGCACCGAAACTGCGCCACATACGTTTAACCCGCAACTTGAAAGCTCAATCAATGCGATTGCGGTGACATCGCGACACCTATACGACCGCTTAGTTGAAGTTGATCCCATTACTCAGCAATTGGTTGGTGGGGTAGCGAATAACTGGCAAGTGAGTGAAGACGGTTTGCGCTATCGTTTCGACTTACGCCAAGGTATTCATTTCCATAAAACCGATTACTTTAGCCCATCGCGCAATCTAAATGCCGATGATGTGATATTGAGTTTCGAACGCATTTTAGACACCGAACATCCACTATACATACTGGCCAACGGCGATTATCCCTTTTTCAATAACATTGGCTTTGGCAGCAATATTCGTAAGCTCACCAAGCTCTCAGAAAGTGCGGTTGAATTTGAGTTAAAGCGACCCGATGCGGCGTTTTTAGCAAATCTTGCCAGCGATTACGCGGTGATTTTGTCAGCTGAGTATGCCGACAAGCTCAGTCAATCAAACCAACTGGGACAACTTGACCAATTACCTATTGGCAGCGGGCCGTTTTATTACGTTAACCAGCGTAAAGATCACTTTATTCGATACTACCGCCATTGGTTACACTGGCGTGGTGCGCCGCCGATGCAACAGTTGGTATTTGATATAACCCCAACCTCGTCGATTCGCTTAGCCAAATTACTCACGGGGCAATGCGATATTATGGCGCAGCCAGCAGCCAATCAGCTAGAAGTGCTTAAAGCGCGCGAAGAGTTGTTAGTGTCGGTGCAGGCTGGACTAAATGTGTCTTACTTGGCATTTAATACCCAAAAACCTCCTTTTGCCGACGTACGAATTCGCCGCAACGTAGCCGGATTAGTAAACAAACAACGCATAGTTGACTCAGTCTATTTGTCGACAGCCGACATTGCAGAGGGTGTGCTATCTCCTTCATCTTGGGCTTATCGACACCAATCTCGCTCTCCTGAGCAAGATCACCTAGTTTACCCTTATATAGAAAAGGCCAAACAAGATCCGATTGAGTTATGGGTGCTGAACGAAGCCAAAAGCTACAATCCCCAACCACGCAAAACTGCCGAGTTAATACGCAACGACTTGGTCAACGGTGGCTATCAAGTGAATGTGCGTTTACTTGATTGGCAAGTTTTGCGTCGCTATCTAAGAGCGCCAGAAGTAAACTACGACTTATTGTTAGTGGGTTGGTCTACCGATAACAGCGACCCCGATGACTTCTTTAGGCAGCAGTTTTCTTGTGACGCAGTAGAGCAAGGGTATAACTTTAGCCGCTGGTGTAATGGTCACTTTGAACAGCTACTCAACGCAGCAACAGCTTCTACACGCCTTGCTGACCGAGTAAGAAACTATTACAAAATTCAAAAAATAATCGAACAAGATGTGCCTATTTTACCCTTAACACACGCATTAAAAATGTATTCGTATAACGACAGCGTTCACGGTATTACTTGGAACCCATATGGAGGCGTTTCGTTTAACAACGCCTATAGGAAGTAAGCCATGCTCCGATACTTTATTCGACGTATTAACCTATTGGTGATTACTTTTTTAATCATCAACTTGATTGCGTTTATTTTTCAGCAGAATCAGAACCTGTTTGTTAAAACCGATGATTTTTGGTTTAAACAATATGCGTTATTTGTTTTTCAGAATATTAATGGCGATTTGGGTGTATCCAGCATTAGCGGCAAGCCGGTGTTTGATGAATTGGTGAGCTTTCTCCCCGCCACCTTAGAGCTTTGCTTTGCTGCTTTTTTGCTGTCGTTTATTATAGGGATCCCGCTGGGTACCTTGGCCGGCATTTATCATCAGCACTGGATTAGAAACCTCATTCTAAGTGTGACGATGGTAGGTTACAGCATTCCGGTGTTTTGGCTTGCACTGCTCTTGGTTATGAACTCCTCCTTAATGCTGGGTTGGTTCCCCGTATCAGGTCGCTATGACTTGCTGCTGGAAATTCCTCAAGTAACAGGTTTTGGCATTGTTGACGTGATGTGGTTAGAGCCTCAAGCCCGCTGGCCAGCGCTAATGAGTATATTAAGTCACCTAGCCTTGCCAACCCTAGTATTGGCTGTGGTGCCCACTACAGAAGTTATTCGCCAGCTATCAAACTCTATGGCCAAAGTAATGAGCGAGAACTACATTAAAGCCGCCGCTACAAAGGGTTTGTCAAAGTGGCAAATTGTCACTCGGCATGCCTTACACAACGCATTGCCCCCTATTCTACCCAGCTTGGGTTTACAATTTGGTAACGTATTAACCATGGCGATGGTGCTAGAGGTGGTATTTGCCTGGCCAGGCATTGGCCGTTGGTTAATATCAAGCATCTATCAGCAAGATTACATCGCCATTCAAGGCGGCATGTTAGCTGTAGCGACCCTAGTGATTATCACTTTTGTATTAACCGATTTGTTTACCGCACTCATTCATCCACTGCGTCGAAGAGAAGTTTATGCTCAGCACTAATGTATTTTCTGAAACGACGATTTCCAGTGCCTTGCAGCAGGTACTGATTCGTTTTAGGGACAACACTGTTGCGATGATTGGTTTTTGGGTGCTACTCGGCTTTTTAGTGCTTGCATTGTTTGGCCCGCTCATTGCGCCCTACCCGCTAGAGTTTCAAGGCGACAACTTATTGCAGCCTCCCTCTTGGAATCAGCAAGGCCATGTAGATAATTTTTTAGGCACTGATGACTTAGGCAGAGATCTACTCAGCCGTTTAATTTACGGTTGCCAACTAACCTTTGGCGGCGGCTTTATTGTAGTCACGCTTGCCGCTTTCATTGGCATTCCCATCGGCATTTTTTCTGGCATGAGCCGTGGCATTAAATCCAGCGTTCTCCACCATGTGATGGATACCGCCTTGTCGATCCCTTCTCTGCTCATTGCCATTATGGTGGTGTCTTTTCTCGGAACCGGCTTAGAAAATACCCTGATTGCGATTGCCCTAGCGCAGATCCCGCAATTTATTCGTTTTACATATATTGCCGTTTCAAGCGAAATTCAAAAAGAGTACATTACAGCGATTCGCCTAGATGGTGCTACTAACTACCGTATCCTGAAAAACGGCGTGCTCCCCAATATCGCCGACTCAATCGTATTTCAAATTAGTCGCAGTTTTTCTTCATCGCTTATCGATATTACCGCCCTAGGTTTTATTGGCATTGGTGCGCAAGCGCCACTGCCAGAATGGGGCGCCATGTTAGGTGGAAGTAAAGATTTACTCTTTTCTGCGCCTTGGACAGTAACCCTGCCAGGCTTTGTCATAATGACCAGTATTCTTAGTGTGAATATGGTGGGCGAAGGTTTACGCCAAGCGATGATTCAAGGAGTCGACTAATGGCTTTATTAGACATTCGCAACCTAACCATTGAAATCAATACGCCAGCTGGAATAGTTAAGGCGGTAGACCGAGTGAGCCTTACCATGGCAGAAGGCGAAATAAAGGCCTTGGTGGGTGAGTCAGGCTCAGGAAAAAGCCTGATTGCCAAAGCATTATTGGGTGTAACTAAACCTAGCTGGACCATCAAAGCCGACCGCATGCGCTTGGGCGACGTTGATCTGATGTCCTTAACTACCCGCCAGCGGCGTAAAGTGCTAGGTCATGAAATTGCGATGATATTTCAAGAGCCTAGCTCATGTTTAGATCCTTCTGAAGAAGTGGGCAAACAAATTGAAGAAGCCATTCCCTGCCACAATATTAAAGGCGGATTTTGGCGACGCTTCCAATGGCGAAAAAAACAAGCGCAAGCCTTACTGCATAAAGTAGGTGTTAAAGATCACCACAAAGTGATGCGTAGCTACCCTTATGAGCTATCGGATGGACTTTGCCAAAAAGTAATGATTGCTATGGCCATTGCTGGACAGCCCAAGCTATTAGTTGCCGATGAGCCAACTACCGCCATGGAAGTGACCACAGCCAGTCAAATACTACGCCTATTACACAAACTGAATAAGCTAAATAACACTGCTATTTTGTTAATTAGTCATGACTTAAATACACTGTCAGACTTAGCAGACACTATCAGCGTAATATATTGCGGTCAAATGGTAGAAGTGGGTCGTTCAGAGCAAGTCGTAGGAAGTTCAAGACACCCATACACTTCGGCCTTACTAAGCTCAGCGCCGCAATTTAACAAACCTTTTGAGCGCAAGGCATTATTGCCCGGCTTACCTGGTTCGATTCCCGCATTACAACACTTACCTATCGGCTGTCGACTTGGGCCGCGTTGCCCTAAAGCTCAGCGCGAGTGTGTTATCCAACCCAAACTTAAAAAGGTAAAAGGTCATCAATATGCTTGCCACTACCCTTTAAATCTAGAGAAAAAGGTAGGCAACAATGGCTAACTTACTGCACGTTAAGAATCTTTCGCAGCACGTCTATATTCACAAAGGTTGGTTAAGTAGACAACGTTTTGCAGCCATCGATGATATAAGTTTTGAGTTAAACATGGGGGAAAGCTTAGCGATAATTGGTGAATCTGGCTCTGGGAAATCCAGTTTAGCCAAAGTACTAGCGGGCATTAACAAACCGAGTAACGGCGATATATTTGTTAACGGTGAAGCTTTAAAGTTTGGTGACTACACCCGCAGGTGCCGCTTAATCAGAATGATATTTCAAGACCCAAATAGCTCGCTCAACCCGCGTTCTAACATCGGAAGAATTTTGTCTGCGCCACTTATTCTAAATACCGCGCTTTCACAGCAAGAGCAGCAGCAAAAAGTAATTGCTACATTAAAATTGGTGGGTTTATTAGAAGAGCACGCCGAGTTCTTCCCCAGCATGTTATCAAGTGGTCAGAAACAGCGTATCGCCGTTGCTAGAGCGTTAATTTTGAGCCCCAAAATCATTGTTATTGATGAAAGCATTGCAGCTCTTGATGTCTCGGTTAGAGCTCAGATCATTAACCTATTGCTAGAGCTACAGCAACGATTTGCTATCAGCTATATCTTTGTATCCAATGATTTGGGCTTAGTAAGGCACTTCTCAGACAAGGTGCTGGTTATGCAACATGGTAAAGCCGTAGAATTTAAGCATACCGAAGAGTTTTTCACTCAGCCCGAACATGAGCTGAGCCAACGACTGATTAGCGCCTACCAAAATGCCTTTCGCAAATAGCAGAAGCGCTTAAGAATTACCGCGATACAGAATACTTTCTTGCGCACCCACTACCTGCGACATAGACAATGATGCGTTAACTTCACGTTCTATCATGTCCATTAACGGTTTTAAGGTGATGGGTAGGTCACTGCGAATCTTTTCAGCAGTAATATAATAAGGCGCGCGCTGCCCGTGGTATTCCACTACAGGGCCAATTTGTTGAAACTTAATCCCTAGGAGTGCGGTGCTACGAGCTAAACGAGGTTCCATCATTACATAAGCATGCTTGATGTTATGGCGCTCTACCAACACTGTAGCGGCTAAATACATGCTGGCAGTGATAAAGGGGAAACAGCGCAGCTCATCTTCATAGAGCTCATTGATATTAATTCCCCCTACCGCGGAGTCTTTAAATTTGTCCGCTTTACGTCGTCTGAATGTCGCCCTTAGGGCTAGCCGAGAAATTTCACAAACATCTTCTCGAGCAAAGTTTTGCGGATGTAATTCCTCATCGGTAATAGCCCCTTCACAATACTTTTCTAAGGGAAGCAGTTGGTCACCAGAAGGAGCAACTACCCTAACGGTGCTTGCGTAAGTATTTGAGGATTTATGACGCACCAAACAATAGTCAGAGTAATCGTCAAATTCGTCACGCTCTACTTTTTGTTGATTAACCGGCTCGAAGCCAAGCTCTTCACAATAAACATCGTGACGAAGTCGATAGACACTATCAATATCTTCATCGTTTAATGCCACCATGGGATGAAAATAGGTTTCATAATGCTTAGCAATTTCTGCTGCTTTCTTTTTAGCGGCATGCTGAGTGGTTTTACTGGTGGGTAAACCAACCACCTTTCCTTTAATGCTGGTCGGCAATATTTTACTTTTCAAAAGCTTAACCCTTATTCCCTTAAGTGTTTTGAATCTTATATTCTTATCGCGTTATGTTATTGATACTACCTAAATAAGATAATGTATAGTTCTTTTGATAATAAATTTATATCTCTAAATATACAGTCGGTAGGTGGCTTTGCCTAGCTAGACAGTTTTGGCCACTTCAAACTGCTCTGATCAGCTAGGCTAAATGCAACTTTAGCGGTAAACATGCTAGAATCACTGCATTTTTTAGCGCTATAACAATTACGTATTCAGCGTCTTATTATCGGACACCGTAGAGGAATTAGTATGATCATCAAACCCAAGATCCGAGGCTTTATTTGTACCACCACTCACCCGGTAGGCTGTGCGGCTAATGTACAAGAGCAAATCGACTACACCAAACAGCAGGGCAAAGTAACTAATGGCCCTAAGCGGGTATTGGTGGTTGGCTCTTCAAGCGGATATGGTTTGTCATCGCGCATCGCAGCCGCTTTTGGTAGCGATGCCGCAACCATTGGCGTATTTTTCGAAAAGCCTGCCACTGAAAAGAAACCGGGTACTGCCGGTTGGTACAATGCTGCGGCATTTGACCAAAAAGCTCATGAAGCTGGCCTTTATGCTAAAAGCATCAACGGTGACGCATTCTCGCATCAAGCTAAACAGGCTGCTGTTGATTTAATTAAAGAAGATCTTGGACAAATCGACCTTGTAGTTTATTCGCTAGCGTCTCCTGTTCGTAAACTACCAGATAGCGGAGAGCTAATTCGCTCTAGTTTAAAACCTATCGGTGAAACCTACACAGCGACTGCAGTAGATACCAATAAAGATACCATTATCGAAGCCAGCGTAGAGCCTGCAACCGAGCAAGAAATAGCTGATACGGTAACGGTAATGGGTGGCGAAGACTGGGAACTTTGGATTAAAGCCTTAGATGAAGCAGGCGTGCTAGCAGAAGGTTGTAAAACCGTTGCCTACAGTTACATTGGCACCGCGCTAACTTGGCCAATCTATTGGGATGGTGCTTTAGGCAAAGCTAAAATGGACCTAGACCGAGCTTCAACAGCACTTAATGAAAAACTAAGCGCTAAGCAAGGTTCAGCCAACGTTGCAGTACTTAAGAGTGTTGTTACTCAAGCTAGTTCAGCGATTCCCGTAATGCCTTTGTACATATCGATGGTTTTCAAAATCATGAAAGAGCAAGGTTTGCATGAAGGCTGTATGGAGCAAATCTATCGTCTATTTAACGAACGCCTGTATCTAGAAGGCGAAAAAGCGCCTGTCGATGAGTACAATCGCCTACGTTTAGATGACTGGGAATTACGTGAAGATATTCAACAAGCTTGTGTTGATTTATGGCCGCAAATTACCACTGAGAACCTAAAAGAACACACCGACTATGAATACTATAAAGCGGAGTTCTTGAAGTTGTTTGGTTTTGGCGTTAAAGGGGTTGATTACGAAGAAGATGTGGCTACTGCAGTACCATTTGAAGTAGTAACATTAGATTAAAATCTTACTTTAATACTATAAAAAGCCCTTAACAGCTTCTGTTAAGGGCTTTTTTAATTGACTCTTTTGTAACGAATACGCCCTGCTCTCGGTAAGTAGGCATCCAATGTTTGACCATCTTTTGAAATGCGGTATTCAATCACTTTATCTGCTGAAGTCACCACTACCCGATTGCCGTTTATTTTGTATTGGGTGGCTACCCGACTGCCTGATTTAACTTGGCCATCTTCTGAAAATACTAGGCGTTCTTTCTTGCCATAAAAGTCATGTTCAGCTTCCCAAGTGCCTACAATAGGATTAACTTTGTGCTCGCGCTCTAAGCCAACTAACTCCGGATAAGCGAAGTAAACAAAAGACATTACGCCCAAGCCAATACCAAGAAGTGCCACTAGCAGCACAATGGATTTCTTCACGTTGTTCTCCAAAAACTAAAAAAGGACGTAAAACGTCCTTTTTTCAGTATCTTACGTAAGCATTAAGCTTACAACAAGTTTTGGATTTCTGCTTTGCTTTTTAAGACATCAATCAATACTTGATAACTAGCTTCGGTTTTAACATTGCTAAGTTGTTGTAACCATTGGTTAGTTTCACTTGCATCAACGGTTTCTGCTTCGTTAACTGCTGTTAATTGAATAACTAGCTGGTCGCCGTTCATCGTAGTAATTCGGCTAGCCACTTTTTGCTCAGAAGGTTTTGCCATCATGAATAAATGACGCACTACCTGAGGTTCTAAATCTTGGCTATCGCGGCCTACTTTAAACTTAGAATCTAGCTTAAGGTTTTGTTCATATAGCAGAGCATCTAAGCCTTCACCACTCTCTAGTGCCGCAATTAGACTATCCGCATAATCTTGTGCAGCCTTGGTTGAACGAGATTGCGTAAGTGCAGTGTTAATTTGGGCCTTCACCTCTTCATAAGGTTTCACTTCTGAAGCTTGATGAGCCATAACACGAACAACAATTGAACTGTTGTCTGACAGCTGGATAGCGTCGCTATTTAAACCTTCAGCGATGAAGTCTAAATTAAACAGCTGATTAATAACCTGTGGCTCGCCTAATGCGCCATTTGCACTAGCGCGCGTTAAGCCTTTAATCGTTTCAACTTTTAAGCCCGTTTCGCTCGCAACATCCACTAATGAGTCTGGAATTTCGAAAGAAACTTCTGCAAGTCGTTGTGCTTGCTCGTAGAAGGCATCTTGTGCTTGATCTTGTTGCAGACGCTGACTAATTTGCTCTTTCACTTCTTCTAAAGGCTTAGCTTGTGAAGTTTGCACGTCTAACAATTTGATAAGGTGGAAACCAAACTCTGTTTTAACAATCTCACTAACATCGCCGTTGTTAACAAGTGCAAAAGAAGCTGCGTCAAACTCAGGCGCCATTACACCACTTTCAAACCAATCGAGTTCACCGCCTTCTTGACCGCTGAAAGTATCTTCAGATTCTTCGGCAGCTAGCGTAGCGAAATCTTCGCCTTGATTGATTTTAGCTAACAACTCTTCAGCTTTAGCTTCATCAGCAAGCAAAATATGTGCAACTTTACGCTTCTCTGGTTGTGAGTAAGTTAACTGATTAGCATCGTAGAATTGTTGAATGTCTTCATCACTAACGTCTATGCTCGCCGCGATTTTTTCTGCATCAACAACAATGTACTCAACATCTACTGACTCTTCAGTGCGGAAAGTGTTTTTACGCTCTTCGTAGTAAGCCAGTAAGTCTTCTTCGCTTGGCGCTTCTTGGTTAGCAAACTGAGCAACAGGAACAGTAACATAGCGCACGTCACGAGTTTGTTGATTTAGTTTAACCAGTAACTCAGCTTCACTTGGCAGCGCAAACTCACTGCCCAATAAAGCTTGCTGTAGTTGACGACGGGTTAAGTCGTTGCGAATCATATCGCGAAATTGAGCAGGTTGGAGGTTAGCGCGGTAAAGAACAGCTAAGTAACGCTCGTTATCAAAACGACCATCGACTTGAAATTCTTGCATGCCTAAAATTTGTGATTTAACTTGCGCGTCACTTACTCGTAAACCGTAATTTTCTGCGGCTTGGTCTAGTAAACGCTCACCAATCATTCGGTCTAATACGTTGCTTCTAAACTGAGCCATGTAACTTGGGTCAGCGGCTAATTGATTAAACGCAGCACCAAACTGGCTTTCTAAGCGGGCACGCTCATTTTGATAAGCTTGGTCAAATTCTGCACGGCTAATGGACTCACCATTAACTTCGGCTGCTAATTGCTCACTAGGGCTTGCGATGTAGCTACCTACACCAGCCAGAGCGAAAGATAAAATGACCAAACCTAGGATGATTTTGGCTACCGGACCTTGGCTTCCTTCACGGAGCTTTTCCAACATGCTTAATTACTCTTTACCACATTAAATAATGAAAAAGCGCATCGAATTGATGCGCCTTTGACAGATCGCAATTGCGTCTGACAGTTAGTTTACAGCGTCTTTTAACGCTTTACCTGCTTTAAACGACGGTACGTTAGCAGCAGCAATTTGAATTTCTGCACCAGTCTGAGGGTTACGACCAGTACGAGCTGAACGTTCTTTAACTTGGAAGGTACCAAAACCTACCAAAGCAACGTTGTCGCCTTCTTTAAGTGTATCTGAAATCGCGTCAATGAAAGAATCCAGCGCACGACCTGCAGCGGCCTTAGAAATGTCAGCGCCTTCAGCGATTTTGTCTACGAGTTGAGCTTTATTCACAATTGGTTCCCCTTGTTGTTATTCCTTTTCTTCTCACCGCAGGGAAGCTTCCCTAATAATCGCGGCTCAGAATGAGGTTTGTCAGTCTACATTTAGTTAAAATCTACCATCAATATTTTTATCAACGGCTTCCTTGCCAGCCTTAGGCTATAGCCCTTGAACAAGGCTGGCAAGTACTATTTCACGATTGAATATCGTTTATTTGCATTGACTCAAGCTTTTACTTCAAAGCCTTCAGGATTTTGCTCTAAAGCCGCTTCCAGAACCTGTTCAATCCAGCGAACAGGAATGATTTTCAGGTCGCCAATAACATTTTCTGGTATCTCTTCTAAATCACGTTCATTTTCTTGCGGAATAAGAACCGTTTTAATTCCACCACGGTGCGCAGCCAAGAGCTTTTCTTTCAAGCCACCAATCGGCAATACTTCACCACGTAAGGTAATTTCACCGGTCATCGCTACTTCAGCTTTAACTGGGTTACCGGTTAGGCTAGAGACTAAAGCGGTACACATTGCAATACCAGCACTTGGACCATCTTTTGGTGTTGCACCTTCTGGTACGTGCACATGAATATCACGTTTTTCGTAGAAGTCGCTGTTAATGCGCCACTTATCAGCGCGGGCTCTAACCACTGTCATCGCTGCCTGAATAGACTCTTGCATCACATCACCAAGAGAGCCTGTGTAGCTAAGCTTGCCTTTGCCTGGCACCGATGCAGTTTCAATAGTTAATAAATCGCCGCCCACTTCGGTCCAAGCAAGACCAGTAACCATACCTACCCGGTTGTTCTCATCGGCTTTACCATAATCACAGCGTTGTACACCAAGGTACTGACTGAGATTATCTTGGCTGATTTCGACTTTCTTGGTGTCTTTATTGAGTAAAATTTCTTTCACTGCTTTACGGCATAATTTAGAGATTTCACGCTCTAAGCTACGCACACCAGCTTCGCGGGTGTAATAACGAATAATGCCGATAATGGCACTGTCTTCGATAACAATTTCGTGCTCTTTCAAGCCATTGCGTTTGATTTGTTTGCTAATCAAATGCTGTTTAGCAATATTCAGTTTTTCGTCTTCGGTATAACCCGACAAGCGAATCACTTCCATACGGTCAAGCAACGGACCAGGAATATTCATTGAGTTTGAAGTAGCAACAAACATCACGTCTGATAAATCATAATCAACTTCAAGGTAATGATCGTTAAAGCTATTGTTTTGCTCTGGGTCTAGAACCTCTAGCAATGCTGAGGCAGGGTCGCCACGCATGTCAGACGCCATCTTGTCGATTTCATCCAGCAAAAATAGTGGGTTTTTCACCGCCACTTTGGACATTTTTTGAATCAGCTTACCCGGCATAGAACCAATATAAGTTCTGCGATGTCCTCGGATTTCTGCTTCATCACGCACGCCACCTAAGGCCATGCGTACATATTTACGCCCAGTTGATTTAGCGATGGATTGACCCAGTGAGGTTTTACCTACACCTGGTGGCCCCACCAAACAAAGAATTGGACCTTTAAGTTTGTTGACTCGGCTTTGCACTGCCAAGTATTCCAAAATACGTTCTTTAACTTTCTCTAAACCATAGTGGTCTTGATTAAGCACTTGTTCGGCTTTAGCCAAATCACGCTTCACTTTAGAGCGTTTAACCCAAGGAACACTAAGCATCCAATCAACATAGCCGCGCACTACTGTGGCTTCTGCTGACATTGGCGACATCATTTTAAGCTTGTTGAGTTCAGCCAGGGTTTTCTCTTTTGCCTCTTCAGGCATTTTGGCTTCTTCGATACGCTGAGAAAGCTGCTCAAATTCGTCTTGACCGTCTTCAGACTCACCCAGTTCTTTTTGGATGGCCTTCATTTGCTCGTTTAAGTAATACTCACGCTGGCTTTTTTCCATTTGCTTTTTCACACGACCACGGATTTTTTTCTCAACGTGTAGCAAATCTATTTCAGACTCCATCATTGCCATTAGGTATTCAAGACGTTCTGGAATACTGGCAATTTCAAGCACCGACTGTTTGTCTTCTAGCTTGAGCGGCATGTGAGCAGCCATGGTGTCGGCTAAACGAGCAGCGTCGTCGATGCCAGAAACAGATGTAAGCACCTCTGGCGGAATCTTTTTGTTCAGCTTGATGTAGCCTTCAAACTGACTAATGGCAGAGCGCACCATCACTTCTTGCTCTTTTTCATCAGGCTGAGCAGATACCACATATTCAGCGGCGGCTACGTAGTACTCCTCTTCTTGAACAATTTGCTCAAGCTTAGCGCGCTGGCTACCTTCAACCAGAACTTTAACGGTACCATCAGGCAGCTTAAGTAATTGAAGAATATTAGCGACGGTACCTACCGTGTATAGGTCATCCACCTGTGGGTCGTCATTGCTTGCGTCCTTTTGGGCCACTAGCAATACTTGCTTATCTTGGCTCATCGCACTTTCTAAGCAACGGATAGATTTTTCACGACCAACAAACAATGGAATAACCATGTGCGGATACACCACCACGTCGCGCAGTGGTAATACGGGAATTTCGAAACGTTCTGAACGCTCTAAGGTCATGTCGTCCTCTTTGCCTTAGCTAATAATCTCTATCAGCAATATATTGGGTCAAACTTGATGGTTTCAATTAGTTACGCAGAATAATTCAAAAAAAACTTCTAACTGTCGATTTTTTATCCAAAAACTAACGTAATCGCCGCCTCACCGTACCTCGTACTTTGCCCGCCATGCCTATTAAACTTTGTCTGGTATGGCAATGGCATAAAGCGACAGCAAGGGCATCAGCGGCATCTGCTTGGGGGCTTGCCGACAAGCTTAAAAGCTGGGTAACCATGTGCTGAACTTGTGTCTTGTCTGCAGCACCGGTGCCTACTACTGCCTGTTTTATTTGCCGTGCCGAGTACTCTGCCACTGGCAAGTCTTGACTTACCGCTGACACAATAGCTGCTCCACGAGCTTGACCAAGTTTTAAGGCTGAATCAGCATTCTTGGCCATAAAAACCTGTTCTATCGCAAACTCGTCGGGTGAAAACTGGGTGATAATTTCACTCACGCCTGCGTGAATTTGCTTCAATCTTAGTGGCAATTCTTTTTCATTGGTGCGAATACACCCACTGCCCAAATACTCTATTCGCCCTTGAGCCTGTTTAACTAAACCATAACCGGTGATCCGCGAGCCGGGATCAATGCCTAAAATAATACTCACGGTTAGTTAAAGTAGCGCAGCAACATCATCGGAAATCTCACCATTGTGATAAACCTCTTGAACATCGTCATCATCTTCCAACATATCGATTAGCCGCAACAATTTGGGAGCGGTGCTAGCGTCTAATTCAGCCTGCGTTGAAGCAATCATGGTGACTTCGGAATTAATAGCCACTAGCCCTGCTGCATCTAGCGCATCTTTAACCTTTCCAAACTCCACAGGGTTAGTGTACACATCTACGCTGCCATCGGTGTGGCTTAATACATCATCAGCCCCCGCTTCCAGTGCGGCCTCCATAATTGCGTCTTCGTCACTTTCGGTAGAGTAAGAAATTATGCCCTTTTTCTCGAAAAGGTAGGACACGCTGCCATCTGTACCCAGATTACCGCCACTTTTGGAAAAAGCGTGTCTAACACTTGATACGGTGCGATTACGGTTATCGGTCATAGTTTCAACTAATACCGCGGTTCCGCCAGGCCCATAGCCTTCGTAAACTACCGTTTCTAGCTGCTGACCATCAAGTTCACCCGCCCCTCGTTGAACAGCTCGATTAATTGTATCGCGAGTCATATTATTCGACAGTGATTTATCTATAGCGGCACGTAATCGAGGATTGGCATCAGGATCTGAACCACCTTCTCTGGCAGCTACCGTTAGCTCTCGAATAAACTTGGTAAACACTTTGCCGCGTTTCGCATCTTGGGCTGCTTTACGATGCTTGATGTTGGCCCATTTACTGTGACCTGCCATCGAATTTCTCCCTCGCTTATGATCAAGACATGATGATAAACGCTAACAATATGACAAGCCTAGAATTAAATAGCTGAACATGGATCTCACTCGATAAAGAGTTCCATTAAAATGAAAGGATAAGGAATATTGAAATTATTCCATCAGAATCGAAGCCGTAATTCCTGATAAGAACTTAACCACAATATGTGTAATGTTATTCATTAATAATACATAATTATGAGATAACCATTATCGTTAAAACTCGTTTTTCTATTGATATTTCTAATAAAAATAACAGTTAAGCCAATACTTCCTGTTGGATATTTAAACAATGATAAACAAAAAATCATTTAACTTAACTTATTGAAAAAATTAGCCTATATTTAAAGACATAATCTTTAACACAATAGTTATGAGCTAACCACGGAAGGCTATGATTGTAATTTATTGGCGCAATTTAACTCAGTTTTTGAAGCAACGAACGACCGCTTTGAAAATTGTCGCGCTATTTTTTTTAGTAAGCTTAAGCATACCCATTCATGCTGAGGTATGGCTACTCACTCATTCCAACCAGCAGGTCGAACTTAGCGCTAAACAAATCCGTGCAATATTTTCGCTAAGACAAAAAAACTGGCCTGATGGTCAAGTCATTGAACTGGTTGTAATGGATGACAATAACGACTTACATAAACAGTTTTGTTTAGACGCACTCAAACTATTCCCCTATCAGCTAAGCCGTATTTGGGAGCGCCAGATCTACACCGGCACTGCTATTGCTCCAACCATTGTGAACTCTGAACAACAAATGCTAGACACCATAAAAAATAATCCCAACGCTATTGGATACACCAGCCAAGAGGTGAGCAATGAAGAACTTCATTCTACTATTGTTGACTAGCTTAAGCGTTGTTGTTTTTCCCGCGCAGGCTAAAGGTAAACTCTCTTGGGGTGGCTTTGTTTCTGCCAGCTATATCGATGTAAACGCTAACAATTATTACGGTTACAACTCTGGAGATAGCGGCCCGCTATTTGAAGCGGGGCTTCGAGGTTTTTGGTATATCAACCCTAATTGGTCGGTGTCTGGCTTGGTGATTGCTCAAGAAAGCGGTGACTGGTTCGAGTCTGGTTTAGATGTAGATTATTTGAGCCTTAACTACAAAGTTCCAACCAACGAAGACTGGGAAGTTGGCTTTAAGCTTGGCCGTTTCAAAATATCCAATGGGATTTATGGTGAAACCCGTGACGTACCCTTTACTCGCCCCAGTATTGTATTACCGCTCTCGGTTTATCCACATATTCTCAAAGAGCAAAGCTTAAGGGCAGATGGTATAAGGCTAGATTTAGACTATTTCACACTAAATGGCCAACAATACAAATTTGCCGCATCCATTGGCAAAGAAGCTTTTGATGAAAGCTTTAGTCGGCGCTTTTTTGGCCAAGATCAAGGTGGCACTTTTGAAAGTGAATGGAATAGTTCACTGCACTTTTCCGCTCGTCCCAACGCCAATTGGTACTTGGGCCTAGAGTATCGTCGCTTAAAAATGCACTTAAAAGATTCGATAGATTTGGCACCATCCGCCAGCCCTGTGAGCTTACCCTTCGATTTTACAATTGATACCGACCAGTACATTGCTTCTTTGCAGTATGCACAACAGCGCTATGAGATAACCGGTGAATTTACTATGCGACGCGGTGGCACTTATGCCGAAGGAAAAAACGATGCAGCCAAACCTTTAGCGCCAATTTTTGATGGCAGCATCGATATGAATGCCTATTACCTGCAAGGTATTTTCATTGTGAACCAGCAATGGAACTTACTGGCTCGCTATGACAACAGTCACTTTATTGACGACGACATTGAAACAAACCTGCGCGATCTGGAAGATTTTACCCTTGGAGCAACTTGGAATTTTCATCGCAATTTTCAATTAAAACTGGAGCACCATTGGTTTGTAGGAACCTCAATGCTTCCACCTGTTCGAGACCTCAACCCTACTCGAAGCAATAATCCTGAGCGGTATTGGCGCTTGTTTGCAATGCAACTAAGTTACCGCTTTTGATATTTCACTCTATGCTTAGTAAGTAAGCAATTAATTAGTCAGTTATTGCCTTATACTAAATCAATGGAATAGCCAATGAAGTTAAGCAAGTTCCCCTTGGTGGATCTAAAAAATCGTTACGTCAGCGTGCGACTAAAACTCACTTTGGTGCTCATTCTCGCGGCAGGCATTGTAGTTTCTATTTTTGGCTTAACCGCCATGGAACACTATCAGAAGCAACAAGCGCAACTAAAGTTAAGCTACCTTGATAATTATGCGTTGGAATTTAACGACCAAATAGAACGCTTAAGCGATAGCATCACTTACATTTTTGAAGCTCAAACCCTGCTAAGTCAAGCAGAAAGCATGCAAGACCTTGAACGTTACCTCAACAGTCAGTTACCAGATTTACAATGGTTAATGCCAATAGCCAACGGTTGTACTGTATTTGCCATAGATAATTATGCCTGTAGTGTGCTGGACTCTCCCCCACCTAAAGAGCTACTTGAACAGGTCACCTTGCGCTCTAAACCAATGCGCCTCATCGAGTGTTACGAAGTATGCTATTTATGGATTTCCCTGCCCATAAGAACTCGTAATGCAGAACAGGGCGTTTTAGCCTTTCAACTTGAGTTAGCAGATGCGCTAATTAACGTAACTCAACGCGATGATATTGAGCTGGCGATAGTCGATTTAGACCGCCCCTTATACAAAAGCATTTTGTTAGCCACAAATACTCAGCTGTTAAGCCAGCAATGGTTCGATAGCGCCATTGAGTATCGGCATCACGACAACATGGAGTTTAAGGTAGAAGATAAAACCATTGTTGGTAAGCTCTACCCTATTAAAGACAGCTCAAACAGCACCCTTAAGTTAGTGATACTTAAGGATTGGAGCGAACAAGTGTTCTTACAAACTCGCTTCGAAAACCAGCTAACTATGCTATTACTGTTTACCATGGCCTTGGCCATCGCGATTGGCCTTTTGCTAATGCGCCGCCCGCTTAGTAACCTGCGCTACCACACCGCCAGCTTACCCACTATTTTAGAGAACGAAAGCTACAATCCACAAAACAAGTTACACCTATTTAATGATGAATTTGATTCCTTAGACCACATATCCATTGAACTCGCCAACAGCTTTGCAGAAATGCGCTCAAGCATTGCTGCCAATACTAAAGTTCTTGAGAAAATGGCCATGGAAGATCCACTCACAGAATTGCCTAACCGAACTGCTTTTTTGAAGCAGCTTAGCGAAGCACTAGAAGAAGCGGCTAAACAAGGTGAAGAACTCAGCCTGATATATATTGATCTCGACAACTTTAAAACCATTAACGATACCTTAGGTCATGACTTTGGTGATTTACTATTGGTTCAAGTCGCTAAGCGCATTATGCGACTTAGCCAATTCGCTTCCAGTACTTTTCGACTCGGCGGCGATGAGTTCACCTTACTTGTCAATCAAAAAGACAAAGACAGTGTATTAGGTTTTGCTTATAGTCTGGCTCAAGAAATCTCTCGAGATATTACTATCTCCGGCATTTCGATGAAGGTAACCCTAAGTATTGGTATTGCCACCGCCAAACAAGCCGAATACGAGCCGCAACTGCTAGTGAAATATGCCGACTTAGCCATGTATTCTTCAAAACGTAAAGGTAGAAACTGTTGCACCCACTTCGATATTGAATTGGCTCGTCAGAACGACATGGTGTTCACCATTGAGAACCAATTTCAAAATGCCATGAGCAATAATGAACTAGAGCTATACTTGCAACCACAAGTGTCTATGCAGCACCAGCGAGTGACCGGCTTTGAATTACTACTACGCTGGAATCATCCTACTCAAGGCCTGATGAATCCGGGCCAGTTCCTTGATACTGTGGAATCAGGCCGACATATACTACCGCTGGGTTACTGGGTAGTCGACAAGTCTTTAGCTTTGCTTGAAGAACTTACAAGCAAAGGATACGAAGAGTTAACCATTGCCTTCAATATTAGCGGACGACAATTTGAAGATAAGCACTTCGCTCAAAAACTCATTAGCAAGTTTAAAACCGTTAACGTGGGCAGTAATTACCTAGAGCTTGAAATTACCGAAAGCGTTGCAGTGCAAAACTATCAGCAAGTTAAAACCCAACTTAATGAGATTAGAGCGGCGGGTATTCGCGTAGCCTTTGATGACTTTGGCAAGGGCTTCACCTCACTAAGTTACCTAAGCAACCTAGCCTGTGACAAAATTAAGTTTGACCGGGAGTTTGGTCATAACGCCATCACATCGGTGCCTACGCAAAGCATTGTATTAAGTATGCGTAAGCTTATGGATACTCTCGATTACGAGATTTTGGTTGAAGGGGTGGAAACCCTAGAGCATGCTAATTGGCTTAAGAAAAACGGTTTTGATAAAGTGCAAGGCTACTTCTTCGGCAGACCTCAAACTAAACAAGAAGCGCTGGCCTTTTACCGACAGTGTAACGAGAAGGGCGCGTTGCTAGATAAAGATGGCAATGTGTTACACCTGCATCCTTTATTCAAAATACCTCAAACGCCGAGCCACTCTAGTCACACAAGTTAACTGCTTTATATGAATTAGTAGATACAAAAAAGGCGAGCCAAATGCTCGCCTGTTTTTATATACGTAAAAGCTACTTAGGCAGTTTTACATTTAATGCTAACTCTTCTAGTGCTACTGGGTTAGCTGCACTTGGCGCACTGGTTAGCGGGCAAGCTGCTGTGGCAGTTTTAGGGAATGCCATCACATCGCGAATTGAACTTGCGCCAGTCATTAGCATCACTAAGCGGTCCAAGCCAAAAGCCAAACCTGCGTGTGGTGGAGCACCATATTGCAGCGCTTCTAACAAGAAGCCAAACTTCTCTTGTGCTTCTTCATCACTAATGCCTAGTACTTTAAAGGCTGCCGCTTGCATATCTTGTTTGTGAATACGCACACTACCTCCACCAAGCTCACAGCCATTTAGCACCATATCATAGGCATTAGATAATACACCTGCCGGAGACGCGGCCAGTTGCTCGGCCGATACACCAGCTACTGGTGCAGTGAATGGGTGGTGAATAGCGTGGAATTGACCATCCACCTCTTCAAACATTGGGAAATCTACAACCCAAAGCGGCTTCCACTCATCAGATACTAGACCTAAGTCTTCACCCACTTTCAAACGAAGTGCGCCCATTGCTTCACATACAACGTTAGCTTTATCTGCGCCAAATAGAATTAAGTCACCATCTTGCGCACCGGCACGTTCAACAACAGCATTTGCCACCTCTTCGTTTAAGAACTTAAGAATTGGCGATTGTAGACCTTCAAGGCCAGCGGACAAGTCGTTAACCTTCATCCAGGCAAGGCCTTTAGCCCCATAAATCCCAACATATTTGCCGTAATCATCAATTTGCTTACGAGAAAGTGTTGCGCCACCCGGTACACGTAATACCGCTACACGGCCTTTTTCGTCATTTGCAGGGCCTGAGAATACTTTAAACTCAACATCTTTAAGCAAGTCAGCAACGTCTACCAACTGCATAGGGTTTCGTAAATCGGGCTTGTCTGAACCGTACAAACGCATTGCTTCTGCGTAAGTCATTTGCGGGAACTCGCCAAGATCTACGTCTAACATCGAAACAAATAGCTCACGAACCATTTGCTCAGTAACAGCCATTACTTCGTCTGAGCTCATGAATGAAGTTTCAATATCAATCTGCGTAAATTCCGGTTGGCGATCAGCACGTAAATCTTCATCACGGAAACATTTTACGATTTGGTAGTAACGGTCCATGCCCGACATCATTAGCAATTGCTTAAAGATTTGCGGTGATTGAGGCAAGGCAAAAAACTGGCCTTTGTGAGTGCGGCTTGGTACCAAGTAATCACGCGCGCCTTCTGGCGTAGCTTTGGTAAGAATTGGCGTCTCAATATCTAAGAAGCCATTGTCTTCCATAAAACGACGAACAAAGCCGGTTACTTTGGCGCGGAACACCATACGCTCGCTCATTTCAGGACGACGTAAATCTAAGTAGCGGTATTTTAAGCGCTGCTCTTCCGAGTTGTCTTGATTGCTATCTAACGGCAATGGTGCTGAACGGTTTAAAATCTCAAGCTCTAAACCTAACAATTCAACTTCACCAGTACGCATATCGCTATTTATCTGGCTATCTGGACGAGCACGCACACGACCTTTTAGTCGAACACAAAACTCATTACGCAAGCTATTTGCTGTGCTAAATACGTCTTCACGATCCGGATCAAACACCACTTGCACAATGCCTTCACGGTCACGTAAATCGATGAAGATAACACCGCCCAAATCACGGCGTCGATTTACCCAACCCACTAAATTTATTTCTTGATCAACTAGCTCTTTGGTTACTTGTCCACAGTAAACAGTGCGCATTTGGCCTTTCCCGTTTTACGTTTTAAAATTTCAGCGAATAATCATCTTGAGCAAAGCTCTTGTTAGCTTTGTTCAGTGAAAGGGCGATAGTATAAAGGAAAGCGACTACAAATAAGAATAGTGATAGAGCAATAAATCTAGCGAAGGACTTAAATTTGCCAAAGACAAGCAGGAATTTGCTGGTTACAATAGCTCGCTTTACGATTATTAGCGCTTAATTCACACACGTTTTCTACGAGACTCCGCCATGCAAGGCAAAGATAAACTTTTCTCTCAACCCATTACACAGCTGGGCGAATTTAAATTTGATGATCAAGTTGCGGAAGTATTCCCCGACATGATTCAACGTTCAGTGCCTGGTTACAGCAACATCATTTCTACTATTGGCCATTTAACCGAACAGTTTCACCAGCCCAACAGCAAACTGTATGACTTAGGCTGTTCTCTAGGTGCTGCAACGCTGGCCATGCGCCGTGCGGTAAAACAAGAAAACGTAGAGATTGTTGCCGTAGATAACTCCCCTGCCATGGTAGAGCGCTGTCAAAAGCATTTAGATGCTTTTCGTGGCTCTGTGCCAGTTGCCGTTATCTGCGAGGATATTTGCGATATTGAAATAAGTGAGGCGTCTGTAGTAGTACTTAACTTCACTCTGCAGTTTGTTGCCCAAGAGCAACGTTTAACTTTGCTGAAAAAAATCCACAAAGGCATGAAGGCTGGCGGAATATTGATTGTGAGTGAAAAATTTCACTTTAGCCAAGCAAGTATTCAAGGCTTAATTAGCGAACTTCATCTAGATTTCAAACGAGCCAATGGCTACAGCGAATTAGAAATCAGCCAAAAACGCAGCTCTTTAGACAATGTATTGGTACCAGATACCATAGAGCAACATAAACAACGTTTTGCCGACGCAAGTTTTTCGGCCAGTGAACTTTGGTTTCAGTGTTTTAATTTTGGCTCATTGGTGGCCATTAAGTAACTCTGAGCCAGTTAGCCGAGCCTGCTCTTAAATAAAAGCAGGCTCTAGCTATCATGTCGTTAACTCGCTAATAAGGCTGAAATTTTATCTGCAAAAGGTTGCAGGCTTTCATTGTCCACCATATTTCTAGCATGGCTACGCGCTTCGGCTAAAGAGCCAGGAATAATATGGAAATGAATATGAGGAACCGTTTGCCCAGCAGCTGCGCCATTAAATTGCACTAAACTCACGCCTTCGGCATCCATGGCCTGCTTAACCGCTTTAGCCACTTTTTTCACCGTTTTAATGGTGGCAGCAGCGGCGTCATCAGACAGGTCGAGTAAGGTCTCGGCAGCTTCTTTAGGAATAACTAAGGTGTGGCCATCTGCTTGCGGCATAATATCCATAAACGCCAAGGTGTGTTCATCTTCATAAACTTTTAAGCAGCTCATTTCACCACGTAAGATTTTGGCGAAGATATTGTTGTTATCGTAACTCATAGTCTTTATTCCTAAATATTTTATATAGTTAGCAAGGTACTAAAGGAAGTGTAAGGCATTATTGCACACCTAAATCTTCTAACAAGTAAGCTTGGTCAAAATACCGTTCGCCAACAAAGCTTATTGCATGGTCACCAAAGCGACGCAAACTGCCCGGTTGCTTTACTCCCATTGGCCAAAAAAACCAACGCTCCAAGCGCTGCGAGCCATGAACATAGCCCTGTCTATCAAATACGCTTTGTGTCAGATCAGCTTTAGCCAATAAATTTAATTGTTGCCAAGCTAAAGACTGGTACTCAATGGTTTTTAGCTCAGTATTTTCTTCGGCCGGAGCTAATCCCACAATTTGATGCGTATCGGCACTAATGCTAATACGCATTTTAGTTTGAGCATCCACCCTATGCATCAATACTGGCTCTTGGGCACTATCTTGCAAAGCTTGATAGGGTTGGCCATTTGGCAGCATGAGGGTATACCAGCAGCCACAAAGATGAATACTATCGTAAGCCAGTATGTCTAACTGAGGTGTTAAGTGAATACGAAAAATAACTGCATCATGCTGCCCTGCTACCCAATCAACCGCGCTAAGTTCAGGGCGCTGTTTAAACCACAATATATAGTTGAGCTGAATGGTGGTTTGCTGCTTGTATCTGCCATAGCTAATCAGTGAAAAGCTAATGGCTGTATCGGTAACTACTTGTAGCTGTTCTCCCAACCAAATCGGCTTACCTGGTAGGTTGTCTTGATGTGCATTTTCTATTAGCCACTGAGGGGCAAACTTATCTAGCAAGTGCCGGCCTTGCAGCTCGTTACTTAACTGCCCCAAGCGATTAAGGCTTAAAGGTGTTGCCAAGTGATGCTTAAACGATTTAGGGGTATAAAGTATCGCCTGATCTTGGTTAAACCCAGAGTGCGCTTTAAACGAAGCCTGCTGCCAGTGTTCTGTTAAGCTCTGCTGTTCTTTTTTAACTGCACTGGCAAATACTTTTGAGCTAAGTGGGTAAATGCCAAAAAACTTTGCGGTATCTGAGTAATCATCATCTGGCAACAAGCTACTTAGTAACTCTGCGCTTTGCTCTGTTTGAGCCAGATATTGCTGCTTAGCTTTAGCCACACAACTTTCAATAGAAGTATCTGTTGAATACTCTGGATAACGCTGTTTCCATTCACCCATTTGTTGGCTGTTTAGGTTCTGCCACTCCAGCAGTAAGCCAGTTTCAGCTGCATCGCTCATGTAGGCGATAAGATCTTGCTGGCTAACATTTGAGCCGCTATTTAGCTCTCCAATATAGCTGTAGATAAAACGGTCGTAGCGCAAGCCAGGATGCTTAGCAATACGTTTGGCATTGAGCGTTCCAACCTCACTTTCTAGTATGAGGTCTAAGTCAGTTAACGCGCCTTCGCAAGAATAAAGCTCGGGCTTAACACTACAAGCTTGCATCAACAATAAGGTGATGATTAACAGCCAATGCTTAATAGCACGGTTATAAGCACTCATGAAAAACGACCTATTCCTTTATTTCGCTAAACGCCGGTTAAGCTTATTTCACTGCAGCGACTAAGTACATGCTAAACAATTTGCTAAAGGAAATATTCCTGTAACAAAAGCTTCATAAAATCTCATTTTTGCTTATAACATTAAGAATTATGACAGCAATAATAGAAGTATTTACCGCCTTTCTTCGCTTAGGTTTAGTCAGTTTTGGTGGCCCAGCTGCGCATATTGGCTTTTTTAAACAAGAGTTTGTTGATAACCGAAACTGGATGAGTCAGCAAGAATATGCAAACTTGGTGGCTTTAAGTCAGTTCTTACCCGGGCCAGGTTCTTCGCAAGTGGGTTTTGCTATAGGTTTGCGCAGAGCCGGAAAGCTAGGTGCAATAGCGGCTTTTATTGGCTTTACCCTGCCCTCAGCAGCCCTCATGACAGCCTTGGCCCTAGCGGCAAGCTTTAGCAATAATAATCCCTTAGTGTTAGGGCTAATCGCAGGTTTAAAAATTGCGGCTTTGGTTGTTGTAGTGGATGCTGTTCGCCAAATGTACGGTCAGTTTTGCAGTAACTTATATTTAAGTTGTGCTTGTTTTATCACCGCCGCTGCATTGTTATTACTGCCAAATTTGAGTACTCAATTATTGTGTTTGGCTATTGCGGCAATTGCAGGTTTTTCCTTGCACAAAAAACTACTCGCACTTAAACCCATAGAAACCAAGCCAAACCAACAATCAGGCGCCATCAAGCTGACTTACCTACTGGTATTTGCTGCTTTGCTTTTGCTGGCCTTTTTCGACCTACCGCAGCTAGCAGCAAGTTTTAGCCAATTCTATCAAGCAGGTAGTTGGGTATTTGGTGGTGGGCATGTTGTTCTACCATTGCTGCAACAAACATTAGTTAACGAAGTAAACCAAGAGCAGTTTTTAACCGCTTATGCTGCTGCCCAAGCGGTGCCTGGCCCAATGTTCACTATTGCAAGCTACCTTGGGGCAATAGTCGGGGAACAAAGCCCTATTGTTAATGCCTTAGTTGCGACAATAGCGATTTTTCTACCCGGTTTTCTATTGGTTTTGGCCTTTGTTGATGCTTGGCAAGCTCTAGCGAACAAGGCGAAATTCTCTGCCGCAATGCAAATGGTAAACGCGGCTGTGGTTGGTTTACTTGTTGCGGCTCTATATCAACCTATTTTCACTAGTGCCATCCACTCTAATGTAGAGGTAGTAATTGCCATATTAGGCTTTTGCTTGTTGCGTGTATTTAAGTTGCCACTGTATGTAATGTTAATTAGCCTTAGTAGCGTGGGATTATTGTTTTTGAGTTAAAACCCAAAGGCCTGCTTTGGCAGGCCTTTTAATATCAAAGCGTTTATATTTTAAACGCCCCCACCTCTTTATGTAACTTATCGGCAATTTCATCCAGTTCTGTCGCCCGTTGCGAGCTACCCGCAGCTTGTTCAGCGAGCTCTAAAGACGCATCTTGAATGCCTTGAGTATTACGTCCCACCTCTTCGGTGACTGCTCTTTGTTCCTCTGCGGCACTAGAAATCTGCGTGGCCATATCACTAATATGAGTAATTGAATTAGTAATATTTCCCAGCATTTCAGCAGCTTTGGTCGCTTCTTCGACGCTTATTCTTACTAACTGCTGACTTTCATCCATGGTTTGAACGGTGCTATGGGTATTGCCCTGCAAACGCTCTAACATCGCTTTAATTTCTTCAGTTGAACTCTGTGTACGTTGCGACAAGTTACGTACTTCGTCTGCAACAACGGCAAATCCGCGCCCTTGCTCGCCGGCTCGTGCAGCCTCAATAGCAGCATTTAACGCCAATAAGTTGGTTTGTTCAGCAATACCCTGAATAGTCGATAAAATATCGCTAATTTCCTGGGTATTTCTCTCTAGCTCTTGCACGGTTTCTGCCGCACCATCTAGCTGACCAGCCAAGCTATTCACTTGCTGTTGGTTTCGTCCAATTAATACTTTACCTTGCTCACAAGAATCAGCAGATTCACGCGCAGCTTCGGCCGTTTGTTCAGCATTGTTAGCCACTTCATTGGCAGTAGCGGCCATCTCATTAACAGCGGTTGCTACTTGGGTCACTTCAGCTTGCTGGCGTTCAATCTGCAAGTTAGATTCACTGGTTGAATTATTGGTAAGCGCTGCCGCTTGCTGCAATCGGTCAGCGTCCTGGGCAATGTCTTTCATCAGCTCATGTAATTGATCGATAAAACGGTCAACGCCGTCTGCTAGCGCGCCGATCTCATCATTACGCTGCATGTTAATTCGCTTGGTTAAATCGCCGTCACCCGATGAGAGCTCACTAATCGCCTCGCCTAAAACTTCAATTGGCTTCAGCATCGCAGAAATCACTTTAAGCATTACCACAGCAATGATGACAAAAAGAATGACCGCAAAAATCACCGAACTTTGCATCATGGCCTGAACCGGTGCCAAGGCCAATTTCTTGTCATAAACAAACATCAAGTACCATTCGGTACCTTCAATTGGGCTTATACTTACAAAGCTATCTTTGCCGCTAACTTGTAACTCACTCAATTCGGCTGTGCGGGCAACTTGCTCAATAAAACTCGCACTAAGCTCAGGAGACAACTCCGTGGCTTTCTTAAGCACCAAGTTGTTATCACCATGAATCACCACTAAACCTTGCTGGTCAACAATCACCGGATAAACCTGTTCGCTGGCTAGGTTTAACACGCGTTGAGTCACCACATCTAAACCCAAATCACCAGCGTAAACGCCGCCACTGACTCTTTGCGCCACCGATATGACCATTTGACCAGAGGTTGCATCAACATAAGGGTCTGAGACAAACGAACCATTAGCCTGCGCACCTTTGTACCAAGGCCGAGTTCTTGGGTCGTAACCATCTGGCAGGGTTTCGTTCGGGTCGTGCATGGTCATTTCGCCTTGGCTGCTGCCAAAGTAAAAATAAATGAAATCGCCACTTTGCTTGGCTTGCACTAAATCAGATACAAAGCTTGATGAATTTGGATCCGACGATATCCCTCTTGCAATTGCAAGTTTAGAGTCGAACCACAGGCTTACTTGGTCGGTAGCTGCTTGAGCTAACTGCTTTGCATCTCCCGCAATATCTAAACGTGTTTCTTGAGATAAGGTTCTTGCTTGGAACCAAGCTTGCACACCACTTAACACCGCTAACAGGATTAAGATTGTTAAGATTAAACGTTGTTTAATCGATAAATTACCCATCAATTACCCCTTGCCAGCTTCCTGCTGTATTTATTGTTGACCATTTGTCTTGTTACTTAGATTTTGTGCTAGCATCATTGTGTTCACACTAACCCTATGTATTTAATTATGATTTTTATAGAAAGAGTTTTAGCCTCAGTTGCGTTACTTAGCTTTAGCGTTCAAGTTCAGGCCACTGTGCAAGTGGAGCAACTGGATTATGACTCACTGCTCATCAATGATTGTTCTCAGTCTGCTGTCACCATCAGCGCTACTCAGTCATCTGTGATGACTCAGCTTGAGACGCTTTCAGCTGAAGCGCGCTCTACAATTAATGATAGTATCTTGGTGGCTACTCTTCCCTCTTTAAATATCGACGCACAGCAACAAAACTATAGAACTTATTCACCTAACAACAAAAAGATAAACTTCAATTCAAGTAAAAGTGCTCACTTCCCTATATCTTACGCTTGGCAAGAGCAAAGTTTTGAATGGTTTAGCGCTTATAATTCTAACCAAAGCCAGCTAAAACCGGCCCCTTATTTAGCGCTTGCCCGTTACCAAGGGAAAACGCTCGCGCTAGCAAGCATCAGTAGCAATGATAACCAACAGCTACTTAGCGCTTTACGTGATGATTTCATCGCTCAACGCAGCCCTTTAGTTTTATTTGTTAGAACACACGAGCCGCTAAATAACTCCGCTATCAATGCATTTCACCAGCTGGGCATGCGTCTTCACTTTAAAGATCAACTCATCATCGCAAGCAAAGCAATAGATAGCTGTGATAGCGGCAACTGGAGTGATGAAAACGGGCATAGTATAAATTGGATAAAAATCGACAAGGTGAATTAGAACAATTAGTGAACAAATGTCCATTTTTGCCAAGTATCTTTAGCGCTTTATCACCAAAAAGCGCTAAAGCTTGCTACAATTAGCCGCATATACCTTCGTAATATCAAGCTCTTGTAACCAATGATAGACTTCTCTGACTTTTACCAAATAATTGCCAAAAATCGCCTTAAGCATTGGCTTTATACACTGCCCGCTCAATTAGGTGATTGGCAAAAAGAACATGCTCATGGCGACTTCCCACGCTGGCAGCGGGTACTTAATAAATTCCCCCAACAAACAACTGCTCACATAGAACTTAAAGATAAAGTCAGTATTGGTAAAGCCGAAGAAATGCCTGAAGGCGAGCGAAAAAAAATTGAAAGCTTACTGCGCCACTTACACCCTTGGCGTAAAGGCCCATTTGATGTTTATGGGATTAATATCGACACAGAATGGCGTTCCGATTGGAAGTGGGAGCGCATTCGTAATCATATCTCTCCACTTAAACATCGCTATGTATTAGACGTAGGTTGTGGCAGCGGTTATCACATGTGGCGAATGCTAGGAGATGATGCAGAGTTTGTAGTAGGCATCGACCCTTCCACCCTATTCCTCATGCAATTTGAAGCCATCCGCAATTTTGCCAACAATGACCAACGCGTTCACTTGTTGCCTTTAGGTATTCAAGAGCTACCTAAATTGCGCGCCTTTGATACGGTGTTTTCGATGGGAGTGCTTTATCATCGCCGCTCACCCATGGACCACCTTATTCAGTTAAAAGAACAACTACATAAAGGCGGAGAATTAGTACTTGAAACCTTGGTTGTAGATGGCGATGAAAACCAAGTGCTCGTGCCTGCTGGCCGGTACGGAAAAATGCCCAATGTTTGGTTTTTGCCAAGTACCGCAGCCTTAAAATTATGGTTAGAAAAAGTCGGCTTTGTTGATGTACGAATTGTCGATATTGATGTTACTTCAACCAAGGAACAAAGAAGTACCTCATGGATGACTCACGAGTCACTCGAAGACTACTTAGACCCAAGTGATAATTCGAAAACTGTAGAAGGGCTACCGGCTCCCAAACGTGCTGTTTTAATTGCAATTAATCCAGACTAAACAGTTTTCATACGCTATGCTAAAACAATTACTTAAACCGCAGTTTTTACTTTTGCCTAATGGATTTGAACTATGAAAAAGCTCTCAATAATTTCATTGTCTCTTGCACTTACCGCTTGTGCGAGCCAACAAGCCTCTCAACCTAACGATCAAACTCTCGAGCAATTATCCGCTCTTTCGGCTCAGCAAACCTCCGTTTTAAGCCTGTGTGAGTCAATTTCTGAGCAATTAGCAGCTCAACAGCAACGTTTTGATCAACTAGAAGAGAAAGTGGTGGCGATAGCCCCAGTGCCAGCTGCGACTTCCAAATCAACCCCGCAAAGCTGCAGCAAGCAAACAAGCTACAAGCTTGGTAACAAAACCGTGTTAGGTGAATCTGAATGGGTAAGCTTAGAGGGGCAAAAAAAGGCCTTTCAAGCGCGTATTGATACTGGCGCGGCAACCTCTTCGCTAAACGCAACTGACATTGTAAAATTTGAGCGCGATGGAAAAAACTGGGTGCGTTTTAATATGCGCCATAAAACCCTGGATAGCGATATTATTGTAGAACGCCCAGTAATACGCACCGCCGAGGTAACTCAATCATCAACCAACAAAGTAGATAAACGCCCAGTTGTTTCTATGTTGGTTAAGTTAGGTCCGATCTCAGAAAAGACCCAATTTACTTTAACCGACCGTAACCACCTTAGCTACCCAGTGCTACTAGGTCGTAGCTTCCTAAAAGATATAAGTGTGGTAGATATAAGCCAGAAGTTTACCCAAGCGAAACCGACATTTAAGGATTAATGCCCATGAGTTCTCGCAATATATTTTATTTCATTGTCACCTTGTGCATGCTGATAGGAATAAGCATGACAATGTATCGTCATGTTCAATTTGAAGTACCGTGGTTTCCTGGCGAAAAACGTCAGATTTGGTCAATTGAAGCCAAGGTAGAATTTGACGCCAAAGGCGAAAGCGTTGAAGCAGTGCTTGCGCTGCCACTAACTCAACGCGGCTATACCCGTATCCATGAATCAACAGCATCATTAGCTTATGGCTTATCTTTTGTTAACGACCAAGATAACCCTCGCGCCATCTGGACTAAGCGAACAGCTGACGGCCATCAAGAGATGTATTATAAAGTAGACTTCTTGGTTGATCCTAAAGCGGCAGATATTTATCAGCCTCAGATGCCTGATACACCATTTACTGAATACCCAGAACCTTACTTCACCGCTGCTAACCACTTAGCCAAACAGGCTGAAGAAGTTTCTGCTGATGCCTATAGCTTTACTCGTGAGTTGATCAAAGCCTTAACGGATGACGCTGCCAGCAAAAGCCAAAATACGGGTTTGATCTTAGATTACAAACCGAAAAACCGCTTAATAGTAGACCTACTAAACAACGCCGATGTTCCAGCGCGTATTGTTCGTGGTTTACAGCTAGAAGACGGTCGCCGTCGTCAAGGTATTACCGAATATATTCAAGTATTTAAAGATGAGAACGACTGGCAGATATTTGATTTATCAAATGGTATCCAAGGTCGACCTGACAATACCCTATTATGGGAATACAACGGCAACAGCTTGCTTGAAGTGGTTGGTGGTAAAGATTCTCAAGTCACCTTCTCAATGTTACTGGTTGAACAAAGCGCTCAGTCGGCCGTCGCCCCTAAAATTAGCGAAGCAGATTTTCTTAATTTCTCAATTGATAGCTTACCCTTAGAAGAACAGGCGCTCTTTAAAGGCATTCTACTTATCCCTATTGGCGTATTGATTGTTGTATTGCTGCGTGTGCTAGTAGGACTAAAAACCTCAGGTACCTTTATGCCAGTGCTTATTGCCATGGCATTTATGCAGACCTCATTGATGACAGGCTTGATTGGCTTCATTATTGTAGTGGGAACTGGTTTGGTTATTCGTGGTTACTTGTCGCACCTAAACTTGCTGCTGGTCTCGCGAATATCGGCGGTGATTATTACAGTAATCGGAATTATTTCTATCTTCAGTGTTATGAGCTTCAAAGTTGGCTTAACCGAAGGCTTAAAAATCACGTTCTTCCCAATGATTATTCTATCGTGGACCATCGAACGGATGTCAGTACTATGGGAAGAAGAAGGCCCTAAAGAAGTGGTTATGCAAGGTGGTGGTAGCTTGCTAGTGGCCGTTCTCGCCTTCTTAGCAATGAACAACGATTATGTTCGTCACTTAACATTTAACTTTATGGGTGTTCAGTTCATTGTATTAGGAATCATCCTTATCCTAGGTAACTACACAGGGTACCGATTACTCGAGCTTCGCCGCTTTCAGCCATTAGCGAATAGGGAGGACTGATGCTTAATCAATTCACTAGTCCTTTCAAACTTGCCCGAAAGGGCATCATGGGGATGAACCAGCGCAATACCGGTTATATTAGCCGGTATAACCCGCGTAAGCTTTATCCTCTGGTCGACAATAAACTAAAAACCAAGATTATTGCTCAGCGCGATGACGTTACTATTCCTGCTCTAATTGGTGTGGTGCGCACTCAGCACGATATTCAATCAATTATTCCTCTACTGCATAAACACCCTGGCTTTGTGATAAAGCCAGCCAAAGGCTCTGGCGGCAAAGGCATTTTGGTTATTACCAAACAAGAGTCAGGGGTATTTTTTAAACCCAGCGGCGCTCCCACTCACGAAGAAGATGTTAAGCGTCACTGCTCTAATATCTTAGCGGGCTTATTTTCACTAGGTGGCAGCCCCGATGTGGCAGTGATTGAGGCCTTAATCGAGTTTGATTCTTGTTTTGATGGCTTTAGCTTTGAAGGTGTGCCAGATGTACGAGTCATTGTTTTTCAAGGCTACCCAGTTATGGCAATGATGCGCCTCTCTACCGCGGCTTCAGACGGTAAGGCTAATTTACACCAAGGCGCAGTAGGTGTTGGTATTGATATTGGTAGCGGACGAGCATTACATGCAGTTCAGTTTGATAGACCTATAGAAAAACACCCCGATACAGACCGACCGCTTAAAGAGCTGATCGTTCCTCATTGGCAGCGCCTACTTGAACTCGCCTCTAGCTGTTACGAAATGTCGGGAATGGGTTACCTGGGTACCGACATGGTTTTAGATAAATCCAATGGCCCAATGCTGTTAGAGCTTAACGCCCGGCCGGGTTTGGCTATCCAAATAGCTAATGGTGAAGGCATCCTACCCCGCCTTAAACTAGTTGAGAAAATGGTTGCCGAAGGCATTGAACGAACCCCGCTTGAGCGAGTTGAGTTTAGTAAAACGGAGTTCTCTAGGTAAATTTACACACGCTAAAACAAAAAAGCACCCATTAATGGGTGCTTTTTTAATTCTGAAGCAATAGAAGTTCTTAGCTACCTTCGTTATGTAACTCTAGGCTTGCCACTTCTTCGTGAGCTTGAACCGCTTTTGCGTCATTGTTACGCAGTTGGTCCAAATAGTTCAAGTAATCTTGGTCAATATCGTTAGTCACATATTTACCGTTGAATACTGAAGTCTCAAAGGTTTGGATCTCCGGATTACTTTCACGACAAGCCACAATTAAGTCTTCTAAGTCTTGGAAGATTAGTCCATCTGCACCAATCAACTGGCAAATCTCGTCAACTTCTCTACCATGAGCAACTAGTTCGTTAGCCGAAGGCATATCGATACCATAAACATTAGGGAAACGGATCTCAGGAGACGCTGAAGCAAAGTAAACTTTGTTTGCGCCTGCTTCACGAGCCATCTCAATAATTTGCTCTGAAGTAGTACCACGAACAATCGAGTCATCAACTAACAGTACATTTTTACCCTTAAATTCTACGTCAATCGCATTTAGTTTACGGCGAACTGATTTACGGCGCTGGATTTGCCCAGGCATGATAAAGGTACGGCCAATGTAGCGGTTTTTAACGAAGCCTTGACGGTAAGGTAAATCAAGGTGCATGGCAATTTGCAAAGCTGTATCGCAAGAAGTCTCTGGAATTGGGATCACCACATCAATATCTAGATCATCCCATTCGCGAGCAATTTTCTCGCCTAGCTTGGTACCCATGTTGACTCGAGCGCCATATACCGAAATTTTGTCGATGATTGAATCAGGGCGAGCAAAGTATACATACTCAAAAATGCAGGGGTTGTGAGTCGCATTTTCAGCGCATTGCTGAGTGAAAAGCTGGCCATCTTCAGTTACATAAACAGCTTCACCCGGAGCCACGCTGCGCACAAACTCAAAGCCAACAGCATCAAGGGCCACACTTTCAGAGGCTACCATGTATTCCATTTTCTCTGGGTTTTCATCACTGGTTTTCTGACCCAGAACCAAAGGACGAATACCATTAGGGTCACGGAATGCTACCATGCCTTGGCCAATGATTAAGGCTGCTACGGCGTAAGCGCCACGAATTTTCTTATGCACCCTGCTAATCGCAGTGAACACCTGTTTTTCGCATAACTCATCTTCCACAATGCTATCTAGCTCGTGGGCCAGCACATTGAGCAATACTTCTGAGTCAGAGGTAGTGTTGATGTGGCGGCGAGCTCGCTTGGCCATTTCTTCACGCAACTCTTTGGCATTGGTTAAGTTACCATTGTGCGCTAAGGCTAAACCAAAGGGAGAATTAACATAAAAAGGCTGAGCTTCTGCTGCACTAGAGCTACCAGCAGTTGGATAACGCACGTGGCCTATACCTAAATTCCCGCGTAAACGCTGCATGTGTTTAACTTCAAACACATCTCTTACCAATCCGTTGGCTTTGCGTTGTTTAAACATGCCTTCGGTAATAGTAACGATACCCGCAGCATCCTGACCACGATGCTGTAAAACTGTTAGCGCATCATAAATCGCTTGGTTAACGGAACTAGCACCGACAATGCCGACAATACCACACATGAAGCTTTTCCTTATTAAGATTGGTAGTTATGTAAAAAACTAGAAGAATCTTTTAAAAACTCAAAAAACCATTGAACAATCACAGTGAACTCGGGAATCAATAGCGACCCTTTCCACCATGAGGATTCTGGAAAACCAGTAAACGACAATACAAACAGCAAAGCGCTTACCACTAATGCCCCCCGGATAGCCCCAAAACAGATCCCCAATACCCTATCGGTACCGGTTAAACCCGTTGAGTTGACCAAGTGACTAAATAAGTAATTAACCAGCGCACCAAGCACAAGGGTGGCTATAAACAGCAGAACGATGGCTACGCCACTGCGATAATAGGGATTTTCAATGAGAGTGAAATAACTGGATAGATCGTGATAAAACTGTGACGCGATGAAAAAAGCCGCTACCCAAGAGACCAGCGACAGGGCCTCTTTAACGAAGCCGCGAACCAAGCTAATTAATGCCGACAATACTATTACGCCGATGATGACGTAGTCTACCCAAGCCATAAATTTTCTACTTGTTGAAAAACGCTGCGAATTCTACCAGAAACAAAAATAAAATGCGTACTTGTATTTTTTCATACTTACTTAAACAAAGGATCAAACTCGCGGATTTTACCGCTTAAGCCAGTGAGTTCCTTCAATTTACTTTGTTGCTGTTCTAGAGTTTTTTTCGATACATTTGGCCCTACAAATACCCTATTTAACTCCCCTTCTACAGCGGGCTCTGGGTATGAGTGAGCTTGAAAGCCAGCTTCTCTTAGCTTTGCGACTAAACGAGTGACGTTTTGAGAATTTTTAAAAGTACCTAGCTGAACAATGTAAGCAGGCTTGGCAAATTCAAGCTCCGGTGTATCCACTGCTTCGGCGGCTGGCTTTGTGTCACTACCTTTTGCAGTGGTAGTTGGCTGGTCCGAGCTGCCTGCAGGCTCGGTGCTGCTCGCATCGTCTGCTAACTCAGTAGCGACCAACTCTTGATCATTAGGCAAGTCGATAAGCAAAGGCGGAAGTGAGTCGACTTTAGGCGCAAAAGGGATCGCATTAAACTCTTCTTCAACACGCGTTTTTTTACCATCAAGAACGTCGGGAATGATAATTACCCCAAGCGCGACTAAAAAAATGGTTCCCACTAAGCGATTTTTAAACTGTGCGGTCAATGTTAACTCTCTACAGTTGCTGGAGGAGACAATTCTAATATCTCGGCCACGGTAAAAAAAGAACCAAACACAATTAACATGGCGTTATCGTCTAATAGTTTGAGGGCAGCTGAATAAGCCTGAGACAATTGCGGGTAGCGAGTTAAGTTTGATTGAGAAGAAAAGCAACTCGCCAATGCACTACCGTCGTCACCACGAGGACTATCCAAACCACTAATATGCCACTGCTCTACCATGCCCACTAAGGGTTGCACTGATTGCCGCATATCTTTATCACCCAGCATGGCGCACAGCGCAATAATTTTACGCCCATTAGCCAGAGCGGGTAATTGTGAAGCTAAGTAACTAGCAGACTGTGGGTTATGCGCCACATCCACCACTACCAAAGGTTTTTCAGAGATAACCTGCAAGCGACCAGCAAGCTGCCACTCTTTGATTGCTTTCGACAAATCAGCACTAGGTATTTCAAGCCCAAGTTGCTCTAAGGTTGCAATTGCAGTTCCGGCATTCGCTAAAGGTAAGCGAGGGTAAGGCAGACCTTGGTAAGTCAACTTAAGACCAAGATAAGCCCAGCTATCGGCCTCTTGTTCTAGCTGATATTCTTTCCCGGCGGCTAGCTGACGACAGTTAAGTTGAGCCGAACACTGCAAGACGCTGGAAACTATGTTGCTGTCCCCAACGACCACTTTACCATTTTCACGAAATATGCCGGCCTTCTCGCGACCAATTTGTTGAATGTCGTCACCCAACCAATCTACATGATCAACTGCAACGGTTGTAACCACGCTAACATTAGGCTCGACAATATTGGTTGCATCTAAACGTCCACCTAAGCCCACTTCTAAGATGACATAATCTAAAGGCTGCTGGGTAAACATCCAAACGGCGGCAAGGGTACCAAATTCAAAATAACTTAAGCTGGTTTCTTGGCGAAGCTCTTCAATAGCAGAAAATGACTGGCAAAATGCATCGGCTTCAGGCAATTGACCGTTTATTCTGACTCGCTCTCGATAGTCAAGAATATGTGGTGAGCTATAAACACCGACTTGATAACCTTGAGCAACTAAAATCTGCTCTAGTAGCGCGCAAGTAGACCCTTTGCCGTTGGTTCCCGCCACCGTAATCACTGTGGCATCTAAATGACGGAGCTTTGCTTGATCCGCCACTTTGGCAACCCGCGCTAAACCTAAATCAATCGCGCTATGATGCTGGGCTTCTAAATAACAAAGCCAGTCTGCAAGAGACCGGCTTTGAGCTTCTTTCTTAGACGACATATTATTCTTTTTCGTTAGCAGAAATAGTCGGTCCTAGTTCTTCATCAGCATCGATAGGTTCAAGCAATACTTCTGTGTCGGTGCTTACAATGCCCATCATTTTTGAGGTCATTCCAGCAATGCGATCACGCATGTTGCGGCGGTCAATAATAATATCGATAGCACCTTTTTCTAGCAAAAACTCACTGCGTTGGAATCCTTCTGGTAGTTTTTCACGAACGGTTTGTTCGATAACGCGAGGACCAGCAAAGCCAATTAACGCTTTTGGCTCGGCAATATTAATATCACCTAACATTGCAAAGCTGGCAGATACACCGCCCATGGTCGGATCCGTAAGCACTGAGAAATAAGGTAAACCTTTTTCACGCATTTTAGCCAACGCTGCCGAGGTTTTCGCCATCTGCATCAGGGAAAATAAGGCTTCTTGCATACGTGCACCGCCACTAGCTGAAAAGCAAATCAAGGCGCGGTTTTCAGCTAAGCACTTATCAACTGCAGCAACAAAACGAGCGCCCACTACCGAGCCCATAGAACCGCCCATATAGGCAAATTCAAAGGCACAAGCCACTACAGGTAAACCCTTCAGCTCACCTTTCATCACTACTAGTGCGTCTTTTTCACCAGTATTGCGCTGAGCGCTGGCAATACGATCTTTATACTTTTTACTATCTTTAAATCGAAGTTTATCGCGAGGCTCTAAATCTCCAGCCAACTCTTCACGACCATCTTGGTCTAAGAAGGCTTCTAAGCGGTCACGCGCGCCAATACGCATATGGTGGTCACATTTAGGGCAAACATTGTGGTTACGTTCTACCTCTGCACGGTATAAAGTTTGCTCACAGGAAGCACACTTCGTCCACACACCTTCTGGAATATTGCGTCGCTTACCAGAAGCACTTTTACTTTTCGGAAGAATTTTCTCTAACCAACTCATCGGGAACCTTACTTCTCAATAGGCGATAAAATCGCCGTGATAACAGAATGCATTGAATGGCGGCAATTAAACCACAATTGGCCAAAATATTTTACATAAAACTGGTCTAACCCTTCATTATCGTACAGTTTTTTTTAACTTGCTGGCAAAAATAGCGGTCCAATAGGTGAAATGGGTAAGCCAAACTCACTAGGATAATCAACTTGAACTAAATACAACCCTGCCGCTTTGGCAGTGGCTGCTGCTTGAGCACGATCTTTAAGCGCTAACAATTCAGCAATCCACTCTACAGGGCGCTCTTGCTGCCCAACTTTTAATAAGCTGCCAACAATATTGCGCACCATATGATGAACAAAAGCGTTCGCTTTAATGTCCACCACTACATAGTCGTTGTAACGACTCACTTTTAGATGCTCGACACGGCGAAATGGACTACGGCTTTGGCACTGTAATGCTCGAAATGAGGTGAAGTCTTGCTCGCCAAGTAGCGCTTGTCCAGCTTGCTCCATTAACTCAATATCAAGCGGCTGATGATAGAAGCTCAAACCTTGGGCAAGAATGGCTGGACGAAATCGACTGTTATAAATCACATAGCGATAACGACGCGCAGTAGCGCTAAAGCGAGCATGAAACTCGTCACTAACGGGCTTGGCCCAACGCACTGCAACATTTTTCGGCATGTTGGCATTTACGCCTAAAGTCCACGCTGCCATTTTCCGCTCAACCGGCGAGTCAAAATGCACCACTTGTCCGGTCGCATGAACGCCTGCGTCAGTTCTTCCTGCACATTGCACTTCTATCGGACTATTCGCCACTATAGACAGGCTAGACTCTAACTCTTGCTGAATTGATTGGACGTCTCGTTGGCGCTGCCAACCAAAATAACCGGCACCATCGTATTCGATGCCTAAAGCGATGCGCATAAATAACCACTGATTGTATCTTTGGCGGCTATGATAAAAAAATGACAGCATAAAGTCACCGCTTTATAAGCCAATAACATGGAATAACTGATACAAAAAAGGCAGTGATATTATCACTGCCTTTTTAAAATGGCTTAGTTTTAGCTAAAGCGAGAAAGTAACTCTTCGGCTTCTTTCTTCAAGCCCTTATCTTCGCTAATCAGCACTTCTTGAAGGATTTTTTTAGCCCCATCTTGGTCATCAATTTCCAAGTAGGCTCTTGCCAAGTCAAGCTTTGAAGCCATTTCAGCATTATCGTCAACATCTACTGCTGGTTGCTCTTGTGGCAATACATCTGGGAACGAATCGAGCTCCACGTCTAAGCTAGGGCTGTCATATGGATCCGCTTCTTCGGTAGATTCTTCATCAGCGTCATTTAGTAGCATATCAATATCAACAAACTCTCGTTCTTCAATATCGCTACGTGAGGGAAGCTCCTCTTGATCAGTTGGTTCAGCATCTTCATTAAAGGCATCTGAGCCGAAACTGGCAAACATGTTATCAATGTCGTCATCAGAGACTTCATCTACTTTCTCACCTGTATCTTCACTAACCACATCTGTGTTTAGTTCGGGCGTCTCTTCCTCGGCTAAGGAATCGAGCGCTATATCTTCAAGCTTGCTTTCAAAATTACCGATACTGGTAACATTTTCAGCGACTGCTTCCTCTGCAGCCTCAATCGAAGGGTCTTCAAGTTCGAGTTCGGTTAAGTCAACAAAATCATCATCTAAGTCAAAGGCTTCTGGCTCATTACTATCAGAAGTTTCAGGCTCGATGGTGTCACTTGTTTCTTCAGCAGTACTTAAAGCTTCTAAGTCAGCGGCGGCATCTTCAAGCGTTTCTGACTCATCTTCTAAACTGGCAAATTCATCTTCTAAGCTAGCAGTTGGGTCTTCAAGCGCAGTCAACTCGTCTTCGTCTAGTTCTGCTGATAAATCAATGTTGTCTAAATCGACCTTTTCTTGCTCGCTAACCTCAGATAGCTCAGCTTCCATTTCTTGCTGCTGCTTAAGCGCATCTTCAAACGAAAGCTCATCGCTATCAACTGGGCCTTCTTCGCTCACTTCAAACAAGTCTTCCTCATCGTCCATGGCCAAGGCAGCGGCTAGGTCATCTGCACTGATTACCGCATCAGGGTCTTCTTCCGCTGGGCTACCTTCCTCAAGCGCATCATCTAGCGATGGAACAAGATCGTCAGATTCAAAGGCATCTAACGCCGCCATTTCACTGTCGTCTAAGGAAATTTCGCTAATTGGGTCAGCGTCTTCTTGTGCAGAGGCAAAGTCTTCAAAGCTCGCTTCTTCAATCTCAGGCTCTAAATCATCTACATCATCTTCAAGCGATTCAGGCTCAGGGATAGTTTCATCAACACTTAGGTCTGGCTCATCTTCTTCAAACTGGCTATTTAAGTCTTCGGTTTGCTCATCTTCAGGCTCTAAGTTATCGCTAAATAGCTGTGAAAATTCATCGTTTTCATCGTCCATCATATTGATGGTTGATTCAGCCATTTCCTTATCTTGCTCTTCTAGCTCCTTTTTAGCCTTACGTCTAAATAGCAAGGTAATCACTAATGCAATAAGCAGAATTGGAATAAAAATCACCAAGCCAATATTTAGTGGCGAAGAAAAGAAGCCTGAACCGCTTTCTTTGTCCATCTCACTGGCTTCAATTTTTGGTTTTTCTAGTAGCTGTAAAATTTGAGTTTGATTGCGACGGTTTTCGTTTAACTCTTCACGAATACTGGCGAGTTCGTCACTTAGCTCTTGAATGCGCATTTTCATGCGATGGTTTACTTCGGCCAAACCCACCATTTGCTGGCTAGATTCATCCATTTGCTGCTTTAGTACATCAAACTCTTGGCGTTTTAACTGCTCTAGCTCGTCGATACGAGTTTCTAGGCGATCACGTAGGGAGTCTAAGTCTTTTTGCGTTTTCTCTAAGGCGCCAGCATCTGCCATTGGGCGAGCGGGAGTAACTGCTTTAGGCGTGGCAACTGGCGTAGCTGTTGTGGTAGTGGTTGTTTGTGCCGCCGGTTTATTAACAAGCACTTTAGTGGTTTTCTTCGGCGCTAAAGCGCTCACCGCCGCTTGATGACTTACCGCTTGTGCTTCGTCAGTGGTGGGAAGTGTAAGATAGCTACCGTTAATAATGGAGTTAATATTGCCATTATTAAAAGCTTGCGGGTTTTTATTCAATATCGCGAACATCATTTGATACACGCTGATTGAACGGGAAGGACGATTTAAACTAGCAATAGCCCATAAAGTATCGTTGCTGCGCACCGGCCCATATGTTTGCTGTTCAGGTTCACCAACAACTTCGTCTGGCCCCACTAACTCAACATAAAAGGTACCCGTTTCTTGTGCGATGGCTGTACTGAGAGTTGAAAATGATAAAACAGCCGACAATGCAACGAGGGAAATCTTCCGCCCCATAGTTTTTCCTTGTTTTCTTCCTGGAGACTGAATCGCTTCAATCCTTTGTTATTGCTTTAATATAACCAGCTAACAATAAGCGATCTAGCTAAACAACTAACAGTTTACGCCTAGATCGCATTTTACTACGCTTTTCCTCAACTAGAGTTATCGGCGCATTGACAATTATCTAAACATAATTCGCTTAAATATATTGTTTTATTAAAGTTTCTGCGATTAAAGCGGCGTTAGCCACCACACCCGATTGTGGATTATTAGCCATTAAACTTAAGTTAACACCATTTTCTGTATTTGGATTTTGACGTAAACGGCTTAGTACTATCGATTCACTGTTAGCAATATTACTCACTGGCGTAACCAGATCATCTTCAACTAATTCAAAGGTTTGGTGGTTAGATAACCATTCTTTGATGCTTAGCAAATCCAAAGAATAGGTTCCGTACAAATGCAGTGACAAAGTATCACCGTAAAAAACCGGAACATGCTGTGCGCTTACATTGATGTTAAGGTCTGGTGACTGCAACATAGCTCGACACTGCTCACTTAACTCCGCCTCAAACTGGCTAGCACCCAATAAAGCTTCCTCCCCCAGCTCTGGCAATAAGTTAAACGCGAGTTGTTGAGCAAACAATTTTGGCTCAACCGGTAAACCGTTTAGCAAACGCGCTGTTTGCCCTGCTAGTTCATCTACACCTGGCTTGCCTTTATTAGCCGCGCTCAGCATGGCATTGACTTCTACTCGTTCTAACTCAACATCTTGTTGGATGATGTGTAATAGCAAGGCAAGTTGACCGGCTAAACTACTTGGACAATTTAGCCAACGCTCAGACAAGCCTTCAGCAACTTGCTCAGGATTAACCGCAGCATGCACCCATGAGTACGCCTCTTTATTGGCACTCACCATGTCGATAATCACGCAACCGAGTTGACGGGCTTGCTCAGCTATATCTATGGCAGTTTCTTCACTAGATAATAGCCAAGCCACACTCACTTCCGACCAATTAAGTAGCTCAGCCTCGGCAAAATCAAGACTTTGACCTTGCCACTTTAAGCGACTTTCTTGCTCTTCTTCGTCAAGCTCTTCTGCTGCTTCGATGTTTAACGGTAAAATCTGCGCAGCAGGAAACTCTCGTTGCTCTAGTAAGCTTAGCAACTGCTGGCTTTGCTCACTTTCGGCACCGATGATTGCGACATTATGAAACTGTTGCATTATTTGTTCTCTTGAATGTTAAAGCCAAGCGCACCCAGGTTTGCTTGCTTATGTTGATTAACCACCTGCAGCGCAGAAAACTCTCTACGTTGCGGATAAAATTTGCGGAGTTTATCAAACCCTGTGGGGCTTGCTCCATGCTGGCGAAAGCGGCGATCGTCAGCAAAGATGTTGTACACCAGTTGAGTGAGTTTACTTAGCTGAGACTCTGTTAACTCCCCTTTGAGGGCAATCTGTGAAAACTCAGGTTCAGGTAATAACTTTTCACTTAGATCGTTAGCTTCAATCTGTAAAGCCTGGCACATGGCTTGGTAGACCATACTAGTGCCACGCATTTTCCCCTCTAGGCTATAACCAGCAATATGCGGAGTAGCAATGAACGCATACTTCACCAGGGGCTCAAGTATAATGGGTTCACCTTCCCATACGTCTAATACCAATAGCGGTGATTGCCCTTGCTCGGCAATTTCTAGCAAAGCTTGGTTGTCTATAACCTCTCCACGGCAGGCATTAATTAAAATTTGATCTGGCTTAAGTTTGCTAAGCACCTGCTGATTAAACAGATGATAACTGGGGTATTTGCCAGTTTTAGTTGATGGCACATGTAAGCTAATAACATCGGAAGCGATGACCTGCTCAAAGCTTACCGAAGTGGCGAGCCCCCCTTTCTCGGCAAGAGGCGGATCGTAAAGCATTACTTGCATGCCTAGAGCAGCTGCCCGGATTGCTACTTGTGAGCCAGTGTTTCCAGCACCAACTATAGCAATACTTTTCCCAGCCAGTGGTTGCTGGCGATACTCAGCGGCAGCTAACAAGGCAGTGGCTACATACTCTCCTACCGCAATGGAGTTACAACCTGGTGCGCTAGCAAAGGCAATCCCTTGGTCATTTAACAAGGTTTGATCTACATGTTCAGTGCCAATGGTAGCGGTTCCCACAAACTTTAACTTGTTAGCTTGCGAAAGTAACTGCCGATTAACCTTGGTCACTGAACGCACCAACAAAGCATCTGCATCAACCAGCTGCTGCGGCTGCATAGTTCGGCCATCTACAGCGACTACTTCACCGTGTTGGCTTAAAATTTGTTGGGCAAAAGGGATATTTTCATCGACAACTATTTTCATTGCATATGCTATTGAAGGCTACTTAGATTTTGAGGTGGGCAATCTTACCACGCGTTATAAATTCCATAAAAAAAAAGCTGCCTAAAGGCAGCTTTTTTCAAACAAAATTGATTTAGTCTTGGAAACGTTCGATTACAAGCGTAGCGTTGGTGCCACCAAAACCAAAGCTGTTAGACATTACGCGGTTTAGCTTCGCGCTCTTGGCTTGGTTAGCCACAATGTTCAAGCCTTCGGCTTTTTCATCCAAGGTATTGATATTAATGCTTGGTGCAACAAAGTCATTTTCCATCATCAACAAAGAATAAATAGCTTCATGAACACCCGCCGCGCCTAATGCGTGGCCAGTCATTGCTTTAGTTGCACTAATTAATGGGCTGTTACCACCAAACACTTCTTGAATAGCACCCAGTTCTTTCACATCGCCTACCGGCGTAGAAGTACCGTGAGTATTTACGTAATCAATATCGCCATCAAGCCCTTGCATAGCTTGGCGCATACAACGTACGGCCCCTTCACCTGATGGCGCAACCATGTCGTAACCGTCAGACGTTGCACCGTAACCCACTACTTCACCGTAGATTTTAGCGCCACGCGCAAGTGCGTGCTCTAATTCTTCAACAACAACCATGCCGCCGCCGCCAGAGATAACAAAACCATCGCGGTCTGCATCGTAAGTACGTGAGGCAAGCTCTGGGTTGTCGTTATATTTGGTAGACAATGCGCCCATGGCATCGAATTCCATGGCTAGTGTCCAGTGAAGTTCTTCACCACCACCGGCAAAAACCACGTCTTGTTTGCCTAATTGAATAAGCTCTAGAGCGTGGCCAATACAGTGAGCACTGGTCGCACAAGCACTACTAATTGAATAGTTAACACCTTTAATTTTAAACGGCGTTGCTAAACAAGCCGAGGTAGTGCTAGACATGGTTCTTGGCACCATGTAAGGACCAACACGTCGCACACCTTTAGCACGTAAAATATCAGCTGCTTCTACTTGGTTTTTAGAAGACGCTCCACCAGAGCCAACAACTAAGCCTGTACGCTCGTTCGAAACAAGTTCGTCAGCTAGCTTGGCATCTTCAATAGCTTGTTGCATAGACAAGTAAGAGAATGCTGCAGCATCGCCCATGAAACGCATGGTTTTACGGTCAACATGCTCAGCTGGGTTAATTTTTAAATCACCCCATACTTGGCTACGTAAGTTTTGCTCGGCAAACTCAGGTGAATGGGTAATTCCCGATTTACCTGCTTGTAAGGATGCTAATACTTCTTCTTTATTGTTACCGATACTAGATATAATGCCTAGCCCGGTGATAACTGCTCTTTTCATCAGATGGTCTCACGGGTTGTATTTGCTGCTATGTTACCGATTTTGCAGCCTAATCTGGTCGGATGAGAGTACACGTGTACGCTTAAATTTTCTAGTAAAACTCGAGGTAAAGTTTTGTCTTCATCGGATAATGTGAATAACACCACAACAGCCACGATTCATTGGAATCCTGAAGGTACCCCTGTGGCTACCGATTACGACGATGTCTATTTTTCTGTAGACAATGGTTTGGCCGAAAGTCGTTACGTTTTTATTGAACAAAATCAACTCACTGAGCGCTGGCAAAACCATCAAACCGCTAGCTACGTTATCGCTGAGACAGGCTTTGGCACTGGCTTAAACTTTTTAGCAGCATGGCAGCATTACCAGCAATTTCTCGAGGCGAACCCCGATACCGCTTTAACGCGACTACATTTTATTAGCTTTGAAAAACACCCTTTATCACTAAACGATCTAAGCCAAGCCCTAAAACAATGGCCTGAGCTTAAAGAGTTCAGTGACCAGCTAATTGCATTCTATCCAAAAATTATGACGCCAGGATGTCACCGAATTGCCTTTCGCTACCCGGTACCCATTACCTTAGATATTTGGATTGGTGATGTGCACCACAACCTGCCAGAAGTCCCGAACATCAGCGGAGGCTTGGTTAACTCTTGGTTTTTAGACGGCTTCGCTCCTAGCAAAAACCCTGACATGTGGACCCAGGAATTATTCGAAGGCATGGCCTTGCACTCTGCTGATGATGCTTCTTTAGCAACCTTTACAGCAGCAGGTTTTGTAAGAAGGGGCTTAATTGAAGCAGGCTTTGATGCTCACAAAGCCAAAGGCTTTGGCAGAAAACGAGACATGTTAGTGGGCCGCTTTAAACAACACTCCACACAACAAAGCCTAAACTCCCGACTATATAGCCGCCAAGGAATTAACGCTGGCGAAGACGTCGCTATTATTGGCGCTGGCATTGCAGGTGTTAGCCTCGCTTATGCTTTAGTTAAACGTGGGGTAAAAGTAAGCCTTTACGAAAAAAACAGTGCCGCTGCGTTAGAAGCATCAGGTAATCGACAAGGTGCTGTTTACCCTTTGCTTAGCCCTAACCAACCGCATGTTAGTGAGTTTTTTCAGCATGCCTTTAACTATCATCACCAAGTGTTAGCTCAGTTGGAGCAACAGCAGTTCGAAGTTGATCATGATTACTGCGGCTTATTGCAACTGGCTTATAACGACAAGTCTCAAGCAAAAAACCTCAATATAGCTCAAGCCGGTTATCCTCATGAATTGGTTTACCCAGTGGACAAGGCGACAGCCAGCAAGCTCGCGGGTGTAAGTCTAGATAATGAGGCTCTATATTACCCACTCGCGGGTTGGGTGAATGCTAAACAATGTGTGCAAACCATTCTAAAAGCAACCGAACAATCGGGTCTGTTAAGCGTGCACTACGGGCATGAATTAACCCAATTCGAACTTGAAAACCAACACTGTCGCCTATATTTTGGCTCGCAGGTACAACAACACAACAATATCGTTTTCTGCCAATCTCACCATCTATTGAAATTGCCCCAAACTGAGCAGCTACCCATTACCCCAGTGCGCGGACAAGTTAGCCATATCGATACCACTCCACAGTTAAGTAAGCTCAGTAAAGTATTGTGTTACGAAGGCTACTTAACTCCCGCAAACCAACAACAGCATTGCATTGGTGCCAGTTACATTCGCAACGATTTAAGCCTTGAGCTAAAAGCTAACGAAGCAGAAAAAAACTTAGCGGCTATTAGAAAGTGTCAGCCCCAACCATGGAATGAAAAGCTGCAATTAGCTGAGATACCAGGCCGAGCAGCAACCCGGTGTGCAGTGCGCGACCATTTTCCATTAATCGGTCAATTGCCAAACCTAGAGCAGTTGTTCAGTGAGCAATACCTGCAGCAATGGCAAGAGCTGACGCCACCAAGTTATGGTGGGGTATTTGTTGCCATTGGTTTTGGTTCAAGAGGAATATGCAGTGCGCCATTCGCCACAGAGTTGTTGGCCGCTCAATTGTGTAATGAACCGATGCCACTTAAGCAAAGTACTTTAAACTGCATTCATCCACATCGCTTTTGGAACAGACGTTTAGTAAAGAAGCGCCCTTTAGCCTTAAATTATCGCGAGTTTAAAACCAGATAAGCATGTAAAATTAGCATTCTAATTGGCCAAGGTAACAACGGAACGACCACGGCCAAAGTTGCTCATAGTTTAGGGAATTGTTAAACCTAAAGACTCACCATGGCGGGTTTGGCGCTGATAAGTACGAACCTTTTGCTGGGCATTGGCCAGTGCCGCCCTTCCCTTAGCATTTATTAACGCTTCCAGTTTGTCGCACTCAGTTGCACTTAAGCCTTGGGTTTGCTGAACAAAACGGTCTACACTTTGCTCGATTAAGCGGGTAATTTTTTGATGGTACTGCTGTGCTGCCGCGATGTAACCAATCCAAGATTGCTGAGCGGCAAAGTCTGCTTTGCTTTGGCTTATCCAGCGAGGCATGACTAAATCGGCACTTAACTGTAATTCTGGTTTAAGGGCTTCACAACGATCGTTGCGAACTTGCACCTTGGGTGTCCAATTCATTGTATATTGCGCTGCAATACTATAGCGATTGCCCTGTTTTTCGGGGCCTTGAGCTTTTAGCTGATTACGTAACTGGTTTAAATCATGCGCACTAATATCGTAATACTCTATACTGCTTTGCACCGAGGCAGACTGGGCGCATACAGAAAACAGTACACAAACAGCCACTACTCCTTGCCTGATCCATCTTGCTGGTTTCACTTTAGTTCCTCTAAATAATCCATTTCCGTTTGCTAGCGTTGCCGCTATTTATAGATTTATTTTTATATTTTGACCCAGCAGCATAACAGACAGCCAGCACAAGTTTGAAACTTTAACGAATAATCAATAACTTCTCGACTAAACTTATCTTTACACCGAACTACAGAACAGTTTTTGTGAATCACCTCAAAGCGCGGCATACAAATCTCTGTTTTTTATCAATTGAGACTTAGCAAGGTTGGCATTTAGCTTCATACTGTCAGCATACAAGGAGAGTTAATAGTAAATTATGTCGTTACCAATTCTCATATGCGATGACTCCAACCTCGCAAGAAAGCAAATGGCCCGCAGCCTTCCACCTGGCTGGGATGTAGAGATAAGCTTCGCCAAACATGGCCAAGAAGGGGTTGACCTGATCCGTCAAGGTAAAGGAGACGTGGTTTTCCTCGATCTCAACATGCCAGTAATGGACGGATATGAAGTACTAGAAGAAGTTCAGAAGAACGATTTACCGGCACTGATTATTGTGGTGTCTGGCGATGTTCAACCCGAAGCCTATAGCCGGGTAAAACAACTCGGTGCCCTCGATTTCATTAAAAAGCCCACTAACAAGGCTAAAATTGGAGAAATTTTGGTAGCCTACGGCATTGTTGAATCACAACAACTGCTTGAGCTTGAAAACGACTTAGCCGCTTTAGATAAAATGCCGGCACCGGTCAACGATACGCTTTCACCGAAAATTGTCGATTTTAGGGACCACTACCAAGAGATTGCCAACGTAGCAATGGGACGAGCAGCCGACTTGCTAGCGCGCTTACTCGATGCATTTATCGTTTTACCCATCCCCAACGTTAATATTCTTGAAACCAGTGAATTGCATATGGCGCTGACTTCGGTTGAAGAAAACGAAGCGATGTCAGCAGTATGCCAAGGCTTTATAGGCTCTGGTATCGCCGGAGAAGCGCTGCTTTTATTCCACGACTCTAGCTTCACAGACATGTCTAAGCTGATGAAATATGAAGGCGAGCTAGATGACAATGGCCAGCTGGAAGTGCTAATGGACATTGCCAACATTCTTATTGGCGCTTGTCTGAAGGGCGTATCCGACCAACTAGATGTTGGCTTTTCGCAAGGCCATCCAGTGGTGCTGGGACAACATTGTAATATCGGCGATTTAATAAATAGTAATACCAGTCGCTGGCAAAAAACCTTGGCAATTGAAATCAACTACACTATTGAAAAGCACAATATTCAATGTGACTTATTGTTGCTGATTACCGAAGATTCACTGCCAACCCTAAATAACAAAATTTCTTACTTATTTGAGCACCAATGAGCCAACATCAAAATGAAATGAATGAGTTCCACTGGATGCTGGACATGATACAAACTATCGATGTCGGCTTAGTGGTGCTCGATAAAGACTACCAAGTACAAGTGTGGAACAACTTTATGGAAACCCATAGTGGCTTGCGTCCCGACCAAGCCCAAGGTAAAAAGCTGTTCTCGCTATTTCCTCAGCTTCCAGAAGATTGGCTGCGCCACAAAATTGATTCTGTATTCTTTCTAAAGAATCGCGCATTCACCACCTGGGAGCAGCGTCCACACGTTTTTCCATTTAAAAATTATCGTCCTATTACTGGTACGGTAGATTTTATGTACCAAAACATCACCATTATTCCACTTACTTCATTAACCGGTATCGTTACCCATATTAGTTTGATTATTTATGATGTTACCGATAGTGCGGTAAATAAGCTTGAGGCGCAGAAGGTTAATGAAGAGCTAAAAATATTAAGCCGCACCGACAAGCTTACTCAGTTGTACAACCGAGGGTACTGGCAAGATAGATTAGACCAAGAATTTAATCGTTTTGTGCGAAACACGGCACCTAGCTCCTTGGTGATGTTTGACATTGACCACTTTAAAAAAGTAAACGATACCTACGGCCACCCAGCGGGCGACAAAATCATTACCTTAGTGGGTGACACCTTGCGCAAAGTTATGCGAAAAACCGATATTGCAGGGCGTTACGGCGGTGAAGAATTTGGCGTTATTTTAACTGATACAGACTCAGAACATGCCAAGATATTTTGTGAACGCCTAAGGACAGCGATTGAGGCCTTAAAACCGGTAGTGGATGGGATTGAAATTCCATTTACGGTAAGTTTGGGAGTTGCTGAACTGGATGACCAAACCGCCAGCGCAAAAGATTGGTTAGCAAATACCGACCAAGCTTTATACCAAAGTAAACACAAGGGACGAAACCAAACCAGTTTGTTTAGCCATAAAACACACTAGTTTTGGATAAGCATTAACGAAAAAAGCAAAGCCTAGGCTTTGCTTTTTTGTTTTCACTTAAGCACTTACGCTACAGCAGAAACTTGCTGCTGACTATCAGCAAACGAGATAGCATCGCGCCATAGGGCTTCTACTTGTGATTGCATAGTTTCGTCGGTTTCACCATCGAAGTGAGCATCCAACAAGGCAATATGCATTTGTGATTTTAAGCAATGCACCATTGGGCGACCACTTAGTTCAGTCAAGGTTGCTACTACACCTAGGTGATCACCTAAGTATTGAATAACATTTTTTGGTGGAGCATTTAGATTAGTGTCGTGGCTGTTCAGGTAAGTCTGTAGCAGGGTGACATAATTCTTGAGCATCGGTAACCTCATTTTCAGGGTTCGATACTCGATACATTATATAATCGCGGTAACCAGTAATTACCTTGATGCTTCCAGATAAATACTTATCTAGATCTGTATCGCCAGTATCAACAATCAACGGGCGTCCATGCAAAGATTTAAGTTTAGTTTTGCTTGCTACAACTACAATATTTTCCCGGCCAAGCTTGCGAATAACCGCAGGGCTTAGTTGTTGATTGCCACGGCCAAATAAATGACCCTGACCACCAATGGGTGTAATCAATAGCTTAGTTTGTACGTTGCTTATTCTATTAATCAGCTCAGCTTCGGTCAAATCCTCTTGGACGATTTGGTGATCTTTAACCAAATCTACTCCCAGAAGAGTATTAGGCAGTGATAACTCCTGCATAATAGCGGCTACAGTGGAGCCTGATCCTGCGATAAACTGCTCATCTTCTAACAACTCAATCACTTCGGCGGCGATATCCTGTAAAACCAGCTCTTCGGATTCAATACCACCTTGCTTAACAGACTGAACATAACGCACTTCATCGGGCACTAACATCTCGCCAAAACACTTAGCTCGAACCCTGCCTTCTCGAAATGCTTTCTCATCAATATCCATTACCTCAGCATTTTTCAGGCTTAACATTTCGCCCTTGAGCAACTTCTCAATGACAATGCCACTAGCGGCAGGCGTTACCCCGTAAACACCCGAATGAATTTTGCAGCCAGCTGGAATACCTAGGCACTTAGTCCCCTCACCCGCAGCACCTAGCACATCACGGGCAGTACCATCTCCACCAGCAAACACCAATAGCTCAATGCCCTGTTCAGCCAGTAGCTTAGCAGCTTGTTGTGTATCGCTTGCTTGCGAGGGCTGCTTAGCTTGATAAATCACTTTATGAGGCAGTGATAGCTTTTGGCACAAGCTTTCACCCATTTCGCCAGAGGCGGTGTAAACAACAAACTCTAGCTTAATATCACTAAGTGCCCGTAAGGCTTGTTCGGCGCGCAAGTTGGCTTTTTTTGTTGCTCCCTTAGCAAGTGCCTGTTCACTCACCCCATCAGAGCCTTTTAGCGCAACGCTACCACCAACACCAGCGATGGGATTTACAATCAAACCAAGTTTAATCATTTGCAACCTCAACCAATGCTTGGTTTGCCTTGTTTAACACCGTCATGAATTTTTGAGCCCTTACCGGAAAGCCTTGCTGCAAATATAGCTGATACTGCTCCTCAACCGCAGCAGAAAACGCATGGCGGTCACTTTGAAAGCCAGATAAGTTATCAACACTCACTTGAAAAGTACGTCCTGCAGCACGCGCTAAGCCACATTCCACGGCTTGCGGCTTATATTCCACTTTTTCAAAGTCCAATTGCTGCTGCTGGTTTCGCCCATCTGCCTTATACCAATAGCCATAATCTTCTAGCTGTCGGCGCTGCTCACCGGCAATGCACCAATGAGCAATCTCGTGTAAGGCACTGGCATAAAAACCATGAGCAAACACTATTTGGTGCTTAACCCTATCTTCACTTGCTGGTAGATAAATCGGCTCATCTTCTCCAGCAACTAGCTCAGTATCAAAATCAGCAAAGGTTTCATTAAACAGTAAAATAAGCTGCTTTACGTCATCCAGCATCGCTATTCTCTAGTTCTCGCTATGCTATAAAAAAGCCCCTAAATGCAACATTTAAGGGCTTACTGTTATTTGCTATATGCTTAACGCAGGATCGGCGTTTCTGTCGCTACAGCGCCGTTTTGGCCGCGCTGGCGTAAACAATGATCCATTAACACAATCGCTAACATTGCTTCAGCAATCGGTACTGCGCGAATACCAACACATGGGTCGTGGCGCCCTTTGGTCACAACTTCTACCGGCTTGCCATATTTATCAATAGTTTGCCCAGGTACAGTAATACTTGAAGTGGGTTTTAAGGCAATATGTGCAACAACATCTTGACCAGACGAAATGCCCCCCAACACACCACCGGCATGGTTAGAACTAAAGCCTTCAGGCGTCATTTCATCGCGATGCTCACTACCACGTTGGTTAACTACCGCAAAGCCGTCACCAATTTCTACCGCTTTAACTGCGTTAATGCCCATTAATGCATGCGCAATATCAGCATCTAAACGATCAAATACTGGCTCACCTAAGCCAACTGGAACTTGTTTAGCAACAATACTTAAACGCGCGCCAATTGAATCACCTTCTTTTTTCAGCGCTCGCATAAACTCATCAAGCTCTTCCAACTTGCTTTCGTCAGGAAAGAAAAACGGGTTCTGCTCGATTTGAGAGAAGTCGATATTCTCAGCTTTTACTGGGCCGAGTTCACTTAAGTAACCGTGGATCTCTACACCGTGATGTTGCTTCAAATATTCTTTAGCGATTACACCCGCCGCTACCCGCATAGCGGTTTCACGAGCAGAAGAGCGACCACCACCACGGTAATCTCGGGTACCGTACTTTTGATGGTAGGTATAGTCTGCATGGCCGGGGCGGAACATATCTTTTATATTAGAGTAGTCTTTTGAACGCTGATCGGTGTTCTCAATCATTAAGCCAATCGAGGTACCGGTAGTCTTTCCTTCAAATACACCTGCAAGAATTTTAACTTGGTCAGGTTCACGACGCTGGGTGGTATAGCGTGATGTACCAGGCCTACGACGATCCAAATCTTTTTGAATCATTGCTTCGTTAATTTCTAGTCCCGGTGGACACCCATCAATAATACAACCCAGTGCAACACCGTGGCTTTCACCAAAGGTTGTTACGCGAAAGAGCTGGCCAATGCTGTTTCCTGCCATTAATTCTATCCTTACTGTTCAAATTGCGAGCGGCAAGCAAGCAATTGCTCGCGGCTAATAATAAATACTCCGTGCCCGCCGTTGGTAAACTCTATCCATGTAAACGGAACATCGGGAAACTGTTGCTGCATATGCACTTGGCTATTGCCAATTTCTACAATTAACAAACCATTTGGAGTTAAGTGATCTGCGGCATCAGCCAAAATCTTTTTAGTTAACTCTAAGCCATCAAAACCCGATGCCAAGCCTAACTCAGGCTCATGCATAAACTCATCAGGCAAGTTACTCATGTCTTCAGCATCAACATAAGGCGGATTGCTGACAATTAGATCATAAGTATGTCCTTTCAACGCGTTTAAGCCATCAGACAAAATAGGCGTAACTTGTTGCTCTAAGCCATGCCCTTGAATATTAATCTCGGCTACAGCTAAGGCGTCCTCCGAAATATCAACCGCATCTACTTCTGCTTCGGGGAAAGCATAAGCGCAACCAATAGCTATACAAGCGCTGCCCGTGCATAAATCTAGTATCCGCTTGGGCTCTTCTACCAACCACGGCGAGAATTGGGTTTCAATAAGTTCAGCAAAAGGAGAACGAGGCACAAGCACTCTTTCGTCCACGTAAAACTCTAAACCAGCAAACCATGCTTTATTGGTTAAATAAGCCACAGGCAAGCGCTCTTGAACACGCTTAACCACCAACTCAACCAATAAACTACGTTCTTGACGAGTTAAACGCGCATGCCTTACCTCTGGATCAACATCCAAAGGTAAATGAAGACTAGGCAAAATAAGTTGCACCGCTTCGTCCCAAGCGTTGTCAGTTCCATGACCATAGAAAACGCCAGAAGCATTAAATCGACTCACCGCCCAGCGGATCATATCTTGAATAGTATGTAGCTCATCGATTGCTTCTTCGATAAATATCTTTTCCAATTTGGCCTCCAGATTAAGTACAATCACCCACTATATGGCTTCAGGCACAACTGATAATAAAAGATGAAAAAACCAACTGACGAAGATTTCGCTGCTTTCAAAGAAGCGCTCAAAGGCGTTCGCCAGATAAAACAAGATAAAATAAGTCTTGAGCCCACTCGAATCAAGCAAAAAAGCCAACAAAGGGAAAAACAACAACGAGCAGCGCTAAATAATAGTCAATTCTTCTTCTCAGACGAGTACCACCCTTTACTCCCCGACGAAGGCCCAATGCGTTGGCAAAGTGATGAATGTGATCCCTATGAACTAAAAAAACTAAGGCGTGGTGATTACTCGCCTGAGATCATGCTGGATTTACATGGCCTAACGCAACTGCAAGCCAAACAAGAAATTGCTGCCTTAATTGTTGAATGCAAACAGCAGCATTATCATATTGCTTCAATTATGCATGGCCATGGCCAACAAATACTCAAAACTAAAGTGCCTCAATGGCTTGCGCAGCACCCCGAGGTATTAGCTTTTCACCAAGCGCCCAAAGTGCATGGTGGCTCTAGCGCTTTACTGATATTAATCAGCTCCCCAAACTAAAAAACCACTCCGAAGAGTGGTTTCTATTTTCAAAATAAAGCGCTTAGTTTAGGCGGCTTTATTCTTGAATTCGTCGATATGTTGATTAACTTCTGCCACTGTTTGCCGGTGCTTAGTGGTTTTGTGATTAGCCAACGTTTCTAATTTACCATTTTTGAACTCGTATGCCCCTCGTCCTTGAATATACAAGCGTCCTTTGAAAAACGCTTTAACGTAACGGGCAATTTTTACCGGAGAATAGCGCGAAAATATCTTCATTCGTTATGTCCACTGCTGTTTTGACAAAACGAATATTACAGGGAGACTTAGGCGAACCCTAAACAAATCGGCGGCAATTTACGGTTCCGCGAAGAAGATCTCAAAAGCACAAAAAACTGGGAACCTTTGAGATCTAGAGTAAAACACCACCATACAAACTTTAGCTAGTTTAATAGCTGGTTTTGTTACAAAGTGACTGGATGCTGCAGGGAGATAAACCTGTTTTCTTGGCCAACCTGAAGCTCAGCTACGGCAGCGGTGCTAAATAAAGGAGCACCAGCCTCTGCCACTAAGCCTTCTACAATAAAGCCCACCAAAGGCAAATGAGATACCACCAATAAACTGCCTTGTGGCTGCTCTAAGGCAAGCTCATTAATTAAGCTCACCACGGCAACTTCATCACCAGAAGGAGTAAGCTCATTCAGCTCAATCACTTTTACAGCCTCAGGTAAGCTTTTAGCCAAACCTTGCCAAGTTTGCTGGGCACGCAAATATGGACTAACTAATACATAATCTAATTGCGGTAGTTTGTCGGCTAGATAAGCCCCCATTTTACCTACTTCATTTAAGCCAGACTGATTGAGTGCTCGCTCGCTATCGCTAGCAGCGAACATTTCGGCTTCACCATGACGCATGATAAATACTTGCATAAAAGGGCTCTTCTTAATAATTGAGACGCGTTAAACGCTTAAGCTTACTAATTTTGGCTGCTAATTTAATTGATATGCCACAAAACATCCATCAGAGTTTGCAAGACCAAGTTAAGCGACTGATAATCATACTAACGACATAAACAAGGAATGTTGCCTTGCGCACTAGCCCTAACGATCCAAAACAATATCGTTACATAACATTAGACAATGGTCTTAAGGTCTTGTTAGTTCATGATGAATCAGCGCAAAAGTCGGCTGCTTCACTGGCGGTAAACATTGGCCATTTTGACGATCCTAAACACCGTGAAGGGCTGGCTCACTTTTTAGAGCACATGCTTTTTTTGGGTACCGACTCTTACCCCAAAGCTGGAGAGTACCAAAGTTTCATTAATCGCCACGGGGGCAGCAATAACGCATGGACTGGTACCGAGCACACAAATTACTATTTTGATATCGATAACGAATGGTTTGATGAAGCCCTAGATCGTTTCAGTCAGTTTTTCATATGCCCATGTTTTAATCCCGAATTAGTAGAGCGCGAGCGCCAAGCGGTAAATTCTGAGTACCAACTCAAAATTAAAGACGACGTTCGCCGCATCTATCAGGTGCATAAAGAAACCGTAAACCCCGAGCACCCATTTAGTCAGTTTTCGGTAGGCAGTTTAGATACCCTTAGTGACGGTGACAGCTTAATTCGTGACGATCTGATTGCCTTTTATCAACAGCACTATTCAGCTGACTTAATGTCCTTAGCGGTATTAAGCCCACATGAACTTGACCAAAACGAAGCTCACGTGCGTCAACTTTTTGCTGCAGTGCCAAAGGTAGCGGTTAATAAACCTCAAATAGCGCCCTTTTATTTGCCAGAGCACTTAGCATTAGAGACACATATTCAACCAGTTAAAGATCTTAAGAAACTCACTTTGTCATTCGGCTTTGGCGACATGGACTCTCTGTATAAGCAAAAGCCGTTAACTTATATTGCCCATATTTTAGGTTATGAAGGGCCAGGTAGTTTAGTTGCTTTACTACGCCACGCTGGTTTAGTGAACTCTATGGCTGCGGGTGGCGGTGTCAACGGCAGTAATTTCAAAGACTTTTGCATCAGTTACTCCTTAACCGATGAAGGCTTGAACTGCATAGACTCAATCATTGATGCTAGCTTTAGTTACTTGGAGATGATTCGCCAACACGGCTTACAAGCGTGGCGCTACAGTGAAAAACAACAAGTATTTGAACGCGCTTTTCTCTATCAAGAGAAATCACGCGCAATCGACTTGGTCTCCCACCTCGCCATTAACTTGCAACACTATCCGCCCGAAGATGTTATTTATGGTGATTACGCCATGGAGAACTACGATCAGGCACTTATATCGCAATGCTTGAAACAAATAGTGCCAGAGCGAATGAGGATTACTTTAGTCTCCCCCAATGTTAAAGGAGATAAAGTTGCTAAGTGGTACCACACGCCCTACTCGGTAAAAAAAATAGAGCCGGAGCGCATTAAACGTTGGCAGTCGCCGAACGAATTAGAAAGCTTGAAGTTACCTGCCAGCAACCCATTTTTGTCGTTTAACCCTTCGCCTTTGGTTGAAGCTCAAGAACAAGAAGCCGAACCTCGGCTAATACTCGACAAGCCTGGTTTTCGTTTGTGGTTTAGCAATGAACCGGAGTTTAGAGTGCCCAAAGGGCATTTGTATGTGTCTGTAGATTCAAAGCATGCAGTCGCCTCGGTGAGAAATATCGTCTGCACCCGCCTAATGGTAGAGCTAATGTTAGATCACTTAAGTGAAATGACTTACCAAGCCGAAATCGCCGGTATGTCCTATCAGTTGTATGCCCATCAAGGCGGCTACACTCTGCATTTATCTGGTTTTAGTGATAAGCAAATATTACTGCTTAAAATGATTATGAATAACCGTTTATTTGGTCATTTTGAGCGTAAGCGCTTTGGCATAATCAAACAGCAACTGGCTAAGCATTGGCAAAACCAGATGCAAGTAAAGCCGATTTCGCAATTGTTTAGCGAACTTACATCTTTACTGCAACCCAATAATCCGCCGCCTAGCGCCTTACTTGAGGCCCTGGAAGACGTTCAGCTAGAAGAGCTGCCCGATTTTGTGGCCAAGCTTTACCAGAATATTCACATTGAGATGCTGGCCTACGGCAATTGGTCGGAGCCAAAAATTGCTGAACTGGGTGAATTTATTCAACAGGAGATTTCACCCGATACCAGCCCATCTAAGGAAACACCTAGAAAGCTAATTAGCATTAAAGATCAAGGAAGCTTGCTCTACGAAGTTGACAGCCAACAAAATGATTCGGCACTGATGATTTATTACCAAAGCCGAGACTTAAGCCCAGAGAGCATTGCCTTGTTTACCTTAAGTAACCACATAATGACCTCAACCTTTTTCAATGAACTACGCACCAAGCAGCAACTGGGTTACATCGTAGGTACTGGTAATCTGCCGCTTAACCGCCACCCTGGCATTATTTTCTATGTGCAATCTCCCCATGGACAACCACAAACATTGCTTAATGCTATTAATGACTTTTTAGACGAATTTCCTGTACTGATGTTTGAGCTAAGCGATGCGCAATGGCAACAAAGCAAACAAGGGCTTATTGCACAAATACTCGAGCGCGAAAGTAATATGCGCACCCGCGCCCAGCGTTTTTGGGTAAGCATAGGCAATAAAGATTTAACCTTTAGGCAACGCCAGCGTGCCGCAGAATGTATTGAACAGCTTGAACGCGTTGACTTGGTTCGATTTATGATGAGCTTAAAAAGTAAGCAGCGAGACCGGGTGATTGTTTACAACCATGGAGCAAGCGAGCAGCAGCCGGAGCCTTTAAATACTCATCATTTAGAAACAGTTCGGATAATTAACAGCCGTAGTGAATTTCAGAGTGATTCAGCGATTTATTGCTACAACTAGCGAGGCTGTGTTTCGGTACCTATTTACTCAGGAGCTAGGCTTTCATACGGCAATCGTTGAAACCTTGGCTGCGCTTCACGTTAAGCTTTTGGTGAGTCCAGAGTAGCGGCATACATAGCGGGCCAAATAACAAGCCAGCCACGGTCCAACGCCAACGCGGCAAAGAAAACTTAATGGCTTCAATATAGAAAAATAGGCCAAAACAGGCTGAAAACAACAAAACGAAAAACATACTACTCGCTCTAATACAGACAAGGTGGCAGATAGTAACAGAAATGTCTTATTTAGACTAAAGCCAAGGCGAATAATTCACCTTGGCTTTGTTAGACTTGCTTTACAGCTTAAGCGTAATAGCTTTCACCTTGTCCAGCCATCGTTACTAAGGCTTCGCAGGGTTTAAAACGTTCTCCGTAACTTGACTCCATCGCTTGCAGCTCTTTTACCAAAGTAGCGACTCCGATGCTGTCCATCGCGCGGAATGGTCCACCTAAGAAAGGCGGGAAACCAATACCGAAAATAGCGCCTAAATCACCATCTCGCGCACTGCGTATAACCCCTTCATCTAAACAGCGCGCTGCTTCATTAAGCATCATATAAACACAACGCTTAGACAGGGTAGCTGCATCGAGTGAGGTTTTAGGTGTAACACCCAGTACTGAGTACACCTTCTCGTCAACTTGCTTAGCTTTGGCTTTTTTACCCTTGCCGTATAAGTAAAAGCCACGGCCATTTTTCTTACCTAAACGCTTGTCATCGATAAGTTTGGCAAATGCATCTGGCGCTTTAAAGCGCTCACCTAACTCAGCTTCTAAAATAGGGGCAATTTTAGAACCGACATCAATGCCAACTTCATCAAGCAAGGTCATTGGCCCTACAGGAAAACCATAATCCAACAAGGTTTTGTCTAAGTGCTCTATGCTTTGCCCTTCTAGCAACAACATGGCGGCTTCATTCATGTAAGGCGCAAGAATACGGTTTACATAAAAGCCTGCGCCATCTTTCACTACAATCGCAGTTTTACCTTGCTTACGAGCAAACTCTACCGTATCGGCAATGGTTTGCTCATTAGTGCCAGCATGCGGAATAATTTCAGCCAAAGGCATTTTTTCTACTGGACTAAAGTAATGCAGACCAATCACTTGCTCTGGGCGCTCGGCTTTAGCCGCTATTTGCCCAATAGGCAGTGAAGAGGTATTGCTGGCAAAAATCGTTTTTTGATTACAATTGGCTTCAATATCAGCCACCATTTGTTGCTTAAGCGCTAAATCTTCAAATACTGCTTCCACCACAATTTGGCTATTTTGCATGCCAACAAAGTCTGTTCCGCCGGTAATGTTATTCATTTGCTGCTGCAGCTGGGCATTGGTAATAAATCGGCGTTTACGCTTTTTATCTAACAACTTATAGGCGTAATTTAGGCCGCCTAACACACCCTTTTCGCTAATATCTTTAATACGAACTTGTGCTTTAGCTTTGGTCGCCGACACAAAAGCAATGCCCGCTCCCATTAAACCACCACCTAAAACTGCAACTTGATTAATTTTTTGTGGCGACACGCCTTCAAACAAACTTTCTTTTTTCAGTTCATTCGACGCAAAAAACAAGCCGCGCAACGCTGCTGACTCAGGACTTTTCACTAAGTCGGCAAAACGCTTGGCTTCTTCTTGATAAGCGGCCTCGGTGTTTTTCTCAATCCCGGCTTTAACACAGGCAATGATTTCGTTAGGCGCTGGGTAATTCCCACGCGTTTTACTCATGGTTTGCTTGGTTACCTGAGAAAACAACACATTACGACCAACCGGGTTACCTTCCAATAACTTTGAAATGGTACTTAGTTTAGGTTTTGGTTTACGTTTAGCTTTACCAGCATACTTCTTGGCAACATCTAGCAGCACGCTGTTTGGTACCATCTCATCCACTAAGCCACTTTTTAGGGCTTGCTTGGGGCGTAACTGTTTGCCAGTAAGCATCATCTCTAAGGCTTTTTGAATACCAACTAGCTTTGGTAAGCGTTGAGTACCACCGCCACCGGGTAACAGACCAAGTTGTACTTCAGGCAAGCCTAGGCTGGTTTTATCATCGTTACTACATACTCGATAATCACAGGCTAAGGCGACTTCTAAACCGCCACCTAAGCACGGGCCATGAATAGCAGCAATAACCGGAAACGGTAGCTTAGCTAAGCGGGCGAAAACTTTGTGTCCGTCTTGTGAGAGCTTTTGCGCATCGGCGGCTGTATCACAGCTATCAAGCATGCCAATATCAGCGCCGGCGATAAACGAATCAGCCTTTCCGCTATGCACCACCATACCAGTAAGTTGAGACTGAGAAGCAAGGTCATCCAATATGGCATCCAGCTCGGGGCCAAATTCAGCTTTTAAGGTGTTCATGGTTTCACCATGTACATCAATTTTTAGCAGCGCAACATTCTCTTCAATCGTTAAGGTGAAAGTTTGCTGTTCCATTATTCAACCTCCAAAACCATTGCCGCGCCCAAACCACCTGCCGCACAGGCAGTGGTTAAACCTAAACCACCACCGCGACGACGCAGTTCGTTAAGCATTTGCGTAATCATTCGTGCGCCAGTGGCAGCAAAGGGGTGACCATAAGCAATTGAGCTACCCATTACGTTAAACTTCTCCATGTCAATTTCACCCAAGGCTTTGTCTCGTCCAATGGATTGTGCAAATTCATCACTAGCAAACATCTTCACATTGGCTAGGGTTTGCGCGGCAAAGGCTTCGTGCATTTCAATTAAATCTAAATCCTGCAAAGTGATACCCGCGCGGTCTAATGCGATAGGCGTGGCATAAGAAGGCCCCATTAACATGTCTTCCCACACGTCGATACCGGCAAAAGCATAGCTTTTTATGTAACCTAAAATCGGCAAACCTTGCTCTTTGGCTTTGTCTTCTCGCATAAGCAATACCGCGGCGGCACCATCGGTAAGCGGTGTAGCGTTAGCGGCAGTTACCGAACCATGCTTGCGGTCGAATACGGGTTTTAGTTTGGCCAGTTTCTCTTCACTTGAGTCACCGCGCACATTGTTGTCACGGCTAATAGAGGTTTTAAAAGGCTCTGGGTAAGCAGTCATTACTTCGTCGTCCAACTTACCTTCTTCCCAAGCCTGATGCGCTAAGCGATGTGAACGTGCAGCTAACTTGTCTTGGTCGGCGCGTTTAATGCCGTGCGTTTTGGCCATTTGCTCAGCGGTTTGTCCCATGGAAATACCTGTAGAGTACTCAGCCACTGCCGGTGGAACCGGCACCAAGTCTTTAATTCTTAGCTTTTTAATAATATTCCAACGCTGCCCTGCACTGCGGGCTTTAGATAGCTCAAGTAAACTGCGAGCTAGCTTTTTGCTCACTCCAATAGGTAACACTGAAGATGAATCTGCACCACCAGCAATACCACAATCAATTGTGCCAGCCATAATGGACTCAACCACGTTAACCGTTGCTTGAAAACTAGTAGCACAAGCCCTAGAAACACTATAAGCATCAGTAGACACATCTAGGGGAGTACCCAAAACAATTTCACGGGCAATGTTTGGCGCTGCAGGCATTTGTACCACTTGACCAAATACCAGTTGTTGAATCTCTTTCACGTCTAGATCTACACGCTTAATTAATTCATTAACCACCATTTTCCCAAGGTCTACGGCTGGAACATCATGATAGGCTGTGGCTTGACGCGCAAATGGCGTACGCAAACCCGCAACTACTGCTATGCGTGCGCCATTCGCCGTTTGTAAAGATTGTTGTTGGTGCATTCAATTTATCCTTAACGAGTTAAGAGGTCAGACCTCATAAGCTTTATATTAACCATTTCTTCACATAATTCAAACAAGCGATTAAAACTAGTAGTAAGCCGTCAAATTTAAAGGAAATTTTTTGAGCCTAACTGAAGAGTGTTTTATCATCCGCATGCGATGAACAATTCAGAGGATCAAATGAGTAACAACACACTATCGGCCATTAGAGATTACCTTAACCAAAGCATAGTTGGCCAAACTGAATTTATTAATCAATTACTTATCGCTTTATTAGCCGACGGGCACATATTAGTAGAGGGTCCTCCAGGCCTTGCTAAGACCCGAGCGGTTAAAGCACTATCGGAATGTATAGAAGGTGATTTTCATCGAGTCCAGTTCACCCCAGACTTATTGCCCGCCGATTTAACCGGTACCGATGTGTTTCACCCAGAGACTGCCAGCTTTAGCTTTCAGAAAGGGCCTATTTTTCACAACTTAGTATTGGCGGACGAAATTAACCGCGCCCCAGCTAAAGTGCAATCGGCCTTACTTGAAGCCATGGCCGAACAACAGATCACCGTTGGCAGTAGCAGCTACCAGTTGCCTAAACTGTTTATGGTAATGGCAACCCAAAACCCGATTGAGCAAGAAGGCACCTACCCGCTTCCCGAAGCCCAGCTCGACCGCTTTATGTTCAAGCTGTGTTTGAACTACCCTGATGCAGAAAACGAACTCAAAATTCTGCAGCTTACTGAACGTGAAGCCAAGCAAGTGCACTTACGTCAGCCAGAGCCGCTCACTCAACAAAAACTGTTTGCCCTGCGCCGAGCCATTATGGAAGTACATATTGCGCCGCAGTTAAATCAATATATCGTTGATTTAGTGGTAGCCACTCGCCAGCCCGAGCGCTATACCGACGAATTTAGTCAATGGCTAGAATTTGGTGCCAGCCCGCGTGCCAGCATATCCCTAGCCCGCGCTGCGCGTGCTAAAGCATGGCTTGATGGACGAGACTTTGTTAGCCCAGAAGATATTCAACAGCTTGCTTACCCAGTATTGCGCCATCGTTTATTGTTAAGCTATCAAGCGCAAGCAAAAGGGATTCAGGCCGATGCAGTTATCCAACGTTTGCTTGAATTGGTGGCCTTTGCCTAATGGATACCATTAGTCGCCAATCGCCAGTCAGTTTACAAATTGAGCAGTTGATAGAAGCGCGCGCCATTCATTTAAATATGCCTCCTTGGCGCCAAGTAAGCAGTAGCCGCCATGGTAACCGCTTAAGCAAGGTACGTGGGCGTGGCATGGAGTTTGACGAAGTACGTCATTACCAACCGGGAGATGACATACGCTGCATCGACTGGCGAGTGACTGCGCGCACCGGTAAAACCCATACCAAGTTGTTTCGAGAAGACCGCGAACATCCAGTGTTTATCTTTCTTGATTTATCACATTCGATGTACTTTGGCAGTGGCGACAAACTTAAATCAGTGTTTGCTAGCGAATTGGCTGCTTGTTTAGGTTGGAATGCACAGCAACTTGGCGAGCGTGTGGCCTTAACCCTTCACCTAGGTGAACAAGCCCACAACCAAAAACCTGCAGCCAGTAAAACCCATTGGCTAGCCCAGCTACAAAGCATCGTGGAAGTGCATAACCAACAATTTGCGGCTCTGGCTCAGCAGCAACTGCAAGATTGTTCACCGACTCATAACCTTGAGACTTTATGCCAATTAGTTAAAACCGGCTATCAAGTGCATTTAATCAGTGACTTTTACCACTTTGACAGCGCCGCGGCTTTGCACTTGCAACGCTTAGCTAGCCACAACCAAGTTTTCGCTTGGCAAATTAGCGACCCCTTAGAGCAACAACTGCCCAAGGCAAACACCGCAATGCAACTGCAAGTAAGCAATGGAAATAGCGAGGGATATTTGCAACCCGACAGCAAAGCGTTTAGGCAGCAGTTTATGCGCTTAGCCAAACAGCGGCAGCAACACATTCAACAGATGTTACAGCAGGCGCGTATTCCTCATCAGCATTTTTCAACAGCCTTAGAGTGGCAGGACTATGCCTGAGCAAACAAATCCTTTAGCAGATCTAAAAGACATTATTTTACCCGCCAGTTATGAAACCGCCTTACCCGCCATAGGTTGGTGGCTACTCGGCTTGCTGGTAATAGTTAGCTTAGTAGTGCTGATGTTTGTAAGCTGGCGCTATTGGCAGCTAGACAAACCACGTCGCGAAGCCATGCAAACGCTAAAACAACACACAATGAACTTGGCGGAACTTAACCTATTAATGAAACGCCTAGCCTTAAGTTATTACCCGCGCCAGCAAGTTGCGTCATTAGGTGGTGAAGACTGGTTAGCTTTTTTAGATAGCACTTCCAGCACAAACTCGACTGCTTTTGCTGAACAACGCAGTGCTTGGCAGCAAGCCTTGTATGCTGCAGAACCTGCAGATTCAAACCAACAGTGTATCGAATTGGCAGAGCAATGGATTAAGCAAGTAAGGCCGCCGCTTAATCTAGCCAGCCTGTTTGGCTTCAATCCAAAACAGCAAGACAAGATGCTGCAAGCAAGTAGCGCCAATAAAGGAGGCGCAGATGTTTGAGTTTGTCTGGCCTTATGTATTCTTGCTACTTCCAGTGCTTTGGCTAGTGGAGAAGTTTAGCCAAACCAAGCAGCAGCAAAGTGAAGTATTAGTTAACAGCAGTTTACCCTTTACTCAAGCACAAGCAGCGTTAGAACAAACCAATAGTCCGCTTAAGGTTGGCTTTAAATGGCTAGTGTGGTGTTTGTGTATTACTGCGCTAGCGCGCCCAGTATGGCTAGACGATGAAGTGCAAGGCCTTAACGAGCAAGGCCGCGACTTACTATTATCAGTTGATATGTCGGGCAGTATGCAGATTAAAGACATGCAAGTTGACGGTGAAGCCGTTGACCGATTAACCGCTCTCAAGATTTTGCTTAGTGAGTTTATTGAGCAGCGCCGTGGCGACCGCTTAGGCATGATTCTATTTGCCGACCACGCCTATTTAGCCAGCCCATTAAGCTTTGATTTAGACAGTTTACTGATTCAAGTAAAAGAGCTAGTGCATGGTTTAGTGGGTGATAGAACCGCCATTGGCGAAGGCATTGGTCTTGGCATAAAACAGCTAATGAACCACCCCGCAGAACAACGTATCTTAATCTTGCTGACCGATGGTCAAAATACCTCGGGCTCGGTAGACCCGATGCAAGCGGCAGAGATGGCTGCCAAACATCAGGTGGTGATTTATACCATTGGTGTAGGTGCCGACGAGCTTTATCAGCAAACCTTATTTGGCTCTCGTAAGATTAACCCTTCGCAAGACTTAGATGAAGGCGCGTTAATTCGCATCGCAGAAATGACTGGAGGGCAATATTACCGTGCTCGCAGCACTGAGGAATTATCGCAAATTTATCAGGAAATAAATGCCTTAAACCCTATCTCCGAGGCCCAACAATATTACCGACCACAATACGAGCTGTATTATTGGCCGCTTGCTCTAGCCAGTTTGTTGCTAATGGCCAGTTTAGCTAGCCCGCTGTTAGTGCGCCGCTTTAACCGGGAGGCCAGTAATGTTTGATATAAGTTTACTGCGCCCAGAATGGCTCTTGCTAAGCCCGCTACTCTTGCTGCTATTGATTAAAAAGCAGCAGCGTGAACAGTCGGCTTGGAGCAAGTTGCTTAGTCCAGGCATTGCAAAATACTTGGTTGAGTCGCCAAAACAAAGCAAACAATCTCAATGGTCTTTGGCGGCTCTATTTACCTTGATTTTATTCGCCCTAAGCGGCCCCAGTATCATTAGTGACAATGTGCCGCTCTACCGCGAAGGCTCGGCACGAGTGTTAATCATGGACATGTCTTATTCAATGCGCGCGCGCGACGTAAAGCCCGACCGGGTTGAGCTGGCAAAATACAAAGCGCTCGATCTACTAGAACAATGGAAAGACGGTGAAACAGCCCTTATTGCTTATGCCGGTGATGCCTTTGTACTTAGCCCCTTAAGTAGTGATACCAATACCCTCGCCAACCTGGTTCCCCACCTTAAACCAGAGTTAATGCCCGCTCACGGCTCAGCCCTAAACCTCGCCATTGAGCAAGCTGCCGAACTAATAAAACAAGCCGGCTACGCGCAAGGTGATGTTGTAGTGATTGGCGATGGGCTGAGTGAGCAACAAATGCAACTTAGCCTAAGCAGTTTACAACAGCACAATTTACGGTTCTCGATGTTGGCATTAGGCACCAAAGATGGCGCGCCGATCCCTCTAGAAGATGGCAGCATGCTAAAAGACCAATATGGCAGCATTGTTATTGCTAAGTTAGAAGCAGATAACTTCCTGCCCCTTTGCCAAAACACCGGCGGTATTTGCCAGCTGATTAGTGCTGATAATAGCGATATTGAGAAACTGAGCTCCTTACGTAGCCGCAATTTTGATAGCGAACAACAAAGCAATCAACAAGCGCAGGTGAGAAAAGATATTGGCTTTTATCTGCTGCCTTTTATTTTGTTGATGCTACTAAATAGCGTGCGCCGCGCAGAGCTATTGCTAGTTAGTTTATGTGTTAGCATTTTTGCCCTACCAAAGCCCGCTCTGGCTAACTCGGTGTGGACAAATCAAGCTCAACAAGCACAACAAGCTTTCGAAGAAGAACGTTACGGCGAAGCTGCTGAGCTGTTTACCGACCCAAGTTGGAAAGCCTCAGCTTTATACAAAGCAGGTAACTATCAAGAGGCGCAAGCGCTGTTTGCTCAAGATAGCAGTGCCAATGGGTGGTTTAACCAAGGAAATGCTCATGCTCAACTTGGTGATTATCAACAAGCTATAGAAGCCTATGAGCAAGCCTTAGAACTACAAAATGACTTCCCTGCCGCTCAACACAATAAGAAATTAGTTGAAGAGCTGTTAGAACAACAGCAACAAAACCAGCAACAGTCAGAGCAACAAGATTCTAGCGATTCTGATGAGCAATCAGAGTCGGACTCATCTCAACAACAAGGTGACCAACAGCAGGACGATTCCCAAGCAGAAGAGAATCAAGACCAACAGTCGCCTTCTGAGCAACAGTCAGAGCAAGAGCAAGAGTCTGAACAGCAACAACAGGCACAAGCCGGCGAAGAACAGTCAAATGAAGAACAAGAGCCTGAGCAAAGCGCTCAAGCCAATAACTCGCAAGGTGAACCGAGTGACCAAGAAGAGTTACAGAAATGGCTCGAAGATCTGCCTAATGACCCTAGTTTGTTGCTTCGCAATAAAATGTATCTTGAATATCAAAAACGACGTCGTCAGCCTAGTAATCAGGAGAACTGGTAAGTGAAAGCGCTTAGTGTATTTTTTATTCTTTTACTTAGCTTTAATGCTTATGCCACGACTAAAGTTACCGCTTCGGTTAGTCAAAACCCTGTAGCAGTTGGACAAGCCTTTACGCTAGAAATTGTGGCTGACGATACCTTGGCGGCCAGTGAATTTGACTCATCGGTGTTGTTAAGGCAAAAGTTTGTAGTAGGCAGTACTTCAACTAGCCGCCAACACACCAGCATCAATGGTGAATCATCAACTCAAACGCGCTGGACCACAACTTTGTTAGTGCGTGAAGAAGGTAACTACCTGATTCCTAGTTTTAACATTGGTGGGCAAAACACAACACCTATTCAACTAAAAGCTAAAGTTATTGAAGCCATTGAGCCAAGCAAAGATCAGGTTCGCATGGAAGTAAGCCTAGATAATGCCGAGGTTTACATTGGTCAGCCAGTTACCTACACCGCCAAGATTTGGGTCGCTAACAGCCTAGACCAAGCCAATATCATCGCGCCCAGTATGTTAGGCGCCAAAATAGAAAAGCTGGGTGATGACAAACAAGACTTAGAAGTAATTGACGGCAAGCGGTATCGCACCCTCACCCGCCATTGGTTACTCACACCAGAAAAAGCCGGTGAGTTTGAAGTAAGAGGTCCGCGACTTAGCGGTTTAGCTAACGACATCAACCGCCGTGCTCGACCAGTAGACATTGCCGCACAAACCCTATCTCTAGAAGTAAAAGCCCCGCCAGCGAGTTTCCCTGGCAGGTGGCTGCCATCTAACGACCTATTGCTATATGAAGAGATTCAACCGCTGCAAAGTGACTACCAGCAAGGTCAAGCATTTACCAGAATCATTAACCTAACCATTGCTGGCATTACCGAAGAGCAACTTCCGGAAATAGATATAGATTACGGAGAAGATTTCCGGGTTTACCCAGAAGCTTACCAAGACCGCACCATTGTGAAAGACGGTATTGTATTTGCGCAGCGCAGCCTTAATGTCGCGATCATTCCGGTAAACGAAGGCGAACTTACTCTGCCTGGTTGGTCGCTACCATGGTGGGATTTAAGCAAAGACCAACAAGCCAGTGCAGATATTGCTCCGCGCACTATTACCGTGGTGGCCGCACCGGTTAGCCAACAGCTGCAAACCCTCAGCAGTAATCAAGATATTGCTCCCGAAGTGATAGAAAAACCTAGCACCTCCTTATGGACTTGGTTTTTCGCCTTAGCGTGGCTAATCACAATGGCGCTATTAGTGTGGGTAATTAAACGCAAAAAAGTAACAACTACCGCGAAGACTCAAGTGGAGCAAAACGATGTGGTAGCAACTTTAGATGATAATTATTGGTCGCAGTTTTCAGCCGCATGTAACAGCGGTCAAATGCAACTGGCAGAACAAGCTTTAGGAAAGTGGCTTACCAAGCAAGAGCTAAGCGATAGCTTTCACAACTTACATAAAGAAATTAGCGCCGCAAATTGGGCTAGCGAAGCAAAAGAAGATTTTGATTTAATGGCGTTTTTAGAGCGATGCCAAGTCTTAAAGAAGCAGTTTCAAAATAAAAAAGAGCAAGGAGAAGCAGCGCTCTCCTCGCTCAATCCATAACTTACAACAGCGTGTTTAGCGGTTTAAGCCTAGTTGGAAGATTAGGCTTTCTGCTTGGCAACAAAAAGTAAACGAAGCAGCCAGCTTAACGCCGCCTTCAACAGCGCTAATCTCGCTGCTAATCTCACAAGGATCCGATTCAGCTTTACGCGCTTTTTCTACCAACAGGTTCAAACGGGTTTCGGCTTGTTGTTGCTCGGCAAACACTTCTTCAACTTGTGCTGTACACTCTTCACCGTCGATAACGGCACCAACATCAACACAACAACAAGTTTTAGATTCTTCTAACTTAGTTTTCATCTATTTTCCTTTCATTTACAACAGGCCTTAGTTATAACTCATCAATCTAAACCAAAGCGAAATCAGGTGTATAGTGTGTACCATAGACCAAGTACGGTCTCTTTGATGCGTATCATAACAGATTAGCCTTCTACGTTTTATCTAGGAAATTACATGGTTGTTGATTTTTTTCGAAAGAAAAACCAAACCGACTCGGTCATGTCGGATATGGAAGCAAAACAAAAACGTTATGAAGCCCTAGTACAGGCTTACAATAAGGATGTTTACCGTTACGCCTACTGGCTAGTAAAGGATAAGCATATCGCCGAAGACATAGTTCAAGAAACCTTTCTTAGAGCTTGGCGTTCACTCGACAGCCTTAAAGATGAAAAGGCAGCTAAGGCATGGTTAATTACCATTCTTCGCCGAGAAAACGCCCGTCGCTTCGAGCGAAAACAGTTTAACTTGGTGGATATCGAGGATCATTCAGTTGCCGATGTAAATGCTACATCTACCGAGCAACAAATTGAAAATGAATGGTTGCGCCGCCAAATAGATAAGCTGGCACCTGAATATAAAGAACCGCTGCTACTCCAAGTGATAGGTGGATTTAGCGGTGATGAGATTGCCGATATGTTAGAGCTAAATAAAAACACAGTAATGACACGGCTTTTTAGAGCAAGAAATCAGCTCAAAGAAGCCCTAGATAATGACCAAGAACGAGGACAAAGCAATGGATGAGCTAGAATTTCGCCGTCAGTTGTATACCAATCCTCGAGAGCGTAGCGATACGCTTATACAGGAAGCAACGCGCACACCTAAAAATAAAAAACTGTATGACGAGATGCAGCAGTTTGAATCTAAGCTAGAGCAAGCACTAAACGTAGATGTGCCCGACGCCCTAGCTGAGCGATTAATACTTAGCCAAAGCTTCGACGATTCACAACTGGAATACCGCCGCAAAACCCGAGTACATATTGCTATGGCTGCGTCAATTGCCTTTGTAGTGGGTTTAAGTTTTAGCTTAGTTAATTGGCAACTGCCCGCAGGCCATACAGATATGGGACAAGTGGCTCTAGAGCATGTCTATCATGAAATGCCCTTCACCAGCGGTGTCGATGAGCAACCTAACTTACAAACCATTAATGCCAAGTTAGCCCGTTATGGCGCAAGCTTTGACCAGCTACCCGGCGATGTAGTTTATGTTAACCACTGTGCTTATGCAGGTGCTCCAGCTTTTCATATGATTATGAAAGGAAAAATGGGCTCAAACATAAATGTGTTTGTAGTGCCTAAATCCACCGAGTTGCAAGCGGTTGAAAGCTTTGCCGATAAAAAGATGCACGGGATGGTTTCTAAACTATCTAATGCCAACCTTGTGGTGGTGGGTGAACGTAACGAACCTATTGAAAAAGCACTTGATACGCTCACCGCAGATTTAACTCAATCTATCTGATTTAATTAAAATAAAGTCAACTCCTATTGTCTTATCAATGGGAGTTGATTTTTTTGTTTGTGAACTAGCAATAAAGCTCAACAATCCCGCTTGATGTTTCGAAACAATCATTTATATTTCTTCGCTCACCAAGATCAAACAAGTGTTTAACTTTTGTGCAGCAGCTCCAACTTTTGACATAAAGCATTAACAAACACTTAACAAATATTTTATTTACTCTTAATCTGGTCAGAGGTCAGCGCTCTTGCTAAGACCATACATAACTAAACGTTTAACCCCGTAATTAGAGAGGGAACGATGAAGATAAGGAAATTGCCACTCGCGCTTCTTGCCGCGTCAGCTACATTCACTGCCGCCCATGTAAACGCAGCCGGTTTTCAACTAGTAGAACACTCTGCTTCGGGGCTAGGCCGCTCGTTTGCCGGTGAAGCCGCTATTGCCGACAACGCTGCCGTTATGGCACGCAATCCTGCAGCAATGTCGATCTTCGACACCATTGCGGTCTCAGGTGCTTTAAGTTATATCGCCCCTGACGTTTACGTAAGAGGCAATACAGGCGTAGATTCAATAGACCAAGCCTTAACCAATAACGATGTAGTGCCCGGTGCAGCAGTACCTGCAGGTTACTTTATCCAACCGCTTAGCGACAAGTGGGCCTGGGGTGTAGGCATGTTCTCAAACTTTGGCTTATCTACCGACTACCCCTCGGATTACGCCGCAGGTGCATTGGCGGGTCAAACCGAGTTGATTACGCTTAACCTAAACCCCAACGTGTCCTACCGAATTAATGATCAATTTAGCATTGGTGCTGGATTAAATGCAGTTTACGGTACTGCTAAGCTAGTGCGTAACTTTGGTACTGGCGGTCCTTTCCCACCAAGCGGCACTGCCGCCTCATTAGAAGGCGATGGCTGGGGCTTTGGTTGGAACGTTGGCGGTATGTGGGAAGTGAATGAAGATCACCGCTTTGGTATTAGTTACCGCTCTAAAGTCGATTTAGACTTTAAAGGTGACTACCACTCTGACATTCCAGAAGGGCTAAGTGATAACCCATACGGAACCGGCGGACAAACCATTGGCGGCGAGCTAACCCTTAACCTGCCAGACATTTTTGAAGTATCAGGTTATAACCGCTTAAATGACGCCTTTGCCGTTCACTACAGCTATGTATGGACTGGTTGGAGTACCTTCCAAGAAATTAACGCAACTTCAGAAGGCATTGGCAGTGTACTAAACAAACAAGAGCAGTTTAGTGATTCTTACCGCGTATCATTTGGTGGTACCTGGTATCTAAACCAAGCTTGGGAACTGCGCGCTGGTATGGCATTTGACCAAAGCCCATCTCGCACTCACAAAACCATTAGTATCCCTGACAATGATCGTTACAACTACGGCATTGGCTTTACTTACCATTTAAGTGAGAAAGGCAGCATTGATACCGGCTTTACTTACATTCAAGGTAAAGAAGGTTCATTCAATGAAGAAGGGGTTGAGTTTGTATCGAAAGGTGATGCTTACATCGCTGCTATTCAATACAACCACAGCTTCTAGATCTTGTTTAGCAACCGGCAAAGTGCCGGTTGCTTGACCTAAGCATAAGATTAACCCACGCTTCAGGTATCCATTCACATACTGAGGGCAGCCATGGTAAATAACCCTACCCCCTACTCTATTAGCGAACTAGCGCAAGAATTTACCATAAGCACTCGCAGCATTCGTTATTACGAAGACCAAGGTTTATTGCAACCGGTTCGCGATGGCAGCAAACGCCTTTACTCCAAACACGACAAACTTCGTCTAAAACTAATACTACGTGGCAAGCGTTTAGGCTTTTCTTTAAAAGAAATAAAAGAGCTGTTCGATTTATATGACGCGAAGTTAAGCAGCAGAAAGGAAGTAGAAGGTTTAATTGGCAGTATAAAACTACGCAAATTGAGTTTGTTACAACAGCTAGAGGACATTCAAGTGGTATTAATGGAGCTTAAATCAGCAGAGCGCCGCTGTAACGACGCTCTGAAACACCCCAAAAAAGATTAATGCTCGCCAGCATTGCCTTGAATAAAGTGCTTACGACATAAAGACACATAGCGCTCGTTACCGCCAATCTCTATTTGCTGCCCTTCACTGACAACTTGGCCATTTTGATCAATACGAGCATTAAAATGCCCTTTATTGCCACACCAGCAAATAGTTTTAAGCTCTTCCAGTTTGTCGGCTAAGCACAGTAAATGATAAGCACCTTCGAACAACTCACCCATAAAGTCGGTTTTTAAGCCATAAACCATCACTGGGATATGTAAGTCATCCACCACCTTAGCCAGTTGATAAACCTGAGCTTTGCTAAGAAACTGCCCTTCATCAACAATCACCACATCTTGCTTATGCTGCTGATGTTTAGCTGCAACCAACTCGAACAAGTCTTGCTGCTTACAAAATGTTTCGGCAGCCATCGACAAACCTACTCGAGCTTTAATGGTACCCACACCATCGCGGGTATCCATTGCCGGAATAAGTGCCAAAGGGTTCATACCGCGCTCTTGGTAGTTAAAATGTGCCTGAATGAGTTGGGTAGATTTACCCGAGTTCATTGCAGCATATTTAAAATGTAGTGAAGCCATTTACTGCGCTGTTCCTTGTTTATTTACTGCTTAATGCCAAAGCTGAATTTTGCTGGCGATGGTACAAAGTTGCGATAGTAATGGCAAACAATAACAGACCAACAGCTAATGAGATAATCACACTTCCAGTCGTTCCCATCACTAGATAACAAGCAATGCTTATTTTTGCCACCAGTAAAGCATAAGGAAGCTGAGTAGCAACATGGTCGATATGGTGACATGCCGCACCGGTAGAAGACAAAATGGTGGTGTCTGAAATAGGCGAACAATGGTCACCAAATACCGCACCCGCTAATACAGCAGATAGCATAGGCAGTATTAAGCTGACATCACTGGCTACTGACATATCAGCAGCAATTGGCAACATAATGCCAAAGGTTCCCCAACTGGTACCAGTTGCGAACGCCATTAAGCCAGCCAATACAAACACTAATACTGGCAGCATGCTCGGGCTAATGGCGCCGTCTAACTTAGAGGCAAGGTATTTGCCCGTTTCCATGTCGCCAATAACGCCACTAATAGACCAAGCAAAAACTAAAATAAGAATCGCCGGGCTCATCGCTTTTACGCCAACCCATATGGCATGGCCAAGTTGAGCCAAGCTAAGTTGTTGCTTAAGGGCAAAACCAAGGCTAATCAATAAACCAACAACACCGCCGGTAACCAGCGATAAAGTCACGTCGGTATTTTCTAAGGCAGCCAGTAAGCTAAATGCTTGTCCTTCTTCTAAGGCAGCTGATCCAGTTATCACAAAGCTGGCAAAAGTAACCAAAGTTAAAATAGTGATAGGTAATACTAAACCAAGCGGTGAGCCGTTATCAGCTTCAAAATCATGATTTACACTGCCTGCAGGAATACCCTTTTTCGCATCAAATAATTGACCCTGCTCAGCATTTTTCTCGTGCTGTTTCATTGGGCCGATGTTGATATTGAAGTAAGCAACCACTAAGGCCATTAACAATGCAAAAATGGCATAAAAATTTAAGGGGATCATGGTGGCAAACGCAGCCAGCGGCGTGATGTCGGTGATGTTATGAGTCACCAACAAGCCACCAACCAAAGCAATAATGTAAGCTCCCCAACTGGATAAAGGCATAAGTACACACATTGGTGCAGCCGTTGAGTCAAGCAAGTAAGCAAGCTTAGCGCGTGATACTCCCACTTGGTCAGTAAGCGGACGAGCTACACTGCCCACCGCTAAACTGTGGAAATAGTCATCAACAAAAACCACAAAGCTTAACAAGGCGGTGGTTACCGTAGCGTGACGCTTAGTTTTAATCCGCTTCTTAGCCCACTCAGCAAAGGCAGAGGTTGCCCCGGTAGCGGTCATTAAGCTAGTCATCGCGCCTAGTAGCAGCAAAAAGATAATGATTTGCAGGTTCCACCAATTTGGCGCACCGTCATCCCAAGCTAAGCCTGCCGCCAGCTGTGACAAATAAATGCCAGAATCTACAAAAGAAAAGTTACTAAGCAATAAAGCACCCGTGATGATGCCGCAGCTAAGTGCAATAATTACACGTCTGGTTGCTAGGGCAACCAACAGAGCAATCACTGGTGGAAGAATAGATAAAAATGAATCGGTATAAGCAATGGTTTGCATGTTTTCTCTGTTTTTAATTCAGAGAGCAAATTGAGTGACCAGAAGCCGAAAGGCTTTCACTCTGTAGCTCTCCATAGTTGAACTATGACAGTGTCGTATCTATTAAATCCGACACCAGTAATTAGCTTTGATAATGCTCGTTACTTCGGCGCGGGCCCCTTTCATACAGAATCATTGGAATCACCCCACTCTGCACTACTTTTGACCAGCGCTCCTCTACAATATAGCGTTAAGCGCTGAATTATACTTAAACACGCAGAGCATTCAACCAAAACAGGCTTAAAATTTAAGTAGCAAATCAAAAACTATATTGCTTATTTAAGTTTAGTTTATTGACAAGTTTTATTTAGTAATTAATATTTTAGGGTAGATTAACCAATACTAATAAATATATAGGATTAACATGAGCGATTTCGTTAAGGTATTTTTAAACGCAAGAAGTCTTAAAGCTGCTACAAAAGAATTATCAATTGAGCAATTAGAAGATAGCTACAATAAACTTAAAGTCATTTTAGATGAACGTTTCGCCCAACAGGCTGAAGAAGCAAAACAGCAACAAGAAAAACGCGAGAAGTTAGAGAAATATAAAGCCCTTCTCGAGCAAGATGGTATTGACCCAAGTGAATTACTATCAATGATTGGTGACGCGCCAGTTAAAGAACGTAAAAAACGCCAACCACTGCCAGCTAAATACAAATTTATTGACGAAAACGGTGAAGAAAAAACCTGGACCGGCCAAGGCAGAACACCTTCTCCAATCCAACGTGCAATAAAAAATGAAGGTAAAACTAAAGAAGATTTCCTTATCTAGTTTACCCAAATATAAAAAAGGAGCCTTAAGGCTCCTTTTTTGTTCAATCAATATTAAGAGGCAAAACCATTCGGGTTGCCTTGTTGCCAACGCCAAGAGTCCTCAGCCATATCATCTAAATTTAATTCTGCCTGCCAATCTAATTCTTGTTTAGCTAGGCTCGGATCAGAATAACAAGCAGCGATATCACCTGGGCGACGTGGAGCAATTTGATAAGCAATTGGCTTACCTGACACCTTTTCAAACGCGGCAAGCATTTCTAATACGCTATAGCCTTGTCCGGTGCCCAAGTTATAGGTGACTAACCCGGCTTTAGCAGCTAACTTGTTTAAAGCCTTTAAATGGCCCTTAGCTAAGTCGACTACGTGAATGTAGTCACGCACACCGGTGCCATCTACCGTGTTGTAATCGTCACCAAATACACTTAACTGAGCTAATCGACCTACAGCTACTTGAGTAATATAAGGCACTAAGTTGTTAGGAATACCGTTAGGATCTTCACCGATTAAACCAGACTTATGGGCACCAACCGGATTGAAATAACGCAGTAAAGCAATGTTCCAAGTCTCATCCGATTTATATAAATCGCTAAGCATCTCTTCAACAATCAACTTAGAACGCCCGTATGGGTTGGTCGCGCCAGTAGGAAAGCTTTCTAAAATAGGAACAGTATGTGGGTCACCGTATACTGTAGCCGACGAACTAAAGACTAAGTTTTTTACATTATGCTCTGCCATCACTTCACATAGAGTTAAAGTGCCAGAGACATTATTTTGATAATAATGTAAAGGAATAGTCGTTGATTCGCCTACTGCTTTTAACCCTGCAAAATGAATAACAGAAGTAAAGTTATGCTGAGTAAATACAGTATTAAGTTCTGCTTTGTCTCGAATATCAACTTGATAAAACTTTGGTCTTTTTTGACAAATTTGCTCAATTCTTTCAATTGAAGCAGCATGGGAGTTACAAAGGTTATCAACAATAACCACTTCTTCTCCCTGATTTAATAACTCAACCACTGTGTGGCTGCCTATATAGCCTGCTCCACCGGTTACTAAAATAGTCATAACAATCCTTTATAAGATAATATGTTTGGCTCCATCTATGGAGCAGCTATTCGATGCCAATAAATTTATGTGTTTGTAAAGATAAGCGCCAGTTGTTTTCTATACAAGCTTCAATACATAAGTCAGTCGCTCTTTGCTGCTGGCTAATTGGTTGCAAACACACCAATACATCCAAGTTTTTGGACATACCAGCTAATAGATTCTTTAAATTAGTTAAATCTCGCTCTCGAGCCACTGGGTGCTTTATTTCGTTAGCTCGTTCTAGGGCTTGTTCAATTACTATTTTTCCACCCTTCATATCCACTTTAGGCGAAACAGTTACCCAAGCTTTGTCGGCTACTTTTACTGGATAAGTACCACTAGTCTCAATTTGCACCGAATAACCTGCTTCAATTAGCGTACTGCTTAGTTCGGTCAAATCATACATGCACGGCTCACCACCAGTGATAACCACATGTTTTGCTTTATACAGAGCTTGAAATTGCTCAAGCAATTGAACAGCTGTTAAATGCGCCCAGCGCGCGGTATCGCCACTAGCACCGATTATTAGCTCTGGCTCAACTTTGTCGGCATCTAGTACCTGCCAAGTATGTTTGGTATCACACCATGAACAGCCTACATCACAACCCTGTAATCGGACAAAGATTGCAGGTACACCAGTATGAAACCCCTCCCCTTGGATGGTTTCAAACACTTCGTTAACAGGTAAAACAAAAGATGCCATTTGTATCCCAGATCATAATAAGCGAAAATCTAGTCCAGTATTAAAACACATTTTAAAGAGCAAATAATGAAAGAAAAAGCGGTAGTGATTTATTCAGGTGGAATGGACTCATTCACTGTTCTGCATAAAACCCTGCAATTGGGCCTACAACCTTATGCTCTTAGCTTTAATTATGGCCAGCGCCATGTAAAAGAATTGGAATACGCTCAAAAGGTCACTGATGAGCTTGGTATCGAACATAAAATCGTAGATATCACTGCAATCAATCAATTGCTCGCTGGCTCGTCACTCACCTCTGACATAGATATTCCCGAAGGTGATTACCAAGAAGAGTCGATGAAATCGACAGTTGTACCCAACCGCAATATGATTTTGCTATCTCTAGCTATTGGTTATGCGGTGTCGATTGGTGCTAAAAAAGTCTTCTATGGTGCGCACTCTGGGGACCACGCTATCTATCCTGACTGTCGACCAGAGTTTGTAAAAAAAATGAACGATGTAAGCCTTATTGCTAACTACGATGCGGTAGAAGTAATAAGCCCCTACCTTGAGCAATCTAAAATACACATATTAAGCGATGGATTAGCCATGGGTTTAGATTATGGCAAAACCTGGACCTGTTATAACGGACGAGAGCAAGCCTGTGGTAAATGTGGCGCCTGCCAAGAGCGTTTAGAAGCATTTAGTCTAAACGCGGTTACAGACCCACTAAGCTACGAATAAATATGCTCAAATATTTTTTCGGCCGCTTTTGGTTTTTAATTATAGTTATTACTTGCTCGTGGTTTTTGCTAGCACACACCGAGCTTATGAGCTGGAATAAGCAGTTGATAGCTGAAGGTGAATATTGGCGAATAGTGTCGGGTAATTTTAGCCACAATAACCTTATCCATTGGTTGATGAACATAGCCACTTTGGTGCTGGTTTATTTTGTTTTTGATGACCGACTATCAAATAAGCACTTCATGCTACTTAGCACTAGCTTATGCATTGCAGGTGGTGGGCTGTTATGGTTTGCTAGATATGATGAGTATGTGGGCCTATCTGGCCTTATCCATGGCTTAATTGCCTATGCAGCAATGGTTGACCTATTAACCGACAAAAAGCGTGTGGGAAGCATAGTTCTGGTGGGTTTAAGTGCAAAGCTACTAATGGAACAACTATACGGCGGCGACCCGTGGGTCACCGATTTGATAGGCATCAACGTTGCCATCGATGCCCATTTATTGTTTGCGGTACTCGGAATTAGCTTTGCTTTATTACTATGGTGGCCGTTATGGCGCAATTACCAACTAGGCACTTAACTCAGCATTGATACTAGTTAATACTTCTGCTGGTGAGCTGGCTTGAGTGATTGGTCGGCCTATCACTAAATAATCAGAGCCTGCAGTAACCGCTTCAACAGGCGTCATGATCCGGCGTTGGTCGCCTTGAGCACTGCCGGTGGGTCTTATGCCTGGAGTCACTAAGGCAAAATCTTCACCAAGTTGAGATTTTAGCATTTTAGCTTCATGAGCCGAGCACACCACACCGTCTAAACCAGATTGCTGGGTTAGCTTGGCTAAACGCTCTACTTGTTGCAACGGGCTAAGCTCTATGCCCAACTCTAACAAGTCAGATTGATCCATACTGGTTAATACCGTCACCGCTATCAGTTTAGGGCGCTTGTCTCCATAGGGCTCTAATGCAGCTTTAGCTGCTTCCATCATTCTACGGCCGCCACTGGCATGCACGTTCACCATCCACACACCCAGCTCAGCCGCGGCAGTAACAGCTTTAGCAACCGTATTTGGAATATCGTGAAACTTTAGATCGAGGAAAACTTCAAAGCCTTTACTATGAAGCTGTTTCACCAATTGAGGGCCGAACAAAGTGAACATTTCTTTACCCACTTTTAGACGACACGAGCCCGGCTCTAATTGCTCTACAAATGCCATACATTGATTAATATCTGCATAATCAAGGGCAACTAATACCTTGGGATCTTGCATTGTTACTACTCTCCGTCTAAGCCCACTATTGGTTTAACTGTGCCCCAGCTCTTACACGATGGACAATGCCAATATATAGAGTGAGATGAGAAGCCACAGCGCCGACACTGATAGTGAGGTTTAATCTTTAATTGTTGGGTAACCAAGCCACGCAGAACTTGCAGGCTTTGTTTAGCTTGGCCCTCTTCAGCAGATGCCAAATGAAGGCCCATTAAGTGGTGAAATCCTTTCATGGTAGGGTTGCGCTTAAGCTCATCCACCAATAGTTCCTGTGCTTGCTCGGCGCCATGCGCCTCACGATAAATAATCGAAAGCTCTACCACCACACTTGCAATGCTCTTTATTGAAAGGCAATACTCCAAAAACTGCTGGTAATATTCAGGCTTTGCCAAATTATCGCTACAGGTTTTGTAAAGTGATAAAGCATCGGAAGCAAAATCTATATCTTGCTCTGGGATTCTATTCAGATTTTTAAGGGCCGCTTTGTAATCGCCTTCAGCATTTTGAATCTGGGCAAGATGCAAACTGGCTCTTACACATTTTTTATCAGCGCTGAGTGCTTTTTTCAGTAAAGCTTGGCTCTTAGAGAGTTTACCCGCGGTTTCTAGCTCTTGCGCTTGCTCGCAATAAAAATGCGCAATCTGCCGATTAACATCGCTTAACTCTTTGGGGTCTATTTTTTTTGCCACAGCAATCGCTTGCGGCCATTCCCGAGTTTGCTGGTAAATGCTTAGTAACTGCTTTAAAGCAAGCTGGCGGTAATCCGGTTCTTCTTGTAGCTCTATTAGTAAGGCTTCGGCTCTATCAAACAAACCTGCGGCCAAGTAGTCTTTTGCCAATTGATGCAAAGCTAGGTTTTTTTGGTCAATATCGATGCCTTCGCGAGCAATCAAGTTTTGATGAATGCGAATAGCTCTATCAACTTCTCCGCGCTGTCGGAACAAATTGCCCAACGCGAGGTGAGTATCTATGGTTTCGGAATCTACTTGAAGTAGTTCAACAAAGAGATCTACGGCTTTGTCTGATTGGTTGGATAAAAGAAGGTTTAAACCTTCTACATATTGCTTAGATACGTGATTTGCTTGCTGTTGCTGATTTTGTCTAACACTGCGCTGCCCCATATACCACCCATAAGCGGCAGCTACTGGTAATAGCAAAAACAACAAGCCTAGCATTAACTATCCTTGACCGTCTCGTCTTGCAATTTATTCAGCTGTTTTTGCTGCTTAGCCAGACGGCGTTTTAAGCCAGCACTTTCTAAACGAATACGAGTATAAAAAGCCAATAAAAATAGGAGACAAGTAATGAAGCCAGCTACGAATAAACCAGCCATAAGCCATGACAGACGCATGTCAGATTCTGCAATAAGGTAGTTAACACTTACTACTTCATCATTTTGCGCGCCCACAGCAAGTGCAGTAACAAACAGTACAACTAATAACAGCGTTGAGAATATTGCTTTCACATAACCTCCCAGAGCCAAACAAAAGCTAGGGAAATTATGCAGCAATCACGTTAATTTAACCAGCCAAGATCACCTAATTGTAAAAGAAACAATACTATAGGCTAGCGTTTACGCGTTCTCGCAATTCTTTACCAGGTTTAAAGTGGGGAACATGCTTCCCAGACAACTCTACCTTTTCACCTGTTTTAGGATTTCGGCCTACTCTTGGTGCACGGAAGTGCAGTGAGAAGCTACCAAAACCACGAATTTCAATTCTGTCGCCTTCCTGTAGTGAACAGGTCATTTGCTCAAGAATTTCTTTAATTGCCGACTCAATTTCTTTACTGGTAAATTGAATATGTTTACTAGCGAGTATTTCAATCAAATCAGATTTAGTCATGGATTCTCCAAGCCATTGATAAAGGGAACTAATACCAGTGTAGATAAAGAAATGGGGGGGAACAAGTCCCCCCCAATATTCAATCACATAAATCTAAAAAAAGATTTAAAGATTATTCGCCTTTAAGTGCAGATTTGAATGCATCTGCCATAGCGTTACCAATCTGAGCATCTTCTTTCTTGTTCAGAGTAGCCATTGCTTCTTTCTCGTCCGCTTCGTCTTTAGCACGGATAGAAAGGCTGATTACGCGGTTCTTACGGTCAACACCAACGAACTTAGCTTCAAGCTTGTCGCCAACAGAAAGAACTAGTGATGCATCTTCAACACGGTCACGGCTAACGTCACCAGCACGTAAGTAACCTTCAACGCCACTTGCTAGCTCAACAGTTGCACCTTTAGCGTCAACTTCAGTAACAGTACCGTTAACTAAAGCACCTTTCTTAAGGTCAGCTAGGTAGTTGTTGAACGGATCTTCAGCAAGCTGTTTAACACCTAGGCTAATGCGCTCACGCTCTGCGTCAACTTGTAGTACAACAGCTTCGATTTCGTCGCCTTTCTTAAAGTCGCGAACCGCTTCTTCACCTTGAGCATCCCAAGAGATGTCAGATAGGTGAACAAGACCGTCAATACCGCCGTCAAGGCCAATGAAGATACCGAAGTCAGTGATAGACTTGATCTTACCTGAAACTTTGTCGTTCTTATCATGAGTGCTAGCGAATAGCTCCCATGGGTTAACTTTACACTGTTTCAAACCAAGTGAGATACGACGACGTTCTTCGTCGATATCCAATACCATAACTTCAACAAGGTCACCCACGTTAACAACTTTAGATGGGTGGATGTTTTTGTTAGTCCAATCCATTTCAGAAACGTGAACTAGACCTTCAACACCGTCTTCGATTTCAACAAAACAACCGTAGTCAGTTAGGTTAGTTACGCGACCTTCAAGACGAGCACCTTCTGGGTAACGGTTAGCAATTGCTACCCATGGATCTTCACCCAGTTGCTTAAGACCTAGAGATACACGAGTGCGCTCACGGTCAAACTTAAGTACTTTAACGTTGATTTCGTCGCCAACATTAACAATTTCGCTTGGGTGCTTAACGCGTTTCCAAGCCATGTCAGTGATGTGTAGAAGACCGTCAACACCGCCAAGATCAACGAATGCACCGTAGTCAGTAAGGTTCTTAACGATACCTTTAACTTCTTGACCTTCTTGAAGGTTCTCAAGAAGTTGGTCACGCTCAACACTGTTTTCAGTTTCGATAACAGCACGACGAGATACCACTACGTTGTTACGTTTCTGGTCAAGCTTGATAACTTTAAATTCAAGCTCTTTGCCTTCTAGGTGAGCAGTATCGCGAACAGGGCGAACGTCAACTAATGAACCAGGCAAGAATGCACGGATGGTGTTAACTTCAACCGTAAAGCCACCTTTAACTTTACCATTGATGATACCAACAACCGTTGCTTGCTCTTCGTAAGCACTCTCAAGTTGGATCCACGCTTCGTGACGTTTAGCTTTTTCGCGAGAAAGTTGAGTTTCACCGAAACCATCTTCAACAGCGTCAAGGGCTACGTCTACTTCAGCGCCTACTTCAATTTCTAATTCACCAGCAGCATTTTTGAACTGCTCGGCAGGAATCGCAGATTCTGACTTAAGGCCAGCGTCTACTAGTACCATACCGTTTTCGATACCTACTACAGTACCTTTAACAATAGAACCAGAACGGAATTCCAAATTCTGTAGAGACTCTTCAAAGAGTTGAGCAAAAGATTCAGTCATTTTTTAATTTACACATATAGAAACGTCCACTCAGCAATCCGGCTAAATGGGGTTAATAAAAAACACCTATTTCATCCATGTTATAGGTGAGCTAATTCCCAGTGATTACTGGGTTAATTTTTCGTCGATAAACGCTATCGACATTGAAACGACTTCATCAATAGAAAGAGAAGTTGAATCAATTACTAACGCATCTTGAGCGGCAACTAAAGGAGCAACCGAACGGTTTCTATCTCGTTGGTCTCGTTCTTCAATTTCGCTCAAAAGGTGGTCAAAACTAACACTAAAGCCTTTTTCTTGCAACTGATTATAGCGTCGCTGCGCCCTTTCCGCTGCACTTGCGTCTAAAAATATCTTGGCGGGAGCGTCAACAAAAACAACCGTTCCCATGTCTCGCCCATCAGCAATTAAACCAGGCTCTTCTCGAAATGCTCGCTGGCGTCTTAATAAGGCTTCACGCACTCGCGGAAATGCAGCGACTTTAGAGGCGGCATTTCCCGCAGTCTCTTTGCGAATTTCTAGGGAAACATCTTCACCTTCTAGAATCACCAAGGTATTGCCGTCTTTGGCTTCAAATCGTACATCAAGGTGAGCCGCCAAAAGACTTAATGCCTCTTCGTTGTCTAAGGCTACTTCGTGGTGCAAAGCAGCTAACGCTAAGACCCGATAAATGGCTCCGCTATCCAGAAGTTGCCATTGATAATGCTGCGCTAGCTTTTGGCACAAAGTGCCTTTACCAGAACCACTAGGCCCGTCAATTGTCACCACTGGAACGTTTTGAGTCATGAGTCCTCCATAATGTCCAAAGCAAAATGCGAGTTCTTATCTGGAGATAGATAAGAACTAAAAATTCGGCGGCATTATACGTGAAAAGCTCGCAATAAGCCTCACTAATTTATTAACAAAAAACAAAATAAACCGAACGCTTATCCCACTTTTAAACAAAAAGCAGTATATCATCTGGATATACTGCTTTTTATTAATAGTGTCTGCTGGTTATTAGGCTGGCAACTCTACGCCAGAATCTTTGATGCGGGCCAATTTGTAACGAAGTGTTCTGGGACTAATACCCAACTTTTCAGCAACATCTTTACGCTTGCCATTACATGCTTTAAGCGTATCTAAAATGATTTGTTGCTCTTGTTGGCGCAATTCATTGCCTAAGGGTTCATTTGCTGGTGATGACTCACACACTGGCTCAACCTGTAAAGGCTCTAGCTGATTTTCGATGACCAGGCAGTCATTATCAATGACATTACCATTGGCTAGAATCAGTGCCCTCTGCATTACATTGTCTAGCTCACGCACATTGCCAGGCCAAGAGTGATTTAGTAATTTATGCTGCGCACTTAAACTCAACTCATAGTTTTGCGCACTATGGCGATTGAGAAGGTGTGTTGCCAATGGCAATACATCACCTTTACGCTGCTCTAATGGTAGCCAGTTTAGTGGGAATACATTGAGGCGATAATACAAATCCTCTCTAAACTGACCCATCTTAACTATCTCTCGCATATCTCGGTTGCTGGTAGCAATCACGCGAACATCAAGTTTAATCATTTTGCGACTACCCAAGCGCTCAACTTCCCGCTCCTGCAACACTCGCAATAACTTAGCTTGCAAACCAAGGTCCATTTCACTGATTTCGTCTAGCAAAATAGTTCCTCCTTGAGCCTGCTCAAACTTACCGGGACACGCTTTTATCGCACCGGTAAATGCGCCTTTCTCATAGCCAAATAGAGTGGCTTCAAGCATGTTTTCAGGAATTGCCGCACAGTTAATCGCAACAAATTCTTGGTCCTTACGGTGCGAACAATCGTGAATGTAGCGAGACAGTACCTCTTTACCCGCACCACTTGGTCCGCTAATTAATACTGATGCTTCTGATGCTGCAACTTTTTGACTCAATTTTAGTAACGCTTCAGTGGAAGCATCGCCATAAATAGGCTCTCGTTTTTCAACTTTAATTGACGGCGCATAACGGCCGACTTGATTGAGTAGTACTTCTGGAGAAAAGGGTTTTGACAGGTAATCAATGGCGCCATCACGCATAGCTGACACTGCATCATCAATTTTGGCGTAAGCGGTCATCAGCAATACTGGCGTTTGCGGCCATTTTTGTTTGATATTTTTAAGTAGGCTTAAACCATCCATGCCACTCATTTGCACATCACTCACCACCAAATCGACGGGAGCTTCCGCTAAGGCAATTAGTGCAGACTCTGCACTATCAGCTTGTTCACAGTGATAACCAGCTAATTGCAAGGTATCTACCAATGCTTCACGCAAACCGGCATCATCTTCAACAATAAGGATCGTAGATTGACTCATAGTTATTGCCCTCCTACAGCAAGATCATGATGTTGCGCTTCGGCAAGTGGTAAACGCACCTTAAAGCGCGAGCCTGTTGAATTAGATTCAAGCTCAATGCTTCCGTGATGCGCCTTGACTACAGACTTCACTACCGCCAAACCTAAACCTGTTCCGTTTTGCTTGGTGGTATAAAAAGGTTCAAATATCTTTTGTTTGCTCGCTTCATCTATACCGCCCGCTTGGTCTTCAATGCTAATCAGCACCTCTTCAGCAGTGCAGCTAAGTTGTACTTTGATTTCACTTCCCTTCGCGCTTAACTGTGCGGCATTTTCAACCAAATTAGACAAGGCAGACACTAAGGCATTGGCATTCACTAAAACCTCTACATGAGGTGCACTTACTACACTGGAGAATTTAACCTGGTGCTGACGCACGCAAGCCTCGGTAGCAGTTTGTAATTGCTCTACGATGTGCTGAGCACTGACCTGATTAACCACCATTTTTTCGCCACTTTTAGCAAACAGCAACATATCGTTCACTTGTGTTTCTAAATCATTAAGGCGGTCCATCATTTTATTCTGAAAGTTGTCGCGGGCGTTATCCGACAAGGTTTTATTCGATAAATTAGAGCCGTACAACATGGCTGCAGAAAGTGGCGTTCTTATTTGATGGGCTAGCGAGGCCACCATATTCCCTAAAGCAGACATTCGCTGTAGCTTGGCAACATTAGCTTGTAGTTGACGAGTATGGGTCATATCAGTCAACACTATCAGTTGGCCTTGAGTATCTTGCAAAGGTGAGAGGCTTAACTTCACCCGCCTACCGTCAACCAATGAGAGTTCGTGTCCATCATCGGCTTTTGGCGAGAACAGTTTTGGCACTGCCTCTAACCAGCGTTGTTGCTCAATATCTTCACCCAGTAATTGCTTGGCCACCGGGTTTGCCCTAGAGACAAAACCTTTATTATCAAGCAAGACCAAACCTGATGGCATAACGTCGAAAATCTGCGACAAGTTATGCTCAGATAAGCTGGCTGGCTGTTGTTGAAGTTGCACTGAGGGCATGAAATAAGCTCCGCGTCATAAAACCGTTAACAGTGCTTATCAATCAATATTCGTGCCATATAAAAAAGACTCTGTATTCAGAGCCTTATGATAGGGTTACTGCGTTTAGCTATCTTTATTCAAACCATACTTTCGCATTTTTTCAACCAAGGTTGTTCGCCGCATCCCCAGTTGCTCTGCCGCTCTAGCGACAACGCCATCTTGCTGTTCAAGCGCTTGGCGAATGAGGTCAATCTCTAAGTCAGCCAGTAGCTCTTTTAAGTTAACGCCTTCATCTGGAAGTTGTTGTACCGCTCCCCAACCTTCTTCATCAAGCTCCTGTTCTTGCTCCCCATCAGGAAACAACGCCTCAGGGCTTGGGTCAGAAAATACCGAAGCATCCTCATCACTAAATATAGCCAACAGAGCATCGCGCTCAGCCAGTTCAGGGCTGTAATTCGGCTCAAAGGTTTCGGCATCGATATGTCGATACTTCGGCGGCAAATCGTTTACGTCGACAATTTGGTCAGGATGCAAAATTAGTAGGCGTTCGACCAAATTGGATAACTCACGTACATTACCTGGCCATTGGTGCTGCATTAAGGACTCAACAGCGCGCTGAGTAAACCTAACCACAGCCGAATGCTCATCTTCATGGCGATTAACCAATTCTTGAAGCAGCAGAGGAATATCATCTTGACGCTCTCGCAACGACGGCATTTCAATGGGGAATACGTTCAAGCGATAGTATAAATCTTCCCGAAACTTCTCTTGCTCAATCATTCGCTCTAATTGACGGTGAGTGGCTGCCACTACTCTTACGTTAGCTGTAATCGCCTTGCTGCCCCCTACTCGCTCAAATTGACGCTCTTGCAGCACCCGCAACAATTTAACCTGCATAGGCATTGGCATGTCACCAATTTCGTCTAGGAACAGCGTTCCACCTTCAGCCAATTCAAAGCGTCCCTTGCGCATAGCAAAAGCACCCGTAAACGCGCCTTTTTCATGACCAAATAACTCACTTTCAAGTAAATCAGGAGGAATTGCACCACAGTTAATCGGCACAAATGGGCCTTGGCTGCGCACCGAGTGATCATGAATGGCTTTGGCTACTACTTCTTTACCAGTACCTGATTCACCGAGAATGAGCACGTTCGCTTCTTTAGTCGCCACCTGTTCTATTAAGTGGCGCACCTCCTGAATAGCGATACCTTTACCGATCAAATTCTGGCGTAACCGCTCACTTTTAGCAGGGCTAGCTTTGCCCGGTAGGTGGGTTAAATAAGCATCGCAGTGATGTAGTAGCTGAGTAAGCTGCTCATAACTAAAAGGAAGATCTAAATGGCCGATAAGGTTAGGTAAGACCTCAAAATTGCTGCCCTCGCCAACCGTTAAGAATGGACAATGAGGATGCTTAGCTATAACGCTCTTTACATCCTCTAACTGCTTACTGATTAGAACGACCTTGTCTGCATTACTCGCCAAAGCACTAAGTTCGTCGGTATTGCACACGTTAAATTGTTGGCCAATAAAACCAAGTACCGTTTCTAGTTGCTTAGCTCTCTCTTGGTCACTTTCACAAACTAAAACGCTATTGGATGCTTGCATCCCTATCCCCTGCAAAAATAAGCTACCTTGCGACACGCTTAATTTAATTACCCTAAGAATTAATTGTAAACAGGCGTCAAAAATACGCAAGACCTAAGCAGTAAAAGCGACAAAAATATGACACTCGTTCAGTATTATGTGACAAGCGCAGTTCAACTAACGGGGTAATTTGTGGATTGCGTAGAAGATTTGAACAAACAGTCACGGGGTCTCTTGTTTAATAGATTAATTTGGATAGGCTTCTAGGTATAAGCTTTGCATAGAGCAAGGTAGATAAAGTATCTAACAACAATTAGTGGAAACGGGAATAGCGGATGTTTAATAACAAACAAATATTGATTACGGGTGGTACCGGTTCATTTGGCAAAAAGTTTGTTAAGTTGCTTTTAAAAGAGTACCAACCCAAACGCGTTATTATCTATTCTCGTGATGAACTAAAACAATATGAAATGCAGCAGGAGTTTAATCAACCCTGTATGCGCTACTTCATTGGTGATGTAAGAGACAAACAGCGCATTACCATGGCAATGCGTGGCGTAGATTTTGTTATTCATGCGGCGGCATTAAAACAAGTGCCAGCCGCTGAGTACAATCCAATGGAGTGCATTAAAACAAATATCAACGGTGCCGAAAATGTCATCGACGCCGCACTATACAACAACGTAAAAAAAGTCATCGCTCTTTCTACAGATAAAGCAGCTAATCCAATCAACTTATACGGCGCCACTAAACTTGCGTCCGACAAGTTATTTGTTGCGGCAAATAATATTGCTGGAGACCAAGATACCAGTTTTGCGGTGGTTCGTTACGGCAACGTGGTTGGCTCACGCGGCAGCGTAGTACCTTTCTTTCAACGACTAATAGATGAAGGTGCAGAGTCTTTACCGATTACACATCAGGATATGACGCGCTTTTGGATTACCCTAGAACAAGGCGTACAGTTTGTAGTAGATAACTTTAAACGTATGCATGGTGGCGAGATTTATGTCCCTAAAATACCCTCAGTTAAAATCGTTGACCTAGCAAAAGCGATGGCGCCAGACTTGGCTACCCATATCATCGGTATTAGGCCTGGGGAAAAACTTCACGAAGTAATGTGCCCAGCCGATGACTCTTACCACACTTTTGAGTTTGATGATCATTACGTCATTGCGCCGTCGATCTCCTTCAGTAGTCGCACCAATGATTTTCAAAAAAATGCATTAGGCGAAGGCGGCAAAAAGGTTGAAGTAGGAATGGAGTACAACTCTTTATCTAACCCACATTATCTTTCGGTTGAGCAAATTAAAGAGCTTCGATAGGCCATGAGCACTCCAATTCATTACGGTAAGCAACAAATCGACCAAGATGATGTGCAAGCGGTTGTCGATACGCTCAACTCAGCGTTTCTCACCCAAGGGCCGCAGGTTGCTCAATTTGAACGGAGCTTAGCAAACTACGTAGGTTGCAAACATGCCATTGCCTGCAGCAATGGAACCGCAGCACTTCATTTGGCTTGCTTGGCCTTAGCCGTTGAGCAAGGTGATATAGTTTGGACTTCTGCCATCAGTTTCGTGGCGTCTGCTAACTGCGCGCTTTATTGCGGAGCAAGCATTAGCTTTATAGACATTGATACAAACACCGGCAATATTTCGCTTACGGCGTTAGCCAACAAGCTACAACACGCTGAAAAAACCAATTCGCTTCCCAAGGCTATAGTTGTTGTCCATTTAGCGGGGAACAGTTGCGACATGCAAGCTATACATAAGCTCTGCCATCCCTTGGGCATTAAAATTATAGAAGATGCATGCCATGCACTAGGCGCTAGTTATCAAGGAGCTAAAGTAGGCTGCGGAAAGTATAGTGATTGCTGTGTATTTAGTTTTCACCCAGTTAAAAGCATTACCAGCGCTGAAGGTGGGATGATAACCACTAATGACTCAAGCCTAGCCAAGCGCCTAAAACAACTAGCATCTCACGGCATCACCAAAGAGTCGCAAGACCTTCAGCAGCCAGGGCAACCTCAGTGGTATTACGAACAACAAAGTTTAGGTTACAACTACCGATTGTCTGACTTGCAAGCTGCACTTGGTTTAAGTCAGTTAGCAAAACTCGATACTTTCATCGAACGCAGACAGCAGATATTTAATAACTACCAGGAAGCATTTAACACCCATAAGTTAAGCCTTCTTAAACAAAATGAGGAAGGCGAAAGTGCTCACCACCTCGTCGTGATACTCATTCCAAACAACCAACGAGATGCTGTGTATCAACAGTTAGCTGACAAAAAAATTCATTGTCAGTTGCACTATATGCCTATTTATCGCCAGCCCTTTCACCGTATAAGTGATGCTGAAATAGAAACATTTTCTGGAGCTGAGCAATACTTTTCGAGTGCCTTATCTCTGCCCGTGTATCCCGACTTGAGCCATCAACAGCAACAACGAGTGATTGAGTCTTTGTTGGAGATTGTTAATGAATAAAAGCTTGTGTGTCATCCCTGCAAGAGGCGGCAGTAAACGCATTCCTCAAAAAAATATCCGTGATTTTTGTGGCAAGCCGATGATTGCTTGGTCGATAGAGGCAGCTATAAATAGCCAATTGTTTGACGAAGTTATCGTATCAAGTGATAGCACTGAAATCATTAATATTGCCAAGCAATATGGAGCGAGCACCCCCTTTGTTCGTCCCGCAGATTTAGCTAACGATCATGCGGGTACAACAGCAGTGGTCAAACATGCTGTAAATGAACTCGATCCAGACAACTTACTTTACTCAAGAATTTGCTGCTTATACGCCACAGCCCCGTTTGTTACAACAAGTGGATTACAGCAAGCAGCAAAAAACATTGACAATCCAAAGTGTAAAACCAGCTTTTCTGCTTCCAGCTTTGCCTTTCCAATTCAACGAGCAATCAAAATGAAGGGTGAAGGAGTAAGTCCATTTCAACCAGAGTTAATGGGGCAACGCTCGCAAGACTTAGAACCCGCCTATCACGATGCAGGACAGTTTTATTGGTGGACGCGCGAAGCGCTTAACGAAAATGCAGCTATGTTTTCTCAAAGTTCATATCCTGTGATATTACCGAGAATATTGACTCAAGATATAGACGACCAAGAAGACTGGGAAATGGCACAATTCTTGTTTAGTTATTTAAATCAGAAGAGCTGAGGCCAAGATTTGGCGCTGTAAACTTATATTTCTAAAGCTTTTCCCGCATTAACCGATAGCAATTAAGAATATCCATGATAAGGGGCTCTAAATAATGACGCAAAAATCACGAACCGAGCCTCTTTTAGTGCAGTGTCCCAGCCTGCCAGATCGGGAGCTTCTTAACTCTTATATTGACCGAATATATAAAGCAAAATGGATCACTAATAATGGACAACTCGTTCAAGAGCTAGAAAAAACCTTGAGTGATTTTTTAGACGTCCCTTTCTTGGTATTGACCGCTAATGGTACCTCAGCTTTACAATTGGCTTTAAAGCTTTACAACATAGACCAAGAAGTCATTACCACGCCGTTTACTTTCGCCGCCACTGGCCAAGCAATAGACTGGGTAGGAGCGAAAGCCGTATTTGCAGATATAGATAGCAATAGCTTGTGTTTGTCACCTAAGTCTGTAGCAAAAAAGATAACAAAACACACTCAAGCTATATTGCCTGTAAACGTTTACGGTCGTACCGCGCACAACCAAGAGTTTGAAAATCTCGCTCAACAACACCAATTAAAGCTAATTTATGATGGTGCTCAAAGCTTCTCAGCCCCTAGCCTTCACCAAAAATTAGCATTAAGTAGTGGTGACGCGACAGCTTTAAGCTTTCATGCAACGAAAATTTTTAACACCATTGAAGGTGGTGCGCTGATTCTAAAAAGCGAACGGGATTATAAAAAAGCCAAATCTCTAATAAACTTTGGCTTCGCAGAGGGCTTGCCTAGTGCGACAGGCACCAATGCTAAAATGAACGAATTTGAAGCAGCATTTGGGCTCGCTAACTTAACAGCAGTTAATAAGCAGATTCAGATAAGAAAAACTCTAACCAAAGAATACTTTAAACAGTTAAAAGACATCGACGAACGTCAGAAAATTCGCATAATCAAATCTCCAAACTATGCTTATATGCCGATTCAATTTGCCGATGAAGCATCTCTTTTTAAAGCGGATGAAATACTTAAGCAACACAATATATTTGGTCGTCGCTATTTTCACCCTCTTCAGCCAGGCTGCGACCCCTTAACTTTACCAATAGCGAATTCTGTATCAAGCAGAGCATACTGCCTCCCGCTTCATGGGAACATGACCATACAAGATGTTAAAGAAATAGCTCTATTACTAAAACATGCATTACAGTCATCAGGTTTTGCCTCCCAAGCTTGAGATTTTATTATTCTAAGAATCTAGCTAGACGAGTACCTTTCAAATCTGCATATATCTCATCGACTATATGTGCGGGTAAGTGCTCTCGCCAAGGTTGGCTAGCTAACAACACAGGATTTTTGTAAACGGAATAATAATCATCAGAGTGAGAAGCGCCACTTTCAACAACAAAATCCCTAGTGTTTGATTGCCACGGCAAACCGACAAATTTAAACAAATCTTGCATTTTGTTGCTAGTATCCACGAGCAGACCTTCATAATATTGAACGATAAATCGGTTTGGATATTTCTCTGCTAAATCTAGATAGAGATTGGCGACTTCTTTCCATTTGTAAAAGCCAAAATAATCTTCATTCCCCTGATTTTTACAGTTACCAAATCGCCATTCTTTTTCTATGTCTGCCCCTTTAGGAAACTCCTTTTCATTTCTCATCCAAGAGCTGATCACAGCACATGGGTGACGGATTAAGCCAACGCCATAAAGATAAGGTACTTTTCTCATCATTGGTTCTATGACCGATTGATATCTATTCTCCTTAAAAGCCAAAATAGAGTTTGTACTGTTTTTTTCAAAGTCCGGGTATGTTCCTGACAGCACCTTATCTTCTTGAACCAGAAATGAAGAGTCATTAAGCGCCATTTGCTCAAACAGTTGAGAAAAATCCGCCGCACTAGAGTCTTCATTCACTGCGTTTTTAAACTCATAGGCAAATAAAGGTTGAAAACGAAAAGTGACATCGGGCGAGCTATTGAAAACCTGGCCTAACCAACTAGTACCACTTCTAGCGACACCTGCAATATATATTACTTTCTTTAAGTTCATTTCTTTTCAGCCTTCATATCAAAACGAAAGTGAGCATAAATCTGTTCATTAGGTTGGTCCCATGCTCTAGGTTCTGCTAAGCCGGTGAATTCGCTTAATTTACATAACCACTGTTTCTCAAACCATGTTCCAACAACATCATTTCGTTCCTCGCAACGCTCAAAATAGAAATGCTCGCGTTCCTTACTGTTGTAAAAGTCCCAAAGTTTGCTCTTATCAGGAATATCACCAACAAATAACATTCCATTCGGCTTCAACCAATGACTAAATTTCTTGAACAAGCTAATAACTTCATCTTCCGAAAAATATTGAATTCCGGCATAAAGAATGATTTTACTAAAAGAATGTTTAGGAAAGTCCAAAGATAGTAAGTCTGTACATATAGCCTCAACATTAGGTAATTTTAAAGCGTTAAGCTGCTGTATAAACTCTGGAGTTACATCGACACTAGTGACGCTCTGACATTTGTCGGAAAAGTATTGAGTGATCAATCCATTCCCGCAACATAAATCTAGTAACACATCTTTATCATTAACCTCAAAAGTGTTCTGCAAGTATTCTAAGGTGTTTGCCCAAACAGACTCTGATACGACCTCTTTATTAGACGTCCTTAATACCTGCTCTTGAGCTTGATGGCCACTAGTTGACTTCCCGTGTTCTTTCCAAAATTGAGTCCACTTGATTGAAGACACACTACCTCTCCATGTTTTTTAATAAAGGAATAAGCATATCAGCCATTAATTGCATGTGCTCTCTCTCGTACCGGTGGTCAATAGGCAGCGGCAAAAGGCGGGCTGCTAAATCGTTCTCACACTCGAATCCATTAAGCTCTCTTTTACAAACGTCTTCCCATAGCTTAGGAATATAAATACCCTGCTGATGGAATTGGGTTAACTCGATTTTAGATGCTGGTAATAAAGGGTAACAAAAAGGTGACATGCTAGATTTTGTTAGCTTCAGCTGGTTATATTCATCAAGAAGCGATGACAAGTAGGTGAAATTGGCGAGCCTTTTTTTCATCACTCGGTATAAATCTAAGCTTTTCAAACTAGATTCGGTAGCTTTTGACATGCGATGAATCGAGCAATCAAGCGACGCTTCATAGCTTTGGTATAGCTTAAACGCTTCATTCTGCTTTCCAGCTAAACGCAACTTACAATGCTGATTCGAGGAGTTAAAAAACGAGTACTTCGATAAATCTAGTTCCTTAGGCGAAAATAACAGTGCGCCATCACCAACACCAAAGTACTTTCTAAGTGATGTAAACGACCAACATTCAGAGTTTTCGAACCCAAACAAATTATGTGTATCATCGAGTATCAATTTATCGGAACCAAAGTGCTCAAGTAGATATTGAGTATATTGTTGTTTTAAACCAAAGTAATTAGTCCATAAAAACAATTCACCATCTTGTAGGCTAGGTAAACTCTGTGGCTCTAAATTGTAATCAATAGCATAATATGTAGTTCGAACACCCAATTGCCTAAATGGTTCTAAGGTTGCATCGCATGTATAGAAGGGCACATAAACATGTTTTGGCCTAACCGTCGTCAACATTAGCGCTAAGCACGCTCTGCCAGTAGATAGCGGGTAGAATGAGCCACTTGAAAAATAGCTATCTTCTGTAGTTTCCTGCTCAAAAAAACCGCCAATATGATTCATAATAGTAACTCTGAAAGCTTTTTCTTAATCCCGTTACACACATATTCAACTTGCTCAAAACTGATGTCTTGATGTAGCGGCAAATTGAGAATACTGTTTGAAATACAGTAGGATTGGGGGAACTTATCTCGCTCAATCTCGTCGATTAAGCGGTAGTAAAGCGCAATTGTTGGTATATCAATATCGAATAGAGAAAAATAGAGTTTTTCTCTAAGCCCATTATCAATAAACAAGGGAAAGCTGTGCGGTGTATCATCAATATGTGGATACATAACCCTTAGCCCGGAAACATCTTTTAATATCGAAGAGTAGTACTGATAGTTTCGCTTTCGAATTTCACTATACTTAGTCAAATCACTAGACAGAAGTTCAGAAATGACCGAGTCATCACAAGCTAAACTTTTAGGTACATGTGGCAAAACACAATCATGATTCGCTCTTAATAAACCACCAGATTGCACAGCAATAGCCTTGTGCAAACTATAAAAAGCATAGTCACCATAAGAGCCTAAGGAACTACCTTCTACATTTAAACATGCTACATGCGCGCAATCTTCGACCAATGTAACGTCATACTGTTTACATAAATTGCTAATCTTCTTTGTATCAGACTGTTCGATACCAAAATAGTGGACTAATAGTAGAACATCTATTTCACCAGATTTTATTATGTTCTCAATGCTCGATAAATCTGCGGCCAATCGTTCACTAAGTGAATAAAATTCAAAATCTAGATTTAGGCTTTGAATTGGATCAAAAATACCCGAACCTTCCCTATCCGTGATCCCTATGTAAGATGGCAATAATACTTTTCCATCCGCGATACCCAAAGACTGCAAAATCAATAACCACGCTGAACGCGCAGAATCAGTAGGACAAATACTAGAACTCGCCCGAATGCATTGCTGCGGATTGGTCAATACTTTACTTACCACTGTCTAGCAACTCCTGATGTGAACGTATTCGAAAATCTTCTTGTAGCGCTTTTTTAACATCACTTACTGAGTTCCACAACAACACATCTATTATTGACAAACCAGCCACAAAGTCTCGCTGCTGCGTATAGGGTTTAAGCTCGGTTTCTAAGAAACTTAACTTAATATTACTTTCATCAAACTCGCTTTGACGAAAGATACTTACTCCTCCACAGGGATTCACATATTCGTTAGCACCATAAAACTTCGCAATATTCAGCGCCCATTGCCCCGCGTGTTCAGCTTCATCTATTACGATATTTTCAGATGACTGAGTAACAATAGGGGTATCTATACCTAAATATTGTGCGGTGGTTATTAGACTATGGCTAAGCATTTCACTTAGCGACGTTGTATCCGAAGACAAACATTCATCCAACCAATCCATTGTTACTCTAAAATACGGTGCTTTCTTACGTAAGTATTCGAGTTTCCCCTTTACTTGCATTTGCCACTTCTGCTTGTTGTGAATAGAGATATCACAAATATTAGAAAACTGACCTCTCTTACTTAGAGGTACTGTAATAAATTGCCATTGCTTGCTTTGATCAGGGTGCAAAATTCGGTTTCTATTAACCCAACCTTTATCAATAAACTGAACTCGATCAAAAACCACCCATTTATCAACATGATTCATCAATTGGAAATAACCAATGTAAGGCATAAAGTAGGGTTGCATAATCCCAATTTTCACTTTCTATCTCCCGATGATACTTTGCACTCGATGGCATAAGCCCGAAAATGATAAAGCAATAATTGAACCACCATTTATACCTAGTTACACTAAATAATCACAATATATGCAAGATTTATTGAACAAGGTCCAAAATGGCAGATTTAGCTCCAATTATGGTCTCTACGTATAGCCGGCTTTCACATTTGAAAAAGACGATACGAGCACTGCAAAAAAATACGCTAGCAAAACAAAGCAATGTTTTCGTTTACTCCGACGCTGCAAAAAGAGGGGACGAAGACAAAATAGCGTTAGTTAGAGAGTATTTAAGATCTATTGCAGCTAAAAGCGGCTTTAAAAAACTAACAATTATCGAACGAAAAACTAACAGCCGAGTTTACAACAATAGGGAAGGCATCGCTCACTTGCTGGCTAAATACGGTCGGATGATTTTCCTAGAGGACGATATTGAAACAGCACCAGGCTTTATGGCTTTCATGAATGCTGCTTTAGATACCTATCGTAAGGATCCAAAAATCTTGAGCGTTAGTGGTTACTTACCTCCAATTAATACAAGTTACGTAACCGATGACTGTTTGTTCCTAAAGCGGTTTTCAGGTTGGGGAGTGGGATTTTGGGCAGGTAAATATGAAGACATTCAAGAAATTCAACTAACAGAATATAAGAAACTCCTAGGCTTACCTAACGAGCTAAATAGACTAAATCAAGAGTATGGTGAAGATTTACTTAACCGATTCAGAGCAGAAGCATATGGCCACCTAGACGGTGTAGACAACCGCGCCTGTTACCTCCAATTTCAGAAAAAACTTTTTAGCGTTCACCCCAAACAGTCTCTTGTTAACAATACTGGTAATGACGGGTCAGGTGTCCACAGTAGCATCAACAATAAGTTTGATGTGAATTTGTGGAAAAAAGTAAGCCATTTCAATTTAACTAATCAGCAGTTCATAGATCAAAACATAGATAAACAAATAGTAGATTTTTATCGCCCAGACCATCGCGATATGAGCCCCACTATTATCGAAAATATCCTTCAACAGCTAATTTCAGCTGAGGTACAAAGTGTATGCCTTTGGGGAACGGATATTCTAACGGAGATAATGTTGGAAGAAATCCACCATCACCCAATTATAATTCAATGTGTTATGGATTCGTGGGCAGAGAAAGGCCAATCGTTTAAAGGTTATGAGCTAATAACCCCAGCGCAAGCTATAGAGCGAGGAGAAAGAGACTTTGTAATCCTTTCGTTTGCATCTAGATCAAAAATGAAGCTAGCGGCAGAAAAAATGAGCTCGGAGCTAAGGATATTTATGTACCAAGAGTAATCAGCTAGAGCAATAAATGCTGGAAAGTTTGTAGCTTTACCTCAATAGTTGAAAGCCACTTGTATAATTCTCAAATTCTTAAAACAATGACTGTATATCTCCTGCGGACTTTGAGCAGCAGTATTCTGAAAACCTAGAAAGTGTCTAGGGTTCTCAGGCCTTACCAAACCTCTATTTTTTCAAGCTCACTCGGTCAACTAATATAGGTTACGCTGTACTACCGGCATCAACGGTAATGGTGGTTCCGGTAATAGCACTGGCCTCTTCGCTCAGTAGATAACAAACTGCTGAAGCCGCCTGATGTGGGCTAGCAAGCTTGCTTAAAGGAGTTCGGCGGCGTATTTTATCTAGCTTGTCACCTTCTAGTTTTTCTGTCATCTGGGTTTCCAAAAATCCAGGCGCGACACAATTTACGGTAATATTTGCTTTACCTAGCTCTCTAGCAAGCGAGCCGGTAAACCCTTGCAGGGCAGCTTTAGAAGCCGCATAAACACTCAGGCCATTAAACCCAGTATTAGCAATAATCGAAGAGATATTGATGACCCTACCCAGCTGGTTAAGTAACATTGGTCTAGTCAAATATTTAGTCATCAATATCGGGGACTGAATGTTGAGGCGCATTATTTGATCAATTTCACTGTCATGCATCGTCGCTAGTATTCCATCATGCCCAACCGCAGCATTATTAATAAGTGCATAAGGGCGGCCAAACTGCTTCACGATATCTCGACACAATTGAGGAATTTTGTCTAAATCAGCTAAATTGCTCTGTAGCCAGTCTAGCTGTTGAGGGTAGAGATTGGCTAGCTCGATGAGCCCATCACTATGCTGACGTGATAAGCCAAGCACCTTATAGCCTTGCTTCAGTAAAGCCTGACAAATAGCCAAACCAAGGCCTTGACTAGCGCCACTTACCACTACCAATTTACTATTATTCATTTCGTTTTACTTTACCTGTCAATGCTATATCAATGCTGTCCAGCCACCTGAAAAACATCGGTATTTGATAGCGTTGTAAGCTCCGATTGCAGTGTTCAAGTATGTGCTGTTGAGCTAGTTTGGGATCTTTCTCTGTGCACACAATATCTGCAGCAACCAACTGCCCCATAATTGGATTTGACTTGGGGTAAACCCTTGCATGAAGCACCAGAGGGCTTTGATGTAATACGTCTTCGATATACTCGGGATAAACTTTGTTACCACCAACATTTATCAAGCCGCTGCTGCGCCCTTGAAAATAGACTCTACCCTCTTTGACAGCCACTTTATCACCGGTATTAACATACTCTTGTTCCGCGTTAACTTTTAGCAATAGACAATCATCACTATCAATGCTTAACATTGGAAATCGCTTAGCGTTATTAAGCCAAGTTAGAGGAAACCCAGCTTGTCCATCAGAAACCGCAAAGCCTACCCCCAACTCAGAAGCTGCAAAAATATGAGAGACTTTGGCTTTGGGGAATAGACCCGTTACTTGGTCTAACAAACTTTGTTCCGCAATTTCACCACCAAGGCTTACAAACTTTGGATGTAAAGAATCAATACCTTCAGCCATCATCAAGCGTCGATAAATTGATGGTGTTGCAGAAATGGCATCCACACCGTTAGTAAGCATAATGTCTAACGATGTTTGCGGATTTGCATTAACGGCATCAACCAGTTTTGCACCGCTTAACAGGCTCTGCAACACAACTTGAATACCAGCAAATCGAGTCGCTTGATAAAGTAGCCCCCAACACAGGTCATTTTGCACCTCTCCGGTAACAACTGCCCTACTTAACTGTTGCAAAGTATGTGCATTCCAGCTCGGTATCCCAGTTGTGCCAGAGCTGGCAAACCACCACTTAGTTTCCTGCGGGTTAGCGCTTTGCTTATCTATATCAATCCTGCGTAACGCTTCCTCAGCGTTTACCCCATCAGGTAACAGCAGCAGATGTGCAACGTGACCATCAAAAGCCAGCAACTCGGTGACAAACTGGTGAATATTCTCAAAACTAACCACAATTTTATCGCGTGCAGGGCGAACTCTTCTTAATTCCTGTGCCGCGTTAATTAAGCTACGAAAACTGACATCTCCATCAAAGCCAAGAGCTATACGATCAGCAAATACAGTTACTGCTTGTTCAAGGTTTTTGTACATTATTTATTGGAGCTTTGCTGATAAATAGATAGAAATTCACCAAAAGTGCGAGGATAAACCGCCATTTCCATTTCACTAAATGGGTCAAGACCTAGCTCTTCTTCTAACTTGGCCACCAACAATGCAAAACCCAAAGAGTCCAAGCCACTTTCTAGTAACACGGTTTGACTATCGATATTCTCAATCAAGGTACAGCCACAAAGTTGAGCCGCGCTCTCAAAACATTCACGAATACGTTGTTCTAAATTCAAAATCATTCCTTATAAAGTAAAGCTAATATACTTTGCAGCTTCGGTAATCTGTTTTGGCAATTTAGCTAACACACTCGCGCGCTGCGCCTGCCACTTTGAAACCGGATATCTAAAATCATGAAGCAAGCAGCCACTCTCGGTTTTGCTACCCTCGATATTAGTGCTAGCGTTAAGCTGGTACTCAAATATTTCTCGGAGTTTTAACACTGAGGGATTGGTCGACAATACTTCAGCTTTCAATTGGTCTACAAATTGTTTCTGGTAGTTGGCGCTGTAGTCTAGGGCTGCTATCTCTAACAGCAAACCAGAGCCAGGCCAAACATTTGTCTCACCAAGATAACACCCCCACTCTAGTATTCCGGGCTCGGCTATATCAAAGTTAAGCACCCCAATAGGTCGATTATCTTGATGAAAAATAAAATAGTCGCAGTTTTTCTTTTCAGATAAACCAGCAAACCAAGCTTGATGATTTTCAAATGAGATAAGCTCACTATTTCTCATCATATTACGAACGCGATCTTGATTGCGCCAGCCAAGTACCAACTCCAATTGGCTAGATTCTATAGGACTAAATGTAGTACGGGGATAATGCTTGCTCAAAAAATGGGTTCCATGATTACGGTTGTTGGTATAATACTTTTTTTGTTGGCCATATAGGAACAGCCACACAAAATCTGAATCACCTTTTGCCGCTAAACTTGCCTAATATCACGATTGCTTCGACTGATCCTTTCCATCGCAGTGATAATTCGCTCAGGGCCGTATACATCCACAGTTTGTCTTGCAAAATCATGCATTTTTGATAAATCACTGGCCAACAAACAATCGAGCTTGTCACTAAGTTGTTGCTTTGCTGTGTCCACGCGAATATCAAAGGCAAGACACCAGCCAGAAGCTTCAAGCTCGCGGGCGGCTGTAACTTGGTTATCGGCCACAATCGCAAATACTGAAGGTACGCCTTGGCTAGCGAGTTCAAACATGGTTGAGCCAGCGGCTCCCATAGCAATCTTAGCTCTACCCATTAAATTCGCCATTTCTTTGGCGCTAAGGTTGCGATGTAGCGAAACCTTAGCAAGATTGGTGTTATTAAGATTGATATTCATCGCATCGGTTACAACTAAGTGAATATCGGTAAAGCCTGCACTGATGAGCGCTTCAACGGCATCCCAACTTAGGTTAGCTACGTCTGCCCCGCCAAAACTAACTAAGGCAATTTTTCGCTCGGAATAGTTTAGAAAGCTTTGTTCAAATTCAGAACGAAGTAAAACGTAGCGCAAACCTAGAAGTAACTCTGCGCGTGGGAAGGTTTCACAATAAAACGCCTTAAAAGCTTCTCCGTTAGGACTAACCAACAGCTGACTATCTAATTGATAGGCTTGTTGTAAATCATCAATATGCGCAAGCTGATCTGCAATACGATTAAATATTTCGCATTGTTGTTGAGTAAAATGGTAGCCATCGATAAACAACCACTCTGGCTTATTTATTAACGATTGATTAAGCAGTTGCTGATCACTATCAACATAGTTGAGCTCTACGCCTGTAGGCAAGTTAATGGTTATACGGCTAGTGGTGAACAGCTTAACCTTCCACCTTCTTGCTATGGCAGCATTAGCCAAGGCAGACATTCTTACCAAATGACCAAAGCCAATAGATGGGTTGGCGTCAAGCCTAATCCACAATTCCATTTAGGATAATAACTCCCAGCTAAGCGGAGTACCTTTATCTAAATCTTTTATGGCTTTGCGGCCCAGCACCACCTCCCAGTGTTTAGGTGGCATCCCTAAACCAGGTCTAACAATCTTTAGGTTTTGCGACGTTAATATGTCACCGGCTTTGATATCACAGCTGACATATATCGAGCGGCGGTACATCTTCGATTTCTCTTCCGCTGCGGTTCCCCCGTAACGTACCTCACCTAAGGCGAGCTTGGCACTATTACATTCTGTAACTAAGCTCTTCAGCTCGGCAGGCTCTAGTGAAAAGGCGGCATCAACCCCGCCAGCATTACGGTCAAGTACGAAGTGTTTTTCAATTACACAAGCTCCCATCACCATACTGGCAACACTCACCCCTATACCTAAGGTATGATCAGACAGCCCTACCAAACAATCGAAGCTTTGCTGCATGTGCGGAATGGTGGCTAAGTTAGTATTTTGAGCCGATGCCGGATAAGTACTGGTGCACTTAAGTAAGATAATTTGTTGATTACCCTGCGCACGAATAGTACGCATTGCTTCATCTATCTCCGCTAAGCTGGCCATCCCAGTTGACAAAATAATCGGCTTGCCAGTTTTAGCTATATACTCAATCAAAGGTAAATCGTTGTTCTCAAAAGATGCGATCTTGTAACAAGGCACATTAAGATCTTCCAACATATCTACTGCGTCTTTATCAAAAGGGGAACTAAAAGCAATCAGCCCTAGTGCGTTTGCATAAGAAAATAGGGCTTCGTGCCATTCATATGGAGTAGCAGCCTCTGCATATAACGAATGTAAATTTCGGCCCTGCCATAAATTGCTACCTTCGTTAATAACGAAACCTTCTTTATCTGTGTCTAAAGTCATACTATCAGCGGTATAACTTTGCAACTTTATCGCATCTACCCCGGCCTCTGCTGCTTGTTTAATCATTTCTTTGGCAATAGCAAAATCTTGCTGATGATTACCCGAAAGTTCGGCAATGATAAAAGGCTTTTCTTCACTGGATATGGTTTTACCAGCAATCCTAATTACTTGCATTGTTAAAATCTTACGAAGGTTACTTTGCTAAGACACTAGCAAGAACCACACCCAAAAACATTACTTTTTTCACACATTTCTACAGTGGCGTCATTCTTGCTTTTTAATTCACCAAGCTTAAGTTAAGGTTAACAAAACTATATTAGAGGGCCCAATTTATGGACGCAAAAGAGTTTACCGAATTGATGCAAAATTCCGCTAAAGATGCCGTGCTTTTTGCTCAAGAGGAGTATCAATTTAAGCTCGACTTCAGTCTAGAGAGCATTTCGCAGATTGACCAAATAATTGCCAAACTAAGTTTGCAAGTTTTAGATGATAAGGCTCTTTTTACCTACTCGTTTTTGCTTGGTTCTTATTTAGGCGAAGCCTATATAAAAACCTACGGCGGTCATTGGTTATATGAAGAAGAAACAGAAGATGAACCCCCGCAAACTTTCGTGGTAGACGGCGATAAAACTTTTGCTTTCCCCAGCAAAATATACCACTCATTAGTAGGGACAGAAGAACATACCATTGATGAGTATTTCGAAAAGATTGCCGAACAAACTAACGTTCAATAACATAAAAAATCCGCCTTACTTAAGGCGGTTTTTTACTTATTTTTGCGCCTGCTTCTCCCAGCTGGCTTTTTGAGAGGTAACATCCCAAGACTCAAAACTGTTTATATAATACTCTCTAGCGTCTTCGATATACCGCTTCCATATATCTCTACCTTCGTTAAATCGCTCGATACATAAGGTTTCATCTTCTGACGAAAATGCCAAACGAGTAAGATAGGTTAAACAAAAAGAAGCACTTCCTCGCATCAATGCAAAAAACAGCGAGTGTTTATTTGCAGAGCTCTGCTGTACGAATCTAAATTGGCTGTTGAGCAAATTTAGAATATCTTGCCAACTCTCAGTTGGCGCATCTAGAGAATCAAGAAAATGGTCACAATTATCAACAAACTCTTGCTGTTGGTATTGTTCTGAAAATAGTTGATACCAAGTATTGGTTTCACAGGTATATGCGTGTTGCATTAACAAAGACTTGAACGCAGGTTTATTAACGTTTTCACTCAGAATAATATTTTCACTTAATAATGCTTGTGTGCCGCCAATATAGGCACCATCACTGCAGTTAAATGCATCTACATCAGGGTACTCAGCAATAGTTTCTTCCATTACCTCGCGCGCAAAACGGAATTCGTACTTAGTGCTAACCCATTCTTGAAAGTTACCCTTAGCCCTAATCCCTGTTCCGTGCTTAGCGTAATTGTACAGCTCTTTTCCGGACTTTTCGTGAAAATAAGCAGAGTGCTTACTATGATGTTGCGTCGGGTCTTTAAAACCTAAATCAACGCCAAACATAAAGACTTGCTTAAAACCAAGTTTTAAGGCGTAAGCTAAGGCACTGTTTGACACAGTAGGGTAAGAATACAGAATATCCTCTAAGTCATTAGTCCCTTTAATCGTATCTTGATACATCAAAGTGGCAGCTTCACCACGTTTTAAACATATGAAAGCTTGATTAAACATTGAAACAACATCGGGGTGAACGCCGTTTACGCTGAGTAAGTCAATGCCTTTAACCCACTCGGGATCGTTTACCTGCTCAATCCACTCTACCGTTGCTCTGGTTTGTTCAACCTCAGCATGAAAATCAGGTTTGATACCCAATTTGTAAAGAGTCTTTAAACAAGTACCACAGGAAATAATAATCGCATGATCCTGGTGCTGTTTTAAGTGCTCAATATTGTCATCTAGCGACGGACCATTACCCACGATAAATACAGGTGTATTATTAAGGATTTCCGCCACTTGAGTGCCTTTATTTTTTTTCAGGTGGTAGCAGTTTCTTTTAAATGCTTCGTTAGTATGAGAGATATTAAACATTGCATGATCAAAGTATTCACCAATGTTCATTAGAACCCTAAATTGCTCTCGAGTGCTGCGGATTGCTTCATCCATAACACGATGGAAGTAGCTCACGTAGAAAAAGGTGTATGACAGTATGTTTATACCTTGCTGCTGAAGCCGGGTATGTAAATCGTTAAACATATTGCTGCCATCATCACCAATATTTAGGTAGATGTTTTGCTCATTGTCTTCAACTTTTTCCAGAATCGCGCTCCAATCAGTCAAGAGCAAAGAAGCAGTAAAGTAATCAATGTTGGGCTCATACAAAATGAAATAATCGACATCATGGCCAAGCATGATAGATTCGATTTGATACCCTGCTCCGCAGCCATACATGATGAAAGAAGGCAAACGCTTGGGTAATTGAGTTCTAGACTCTTGCGGTAAAGCAGACACTAACTCTTTAAGCTCATCTGAGCGCTTGTAATGAATGTATGGGCTTGGCTTACGAAGACTCTTACGTGCATCCAAGGTTTCGAGCTTAGGATTAGAACTATAGTAGTCAAAATAAAGCTGGCTTTCTTCTTTAGGGCTATTGTTAAACAAGCAAACCCCATAGTCCGTATCCAGTAAATTTACTTCACCACTAGGCATTACAAACGGAACCCAACGCTGTTGCTGATAACTTAAGCACTGCGCGTATATGTCAGGCATTCTTTCAGCGAAGGCAAGTAAGTTACGTTCTCTACGAGAATTTAGCTGTTCAGACAGCTGGTCTATTTCCTGTTCAGACTTATCACAACCAAGATAACGATTCAGCCCAAAGCAGCACTCAAAACCTCTATCTTCATCTTCATTTGGCCAACGAATTTTATCAATATTCGAGAAGCTTAAACTGCGAGTAGCAAAGCCAAATTCTAGTGCATTAAAAGGAGCGTAATTGTAGTGCTTAAACAAGAAAAACTTAGATTCGTCTGATTCTTCTTGCCACTGCTGCACAGATTGCAACATCTGTTGGTCGGTTTCACCTGTTATTAAGGTCAGTTTACAGTCTTGATTTTGCAAGTAATTAACTACTCTCAGCCAGTTAGCACTGTATAAAGAGACGGCTAACAGATCCCATTCGGGCTCTATCAACAATACTCGTTTCCAAGCCTTCATCTGCAGCAATCTATCAATATGTAAACCTAAACCACAGCCCAAAATGACGAGACAATCAGACTGTTCATCAACCCCACAATACTGAGCTTCTAAGCCGGGATATATATTTTCTATTGTGCCAAAAACATCTTGCTTCGGTATGTCAGCAAGATTGTTCTCAGAATCAACCAATAAGCCTTTATCTTGAAAGTCAGCTAATTGCTGATTAACTTGAATCGTGGGAGAAATATCATAAAGCGCGCGACCTTTAGTTACGTTTACAATATTAAGGTGCTTCTTTCGAGTAATAAAAGGAGAGTATTGAGCCGTGGGGTGACGATGTAACTTCTCGGCTAACTCAGGGGAGTATTGCGCCAATGCATTAAGATTTATTTGAAACTTTCGTTTGATGACTGGTGTTACAGTGGCTTCTATTTTTTGTTGAGTTTCATCATCGCCACTAACTTGAAAATCAATATTTCTTAGCATTTTGTTCCCTAAAAAAGAATAACCTAGCTATATACCATAGGCCTTTTTAATTTTTTCACTTCGCTTAATGGACCCAAGTTTAAGCGAGACATCATCTTTACCTTTTTCACATTCCGTTACAACAACTTGCATAGCCTGCAAGTGCTTTTTGAGGTCTTCAACTTGAGAGTTTGATAAAGAGTCGGTACCAGAGCAAAGATGTTTAAGAAGAGCCTCGTGCTGGGAGAGCAAAGCCTCCAGCACAGAGACAGCAGACGCCTCTTTTAAGAGCTCATCTTGAATGGTTGTTAATAAGTGTTCGGCTTGAAGTAAACTCTTAGCAAAATTTGACGTTGTAGCCATCTACTCGCCGCGCATCTGATAAGCTTGCTGTTTATCAGCTTCGGGGATTTGATCCCATGCAGATTTAATTGGTAGCATCAATCCAATCACTTCTTCGACAATTGCTGCGTCATTTGCAATTGATGCTTCAGACAACCTAGTAAGCATGAACTCATATAGATCATTTAAGTTTCCAGCTATTTCACCGCCGCGGTCAAAATCTAGAGTATTTTTTAAAGACGTTATGATAGACGTTGCTTTTGCTAATGGCTTGCCTTTATTTTGAAAATCAGCGCGCTCAATACAGCCTTTTGCAACAGCAAGATTTTCTAATGCTGTTTGCATCAAAATTTGTGTAATTCTATGAGGATCAGCAGTCGCAACTTGGTCTTTTACACCCACCTGGCGATACTGATTGATGCCTTTTTGATACATACTTTTTCCGTTAACCTAATTGGCCTAAAACGTATTGCATTTGGCTATTAAGACTACCCATTGTTACGTCGAAGGCAGTGTATTTTGAACGTAAAGTAGACTCATATGATGTCATTCTTTCTTCAAAATCTAACATTTGACGCTCTAAGTCTTTCTTTTGACTTTTAACAGAGTCTTCTCGGGTAGCTAATACGCCTCCTGACTGCTCATAACTTTTTACCGTAGACAAAAAGCTGTCAGCCACACCACCATCCATTGCAAAAAGCTCGCCAACACCATCTAGATTAGAGTTAATGGCTTTCTTAAACTCAGTTTCATCAAGTTTCAACAGACCATCTTCATCCATTTCTATTCCAATGCCATACATGGTTCGCATTCCTGGAGCCGCGTCATCGTAACCATTAGTAGAAAGGCCGCCTAGACTGTAGCGTAAGGTCCTAAACATAGGATCGCCGCTCAACTCTTTACGATTACTGTTATCATCGCCCTCAGAAACACCCGTTGCTTTAGTATGCTTATCAATTTCTTTAATTACATTATTGTAGGCATCGATAAATGCTTTAACGTTTGCAACAGATTCCTCTTCGCTAGGTTGAATATCAAGAGCAACTGCTGATGATGTCACTTTATTGACGTTTATAGAAACACCTGAGATAACATTTTCAAAAGTATTCGTCGAACTTGTCGCTTCAATACCGTCAATTGTGATTTTTGCAGAAGACGCGTCATTCACGTCCATCTTGCCACCAGCGTTGGTAAAATTATCTAATTCGGCATTTGCACCAGTATTTGTAACCAACAGGGTATTTCCATCGCCAGTTTCATCTGAGGTCATCGACAAGCGAATTTCCGAACCGGTATCAATTAAGTTTGCAGACACACCAAAGTTATCTTCGTGAGAATTAATTTGCTCGCGCAATTGTTTAAGTGTTGTGCCTGCAGCAACGTCGAGCACCATAGACTCGCCACTAGCAGTGGAAAAAGTTAACTGCCCATCAGTAGTCGCTACAACATCATCTTCAGAGGTATATAGAGGGGTTCCACCATTTGCTGTGGCATCAATTGATGTTAGAGATGAACCTTGAGCAAGTTCTTGAACCTCAATGGCATAATTACCATTTGTAGCACTGTTTGCTAGGTCAACCGAAAAAGACTCATTACCTTCACTTTCATTAGTAGTAGCAGTGCGTGGGAAAAAGGTATCCTGATTCTGGGCTTTTTCAAGAATTTCGCGAAATGCACTAAGTGAAGACTTGATACTGCCAACAGCTGAAAGGGTCACTTCCAAAGTGGTCTTAGTTTTCTCAAAACGAGCGTCTTTGCCAGCCCGTTCAGCATTGATAGAAACTTCGATGAGAGCTTCTAAATCTAAACCACTACCAATACCTGCTGCTGTGATTCCAGTCATATGTCTTTACCTGCACTATATGTTAGACCAACTGATCAACAAACAAACCCGTAGTTTGACCAATCGCATCTTGAAACTTTCTTAGCCGTTCTTCTAACTGACGATATTCCTCGGTAGGAATTTCACGAATTAGCTCATCGGTGCTTCGATTGAGCACTGAAGTGAAAAACTGGCCATCTCTTTCGTCTACAACAAACTTCACATCTCTATCTTGAACTTCAAGTAGCTGATTAAGCGACGCAACAACATCTTCAACCTGAGATTGGTCTTCATTTTGACGTTTCTCTTTTTCGGCTTGTTGCTGAGCTTTTGCCTTTTCTTGCTCTTTTTGAAGCGATATCTGTGCCACTTCCATCTTGTCAGCAGCACTTAAGTTTTGCTCCTGCTTATTGGGAAGATTCGATGCGATTGTTGAGGTGGATATTGAACTAACATTACTATCCATATTCCAGACTCCTTAAACAAAGCAAGCCACACCTATACAGTATAAGTGTGGCTGCGTATTTCTTCACTATTATTAACGATTAAACTAGAGCTAACGCAGCCTGTGGGCGTTGGTTTGCTTGAGCAAGAATCGAAGTACTAGTTTGTTGTAGAATCTGCGCTTTAGTTAAATCGGCAGTTTCTTTAGCAAAGTCAGTATCTTTAATTCGTGAACGAGCACCAGAGATGTTCTCTGAAATGTTAGACAAGTTACGAATGGTAGATTGGAATCGGTTTTGAACCGCACCCAATTCCGCACGCTCAGAGTCAACCAACTTAATAGCTGAATCTAAAGATGCCATTGCCGCACTTGCTCCGCCAACAGTAGATACTGATAATGAAGCTAGACCTAAGCCAGATGCTCCCCAGCCGCCTGAGCGAGAGATGTTCACACTGATGTTTTGACCAGCATTAGCACCCACTAGGAATGCCGCTGAGTAGCCACCATCAAGAAGGTTAACACCACCGAACTGGGTAGTGGTAGCAACACGGCTCATTTCAAGCTTAAGTTGAGAAACTTCAGCTTGTAGTGCAGCACGGTCACTTGAGTTATTAATACCATCTTGAGATTGAACCGCTAACACACGCATACGTTGCATCATGTTAGTTAGCTCGTCCATCGCACCTTCAGCAGTTTGTGCCACTGAGATACCATCTTGAGCATTCATCACAGCACGGTCTAGACCCTGGATCTGAGATGTCATACGGTTTGAGATTTGTAGACCTGCAGCATCATCTTTTGCGCTGTTAATTCTGAAACCAGAACTTAAACGTTGATATGCAGTGTCTAATGTATTGCCTGAGCTTGATAGCTGGCGTTGTGCGTTCAATGACGACACATTGGTGTTGACAACTAATGCCATATTTTGAGCCTCCTAAGAAATTGTTCATCCTGATTGAACTGTGTCAGGACGACCAAAACCATTTGTTAGTTGTTGAACCCCTGGTCTATGAACCGTAAACCAAGACAACTTTGAAATGGACCAAAGTTTTAATAACTTCATATTAGTTAGCGGCAATGGAGGAAAAAGCTTTAGAAAAAAAGAGGAAAAAAGCGGAATTTTTTTGCCGCATTTACGGCAAGCCTTGTAAACACTGGCTTTAAGCCCTAGAAAAAACTTCTGAACTCAGTGAAAAAACGGTATATTTACGCTGACTGAGCAATAATTAGACGCCAAATTATTGCCGATAATTATTGGCACGTACATTGCTTTATTACATTCGCAGCCTGAACCGCTGCGAAAAAAAGGCCAAGTGAGTATGCATCACTTGACCGTATCGCTCGAAACGATAGGAGATTGAGAGCGAAACTAAAGCGCTACTTATTATTGGTATGGAATTGAGCCTCCTAAGAGTACTAATAGCGCTACTGCAGTCTGAGGACGGTGGATTGAACCCCCACCGTCCTTTCTTTTTTCATTATCCAAGTAGAGACAGTGCAGCCTGAGGACGTTGGTTTGCTTGAGCCAAGATGGTTGTCGACGTTTGCTGAATAATCTGGTTACGCGTTAGTTCAGCAGTCTCTTTGGCAAAGTCAGTATCTTTAATTCGTGAACGTGCCGCGGTTACATTTTCAGAAATGTTAGACAAGTTACGAATGGTTGACTGGAATCGGTTTTGTACCGCACCAAGCTCTGCACGTTTACCATCAATTTGCTTAATTGCAGAATCAATAGCTGTCATAGCTGCGCTTGCACCACCTACAGTCGATACCGACAAGGCACCCAAGCCAAGACCTGATGTACCCCAACCACCTGAGCGAGAGATGTTTACGCTGATATTCTGACCGGCATTTGCACCAACTAAGAAGCTCGCCGAGAAAGTACCATCTAGTACATTCACACCACCAAATTGAGTGGTTGTAGCAATTCGGCTCATTTCAGCTTTAAGTTGAGAAACCTCTTGCTGCAATGCGATACGGTCGTCTGAGTTGTTAATACCATCTTGCGATTGGATGGCTAATACTCGGATACGCTGTAAAGAGTTAGTAATTTCATCCATCGCGCCTTCAGCTGTTTGCGCTAATGAAATACCATCTTGAGCATTCATTACAGCACGATCCAGACCTTGAATTTGCGAAGTCATACGGTTTGAAATTTGAAGACCAGCGGCATCGTCCTTTGCACTATTAATACGCAAACCAGATGATAAACGTTGGAATGAAGTATCTAATGACCAGCCAGACTGTGTAAGTTGACGCTGGGCGTTAATAGATGACACATTAGTATTTACGTATAAAGCCATGATATTTCTCCTATCTATATCTTAACCATTTATAGGTTTTATTAGTTGTCAGTTATTTTATGTTTCTGACTTAACCTATATAACGGCAGCACTTCAATATTCTTTAGCAATTATTTAAATTTTATTTTTAAGCTATAAAAGCATCAAAAGAAAAAAGGTTGCTTCAATATTGAAGCAACCTTTATAACGGCAGAAAGAATTAAAACTTTAGATTTATAGGTAATTAAATAAAGATAATTGGCTAATACGGCTATACGAGGAATAAGAAGTATTTAGAGCAAGCTCGGCTTTCTGCAGGTTACTAACCGCTTCGGCGAAATCAACTTCGCTAATGGAGGCCCTTGATTGCTGGTTGATGATGTCCATAGACGAGGATGCATTCCTTACAGACTCTAAGGAGTTACCTCTTGCACCTATAGAGCCCAGGGTTAAGTTTACGCTTTCTAAAGCGTTATCAAGACCTACCAAGAAGTCACTTTGCGCTTCTACGTAGTCCCCTTGCGGCAAGGAAGTATCTTCTAATGCAATGATAAAATCACTCAACATATTCAATACATTATCTTTTTCGGGAGGTGCTAGTTCAAATTGCTCAGTTGATGGTGCAGCGCCAGTAACCGTAACATCAATTCCGTTAAAGTTAATTGCTTCACCAGGTGTGTAATTCCCCATAACAGGAGGTACTAATGAGGTACCAGTATTATCTAAGACCTCATAGGTATCGGGTACACCTGCAGTAGTTTGTACCTGATAAGTATTATTAGCCGGAGTGATAGGGTCATAGTTTAGCTTATGGAAACTGTCATAAGCTTTCTGGTCATTAATTGTTGTAGATATATTTGCAGTTAAGTCATTCGTAACAAAACGCTTAAATACATTATCAAACACTTCTTGCCCAGTATCATTACTTTGAATATATACTGAAGAAGATACTTTTAATTCATTTACACCCGCATCGCCTTGGTAGTTATAATCTGTACCATCAAATACGTAAGGCTTTTTCTGAGTTTGAAAGCCCGAAAAGACATAGCTACCATCAGCGTTTTGACTATTCATAAAATCTAGCATTTGGTTTTGGATCTGACGTAACTCCTGTGCGAGCGAAGCTCGTTCAGTGTCGCCATTAATACCATCACCAGACTGAACCCCCAATACTCGCGCTCGCTGCATGGCATTGATCATCCCGTCCAGGGTAGACTCTTCGAAGTTAAGAGCATTTTCCAACAGAGTACCATTCTTTAAGTGCTGCTCAGTTAAGGTTATTTCCGTAGTCAAAAACATGGTTTTACTCATGTCCGAAGGACCGTCAGCAGCGGTTAGCAACTTCTTATTAGTGATAAGGTGTTGGTTCATCTTCTCAACTTGCTGCTGAGAGTTGAGTACTCCATTTAGTGAGTTTTGATACAAGTTAATACTGGAAACTCGCATAGTTTATTACCTCACTGAGCTTAATAGAGTTTGAAAGGTTTCTTGCGCGGCACTAATCACTTGAGCAGAGGCAGCGTAAGCTTGCTGGAAGCGAATCAAATTAGACGCCTCTTCATCTAAATTAACACCGGATATAGAGTTATGACGCTGGGTACTTTGCTCTAGTAAGGAGTTAGCAGCCGATGCCGACACCCTCGCCTCGCTCGTCTTACCACCAACAAAACTAACCACACTGGCATAAGCATCATTCATCGTCATTTTGTTGTCGCCACCGGTGGCTAAGCTTTTACGTACTAAGTCTTCCTGCTGCAAGTCAATTAAACGTAGAGCATTGTAGTTATCATTAAAACCATCGGTATTGTAACCCATGGTGAATACATCCCCCTCTTGCACATCACCGTCAATATTCATTTCATAACCCGGTGTTAGCGCGGGCACTGCGTTAGCAAATATTTGTTGGCCGGCAGTAGCAGCAGGAGCTGTTGCCATTAATGCGCCTAATCCGTTATAGATTTCGTAATCACCGGTTGCGTTAATACGCACTTCGGCTGGACCATTAACATCATACCCACCTGGCAAGGTAAAATTGGAGGTAGCAGGATCGGTATCATAAATGGAGTCAATGGAAACTGTTGCGTTTCCGCGATTATTAAGCTCACGCTCAACCCGTATAGGTGAAGCTAACGCCAATTTCTCAGGCTGACTCATGCTTACCGTCATAGAGGCTGCCGCATCTCGCACCGGTTGGATAAGGTGCCGATCACCAGCAGCAAAGGGGCCAGATGAGAAATCCCAATCCATACCATCAAGTTGAAAGTTGGTAGGTGGGATTGTTCCTGCAATAGCCGCTTCAATGGGTTGGTCGCCATCATAACGCTGTAATTCAAAGGTTGTCGCTGAGGTAAAAGTCACACGGTAGTCATAGGGCGTTACTTCACTGCCACTGCCAGCAATAAAACTTCCACTAATGGTGCCAGCGGTGGTGTTAGTTGAAAATTCTTTTCCGTTAAACGTAGGCAAGGTGAAAATATCACCCCCAATATCACCATTTAAGTCCATACCCAATCTGTTTTGAGTATTGAAAGCATCTGTCATCGCAATCGACAATTGACCTAATTGGTTACGGCTAGTATCCAAAGTGGTTTTACGGTACTCCATCAAACCACCAATGGTGCCGCCAATATCCTCACGTCCAATTATCCGTGTAGAGCCTGCCAAGCTAAGTGTCATCTCTTTTTGAGTACTATCTGGGTCACCATCAACAATCGCTAGCTTAGTATGGTCATCTTGCAGCACCAAGGCTTGCCCTGAGCGCATAAATACCAGTGTAGAGCCATCGTCTTGAACGATGGTGTTAATATCAATTAACTCGGCCAAGTCTTTAATCGCTTGATCGCGTTTGTCGGACAAGATTGCATTATTACCGTCCAGCGGACTACCACCAGCAGCCACAATTTCTTTGTTAATCTCAGCTATGTTGGAAATTAGTGCATTGGCTTCGTCAGCTTTTTCCACAATGTCTTGGCTGATATTTTTCTCTTGAACTTGATATTGTTCGTTTAGAGTGCGGTAGCGGTCAGTCAAGGCATGGAATTGAGATAATGCTAGCTCTCGAGTCGAAAGTGCAGTGGGGTTATCAGTTGTTGCGTGCAGCTGAGTAAAAGTATCGTCAAACTTGCTACTTAAAGATAGTGAGTCATCACTAAGGATTGCATCAATGTGGCTCACAGACTCAAGGTAGGCGTTACGGTTAGCGAATGTAGAAGTATCACGAAACATCTGCGCTTGCGCAAAACCATTTAACACCCGCTCAGTATAACCTTCGCGAACGCCGCCTAAGGTATCGGCAGTGTAAAAGGTGCGCTGTAAGCTGTAACCAGGCGTATTAACATTGGCAATGTTGTTACCCGTGGTCATCAATAAACGTTGATGCGCGGCAACCCCAGAAGAACCAATTGTAAGTAGGTCGTTCATTGCCATAGCTTAATTACTCCCCTTCAACCGTTTGTTGGCTAAATTCCGCAAAATGTTTGCCATCTAAAATCTGACCAATTTTATTGGCATATTGAGGATCGGTGGCATAACCAGCTGCTTGCAATTCTTTAGCGTACTGCTTTGCATCCATACCGTTAGCCAAAGCTTGTTGGTAACGCGGCCCTTCAACAAACGATAAGTAGTCTTTAACACTTTCTTCAAATGAGTCATATGAGCGGAAAGCTGCTCGCTCCTGATTGGCTTGACCATTTCTATATTCTAAAGTGTTCACAACCGCTTTATCTCCTTGCCAGCGACTATCCGCTTTTATCCCAAATAGATTGTGGCTACTTGAACCGTCACTATTAGCAATAACCTTTTTACCCCACCCTGACTCAAGAGCCGCCTGTGCAACAATCGCCATGGGTTCAATGCCCTTATCAGCAGCCCACTTTTTAGCGACGGGCAAGATTGCTTGAATAAACTCTCCGGGAGAGGCAAAACTTTGCCGACTTATTGCCGCTACTTCCTCTGTATTTTCACTAATGGCAGCACTGGCATTATCTTTTTCTAAAGTTTTGCTACTTGCGGCCGCTACACTAGTCGATTGAGCAATATTCTTGCCAGTTGTATCTGATGCATTTAAAGAACGCTTCTGAAGATCAATATTTTGCCCACCACGTAATACAGATGCCGGGGTAACATTGGCTGCTGCAGGGTCAAGCTGAGCAACAATTAGATCGGCAAGCCCTAAAGCACCAGAAGAAGATAATTCAAGTGCCATTTGGTTATCATGCATGTCTCGGTAAGTTTGGGTGTGGCGATTATTTAACGGCGTGTCACTTTCAAACAACTCATTGCTCTTACGCATCTGTTTCATCAACATCTGCATAAACAAAGACTCAAACTGACTAGCAACTTGTTTAAGTGCCTTGTTCGGATCTTTTTGAGCAGCACTTCTTAGCTCATCTAAACTGGCTAAGTCATGGTAGTTTGCTGATTGTTTGACTGCGTCCATTGCCATCTTAAATCACCAACAACTCGCCCTGAATAGCGCCAGCTTGCTTTAGCGCTTCTAGGATAGAGACCAAATCACCAGGAGCAACCCCTACCTGATTAACCGCCCGCACTAAATCATCAAGCGATGCGCCGGGGTTAAAGTTAAACATTCTCGAATCTTCTTGAGTCGCTTCAATCGTGCTAACGGTAGTTTCAACTGTTTCGCCATCAGAAAATGGATTGGGCTGGGAAATAAGCGGTGTTTCAGAAATTTTGACAGTTAAACCACCATGGGTAATTGCGGCAGGTAATAGCCGAACATCTTTACCAATCACAATGGTACCAGTACGCGAGTTAACGATAATTTTGGCAGACTCTGAAGCCGGCTCGAAGGTTAAGTTTTCTAAGGTAGATAAGTAAGCAACACGCTGGCCAGGGTCTCGTGGGGCAAATACTTGTACCGATGCTGCATCCATAGGCGTCGCGGTATTAGGGCCTACTAAACTATTAATGGTATCGGCTAAACGCTTTGCAGTAGTGAAGTCCGAACGCTTAAGATTAAAGGTGATAGTATCGCCGTTCATAAACGGTGAAGGCACCGAGCGTTCTACAATTGCGCCGTTTGGAATGCGGCCTACGGTTGGAGTATTTGAAATAACTTTAGAGCCATCGGCTCCTTCTGCGCCAAAACCACCAACAATTAAGCTACCTTGAGCTAGCGCATATACTTCACCATCAGCACCCTTTAAAAAGGTTTGAATTAAACTGCCGCCACGTAAGCTTTTTGCTTCACCAATGGCAGAAATTGTAATATCGATGGTTTGACCCGGTTTAACAAATGCAGGCAACTCCGCGTGTACTGCAACGGGAGCAACATTCTTAATTTTTAAATTAGTACCAGGAGGAACAGTAATCCCAAAATTACGTAGCATGGTGGCAAAAGACTGCTTAGCGAAATCGCTGTTTTTCTCGCCGGTACCGGGTAAGCCCACCACCAAACCGTAACCGGTCAATTGGTTAGCCCGCACACCAGCAACATTTGCCACGTCTTTGACACGAGCAGCATTCACCGAATTCGCTACTAAACACAAACCAATGCTAAATAATACAATGCTACGTTTAAACATAAGACTACTCCTAAAAATCAGGGCTTAGAATGGCCAAGCTGGACCATTAAAGAATTTAGATAACCAACCCTGATCAGTGGTATTGGCAAAATCACCAGTGCCACCATACTGAATTCGTGCATTAGCAATGCGTAACGAGGTAATTGAGTTATCAGGTGCGACATCTTCTGGGCGAATAATCCCGGTTAAACGAATGTATTCATTACCATTGTTTAACATCAGCCATTTTTCACCGCTAATAATCAGATTGCCGTTGGCCAATACCTGTACCACGTTCACTGAAATATTACCGTTCAAGCTGTTACTTTGAGCCGCATCGGCTTCACCGGTAAAATCACTACTTTGACTTAAGCCTAGTTCTATTGGATTACCGTTAATTGTAGCCACACCGCCAGGTACTGTGATTTGGTTTAGATTTAAATTCTTATCTTTAGCCAGCTCGTTACTGGCTGATTTACTGGCTTGAGTACGCTCGGCGAGATTCACCACAATAATGTCTCCAACCCGATGGGCTTTTTTATCTGAATACAGATTATTGGCGCCATTTTCGGTAAACAACGAGCCAGTGATTCTTGCTTCTACGGCCACGTCTTCTGGATATACCGGCGCAAACTCTGGGTCATCTGGCACTACTGCCGTGTTCACGCTGGCGCAGCCAGCCATTGCCATACAGGTTGCTACTACCATTAGTTTATTCATGAGCAATCCCTCTCTCTAAACTTTGATTACAATTGCTGCGTTGCGAAGGTCAACATTTGGTCTACGGTTGAAATCACTTTTGAATTCATCTCGTAAACCCGTTGCGCTTCAATTAAGTTAACCAGCTCTTCAGTTACATTCACGTTTGATGTTTCTAAAGAGCCTTGGCGAATTGCGCCTAAGCCATTTTCCGATGCAATACCATTTTGAGGCGCACCACTGGCACCTGTTTCCAAATACAAGTTTTGGCCACGAGGCTCTAATCCAGATGGGTTAACAAAATCAGTAATGGTAATTTGGCCAATAACTTGGCTGTCGGTTTGACCTGGCAAACGAACGCTTACCTCGCCGTCTTCACCCACAGTAAAGCTTTGTGCATCTTCAGGAACTTGAATTTCTGGCTGTAATGGGTAACCCGCACCAGGCGTTACAATAGTGCCTTCATCGTTAAGACCAAATTGGCCGTTACGAGTATAAGCAGTAGTGCCATCTGGCATCAAAATCTCGAAGAAACCACGGCCATCTACCATTAAATCAAAGGCATTATCGGTGGTTTGAACATTACCTTGGTCATGGTTCTTTTGCGTGGCGATAACTTTAGCGCCAGCACCAATCATTAAGCCCGATGGCATTTTGGTGTTCTGCGAAGAACGACCACCGGGTTGGTTAATGGTTTGATATAACAAATCTTCAAATACAGCGCGGCTTTTTTTGTAACCTACTGTGCTGGCATTGGCTAAGTTATTTGATATAACCGATACGTTAGTTTGTTGGGCATCTAAGCCAGTTTTACTGATCCATAATGCGGGATGCATAATACGCTCCTTATACCTAGCTTAATCGCAACAAGCTGTTAGTGGCTTTTTCATTTTCTTCAGCAGCTTTCATCATCTTGATTTGCATCTCAAATTGACGCTGCATGCTGATCATATGTGTCATTTCTTGCACTGGGTTCACGTTACTGCCCTCCAGCGCTCCTTTCACCAATTCCACGGTAGCATCGGGCTGAAAAGGCTGGCCATTGGTGGCTCTGAACAAACCGTCGTCGCCTTTAGTTAGCTCACCAGCAAAAGGTTTACTTAGTTTAATGCGGTTAACTTCTTCCAAGGCGTCTGCAGGCGCACCTTCTGGACGAATCTCGATGGTGCCATCTTCGTTAATTTCTAGCTTTTCAACAGGTAGCGGAATAATAATTGGCGCGTCTTGATTACCTAATACAGCCTGCCCCTGCATGGTTTGTAAAACACCAGCAGCAGAAATGGTAAAGTTACCATTACGAGATAACGCTTCATTACCATCTTTATCTTGAACCGAAATCCAACCTTCTCCTTTGATCGCCACATCTAAATCTCGCCCCGTTGTCTTTAACAGACCATCGGTAAAGTTTTGAGTTGGGCGCTCGGTCATAGCAAATACGCGAGAAGGCATGCCTGGCCCAAAAGCCTGCATTGAGCGCGCATTCTCTAAGTCGGCTTTAAAGCCAGTGGTATTTGCATTTGCAAGGTTGTTACCACGTACCGCGAGCGAGTGCATATTTTGTTTTGCACCGGTCATCGATATATAAAGTAGTTGGTCCATGTCTATTTCCTACGTCAATTAGCTGACTCAGAGGAAATAAAGCAATTAGAATGCCAGAAGATAAAAGAAGAAAAACAACAAGAAAAAAACCAATTAAATCAATAAAGTAAAAAGGCAGCCAAAGCTGCCTTTTTATTCAGACCTTATCAAATCATTAACGAATTTGAATAATGGTTTGCTGTAGCGTTGAGTTAACTTCTAGGGCTCGAGAGTTAGCCTGGAAGTTACGCTGGGCGCTAATCAAATTCACTAACTGCTCAGTTAAGTTAACGTTAGCTTGCTCTAAAGAAGCCGAGTTAATTTTACCAAATGTACCCGAGTTACCTTCACCAGCAATGGCTTCACCACTTAATTGAGTTTGTTGCCATGCAGTATCGCCAATTTGCGATAAACCTTGGTTATTGGCAAATTTTGCTACCGATACTTTAGCAATGTTAGTGGTTTCCCCATTACTGTATGAAGCAACAACCAAACCGTCTGGACCAATATCGATACCTGTCAATTTACCAACGGTAGAACCATCCTGCGATAAGCTAGACACCTCAAAGGCTGAATTGTATTGAGTTGGGCCATTTAAGTTAAAGGTAATGGTTTGTGTTGGGTCTACAGAACCGGTCACAGGATCCCAAACACCACCAGGGCCGTTTGGTGGAGCCGTACCAAGAGCGACGGTTTCAATAATGGCAGGCGCAGTTGACGCTAAGGCACCGGTGTTGTCGAAAGTTAAAGTAGCAGAAGCTGGAATGTTAGGGTTAGCATTACCCGCATTAGGTGTATTAGCCGTACCGCCAGCAACATCTACAGGTTGGCCGTCAATGTATATCAACTTGTGCCAAGTATTTGCCGTGGTGTCATCTTTAATAAAGAAGGTCTCTGCGACATGCGACCCACCTTGCGAATCATACACCGTCACAGACGTAGCCGAAGTGTAAGTATTACTATCAGTTGGATCAAAATCGCCAATATCATGAGTAGTGCCACTAGAAGGCAAGTTAAAACTCATATCGACTTGGCTGGTCATAGTAGGGTTACCCACTTCAGCACTAATTTGAATCGCGTTGGTTGCTGCCATACTTACAGCAGAGGGTGTACCGCTGCTGTTCACAGTATAACCTTGCAGGTACTGACCCTGTGAGTTAACAATAAAGTTATCAGCGTTTAACTTAAAGGCACCTGCACGAGTAAATTCTCGCGTTTGGGTGGTTAAGTCTGACGCGGTAACAAAAAAGCCTTCGCCGCTAATCGCCATATCTAAGGCATTCTGGGTAAAGTTAAGACTACCTTGGTGGAATTGCTGGGCAACATCTACGGTTTTAACACCATTACCCACGGCAGTACGAGCATTTGAGAAAATCGATGTTGCATACACATCGGCAAACTCAGCACGCGACTCTTTAAAACCAATGGTGTTGACGTTAGCAATATTGTTCGCCGTTACGTCAAGATCCTTTTGCGAGGCATTGATGCCGCTTAGAGCGATATTAAATGACATCTCTCAATCTCCTATCGTTTTACTATTCTTTGTTAGGCCTTGGCTACTTCGAGAACATCGCTCATTGCAATGCCACCTAAGCCTTCTAAATTGACGACTACGCCAGATGTGCCACCCGCTAAGCTCACGCTACCTACGCTTGCATATGTTGCGGTGGGTAAACTGATCTCTTTACCGCCCTGAACACCATTAACTTTAATGTTGTACTTACCTTCCGGCATCGGATTCCCGTTAGAATCGGTGCCATCCCAAGAGAACGGCATGTTGCCACTTCCCTCACCTAAGTCGATAACCTTGACGACTTCACCCGCCGCGTTTTCGACCGAAACTTTTACATTAGTGGTAGCTGCGCCTGTCACCGCTACACCGTCAAATCCAGCGCCGCCGTTATGACCATAATCTAAAGGCACCAGCACTTTTTGACCTACTAAGGTTGACGCCTGCAAGGCAGCCGATGAATTCATAATCGAGTTCATGGTGTCAAATTTGGTACCAAGCTCAGCAATACCCTCAGAAGTTTGAAAGCTCGCCATTTGAGCGATCATTTCGGCGTTATCAACGGGTTTACTGGGGTCTTGGTACTGCAGCTGCGTGGTCAGTAGCGAGAAGAAATCCTCTTGCCCCAAGGACTGATTATTATTACTCTCTGGAACAACCGATTCAGGCTGCCAATAATTACTTTGTAACGGATCAATAGTAGACACTGGCTACTCCTTAACTTTTACCCAGATTAAGCGTGCTATTAAGCATTTGCTTAGCGGCTTCTGCTACTTGAACATTCGCTTGATAAGAGCGCGATGCACTCATCATATCGGCCATTTCTTCAATAACATTTACGTTGGGCTTGAATATATACCCTTCTTCATTCGCCATCGGGTGTTCTGGATAGTACTCTTTACGTAACGGTGCATCCGATTCAACAATGCCCGCTACTTTAACTTGGGCAGATTCAAGCTGTGCTTGAGAAGCTTTGTTTAGCTCAGCTTCAAACACAGGTTTTCTTGCTCGATAAGTTTGGTCGATACTTGAACTAATGCTGTCGGCATTGGCGAGGTTACTGGCAGTAGTATTTAAACGTACTGACTGAGCCTTCATGGCCGAAGCTGAAATATCAAAAACATTAAAAAAGCTCATTATTGACCTCCCTTAATTGCATTACGCAAGCCACTAAATTTACTAGAAAGAAAACCAATTCCTGCCTGGTATTCCAAGCCGTTCTGCATAAATTCGGCCTTTTCTTTCTGTACATCAACGGTATTGCCGTCGCCAGTATCTGGCTGATCCGGCACTTGAAAGCCTAATTCGGCAAACTGGCTATTACCGCCGCTTATGTGGCGCTCATTAGTGATCTGCATTCCACCACCCTGCTTACTTTTAGCGGCAGCAAATGCTTTATTAAAATCTATATCTCGTGCTTTATAGTTAGGTGTATCGGCATTAGCAATGTTACTTGCAATCACCTCAGAACGGCGGGCTCTTACACCTACAGTATGCTGATGAACGCCTAATGCTTTATCAAATGTTATTGCCATATACACCTCGTTACACTTCCACGAAGAATAATTAGCAAGAGCTGTGCCAGAGTTTTTTTGACGCTTTTTGTTCAGCTAACTAAGTAACTTAGTTGTATTGGTATGGATTAACTTGATGGTGAGAAGATGATAGCGGCAAATAAAGCGGCAACTATTGCCCTTTAGTGCCGCTGTGGGAAACACCTATTTTAATTGATAAACAATGCCGGGGTGACAACGTAGCATATTAAAACGATCGGTTAAGCCGGTAATCGATTCAGAAGCCCCTAACATTAAATATCCATTGGGATTTAATGCTTGAGCAAACTGGTTAAGGATCTTCGATTTCACATCGGCATTAAAGTAAATCAGCACATTCCGGCAAAAAATGATATCGAACTTACCCATTAGTGCATAGCTATCTAAAAGATTCAGCGGTCTGAAGCTGACATTTTTACGCACTTTATCATTAACTCTAAATCTGCCATCGGTAGTCGCTTCAAAAAACTGACGCTTACGTTCTGGTGATAAACCACGAGCCAAAGCCAAGGTGTCATATTCACCACGCTTGCAGTGCTCCAACATTGACGGTGATATGTCAGTGCCCACTACCTGCACGCCCATTGGTAAAGTCCCAGGGCGTCTCGCTTGATACTCCAGTGAAGTCATCATAATCGAATAAGGCTCTTGCCCAGAGGAACTAGCCGCTGACCAAATTTTAACTGGCCTCGATAACTTAGCGAACTCGGGTAAGATTTTGTCACCGAGTAATTGAAAAGGATAAGTATCCCTAAACCACAATGTTTCATTGGTGGTCATGGCATCAACCACGGCCGCACGTAAATCTCGCTCACGTAAGCTCATAGCTTTTTGAACTAGCTCGGTAAGACTTTCTACAGAGTACTGAGACATCAACGGCGATAAACGGCTCTTTACTAAGTATTGCTTGTTGTCACCTAATACAATTCCGCACTGCTTTTCTAAAAAGCCGCAAAACTGTTTATACACATCATCTGTTATGGTTCTCAATGCATCCACACTCTATAAAGATTGACGAACAGCGGCAGCCAATTCATCTGGATTAAATTTAGCAATAAAGGCATTAGCGCCAACTTTATTTACCATAGCTTGGTTAAATACACCACTTAGAGAGGTGTGTAAAATTATGTGCAGACCTTTTAAGTCGGGATGAGAACGTACTTCAGCAGTTAAGGTGTAACCATCCATTTCCGGCATTTCTATGTCAGAAATCACCAACGCAATTTGATCAGTAATAGGGCCATCTTTAGCCATCGTTGTTAACAGCTCAAGTGCTTCTCGTCCGTCTTGGCAAAGCAAGGCTTCCACCCCTAAAGAAGTTACCGCACGCTTAACTTGATTTCGCGCCACTGAAGAATCATCAACAACCAACACTTTTTTATCTATGTGCACATTGGCAGCGGCTTCATCAACAATCTCTTTACTTACAGTGGTATCAACCGGTGAAATCTCGTCAAGGATTTTTTCAACGTCTAAAATAGAAACCAATTCTTTTTCAACTTCTGTAACCGCTGTTAAGTAGTTGAACTTACCAGCGCCTTTTGGCGGCGGTAAAATATCTTCCCAGTTCATATTAACAATGCGCTCAACCGAGCCCACTAAAAAGCCCTGCACCGAGCGGTTATATTCAGAAATGATAATAAAACATTTGCTCACGTCTTCAATTGGACGTCCGCCAGTAGCTGAACTTAGATCAATCACTGAAATAGTTTGGCCACGAATATGGGCTACACCACGGATAACAGGATTTAGTTTAGGCAACGCGGTAAGGGGTGGACACTGTAAGACTTCTTTAACTTTAAATACATTAATGCCGTAGCGCTGAGACCCATTTAACCTGAATAACAACAACTCTAAGCGATTCTGACCGACTAGCTGCGTACGCTGGTTTACCGAATCTAAAATACCCGCCATATACTTATCACTCCTTAGAAAGGGGCATCAACCTTGCTTAACCCCTGTATACTATCGCTTAATCTAGCTTAATTGTCGTTTTTTTGACACCAAAAGACTTAGCATCAACTTGTTAAGCATAGACAAAAAAGCCAATTGTTACTTTGCTTTATCGGTATCATATCGGAAATGTTGATAAAAATTGCAGCTTCACTCGTATTATTTTGTTTTAGTCTTACTGCTCACACTAGTGAGCTGCATTCGCAGCTTGAAAAAGCAGCAGTAGATTTCGTTCGCTCGCAGATAACTCACGACAATCGTCAAAAAATTGATCTCACTGCCAACCAACTGGATGAGCGGGTCGCTATTCCCGATTGTTTAACCCCTTACCGCTATAGCCTGGCCAATGGTGAAGTAAGAAGAAACACCAGTGTCTTAGTGACTTGTGACGAACAGGCAAACTGGCGTCTATATATCCCGGTACGCAAACAAGTATTGCTTGCTGTAGTCGTTGCAGCCTCACCAATTCAAGAAGGGGCTGCTTTAACTAACGCACAACTTACCACGAATTTTTTGCCCGAGAACCGCTTACGCGGTAGTTACTTCACTGAGCTAGAGCCTCTAGTTGGTGCTAAACTTAGACGAGCAATGCGTAAAGACCAAATCATAACCGGGCGCGATATTTGCATAGTATGCAAAGGTGATGCTGTTACCATCTCCGCCAACGCAGGTGGACTGAATGTAACAACCCAAGGTACCGCTTTGTCTAGTGGTACTATCGGTGATACCATTCGGGCTAGAAATAATCAGTCTCAGCGTCTGGTCACCGGCCGAGTAAAGGCGATTGGAATAATTGAGGTAAATCTTTAATTTTTTTCTAAAGTTTTACCAAAGCAAGCCGATAGCTTTATTGAATACGAAAAATTGATTAACTGTGGGGCGCCATTATGGCTTTAAATATTAACAACTTAGGTGGGAACCGTCCTAGTCAAGTAGACTCGAATCGAGTTGCTGACAAAGGCACAAAAGAAAGCGCTGAACAACGTTCAACCGCTGGTTCTGCTGCAGCCCAGGATTCAGTTATGCTTACAAACGAAGCACAACAACTAAACCGTATTCAGCAGAATTTGCTCAGTGATTCAGATAGCAGAAGCTCTAAGCTAGAATCAATTAAGCAAGCGGTGGCCGATGGAACTTATCAAGTAGATGCCAATAAAGTTGCACAAAAAATGGGTGACTTTGAAAGTGAGTTTAATAAAGCGCTTGGATAATTAGCCTATGATCGCCCCACTACTGAATACTCAAGAGCAGCAACTCACCTTGCTGCTTTCTCTTTTGGAACAAGAAAAAGTTGCTCTTGAACAAGACGACACCATTGCTCTCTATGCTATCGCTGAACAAAAAGAACAAGCACTAACGCTAATAGCTTGCGCTGATGAAGAAATAGCAGCGTCTTCCGGTAAGGAACAGCTGAACTCTGATCCTCAGTTTGTTCAACAAGTCGATACCATCAAAAGTTTGCTTGCCCAATGCCAAGAGCTAAATCAGCTAAATGGCGAGATAATTAAAACCAGCAATGAAAAAGTCAAACAACTCAGTGCGGTAATTGATCAGCTGCAAAACCAAAATGCGTCTACCTACGACAAACTTGGTAAAAAACACAGCTCACAACGAATGGGTAAAGGCTTTAAAGCTTAAGTTTAGAATACCGGCTTCTCCAAAAAACCACACCTTAAGTAACTGGACATTCAGAGATACAGCTTACCTAAATTAGTTAGATTCCTTTGTTGCACCGCTATCGATGTGATTGGAATAACACTCTCCTTGTGTAACTCCCTATTCAAAAAACAACAAAACCCCAGCCAAAGCTAGGGTTTTGTTGGTAACAGTAATAGACGAAATTAACTAACCACGTTCACCCATCGGCATCTTAGTTTTGCTGGCTTGTTTACGCGACTCAATAATCATTACCCCATCTCGCTTAACCGGTGCAGGCACTTTGCTTTGATAGACGTCATTTGGAATAAGCTCTTGAGCAGAAGCAACCACAACTTTTGATTGCGCTCCAACGATTCGGGCATTCACCAAAATACCGTTATTGGATTTACTAAAGGTGCCGACTAATAGATATTCAATTGGCAAACGCTTAGATAACTCTTTTACATTACGGCTATATACAAAATCACCTTCAGGAGTAATACGGATAAAGCCCGTTGTTTTGTAATCAATCACCGAGAAGCCGCTCTGCTGCATTTCATATACAAAGCTTTCAGCCAACTGCATACCAAATAAATCGGTAGTGCGAAGGTTGTCTAAAGGTACAAAAGAAGCCACGCCAATAGGAGTATCGGCGTTCACAAAGTGCGAGCTAGACACTAAACGTTGCGACATTAGATTTACATAATCGGTAAGCGAGTGCTGCGCGTCGGGGTCGCTCATGTCAGGTCCAGCAGGATTAAGTGAACGGCTTTGCATCCCACTTAGGAATAATTGGCCATTTTCGTCAACAACGCCTTCCATATAATGGGAGTTGTGAGTATGCGCGGCGTGATGTTTTGAGCCATCGTACACCACGACCTTCTGCATCGAGGGAGAGCTAGAACAGCCCACCAGCATTGAAGTAGCCAAGGCCACTAAAGATATACCTTTCATGTCGCTTCCTTAATCGTCTATTACGCTTTAAGTATCGGCCAGAAAGGTAAAATCTTTACTAAAAATGAACGGTTTTTTGACTCTCAAGATGGCGAGTTGGCGCCATTGACATAGTAACCCGGTAAACCTCTCTAAAATCCAGTTGCAACTCTGTAACATATACATCGTCAACCGCGTAGGCATTAATCACTTTAGCACCACGAATTACCCCAGCAACCGAGGCGGCTAAACGCTCGTTGCCAAGCACCATATCGCTGACAGTTGCGGTACTATCGATATGTTGGCCATACACTTGCTCAGAAAGCTCTCTGTATGCGTCCAGCTTCGAGGCTTTCATTGCGCGTAATTGTTTAGCGCTCATGTCTGCGCCACGTTGCTGACTAATAGGCGCATAGCCAACAGCATTAACCACGGTAAAGTCACCCGGTGGCTCATAAGTCCATTCAACTTGTTTAACTTGGGTTGTTGGCGTACAAGCTAGCAACAACAAAACCGCTAAACTAATAAACCACGATCTAAAGTACAGATTGTTCATGACGCTGCAAGCTCCCATTAACACTAGTCACACGCGGTGAAGTTGCCCCCGCCATATTGGGGATAAATTGATAAGCAGCCGACACAACTGCTTGGCTAGATAGCTCAACTAAACGAAGGTTCACATGCCTGCCCGAAGTTGTTCGCTGAAAACTGCCAACCACCACATAGGTAATTTCCATTTCAGTTCTCAGTAATTCAGCATCTCGCGATAACGAAAATTCACCGAACCCAGGGTCCATTTGCAAACGTCCAGTAAGGCGAGGCTCTACCATATTTACGCCTTCACGCGATAAAGCGGCAAACATTGCCTCTGCCACTTGCCGCCCAAATCCATCGCTCGATTGCAAGTTGTCTAAATCCACCACCGTGCTTATGGCCACAGAGTCAGTTTCAGTTAAATCCACGTCATCAGTTAGCTGTTGAGACAGGTTGTCGACATGCACATACAAAGCGGCATCTTGCTGCTCTCGCGGCTCCACATAAGGATAATTAGAAACATGATGTAAACTGGTATTGCATCCTTGTAGCGTTACCAGCAAAATAAATAGTGTCGTATATCGCATATCAATCTCCTCCGACTTCCCTGTTCCAAGCAATAACCGTTCCAGTCAAAAAAATAGCGTTTTATTTTGGGTATAGTTATTGCTTAGCCTTGAGATAGGAGGGCCTTATGAAACAGATAATTCTTTTAGTTGGGATGCTTATTAGCATGTCAACACAGGCAATATGGTACGAGGCGAAAGGCCAAGCCACCATCGTAAATAACGACTTTGAGCAAGCCAAGAGCATAGCCACACAAGATGCGGTTAAACAGTTATTGTTGTATTCGGGGGCGTCTGTCACCAGCATCAGCAAAGTCTCTGGCGGGCAACTCACGCTTGATCAAATTGAAGTGGTCTCCAAAGGTTCCTTGCACAACTTAACCGTGTTAGATGAAGGTAATCACGGCCAGCAATACTATATTATCTTACAAGCCGACGTATTCCCGGCCTCCAGCCAATGTAAGGCCAGTGGTTATAGTAAAAACATGTTGCTACTCCCTCCCTTCTTAAAGCAACAGCATCAAGCGCGTGTTGGCCAACTACAAGAATTGTCACCCGCTGTTGAACAACGAACCTACGACATTGCTCGCCAGGTGGGTAATCAGTTCAACGTAAAGCCCCCACCTAAATTACCCCTAAACTATTACAAGCCGGGAGAGCACAACTACAAGGGTATTAAAGACGTAGCAGATCGTTATGGCGCGCAATATCTGCTTGGCTTAGAAATCGAGAATATTTCGCTAGACCAAGTGCACAAACCTAAATTTATAAACCTTAGTTATCCTCAACGTTACTTTGTGGTTAATGCCAGGGTATACAACGCCATTGATTTAGAAGAAATATACAACAAGCGCTTTTCGGTAAACGCTCCTTGGGAGTTTGACGCCAGAGAAGTGGTATCACCCCACTCTGCCGAATTTTGGTTATCAGCCTATGGCGAAACAGTAAACTCTACCTTGCAACAAGTGGTGACCGAAGTAGATGCCCTGCTCGCTTGCCAACCCTTGCAAGGCAGTGTGGTAAAAGTTCTTGGTCCTGATCGCTGGCAAATCAATTTGGGTAAAGCTAACCAACTCAACCGCGGCATGCTGTTAAACCTTATCCATCAAAACTATCACTGGGGTAACTGGGATATTCCGCGCCAAGAACAAATCATGGCCGATAGCATGGTAAGAATTGAGCAAGTGTATCAAGAGAGTGCCATCGTGGTAGCGGTAGACCCAAGCATGACTGCGAATATCCAACTTGGTGACTTAGTAAGCAAACAGTAAGGCTTGGCTTTTCATAAGCTTAAAGCTGAGTATAATGAAACCGCGCATTATCAGTGATAGTATGCGCGCCTTACTTTGCGTCCCCTTAGTTCAGCTGGATAGAACAAGGACCTCCTAAGGGAGCAATAATAGTATTTGTTGCTAATAATTATCATGCAGGTTTTTCTCGAATTATTAGCAATCACCTATAACCCATTGTTATAAAATCACTTTTCAACACGCCCTCGCCTAAAAATCAATCAGATATTAATTCCCGCTTATATCTTGACAATTTGAAATTGTGCTATATGGCGTGCTATATTGCACTCATCTGGCTATAGATAGTGCTATATCGATATACTAAAGGATTCTGGGCTAATGGGTTTAAAGAGAGTCAAAAAAGAAGATTTTGTTCTTTCTGACTATGTCAAAAATGGTTTGCATACGAAGAAAAGCACATCTTTCGTTTTCAAAGTTGATGAAATCAAAAAGCTCCCTCTCTTAGACAAGATGGAGGGTAAAGACGAGACTGTTGATCTGTTTGATTACAGTGAAAGTCGAAAGGGTTTTAGCCTCGTACTCAGAATTTCCCACAGTAAGAAAACTTTCTACCTCAAGGCCAGGGCTGGCAAAACAGTTGCGCGTGGCGCGATGCGAAAACTCGGGGATTTTGGATACAGAACAGCCAATCGTTCTCGACCAGCGAAGGGACTTATTGAGCTTTCAGAGGCCAGGAAAAAGTTTCATGAACTTGCCGATCAGTTAATGATTCAAAGTGAAGAAGCTCGTGAAGTAGCCGATCTGACTATCAGAGATTATCTTGAAACTCTGTATACTCATGACAGAGACAACTACAGTGTTAAAAGCGGCAAGCATCACCCTCTAAAGCCTGGAACTGTTGAACAACTGATTCAAGCGTTTCCGCACTGGATTGACAGAAAAGTTGGCGACGTTAAAAAAGAGTGGGTTCAAGAGTTTGTCGATCACTGGGACTCATTACATCTCAAAGATCCCGAAACTGGCAAGCCTGTTCTCGATCCTGTCACAAACAAGCCGGTATCAACAAATAGCTCGGAAACCCGACGCAAAAAGTACACGATGCTGAATGCGATGTTCAACATGTGTGCTAAGCGCGGATACATACCTAGCAACCCCATCGATGGTCAAATCGGACGCTTTCCCAGATCAAAATTCAAGTCAGATGTCAGCTACGACTATGTGTTTGAAGAAGTCATAGAGCACTTGTTTAATAGTGAAGACATTAAAGGCTCACTGGCCGGCAAAATCGTGATTGCCACAATGATTTTGACCGGAGCCAGGAATGCGGAGGTTTACAAAAACTACACGTCTAATTTTGATAGCAAAGAACGCACAATGTTTATCCCTGCGGAGATCAGCAAAAATAATGGTCAGCGCAAAGTAAAAATTGAAAACGACACGTACTGGGAATTTGTAGCTCTATATCTTGAGCAGAATCACTTTATCAATCAGTTCGATCACATGTTTCCAAGTACAAAGAAAAATGGACATGCTACTGAATCTATTTATCGCCCTGTTTGGGAAACATTAAAGCCTGCATTCAATCAAGAAGGACGCTTATACGATGTGCGCCACACATTTGCTCGTCGAGTGACTAAAGAATTTGGCATATCTCAAGCAGCAGAAGTACTGGGAGATAGCATTGAGACTGCGCACAATCACTATGTACAAGGCGATGAAGAAGAGAAGTTTGCCAACATGGCTGCGATACAGCAGACATCAAGAGAAATCGAAAAGCCAGCTCAAGCAGATTTTGAAACGCCAGCAAAAGAACCTCCTGCGCATCAACAAGACTCTTCTGAACAGATAGTAGAAGCGAATGAAGAATTCATGCCAGAGCCAGTCTTGTGGCTGTTCAACATGTTTAAAAATGGCAAGGTACTCCCCACCCCCAATCAGATCTATGCTTCACAGTGGCAGCATTTCGTCGGCTTTGTAACTAAAAAACATGAGCGCTCAGATCTGGGCGAAGAAGTCGAAGATTGGTTGATGATGCAGTAGTTGTGACCAAACAACAGCCAAGTAAGACTGATCTGGACAAGATTTGACTGAAGAAGAAAAGCTTGAGCTAGTTAGTTCTCGTTTTGAAAATATAGATTAACACGATTGATGAACAGTGACGAACTGTAGTAACCCATACTCGATCTTACACATCCGCTGGTTAGTCACGACTAGAGCGTACAGTCAACCTGCTGGTATCGTAACTCACAATTGGACAATGATTTACTGATTTTCGGTAAATGCTTCCGTAAAAAATATCTTCATAACTTAATCGAAAGGCATACGACGGCGTTAAAGTCTCAAACAGCCCGCAACCAAGGTGTGGCTTTAGACCATCATAACCAACTAAACACAATCAAGTTAAACCGACTTCCAACATGGAACTACAACCGTCCATATGCAAACCCACCTTTAGGTAGAGGTAAAACAGTTCTCTTAGTAGACGACATTTGTACTAAAGGCTGGTCACTGGACGCTGCTCGTAAGTACATCGAGAAGACCAACGCTAAAACAATAATGGTTACTTGGCTTAAAACTATTAATACAAACTACTGTCCGATTGGTGATTTAGGTAACTTCGACCCCTACGAAGCAAACCAATTTGCTAACGTTCCAATGGCGCAAGAGTACAATTACCATAAGTACTTAGTGGATCACAACGCCTCAGAGGAGCTGGGTGAACAGTTGGAGCAATACTTAAACTGGGACTGGCCTCAATAACTTACAGATACAAAGAAAGAGAGGTTTCAAAACCTCTCTATTTTTTTAGATAAATATACAGTCCAGCTTGTCGGTAAATCACAACCGGTTATGGTCTTAGCGAATCAGGTAGTTGTTAACAACATATGGCCCTCCTTCTTAATCATAAATTCAATCAAATATGAATTGACACATGGCCATATATGATTATTATTGCAATTAGCCTAAGCCTTAGAGGTAATCATATGTCACGTAATATCCAATTCTCAGATGAAATATTCTCTCGCCTTGAGAAACTTGCCGTAGGCTTTGATACTCCGGAAGCTGTCATTGTTCGCCTGTTAGACCAAGTAGAGGGTAAGCCTGAATCAAAACCTTCACTTAGCTTTTATCCTGAAGATGAAGTTGAGTTCAAACAACAATTGTTAGATACCAAGGAAGCTGAGGTTGTAATCTATAAAGTTGATGGTTCTCGAGAGGTTAATCATTGGAAAGCAAGCCGCCTTTCGGACTCATCTAATTTGAGAGGTAATCTGTGGTCTGGTCCACTTAGAAACTGGAAAGATAAGGGGATCCAGAAAGTTGACCTATCTATCCTACCAAAGGGGTTGAATATACCGGATGATGAGACAGCAACAACCAAGGCTTTAGCTATGGAATTTCAACTTACCTATGATGAAATGGATTCTTTAACCTACGAAGTTGAAAGTAACTCAAGTGATGATGACTTGATTTATAACTACATTATTCAATTTGATGACAGTAATGACCAATCAATCCTAGCCAAGATTGATGGGCTGTCTGAACACCTGTGGATTGACGTAGATACATCTGTTCTAGACTAAAACAATCAAATACCAAAACGCTCTCAACCGATATCCGAGAGCATTTTAGTTTAACTGTCTAAAGCAAAATGGATTTGAGAACCTAGAAGGTGTCTAGGATTCTCAGGCCTTACCATTCAGACGAACAAACTGGCCCACTCCCGCGAAGCGGGCCAATCTCAAAAAGAAACCAACTAACCAGCCAATTCATCCTTGTTGATAGAAGTCGCTTTAACTTTAACTTCAGAGCGACTTGAGCCCGGCTCTTGATACAAACCGACATCCGGAATATCTAAGCTCTCTTCTTTCTTTGCCAGTTCAATCTTCCGCTCTAGCATTTCAATCATTTCATCTTGCGGAGAGGATTCAGGAAACTTCCCGTTTTTCGCTTTGTATGCAGTGCGATAAGTACGCTTCATAACACGAACATCTTTTAGCTGATACTCAAGCTGTTCAGCTTTTGTTTTTTTCATTAGTATCTCAGTGATTTCAATATTCGCTTTCTCAATCAGCTTTTCATAGTGTCTTATTTTTTGAGATTTAGTCATCCCTGGGCGACCTGACCCATCATGTTCTTTGCCGAACTCGCTTTCATCTTCTGCTTCAATTTTTTGAATAGTTGTTACTTGTCGACGAATGTATTTTTTCAAGCGCTCGATTTCATCAGCTTTCTTACGCCCTGCTTTGTCTTTAACTTTATAGCCGATGATGTCGCTTTCGTGCCAAGGCTCCACACTCTCTTTAGCTTCAACCTCGCGATATACTTCAAGTGATGTTTTGTATTTATCCAACGCTCTGCGTTGAAGGGTTGCCAGCTTTACAGGTGGCCTACCCATCCGTTTTTCTGACTCAGCAAACTGCAATTCTTTATCTCGCTGAAGCTGTTCGAACTCTTCAGTTAGCGTTTCTTGATAAAGCTTGTGATCACGCGAAGCACGACTTCTCGCTTTGTCGATTTCAGATGTTTTCTTTCTGCCGCGTGTTTCAACTTTCTCAGTCATGCTGCTCTCCAACTTTTTAATTCGACGCCGAGCATACTATTTTTATTCGCAAATATAAATATAGCAACCAACCAACAAATATCCAAAAACAGTCTAAAAAAACCAACCAATCAGCATCCAAAACCTAGAAGCCAAACCTTAAATTAAAAACGACTCCACCCCACTAAAAAAAAGCCTTTGCGAGCATAACTCACACCAGTGTGAGGGAAACTCACATGAATGGGTCTGTTTTAATTGACAAGCAATCTAATTGCCATTATTAAACGAAAAAGTATTGGTAGACAATTATTGTAACTTGGTATAATAAAACTATATTAAGAAATTCACTCTCTGTGAAAGCGAATGCAAAAGAGATGGTTTCAAAAATTTTAGGAGTATGTTCATAGCCAGCTATCTTTTTAGTACCTACTTTCTCCTTCACTCCGTGATTCAAATGTGTACTAAAAAATTGGATGCTCAAAGCTGAAGCTTCTGCGCAATGAACGATAAAAGGAAGTCCCAAAACAATACAACACAATAACTAGAAAGCGATATAGAGAGGTATCTATCATGAACGCTTCAAATACAAAACTCGGCGCACCAACTAAAGCTGACGAAGACAAACACAGCAGCTACATTAAGCTCTACTTAACAGCTGTTCAGAAAGACTGGATTAAACAGCAACAAAAAGCTGCCGGTGTTAAAAGCACTTCACGCTTTCTCTTTAAGCTACTCGCAGAAGCAAGCTTAAAGCGCCAAATCAGCTTCGCTGTAAACAAGCAAATTAACACCGACCTACAACTTCAACTTTCAAAGCTCGGCAACAATGTAAACCAAGCAATCGCATTTCTGCACTCAACGGGTGACACGCAATACATCGAGCAAACAAAGCGCGAACTAGAACTTGTGATGATGACTTTACAGCAAGTCTCAGCTGAAGTCAGAACGCATGCTGACAAGCAGCCAGCGCCTGAATTCCCACACTAAATTGAGCACAAACCTGGGGCTCTCAGAGTCCCAAAAAACCAATAACTAAAACTATAAATGGTGAACACTATGTCTGTATTCAAAGCAACAATAAGAAGATCTAAAGCCGAGCCAACTCTCGTTTACATGTATCGCGGTGACAAGCACGAACACGAGATAAACCTAATCCGTCACATCGGCGGCAACATCTTCTCGCCAGATCCAATCATTCGCGACGATATCACCGGCCTGCCGCTGGAAGTCGACTTAGAAATGATGATTAAAGAGTTTGAGTTTCATGCAGATCTGCATGATGGTAAAGGTGAGAAACTATACAAGCACTACATTGTCTCTCTCGCACCTGGCGAGACTCTTGAAGATCACGAATGGCTTGAGCACATCCAGCAAGACCTCATGCCATCCCTAGACTACGACGAATCAACCAAGTATGTGATCTGTAGACACAGTGATCGCGATAATGAGCACTGTCACATATTTGCTTGTTTAGTGAAAGGCGACGGCTCTCTTGTTAAAACAAACAACGATGTTTTCAAGGGCTTAGAATCTATGCGCAGACTAGAGAAGAAATACGGCCTGCGTGAACTTGAATCACCAGAAAACAACTGGGGTCACCATTACTCAAAAGCAAAGATGAAAGGCGCAAATAGCGACAGAGAGCTTGCTATAAAGCGCGATGATGCTGCAATCATCCGAGCTCGCTTTAAAGCCATCGAAAGCCAGAACGGTGGCAAGCTGCCAGGCACTATGACGAAGATGGTTTTCGCGCTAGCTCGTCGCGGTGTTGATGTTAAGTGCAGACAAGACGACAACGGCAATATTATTGGCATCTCATACTCAGCAGATGGCGGGTCTTTCATCAGTGGTTCTAAAGTAAAAGCAACAAGACTCAGCTTCAAAAACCTTCAGCTCAAAGAGCGCGTAAGCTACGTCCCGGAACTTGACAACACAGCCCTTCTGGGCGAGTGGAAAGACGCTAAAGAGTTCACTATTCAGCTTCAAATTACAGCTAGTCAATTCAAGCGAATCAAGGCAAAACGCCCGCCGAACCGCGCATACAAAATCAAGAATCGAGATTGGAACAGGTACTACGTTGATCTTAGCTTCTGTCGCTCAAATTACGAAAGAGACTTGGCACTACTCTTCGCTGAAATCGTCAAGCTCTTCGATGTACTATTTGGGTCTTTAAGCGACGCAGACTTTAACTTCATGATGAGACTTGAGCATCAGCGACAGTGGGAAGCATACAAAGCTGAGCTTGCTGAAATCTATGAACCGGCACAAGAAAAAGTCTATGACGCTGAAGAGTGCTTTGGCCTTACTATCGAACTCGATGAAGACACAGAATGGCGATACGAATCTCAAGATACGACTTTCGATTCCAAATTTACCGCCTGTTTCTAAAAGACAATAATAATGAAAAAGACCATAAACTTTAAAGAACACAGCACCGAAGCAGCATCTTTTGTTGCATTTACAGCGTACTTACAGCGCGATTCTAAAATGGCAGCAAAAGTTTCTACATTAAGGATGCTTAAAACTGTTTGTCGAATAAACTTTGTTGACTACAAAAAAATCGAAAATAACGAATACGAGTTTTTCTCAGACTGGATTGAGCGATATGGTTTATACGTACATCATCTCTACGAAGAGATCATTGCTATTCGTGATATAACTGTGTCACTTCATCAACCCAAAGAGCGTTTCCTAGCTCAAGCTGAGCGGATATTTTCGGCCGTGCTCAATCATGCTGGACGAGACAACTTCGACGACAACATAGGTAATCTAGATCTAGCACTTGCTAGACTGCATTACGAAGTTCTCAAAACAGCTGAAAACGAAGAACTAGAATTTCTCGATAAACCAGTTATTGACTCGTCAAATAGAGAAATTAACTTGTGTGATTCGTTAGCCTAAAGAAAGTCAACGCCCCAGTGTTATAGGTGGAACGACGGGTTTAGGCTAAGATGCTTTTGTATTGGCTAACCTTGGCTGTGAAGTCATTATGCTGGAGCGCTCCTCCTAGGTTGCCGCCTTAATGGCTGATGGACTACGGCGGGCTAAAACCGATGCCGATATTGGCCAATGGGCTGGCCAACGTATGCGCCTAATTTATGCCAACAATATTGACATTCTCGCACAACAGAACTTGCAAGCAGATTTAGTCTACCTAGACCCAATGTATCCGCATCGTAAAAAATAGGCTCAATTAAAAAATAGAAATGCGGGGTTTTCTGTTATTGGTTGGAGCCTACTTAGATGCTGACTTGCTTTTAGAACAAGGTTTAAAGGTTGCCCAAAACAAGTAGTGGTTACAAGACCCTGTTATGCAGAGCCGTTAGCGGAGAAAGTCGCCTACATCATTTAAATACTAAAACCCACCGCTTCGATATTTATTCACTAATTTAGTCGCTCAAGTAAGTGATAAAGCCACTTGAACAATTGTTTTAGGCCTTGTAATTACTCAAATTTTGGCGCCTATTTGTCGAGGGTTTTGGGCCGATGATTATTGGAAGTCATTAGATATTCGTGATAAAGGACGGTAGCTTGTAACACCATTATGGCTGAAAGCGCCATTTCTTTGATCCAGATCGCGGTTGGCTTTAGTTTAAGTGAGTTCGATCTGGTTTCTTATGATTGACTGGAAAAATGCTTGCATCAAGAAAACGCTATCATTACTCTAACTTCATCGTTCCAAGGATTGGCACGATATCGAAAGAAATAAAATCTGACCTTTGTTGACCGACAGAAAAATAGGAGATGCCATTGCTTCTCCTTTTTTTTCGCTCGAAATTTATGGGAAGGAATTTTATACCATTCAAAGTTCGAGGGATACGCCCTTGTAAATCCAATGAGCGGAATAATTCATTACTCTAAAGTTGGATTCAGAGCTAAAAGCTTGCAGATTAACAAGACCTAAGTTTTCGTCATATTTTCTATTTCAAAGGTAACAGTCTTTTTATTCAAGCAGCAATAATTCATGGCTACACCTAAGCCATTACAGCCTTTGAACATTGCACCAAATGATCAAATGTATCATCTTTAATCTTAGACTGATCCGCATGATAATTAATCATATCTAGAACCCAGCGAATATCTATGCTTGGAATACTCGATAAGTTCGAAACAAAATGTTCTAAAACATTAACGAAGTACAAATTAACACCTTGCTGACTCCACAATTGGGTTAACTCTGCCCAACTACTCCCCCTTAGTGATCCTCTTGGCCCTACAGCAAAGACAAGAGACTTACTTCCTGACATAACTGCTTTATTAATTGCGTGCTGAACATCTTCTGGTGTGAATTCTTTGTCTTTAACTTCGATAGTGTGGATTAGCATTCCATTTTCATATACATCGACATCAGACACTTCTTTAGATGACGAACCAGCTTGGTTCACTTTATGAACCTTGACATCAAAGCTTCTTGATTGAGCAAGCCCCATGACATTATATGTAGCACCAACGAGAAGAGCGCACGTTTCACCTTCAAAAGACTGACTTAACAATCCATCAGCAAAGCGAATTAATGAAGTTTGTTGTAATGAAGAATCAGTAGAGATTAGATAATCAGATAAGTTTCGAGATTTGCGTTGAAGTATGTAGTAAACGCAATCTTTTAAACACTGATAGGCATGTTCTGAAGAAGTAAGACTACTCAATACACCGATGGTAGTTTCTAGTAAGCGAGCGTCATTACCTCTTCTTACTGCGTTTAAAGTTGAAAGCTCTGGATAACGCGCAGGCTTATTCAAAAAAGGCTCATTTGACTCACCTAGCCTTCCTCCGAGCAACTCTCGCTCTATAGGTACTAAAACACCATGACAAATCGAGCGTGCATCATAAGCGCCTTGAAGACTTGAACCAGCTTGTAGAGTTATTGCATTACAACTCTCGTTGGTTGCCTTTGCAATTAACCCTGTTGTTAATATATAACGATACGTAAGATGTGTCCCAAGAATTACATCTTCAATTTGCTTAGATTGGAGGCTATTTGGTGTCCAACTATTTTGGTTTACATCAGTAATTGCTGACCTGAGAAGCTTATTTGCTTGACTTGCATTGACGGTGACACTCATTGATTTTCTTCCATGTTTGGTTGACGAAGTCACTGTCTTTACCAGAGATAACCTCAAGAAAGTCTAAGTATTCAATGATGTCTAATCTTCGCTCCAATCTTTCAATCTTTGAAATGTCAGGTTGTGTAAACCCCAACTTTTGAGCAAGCTCTAGCTGTGAAAGGCCCTTTTCTTTGCGAGCTTGTACTAAAAGATCAATAATTCTGCGGTATCTGGAATCATGAATGGTAGATGTTCTATGAGGCTGCATATCGTAAGTATCGATAGTGATTGAAAAAATGTAATAGGCGTCAATTCAATGCCAAACAATCAAATATTCCAAAATCGAATATTTGATTGTTTAGATAAAGAAATATCATTCCAATTCAAGGTAAATAAAGCCGTGGCTTTATGATTAGGGAGGTGGTCTTTCAAAGTGCTGAATTCAGATCTAATTCTAAAAAAGCAACCACTAAATGCTTCAACCTTTCATTGTGTTGAACTCGGTAAACTTTTAAAATCAGCTTTAACTCATAAATATCAACTCGCCTTTCGGCTGTCTCTATCTTTGATATTTCGGACTGAGTCATTCCAAGCTGTTGTGCAACTTCAAGTTGAGATAACCCCAGCCGCTTGCGTTCCTCACATAAGCACTGTATAAAAGAACAGTAATCTTGACTGTAAATGGTCTTAGTTCTACTCATAGTTTAGACACTATGCTATCATTTACAGAATATTCGAAAATCTAATATTTTGGAGTGACCGTGCCAACTGCAATTTCAATGTTTGCAGGTGCAGGAGGAATGGATGTTGGTGTTGTTAACGCAGGCTTTACTGTTATCGCAGCATCCGAACTAGACCCACATGCATCAAATACATATCGTCATAATCATCCTGACACCACCTTAATTGAAGGTGATATTAATGATGAAAAAAACTTCGAAAAGTTAGTAGCTTACGAAGATATCGATCTTGTTGTAGGCGGTCCTCCATGCCAAGGTTTTTCTGTTGCAGGAAAGATGGACAAAGATGATCCTCGCTCACAACTGGTGTTTTCATATTGCTCTGTTGTTGAACGAGTAAAGCCAAAGGCTTTTATCATGGAGAATGTTAAAGCTCTAGGTTCGTTAGCTAAATTTGAAGACGTTCGCGAAGAAATATTTAAGCGAATGAATAAGGCTGGCTACAACGTTACCATGAACATACTAAATGCGAAGGAATTCGGAGTGCCTCAATCTCGAGAGCGTGTGTTTTTCATAGGTACTAAAATCGAATTTCCCGCAGTCGAAATGGCAGCTTTTAATAAGTATAGAGCAGATGCAATTTCACTTAGAGAGGCAATCATACATTTAGGTCGCGCTGGCACGACAACAAACCCCAATTTAACAAAAGCAAAGATTACATTGGCCGCTAATCCTATTCTAAGAAAATCTCCGTATGCAGGAATGCTATTTAATGGTCAGGGCAGACCACTAAACCCTGATGCTTGGTCAAGTACACTTCCAGCTAGCATGGGGGGAAACAGAACACCAATTATTGATGAAGATCACTTGTACGATGGCAAGGAATCTTGGGTTGAAGAACATCATCACAATCTAATAGCTGGCAATCTTGATCCTGAATATAAGCAAGCACCACCTCGATTAAGGCGATTAACTATTGATGAAGCTGCAATTTTGCAAACGTTCCCCGAAAACTATAGTTTTTTAGGCCCCCAGTCTAAAGTATTTAGTCAAATTGGTAACGCTGTACCATGTAAACTTGCTGAGGTCGTAGCTCGAGTAGTTCTCGATAGCATTGATAAGTGCACCACCACCAATGAGTGCTCTAAGCTTGAAAATTTAGAATTAGATCTAACCATCTAAATAATATATTCAATCAAGCTGCTCCAATGGACATTAACTAGATGTACTAAGTCCAAAAGCACCTGACGGTGCTTTTTACGAGTATTTTTATATGTAACTTCAACAACCGACTGTAGTTGTAAAGTGCATTGATTGGCACCAAGGAGCACCGACAGGATTAAAGCATTCGCCGAGACGTTTATTTAAGGGTTTCATTAATCCCCTCCCCTCTAAAAAGCAGGGGCAATTGCGCCCCAGTTGTCAACAAATTCGAATAATCAACCTTGATACATCTGGATTCCTCGAACGATTTCCTTGGCAATAATAGTAACAATCGCTTTCGCCTTTTTTTGCTTTTCAGCCATAAATCTATTGCAGTTTGAATAGGTCAGAGGCACGATAGGTTCGTCTTCCAGCGATGTTGCCTCACCAATATTCCGTAATTTAGAGCACCCACTGATACCGACGAGCCTTGTTTAGTCAGCTATTCAGCTTCAAACCCACAAACTAATCGCTAACTTTTCTATCGTTGTTTCTCAGCACTCTCAACCATTTCATCATACTTTTGAGCAAGCCTTGCAGCTCTGTATGCAACTAAATCTTTCTGCTTTACCCCCAGCCCCAAATTTTATAATATACGGCAAAGTATATTTTATCTTAACAAGATTACACTTTGATATCTGATGTTCTTTGACTTCGATTTTTGATTTTCACCTCGCTTCGCGAGAAGTCTATCCAGTTTTTTTTCGTAGGTTTAGGATATGAGTACAAGTCTTGAATTTACCTTATATATAAGAAACACTCTTGTACTCATGCACTCAACTTCAGAAGAGCAAAGCACGCTGGCTATTCTACTGGCGAAGCCAGGCCAATCACAAAAAGAAGCTAAGAAAACAATTCTCTAACCCTGTCTATATACAAAAACAGCCAGCACAACCCACTGACAATAAAAAATTTTCCAATATAAGGAAATAATTTAAACATAACAAATCAGACACTTAACCATAAAATATTAGACACTGATAATATTTAATATATGGCAAAGTATTAACAAGAAGGCCTGATGTTGTTAAAATAAATACATAAGAAATTGAGAGTCGAAGTGACTCATGCGCATCGACCAAATTAGCGTATATCTCAATAACTAAACCAAACTAGGTAGAGCACAATGTCGAACCACCTACAGCTCTCTCGCGTAGCTAAAATCGCGACTTCAAAATCCAGAATTCAAGAAACTAAACATCTTCATATAGAGATCTCAAACGCATATGAAAGTGGCTTGAAAGCATCTCAGATCGAAATTCACACTAATAAAGCAAACGCATTCGAAGATGCTAAGTTAGCGCTACAGAAGAAAGTGAAGCTGTTCATTGATAGAGAAAACCAAAAGCTCAGCGCAAAGAAAAACAGCTTCGATAAAGCGCTATACCTCTACACCCTAGCGATGACGTCTGAGCAAGAAAAAGAAGCGATAGAGAAGATTAAATTCGCATCGCTGCTGCAAGTTCCACGTCGCATGAGCGCTGAAATGCTTGCTGATGAAATACGCAAAGTGCTTTCTGAAGATAAAGCTAAAGCAATGATCAAGGTATGCTCTCTGTTCATCGAGCACATGAAGAACAAAGTACGCAAATTTCACTCAATCGATGAAAATGACCCCGACATAACTGTTATCGAGCAAGATTACTCAGATCTGGGCGACATCTGCGAAAACAACAACAGAAACGAGCTACACCTAATCACTGGCCCTACTGGCTCAGGCAAAACCGTAAACACGCTTCTTCCAACTTTTGAAGGCGCTTGCTACGACGATAAAATGCCACTCTTCATTAATGGTTCAAGAGCTCTAGCTGCCGCAATGCTTAACCCTGACGACCCGCGCTACTATAAATGGGCTCACATTGAGGCAACAAAAGGCGTACTGGGCGTAGTCTATAAAATGATGCTTGATGAAGCATACGGAGACCATCGAAAAAACAGCAATGTTCTCATCATTGATGAAATCGAAGATGTGCTAGACCTTTGCACACAAACAATTGCCGGTGATGGCTCTCTAGATGCATTGAAGCTTCTTAACGAGCGTCTGGATGCTCAGATTCACAAAACCCCTCTAGTAGTGGTTTCTGACGCAATGATGAGTCAAAACACCTTCGAGCGACTAAAGATAATCGCCAAGGCATCGGGCAAGAAAATCTTCGTTCACAGACCAAAAGTGAAGCCAAAAAACACGAATGTTACTGTGATGACTGAAGCTCAATGCACCAGCAAAATCAACGAAGCATCAAAGAAATTACAGAACGTATTTGTTTACAACGATGGCTCTCAAGACGGCAAAGAGTCTAAGTTCAATGCTAGATATAATTCTCTGAAAGCAGATAACAAAGTTCAAGTAAACGCAGCATTCATGCACTCTATTCGAGCTCATGAGCTAAGCAACCCTGCCTCTTTCGCTGATAAGCACCAGGTTATTTTCGCGTCACCGACAGCCAAGTGCGGGCTTTCAATTCCTAATCAAAGCTACAAAACATCTGCAATCTATGGCTACGGCACAAGTGCTCCAAATGACCTTCTTCAAGCGGCTCACAGAGCTCGCTGCACTGAAGAAGTATTTCTTGCTTTGAACATCAAAGGCAACTACTGCTCAGCAAATGAAGATAGAGTCCTAATTGACATGATTCTGAAAGATCAAAAAGAGGACTTATCTAAAGCATCGTTCAACGAAATGATGAAAGACGAGACTTTGAAGATGATTGCTGAGCGCATTGCATTTAAAAACGAAGCGCGTAAGTACTTCGAGTTCACAACTATCACAATGTTCGAGCAAAATGGCTACAAGATCGAATACTTGAACGAGGATAGAATAAGCAAGAACAGTCATCAAAAACAAGGTTCCAAGGCCAATGAAGAAGGCGCTGTAATCGAGAAAGAAGAGCGCTACGCAGGCATTATCAATGCTGAGTTAATTGCTGAAGAGGTTGCTATGCAGCGCAGAGCTGACGGCGATATAAACACTCAACAACGCAAATTCGAGCTTGAGAACTACGATCTTCGCAAGTTCTACAATACTGAAAAAGTGGACACTCTTCTGCTTGATTTCGACTATTCAGGCCGAGGTCGCAAACAAGTGCGTAACCACATGATGAGCAGAGGCCACGTTTACGGAACTTCACTCAAAGATCAGTTCAACGCACTTACGGTTAAGACATTCTTCGAAATGGTTAGCACTAGAGACGACTTCAAATTCACTTCAGAAGACCAAGGCGCAAAAATCAAGGCTTGGGTAGAAGCTGGAACTCTTAAAACTGGCGAGCACACAGAGCTTGTTAAAGATTACTTCTTCCGTGTTTTTCCAAACGCTAGATTTGGCAACTCAACTCTGACAACGCTAAAAGACATTTTGGATACAGAGTTCGGCATGACGCTAAAATCATGCAAAGACCAAGCATATAAGCTTGATGCAAAAGGGAATAAAATCGAAAATAAAAGCGGCAAGGGATATCAGCGCTACTGTCACAGAGCATTCACTGCAACAATGCACGAAGTAATAGAATTCTTCTTAGCGGCTCATGCTGGAGAGCTAACAGTGCTTAGTTTTACAGAGCGCACTCAGAAAGACGCATGCGAAGTCATAGAAGTAACTCAAACGAGCAAGACTTCAGATGAAGAGCTCAAAGAGGCAAAGGCAAAATCAGACTCTATTGAGAAAGCCATTCAAAATCTTGTCGCATAAATTGAGCACAAAAAAAGAGCACTCGACCAAAAGTGCTCTTTTTCACAAACCAAAGGTTCAATGTCAGAAGTCTTTCAACTTCTAATTACATTATAGCACTACAGCAGATTATTGCACCATTTTTCCGCAACAATAAGCACTCATTATTGCGATTTTTGCAATCAAATTCAGTAGTCAATAATTACGATTAAGACTAAAAGCTGAAGTTTTTGTTGGTTCATATTAATGCCCCGCTTCAGTAAAAATCCCGAATCTCGCATACGGTAAAATGAAACATAACTTCAACAAGAAATGCAGATCATCACGAACATGATTCACGTACTCAGAGCTAAAGCTGAAATAACAAATCTGGAAACTGTAAGCTCCATCTTCCTGAACTTGGTCGTAATACTGCTCTGGGCCGCACATTTCGAACCATTCTAAAAATTCGACTAGCAGCTCGAATTGCAGATGGCACATGAGCAAACCGACTGTCATTACAATAAGCATGCAACCTCCTTTGCGTTAGATCGGCCCATTAGGGCCGAAGACACACGTTCTAAAGATTTTGTAGCTGGGTTGAGTAGTCCAGGCGATAGTCGCTTAGCTCATAACCGCAATCATAAGTACATGATACTGGCGTCAGGGCGTTGAGTGATTCAACAAATGATTTATGACCAAAGGTGTAACCGTGTGGATGCTCGCTATTGTTGCGAATATCAAACAAGAAGCCAATACCTTCATTTTGTCCAAATTTACCCAAGAACCAGTTGTACGCTTGTCCATAATCAGCGTACTCATTTGGGTTTGCGAAGCCGTACACTGTGCCAGATTCAGGGAAACCAATTACATCCAGTGTTTGGCGACCATGACCTTTATCGCTAGTTACCGTCATTCCCGATAGCTTCACCGCTTGACCTTCGCTGTACCAACGCTCTAAGGCAATATCTCCGTCAAGAGGCGCAGTAATCGTGATCTGAAGATGGTGAATAACTTCATGCGTACCGATAGTCAAGTCATCCGAACGCTGTGTCGCTGATTTTGCAGCCACTTCAAAGCCTGTCTTTGTACCCATGCCCCACTCAGAATTTGAGCGACTTGAGCTAAGGCAAACAACCACCTTCTCGATTGAGTCAAAAACATCGGCAGGTGTTGCATCAGTGTAAGCGCCATTTGTATCAAACTCAGCCTTTAAATCTGCATATAGATCAGCCTGCTCTTGATGAGTCATTCTTTGAAGCTCAACTTCGAATAGGCGGATAGCCCACGCTCCGCCAGGCAGTTCATTGCCAACGATGTAAGTGCTAATATCTCGCCAATCAGATACTGGCTGCGCATCATAAAGACCAGATCGCGTTGCACCATCAAAATAACGATCTAGAACCTCATCGTCATATAGATCGATGCTTAGTTCTGGATCTCCGGTGTACTCATTCGCATAATCAATTCCAGTAAGCATTGTGGTAATTCGGCCTGCTATTTCGGTAGATACGCCTGGCTTAAGAGACAAGTACTGCTCATAAGATAGACCCACTGCTGCAAGTGCTCGATCAAGAGAACGCTCACCCAAGGTCGCCCCCCAACGATAATCATCATCAGACATGCCGCCTTCACCAACAACGATTACGCGATCTGACTCAAAGTAGCGACCATCAGAATTCTGTGCACATTCCCAACCCAAATCAGTCTGATTTGGATAAAGCAAGTGATTAAAGTTAGTGGCATTGGCATCTTTAAATGAGCCCGCCACATAACTATCTGACGAGATACTAGTATTCCCTAGACCGCCGCCACCGCCGCTACTATCGCCATCGCCACCTTCACCGCCGCAAGCAGTAAGTAGAACTGAAGACATAACTATCCCTACGCTGATAATCAAGTTGCGCATATTTACTCCTAATTGTGTATTAGATTGGTGTCAAAATGGTAGCGATTTACTGTCGTCAAATCGCATTTCAAACTCTTGAACTGTTTGTAAAATTCTTGGCGCTTTGCGCCATAAAATTTGCTTGCTCATATGCTCCCATCGCGGATTCGGCGCATACTGCTGTGACTTAATTAGCCCAGACATGCAAGCAAGGGTATCAGTATCGCCACCCACAAATTGGCAAGCACGGATAGCTGTTTCAACGTTGTGAGACTGAAACAGAGCAATAAAGATTGCTAAAGGTACAGTGGTCACAGCGCTAGCATCAGAAGTCACAGCTTCGCTTCGCATCTTTGCTAGATTATGCGAGTGAGTCTGATCAACGTAGTAGTTCCACTTCTGATACAGTTCTTCGCAAATCTCTTGCGCTGATATACGTTTGCGCATCGCCCACGTTGCCCAAGCCACTGCCTGAGCCCCGTCTATCGCTTCTTGATGACTGTGCGTAGCCTCTGCCGATTTTTTCGCGAGCCTGAGCACTTCGTCTTCGTTCTCAAGATAACCAAGTACTCCAGCACGAGCAGCAGGGCCGTTTGTGTAGCTACTATCTGATGGTTTTCCTGTTCTTATCCAGTGCGAAAAGCTTGGCCCATACTTGCAATCACTGAACTCGTTAGCATAGTGCTGATAGTACGTTGCGAAATCGTCTCTATCATCAAGCATTGCATGAGCTGTTGCAGCAAGAAGCACACTGTCATCTGTCGGATGGGCTTTCGCGCAAAACATCTTTGCTTCGCTCAAGTTGTACGTTCGCAGCTGAGCTACCTCGAGAAGTGAGCCAGCAATGTCACCAATAATTCCACCTATCAATAGTTACTCCTACTTGTAAGACTCGCAGCTTTCAGCTGTCACCGTTACTCTAAACTCAATACCTGAAAAATCTCGAACCGGTAGACCTTGCATGCTTGTCAGTCGCTTATTTCTGTACATTTGCACATGCCAGAACAGCACGAAGCTGTAATAAGGAATGCAACCAACTTGGAACACATCAAGATCATAATGCGGCTTTCGAAAGTAGATTTCGTCGCTCAGCATGTCGCGTATGTCACTCTCTTTATAAAGAGACTGATTTCTCAGATAGTTGCATACTTTGAGTCGCACCCTTGCTCCGCAAAGCTGTTCCATCGGCTCGCTATCCCTGTCCCGAAATAGCGAGTAAACAACTGCTCGATTGACATCTCTAAGTGTCTCAGTGATCAGCAATCTGGTTTCTGACTCAGTTAGATTTCGCACATCTAACTCAAGTCGCTCTGCTGCTTGCTCAAGAAACATATCAACCTCCCAATTTGTCGAACTCTTCTAGATCATCCAAATCGATATTATCTAAGTCATCCCAGTCTAAAGTTGACTCAACGACCGAAGCAGGCAAACCATCAGGCGGCAAATTCGGCAACTGATTATCAGTCGATTGTAAAAGCGTATCGATAATGCCGAATTCGTCGTCTTCTTCTTGAGTACAGATGTAAACGATGAACGTATCGAGCTCTGCGCTCAGCTTCGTTTGATAAGCGCACATGTAGAACTGTACTGACTTTCTATCGCTCACTTGCACTTTGAAGAAGCTTCTCAAGTCGCTAGCAATTGGGGCGTAAGGAAGCACTTTCAGAAACTTGTCTACATCCACTGCATTATGATTTTTGATGAATTTATCGACTGCTGGCGACAGCTGGATTACGAGCGCTTCCATTCGCTCTAAGGTATCCCGCATGCCCGCCTGAGTCGTAGCGACTTCAATTAGTCGCTCGTACTTTTTGCGATCAAATGCGGGTTTAGTCATTCAGTTTTCCTTCAAGCAGTTCATCAATCTTGCCGCCGCTCAGGCTTACGCGCTTGTCGGGATTGTCGATAAAGACAGTTACTTGAAACTTGTTTTCTGCATGCGAGCTGACGCAGAACATCAGTTTGATGTCGTTGTGCTCAAAAGTTTGTAGCGGATGAGTTCGAGTGTATTCAATCGCGTGAATAGAGCTGTGTAGCTCTTTGATTTGAATTGTTTCTTCATCGATGAGCTTCTGCACTTCAGACGAGTACAGGTAGTTCACATGCTCCATATCTTCAGAGAACTGACGAGTAGACTCGATGCAAAGAAGAGTTGAGAAGTCGTTATAGCGTTTTAGTTGTGCTGTATTTAGCATAGTTCAAAGCACCTTTATTTAGGTTGAGTAAAGCTCTACGCAAGACGCGCATGTTGAGCAGTTTTTTTTGGTTTTGAACTATTAAAAAGAAGTGCGACTTAAAGTGTCGTCTAAATAAAAACTGTCTTCAGACAGGGTAAAGCTAGTTGTTTCTCCTGCTTAGTTAGCTACAAAAATTGCGTAATCAACAATGAGTAACGCTGCGACAAATAAAGCAATGTATCTGAAAGACATAAATCTAAACATTTAAATGTACCTCTCGCCGACGGGTTAGCACTTTATCATAATTATTAGTTGACGTCAAGTTTATTTTGTGAGTGACCTGCTGCACAGAATAGAAGCCAGCTGTTATCTGGTTGTATTATATACAGATTCCATTCTAGACATTGGCGATTGTCTGGCAATGGTATACAATGTGCGCCTGCATTTAGGTCCCCTTAGTTTAATGGATAAAACAAGAACCTCCTAAGTTTTAGATGCAAGTTCGATTCTTGCAGGGGACGCCACTCTTCGTATACCAAATACCCTCGTTTGCCCAGAATTAGCGTCTGTTAATATTTTCAGTCAACAAATTGCGCTATGAAAAAAGATATGGAAAATTCAAATACTCACAAATAATTGTATTAAAAGAATTATTTTTATTAATGCACACTAATAACGATACCCTCCTAAGTCTTAGACACAGGTTCGAATCCTGTAGGGGACGCCAGTATCTGCGTAACAAAGTATGCTCTAACCCTCATTTATGTGCATCACACCTTACTGCGCCATAATTGATTTACAGCACACTTGGCTTATTTCTATTGATATAGCTACGCAGCCTCCTTCGCACACTCACTTTCCGCAGCTTTGCGGGCGGCGATAGCCTCTTCCCGCTTCTTAAAACACCCTAAATGCTTGCGTTTCCCTTCGACAATTATATGAGCCATCCATAGTGCATCTCGTTTGTGAAAACTTACACCCTTCATGTTCTTACCTCGTCAATCTACATTATGCGTGCCTTGAAAGTGAAACTAGCTCACTAAGTTGATTACAGCGTTTTATAAGCCATTAGTAACGGGCAAATACTTAGTAGCCACACACTTGTTAGCAATGCATTTCACTTATTTGACGCTAAAGTCACCCACAGAAAATGAGCTAAAGCTGTTACCGTAGTTCCTTCACTGTTGGCTGCTAGTTACAATTTTCTTTTGGACACAAAAAAGCCGCCCTGGGGCGACTTCCTATCTAGATATTTTCATCAGACTATCCTTCTGACAACACAGATATTACCACGCAGCCCTTTGCTCAACTATGTATAGTTCATATACGCTAGGTGAATCGCATAATGCAATGATATCAAACACCTAGCGGGAATCGTTACAGCCAACCGCCTCTCTACTCACCCGCTGATTATTACAGTGCCCACCTTTTTACTTCTAGAAAACAAAATTTTACTCCCGTCACTCGTCAACATTTGGCGTAGCTAGAAACAAAAAAGCCTCGAACAAGTCGAGACTTTTGCACTAGCACTTAGGTACTAAATAGCGCCTGCTCCTGGCATTGCCTTACACACATAAATGCTTTCTTTTAACCCTGTAAGCGCTTGATATTTCTTCTCCACAGCTTGGCATACATCATCCACAAGCGCCGGTGACATAAGCGCGACAATACAGCCACCAAAACCGCCACCAGTCATCCTAACGCCACCTTCCGCACCAATGACTTGTTTTACGATATCTACCAGCCCATCAACTTCTGGAACGGTAATTTCAAAATCATCACGCATAGAGGCATGAGATTGCTCCATAAGTACACTCAGCTTGGCCATATCATTAGCTTTTAGTGCTTCTGCGGCTGCTAAAGTACGAGCGTTTTCGGTTATCACATGACGAGCGCGTTTAGCCACAATAGGGTCGAGACTGGCCGATTTTTCTGCAAATACCAACTCGCTAACATCTCGTAAAGATTCAAAGCCTAAACCTTTGGCCGCCGCTTCACATTGTTCGCGGCGAGTATTGTATTCACTGTCTACCAGACCACGTTTTTTGTTGCTGTTAATAATAACAACCGCCATTTCTTCTGGCATTGCCACAGCTTTAGTATCTAGAGAGCGACAATCGATTAGCAAGGCATGGTTTTCTTCGCCTTCAGCAGATATTAGCTGGTCCATGATGCCGCAATTACACCCTACAAAGTTGTTTTCAGCTTCTTGGCCTATCAGCGCCAGTTGCTGCTGCGATACATCTAAGTTATATAAGGTTTTAAACGTTTGGCCGATCACAACTTCTAAAGCTGCGGAAGAGCTTAAACCGGCGCCTTGGGGCACGTTTCCGCTAACGGCGATATCGGCGCCAGCAAAGCTAAAACCTTGTTCAAGCAATACTGAAATAACCCCTCGAATGTAGTTAACCCACATCAGATCTTGGTCAAATTCCAAAGGCTGGCTTATATCAAACTGGTTAACTTGATTGCCGTAATCTACTGATACCACCCGCACAATACTGTCTGTACGTGGAGACGCAGCCACTACTGCTTGGTAATCAATAGCACAAGGTAAAACAAAGCCATCGTTGTAGTCGGTGTGTTCACCAATTAGGTTAACTCGACCAGGTGCTTGAATCAGTTTTTCTGGCGCCTGACCGGTCATTTCAGTAAAGGCACTCGAAACCTTATCAATTAGTTGTTGTTGGCGATTAGTCATTAACGGCTCCTTTACTGATTTTGTTCTTTATAATGTACGTCGCTTAAGTTACGTAGCTTTTCGGCTGCTTGTTCGGCAGTTAAGTCACGTTGGCTTTCGGCTAACATTTCATAGCCCACCATAAACTTCCGTACACTGGCACTGCGTAATAGCGGTGGGTAAAACAGTGCATGTAACTGCCAATGCTCTATAGAGGTATCCCCCTCTTTAAAGAATGGTGCATAGTGCCAGCCCATTGAATACGGGAATGAGCACTTAAATAAATTGTCGTAACGGCTAGTTAGCTTTTTGATGGCTAATGACAAATCATCGCGCTGTTCATCACTTAGCTCGCTCATACGGCGAATATGCGCTTTTGGCAATAACATGGTTTCGAACGGCCAAGCGGCCCAATAGGGAACCACCGCTAACCAGTGTTCGGTTTCAACCACGGTGCGCACACCGTCGGCTTGCTCCTTGGTCGCATAATCAACCAGTAAGTTGCTGCCATATTGCTGGTAGTAATCACGTAAGTGTTTATCCTTACGTTCTATCTCATTAGGCAAAAAGCTATTGGCCCATATTTGGCCATGCGGGTGTGGCTGAGAGCAGCCCATAGTTTCACCCTTATTTTCGAAAGCCTGAACCCATAGGTAGTCTTGCCCCAGTTCTTCAATCTGCTCATTCCACGTATCAATCACACCACGAATAGCTGGTATCGAAAGCTCTGGCAGGGTTTTACTGTGATCAGGTGAGAAGCAAATCACTCGGCTCAGCCCGCGTGCTTCCATGCTAGTAAACAAAGGATCGGCAGATTTTGGCACATCTGGCGAGTCGGTCATTAGCGCTGCAAAATCATTCCCAAATACATAGGTGCCCTGGTAATCTGGATTAACATCGCCAGAAATTCGGGTATTACCAGCACACAAAAAACAGCCTTCGTCGTAGCGAGGAAGCTCGGCGGTAGACGGCGTTTCGTCTTGGCCACTCCAAGGTCGCTTAGCACGATGCGGAGATACCAAAATCCACTGCCCGGTTAAAGGGTTGTAGCGGCGATGCGGATGCTCTGTTGGGTCAAATTTAGTGTCTAACATGAGATTTTCTTACTCCATCAAAAGCACCCATTGGGTGCTCCTTATTTCTAAACAATTACTGTTCGTAGCCCTTGGGATTATTTGACTGCCAGTTCCAGGTATCGGCGGTCATATCATCAATGCTACGCGTGGCTTTCCAGCCTAAAACTTTTTCTGCCTTATCGGTTGCAGCCCAGCACTCTGCAATATCACCATTGCGACGAGGACAAATTTGGTAAGCGATCTCTTTACCACTGGCTTGGCTAAAGGCTTTTACCATTTCCAGAACCGAGCTACCCTTGCCAGTGCCTAAGTTGAAAATATGTAGCCCTGCTTGTTCGCCAATTTTGGTTAAGGCAGCAACATGTCCATCGGCGAGATCCATCACGTGAATGTAATCGCGCACGCCAGTGCCATCAGGGGTAGGATAATCATCACCAAATACCGATAAGCTATCTCTACGCCCAACCGCAACTTGAGCAATAAATGGCATTAGGTTATTAGGAATACCTTGAGGATCTTCGCCCATTAAGCCGCTAGGGTGAGCGCCTACAGGGTTAAAGTAGCGCAGTAAGGTAACGCTTAAGTCTGGTGCGGCTAATTGAATATCGCGATAGCACTCTTCAACCATAAATTTACTGCGGCCATAAGGATTAGTTACATCACCGGTTGGGGTGTTTTCATCAATCGGCATAACACTCGGCTCGCCATACACCGTTGCCGAAGAGCTAAACACTATGCTCTTTACACCTGCTTTTCGCATCACATCGATAAGTACTAAGGAGCCATTAACGTTGTTGTCGTAGTATTCATAGGGTTTCTCAACCGACTCACCCACCGCTTTTAATCCCGCGAAGTGAATCACTGAATCAATCTGATGCTCGCTAAAAATCTTTTCTAGCACTGCACGGTCTCTAACATCCCCCTCGTAAAAGGCGGGCTGCTGCTTGCTTAAGGTTTCGATGCGCGACAATACTTCGCGCTTACTGTTGCACAGGTTGTCTAAAATAATGGGCGTTAAACCAGCATTAATCAGTTGTACACAGGTATGGCTGCCAATGTAGCCCATACCGCCTGTAACCAAGACCTTATTCATTACCTTCTCCAAAATCTGTGCAATTAAAGATGCACCCAGTTCTCTTACAAACTGCTTTCACAGCCTCGAATAAGTATATTGAAGCACGAAAGGGTAAACGTTTCCACTTTTAAATATAAAGTAATTGAGCTATTAGCTATTTTTGCGGATCCGCTCAATTTTTAAAATCGTTTAGCGCTACTGTAAACTCCAACTATCATGGCCTTAAGCAACTAGAGGCAACTACTCACCAAGCCATGTAATAACTACCATTCATGGTTACTAATGAAATAATAAAACTGACCCTCCAAATGCAGACATTCCATTTTAGGGGGAAAACTTTCCCTAAACCATTTCCATTCACCAAATGAGACAACGTTTACCCAACAATAAGGCTAGCAGTAAATCCCATAAGGGGATCATGTTTCCTTGAGATATTCGAACAAACGGATGTTTTTGTACATAATTCGGACATATCCAGAGTTAACCCTGCATTTATTTGCTAAGCACCAGCATTTAGCTGCCAATTACCAAAGAATATTTCAAAACTGTTTAGCTTACACTTGTACGCTAAAATAAAACTCCCTAAAATAGCCGCCTTATTTTGGCTATTCGCCCTCATCCTCATAAAGGTAGAAACATGCAGCACATCGTTAACATGCTAAGCCAACAAGCTCAGCAGCAGTTAGATCAGGTGGCGCTAAAAATTTGGCGCAATCAAGCATGGCAGTGTTTTACATGGAAGGATTTTTCTCAGCAATGGACGCTAGTAGCAAAAGGCTTAATTAGTCTTGGTCATACCGAGCAACAAGCCGTAGCTATAATGTCTCCCAACATGCCAGAGTGGACTATTGCAGATCTAGGCATACTAGCTGCACGGGGCTGTGTGGTGCCTATCTACCCCACTAATACGCTAGAGCAGAGCCAATACATTATAGAAGACGCTAACTGCCAGATCTTATTCGTAGGGCAAGAAGAACAAATTCACATTGGTTTAGAACTTCTAAATGCAGGGCGAATAAACACACTAATATGTTTTGAAGATAGCCAGCACACAGAGCTTGAGAACGTACTCAGTTGGCAGCAGCTGCTGGAGCTGGGTGAGCAACAAGATAAGCTAATACTTGAGCAGCGCAGTGAGCGCATAACAATGAGCGATCTCGCAACCCTAATTTACACCTCTGGCACTACCGGTGAACCCAAAGGTGTAATGCTTGATCACGCTAACTTTGCAGCAGCTTTTGCCATGCATGACCAGCGTTTAGATGTAAGGCCTGAGGATGTATCACTAAGCTTCTTACCGCTAAGCCATGTTTTTGAGCGAGCATGGACCTATTACATCTTGTACCGCGGCGCGAGCAATATCTATTTGGAAGACCCAGCACAAATTCAAGAAGCATTGCCACGCAGCCAAGCGACTTTAATGTGCAGCGTTCCACGCCTGTATGAAAAAATCCACGCCGCTATCTTGCAAAAAGTAGCCGCTGCGCCAAAAACCAAGCAAGTATTGTTTAACTGGGCTTTGAATATCGCTCAGCAACGTTTGTCATTTAAACAAGCAAACAAAGCGCCAAATGCACTGTTTAATTTGCGCTTTGCCTTAGCCAACAAACTAGTGCTCAAAAAACTACGGGCAATATTTGGTCCGGCCCGTTTGTTGCCCTGCTCAGGCGCTCGACTAGCCGATGACATCAACAGTTTTTTCCAAAGCTTAGACATCCCTATTAATTATGGATACGGCATGACCGAGTCTACTGCGACCGTCTCTTGCTACAGTGAGAAGCAAAAGACCATTGGCAGTATTGGGCAACCTTTAGAGGCCTTACAAATTAAAATCTCAGAACAAGGAGAGATTTTAATTAAAGGTGACACGGTGATGCGCGGTTACTTTAACAAACCAAAAGCCACTGCAGAAACCATTGTTGATGGCTGGTTACATACTGGTGATGCAGGAAAGTTAGATACAGAAGGTAACTTGGTATTAACCGAGCGAATTAAGGAGCTAATGAAAACCTCCGGCGGTAAGTATATTGCACCGCAACGTGTCGAAGGCGCCTTGATTAGAGAGCCCTTATTTGAACAGGTGGCAATTATTGCCGATGCGCGCCACTTTGTGTCTGCGCTTATTGTGCCGGCATTTGAAGCCTTAGAAATGCATGCAAAACAACTCGGAATAAAATGGCAGCATCGTAACGAACTGCTAGAAAATGCCGAAATAAAAAGCCTTATTCAGGCTAGGCTTAAGCAAGTTCAAACCAACTTAGCCAGATTTGAGCAGGTAAAACAATTTACCCTATTGCCACGTGAATTTTGCATGAAGCAAGGTGAGCTTACTCCAACGTTAAAACTTCGACGAGCCGTGATTGAAAGCCGCTTTGCCGAGCAGATTAGCGCGATGTACGCAGAGCCAAAAACAGCTTAAACAATAAATGAAAAAGGCGCTTTAAGCGCCTTTTTTATTGCTGACTAATCTTCCCAATTAGCCCGCATACTTTCGATAGTCTCTTGGCTTACCCCATGAATATTGGGATAAACTGCGCTACATACTCGCACCTCTAGCTTTGCTTGGTACTTATCAGCCAGCTCTCTGTAGACCTGCATTTCCCATTGCTTAACAAAGGTATTGGCTACCACTACATTGCTACCTTTAGCTAGGTGGTATTCGGTTTGTTGCTGGCACCATTGATGTGCCAGCCCAATATCTTCGGCGCAATAATTATATGTGCCTTGTTTATCAACAAAGTACATATCAGCTTCTAGATGAACAGCATCTAAAGTGGCGGCTAAGGTAGACTTGCCGCTACCGGGCAAACCTCGAATCAGAGTTAGCCTTAACGGCTGCTTATTCAACTACGAAACAGCCTTAAGTAATGGTGTCTCTTGCTCTTGGCAATACGCTAATGGCGCTTGTTTTAATAATGCGATCACCGCTTGCTCGTCCATCGCTTCGCACGCTTGGTTTAGCTCATCAAACAAAGCCATCAACTCTGCCCAAGGCATAAAGCTCTCATTGGCTGTAAGAATACGAGGGTGATCGGTTGGTCGCTCATCATCGCCCACCAGCAACTCTTCATACAGCTTCTCGCCAGGGCGCAATCCAGTATATTTAAGCTCAATATCACCATCAGGATTGGCTTCATCCCTTACTTCCAACCCAGAAAGATGAACCATGCGTTTAGCAAGCTCAGCAATTTTCACTGGTTCGCCCATGTCCAAAACAAACACTTCTCCGCCCGTAGCCATAGACCCAGCTTGAATCACTAACTGAGCGGCTTCCGGAATGGTCATAAAATAACGAATAATATCGGGATGGGTAATGGTTAAATCTTCGCCTTTACGAATTTGCTCTTTAAACAGGGGGATTACTGAGCCAGAAGACCCCAGAACATTACCAAAGCGAACCATGCTAATAGTGGTCTCGGATTGGTGATCGGCCAAGCTTTGCATCACTAATTCGGCTAAGCGTTTCGTAGCGCCCATTACATTGGTCGGTCGCACCGCTTTGTCCGTTGAAACCAATACAAAGGTGCTTACCTTGGCTTTAATTGCCGCCTGAGCAATATTGTATGAGCCAAACACATTATTACATACGCCCTCAACAACATTTTGTTCCACCAATGGCACATGCTTGTAGGCCGCGGCATGGTATACCGTGTCTACCTTATTTGCTTTCATCATCGCGCTTAAGCGCGGTAAATGCTGAACCGAGATCATTAAGGGGACTAGTTCAACATTAAGCGCTAACGCTTCACAGCGTTTAATAAGTTCACGTTCAATTTCATACAAAGCAACCTCAGAGCGCTCAACCAACAACAAACGCTTAGGCCTAAACTGAACAATTTGGCGACAAAGCTCAGAGCCAATAGAACCACCAGCACCACTTACCAATACAGTTTTATGGCGAATAGAGCTGTCCATTAAGTGGCTATCAGGGCTGACAGCTTCACGTCCTAATAAATCTTCAATATCCACTTCTTTAATTTGGTCAACCTTAGCTTCTCCGGTCACCAAGTCGTTTAAGCGAGGTACGGTGAGCACCTCAATATTCAAATCAGCTAGAGAGCTAAGAATCTCAGAGCGGCGTTTTTTACCGGCGTTGGGGATCGCCAATAATACTTTGTCCACATGAAAACGACGGATTAGCATAGGAAGTTGCTGAGGAGGATAAACGGTTAAACCGTGAATCAGTGAATGCCGCAATTCCTTTTTATCATCAATAAATGCGAGCGCTTGAAAATCATCCCCTTGGCCAATGGCTTGCAGTAGCTGGCGACCACTATCACCAGCACCAAAAATAATCACATTTTGTTTAGTGCTATTTTCTAACCAAACAAACAAGTAACGAACCGCAAAACGCACACCACCACACATAATCACGCCAAAGGCTAAATAGATAAATGGTGCAGTTCTTGGGATAACCGCTTGAAAATAAAATGAGGTAACAATCATTAAAAGGGTGGCAAGGGCAAAACTAAACAAGATTGCTTGTAGGTTTTTTTCGTTAATATATCGTAGCACCGCCCGGTAAAGACCAAAGTACCAAAAGCCTGCCAAGGTTGTAAAAATCACCGAGCCAAAGGTTATCCAGGTTGGCGTATCAGAAAAATAATGATGGCTTTCAAAGCGCACCCACAGTGCGCCCCAAAAAGCTAAGCTTAAAAAGACTATGTCGAGCGAAAAAATAAGCGCAACTTTTTGTCGGCGACTTGGCCGCTCGAATAAACTCATCAAATTAAATTGCGGTAACATCTAAATTCCTTTTTAGACAAATATCGTCAAACAAGCATTTCTGCGGACATGCGGCTTAAACAATCCTGAACAAGCTCGCAAACATGCTGCATGTCTTGGGTGGTGATTGTTGGGTGCACCATAAACATAATGGCACTGTCACTTAAGTGCTTGGCATTAGCTAATGGCAGCTTCGGTCGAACATCTAAACCATCGAAGGCCTTTTCCAAGTAAACTTCACCGCAACTGCCTTGCATACAAGGTACACCTGCAGCATTTAAACTGTCGATAATTTGGTCGCGACTTATGCTGTTTTGGCCTTTATCAACAAAGGCATAAAACTTATAAAAAGCATGTTGAATATGCTCGGGTACTTGAGGAACAGTAATAAAAGGGAATAGCGCTAAACAACTAGCCAGTTGCTGAGCATTGGCTTGTCGCTGTTGCTGCCATTCAGTCATGCGAGTTAGCTGAATTCGGCCAATAGCTGCTTGCATCTCAGTCATCCGCCAATTGCTACCAATACTCTCGTGTAACCAACGAAATCCTGGCGGGTGCGCTTTATTAAACACGGTATCGTAAGACTTACCATGGTCTTTATACGACCACATTTTTTCCCACAAAGCCTTATCATTGGTGGTCACCATGCCACCCTCACCACCAGTGGTCATAATCTTGTCTTGGCAAAATGACCAAGCAGCGACATCGCCCAATCCACCTACTGGCTTACCACGATAAAGGGCGCCATGAGCTTGGGCGCAGTCTTCAATCACAAACAGCTTATGTTGTTGGGCTAGCTGATTAATCGCATCCATATCGCAAGGCCAACCAGCGAGGTGCACACAAATAATCGCTTTGGTTTTATTGCTAAAAACGGCTTGAATAGTTCCTGGGGTGATATTTTGGCTAGAGAGATCAACATCGGCAAAAACAGGTTTAGCACCAACATTAACGATAGCGCTGGCCGAAGCAATAAAAGTGCGCGAGGTAACCACAACTTCATCACCAGCGGCAATGCCTAAGGCCCGGAGAGCTAACTCTAACGCTAAGGTGCCATTTGCAACAGCAACTGCAAAATTGGTTTCTGCCCAAGCAGCAAATTCTTTCTCAAAGGTTTTGCCTTGGGTACCGGTCCAGTAGTTAACTTTATTTGATAGCAGTACATCACTTACAGCTTGAGCTTCCTGCTCTGTAAAGCTTGGCCAAGAAGGTAAATCTCGCATTTTTACTTTTTTTAGTCCTTTAAAACACCTTCCTTATATTGCTGTAAAACTACTCAATCTACAACTTTAGTAGTGTGAATTAAGGTGTTTTAGCTGGGTTACCGAACACTTTTTCAGCAGACTTCACATCTTTTACCACTACCGCCCCAGCCCCTACCAACACTCGCTCCTTAATGACAATTCCCTGAATAACACAACAGCCAATTCCTAACATACTTTCGTCTCCTACACTCACCTCTCCGGCTAGGTGAACACCTGGGCAAACATGCACACAATCACCTAACTGAGCATCGTGATCAACTGAGCTATTATGATTTATAATATTACCGATACCTAAACTAGCCCCTACACTTATTGTTGAGTTAGCCATTACTACACTCCCCTCACCAAGTCGCGCCGAGGCACACACATGGGCTTTAGGGTGAATCAGTATCGGTAGTTTGAGGCCTAACTGCAGAAGCTGCTGTAAACGGCTAAAGCGTGTCGAATTATTGCCAATAGCAACGTGCACATCGTAATCGGTATTAGTGGTGAAAAAATTGAGCATCTCAGTCCAACCGCCAATCACTTGGCAACCTTCGGTTTCGCCAAGCTCTTGCCAGCGCTCATCAAACAAACAAATAGTTTGATAACCTAGCTGCTTAGCTAGCTCCACAACAACTTTGGCGTGTCCTCCGGCACCATAAATAGCTAATTTCATGATCCACTGTTCCCAGTAAATTTGCTCATGGTTGCCTCGCCCTCTGCACTCACACCGTCTTTCACAAACACCTTTTTCACGGTAAGTATCAGTATTTTGATATCCAAGATAAGCGAGCGATTATTAACGTACCAAACGTCCAGCTCAAATTTCTCCTGCCAGCTTAATGCGTTACGACCATTAATTTGCGCCCAACCGGTTATCCCAGGTTTAACATCATGCCGCTTTGCTTGCTCAACCGAGTACAGGGGTAAATACTCCATAAGCAATGGGCGTGGCCCCACAAAACTCATTTCACCTTTTACAATATTCCACAATTCTGGCAGTTCATCAGCGCTACTTGCTCGAAGTGCACGGCCAAATGAGCCTAGTCGTTCTGCGTCGGAGAGTAAGTTACCTTGAGCATCTTTATCATCGCGCATGCTGCGAAACTTAATCATATTAAACGCTTTACCGTGTAAACCAGGGCGCAGCTGAGTGAAAAAAATGGGTTTACCAAGCTTTGAGGCTACCTGCCAGCAGAGTAATAAAAATAAAGGAGACAATAACACCAACAAAATTGCCGCAGTGATCCGTTCAAAAAAGTAAAACACCTTGTCCTTAAACAACTAACTCTCTCCATCCATGTATTGCAAGATTTGTTGATTAACCAAACGAACGTCGTAACGCTGCTCTGCTAGCTGACGGCTTTCAGCGGCTTGTTGAGTAAGCAGCTCAGGTTGCTCAAAATAACGTTTTAGAGCCTCAACTAATGAATCGACACTTTGCGGCTGCACGAGATAACCATTCACCCCATCCGTCACGGTTTCTCTGCAGCCTGGCGCATCGGTGGTAACAATTGCTCGGCCGCAACTCATTGCTTCCAAAACCGTTCGAGGCGTCCCCTCACGGTAAGATGGCAGAACATAAACATGGCATTGAGCAATTAAGCCTGCCACATCCTCTATTCGACCGTGATACTTAACAGTACCTTCTTCAACCCAAGTATCTAAATCTGCTTGAGCAATCGCGCTTGGGTTATCATCAATCCAACCAGCCAAATGAAAAACACATTGGTAACCTTGCTGTTTAAGCTTTTGGGCAGCAGCGGCGTACTCTTCAACACCTTTATCTTTAAGCAGCCGAGCAATCAACAAAAAGTGTATTTGGGGATGTTGGCTATCTATTACTGGTAATTTTAGCAACGGGAAACGCGCTAAATTAATCCCAGAGCCGTTAATTAGCTTGGTTTTTTTATCTGGAACTAAGCCTTTATCAACAAACAGTTTGCGATCATCGGGGTTTTGAAAAAACACCCCGTTTGAGCAGGCTAAGCCTGATTTATACATAAGATTAACTAGGATATGCAGCACTTTTTGTTTAGTTGTATTCTGCTGAGTAAATACGTAACCCAAACCGGTAATCATCGAGTAAACACTTTTTACACCAGCCAATCGCGCGGAAAGCGCTCCATAGATGACCGGCTTTATGGTATAAGCAAGCGTTTGCTGAGGTTGTAGGCTTCGAATTAAACGATAAAGTGACCACACACTGGCAGCATCTTTTAGTGGATTTAAACCAGTACGTTGTAAGGCATAAACATGCGGTGTAATGCCCAATTCAAGCAGGGCTTTTTTCTGCTCTAGAGAAAAGTCAGGCGCTGCAATATGCACTTCTTTACCCTGCTGCCGCATCGCTTTAAGCAAATCACCACGAAAGCTTAAAATGGAATCAGCAAAGCTGGCGATGACCAGAACTCGCTTCACCCTTGTATCCCCGCCTGCTGGTAAACCTTCAAATAGCGCTGACTAATATCGCCTATCGAAAACTCTGCTAATACTCTACCCTGATTATCATTGGCAATAGTTTGTCGCACAGTTTGGTGAACATTAATCATCCTCTCAATCGCGGTTTGTAAGTCTTTAGGGCTCTGAGGAGCTACTACCCACTCTGGTTTGCTCAATATATACGCCGCATCACCTACGTCAGTAGTGATGCATGGCAGCGCATAGCTCATGGCTTCTACCAATACATTAGGAAAGCCTTCTGTTTTGGACGGCAAGACAAAAACATCGATACCTTGATAGAAACTTTCCATATCACTTACTTCATCAAGCAACATGCATTGTTCTTTAGGAAATTCATAGCGTTTAAGCAATGCCATTAGCTCTACGTTTTGAGTATTAACATCGCGGCCCGCGATCTTTAAACAGAGCGCAGAATTAGCCTTACAAATAGGCGCAAGTGCAGCAATTAAATTCGCATAGTCTTTGGCGGGATGCCAACGCCCCGCCGCGCCAATAACGCGAGCAAATTGACGCTGTTCTCTTAATAAGACAATCTGTTCGAACTGATAGCCATTAGCAATAAAATGCATCTTATCTGCAGGGTAGCCATAGGCAATATGCTGCTTAACACTCCGCTGGCTACAGCAGATTATCTGCTGTGTTTTATGGGCTACTAACTTCCCTAACCACAGCGCTAGACGCGTACTCATCTTTTCATCTTGGTATTTATCAAGCGAGTGATGAACCCCCATAAACAAGGGGAGTTTGCTGGCAAAGAGCAATTTATATAAGCCAGCTATCGCATTAGCGTGATACATCCAGCTTTGAATTAGAGATACATCGCGTTGTTTAACCAAACGGCGTAGCTTAAACACAGCCAGCAACATACTCACCGGCCCTTTAGCATTTAAGCTAATAAACTCCACCTCACTATCAGGCTTAATTAGCGAACGATTTTTTGGCGAGGCCTGCATCAACGCGATTATGACATGTTTGTGTTGCGGCTGATTATTAACTAAATTCGCTAACATCTTTTCCGCGCCACCAGTAAGTGCAAAATTGGTGATGAAATGAAATATTGTCACAGTATACTCTCAAAAAATGGCACAAAACCTTGTGTATCGATTAACTGGCTCTGACTATTGCTTGGCGGGTTAAGGATAAGCTTAGCGAGTGCTTTCGGATCTCCAACAGGGAAATAGTTCTGCTCAGGCAACAACTCGCTTGCCCCTCCTGGGCAGTCACTGGATATACAAGGCGCGCCTAAAAACTGGGCCTGAACCAAGGCATTAGGCATACCCTCAACCAATGAACTTAATACAAATGACTGACAATGCTTCATATAGCAAAATGGATTGCTTGCGAATCCTGTTAGCGATACGACTTCGCTTAACTCTAAGTCTTGAACCAAAGCCGTAAGCTTTTCGCGCAAAAGGCCTTCTCCCAATATAATTAAGCGAGTGACTTGCTGCTTTTGGCACAGGGCAATGGCCTTAATTAAAGTCTCATAATCTTTTTCGGGTACTAAGCGCCCCACCGCTAAAACAAAAGGCTGTTCATCTGTCACCCATGGGTGCTCACAAGGTGCTAGGGCTTGCTCATTCACCATGTCTTTATCTAGTGGGTTGGCCAATACTTGAATTGTCCTATCCAAGTCAAAGTAATTGCTAACATCTGCGGCTACATACTTAGCTGGAGCAACCAGGTAGTCAGCTCGCCGATAAGCATACTTAGCACTCTTTTTTACCCAAGTACGTTTTAATAATGACGATATGCCTAGTAGGTTGATAGAAGGGCAAGACGCTTCTCTGGCAACCAATTTACATGGAAGCCCGCTCAAGCGAATCGCCAATAGCATAGAAAAAGCCAAGTGGCTCTGAGAGCAAAACACTACTTTAGGTTTTATTCTTTTAAGCTGTTTAACTAGCTTAGGAATAGCTTTTAAAGACGATGACTGCTCCACAATGCTGCAAGTTAGGCTATCGTCGAGCTCTTGCCTAAAAGGGCCTTGTCCATTTAGTGAAAGAAATTCAACAGACCAATTTGATACCAATAAATTTGCTAAAGTCACCGCCAAGCGCTCCGCCCCCCCCTGGTGAAAGCTAGAGCTAAATATAAGAATATCGCACCCACTAACTGGTGACTTTAAAAGCGGAGTCATTGTTGTTCATTCCTTTGGTATTGGTGCATAGCGGCAGCAACCATAACTGCTATAAACATTAACCAACTACGGCTATACCAAACGTTCGAAGTAGAAAAAACCACACCTATATGCACTAACATCAAACAGCACCAAAGGCTTAGAGGAAAAATTCGAGTAAGATTAGCAATACTGAATAACACAAGCAGTAAACCCAAGGCTGCTAATAAACCCGCTTCAGCACCAATATTAAGTAAGGTATTGTGAGCATTCACTTCGCGTTGCGCATTGCCCTCTCGACCGATTCCTAAAGGGTTAGTCGCAATTATCTCGAGATACTCAAACACCACATCTAAACGCGAGGAGTCTTTACTGACCAGTTCTTGTTGACTAGAAAGAGATAAGCGATCTAGTGCTCTTGAGTTTATGCTGTCACCTAGGTTTGCTTGAAAGGTAACTATTACAAATAACACTCCAGATATAACAAAGCCTAATTTGGCTCGAAATGAGATCATTGAATAGAACCCCAAAATAACTAGGGTATATAGCAATAGGCCACTTCGAGAAGCAGTGGCCAGCACGGTCAATAAGGTAAACAAAACAGCGGCGGACTCTTGCCAAGTAAAGCCACTGCGACTATTTCGACATAATAGTACTCCAGCTAATGAAAACACCAAGGCTCTAGCGCCATCATTGGCATCCCCAGCAAATCCAGCTGCGCGATAATCCAAATTAGAAAACATCCCTGGATTAACGACATCTCCCCATATTGACGCGCAAACAAGCGTTAACGACAACCAACATGCACGCTGTACCGTTGCCAAAGAAACAGTACTAAACCAATTGAATAACACCATCAACCAGATTAGATGAAACCAAGGGAAGGCCGCATTAGACAAATTTACCGGTGGGCTAGCGATAAATGACAAACCATAGCAAGAGTTCACTAACAACATACTAAGTAACAGCCATTGCGTTTTGGGAAACACTTGGAAGCGTTTATCAAATAAAGCAAAAAGAACCGATACCCCTAGCATGCCAAGCAATGCCACGTATGAAAAACCGGGAATTAAGCGAGTTAAATACAAATCGAGCGCAGACAAGTGCATGGCAAACACAAGCATTGATAGCCAATTGAGAGCTTGCCTAAAGCTCACTTTGTTATCCCCTTAAATAACAGGCTTTCCCATTTACCGTAAATAATATCCGGGTGATACCGTTTGTTAGCTAAGTAAGCGGCTTGCTCTCCCCAAGCCTGTAACTCATTGTCAGGCATCTCAAATACTCGCATCAGCGCTTCACTTAACGCTTTCACATCCTTAAGAGGGACTAATAAACCCGTAGCTTCATGCTCAATAATATCTTCTGGGCCAAATAAGGTTTTATAACTTACCACCGGCAAGCCCATTGCCTGCGCCTCAAGCAGCGCCACTGGGAAACCCTCTCTGTAAGAGCTCATAACAAATACGCTAGCTTGTTGCAGCTTCTCTTTAACTTTATTGGTTGGCCCTTGCATGGTAACGCTAGACTCTAAACCTAACGTGACAATCAATTCAGATAACTGCTGTTGGTTCTCACCCGAACCGTATATATCAAAAGGCCAACGCTTTTCTTCAGGAATAAGCGCAAGTGCTTGCAAGGTATCTTGTAAACCTTTTTCCGGTGTTAAGCGACCAATAAACACCAGCTTTTTGGTATTTTCTTGTGCTGTAGCTTGAACGCCTGAAGTAGCAATTGCAGTACTGTTGCCAATAACTTGGTAACCTTGTGGCCGCCAATCTACTAAAGCTTTTTTAATAGTGTTCGTTTGCAACACCACCTCGTCAAAGCGGGCATAACAATAGCGAGTTAGCCTTTGCCACATCCGGCCATGCCTTTCAATTAAAGGATTACTCACTTCACCGCAATAAACTTCTACTGCAGTCCCTTTAGTTGCCAATAAAGCTAAACACGCCAAACGGTGGGTGAATACCATTAACCGCTCTACGCCATGGGATAATACATACCGCCTAATAGCCTTCATCGTAAGTAAATTCTCAATCAAACCAGCACCTTTGAAGTGAAAGCGTTGCTGATAACGTAGTTTGTGAATAGCTAACTTAGGGCTTACTTCAAAAACAGGAGAACCAGTAAATAAAGTAGCTAGCGCGACATCATGATTATTATCGGCAAATTGAGAGGCCAGTTCACAAGCAATTCTTTCCGCCCCACCCTGAGCTAAGCCAGGAACCAAAATAGTGAATTTAGCCAAAGCGTCCTGTCCTCACTTTACGAATAGAAGAGGGTAGCAATACGTCTCGCAGTAACAAGGTCAATAAGATAACTGACACCAAATAAATGATTGATGTGGTTAAGGCAATGCCACTAAGCCCAAACCAACGACTCATTAAGTAATCCAGCATAATGTTTAGAAAAAATGCCGTAAGATTGATTAACAACATCATTCTCGCCTTGCCTAAGCTCACAACACATCGAGATAACACCATTCCAAGCAAATACAAAGGCACCAAAAAGGTATAAAGCTGAGCAACATTCACCAGCTCAGTAGACGTTATAATATCTACTTCGCTACCTTGAAACATATACGGAATAATAAGAGGAAGGATGATATACATCGCAACAGCCACACCAATACCTAAACCAGCAGCCATCAGAGTAGCTTTAGTGAGCCTCGCTTTAAGCAAGTCTTTATCTTCGATCCATTCAGCCATGTGTGGGATCAACATACTGCCTATGCTCATTGCTAATACACTTTGAGCAACGGCAACGAATTTATAGGCGTTACCCAATACACTCACTTTCCCCTCACCAAGCTGGCTAGCAAACCCCAAATCAATCAAGGGTAATGTTGCGAGTAAGCTCGAACTTAACACCAACCAAAAAAATTCTTTAAACAATGGTTTAGTGCTGAATTTGGCCGTTGTAGAGTAGCCTTCACCCGCAAGTCTACTCAAACGCCGATGCTTATAGGCTAAGATCGAGAAATGCACTAGATAGGCAATTAAGAGGGCTGAGGCAATGTAGGAAATAGTGAGAGTTTTACCTGCTAGCATAACAACAATAACTACTGCTAGGCCTAAACCCGGCATGATCAGTTGAGACGCCCCCAAAAAAGCTAATTGTTTTTTAGCGGTAAGCGATGCGATTAAAGGTGCCTGCATTAAACCGACCGCGACAACCCCCACAAAGCAAAAGTAAACCAAAGGCTCAACTTGAGAAGGCTCATAAATAAACCGAGGTAAAATATACACAGACAGAAAAGCAAACAGTATGCTTAGTGTTAGCGAAAACAGGGAAAACTGACGGTAAAAACGTTTAAAATTAAATTGATGACGCTTTAGAAAAGAAGCCAGTAAACTATTTAATGCTCCGGTTATAATACTGATAACAAACATCGCGACAGCAAATAATAATAAATAGCTATCTAATTGGGCATTAAAACCAACTTCTCGGGCAAACAAAATGTCCCGTATAAAAGCCAAAGCTTTACCAAACACCGACAACATCGATAAAAGTAAGCCCGTTAGCAATAACCTCTTAAACACGTAACTCTTCCATTACAGCAGCACTAACCTATATAGTTAGCCTAACTAAAATCCTTTTAGTTAATAGCGCCTTAGTACATCAATACTGCTACACTAACACTGATTGTTTTCGCGCCCAAAGCAAAAAGTGGTTAAATACAGGTTAAAGCCTCAAGTCGTGAAGCGACTACCAAAACGATGTTTTAACACCTGAGCTAGGCATTAAAACCAGCATTCAGACTACAAAGCTCTGCAACAACCAAAACGCGCCGTTTTGGTGTTAAGTCTATACACATTCAATAATCAAGGAAGATTAATGACTAAATTCTTCACCCTCTCAACTCAATTCAAACAAACTATTATTGCTAGCATGATTTGTATCGGCTCCCTTAACCTGAGCGGCTGCGCAAACACAGCAGAAGGCGCCGGAACAGGCGCTTTGGCAGGCGCTGCTGGCGGTTTAGTCTCAGGCTTAATTTGGGGCGGCGATCCTTTGGAATCGGCCGCGAGAGGCGCAGCGGTAGGTGCAGCATCAGGCGCTGCAGTAGGGGCAGTGCAAGATGCTAAACAAAGCTCTTCGGAGGAAGCACCACAACAAGCTAGTGAAAACAGCTCCAATCAACTACCAAGTAAAGAACAGCTTATTGCCGCTATTGGCGAACCAGCTGTTGACGGCATAGTTGCATTAGCTAAATGTGATTACTCTAGCGCTTTAAGTAAAGCTAAGTTATCCAAGGCCGCCAGCGAGCCGCATTACCAAGAGGCAGGTGTATGGCTTGAAGCCCTAAGCTACGCAGAGACTGGGGATGTTGATAAACTAAATGCTAGCTACGCAGAAATTATCAAGCTGGATAAGCAAGTAAGTAATGTACTTGAAGCCCAAACCGAGTTGTCGGAAAGCTTAGGTAAACTGAAACAGATTAGAGTTGAGCACAACCTGCCAGAAAGCTGCTCGTAGTTTCAACAGGTACTTTAACAATCTGAAAAAATAGCTCTAAAAGGGATAACTATGTAGCTAGCGCTTCAAGCCTAAAGCTAATTATAAACAAGAAAGCAGTCGAAGATTAAGTTCGATAAAGCACTTTAACAACATGCCAGCCGTGCTTAGTTTTTACTAGGTGCGGCACAAGTATTTCGCCACTAAAGCATACCTTATCAAACTGCGGCACCATTTGCCCGCGCCGAAACTCACCTAAGTCACCGCCCTTTTTTCCTGAAGGACAAGTAGAGTACTTTTTAGCTAAGGTTTGAAATTTCGCGCCCTTCTTAAGCTGCTTGATGATATCTTCAGCTTGCTCTTTATGTTTAACCAAAATATGTAAAGCTGCTGCCGTTCTAGCCAAAATAATACTCTCTTTAAAAAACCAACAATGTACCTAAATTCCCTTCGTCGATAAACCTTAATATAGCCAATTAAGCATGATTGCCATGCCTAACTTCGGTCACAAAACAAACAAGCGAGCTGGAAACACGATACGATGCTTTCAGCATAAAAGCTCTAATGATAAGCTGTAACTCACTAACTATCCTAGGCAATGGAAATGCGCTTAAGTAAATTATTATTACTAGTCTTTTTAGCTCTTCAAATTCTCGGCTGCACCCAAGACTATAAGAGCGGTAAAGAGCTCATCGACATCGCCATTAACGGCCTTCCCGACTCTCACTTAACAGAAGAAGAACGCCTTTCCTTAGGTTTTGCAGCAATATACGTTAAGTATGGTCAGCACCCCAAAACCTATATTGCGTTAGCTAAAGCAATTAAAGATGAAAGAATATGGGCAGCAAGTGATGGTATAACCATCGTTACCCGTTATGGTCAGATCGTACGTACCGATGGACTACCCTTCTCCAGCAGCGGTGTTTACTTCACCCAAGAAAACCCGTTTGAAATTGGTCTACTGTCAGTAAGCCAAGATACGGTTTATTCTGCAAAACGAGACTTTATTAGTGAAGGCATGTTTGGCGTAACTAGTCATTCGCGCTTCTCCATCGAAGAGTCATCCAGCCACTTTGTTGCTGGAAAAGAGCGACAGCTACAAAAAGTCACCGAATATATACACATCCCCGACTTAGAATTTCAGGCTGAAAACCACTATTGGGTAGAACAAAACAACAATAAGCAAATCGTTTGGCGCTCCGAGCAACAATTAGGCCCCGCCCAACCCAGATTGCTTTTAGAAAGCTTATTACCTTACTTCGATGACATTTAGTAAATAATGCGAACAACCAAGGAAGATCTAACCATGCGCATAAAGCGTAACGCCGCTTCAAAAAGTATTCTCCGATCTAGCAGCAAACTGTTTAGTCAAAGAGCTTTTGGCATCTGGTGCCTAATATTATTCGCAAGTTCCAGCTTGGCCAACGAAGCACAAGTAGCGGACAAACCAACCATTTCTGTCGTTGTTGAACAAGGTCATTTGCCAAGTAAAAGTTACTCCCTTGAGCAAGGAGCCCGCTTAAGTAACCTGCTTACACAGATAAACCTGAGCAAAAATGATTACTGGTATGCGACTGCGTGGTTAAGAAAAAACAACAAGCTTAATTATCAACATAAGAAAACCGAGCTTACAGCACTCATATCAGAACAGATTAGGCTCAAGAATAAACACCAACAGCAATGGCAGCAGGTACTAGAAAATGTATCGGCGATTAAACCCAGTGACCGCTTCGTCACACCGGTTCACCCAGATAGAGTGTTTGCCGACAAACAGTCAAACTTTCTGCTGCAAAACGGCGATACTTTGCTCATACCCTCTCGCCCTAACTTCGTGGCTATTGTTGGATTTACCGAACAAACCCAGCAGCCTCATAATGCCACTCAAGATCTTTTGCAGTATCTTGAAAACAGCTCAGCGCTATCATTAGCAGATAACAGTTATGTTTGGCTTATTAAGCCCGATACAAGCATTGAAAAATTGCCTATAGCGTATTGGAATAAACGAGAGCCTAGGTTTATTGCCCCTGGCAGCACACTTTATGTGCCAGCAAAAGAACAAACATTTAGCAACGATTACCAAGCCATTAACCAGCTCTACCTTGAGCTCTTACAAAACCAGATAATAGGATCAAGCCAAGGTGAGTAAACCATTACTAAATAGTCGAGCACTCAGCCAGCTAACACTTGCAGTGATCAGTGCTTTATATTCTCAAAACCTTTTAGCTGCGCCTACCCAGTCTGACTACGGCGGAGTAGGCTTAATGCAAATGCCTACCGCGCGTATGAGTCCAGAAGGTGAGTTCGCCTTTAATGTAAATTACGTAGACCCTTATATTCGTGGCGCGATTGCAGTAACCCCCGTTCCTTGGTTCGAAGGCGTTATTCGCTATACAGCCGTTGAAAACCGATTGTATAGCCCCTACCCCGGCTACAGCGGTGATCAAAGTTATAAAGATAAAGGCTTCGACGCCAAGTTTCGTTTATGGGAAGAGTCTTACTACGTTCCAGAGCTCGCAGTGGGTTTTCGTGATATAGGCGGTACCGGGCTATTCTCTAGCGAATACTTTACTGCAAGCAAACGCTGGGGGGATTTCGATTTCACTTTAGGTATGGGCTGGGGTTACTTAGCTAATGGCAGCAGCACTAAAAACCCTTTTTGTGCGGTAAAAGAAGGTGCGTGCAATCGCCCAGGTTGGACACCAAGCGATAGTGATAGAGGCGGAAAAGTAGGCTTTGAGAACTTCTTCCGCGGCGAGTATGTGGGCTTGTTTGGCGGTGTGGAGTATCAAACGCCAATTGAAGGTTTAAGCTTAAAGCTGGAATATGATTCCAACAATTATCAAAACGAAGCTTTAAATAATCAATTTACCCAAAGCTTACCGATTAATGTTGGCGCTGTATACGCATGGGGAGACTACGTAAACCTCAATCTCGGCTACGAGCGGGGTAACACCTTAATGGCAGGCATTACCATTCGGACCAACTTCCAAACGGTGCCTAACCAAATCAAGCTAGACGCGCCACCCGAGGCAATAGAACAAGCAACTAACGAGAATTCAGAGTACATCCCCGACGAACTCGCCGTTGCCTTATCAGATAGTGCAGGATTAGATGCCAGCCAAATTGTAGTTAGCGAACAGTCGGTCACGGTAACAGGCCAACAAAGTAAATATAGAGATAGAAAAGACGCCGATGATCGAATAGCTAGAGTGTTGCATAATCGATTACCCGAGTCAGTGAATGAGTTTACGGTAATAGAAACCAATGAAAGCATACCGCTCTACCAAACAAGCCTTGACCGAAAAGCCTTTCTTCTTGAAGCGAACAACCAACTTGAGCCTGGTGAGAATACCGAGTTTGTAAACTCAGGCCCAGTTACAGAACAAAAATTACAGGGAGAAGTTAGCACAACGGATATAGAGCCCACACCCTATAACGTTTCTCTCTATCCTGGTCTAACACAAAGCTTTGGTAGCCCAGAGACATTTTACTTTTATGCCATTTCACTGCACTTAGCGGGTGAATATCAACTTAGCGATAAATTAAAGCTAGATGGTATTGCATCATGGACTGTAGCCAGTAACTACGACAAGTTTAATTATACGGTTGATGACACTACAGGTGCTATCCCACGTTCACGAACCTACATTAGAGAGTACTTAACAGCTAGTGACGTTGGTATATCTAACCTTCAGCTCACCTATTTTGATAACTATGGCAAAAACCTTTATGCCCAATATTACGGCGGTTATTTAGAGTTTATGTATGGCGGTGTGGGCGGTGAAGTACTCTACCGGCCATTTAATAGCTCAGTAGCGCTAGGCGTTGACTTAAACCGCGTAAAACAACGAGAGTTTGATAGAAAGTTTGGTTTTAGAGACTATGAGGTTACCACTGGCCATGCAGCTCTTTATTGGCAGAGCCCTTGGTATAACATCAATACACAGCTCTCTGCAGGCCAATACCTATCTGGCGATAGAGGCTTTACCGTAGACCTATCAAGAGAGTTTGATAACGGTACTATTGCCGGCATATTTTTCACCAAAACCAACGTGAGTGCTAAAGATTATGGTGAAGGCAGCTTTAACAAAGGGTTCTACATTAAAATTCCTTTCGACATGATGCTTACACGTTCTAGCACCAAGTATGCTGCGTTTAATTGGACCCCTCTCACCCGAGATGGCGGCCAAAAGCTAATACGTAAATACAGCCTTTACGACATAACAAAACCTAAGGGTAAAAATAGTGTATCCACTCACTTTGAGTAAATAGCTTTAAGCAACAAAAAAGGCGCTTGTAGTGGTCAACTAAATTTGGCCACCCCGTTATAAATTTTAAAGTATTGCAGCTCAGTTTTCGAAGGCGAAACTCCACCGTTATGCTGATGCGGTCTATGCCGATTGTAATAGCCAACGATGTATTGCGTTATTGAACTTGCTGCCTCAGTTAATTTCTTATATCCAACTCTGGGCATCCATTCTGTTTTGAAGCTCCGAAAGAATCTCTCCATGGGGCTATTATCCCAGCAATTGCCCCGTCGACTTAAGCTCTGGCGTATGCCATAACGCCAAAGTTGCTGCCTGAATGATTGACTCGTGTAGTGACAACCTTGGTCACTATGAAATAACAACTTACTTGGGCGTTGTCGGCTTTCAAATGCCATCCTCAATGCCTTTTTTGTTAGCTCACTATTGGGGCTGGAAGATGTGGCCCAGCCAACCACCTTACGAGCATATAAATCCAGTACGACTGCGAGATAAAGCCACTTTGAGCCCGTCCATACATACGTGACATCACCGCACCATATTTGGTTGGGGGCGTCTGGAGCAAATTGACGCCCCAATACGTTAGGAATACTCAGGTGCGCTCTCTCAGCCTTAGCATATTTGTGAGTAGGTAATTGTCGACTCACAAGTCCTTCTTGTTTCATCAACTTGTTGACCAACCATCGGCTCACTTTAAAGCCTGAAGTTGCCAATAACGACACTAAGGTTCGTTCACCCGCTGAACCATGGCTAATACCAAACCAGCGCTTTAATTCAGCAATCAGTTTCACACGCTGAGGTTGGAGTGTTGGTGGGTGCTTGTGCCAATATTTGTAGCTACTGCGATGAACGCTAAACAGACGACATAACCGTGCTACACCCCAGCTCTCTTGAAGGTTGCTAATCAGCGAATACCTTTGATGGAGTCCTGCATCAAGAGAGCTGATGCCTTTTTTAGAATTAAGTTATCCTCTTCAAGTCGTTTTAGCTTGCGCTCAAGTTCACGGATTTTCAGTTGGTCTGGTGTCAGAGGGGTTGCTGATGAAAGTTTTCCGTTGCGTTCTTCCCGTAGCTGGCGAGCCCATTTATCAACGGTAGACTTACCCAGTCCTAAGTTGTCAGCGACATCTCGAATGGTACGCCCTTCATCTACAATTTGTTGAGCAACTTCTAGTCGAAACTCAGGTGAGTATGTTGGTCTTGTACGTTTTGTCATAAATTTTCCTACCTAATGATGGTGATGATATCACCTCTAATTAGGTGGCCAAATTCACTATGCCACTACACTACTGCGCCTTTTTTGGTTTATTCACTGGCAACGATACTAATCGCTACCAAATAGATCGCGGGTATATACTTTATCAGCTACATCTTTAATATCATCAACCATGCGGTTAGCGATAATTACATCACAACTTTGTTTGAATTCTTCTAAATCGCGATACACCTTTGAGTGGAAAAACTCATCTTCTTCCATCACTGGCTCATAAATCACAACTTCAATACCCTTAGCTTTAATGCGCTTCATAATGCCTTGAATACTCGAGGCTCGAAAATTATCGGAGCCGGACTTCATAATTAGGCGATACACCCCTACTCGCGTTGGATTGCGCTTCACAATGGATTCGGCGATAAAATCTTTGCGGGTAGTATTAGCATCTACAATCGCACCAATAATGTTGTTTGGTACTTCTTTATAATTTGCCAGCAACTGTTTAGTGTCTTTAGGCAGGCAGTAACCGCCATAACCAAAAGAAGGGTTGTTATAGTGATTGCCAATGCGCGGGTCTAAACCTACCCCTTCAATAATGTGGCGGCTGTCTAAACCATGGGTTTCGGCGTAAGTATCTAACTCGTTAAAGTAAGCTACGCGCAGCGCTAAATAGGTATTAGCAAATAATTTTATTGCTTCTGCCTCGGTGGAGTCGGTTAGCAGTACGTCGATGTTTTCTTTTACGGCGCCCTCTACCAACAAATCAGCAAACACTTGCGCACGTTCAGACTCTTCACCCACCACAATACGAGAAGGATGCAAGTTATCGTGCAAGGCTCGGCCTTCACGTAAAAACTCCGGAGAGAAAATAATATTATCTACACCAAACTTTTCACGTACAGATTTAGTGTATCCCACCGGCACGGTTGATTTAATCACCATCACCGCTTGCGGGTTTATCTCTAACACATCACTAATTACCGCTTCTACAGACTTTGTATTAAAGTAATTAGTCTCTGGGTCGTAATCGGTAGGCGTCGAAATAATCACATAATCCGCACCGGCATAAGCCTGCTGCTTATCGAGCGTAGCGGTAAAGTTAAGCGTTTTGTTGGCTAAAAAAACTTCAATTTCAACATCAACAATCGGCGATTGTTTGTTGTTAAGCATGGCTACTTTTTCAGGGACAATATCCACAGCCACCACCTCGTGGTGCTGTGCAATCAACATAGAGTTGGACAAACCTACATAGCCGGTGCCGGCAACTGCAATTTTCATGGGTATTGTTCCAATAATAAATTATAAAAGAGTAATCACTTTAGTTAGGGCTGCACGCCAATCACTGGCTACTACACCCCAAGCTTTTTGCATAGTGCTACAATCCATTACCGAGTAACTAGGACGAGGGGCAGGCAATGGATAATCTTCAGTCTTAATGGCGTTTAACTTCGCCGCGCTGCCTAGCTTACCTTGAGCCAAGCCTTCGGCCAAAATCGCTCTGGTAAAACCATGCCAAGAGGTAGGTAAATCACCACAATGGTGGTAAGAGCCCCAAGCTGTTTTACCTGCGCTAATTTGTTCACAGCAGTGCAGAATTGCCGCCGCTAAATCACCCGCATAGGTAGGGCAGCCGTATTGATCGGCAATTACGCCCAGCTCTTCTCGCTCTGCCGCTATGCGCAGCATGGTTTTTACAAAATTATTGCCATACTCCGAGAATACCCAAGCGGTGCGAATAATTATATGTTCTGCCAATGTATTGCGTACCGCTTTTTCACCTTGCCATTTGGTTTCTCCATATACGCCTAGCGGTTTAGCGGGTTGATTAGGCAGATAAGGAGTCGTAGCTGTACCATCAAATACGTAATCGGTAGATACATGAATCATAGGAATAGCAGCATTTTTGGCTGATTTAGCCAGGTACTCTGGGCCTTTTGCATTAATGGCCGTTGCTAGTTCTGCTTCGCTTTGGGCTTTGTCAACCGCCGTGTGAGCAGCAGCATTTACAATAATATCCGGCTTAGTATTAGCAACAAAATCGATTACGGCTTGCTGGTTGGTAATATCCAAATCTTGGTAGTCGGTAGCAATTACTGTAAATAGCGAGCTGTTTTTGGCAAGATCTTGCAGACAAGAGCCTAGCTGCCCATTGGCACCAGTGAGTAATATTTTCATTATGAAAAAAGCTCCTTTAGGGCTAAACCCTGCTTGTCTTTATCCGACAACTTAACATCTGAGGTTGGCCATATTATACCTACATCGCTGTCATCCCAGGCTAGGCAAGCTTCGTCGCTAGGATCATAATAATCGGTACATTTGTACTCAAAATCTGCTACATCACTAGTTACTACAAAGCCATGAGCAAGCCCAGGTGGCACCCAAAACTGGCGCTTGTTGTCTTCACTTAACTCTACCCCTGCCCACTGCCCAAAGGTTGCAGAGTTCGGACGAATATCTACCGCTACGTCAAATACGCTACCACGCACTACCCGCACTAACTTGCCTTGCGGTTTGCTCTTTTGAAAATGTAAGCCGCGTAATACGCCCTTAGTAGAGCGAGAATGATTGTCTTGCACAAAATCTACATCAATATTCAGCGCCGTTTTATAACGCTCCGCTTGGAAGGCCTCTAAAAAAAAACCGCGGTGATCACCAAATACTTTAGGTTCAATAATCTTTACATCGGCTATACAGGTATCTATAACATTCACGTTTGGCGCCCTTAATCGAATGTTTGCTTAACAGTTAAGCTTGATGTTCATTTAACAAACGTTGTAAGTATTGGCCGTAACCGGTTTTTTTAAGCGAGGTAGCTTGTGCTTGCAGGCCCTGCTCACAAAGCCAGCCCTGGTTAAACGCAATCTCTTCTAAACACGCTACCTTTAAACCTTGACGGTGCTCAATAGTTTGCACGTATTGGCCTGCTTCTAACAGCGAATCATGGGTGCCGGTATCTAGCCACGCAAAACCGCGCCCCAGCAACTCAACCTCTAATTCACATTTAGCCAAATACGCCATATTTACATCTGTTATTTCTAACTCACCGCGCGGCGATGGCTTAATGGCTTTAGCAATCTCTACTACGCGGTTATCATAAAAATACAAACCGGTGACTGCGTAGTTTGATTTAGGCTGTGCTGGCTTCTCTTCAATGCTTAAAGCCTTGCCCTGTTTATCAAACTCCACCACACCAAAACGCTCTGGGTCGGTAACATGGTAACCAAATACGGTAGCGCCAGAGGCTTTACCAGTAGCCTTTAATAACTTATTACTAAAATGCTGGCCATAAAAAATATTATCACCCAAAATTAGTGCGACATTATCATCACCAATAAATTGCTCACCAATTATAAAGGCTTGGGCTAGGCCATCTGGGCTCGACTGCTCAGCATAACTCAAGTTAATACCAAATTGGCTACCATCGCCCAGCATTTTTTGATAATTGGGTAAATCTTCTGGAGTAGAAATAAGCAAAATATCTTTAATGCCAGAGAGCATTAATACCGAGATCGGGTAAAAAATCATCGGCTTATCGTAAATCGGCAATAACTGTTTAGAGGTACCCATAGTAATAGGATGCAAGCGGGTACCACTGCCGCCGGCCAATACAATCCCTTTGTAGGGTTTAGCACTGCTGTTATTCATAAATGGCTCCTAGCCCAATCGCTCTAAACGGTAATCACCACTTAGCACATCTTGCCACCATTGCTGATGATTTAAATACCACATAACCGTTTTACGAATGCCAGTTTCAAAGCTTTCTTCTGGCGTCCACCCTAGTTCTTTGGCAATTTTAGAGGCATCTATCGCGTAACGCGCATCATGCCCTGGGCGATCTTTAACAAAAGTAATTAGATCTTCAAACTTACTATGCCCTGCCGCAGCTAACTTAGCTTTAGCATCCTTAGGGGCTAGCTCTTCTAACAAGCTACAAATAGTGCGTACCACATCTATATTGGTTTTTTCATTGTGGCCGCCAATATTATAGGTTTCCCCTACTTCACCGGTAGTTACCACCTTATATAGTGCACGTGCGTGGTCTTCAACGTAGAGCCAATCACGTACTTGTAAACCATTCCCATAAATGGGCAACGCTTTAGCATCTAAGGCGTTTAAGATAACGTGAGGGATTAGCTTTTCTGGGAAGTGATAAGGCCCATAATTGTTAGAGCAATTAGTTATAACAACCGGCAAGCCGTAGGTACGATGCCAAGCACGCACCAAATGATCACTAGAAGCTTTTGAGGCTGAATATGGAGAACTAGGCGCATAAGGCGTGGTTTCTAAAAATAAATCGTTAGTGCCTTCTAAATCTCCATACACTTCATCGGTAGAGATATGATGGAAGCGAAAATTGGCTTTGGCTTCTCGCTCAAGCCCCATCCAATACTCGCGTGCAGCCTCTAACAAGTTGTAGGTGCCTACGATATTGGTTTGGATAAACTCGCCTGGGCCCTCTATAGAACGGTCTACATGACTTTCTGCCGCCAGGTGCATTACCGCTGTTGGCTTAAACTCGGCGAAGGCTTTAACCATTGCCGCTTTATCGCAAATATTCGACTGCAAAAATGTATAACGCTCATTATTTGCAACCGTATCTAACGACGCCACATTACCCGCATAAGTAAGTGCATCTACATTCAATACCGTATCATTGGTATTCTCAATTATGTGGCGCACCACCGCGCTGCCTATAAATCCGGCGCCGCCGGTTACTAGTAACTTATTCATTTAATCGATCACTTAACATTGAAAAGCGAATTATTGCGAAGCTACTGGATAATAGCAAATCATACGACTTTTAATAAATAGACTGAATAACTGATCTACTATTCTAATTTTCAAAAACATATCCCCCAGCATTTTACGCACCATAATTTAAATTCGAATGTTGTATAGAGTACTGGAGCGAAATCTGTAGTGTAGACGATAATATTGGCAGATGATCTCATCTGCCAATTTACCTAGCACTAGCCCTCATCAGTAAATGGTTACTTTTCGGCTACGTTCCATCGGACTCAATCAACGAAAAAACGCTCCTTTCCCGCTCGATACAAAAACAGAAAACCTAGCAATTACTCGTTGGTTCGACTATTAAAGTACCTAACCAACATGTTTTGCAAAAACTTTAACCAAATCAGCAGCCGTAGAATCTCTGTTGAACTTGGGCGCAGCCTCTATACTGCTAGTTCTAACCTGCTGATATAGGTCTTTATCTTTATGGAACCTCAAGATTGCGGCTGTAATTTGATCCACATTTTCGCTTTCAACAACCACCCCTGAATTGGTTTCGCGAATAATGGCTGTTGCTTCCCCTTCTGGCACGCTCATGATGGTTGGTATCCCCATCCCCATACATTCGAATATCTTAGACGGGATCACTGTTCTAAAAAGATCGCTGTTGACAAGAGGTACCAAAGATACATCACAAAGTGACCAAAGTTTTGGCATCATCTCTTTAGGCTGCCTATCAATTAGAACTACATTCTTTAGTTGCTTTTTCTCAACAAGGTCTACAACATTTTGCCTTGCCGCACCACCACCAGCAAACATCACTCGAATGTCATCATAAATTTGCAAACGTTCTGCTACATCAACAATATGCTCCAGACCATGCGCCATACCATGAGTACCAATGTAACCAGCTACGAACTTATTTTCTAAGCCATACTTAGTCGCAAAATCATGAGCTTTTGCATCTGATGGCTCGTACTTTGTCAAGTCAACACCGTTTAGGACGATATCAATTTTGTCACCGTCGATACCACGCTTAATCAACTCATCTTTAAAAGAATGAGTAACAGACACTATCGAATCAGCTCTTCGATACAAAAACAATTCAATCTTTTCGAGCATGCGAATTACGAAACTATCCTTCATCGCTCCAACAGCAGTGATTGATGCCGGCCAGATATCTCGAAGTTCGAACACAAATGGCTTTCGTTTGACGGCCGACAAAGCCCACCCAGCAATAGCACTGAAAAACTGAGGTGACGTCGCAACGATAACATCTGGCTTTTTCTGAAACAGACCAGCGATAAATCCAGTCACCATGAATGACATGAAATCCAAAATACGCTTAACAAAACCCTCATTTGCAGTGATGAAAGTTTTCACTCGAACTACATCGATACCGTCCAACTGATGCGTTTGATACCAAGCATTCTTGTAACCTTCAAATACCCTTCCTTCAGGAAAGTTTGGTGCGCAAGTAACGACAGTGACCTTGTGCCCAGCTTTAACCCAACGGATTGCATGTTCATAGGTTCTCGTTGCAGGAGCATTGCCTTCGGGCGGAAAATTATCAGTTAGGAAAATGATTTTCATACTTTAATTGACTTCTAATAGGTGCAAAAAGTCTTTAGATATTGCAGATGGTGAGTATTCTTCTAACACTAGTTTACTACCTAAACAGTTAGAAACCTCATTTAAGTCTATCGACCCCTTATGATTGGCAAATATTTGACAGCGATTAGATTCTTTTAAAAACTGATAAACTCTATCCTTTTCATCTTCAACTAGAGCTAATATAGGCTTATCTGTACCAAAGTAATCATAGAGCTTTCCAGGAATCTGTGTGGTACCAGACTTATTTCCTATATAAAGGAGTACATCCGCCTCTCGGTAAGCTCGGAAAACTTCGGAAAGTTGAACCTCTCCAAAGTAGCTCGCAAAATCACATGACTCTAAAGTGCTTAACTGGGCCTCCGATAATTTACCAAAGATTTTTAACCTATACTTAAGAGCACTAGACGTCTGATTAAACGAACTTATTGAGTCGAGCAATGGAGTAATACTTCTGCCTTTCAAGACACCGGTATAAACGATGTTTATGGTCAATTTAGATTTAAATGAAGGTGATGTTACGGAGCGCAGATAACTTCTAGGAATATAAAATGCTTTGCTTTTTATAGATGGGTATATATTTCGCATAAGCTCTAATGTTGGCAATGATACATAAAAAATTTTGTCAGCTTGTTCCAAAAACCTCTTTTCATAATAACTTGCTCTTAATCCATCAATAATCCCATTGGTATTAACATCACTTTGCCAGGGGTCTCCCCAAATCTGAGCCCATTTAACTGAGCAACTCTTAATGAGCTTTTCAGCAAGAAAATGAGAGGATTTTGTATCAGAAGAGCTAATTACATAATCAAAACTACCTGGGTCTATAGAGTGTTTACTCTTTAACCACAAAATATCTACCGAAGGGAAAAAAAACAACTTTTTAATATACTTTTTAAAGATATTTTGACTATTAACTACCCCTGATGAGCCACCCGTATAACTTGAAGGAACAAAGTCAGAAATCAGTTTAACATCACATTCAATGAGCTTTATTTTGGGATCTAAGTTTGCGACTAAGAAATCATCAAGTACTTTAGATGGATAACGTATAGTTAATACAGTAACATCATTACCTAACTCGGCTAGTCCATTAACTAGAGCCATATTTCTTATAGAGGCCGAACATGAACGCTTTCTAAAAAGACTAGTTATATATAGAATTTTCTTTCTCATTTTTCCATGACTCGCTGATAAAGCGCAAACAACTTGTGCTCTTCAGAGCTATGCCAATTATAAGTGTTACGCACAAAGTCTAAAGAATCTTGCTTAAAAGCATTATACTTATCTCGGTTAGTAAACAATTCTATAAGACTTTGAGCAAGAGAATCGAGCTCTTTGTTTACATCAAAAAAAACACCGAGCTCCCTATCGTCAAAGTAACTTTTCCAGACGTCGAAATCGGATGCTACAAATGGCACACCACAGGACAAGTACTCAAATATTTTATTGGGGCAAATATCTGCATAATCAGCTACATCATTGAACAAAATCAAACCCAAGTGTGATTGTTTTAAAATATCAAAGGCCCTCTCCTGTTCTAACACTCCTAGATATGACACAGCCCTATTTCCCACTAATTCTCTTTGTAAATCAGATACAGAAAGTCCATTAATAACAGGTCCAATTAATGTTAGCTTTGTGGGATGACGTCGATTCATTTTTTCGGTTAGCTTGAGCATGTTGCCCAATCCTCGATCTTCACTTATCCCACCAATAAATATCAGCTTGATGATTTTTGAATTATCATCTAAGGCTCTACTTGCGACCTTTTGAGTTGCAACCAAAGGGGCATTATCTATTAACGTAGATGAACAAAACTTCTTTTCTTGCGATTTTTGAGTCACGATAAACCCATCGCATACATTGTGCAAAAATAATTCTAAGCTACTCACTAAAAAAGACAATGGGCGACGTAAAGCTTGAGGAACCCATCCCCTAACTAAAACCTTCCTTGAAAAATCTTCATGAGTGTCGTATATCACCTTCTTGCGTAATAATTTAAGAACCATTGCAATAAAAATAGTATCAGGGTTGTGCAAGTGATATATATCTGCATTAAATCTTAAAATACGATACAAAATATAAGGTTGTAAAAGAAATCGCTGAAAGCGACTTTTGTATTTAAGTTCGAGCTTTTTCACTCTATCTAATAGGACTTCATTTTCCGGAGAAGAACTGGCTTGTCCAACCAAGAAAAAACTAGTATATGGAAATTCACTCAATAATGAGGAAAATTCTTTTCTATAAACTCTAATGTCTGTGAACTTATGAACAGGACTCAGAATACAAATTTTACGCATACTTACTTCGAACACCCCAATTAATTCTGAACAACAAATAGACAACAGGTAGCCAATATGAAGAGCGAGACAAAACGATTGACTTAATTTCTAAGGAATTGAAAACCCCCATAGCAAAAAAACCAAACCACACCAAAATTAAGCAATGAAAAACGGTACGAAATCTCATAAAGTAACAGTCTACTTTAGAGAAAATAAAGCCATAAACAAAACAACACATAATAACACCTGGAAGCCCCAATTGATAATAGCCATATGTCAATAGGTCGACAATAATCCCAGTACCTTCTGGAGGTTTGAAGTTTATCGTATTAATTTTTGTAGGGTTTACAGTATGCGGAAATAGATTCTTTTCCAATCCTCCTGGTAGTAACTCTAAAAGAGAAGATACTATATCTTGGAAATAAAGAATGCTAGAAGTACCACTTCCCAAGGTGAAACTATGTACTTTAAGGAGATTAACATAAACATGTGAAAATTCCTTAGCCAATAATAATAGAACTTTATCAATGTCTGTATTAAAGAAATAAGCTTCTCCAGCTAACATGGAAAAAAAATCATTGCCATACAGTGCTAACAACAAGCCAACAACAAGAAATGGAAGTAACCTTATCAAACTAAATCTATTTTTATATGATAAGTAACCTAATAATAAAGTTCCCAAAAATACAACTATATTTGCGCGGCCAGCATTAATCAAAAGAAACAAGAACGTGAAAGAAAAGAACAACAAAAACAAAATCAAGTCAATTTTTTTTCTTGTTACTAAGAATAGGCCGAAACTGAATATAGCAACTGGCTGAACCAATGGGTAGACGTAGCGCAACGCAGTATATGACGACACAGCTCCATCATGTCTTCTCACTAAACTAGCGCTTAATATTGTCTCCATTATCCCTCCAAAACTGTTAATATAAACTAACAATGCGACAGCAGAAATCGGACCAAAAATGAAGCAAAAAGCACGAGCCTTTTTTACGTATCGAAAACCTTCGTTGACAGATAACCCATTAAGGGTTGACCTATTTTTTCCAGACTTATATCCAACCAGAATTGAAATATAACCCAATAAGCAGATTATAGATGTTGAAAAAATAGAATCGCGCTGAAAATCTGTAATTGCTATGTGTGCGGGTATCCAGTACAACTCATTTACAAAGCGATCAAAGACAAATATATATATAAGTGGTATTAACCCCAAATACAATCCACAACAAGAATTAATTATAAAATAACAGCTAACCCTTTTAATTCTAACACCATAAAAAAACAATAAAGTAAATGAAAGAACGAAAATTAAACAATGTAACAACACACCGACTTCGAAATAATCCATACTAGTTATCAATGGCTCGAAAACTTGACAATAACGAAAGAACCTGAATTTTTTCTATACCGCCATAGTCATGAAAAAGCCTTGAAACATCATTTTTTAAATTTTCGTCTCTTACTAAATGAATATTCTCGTTATAATAGTTACCGACAAACTCAGATAGATATTTTTTTTCTGATAACCAATAGTCTATTGGATTCATATGATTTTTTGTATGCATCCCTCTGAATTGCACGCCAGCCATCTTATAAAGAAATATATTAATCCATTGTTTCAGTGTATAACTCTTGTTCTTAAAACTATATGTTCTTGTAGACAGACTACTACCTGTTTTCTCCCATATATAAGCAGCAGATTCAGGATGCTTAGTCATAATCCAATCTTTATACAACGAGTGGCCAAAGCGCAGCTCGGGTGGGATTTTCAGAGAGTTTTCTAAAAACTCTCGATTGTAAAAAGGAGAAAACGTTTCGGTACGCTGATTTATAGGTAACAAACCTTTGTTAATTCCAGAGAAACCTCGATTGTAAAAATTAAATATTTCTTGATTCGGGTATAGATCTGTGTCTAATTCTATGTGGTGAGAAAACTCGTCGCTAAAAGCACCATCCCCTTTAGATATATTCTTGGAGAAATTTCTGTCGTTGTAGTAGGTACCCAACACAACGTCGCCAAGTTGCCCTGTATGTAATAACCCAAAAGAATCAAAATCTAAAAGACGATAAAAGCTATGACCGTGAGCAAGCCCGAAAACGAGTACATTTCCACCCGAGAACGAGGTAACCTCATCTACATGTTTTAAAAAACTTCCATTATCAAGAGCTTTAAATATCCAGTCGTGGCCAAGGTCTGCCGCTATTTTCTTTGCGATGGTTTCATCCAAGTAGTCGCTTTGACTAAATGTAAAATTAGTCTGGTCCATGTAACCACGCTTATGAGCAACCATAGAGACCATTCTAGAGTCTAATCCACCACTGAGACCTACTAAGTGTTTTTTCCCCAAGCTTATATCATGCTCAAATTGTTGATCAATTGCTGCGCAAAAGTATTCATCAATAACTTCGATTGCATCTTCCCGACTTATAGAATAGTCGGGCTTGTTAGACAACTTGTAAAATACACACTCACTAACCGTCGAATTTCTTATCTTAAGTAAACACCCTGGATAAATAATATTCAAATTTTTGTAAATAGTTTCGCCGGCTAATGAATAGCCGTACGAAAGTAGGCTGTAAGCCCCTCTGTTTGATATTTCCAATAACCCAGCATCAGCATAACGATTAAACTCCCTAAGCATGCTAAAGCTATTGGAGGCAACAAAGCGCTTTTCGTCTCCTCCATAATAAACAGGCTTGGTTCCAATAAAATCGGAAAAAACAAACAATTCTTTATCATGTTTGTCAAAAACAAACCCACTAAAACTGCCACTGATTTCTGACAAATACTCAAAACCGTACTTACAATACATCTTTAAAAATTTACAGGAACCATTATATTTTTTGAATAACAGCTCACCATCGAACAATAAACCAGAAAAGAAAACATAGTATTTTTCATTTTCAAACTTATAATGACTAGTGTTGGCTTTTTTCTCGCCGATAAACACTCTATAATCAAAAAACCTCGCTGTTTCTTTCCAAAAACAATCAACAGTACTAAAGCGCTTACATCTAGTAATCAAAAAATCTGTCACTTTAGCTTCCTCATCAAAACAAAAAAAGATACTAAACTAGAGAAAAGAATAACTGCGCTAGTAGAAATACTAGCACCTACAATACCCAGTTTAGGAATAAGATAATAATTAAGAGCCAAATTTCCAATTCCAAATACAATCGAAACGATTACATTAACTGTAGCATAACCTTTCGCATTAAGTATGTTACCGATAGGCACTCTCAACAAATATGATGATGCAAGAGCGATAGTTAGAACTTTAAGTGAAACACTGCCAGATTGAGAGTCATATCCAAATAAAAATGTTAACATTTCTTCGGAAAAAAAGGCAATGGCCAAAATGGAGAATACCAATATAGGTGTAACCGACAATAAGTAACCTTTGTAATAACTAATAGTTTCTGACTTGCTTAATTTGGCGAGATGTACAAAATCAGAAGTCATGATAACTCCTGGTATAAAAAGTAGATTTGTAAATATTAAACTACAAACTCCATACACTGCTATTTCTTCTAGCGCTATATCCATTATCCCTAGCATGAACACGTCAGATACCAGAATCAACTGTGAAGCTAATGCTCCCAAAGATACATACACTCCGTACTGTATGTGCTTCTTTTGAGCAATAACGTTACTTAAACTTATATCTAAAGTTAACGTCTTTTTATTTTCAAAAAGTTTAATACTGAGTACAATAGTTATAGCACCGGCATAAATCTGCCCCCAATAGTAACCGTTTACTGTCGGTTCAAAAACCAATACTACGGGAATTAAAAGTAAAGATAATATAGGGAAAGCTATACTCAGCAATGCGTATGCTTTATTTTCACCGCAGCTACGTTTGTAATTACCATAGCAATTTACAATAAAAAATAGGAAACAGTAACCAAAAGCTACGTTTAATAAATGGGTATTACTGGGGGAACCTTGAACAAGAGCTATTATATAAAAAGAAATCAGATAAGTAATAGGCAATGTCAAAAAACTAGTAATAACACACTTAACGAATAGTTCTTTTTGATCCCCCTCGACTGCACCATAATATAATATAGCATGATTTAGTCCGAGACCAACAATCGGTGTAAGAATAACAAATATGTTTTTATATAGCGTAAGTAAGCCGTAATCTTCAATGGTAAGCAGTCTAACTACGATAAGAGACACCAAAAAGCCTATAACTTTCCCACACAATGAAGAAGAAAATATAAGGTGGCCGCCTCGACTAAAAAAGCCAGCGAAGAAAGTTTTAAAGCTACTTCTTAACATGCTTTTCAGCAAGAGAATTGAATTTTTCCACTGAATCTATAGAAATTGGTATATTATCAAATTGACAAAAAAATGATTCTGGCGGAGCCATCAAACATTTTTTACGCTCACATTTTTTAATATACTCATCAACTGTACATATTGATCTCGCAGGGTTTCCTGCAACTACAACATTAGCTTCAACGCTTTGCGATACAACTGCTCCAGCTCCTATTATGACATTATCACCTATCTTTACCCCAGGTAAAATAATTGAGTTTGCGCCTAAAAAAACATTATCACCTATTTCGGTCTGTTCAACCCTGTATTTACCACAATGAATAAACGTACTGGCATCATGCGATAAAACCATAGAGCCAGGGCCTGAAACAAAATTATTGCCAATGTTAACGCAAGAAGGAGATAAGCTATCAATGAGACTATTGTGGAATTTTTTGTTTCCAATATTATAGCCAACGTTGGTAGAAAGCTTACTATAACGGCGTATTAATCTTCTAATCATATTAATCATGAAAAACTCTGTCCCAAGCCTCTATAGCCACTAACCAAGAACTAATAGAATATATTTTTTTTGCATTTCTCTTATCATAGAACACACCGACAGTTTTGATGCTTCTTGCTAGTTCTGAGATACTACTGATAGTTTCTACAGTAATACCGTTAGACTTAATGTCTGGGTATTCTAGCCATTCGCCACAGATCACTCGTGAACCTGCATATATATGCTCTTGCATTGCTCCTGAAAACATATCGGTCGGTTGCACATTGACGAATATGTCGCTACAAATTCTTAAATTAGCCATTTCATGGTCACTCAAGAAATCATCTATAAACAACGAATTCAAATTGTGGTTGGAACAGTGTTTTTTTAGGGCAGAAATATGATTCTCATTTCTTCCATAGGAAATAGGAAATATTAAAGTAATATCATTAAGCTCATTGGTATCAAATCCTTTTAATAGAGAATCTACACATTCGATGTGCTTTTGCCTACTTGAACCATTATAACCAATAGCGATTGTCAATGTAGATGGCGAAATACCAAACTCCCTCTTAGCATCAGCTTTCTTTAGTGTAGAAGCTCGAATATTTTCCAGCGGCTGCAATCCATATTTTATTATGCAAACCTTAGTTTTAGTCAGACGCTCTACTCTAAGTTTTACGACATCGGTCGCGCAGGTAATTTTGTGTGAACTGTCTAATATATAGTTTATATTCGAGAGAGGAGTTTCACTTTCTAGAATGTCGCTTCCCCAAATTGATATGACGAACTTTCTCTTATTTATAAATGGGAGCTTTAGTAGATAAAAAAATACATTTCTGACAAATTGAATTGAAATATAATCATAATACCTCTGAAAAAAAAGAATATTCATATACATCATTATCAACAAAAAAAACTTGTTAAGATTTGCTAATTTAGAATAGTAGATATTGTCGTAATGATGAGCACTATTCTTTTTTGGTTTTGAAAAGGAGTAAATAGCTACCTCATAAGATAGCTCACTTTTCAAATACTTTGAAAGATAGTAATTAAACTGGTGATTTGCATCACCTACTAAAAGTATTTTTTTTGTCATTACAGGCCCTGAAATTCATTCCCTTCGGCTGAATGTTTACGCACAGTTTTTATATACTCAGGCCATTCACCGATATCACTCCACGAGCGTTCGCTAATAGGAAAAACGCCAACTCGCCCCCCCCTAAGTCTCACTTTTTCTATTAAGTCTGTTATGTGAAAAAACTCATCGTCCGGGATCTCCGTAAGAACTCCTGGTTCTAACATATAGATGCCAGCATTAATTTTAAATGTCAGCTCAGGTTTTTCTTCCATTGCCTCTATCAATCCATCCTTACCAGATTTTATAACTCCGTAAGGGACTGATATTACCTTAATCACTGCGACAAGAGTGATTTCGTTTGAGTTATCTAAATGATATTGATATATCTCATTCAAATCTTGGTCGATTAATATATCGCAATTAGTAACATAAAAGGTTTCATTTAACCGTCCTTTAAGCAAGGATAATGAGCCAGCGGTTCCGAGTGGCTTATCCTCGGAAAAGTAATCAATAAGTTGTTCATCATAAAGGTTATCTAAATAATACTTTATCATTTCTTTTTTATAATTCACCGAAATGTGAAACTTATTAGAACCAGCTTGTTTGAATCTGTCGATTATTTCTTCGATGATAGTTTTATCACCAACAGGAATCAACGGTTTCGGTAGCACATTTGATATAGGTTTTAATCTCGTCCCTTTCCCCCCGGCCATGATTACAACCGGAATATCATTTTTCTTGTTCAGATAGGTATGTTTACTTTTAGAAATATCGCTCCAAAATATGACGCGTTCTAGCCTGGAAAAGTCATCTAAAACCGGCATAAAATCGCAACGCATTTCTATCATCATTTTTTTTATCTCTGCGTTGCTATTACGAGTAGTCGCTGTTACTTTTTCCTCAATTTCAATAATATTCAAAATTTCACTTACAGGGTGGCCTTTGATAATTGCACGCTGTATATCTCCAATAGAAACTAGACTCTCATATCCTCCTTCGCTATCTAGTGTAATTAACAACTTAACTCTATTTTCATCCATTGCTCTCAATGCTTCAAGTATCGTGGCATTAGAACAAATAGTAATACTTTTATAAGATGCATCCATGCTAACTAAGCCTAGTGCCTATTCTAAATTTTGGAATAGTCCTTTCAATTTCATCTGCCTTTGAAATACAGGTCAGTAATATAGTCGTGTCTTGAGTTTTCACAACTACTCCATTTTCGTTACGACCAACTACTTCTCCTATTGTGGATATATATTGAGGAGCGTTAGTTATCATTTCGGAACCCCACACAATGTACTCGTCACCATCTATACAAAACCTCGCCCCAGGCCCTGGAAAAGTAATAGCACGAATAAAATTGAATACTTCCAGAGAAGTCTTATCAAAGCGCAAACGCTCATCACCGACCTTCCTAACACCAAAATATGTTCCTACCGGATGAACAGTATCTTGTTTTATAGGTTTCAAATTGTGATAGTTTGATAGAGCATTAAACAATATGTGCCCGCACTCAACTATCGCTTTATCCAATAAAGTACCATAATTATCTAAAGGTGTAATTTCGAAAGTTTTCTGTAAGAGAATATCACCTGTGTCTATCCCTAAGTCTACTTTATGTACAGTAATACCAAATTTCTCTTCACCATTAATCAGAACCCAATTCAACGGGTTTCGCCCTCTATAAAAAGGTAACGCGCCCGCATGGCAATTAATAAAACCAAATCTTGGAATATTTATTATTCTTTTTCTTAATATTTGGTTAAAAGACATTGACACAAACAAATCTGCTTCAAATACCTCTACTCGGTCGCAAAACTCATCCGAATTAACATCGGAACAGGCAATATAAGGTATATTGAGCTTATCAGCCCAATTTTTTAAAATAGGGTCCTGAGTATCATATCTAGGCACAATAAAGAGTATTTCCACATTTTTTCCACTAACTATCAGCTCAATAGCTTTATGAGACCAAGGTCCATCTGCGAAATACCCAATCTTCAATTTTTTCATAATGACTCTGTTATAATTAGCTTTGGTGTACTAGGTAAGTTAATCAAATGCCCCTCAATCCAGTTAGAATATTTTAGATCACCAACCAAACAGTTTTTAAACATTGGCAATTTATTCATCAATTTCCACACTGGCCGAGTCATAACACCCATGCGATTTGTTTCGGAAATAATTTCATTTCTAACACTCTGATTGGGGCAAATAATAGCGTTCAACCAATAGTTTGATTGCGCATATTCAGGTTCTTTTACAAACTGAAGATCAGTACCTTTGAAGAGCTCGTCGTATTTTTCTGCTAGCACTCTTTTCTCTCTAATAAAGGTATCAATAGTTTCAATTTGAGCACAACCAAGAGCTGCGTTAAGATTAGGCATCCGATAATTAAAACCTGGCTCATCATGGAAAAACTCATAAGGATGTGGAATTTTCGCAGTAGTTGTGATGTGTTTAGTTCTTATTCCAATTTCTGATGACTTACAAAGAACCATGCCTCCGCCGCCAGTAGTAATTATCTTATTTCCATTGAAACTAACTGCACCAAAATTTCCTATAGTACCAGTGTGTTTACCTTTGTAGAACGATCCTAGACTCTCAGCCGCGTCTTCAACGATGACAATGTTCCATTTTTGGCAAACACTTACAAGATGGTCGAGATCTACAGGATGGCCGAACGTATGCATAGGGACCACAGCTTTAATTGTTCGGCCAGTTTTTTTGTGGATACAACCCGTTTCTGTTACTTCTGCATGCTCATCTAAAAATAACTCGACTGCTTTAGGGCAAATACCTAAGCTTACAGGCGAGATGTCGACAAAAATAGGCTCGGCGCCCATGTGATAAAGAGCATTACAGGTAGCAACGAAAGTCAAAGCTTGTGTGATCACAAAGTCTCCTCGCTGAACACCTGCCATATACAAAGCTGTATGCAAAGCCGCAGTACCATTTACCGTAGCTACAGCTTTAGGCGTTCCGGTATAGGCTTCAACTTTATGTTCAAATTCATCAACAAACTTACCGACGCTGGAGACAAACGAGCTTTCAATCGTTTCCATTACATATGCTTTTTCGTTACCATCAAACATTGGCGCGTGCAAGGGAATAAATTCGTCAGTTTTGTATGTATCTCTCACAAATTCAACAATAGATGTCGCTTTCATTAAATACTCCACTTACATCTTGCTATCGAGGTATTTACCCGTTTCTTTATGCCCAAAATCAGGGATCATGGTAAAGAACAATTTTACAATTTGTTCTTTACTCCAAGTACGCTCAGCTTTCATTGCAGAAATGCTGTTTTCAAACCATATAAGAAGCTCTTGCTTGTAAAGAGGGTCGTTTTTGATGATGCCGAGGTGTTCGAATTGAGACATATCCAATTTTTCTTTATCGGTGAAAAATTCTTCGAAGTCTTTTTCACCGGTTGTATCGCTTGCAGTAAACAAACATGGCCATTTCCCCTCCTCTGGAAGCGTATGTGCAAGTTGGCGAGCTTCTTCTTCTGTTTCACATAAGTAAGGTTCATAACCAAGATGCTCAAGATGTTTAACTGCAATATCTGCAAACGAAATAAGATGCAGAGCTTCACTAAGTTTCGGGAAGAAAATGTCACGGTTTTCACCGAAGATACAAGACATCAAACATAGTTCACCTGACTCTTGAGGGGTAACAAAGTAACGTTTAATATCGTGCGGGGCCACGATAGGTTGTCGTTTTTGAATGCGTTGGTTAAAACCGTGTAGCAACGAGCCATCTGAGAATGCGACATTTGCAAAGCGAGCGGTTGAGATGGCCATTTGCTCACTTTTACGCATCAGAAACATTTCCATAATACGCTTTGACGCCCCCATCATATTGACTGGGTTTGCAGCTTTATCAGTTGAAACACAGAAGTACTTTTTTGCACCAGCATCGATAGACTGTTGAATCGTTTTATCTGTATTAAAAACGTTAACATCAATCATGCGCATCAATGTATAAGGATCTTTTTCACTCCTCACATGCTTTAGTGCTGATAAGTTCAACACGTAATCAAACTTGCCATCAGCCAGGATCAGCGCATCATACTCTGGAGAACCTATGTCTAAGGAAAATGTTTGAAAGTCTCCATCAATATATCCAAATGAGCTACGAATATCTCGAACTAACTCAACCAAGTTGTTTTCACTAATATCAACAACATGTAGTTTTTTGGGATGCCGTTTAAAAATTTCTTTTGTTACCGCTTGACCAATTGAGCCAGCCCCCCCTAAAACTAGAAAACGTGAATTTGAAACGATACTCGAGAGCTCATCTTCATGACGTTGAATATCTTCTGTAAACAAAGCTTCGGCACGACCAATCAACGGTAATATAGACTTCATTACCAAATTCCTTTTGTATCGATAATAAATGCATCGTTTAATTTCATTTTCTTAAATTGCCGATGATCTACTAGCATTACGTGGATATCAGTTTTAGAAAGAGACTCTTCAAGAGATACCAGCTCAATATTATCAATCTCAATAGATGTGATATTGGGCTCTATCGCTAACACCTTTCCAACATGATTTTTTGCTATTGATTTGGTGATATCTAACGCTGGACTTTCACGCAAATCGTCGATGTCAGGTTTGAATGCTAGACCATAGCACGCTATGGTTACATCTTTTGCGGTTTTCTTAGGGTTTAAGTTAAGGAAATCAGTAACAGCAACATTAACCTTATTGATTACCCACTCTGGTTTATGATCATTGACGCTTCTTGCAGTGTGAATGATTTTTGCGGTTTCTGGTGTTTTTGACACGATAAACCAAGGGTCAACAGCAATACAATGGCCGCCAACACCTGGACCAGGCTGAAGAATATTAACTCGCGGGTGACGATTTGCCAACGCGATCAACTCCCAAACATCAATATCTAATTCATCACAGATCATCGAGAGTTCATTCGCAAAGGCAATTTGCACATCACGTGATGAATTCTCCGTCAATTTCGCCATTTCTGCAGTGCGGGCATTAGTAATAACGCACTCTCCCATTACAAACGTTTTATAAAGCTCTACACACCGCTCAGAGCAACGCTTGCTCATACCACCTATCACACGGTCATTTTGAACTAATTCTGTTACCACTTTACCGGGCAATACACGCTCAGGGCAATGTGCAACATTAATATCAGCCTGCTCTCCTGCAGCTTGTGGAAAGCTCAAGTCTTGGCGAGCTTCTGCAAGCCAAGCTGCCATTTGCTCGGTTGCACCCACAGGGGAGGTTGACTCAAGAATAACCAAATCACCTTTTTTTAAAACCGGGGCAATAGCCATCGCTGCAGATTCGATATACGACAAGTCTGGCTCTGGGATAACCACCTCTTCACATGATTTAAAAGGTGTTGGTACTGCAATCAAGAAAGCATCCGCTGGCTCAGGAGTCGTCACCGCTTTTAAATATTCCTGTTGAACGGCTGCACTCACCAACATATCTAGGTCCGGTTCAACAATGTGAATCTCACCTCGATTTATGGTATCTACTGCATGTTGATTAACATCCACGCCTATTACTTTTTTCTTGCGAGATGCGAACATTGCCGCAGTAGGTAACCCAATATAGCCGAGACCGACAACTGAAATTGTTTCAAATGACATAATTAATCTAACCTCAAAAACTTAATCTACTAATTCGTTCAAAATTCTTTCACAGGCTTTACCGTCACCGTATGGGTTATGGGCAAAACTCATCGTTTGATAAGCTGTCTCGTTTGACAGTAATTCATTTAAATTACTAACGATTGCGTCTACATCCGTTCCAACCAACTTAACAGTACCAGCCTCGACCGCCTCTGGGCGCTCTGTAGTATCCCGCATAACCAGCACAGGTTTGCCAAGCGACGGAGCTTCTTCTTGTATACCGCCTGAGTCGGTGAGAATAATGTCCGCACGGCTCATTAAGTAAACAAACGGTAAGTACTGTTGAGGCTCAATAAGGTAGATATTCTCAATACCCACTAAAATACGATTTACTGGCTCGCGTACATTTGGGTTTAGGTGCATAGGGTACAGTATTTGAGTTTCAGGATGCGCTTTTGCTGTGATTGCTAATGCTTCACAAATTCGCTCGAACCCTCCGCCAAAGCTCTCTCTGCGATGCCCCGTGACTAAGATTAATTTCTTCCTGTCATCTAAAAATGGAAACTGAGCGGCTAATGCCGCATTCAAATCATTGTCTGATTTGATTTTGTCTTTCACCATGAATAGCGCATCAATAACGGTGTTTCCTGTTACGTGAATATCGTCCGGCGTAAAGTTTTCACACAACAGATTCTCTTTAGATATTTCGGTTGGTGCAAAGTGGTACTTGGCCAACACCCCCGTCAAACGACGGTTTGCTTCTTCTGGCCATGGAGAATAAATATCACCTGTCCTCAGTCCTGCTTCTACATGCCCCACTTCAATTTGCTCATAGTAAGCAGCCAAACTCGCTGCAAAAGTTGTTGCTGTGTCGCCATGAACTAGAACAGCATCAGGTTTAAATTCTTGTAATACTGGTTTTAGTTCTTGAATAACACGCGCGGTCACATCATTGAGTGTTTGGCCCGCTTTCATGAGATTGAGGTCAAAATCCGGTGTAATGTCGAATAACTCTAAGACCTGGTCTAGCATTTCTCTGTGCTGTGCGGTTACACAGCATTTTGCTTCGAAGCGTTCATCTGATGCGAGAGCGTGAACTAGAGGCGCCATCTTGATCGCTTCTGGGCGCGTGCCAAAAACTGTGAGAATTTTTTTTTGAGTCATTTTACTGAATATCCAACTACTAGATGAAATTTATGATATTGATTTTTTCTTTGTCTAGACATTTTTCATAGCTAGAGACGCTATTCATTTTGATACAGCAAATTTTCACTATCATAATGTAATAGCTGAATTTACTATTGAAAACTCGCCACCATTAAACTGTATTACTAAAATATCTTCAACATTCCTTTCCTAAGCACCTTCTATTTCGTTCTAGAAAGTTTTCGTTGATTAACTCGTCGCACCCGTCTATAAACTGTAACCCGCCTGAATGCTTTTAGTAAGCGCCATACATGCTTTAGCGCCATTAAATACCCGCTAAACACCACTAAAAATAAACCGAATGACAACCAATCAGGTGCATTTACGCAGTTTAATAACACGCCAACCATTGAGATACTAAAGCTGAGTAGGGTTATACAAATAAGCGTTTGCCTTGATGTAAAGCCTGCGCGCATAAAAATGTGGTGCAAGTGGTCGCGGTCTGGCTTAAAAGGTGATTGCCCCTTGCGCTTGCGCCTAATCATTACCCCTGCCATATCCATTAGCGGTATAGCAATAACCCATAAGGCTGTTACTGGTTTAAAGGCTGGGGCTTCGCCTTGCGAGCCTATAGCTAGTAACCAAACCACGCTTAAACCTACAAACATTGAGCCTGCGTCGCCCATAAATATTTTGCTGCGTTTGGGGTTATCCGCTCTGGTTAAGTTAAAAATAAGGTAAGGGATTAGCGCTACCACAAGGCAAAGCGCTATCCAAGATTCCAGCACAAAGCCTTCTAGTATAAACAGCAGTGATAAAGACAACATACTAGTAAAGGTAACCCCGCCCACAAGGCCATCTATGCCATCAACCATGTTGTAAGCATTAATCGCGCCCATAATTGCCAAGTAAGTGAACGGTACAGCAGCCCAGCCTAGGTGAATATCGCCCATTACCAATAAGTTGCCCAGGTTTTCTATACGGTCGCCGCTAGCAAACATCATTACGCTGGCCGCAACTATTTGGCAGAACATTCTTAGGCGAACACTAAGGTCGTATTTGTCGTCTAGCATGCCTACTAACAATATGCCGCCAGAGGCTAATAAAAAGTACTTAAACGAAATGTCGTAGCCTTGGGCTATAACCAATAAAGACAATACAAAGCCCACATAAACAGCTAGCCCACCAATTAGCGGTATTGCGCCTACGTGCAGCTTTCGCTCGTTGGGTTTGTCTACTAACTCGTGCTTAATCGCAATTGGCTTTAGTACTTTAATCGCGCTGTAGGTACCTAAAAAAGCAACCATTAAAGACAAAATAAAGGTACTCATAAAAAGCTGCCTTTTTTAATGATTAGCGCTGAATTACTACTCGGCATTATCGCCTCCTTTAGCAAAATGCCGAACCAACACAATCATCACTCCTAACATCCCACCCAGTAAGGTTCCCAACATACAAATAAGTGCGCGTTTAGGTTTTACTTTCTGCTCTGCTACTACTGCGGGATCAACTATTTTAAATACAAAGTCATCATTGGCTTCTGCTAGCATTAAGGTTTTAGTTTGCTCTTCTATAAGTTGGTAAAACACTGTTTGCATTTGCGCTACAGAGGTTTTTTCTAATTGCTCTTTTAAATAGTTGATATTGGCTAATGTCTCTTGCTGGCTTCGTTGCTGCATTACCTGGTTAATATCTTTAACCAGCCAATTTACCCATTGCTGTGCAACCTTCGGTGAAATGTGTTCTGCTGCAATAGTCACTAAACCTGTTTCTTTATTCGTTGTTACACTCAACACTTTAGCAAATACTTTATGGCTCTCTTGCATAGAGGGCTCAGCTTGTTTAGGGGCTTTAACCTCACGCTTCCATAGATTGGCTTGAGCATCATAAACCTCTGGGTTATAGCTCAACTCTCCGCTTACCGGGTTCCAATCTTGCGCAGCCATTAAATCGGCTTTTATTTGGTACTTGTCTAAAAACTCTTTAAAAAACTGTCGAGACTTTAGCACTTCAATCGCCAAGGTAGTTTGATCGGTTCCCCCGCCCGCATTTAAGTTAATCCCCGCTAAAGAGGCTAAACCACCAAACTGAGACGCCATACCACTAAGTTTGTTGCTCTCTTGATTAGATGCAGCTAGTAATGCATTTGCTCGGTAGATATTTGGTTGGTTTATCGCAAATATCACCGCGCCAATCGCAAACACAGCAGTACAAGCAATAATTAGCCATTTGCCGCGCCAAATAACTGCGAACAGTTCGCGCAGATCAATTTCATCTTCTGCGGCTTGTTCGAAATAAGCCGGTGGATATGCTTGATGTTGTTGCACTTGTTGAGTCATAAATCTCTAAATATTCTATTAATCTAATCTTATATAGACCAAGCTTACAGCAGAGTCGGTTACTTATTGATGGCGTTAACCGCTACACCAATTTGATACATAATTTGGGTTACTGCTGTCCAAGTGCTCAGCGCATCTCGGTAATCGGTGTCAATTGGCACAACAATGGTGTCGCCTGGCTGCAATGGCTGCTTATTATTTTTAAACCAAAAGCCAGATTCTGGCTTGTACACAGAACCATTAGCGCGCACTACAAACACTCTATCCTCGTCGGCTTGCTTTTTAGCCCCGCCTGCAAAATTAATGTAGTCTTTAAAGCTGTATTGTTCGTCGAGAAGGTAAGAGGTAGATATTTGTACCTCGCCCATAATCGTTACTGTATTACGGTATTGAGGCACGTAGAGCATGTCTTGATCTTCTAGCATGAAATCTTTCGATGAGTCAGCTAAAAGGATAGAAGGGAGGTCTACAACCATTCTACCTAGTGCTTTAGTGCCACTCATTTCTTGAATTAAGTCTAACTGCTCCGATGGGCTAGAAGTGGAAGAAAAGCTACCGGGACCAGATTGACGAAGGCTCTTTTTAGCGACCTCTTGGCGAATACTTTCTGCATAGGAATCTATTTGCATTTGCTCACGCACACGAAGCGCTTCTCGGGTGAATACTGCACCATCTTGGTGGGCATACTCGGTTAAACCGCCTGCCCTATTGATTAAATCGCCAAGGGTTTCGCCGCGCTTAATAACATAAGTACCAGGGAACCTTACTTCTCCTTGTAAACTCACGGTACGTTGCTTACGTAAGTTAGGAATAGCAAGAACATTAAGCCGATCTCTGGCTTGCAGTACCAAGTTCTGGTCTGGATTGCCTTGTAAAACATCATTTAGATCTAAACGTAGCAAGGTAACGTCGGCGTTAGCGTCTTGAACAATAGTTCGAGTTAATTCGCTATGAAGGGCATAAGCGCCATTTTTGAGACCACCCGCAGCATCAATTAGGTCTTTAACTTTGTTCTTATTTGTAATTGGGTAAACGCCTGGAAATTTAACTTCGCCAAACACTTCTACAATGTTTAATTCGCGTCCGGAATTAGACTGTTCTTGCAACATAATGAGAATAGGCGCTAATAACTTTTCTCGTGTTGATGAAAGTACTTTTTTAACTTCGCCTTCCGAAATGTCGGCAATTTTTGCAATGCGCTTTAAGTCATCTTCACCAAACTCTTGCACTTTTGATGTAGCTTGTGGGTTACTGCCGTCTTCTGATTGACCAATCGTTTGATTAGCTAAGTGCTCTGCATTTTCTAGCTTTGAGTTTAAAGCTGCCGCATCGGCACTGAGTAAATCTTTTTCCTTAGAACCAATTTGAAATGCTTCACTAAACAGCTCTAAATCATATTTAGTGAATACCAAAATTTCATCTTCTGGCTTAAGCAAGATATTGTCGGCCGAGTGTTTTTCGGTAATCGCTTTCTCTAGGTTTATCTGAAGAACAGAAATAGTACGGTCGCTGCTCTTACGTATAACCAAGCTATAATTTAGATCACTACTGTTATTTAAGCTTCGTTGTAAATTGGGCAGTATATCTGAAACTCGCAAACCTTTACGCCATTGGTATCTGCCGTCTCTAGCTACGTTACCTTTTAAAGATACATAGTTGGGTGAACGCTTATCTACTTGCTCAATAGTTAAAAAGTCACCATTTCGTAGTTTCATCTTTAGATCTGTCTTGGATTTAAGATCCAAAGTAACTAGATCGATTAGGCCTTCGTTAGTAATTCGCTCTAATCTAGCGGATTTTTTAAACGCTTTAGTTGTATAGCCGCCAGCAGTTCGTATTAAGCCAGCAATAGATTCTTCACCATTAATCTCATAAATGGCAGGGCGAACCACTTCACCTTCAACACTTACGGTATCGCCTAGTGGGCCAACAAAAACTACGTCTCCGCTGCGTAACTGGAGGTCGTTGCTGGTATTTCCACTTAACAGCAAATCATACAAATCAAAACGGCTAACTAATTGGCCATCTCGTAGCAAACGAATATCTCGTAAACTACCTTGTTGGTTTACACCACCACTGGCATACAAAGCATGGGTAATAGTAGATAACGAGCTAACTAAATACTTACCTGGCTGAAATGCGTCTCCTAATACAAATACTTCTACTGTACGCAGCTCACCCATAGTGATATTGCTTCGTACACCAATTTTTTTCTCTTGTATTTGCTGAGTAATAAGTTCTCGAACCTGGTTAAATGTTAATCCAGAAACATTAACTGGGCCCAATTCCGGAAAGCTAATACTGCCATGGCGATTAACCTTAAACTCAAAAGTGCCATTCTCTTTACCGAACAATTGCACGTTTAGCGTATCACCGGGGCCAAGTCGGTAGTTGTCGGTTACAGGGATATTATTAAGCGGGGCAAAAGTTGTTGGCTGAGTAGCAAAAACATCCAAACCAAAACGTTGTAATTCTGCAGTCTCACCAGCGCTATTTTTATCAGCCAATGCTTGCTCTTCGGCTTGTACATCTCTTTTTTGAGGTAACTGTGCTTGCTGGTCAACATTAGTTTGCGAGGGGGCTGAATTTGATTGTGAAAATTGAGATATATCTACGCCATACTGTTTAGCTAGAGCGGCTTGTTGATCTGCAGGTAGGCTTTTTAGTTGCTGAATTTGATCTGGGCTAAGATTCATAGCTAGGACTAAATTGGATACAGTTAACATCCAAACAACAATGAGACTTCTAAGTCCAAATTTCATTCTGTATTCTTCTCTTTCTCAATCAACAAATTTAGCGGTGAAAACACAATTAACAACGAGCTCGATAATACTTCAATTTACTTCTTTACGTAAACTTACATTTGTCGTTTTAGCCAGATAAAGCTTTAACTAACAACCAATGTTTATTACTTAAGCATTTTTTATATTTAGTTAGCTCGAGCTTTAATCAAGCCTTAGAAGCGATATTGAAAGGCCAAGTTTACACCACCAATTCTTGCTTTATCGGTATTCAAGCTATTTAAGTATTCAAGGGTAAGTGCTGTTTGTTTACCTAGGGCATAGTGAGCCCCCAAGCCAAAGCTCATACCTGTTTCGGTACTACTACCTTTGTTTTGCTGGTCTAGTTTGGCACTAGAACCACCGACAAGTGCATAAATGGCCGTTTGATCGGTAATAGGTACATTACCCTTTACCAATAACGAGGCTAATCCGTCTACTGATATACCACCAGATCGACCAGTCGACACACCGTAGCGTCCTTCAAGGGCAACGTAGTCGTTAAAGTAATGACCTATTTGAGCTTGAAACAATAGAGGGCGGCCACTTTCTGCTGATGTGCCGTCAATGTTATATTCGGTTGATGTATAAGAAAAGATTGCGCCAGCGTAAGTATTGGCTTGCGCGCTAGCGCTAGCGCTAGCTAATAGAAAGAAGAGAAAACTGAAAGAACTTTTCAAGCGATTCGACACTACCACGAAGCGATTCCCTGCACGATATAATAATGGGTCGCAAGTATAACACAGCAATTTTGTGGATAAACACCCATGCCAATTCAAAGGCTTGATATTGCAGCGCTTTACTAAAACAACAATACTATTAATTGGTTTAAAAACAGCGCTCTAGAAAACAGAAAAGGCTTTCAATTAATTGTGCTCATTTTGACTATATTTGTAGCAGCACAACCATAACAACTGAGAATAGGTCAAATAACCAGCGATAAATTCATAAAAACTAACTATAGTACGTTTCTATATCGCTAATGAGCTGGTTAAGTAGTTCAATATTTAATTGGTTTATCCCAGCTGCTGCTTCGCGCCCTCCGCCCGATTTATACTTACTACAAATTTCCCCTGCGCCGTGTTTATGAGCAAGAGGAGCGCGCAAGCTAACTACTGCTGTTTGACTATCAATTTCAGTTAAGACCAAATGGGCCAGTGAGGGGTGTTGGTTTGCTTGTTGATTACCAAAAACGCCACTTATCCGTCTAGCCCAAGCCGCGTTAGGTAAGATAGTGACTTTTACAATGGAGCTTTGGTAGTGAGCTTTTATGCTGTTGGCAAGATTCATATCTTCTTGATAAGCATTTTTTAGCTGATGATAGGCAGATTGGCTATCGGCAACAGCTTCAAATGGGGAAGTATATTCAAGCAACTGTTTAAATAGCGTGGCAGGCTCATAATGAAGATCGGCTAGCGCAGCACCATACCCGTTGTAATTAACTAAAGTGCCTAGCTCTTTCAACTGTTTGCTTTGCAATTCACTTAATTGAGCTTGCTGACACAAAGCATCAGCTTTCGCGATTAGGTTATCACCATAAGCAGCAGCAATTGCCCAATGGTGATATTTTCCCTTTAGCTTCTCATCTACCAACAGTGCAGTACAAACATTCGCATCGGTATTAATATCTGCTAGCAGATTTGGGTGCGTTGGTATTTCACCAGGACGATGATGGTCAACATAATGCACATTGGCACCAACATCTAAGGCTCGCAGTAATCCCTCTTGGTTTTTTTCCATAGAAATATCGAGAACAGTGACTTGATCATCTGGCTGAAACTCAAAATCGTTCATCAACTGATTTTCACGCTTAACCCCTGTAAGCAAAATACTGTCTCGGGGCTCGTTTAAACGAAGCTGAATCAGAGAAATAATGCCGTCAGCATCACCGTTAAAGATATCTATGTGTCGCAAAGAGAACCTCGTTACTAAGCCTTAACAATACCAGCACTAATAAGTGCATTTACCACGAACTCTGCACACTGTTCGACCGACTTACCATCGGTTTGCACGTGTACATCTGCTTTTTCGGGCGCCTCGTAGGCAGAGCTAATACCGGTGAAGTTTTTAATCTCGCCGCTACGTGCCTTTTTGTACAAGCCTTTTGGATCACGCTGCTCACACACTTCTAAGGGTGTATCAATAAACACTTCAAAAAATTCACCATCACTAAGTTGATTGCGAACTAAAGAACGATCCGCTTTAAAGGGGGAAATAAAAGCGGTAGAGACCACTAAACCAGCATCAACAAACAGCTTGGCTACTTCACCAATACGGCGAATGTTTTCTACTCGGTCAGTGTCTGAAAAACCTAAATCACCGTTTAGCCCATGGCGAACATTGTCACCATCCAGAACATAAGTATGAACACCACGTTGATACAGTAAGTAATCAACTGCGTTAGCAATAGTAGACTTGCCCGAGCCACTCAAACCAGTAAACCAAAGTACGCAGGGTTTGTGGCCTTTTTTCATAGTGCGTAATTCTCGATTAACACTATGATTATGCCAAACAACATTCTCGCTCTTTTTATCCATAACTCGCCTACTCTGCTATCTAAATAAAATCACTATAAAGGAAAAACTATTGGTACCAATATTAAAACCACTAAGCCATAAACCAAGGCTACCGGTAAACCTAATTTAACAAAGTCTCGTAAACTATAGCGACCGGCGTTATACACCATTAAATTAGTTTGATATCCATAGGGGCTTACAAAGCTAGCACTCGCTGCAAAAGCTACCGTCATAACAAAGGTCATCGGGTTAGCTCCTAATGCGTTAGCCAGGCCATAAGCTAAAGGAAACATTAAGGCTGCCGCCGCGTTGTTGGTAACCAACTCGGTAAATATCCAAGTTAGTAGGTACACTGCCACTAAACTCAGCATAAACCATTGGCCACTTAAGCCGCCGTTAAACAAGCCCTCGAGTAACTCCACTAAACCTGCATTATGCATGGCCTGCGACAAGGCCAAAGCTGAGGCTACTATTAACCAAATTTCTTTAGGAAAACGGCGTACTAATTGACTGGGTGTTAAGCACCTGAAAAAGATTAAACCACCTAACAACACAACCATTGCTTTAAATAGGCTAACCAAGCCAATCGCTGCTGCACCCACGGCTAGAACAAAGCCGCCAATTGCAATAAGCTCTGAAGCACCATTTAGACGGGTATCGGGCTCAACCCCACTTACCACGATAAAGTTTTTGCTTAGGTTAGTACGCGACTTAAAATCGGCGCCAACAGCCAATACTAAAAAGTCTCCGGCCTGCAGGGTTATTTCGCCTAGCTTCCCTGATACTCTTTCACCATCTCGCTTAATGGCCACAACCGCTGCATCAAATCGGGCACGAAATCCGGCGCCTTTTAAGCTTTTCCCCACTAACATGCTTTCTGGGCGAATAACTACTTCGGTAAGGTTAGAGCCCAATAAGCCATTTGAATCTGCAAAGGTTTGTAGTCCAGAGAACTGATTGAGTTGCATAACTTTTGTAACGTCGCCGCTAAAAATAAGCCGGTCGCTTTGCTGCATCACTTCGGTGGGAGCTACCGGGCTAATCAGTTTTCCATCTCGAACAATTTCTACAAGGAACAGTGACTCTAAGTGGCGTAGCCCGTTTTCTTCAACACTCTTACCAATTAAGGCTGAATCCGCTTGGATCTTGGCGTCAATAAAGTAGCGATGATAATGATTCTCTTCACGCTTGTGATCAGGTAAATAGCGTGAAAAAAACGCCAAAGTAAAACCACAAGCCACCACAGCAACCAAGCCTATTAAAGTGAAATCAAAAAAGCCCAAACTTTCACCAGTGCTCTCAAGCAACAAGCTGTTTACGATGAGGTTGGTAGAAGTGCCAATTAAGGTAAGCGTTCCGCCCAAAATAGCCGCGTAAGATAAGGGCAATAATAAGCGGCTAGCGCTGTGATAAGGATTATTACGAATTGGTGCTAATAAGGTGGCAACTACCGCAGTATTATTTAAGGCAGCAGAAGACAACACCGTGGTGGAATACAATCGAAGCCAAGTTGAGCGAAACGATGGTTTAATGATGGAGGCCGCCAGCACTCGCAATAGTCGTGTTTTTTCCAAGGCTATCGAGCATAACATTAACAGAACTAAGGTCATTAAACCCTGGTTCGATACACTAGCCAACAGCTGTTCGCTGCTAACAAGATCAAGCACGAACAGCAGTAGCATTACCCCACCAAATATTTTGGCAGGATACTGCTGATAACGAATTAAAGACGCAATGGTGCCAATAAAAATCACTAGCACCAATATGGCCTGTATGCTCATTACTTTAGTAGTTCGCTTAAGTCTTTCGCATCCCAATGCGGGAAGTGCTTGCGAACAAGCGCATTAAGTTCTAACTCAAATGCAGAGAACTCTTGCTGCTGCCCGGCTTCTTCTAAACTGCCCTTTGCGGTAATAATACCGGCACCTACAGTTACATTAGAAATACGGTCAATAATAATAAATGAACCAGTGCCTTTGGCTTTGTTATAAGCATCGAAAGCAACTTGCTGGCTAAACTGAACTTGGCAAGAACCAATCTCGTTTAAGCCTAGGCGAACAGCTTCTTGCTCTTCTAAGGTATTCACATCTATTTGGTGCTCGATCTTAGCGATAGAGCCTGAAGTGGTCTTAGAAGCTAGTTTAAAGTCGTATTGTTTGTTAGCAATCATTGGCTCTTCGGCCATCCAAACAATGGTCGCTTCTGCACTGCTGCCTACCCAAGGTTTATTGTTGCTATGTACCAGCATATTGCCGCGACTGGCATCAATTTCATCTTCTAAGGTAAGTGTTACCGCCATAGGCGCGTAAGCTTCATCAATTTCACCATCAAAAGTTACAATGCTTTTCACTTTCGAGGTTTTGCCTGAAGGTAACGACGTTACTTCATCGCCTTTGCGCACAACGCCAGAGCTAATCGTGCCGCAGAAGCCACGGAAATCTAGGTTTGGACGATTAACGTATTGAACAGGGAAACGGAAGTCATCAAAATTTTGTCCAGCACTAATTGGCGCACTTTCTAGCATCCCCATCAAGGTTTCACCGTAATACCAAGCGCTTTGTTCACTGCGCTCTACCACGTTGTCACCATTTAACGCAGAAATTGGCACAAACTTGATGCTATCAATATTCAAATTCTCAGCAAACTTTTGATAGTCTGCTTTGATCTCTTCAAAGCGAGCTTTGGAAAACTCGACCAAATCCATTTTGTTAATGGCTACAATTACTTGCTTAATACCCAATGTTGATACGATAAAGCTGTGGCGGCGAGTTTGTACTTGCACACCATAGCGGGCATCAATCATTACAATAGCTAAATCACAGTTCGATGCGCCAGTTGCCATGTTACGGGTGTATTGTTCATGACCTGGAGTGTCGGCAATAATAAACTTACGCTTTTCTGTAGAGAAATAACGGTAAGCAACATCAATGGTAATGCCTTGCTCACGTTCCGACTGTAAACCGTCAACCAATAGCGCTAAGTCAAACTCACCATCTGTGGTATTAAAACGTTTTGAATCATTTTTGATGGTTGCTAACTGATCTTCAAAAATCATTTTTGAATCATGCAATAAGCGACCAATTAAGGTGCTTTTACCATCATCAACGCTACCACAGGTTAGTAAACGTAGTAGCTGTTTCTGTTCATGTTGTTGTAAGTACTCTTCGATATCTGAAGCAATCAATGTTGATTGATGAGACATGGTATCCTCGCTTTCCTAGCTTTCGCCAGCGTCAAAATTCTTGTTCTGTCCCCACCCAATAACTTGAGCAGGTAAATACTGTTTAGAAGCCTGTTATTCCCTTTAGAAATAACCTTCCATTTTCTTCTTCTCCATTGACCCTGCGCTATCGTGGTCAATCACTCGACCTTGTCGTTCAGAGGTTTTCGTCAACAGCATTTCTTGAATCACTTCAGGTAGAGTGGTGGCTTCCGACTCTACGGCTCCGGTAAGTGGGTAACAACCTAAAGTACGAAAACGTACCATTTTGTGTTGAATTTCCCCTTCTTCAACTGGCATACGCTCATCATCTACCATAATTAAAGTACCATCACGCTCAACGACTGGGCGCTCTTGAGACAAGTAAAGAGGAACAATTTCTATGTTTTCTAGGTAGATATATTGCCAAATATCTAACTCGGTCCAGTTAGATAGCGGGAATACTCGAATGCTTTCGCCTTTGTTTACTTTAGAGTTATAAGTGTTCCAAAGTTCAGGGCGTTGTGATTTTGGATCCCAACGGTGGTTCTTATCACGGAATGAATAAACTCGCTCTTTAGCTCGAGATTTCTCTTCATCACGACGCGCGCCACCAAAGGCAGCATCAAACTGATATTTGTTTAATGCTTGCTTTAAGCCTTGAGTTTTCATCACATCAGTGTGCACTGCACTACCGTGAGTGAAAGGGCCAATACCCATTTCAAGCCCTTCAGGATTCTTATGCACTAGCAATTCGAAATCGTACTTTTCTGCCATGCGGTCACGGAACTGGATCATTTCTTTAAATTTCCAGTCGGTATCTACGTGCAGTAATGGGAAAGGAATTTTTCCTGGGTAGAAAGCTTTACGCGCTAAATGAAGCATTACCGCGGAGTCTTTACCCACAGAGTACAGCATTACCGGGTTGTCGAATTCAGCCGCTACTTCGCGGATGATATGGATACTCTCGGCTTCTAATGCTTTAAGATGAGTTAAGTTATAATTTTCCATTTAGTCTTCAGCTCTTAATTCGTTATATCGTTATAGAATATAAAACAAGCTCAGACTAACTGATAAAGCTGACTACTACTAGTAACCGCGCTATAACATTATGCTACTTTTAATAACTTTGGATTCTAAGAATAAAGGGAAAGCAGCGTAGATTAGCGATGAGCGACTTCTGTAACACCTTTAAGTAGCACTTAAAGACGTTATATAGGTTGGTCACTAGTTTACCGGGAAGAGTTTTAGGTTAATGCGATCGTCAGCCAAGTTTTTGAAGCGCAAACTAAAGCCTATGTCTGAAAGCTTGCCAATGCTTTCTAAGTAATGAGCATCGGCGTTAAGACCTAAAGGCATTCCAGGATGAGCTGCATCAAAAGGAGTTGGCGCATCTAACAAACCGGCATTGGCAAACAATACTTGGTCGTGCTCTATCACACCATACAAACAGGCAACCGGTGCCCGTAAGTCTGCCGCTTTAATAATACGGTTAAGCGTACTAAGCGCTTCGCTGGGTTGAAGCGCTGTCGGGTCATTAACCAAAAAGCGATTCCACATATCTTGGAAAAAGCCATTTATAATGACTGCAGCAACCACTCCTTCATCACCTAATAAGCAAATATCAACCACCAAAAAACCTACATGATGCTCGTCAATTTGCTTAATAATCGGAAATAGAGATTGCCCTTTCAATCGATAATGACAAAAGAACCCGATGACTTCTTGGGTATTCTCTGGAAGGATTTCATTCAATACCATGCTCGCTTGAGCATCATTGGCTTTAAAGTGGGCTTTATGCTCATCAAACTCAGCAAATTCCATTTGCAGGTTGTGCTCGTTAGCCATTGAAAGGTTAGCAAGAATGGTGTCAGTTAACTCATTAAAATCGGTAAGCGGTTTAACTAAAAAGTCACTAGCACCGAGCTGCAATACCTTACGTAAATCGGCCATGGTGCTTTTACCAGAAATAACCACAACACTGCCGGGGAAGCTGTCTAAGCGTTGCAGCAGTTCTACCCCATTCATGCGCGGCATGATGAGATCCATTAAAATAATATCGTAGTGTTGTTGATTAATAGCATTAAGGGCTTCTTGTCCATCTCCTACAGCCCCAACCATTGCGCCTTGTTGAGTTAGAAACGCGAGCAACTGCTGACGAAACACCACTTCATCTTCTACAACTAAAATTGAGATCCCGTATAAAGGGTTATCGTCGCGCTCCAGCACTCTCTCCAAATATCCTTATTAATTAATACGTTAATAGCATTTAGGTGGTCTAATGTGTTGATAATATAAGCAAAGTAACAGCAACGCCAGCAAGCGTGTATAAAATTTACACCACACAAAGGTATGCAAAAAACCAAATTAAACTTGGCAGCGCTAACACTAGCAGCGGAGGCCTTTAGGTGAGCTGAACTATACTACTTACAAGCATAGTTCAGCTTAATTAATAATCTTCTAACTCGTCTAAATAATCTTCTAAAGCTGAATCAATATCTTGTTTTGAAGACGTAGGTGGCTTGCCATTATAGAAGCGATATAAGCGATATTGTAGGTAGGCATCTTTAACGAAGGTATAGCTGTCTAGCGAGTTATCTAATAACGGTTCTTGCTCAATAACTGATGCACGTTTATACAGGCCATCTAAGCCCCACTTAATTACCTGCTCGGTAAAAGTTAAGTTAGTTAGCGGTGAGGCAAAAGCATCTACCCAGTCACCGACTTCTTTACGAACAGTGGTTGGCCCAAGTACTGGCAACATTACATAAGGCCCTTCTGGCACCCCATAAAATCCCATTACATCGCCAAACTCTTCAATGTCTCGCTGTACACCGGAGCGTCCCATTAGGTCGAAAATGCCAAAAATACCAAAGCTGGAGTTAAACAAAAATCGAACTAGGTTATTAGAAGCACGCTCTACCTTGCCTTGCAGGAGGTGGTTAGCAAAACTAGCAGGCTCTTCCAAGTTACGAATAACGTTGTTCATGGCTTCGCGAATGCCAAAGGGTAAGTACTCGGCATACACATGTGTTACCGGACGATAAAGAGGTTTATCCAAATAATTATAGTTGAAGTTCCACATGCTTCGATTGAAGCCCTCGAAGGGATCGGAAAAATCTTGATAAGGCTCATCAAAAGCCTCTACTTCATTAGCCATTGTGGTAGATGCAGTAGACAACATAACAGCAAACATCAAAAAAGCTGTAACTACTTTACGCACTCAGACCCCCTTCCTTGGTCGGATACCTATCGCAAATCAACTCACCAAATAATTTGCGAACACAAATAAAAAAAGGTTGCTAAGCAACCTCTTTTTATTATGGCATCTATGTTAAGAGCTGAATAGTAAAAACTATTAACACTTACAATATTAATACATAATTACAGGGGAGTATCGATAAGCAAACTTATTGCTTGTTCTTCGCCCTGAGAGATAGCAGAAGATTGCCCTTCCCAATCACCTTCAATGGTTTGCACGTTGTTATCGTAAGATAAGCGAGCGGTAATATAAAAATCACCTTGCTGAGAAAGCTTTAGACCTTCCATCATGCTATCACTGTCCGACAAATTCACCGTTACGGGAAAACGTGGGTGTGCGACTTTTTTGGCAGCTAAAGGCATTGGCGGCCCATTCACAGACTTAGCGAACACAAACAAGAAGCTTGAGCCTGGCACATCTAGCCCTTCTTTCACATCTACGGTAATACTGTAGCTAGGACCACTTGCTGGATTGTTTTCAACCACCGCTTGCTCAACAGCCGGGGTTTGCTCCGCAGCTGGCGTTTGCTGTTGAGCAATTTGCGCTTCGGCAAATTCAATACTTTGTTGCAACATTTGATAGCGCTCAGAATCAGCGTCAACCAAACTTAGCATTCTCTGCCAGCGATCAATAGCCAACTGAAACTGCTGTTGCTCAAGTGCCATAAAAGCATACAAGGACCAAAGCTCTAATTGACTAGAGTCTTGCTGTAGGGCTAATACTAATAGTCGCTCAGCGCGCGCTTGTTCACTAGGCTCGCCACTGTAGAACAAAGATTGAGCATAAACAGCTATAATATTGGCACTTTTTGAATCGCGCATATAAGCCTGCTCTGCGGCATCGGTCATAATGTCTAAACGATTTAGAGCTTGGCCAACTTTAGCTAATAAAAACCAGCCGCGTGTATCACTTGGGTCATTATGTAACTTGGTACGCAAGCCTAAAGCGAACTCATTTAAGTCTTGTTCACTTACCTCACCACCTTGACCAAGCAGCACCTTGTTACTCAGCTCTGGCATTTTTTGCACAATCGCCTGCCAGTCTTGAACCTTTTCAGCACTGCCTAGTTTGATATACATGCCAATGGAAATAGCCACCACAAAAACCACACCGGGAAGCGCAACCCAAGGGGAAATGGCACTGCGTTTGGCATTTGTTTCTTCGGGAATATCATCCAACAAGTTATGCTGAAGTTCGCTCACTAACACTGAGCTGTCTTCAGCTAAGCCTTGCGCATTCTCTTGTTCAATTTCAATTAATCTATCTTTGTAGAGAGTTTTATTAAGCTCTGTTTGAGTCACCGAGCGACTGTCTCGTTGTCGCCACAAAGGCAATACAACAACCGCCACAGCCAACAGGGTTAAAACGGCAGCAGCCAACCAAAATACTGTCATTATTTTTCTTGCTCCGTTTGTTTAATTAGCTGCTCAAGGCGTTCTTGTTCAGCCACATCTAGCGCAGGTTTTGCGTCTTTTCTTCTTCGGGCTAGTCGCCACACAGTAAATCCACCAATCAATATAATTAAAACCGGCGCTATCCACAGGGTAAGTACGGCTGGAGTAAGTGGTGGGTCGTAGCGAACAAAGTTGCCATAGCGCGCTACCATATAATCCAATACTTCTTGTTTATCACTACCCGACTTCACCATTTGGTAGGTTTTCTCGCGTAAGTCTTGAGCAAGCCCTGCGTTAGAATCTGAGATGTTATTGTTTTGACATTTAGGACAACGTAACTCACGTGTTAACTCTCGAAACAGCTCTTCCTGTTCTGGATTATCAAACTCGTGAGCTGAAATCGCAGCGTTCGCCATTATAGGAAGGCTAAGTAACAGCACCGCTAAAAAGCGTTGAAAAGTTTTCATCATGATTAATCCAAACCAGCAAATATTGGCGCAAGCTCTGCTTGCCAATTACGCGCGTTTACATCACCCACATGGCGATAACGAATTACGCCTTGGCTATCGATAAAATAGGTTTCTGGAGCTCCATACACACCAAGGTCTAATGCCAACAGGCCCTTACCATCATACAAGTTCACTTGATAAGGGTTACCCAGTTGCTCCAACCACTTTATTGCTTTAACTCGATCGTCTTTGTAATTTAGACCAACAATCTTAACGCCCTGTTCAGCCAATGAATTTAGAAAGGTATGTTCTGCGCGACAGGTAGGACACCAGGTAGCCCAAACATTTAGCAACAAGGGCTCACCCTTAAATATCGCAGCATCGTGCTGCTTATCTTGCTGATAAATATCTTGCAAAGTGAATTGCGGAACCGGCTTGCCTATTAATACCGACTCAAGCTCGGTAGCGTCGCTGTACAAACCGCGATACAAAAACACCGCCATAAACAAGAAGGCGATAAGAGGCAGTAAAAAATAAAAAATACGTTTATTCATTTAAGCCTCCTCTACCAAATCAGTGCTTTTACTACTCGCACTTTTTACAGGTGGCTTGCCACTTAACTGTTCTTGTTTAATTTTGAAACGATAGCGTTTATCCGACATGGCAAATATGCCGCCAATTGCCATAATAATTGAGCCTAGCCAAATCCAACGAATGAAGGGTTTGTAATATAGGCGCACTGCCCATGCTCCACCGGGAAGCTGCTCACCCATTGCTGCGTATAAGTCACGCCATAAGCCTGCATCAATGGCAGCTTCTGTCATCATGTTTCGTTGCACCCGATAGAAGCGTTTTTCTGCGCGCAAGGTTGTTGCTAAGTGCTCGTCTTTATATACGTCTATCACCCCAACATGGCCTTCGTAGTTTGGGCCAACTAAAGGCTCAACCTGTTTGAAGTGAAAAGAGTAAGCAGCAAAGGTGACCGAATCACCTGGCTCTAAACGCAAGTCACGTTCAATACTGTAATGGCTAGTCAATGCCACGCCAATTACCGTTACCGCTAGGCCTAAATGGCCAAGTACCATTGCCCAATGAGAACGACTAAGTACTTTTAAACCTTTGGTGAAACTGTGACGGTGAGTGGCACGCAAATATACTTCTAAAGCTGTACAGCTAATCACCCAAAACGATAAGGCAAGCGCCATGTAGGCCAAGGCGTAAAACTTCGGTGCTAGCATTGCTAACAATGCAGCTGGCACCAACAAACTAAATGCTGCTAAAGCCAGCAACCAGCCTTTAAGCGGGCGAATATCTTGGCGCTTCCACCGCAGCAGCGGACCAATACCTAAAGCAATAGCAAAAGGCACAATCATCCAGCTAAACATTCGGTTAAAGAAGGCCTCACCAATTGAGATGCTGCCAAGGCCGATTTCCTTGTGAATAAGCGGCAATAAAGTACCCAGTAATACCACCACTAAGGCAGCCACTAGTAAGATGTTGTTGATTAACAAGAAGGTCTCGCGAGAAAACAAACTATAAGTTCCGCGACTTTTCACCTGTGAGCCACGAATAGCAAACAGCAATAAGGAGCCACCAATCACCACCAACAAGAAGCCTAGAATAAACAAACCACGAGCGGGGTCGCTAGCAAAGGCATGCACCGAGACCAATACGCCGGAGCGAACCAAAAAGGTTCCTAATAGGCTAAGAGAAAACGCCGATATAGCCAGCAACACAGTCCAGGATTTAAACACCCCTCGCTTTTCGGTTACCGCCAATGAATGCAGCAGCGCAGTACCTACTAACCACGGCATGAATGAGGCATTTTCTACCGGATCCCAAAACCACCAACCGCCCCAACCTAGTTCGTAGTATGCCCACCAGCTTCCTAGAGAAATACCTAAGGTAAGGAAAATCCAAGCCGCCATTGTCCAAGGGCGAGACCAACGGGCCCAAGTGGAATCTAAACGCCCGGCCATTAGTGCAGCGATAGCAAAAGCAAAAGCCACCGAGAAGCCAACGTAGCCCATGTATAAAAGAGGTGGGTGGAAGATCAAACCAACGTCTTGCAGCAATGGATTTAAATCTTGTCCATCGACCGGGAAAAACGGCAAGGTTCTATCGAAGGGGTTTGAAGTAAGCAAGATGAACAGGTAAAAACCTACACATATCATGCCCATTACGGCCACTACCCTCGCAACAGCGTCGAGCGGTAAGCCGCGACTAAACATTGCTACTGCAGCGCCCCACCCCGACAAAATCATTGCCCACAGCAATAATGAACCTTCGTGCGCTCCCCAAACAGCTGATAAACGGTAGTAAACCGGTAACTGGCTGTTCGAGTTATTAGCCACATAAGCCACCGAGAAATCATTTATAGCAAATGAGTAGCTCAAGACCACAAAAGACAATGTGACGAAGGCAAACTGCGCTAGCGCTAAAGGTCGAGCAAGCTTCATTAAAGAAACACTATTTTTGCTAGCGCCCCATAGCGGGTACACACTTTGTAAAATAGCTAACGCACAAGAAAGAATTAGTGCGTAATGTCCAAGTTCCGGGATCATAATTACCGTCTCTAGTGTCCAGAGCCTTTAAGCTGGGCTTCTGTATATTCTGGTTTAAAGTGTTCCATACCTTCTAGTGCTTCAGCCACTTCCTGTGGCATGTATTCTTCGTCATGTTTAGCTAATACTTCAAAAGCATTTACGGTTGTTGCATTGGCCAGCTCGCCTTGCGCTACAATGCCTTGCCCTTCGCGAAATAAATCGGGCAGAATGCCTTCGTAGTTAATGGTCACAATACCACCACCGGCGTCGCTAAGCTTAAAACTTACCATTAAACTAGTTTGCGAGCGCTCAACCGTGCCCGGTAATACTAAGCCACCAATTCTTAAACGTTGGCCTACTTCCGGTTTAATCTCATCCTTTCCTTTACCGTTCACCAGCTCGGTGGGTGTGTAAAACAAGTCGATATTCTGTTGTAACGCATACAGTAACAAGCCAATAGAAGCCCCCAAACCAATTACAATTGCTAGAACAATCGTTAAGCGTTTTTTACGTCTTGGGTTCATAAGCGTTCAGTTACCTCTTTTGCTGCTTCAACTCGTTGCTGTCGCGCAGATTGGCGCGCAACAGATTTAAAAATGGCATTTCGTTTAACAATACTGTCTATCACTATACCTACCATGGCTAGAGCGCTTACCCCAAACGAAAGCCACACATAAAAACCATAACCACCCATAGCAAAAAAATCTGCGACTGATTCAAATTGCATCATGCTACCCCTTTGCTTGAATATGGCGTTGAATAAGTTGTTGTACCCATGGTCTACGTTGCTCGCGGCGCAACAGTTCAGTTCTAAAGCGAACCAAGCTCACCGCGCCAAGGAAAAATCCAAAAGCTAGAATATTAAGCAGTAAAGGCCATAGCATTCGGGAATCGATAGAGGGTTTATCAAACTTGGTAATGGTTGCGCCCTGATGCAGGGTATTCCACCACTCTACCGAGTAATGAATAATAGGTAAATTAATCACACCAACAATGCTGAGAATGCCCGCAGCGCGACCAGCCATGGTTTTATCAGAAAAAGCATTATAAAGGGCAATAACCCCCAAATATAAAAACAGCAGTATTAACTCTGAAGTAAGGCGCGCATCCCATACCCACCATGCTCCCCACATTGGTTTACCCCAAGCAGCGCCGGTAAATAAGGCAATAAAAGTAAACACTGCGCCAACTGGCGCAACAGCTGCTACATACATATCGGCTTGTTTAATTTGCCAAACTAAACCAATAAAAGCCGCAATGGCCATTGATGAATATGCGCCCATCGACATAATCGCTGAAGGCACATGAATATAGATAATTCTAAAGCTGTCGCCTTGTTGGTAATCGGCAGGTGCAAATAAAAGGCCCCACACTAAGCCTACAGAAAAACACACAATGGCAAAAACACTAAACCAAGGCACAAATTTTCCTGCTAGGGTGTAACTCGCCTCAGGTTTTGCGTATGGATGTAACCATTTCCACATAATGGTATTTACTCTCTCGGTCTTATTCTAAATTTAGTTAATGCTTACTCTTAGCGCTGCAGCCGTAGCAAAAGGAGCCAAGGTGAGAGCAAGTAAGCTTATGGCGCCCATGATCGCTAAATGCCCAGCATAGGGCAAGCTTAATGACGCAGCTTCAATCGCAGATGTCGCAAAAATCAACACTGGAATATACAAAGGCAAAACTAACAAGCTAAGTAAAACGCCGCCTTTGCGTAAACCAACGGTTAAGGCGACCCCTACAGAACCAATCAAACTCAATACTGGGGTCCCTAGCACTAAGGTGTAAAAGGTAGCTTGGAAACTTTGCCATTCTAAAGACAGTAGCACTGCCAAAAGAGGCGAAAGCAATAAGATAGGCACACCTGTTATCAGCCAATGGGCCACGATTTTAGCCAAGGCTATCAAGGCTAGCGATGAGCCACTCATCAGCATCTGTTCTAAAGACCCATCTGCAAAATCATCTCGAAATAAACGCTCCAAAGACAATAACGAAGATAACAGCGCTGCCACCCACAAAATGCCCGGCGCTATTTTGGCCAATAACAAGGGCTCTGACCCTACCGCGATGGGGAATAAGGTAATAACGATGAGAATAAACCACAGCGGATTAAGCACATCTGACTTTTGCCGAAAAGCGGCTAGAAGCTCACGCTTAACAACAGTAGTAAACGCATGCATTACAGCGCTTCCTCAAAGGCCGGCTTAATCTCTAAGATTCGATAGTCAGAAGTAGGAATATTTAACTCTTGATGAGTCGTTAACAATACCATTCCCCCTGCTTGAGCATGAGACAAAATAACTTGTTCCAAGTACGCGACGCCTTGCTTGTCTATCGCAGTAAATGGTTCATCAAGGATCCACAATTTGCGCGCAACCAGCCACAACCTAGCCAGCCCTACTCTGCGCTGTTGTCCTGCTGAAAGATGAGCAACAGCTTCTTCTTCTAATCCTGCTAAACCTACGCGGGTTAACAAAGCATAGAGCTGTTCTTGCTCCATGCTTTGGCCAGCCAATCCTAGATAAAAACGTAAGTTTTCTACTGCGCTAAGTTCGGCCTTTACCCCAGCATGATGGCCTAGATAGAGACACTGTTGATGGTATTGCTCAGCCTGTTGAGAAATAGCTTCTTCTTGCCACAAAATCTCACCGCTTTCGGGGCGTGACAAGCCGGAAATTAATCGTAACAAACTGGTTTTACCGGCGCCATTTGGCCCAGCAACTTGCAAAATTTCACCCGGTGATAATGTGAAAGACAAGTCGTCGAACAATACTCGCTCTTCACGTACACAACACAGTCCATTAACCTTTAACATTCAACTATTTTCTTACCCAACACAGAGGCTAGGATGTTAACACAGCTAAGCCTAAAAACTAGATTGAGCTTAAGGATTAACGCCATGTTTACAGAGCTTTGCAATACAAGTAACAAAAACATAGCCTAGTTGTATATTGGGGTATTTCAGTTGAGCGCTAACATGCGCTCGCAATTAATTTAAATTAATAAAGCCATAATAGAAATGTAAAGGAAGCGAGGAAAAACCAAGAATTTAAATCGGGTTAATGAGGTTAAATCATTGAGTGTAAACACGGAAAGCTAAGCAAAAGCATTCTCTCGTTATAACCAGCTTAACTCACTTGGCCTTTCATTTTATTGCGCAAACTTAGCAGCAATTCAGCTTCAGCTTTTGGCAGCTCACACTCGCGCATTACTTCATCTAAATCTGCACCTAGCTCAACCAGCTTTACCGCTCGAGTATACAATTTGCTGTCGGGATCTTGCGATTGGATTTGAGAGGTACGAAGGAAAGCTTGCTCAACTTGTTCACTTTGACGCTCTAACTCGCCCACCAGAGAAACATTGGCTTGATGAATTTCTTGTAGTTGCTTTTCAACCACGCGATGTGACTGAAGAAGATTTTTGGTGACCACCTCTAAGCTTTGCATTTTTTGCTCATTGGCTTTCAATTGCTGTTGCGCCTTGTTGCTGAACCAAATAGCACCAACAAGGCAAACAACGGTAGCCACTAGGGCAATCAGATTAATCCAATCCATTTATAGTGAGCTTACTTCGTCCCACTCTTCATCAGAAAGCAGTTTATTTAGATCAACTAAGATGAGTAATTGTCCATCTCGATTACTCACACCTTGGATAAACTTAGCGCTTTCTTCAGTGCCCACATTTGGCGCCATATCAATCTCAGACGAGCGCAAGTAAACCACTTCGGCAACGCTATCTACTAGGATACCAATCACTTGAGATTCAGCTTCAATAATAACAATTCGTGAATTCTCAGTGATATCTGAAGAAGGCAAACCAAAACGTGAACGGGTATCAATAACCGTAACCACATTACCGCGCAAGTTAATAATACCTAGTACATAGTTTGGCGCACCTGGTACTGGGGCAATTTCGGTATAACGCAATACTTCTTGTACCTGCATTACGTTGATGCCGTAGGTTTCACTTTCTAGCTGAAAAGTCACCCATTGTAATACTTCATCTTCGGCAATATTTTCTGCGATGTTACGCTGCTCGCTCATCTGCGTGTCCTTTTTAGTATTCGTGAGTCCTATCGGATCTCGCAACTCATATTATTCAGTATATATCATATGTTATAAAACTAAATGGCAGATTTTCCTACCTTTTCAAACTGAGAAGCCTATCGGGCTCTCAGATTTTTAATGTCCTTCGATATCTACGCCATCTGCGAGCATTTGTTGTAGTTCTTCTACATGCAACAAAGCACACATTTTTTGTTTTACCATTCCGGCTAACCAAGGCCTTTGACCTGGCGTTGAACGCCATTTTACGTCATCTCGGTTTAATCGTTCTGTGCCAAATAGTTTCTCACAGCTTAAACCCCAGGCACTTTCGCCCAACATCACTAAGTATTTATACTCTGGCTCAAAGGGCTGATTTGGCATCACCCATTTAGCGGTATCAACAACACTTAGCTTTTCTTCGCGCTCAATCATAATGCCGGAAAACCAAGGTGGCTTACCAAACAAGGGGCTCACTTCGGAAATTCTGTGAATACCTCCAAGCTGAGTAAGAGGCACGCCGAATGTAACGCCTGCCACTTCAAAAAATAGCACCTGAAAGTCGTTATCCGTGTCAATATTTTGCCATTCTGCGGCAGTTGGTTCTTCTTGCGGAGCAAGGGATATTTCGGTTTCAACCGCAATGTCTTGCTCTGCTACCTGCTGCTCTAGTTCTTCAATCTTCTCTTCAACTTGAATCTCGGGTGCTTGTTCCGGCAACTCTTTAATCGGCAGCAATACCGGTTGCGCTTCTGCGACTGCAGCCACGCGCTGTTCAGCTTCAGCAAACAGCTCAGCTAAAGGCTTGGTTTGAGGTGCTAAACCTTGTTCGGCATTTGTTTGAGGTTCTGGTTTTAACTGAGGTAGTTTTTCTGGCTCTGGAGCCGGTTCACTTAATAATGAATCAAAGTAATCACCAAGGGCCTGTTCCATTAATTTGTCACTGTTCATAATAGCCCCTGCTCATCAGTCATTTGCTGCAAGTGTGCTAATAATGTTTGGTAAGCAAAAACACCGCGACAGTTCTTAATATGATAAGAAGGCGGAGTATGACGAAGACTGGCATCGCGAAACTTAGTGTCGATGGGGATAACTGAATTCCAAATATTTTTAGGGTAGGTTTCTTGTAGTTCTTTAAGCGCTGCCAATGACGCTCTGGTGCGCTTATCATACATAGTTGGAACCACGGTATAGCGCAAGGGAGCGGGACAAGAACGCTGCATAATAGCTAAGGTTTTAACCATGCGCTCCAAACCTTTAATCGCTAAAAACTCGGTTTGCACCGGCACTAACACTCTGTCACTGGCAGCTAAAGCGTTTACCATCATTACCCCCAGCACAGGTGGGCAATCAATCAGCACATAGTCATATTTATCTTCTACGCGAGATAAAATGCGTTTGAGTATTAGGCCCATTCCTTCACGTTGACCCAACACTTTATCTAAAGTCGCTAAAGCCATACTGGCCGGGATCAGGTCTAAATTGTCAAATGCTGTGGCTTGGATACTATGAGTAACCATCGCATCATCAATTTGGCTGTTTTGATAAAGCTCGTATAGGGTGCCTTGCACACTATCAACATCAAAACCCAAATAACTGGTTAACGAAGCATGCGGATCGGTATCTAACAACAGTACGCGTTTACCCTGCTGTGCCAACAAACCGGCAAGCGAAATTACCGTAGTGGTTTTACCTACGCCGCCTTTTTGATTGGCTACTGTCCAAACTTTCACTATTCTTCCTGCCTTGTTGTAAAACGTACCCCGCCGCCTTCTAAGGGCACAGCTAACATGGTTTCACTGTCTGGTTGTTTTGTAGGTTCATCTTCCGCTTTAACCGGTATTTCAGAGCTTACTTCTACCTTTGGCTGCCATAAAGTTTTTGCTAAGGCGATGACTACTCTACGGTTTTTTCGATTACTCATACTGGTTTCATCAGGAGCAAACTCCGCATAAGCTTCTAATGCCATTCTAGCAGGTGGTACTCCCCTAGTTTGCAGCTCTCTTAAGACACGTGTTGCTCGCGCCGCAGATAACTCCCAATTGCTAGGGTAAAGCTCACTATCAATACTGTTTTCATCAGTGTAACCACGAACTCGAATATAGTTATCAATTTGACTTAACTTTTCTGCTAACACATCAATAACCTGAGTTGCAGGTTTGAGTAAGTACGCACTGCCACTAGCAAAAAACAGTCGGCTATCCAGCTCTATAGTGAGCCACTGTTCATCATAACTTATTACTATATCGTCAGTTTTTAGAAAATCTTTAAACTCTGTTGCCAGTTGTTCAGCAAGCTGAATAAATCCTTCATTGTCACCATTACTTTGATCATGGCTAGTTGCTGGAGTAACTTCGACACGTTTAAAGACTTCCCCATCTAATATAGATTGCCCACCGAATAATATGCCCGCTTCTGATGAACCTTCAGACTCGATGGCAACAATAGCTTGATTTGAGACTTTATCGGTTTCGAAAAGTGAAATAGCGTGCTGCAAACTGGCTTGTAATTCGGGATACTCATTTTCATTAGCAATGGCCATAGCGTATAAAACGACAAACAAGGCAAACATCAGCGTCATATAATCAGCATAAGACACCAACCAGCGTTCGGTACTTGCGTTACGCTTTGCCTGCGTGGCGTAGCGATGGCGCATATTAGTGAAGTTCCGTATTAAAGCTATGCAAGCGCCTTTGCACTTCCATACTACTGGCGCCGTCGGCAATAGAAACTAAGCCGGCGAGAGTCATCTCTTGGTATATTGCTCGCTCTCCTGCTAGGGCACGGAGCTTATTGGCAATCGGCAAAAATACAAAGTTGGCAAAGCCCACCCCGTAAATGGTGGCAACAAATGCCACGGCAATTCCCTGACCTAATTGCTCGGGACTAGTTAAAAAGTCCATGGCTTGAATTAGCCCTAGTACCGCCCCGAGGATACCAACGGTTGGGCAATACCCTCCCATCGCTTCAAACACCCCAGCTTGTTTTTCTAAGCGGTTTTGCTCAAGATCAATTATGTCTTCTAATGACTGTTTTAACTGTTCGGTCTCGGCTCCGTCGATCAACATTTCTAAGCCCAATACACTAAAGGCATCGGCTTGTTGTCGGTGTTTTTCTAATACTAGGTAACCATCTTTACGAACGGTGTGAGACCAACTTAAAATTAATTGAGTTTGTTTTTTTACGTCAAGCTGTTGGTTTTGCCAAACTCGTGGAATGGATTTTATCGCTTGGACAAATTGAGAAGCGGGTGTTTGTAGCATAACAGCGCCAACCGTACCGCCTATAACGATGATAAAGGCGTGCAAATTAACTAGGTCTGAAAAGCTACCACCCGCTAAAGAATGACCAAAACCAACAGCAGAGAAGGCGATAAACACGCCAGCAATGCTTAGTTTATCCATTCCCTATTTCCGCTACAATCGCCTCACAAAAGCGATCAAGAGGGAGTTGCTCAGACGCCAAACCTGCACTAGCTACCGCTTGAGGCATACCGTACACCACACAACTAGCTTCATCTTGCGCCCAAATGGTAGAACCTTGTTCTTTCAGTAAACGCGCTCCGTCTCTGCCGTCGGCGCCCATACCAGTAAGAATCATCGCCAATACGTTAGACTGGTGACTCTTCGCTAATGAAGCAAAGGTAATATCAACACAAGGTTTGTAGTTTACTTTGTCGTTACCATCTATCACACGTAAACGACCGTAAGAGCCACGGCCTTCAACCAACATTTGCTTACCACCTGGCGCCAAATATGCGCAACCAGGACGTAATTCGTCGCCATCCTCAGCTTGTTTAACATTGATTCTCGACAAGCTATTTAATCGCTGAGCAAAGGCAGCAGTAAAGGTAGCCGGCATATGCTGAATTAATAAAATAGGTTTTGAAAAACCGGCTGGTATTTGGGTAAGAATAGTTTGTAACGCAACTGGGCCACCTGTTGATGTACCAATAGCCACCAACTTATAGCGCTTACCAGAAGGCTTAAAACGCGCAGCAGTGCGCTCTTTCGGCTGGGAAGCAGAAGCACTTGTAGAAGTTTTTACTGCAGGTCTTGTAGCAGAACCAGGTCGAACAGGAGCACTTGCTGTCGGGGCGCTAACACTTCTTCGTGCGCTAACGCGGCGGCGAGCAATTGCCTTTACTCGTTGCTGAAGCAGGCTAACGGCTTCTTCTCTATCTCGAGCAATGTCTTCAAACTTTTTAGGAATGAAATCTAGAGCACCGGCTTCTAGAGCATCAAGGGTGGCCTTTGCCCCTTCATGAGTTAGCGATGAGAACATAAGCACCGGAGTGGGATTCTTCGCCATAATTTCGCGAACGGCTGTAATACCGTCCATTACCGGCATTTCGATATCCATGGTCACTACATCGGGTTTAAGACGAGCGACCATGTCGATGGCTTCACGGCCATTTTTTGCGGTATCGACCACTTCTAATGAAGGGTCTGCGTTGATGATCTCGCTTACCCGGCGACGGAAAAAGCTCGAATCATCAACTACAAGTACTTTTATTGCCATGTTAGATTCTTCTTAAAGGCTAGGCTTACATCTTACGGGCGTAGCGTTTCAACAGGCTTGGGATATCAAGAATTAAAGCAATACGGCCATCACTAGTGATTGTGGCACCAGCCATACCTGGAGTACCTTGCAATAATTGGTCTAAGGCTTTGATCACCACTTCTTCTTGGCCAATCAGGTTATCAACCACAAAACCGACTTGTTGTGGGCCAATTTGTACGATAACCACGTGCCCTTGAGAGCTGCGCTCTCCAGATTGGCCATTTCTAATCAACCAGTCTTGCAAATAAAACAGCGGAATAGCCTTGTCGCGAACAATCACGGTTTCTTGACCATCAACTACGTTAGTTTTGGTAAGGTCAAGATGGAAGATTTCATTCACGCTAGTCAGTGGTAAAGCAAAAGTCTGCTTGCCAACGTCAACCATCAAGGTTGGCAAAATAGCCAAGGTTAGCGGTACTTTAATTTGTAGTGTAGTGCCCTGCCCCAATTGTGAGTCAATATCAACTGAACCATTTAGTTGGGTAATGCTGGTTTTCACCACATCCATGCCCACACCTCGACCAGAGATGTCTGAAATCTCTGTCTTGGTAGAGAAACCAGGGGCGAAAATAAGGCTATAAGCATCTTTATCTGGCATACGCGCAGCAGCATCTGCATCAAGCACACCGCGCTCGATCGCTATAGATTTTAGCTTATCGGCATTCATACCGGCGCCATCATCCTCGATTTTAAGCAAGATGTGATCACCTTCTTGTGAGGCTGATAAGCGAATAACACCAGTACGCGGTTTACCCGAAGCAACGCGATCGTCTGGCATTTCTATACCGTGATCAACCGAGTTTCGTACTAAGTGAACCAATGGATCAGCGAGAGCTTCAACTAAGTTTTTATCTAAGTCTGTATCTTCACCCACCAACTCAAGGTTAATGTCTTTCTTCAAGCTTCGGGCTAAATCTCGAACCACTCGAGGGAAACGGCCAAACACTTTTTTGATTGGCTGCATGCGGGTTTTCATTACCGCACCTTGCAGATCCGCAGTCACCACATCCAAGTTAGCGGTGGCTTTAGACATATCTTCATCGTTGCTATTAAGGCCCAAGCTTACTAAGCGGTTTCGCACCAGTACCAGCTCACCAACCATATTCATAATATCGTCAAGCGTGCGGGTATCTACGCGAACTGTCGTTTCACCTTGAGGCACAGCTTGCTTGGCTGGCGCTTTTGCAGGCTCTTGTTTGGCAGGAGCAGCCTTAGCAGCAGGCTTGGCCGGTGCTGCTGGTTTAGCAGGCACTTTGGGGCTAGCTTCAATTTTAGCGGCAGGCTTAGGTGTTGCTTTTGCCGGTGTCACCTTCGCGTCTGGGGCTTTACCAGCACCATGTAATTGGTCTAGCAGCTTCTCAAATTCGTCGTCGCCAATTTCATCACCGTTTGAGCTAGGTTTCGCTGCTGGGGCGACTGGCGCTGCAGGTTTACTAGCACTTGGAGCTTTTGAACCATGAAGTTCATCCAACAGTTTTTCAAATTCATCATCTGAAATATCACCATCGCTAGCGGCTTTTTGCACTGGTGCTGCGGGCGCAGGTTTTGGTGCGGCGTCAGGAGAAGGAGCCGCTGAGCCATGCAGCTCATCGAGCAAACGCTCAAACTCATCATCGGAAATTTCGTCAATATTGCCGGCATCGGCACTTGGCGCTGCAGTAACAGGCTCTGGCTCTGGCTCTGGCTCTGGCTCTGGCTCTGGCTCTGCAGCCACTTCGTCGGCGGACTCTGGTTGAGACAATTGATGCAAGCTGTCAATCAACTCAGGAGACGCAGGTGTTAAAGGCTCACGCGCCTGAACTTGAGCAAACATATCATTAACAGAATCTAGCGCTTCGAGAATTACATCCATTAGCTCAGGCGATACACCTCTTCCGCCATTGCGCAGGGTATCAAAAATATTCTCCGCACCATGACAAACATCAACCAACTCGGTTAATGACAAAAAGCCTGCCCCACCCTTAACGGTATGGAAGCCACGGAATATGGCATTTAACAAGTCACTGTCATCTGGACGTTTTTCTAAATCAACCAGCTGTTCAGACAGCTGCTCAAGGATCTCCGCCGCTTCTACGAGAAAGTCTTGTAAGATGTCTTCATCTACATCAAACGACATGCGCTACTCCCTTAAAATCCTAAACTAGACAATAAGTCATCAACATCATCTTGATCGTTAACAACGTCGTCCCTTTGCTCTTTATTTAATATTGGCCCTTCGGCTTCAATAGCAGATTTAGTCACTTTATTATTTTCTACTACTTCGACGTTTTCATTTCCAAACAAGGTAAGCATTTCAACCAAGCTTTCTTCCACCTCTTGCACCAAGGTGATTACCTTACGAATCATCTGACCGGTTAAATCTTGGAAATCTTGAGCCATCAATATTTCGGTTAACATGCTACGTAGTTTATCGGCATTTGCTGAAGAACTATTAAGGAAAATATCGATTTGGTGACATAGCGCCTTAAATTGGCCGATTTCAATTCTTCGTTCCATCAAACTTTGCCATATAGGCATGATACTGTTGATTTCGTTAGTTAATTGATCGGCAATTGGAAGGCCAGACTCTACTGCGTCCATGGTTTTATTGGCTGCTTGATCGGTCATCTCTATCACATAGTTTAACCGCTCTTTAGCGTCTGGTATTTCTTGATTAGCTAACTCGTTAATTCGAATATCGAGTTTAAATTCATTTAAAGAGTCATGAAGCTGACGAGTGAGCTGCCCAACCTTATCAAATAGCAGATTAGCTTTTGGAGCACAAAGCTCACTAACAAGTTGATTCGCCTCGGCGACATTTCCTTCTTCAAGTAGCGCAACCAAAGATTTGGCGTCGGCTAATGAAATAATCGGAGTATCTGTGCTCACGCATCTTCCTTTCTTATTGTAGTCTTTCGAAAATCTTATCTAGCTTCTCTTTTAGCGTGGCTGCAGTGAAAGGTTTAACAATATATCCATTTACGCCGGCTTGAGCAGCTTCAATGATCTGTTCACGTTTTGCTTCGGCAGTTACCATTAAAACAGGTAGGTGAGACAAACTTTCGTCGGCACGAATATTTTTCAATAGATCAATGCCTTCCATTCCAGGCATGTTCCAATCAGTTACCACAAATTCGAAATCGCCGCCTTTAAGCATAGGTAATGCGGTATTTCCGTCATCGGCTTCATGAGTATTGTTGAAACCAAGATCTCTAAGTAGGTTTTTAATAATCCTTCTCATCGTTGAAAAATCATCAACAACCAGAATTTTCATATTTTTATCCAAGGTACGTCCCCCAACAGGATGTTTTACAAGCCACTAATTAGGCCAAAAATTTATGTAATATAGATATTATGCCTTAATAAACACAATTTTAGTCCATCTTTTACAAGAAATGTAAGGATGAATTTCTCTATTGTGTCCAATCTCGCATTCGAGTTTTAACTCGAGCAAGCGCTTGACTATGAATTTGACTGACTCGGGACTCGCTTACGCTCAATACTTCACCAATTTCTTTTAGGTTAAGTTCTTCATCATAATAGAGGGACAAAACCAGTGCCTCTCTCTCTGGAAGGCCTTTAATGCACTCGGCAAGAGATTGCTGAAAGCGTTGGTTAGCAAAACCTTCAAAGGGTCGGTTTAGCTCTCGGCTTTCTTCACTTGATATAACGTCTTCACTGACACCTAGGTCGTCGATACCTAAAATGCGTCCGCAATTTACATCAGACAACATTGAATGGTATTCGCTCAGGCTTACCCCAAGCTTTGCTGCAACCTCGGCGTCTTTTGCGTCACCGTTTTTTTCTTTCTCAACCTCAGCGATTGCGTCACTGATGGCGCGGCTGTTTTTGTGCACCGAACGCGGCACCCAATCGCCTCGACGAATTTCGTCAAGCATAGAGCCACGAATGCGAATGCCGGCGTAGGTTTCGAAGCTGGCGCCTTTTGAACCATCAAAGTTACGCGCGGCTTCGATTAAGCCAATCATTCCTGATTGGATCAAGTCATCAACAATCACGCTAGCCGGAAGCCTAGCCATTAGGTGATGGGCTATCCGTTTGACCAAGTTTGCATGGCGCTCCACCAAAACATTAGTGTCATTAGCGCTGGCATAAGCGGCAACTTTATTCACTAAGCTGTTCTCTATTTTTACGTTGTCCAAATTCGAGAAGGTTCTCGATGAAAAATTCTAAATGTCCACCTGCTTGTTCAGGAATAGGCCAAGTAGAACCCTTGCTTGCTAACGAGCGAAACGCCAAAGATGCAGGAGACTTTGGATAGGCCTCTACCACTACTCGCTGCTTTCTCACGGCTAAGCGCACGTTATTGTCATAAGGAATACAAGATACTAGTTCGAGTGTAGCATCCAAGAAACGATCGGTTACTCGCGTAAGCTTAGCAAACAGCTCTTGGCCTTCGCGTAAACTTCGCACCATGTTTGCTACCACTTTAAATTTGTATACACCGTGCTGGTTTGAAAGCAGCTTTATTAGCGCATAAGCATCGGTAATAGAGGTTGGCTCATCACACACCACCACTAGAATGTCTTGAGAGGCTTTGGCAAAGCTTAACACCATGTCGGAGATACCCGCTGCGGTGTCAACCAGCAATACATCAATGGGTGTTTTCATGCTGCTAAAAGCACGAATAAGCCCAGCGTGTTCCGCAGGACTGAGCTCCACCATTGATTGAGTACCAGAAGTAGCCGGCGCGATTAAAATCCCATTAGGCCCTTTAACTAATACTTCATCTAAGGTGCACTCGCCGGACAAAACATGAGATAAGTTTTTGGTCACACGTAAACCAAGCAGCACATCTACATTTGCTAGGCCTAAGTCGGCATCTAGCACCATTACGCGCTTACCTTGCGCAGCCATGGCTATGCCCATGTTAAGAGTAACGTTAGTTTTACCTACGCCCCCTTTGCCGCCCGTTACAGCGATGACTTTTACATTGTTTTTTTGTTGCATCATTCTTAAGCCGCTAGCTTGGTCAAATTCATTGTCTTTAGAATACATCTGAAACCTTTTGTTGTTCGGTTTCACTAAACCAGAAATGTTGCTGGCTTTGCTTATCGATAACCGATAATGCTTGTTCAATTAGTTGGGTAGGCGCAGCTACCGCAATATCTTCAGGCACTTGTTGGCCGTGAGTAACGTAACTTATTGGTAAGGCATGGCGCAAGGTTACATTTAACACTTCGCCTAATGCCAAGCTTTCATCTAATTTGGTAAGTATGGTACCAGCTAAAGGAATTCGCTGAAATTGGTTCACAGTTTCTTCAATTACCCGACGCTGCGCATTGGCCGACATTACCAAGTAGTTGCGAATATTCACCCGGCTGTTTTTTACTAACTTATCTAATTGCTCGTGTAAGCGAAGATCACGTTGGCTCATGCCTGCGGTATCAATAAGCACTAATTTTTTGTCTTTAAACTGATAAAGCAACTGTGAAAGCTCTTCTTCATCGTTGGCGACTCGAACTGCACAGCCCATGATTTTGCCATAAGTGGCAAGTTGCTCATGGGCGCCAATACGGTAGGTGTCGGTAGTAATCATCGCCACACTTTCGGCGCCATGGCGCATCGCAAACTGTGCGGCTAACTTAGCAATGGTGGTAGTTTTGCCTACGCCTGTTGGGCCAAGCAAGGCAATTGCTCCACCCTTTAATAAAATCTCGTCCTGGCCAACCGGCAGTTGATTAACTAATAGTTCACGTAAATGCTGCCAACCTTCTTGAACACCCAGTTCTTCAGGGATATATCCAGCGATTTGGTCTGCCATATCTTCATCAAAACCAACTAGTTGCAATTGTTTAATTAACATCGCTCGCACCGGCTCTTGACGTTCAACTTCCTGCCACATTAATCCAGAGACTTGATGCTCAAGCAGTTTACGCATCGCAGCCATTTCTTTCTTAAGCTCGCCGACTTCGTTACCTGCTGCAGCGGATGCAGGGCTTGCTGGCTGGCCGCCAAGTGAGGTATTACTTGGTTTGCTGGATAAAGAGCCTTGCTGCGCCCAACCTTGTTGTTGAGCTAAAGAGCGTGGAGCTTGAACAGTGCGAGGTCGCTGTTGTTGCTGTTTTTGCTGAGACTGTTGCAAGTTTTCTTTCTGACGCTTTTGATGGCGCTGCATAAAGTTGGTTAGGTTATCTTTCAAACTGGCATTTTCGTCAAAATCATGACTAGGGTGCTGTTTTGTTGGCGCCTTTTTGGCTGTGCCAGCATTCATAGACGACAATTTGACGCTGTCTTCAGGCAATTCTCTATCGCTTTTAGACACAGCTTGTTTAGTACTGGAAGGTTCGACCGCAGCAACAATTTCTATGCCACCAGTCACCTTTTTGTTGGACATGATAACCGCATCACTGCCTAGTGTTTCCTTCACTTCGGCTAGTGCTGTTCGCATATCTTTTGCAAAAAAGCGTTTCATTTTCACTGTTCACCTTCCTTTTGCTAATCCGCTGAGGCTACTGCCCTACTGAACTCACAATTCGTATTTGTTTATCTTCTGGCACTTCTTGGTAAGACAGAACCCTTAATGCAGGCATTGCTGTTTTAACAAATCGAGACATACTTGAACGCAGTATGCCCGAGGTTAATAAGATAGCGGGTTGACCAGCCATTTCTTGGTTTTGACACGCCTCCGTTAATGATACTTGGAGTTTCTCTGCCAAACCTGGCTCCATACCTGCGCCATCGTTTCCTGCCGCTTGCATAGACTGATGCAATATCTGCTCCAAGTCTGGAGACAAGGTTATTACTGGTAGTTCGGCTTCGCTGCCAATCAACTCTTGAACGATCAAACGTTTTAAGGAAATACGACAGGCGGCGGTAAGAATATCGGGATCTTGGCTCTTAGGTCCATATTCAACCAAGGTTTGAACAATACTGCGAACGTCACGAATCGGCACGCCCTCATTCAATAGGTTTTGCAGTACCTTAACCACCGTAGACAGGGTCATCGTATCAGGCACTAAGCCTTCAACCAGTTTCGGTAGATTACCGCCTAGCATATCAAGTAGGTTTTGAACTTCTTCGTGACCCAGTAGGCTTGAGGCATTGTTAGTAAGAAGCTGACTTAAGTGGGTCGCTACAACCGTGGCCGAGTCAACAACGGTATAACCTAGGGTTTGCGCATGTTCACGCTGCTCAGTAGCCACCCAAGCGGCTTCTAGGCCAAAGGCTGGATCGGTAGTAGCTTGGCCTTCAATTTTACCAAATACCTGACCAGGGTTAATCGCCATTTCTCGATCGTGGAATACTTCCGACTCACCGTAAGTCACGCCCATTAAGGTTATCCGATACTGGTTAGGACCTAAATCTAGGTTATCTCGAATATGCACGGCAGGCACAAGAAAACCTAAATCTTGAGATAGCTTCTTACGTACGCCTTTAATACGCGCCAATAATTCGCCACCTTGAGATTTATCCACCAATGGGATTAGACGATAGCCCACTTCAAGACCAATCACATCAACCGGTTGAACATCATCCCAACCTAACTCTTTTGGCTCACTGCTTACATTAGAACTCGAGGAAGCTGGCTGTAATGCTGTCTCGGAAGCTTTTTTAGCATCGCCTTTATGGCGCATCCACGCAGCGCCTAAACATACCGCTGCACAGGTCAAAAAGGCCAAATGAGGCATACCAGGAACAATGCCCATAATGAAAAGAATCGAGCCACAAATAATCATTACCCGTGGATCTTTGAACATTTGCATGCTCACTTGCTCGCCCATATCCGCTTCGGTATTTTGGCGAGTAACCACTAAGGCAGCTGCAATAGACAACAGTAAAGACGGGATTTGCGCTACGAGGCCGTCACCAATGGTTAATAGGGTGTACACCTCTGCAGCTTGGGCGAAGCTTAAGTCATGCTGCGCCACACCAATAATAAAACCACCCAAAATGTTGATGAAAAGAATTAAAATACCAGCTATGGCATCACCTTTCACGAACTTACTGGCACCGTCCATTGAACCGTAAAAGTCAGCTTCATTGGTTACGTCGGCGCGGCGCTCTCGGGCTTGTTCTTGATCGATAATGCCAGCATTTAAATCTGCATCAATCGCCATTTGCTTACCTGGCATAGCATCTAAGGTAAAACGGGCACTTACTTCTGCGATACGGCCAGCACCTTTTGTTACCACTACAAAGTTGATAATCATTAAAATCAGGAATACCACCAAACCAACAGCATAGTTCCCGCCAATAACCACCGAACCAAAAGCTTCAATGACATTACCTGCAGCATTTCCACCATTATGTCCTTCTAATAAAACGACACGGGTAGAGGCAACATTTAAGGCTAAGCGTAATAAAGTAGCAATTAGCAGCACGGTAGGAAATACCGCGAAATCCAGCGGACGTTTGGTATAAACAGCAACCAACAACACCACTAAAGCAAGCGAGATATTGAAAGCAAACAGAATATCCAATAGCCATGCGGCCATCGGCAACACCACCATGCCTAAAGTAGCTAGCACTACCATAGGCGTGCCAAAGCCCTTTATAACGTTGATATCAACTTTTTTTAGATCTTGAAGCTTAAAGCTGGTGAGGCGATTGATGATTTCCATAAATGACGAAATACTGACTTCCTAACAACTGATGGAACAAGAAAAGCAATAACTGAGCCAACCACATGAAACGCACTAATGAAGTGCTGAAACTGAGTCTAATATCTCAAGTCATCTGGAATAGGAAGATCATCAACAACCGGTTTAGGACGTTTACCTTTACCTTTGCGGTATTGCTCAAGCTGGAAAACAAAGGCAAGTACTTGGGCCACTGCGACGTACAGCCCCTCTGGAATATCGTGGCCAAGCTTAGTGGTGTGATACAAGGAACGAGTTAACGCAGGCGCTTGCATCAGGGGAACATCATAGTGACGCGCAATTTCGCGAATTTTCATGGCTACTTCATCTACCCCTTTAGCCACTACTTTTGGCGCCCCACTGCCGTTACTGTCATATTTTAGCGCAACTGAAAAGTGTGTCGGGTTAGTAACAACTACATCGGCCTGAGGCACGTCGGCCATCATCCGGCGAGCAGCCATTTCCATTTGTAAACGGCGGATGCGCCCTTTTACTTCAGGGCTACCCTCCATGTTCTTGTGCTCGTCTTTCACTTCCTGCTTAGACATTTTAAGCTGCTTGTTGTGATTCCAGATTTGGTAAGGCACATCAATAATCACAATAATAATTAAGCTACAAACTAAGGCTAACAACATCCATTGCAACATATCCAAAGCATTAACAATAGAGCCAGGAATAGACTGCATGCTAAGCGTAAGAATCTCAGCAAACTTCCATTGAAGTACAAACCACACTACTCCAGCAATAACCGCCACTTTGGCAATGCTTTTAATAAACTCAACAAAAGCTTGAAGGCCTAGCATCCGTTTGAAGCCTTGAATGGGTGACATTTTACTGGCTTTTGGCCTTGCCGCTTCCCAGCTAAATGGCATGCCTCCTAATAGGGTATTGCCAATCAGCGCAGCTAAAGTAATAAACCCCATGATCCATATAAGTGGTTTAAACAATAGCCAGCCCATAATGCCTAAGTTTTTTAGCATGAGGTTTACGTCAAAAACTTCGTCTCGACTCATCACAAAAGCGGTTTGGAAAACCTTGACCATCGATTCAGCCAGCATTCCGCCAAATGCCATGATGGCTAAGGCTGCACTTATGAGTACTGCAGCGGTGCCTAACTCTTTAGAACGGGCTACTTGCCCTTTATTACGGGCGTCTTCGAGTTTTTTCCCTGTGGGGTCTTCGGTTTTTTCTTGATCGTCGTCTGCCATAGTAAATAGGCCCTTGGTTTAACAACCAATCAGCAGCATGTCACATGCCAAGCTGCGGCCAACCTCCCACTGACGTTGAAAATGCGCCAAAAACCCACCAATGGTGAGCCAAAGAATGAATAAACCAAACAACATACTTACCGCAAAACCAATACTAAAAATATTTAGCTGTGGAGCTGCTCGCGTCATAATACCGAAAGAAAAGTTTACCAGTAACATTGCAACCACAGAGGATATAGATAGCGCTAAAGCAGCCAAAAATAACTGCGAATACCACCCGGCCAGCAATTGATAATCTAAGCTACTTAAGCCGTTCATCCCCACCGGTAGCGTTTCAAAACTCATGGCGATTAAGGTAATTAACTGTAAATGGCCGTCGATGGCTAAGAACAATAAGGTTGCTAAGAGTAAATAGAATTGACCAACAACCGGAGTACTTTGGCCGTTATTTGGATCAACCATGGACGCAAAACCTAAGCTGGTTTGCATCGCAATAATTTGTCCTCCTACCACAAACGTTTGCATCAACAGTTGTGAAATAAACCCAATGGCAGCGCCAATTAGTACCTGCTGCAAAATGACGATAATGGCTTGAAAAGAGAAAACTTCTATTCCTGTTACTTCCGGCAGAATAGGTACTAATGCAAAAGTGATGGCCAAAGCGAGTAACAACCTCACTCGGGTTGGAACTGATTTACCACCAAAACTCGCCAACACCATTAACATGGCCGCGACTCGGGTTAAGGCCCATAAATATTGGCCAATCCAAGCAATAACCACATTGGCGGGAAACTCCATTAGCCAACAACCTGAGGAATCATGTCCACCATAATGAAGAACAGTTCCATTAGTTTCTCGGTAAACCAATGGCCAGCTACGATTAAAGAACCAAGAGTAACTAATAGGCGGGGCAAAAAGCTTAAAGTTTGTTCGTTAATTGAGGTTGCGGCTTGAAAAATAGCGACCATTAAGCCAACTAATAAACTAGGAATAATTGCAGCCGACACCAACAGCATCACTTGGCCTAAGGCAAGGCGAAATACATCCACAAAGACTTCCGGTTCCATCTATAGGCTCCTACGTCTATATGCCAAAACTATTTGCAAGTGTGCCCATCACCAAGCTCCAACCGTCTACTAACACAAACAGCATTAGCTTAAATGGCAAAGATACAATCATTGGTGACAACATCATCATACCCATTGCCATTAAGATACTGGCAACCACTAAGTCGATAACCAAGAAGGGAATGAACAACATGAAGCCAATTTGGAAAGCGGTTTTAAGCTCAGAGGTAATAAAGGCGGGAATAAGTACATTAAAAGGTACCTCTTCCGGCGACCCCACTTCCACTTTGGCAATTTTAACAAAAGTTTCCAAATCCGTTAATCGGGTTTGCGCCAACATAAACTCTTTGAGCGGCTCTTTGGCTTTTTCGAAAGCCTGCATCGAAGTAAGGTCTTCACTTAAATATGGCTGAACTGCCTGAGTGTTCACTTCATCGATTACCGGCGACATAATGAAAAAGGTCAAGAATAAGGCAATGCCAATAATCACTTGATTTGATGGGCTTTGTTGTAAGCCCATGGCTTGCCTTAAGATAGACATCACCACCACAATTCGGGTGAAGGATGTCATCATAATCACCAGAGCAGGCAAAAATGACAGTGCCGTCATCAAGGCCAATACTTGCAAGGTGACCGAATACTCTTGTCCACCATCTGGGTTGGTGGTCATGGTGATAGCCGGCAAAATACCTTCTTGAGCAAAACTTGGTGCAACAACCCCAAGTAACAAACTTAGGCAAATAAACAGCTTACTTTTCATTTTTAGCCAACAATCCTTGTAACTGTTTGGTGAATGAGCCGCTCATCTTATTTGGCTTGGCAACAATAGGTTTATCCAGCTTATCCAAAAGATTTATTGATTGAGCAGTAACGCCAATTAAGTATTGCTGTTCACCAATTTCTACCACCATCACACGCTCTCGTGTACCTAAAGCTAAGTTAGTTACCACTTTAGATTGACCGCCAGCAAACTGACTAAGCCGAGTCTTCTTTAGTACCCACGCACAAACAAAAATAGTCACTAAGACTAGGGCTAAAGACATCACCCACGAAAGCAGTTCAACTTGGCTATTGGGAGGAGAAGTAGTTTCTTGTTCAGCTAAAACTGGCAAACTGATGCCAGCTGCAATGATTAATGCAAGGAGTCGTTGCATTACTTGAGCTTTTTAATGCGTTCGGTTTGGCTAATAACGTCAGTAAGGCGAATACCAAACTTATCGTTTACTACTACCACTTCACCGTGCGCAATCAAAGTTCCGTTTACCAGTACATCTAATGGCTCACCGGCAACCCTATCTAGTTCTACCACCGAACCTTGGTTAAGTTGTAACAGGTTGCGAATGCTAATATTGCTGCGGCCTACTTCCATGGAAATAGTCACAGGAATGTCCATAATCGAATCAAGCTTACGCTGCTCTTCTTCCGAGATAGGCTTTGATTCGTCTACGAAGTCTTCAAGTGGCGCTGGCTCAGCTTCGGCCATTGCTGCTGCCCACTCATCAGCCATATCATCTTGATCACTCATACTTTTTCCTTATTTCTTACTCTTCGCCCGGAATCGTACGGCGGCTGCTCACCACCATTTCGAGGTCACTTTTCACAGTGTCTGGGCGCTTCAACTGAGTATCAATTTTCAGTGCCATTTTTTCATTTTGTCTACCGAGTTTAACTCGGTAACTCGGTAAATCTTCTACATATAACATAGCAGTTTCAGGCATCTCGACCGGTATAATATCACCCGCCTTTAGATCCATTAACTGACGCAAAGTAACATCAGTTTCTAACAATTTGGTATGCAGACCTACTGGCACATCCATGATTTCATCACTCAGTGCAGAACTCCAACGCTGATCGGTGTCTTGTTTATCACTTTGTACACCGGCATCTAATAGCTCTCGAATCGGCTCCAACATTGAATACGGCATAGATATGTGGAAATCACCACCGCCGCCATCCAGCTCAATATGAAATGAACTAACAACAATCACTTCTGTGGGGCTCACGATATTGGCCATTGCAGGGTTTACTTCTGAGTCCAAATAATCAAAGCCTACATCCATCACTGGTGCCCAAGCTTCTACATAGTCTTCAAAAATAATCTTAAGCAGCATTTGAATAATGCGGCGCTCGGTAGGTGTAAACTCGCGACCTTCAATTTTAGCATGGTAGCGACCGTCTCCACCGAAGAAGTTCTCAACCAAAATGAACACCAAACGCGCTTCCATGGTCACTAAGGCAGTACCTTTTAAAGGTCGAAAACGAACCATGTTTAAACTGGTAGGAACAAATAGCGTGTGAACATATTCGCCAAATTTAATCATTTGCACGCCGTTAATCGAGACTTCCGCCGTGCGGCGCATCATATTAAATAGGCTAATTCGCATATGCCTAGCAAATCGCTCATTAACCAACTCAAGGGTTGGCATTCGTCCACGAACGATTCGATCTTGAGAAGAGAAGTCAAACTCCACAACACTGCCAGACATTTCCGGCTCTATGATGTCCTCTTCTATGTCATCAACACCATGTAATAGCGCATCGATTTCGTCTTGGCTTAATAAATCGCTCACGTTGGTCCTTTATTGCATTACAAAGCCGGTGAATAGAATTTTTTCTACCACTACTTTACCGGTTATCTCTTTTAATGCTTTTTGTGTCTCAATTAGCGAGTTTTCGCGAATTTTGTCTTTGCCTTCTTGAGTGGATAAGTCTTCTACAGTTGCAGAGCTAAATACACTCAATAAGGTCCCTTCAATCAATGGAATATGCAGCTTTGCGGCTTCTTCATTGACAGTACCACGAACCAATAATTGTACTTTAATTTGTACTAAGCGATCTCGGTGGTCGCCCACAATATTAAATACAAATGGTCTTGGCATGCCTACATATAAGGCAGTATGAGTGACTGAAGAAGTTGCTTCTTCTGCTGGTTCGGCTGCTGCCGGTGCTTCATCAGAACCGCTACCCATTAACAAAAAGCCAACTACACCACCAATCACCAATACGGCTACAATAGCGATGATGATAATCAGCTTCTTTTTACTGCCACCTTCATCATCTTCTACTTTTAATTCTGATTCTTCAGCCATCTACGCTTCCATGAAATTATCGCTAAACTGCTTTTATTATTACATAGTTAAGAGGCGCTTCAATAGCACCTCATAGAAATAAACTAGGCATAAAAGTCAATGCCATCACTGTTTGCTTGATTCACCAGCAATCCGCTCATGTCTTGCTCAGTAGTATCATCAGCAAGCTCGGCGTTAGTAGATTGTCCGCCAGCCATTGTTTGCCCTCTACCTTGTTGAGAAGCGCTGCCTTGATTCTGCTGACTAACCTGATTTTGTCCCAGTTCGATACCCTGTTGCTGAAGCATTTCACGTAGGCGCGGCATAGTTTGTTCCAAAGCTTCACGCGCTTGCGGGTTCTGCACTTGAATTTGTACCGACACTTGCTGGTCTGGATTCATTTGCAAGCGAATTTGCATGCTTCCTAACTCAGCAGGATCTAAACGGATTTCAGCCTTCTGCATGCCTTGGCTTAACATATATTGCACCCGTTG